>CAVONT010000001.1:0-129033 GCA_963697365.1 uncultured Chloroflexia bacterium
CCACGCCGCGGCCACCTATGACGGGAACACCTGGAAGCTCTACCTCGACGGCGTCCTCGACGGAACCGCAACCGCGGGTCAGCCCGCCAACAACGCGGCGGCTGTTGTCACCGCGATCGGCACCAGCCTGAACTACAACAACGGAAGCATCACAGCGGTTCCGGGTGGCTACTTCGCCGGCACCATCGACGAGGTACGCATCTGGAACGTCGCCCGGACGGGGGCCGACATCCGCGCCGCCAAGAACACCGAGATCACGGGTGCCCAGGCCAACCTTGTGGGGCGCTGGGGGCTCGACGAGGGCTCCGGCTCGACTGCCACAAACTCGGCGGGTACGCCCAACGGCAGCCTCGTCGGGACCCCCACCTGGACCACCGGCTACACCTTCCCGGCCGACACGACCCCGCCGGCCAAGCCGGCGAACCTCGCCGCCACTGCGGCCGCCGGTTCGATCGCCCTGACCTGGACCGCGAATGCCGAGGCTGACCTTGCCGGCTACGACCTGTACCGGAGCACGACCACGCCGGTTGCCACGACGGGCACGCCCGTCAACGGCGCCGACCTCCTGCGGACGACGACGTTCACCGACACCGGCCTCGTCAACGGCACGACGTACTCCTACGCCCTCGTCGCCGTCGACCGCTCCAACAACCGGTCTGCTGCCTCCAGCGAGGCGAGCGGGGTGCCGAACGCCACAAACACCGCTCCCAACGCTCCGGCCCTCGTCGCACCGGCCGATGGCGCCACCGGTGTCGGCACCGCGCCGACACTGAGCATCGGCGTGTCGGACGCCGATGCCGACCCGCTGACGGTCACGTTCTTCGGTCGCCCGTTCGCGAGCGGCATCTTCGCCCAGATCGCCCAGAACACGGGCGTCGCCTCGGGCGACGACGGGACGACGACGTGGGCGAGCCTCGGCGCCGGCCAGAAGTTCGAGTGGTACGCCACCGTCAGCGACGGCACGCCGACCACGACCGGCCCGACCTGGACCTTCCGCACCGCCGCGGGCGCCGATCCGGTGTTCGTCGGCGCGGGCGACATCGCCGACTGCGCACGTCACCCAGGACGACGCCACGGCCGGCACATCGTCGGGGGCATCGACGGCACCGTCTGGACCAGCCGGCGACAACGTCTACTCCGACGGGACCGCGCCGACATACACGAACTGCTACGGCCCACGCCTGGGGCGGCCCGTCAGTCAAGTCCCCGCACGCGCCCGGTCCCCGGCAACCACGACTGGGGCACGCAGCGCCAGGAACAACCTCGATCCCTACTTCGCCTACTTCGGCGCGAACGCGACCGACTCGAACGGCAAGAGCTACTACAGCTACGACATCGACAGCAACTGGCACGTCGTCAACCTCGACACCGAGTGCGTCCTGGTGTGGCGGCTGCGGCGCCGGCTCGCCGCAGGAGCTGTGGCTGAAGGCCGACCTCGCCGCGAACAGCACGAAGAACGTCATCGCGCTCGGGCACAAGCCGCGCTACAGCTCCGGGAGCACGAACCACCAGGATCTCCAGCCGTTGTGGGACGACCTGTACGCAGCCGGCGTCGACATCCTGCTCGACGGTCATGACCACATCTACGAGCGGATCGCCCCGATCAAGTCGGGGGCGACCACCGCCTCGCAGCCGGTCGCCGACCCGCCCTACGGGATCCGCGTGTTCACGGTCGGCATCGGCGGCGAGAGTCACCATGGCTTCAGCACGGTCCTCGGCACGAGCGAGGTCCGCAACGCGACGACCTTCGGCGTGTTCAAGCTCACGCTGCACGACCCGGCTACGACTGGAAGTTCCTCCCGGTCGCCGGCAGCACGTTCACCGACTCCGGGTATGGCAGCGTGCACGGGTGCTCCGGGCGGAACGCCGATGGGGGCATACGCCCTTGACCTCGGCTCCGGCCCGGCCGGCGTCGACCTGAACAACCCGACGAAGCTTCGCCTCGGCACGTTCACGCTCGAGACATGGTTCAAGCGCACCGGCACCGGGACCGGGGTCGACACATCTGCTGCGAACGGTGGCGGCCTGCTCGGCGCCATCCCGCTCGTCACCAAGGGCCGGGGTGAGGACGACGGCTCGAATGTCGACATGAACTACTTCCTCGGGATCAGCTCGTCGGGCAAGCTGGCCGCGGACTTCGAGGAGGGCCCGAGCACTGGCGGGACCCTCGGGCAGAACCACGCCGTGCTCGGCGCTACCACGGTCACCAGCAATGTGTGGCACCACGCTGCCGCCACGTACGACGGCCAGACATGGAACCTCTACCTGGACGGCAAGCTCGACGGAACGCTGACGCTGGCCGTTGCGAGGCCGCCCCGATCCGACAGCATCCAGGAGGCCGGTCTCGGCATCGCCCTCAACTCGACCGGCGTGGCAGCCGGCCACTTCGCTGGTGTACTCGATGAGGCCCGGATCTGGAACCGTGCCCTCTCCGCATCCGAGATCCAGGACGGCATCAACCAGCAGCTCACGTCCGGCTCAGGGCTCATCGCCCGCTGGGGCATGGGGGAAGGGACCGGGACGGGCGTCGGTGATTCCATCGCTGTGGCCGCCAACGGCACGGTCACGGGCACCGGGTCCAGCTGGGTCGCGGGCGCTCCGTTCGACATCGTGTTCAACCAGGCGCCCGTCGCGTCTCCCCAGTCCGTCACCACGCCCGAGGACATGGCGAAGTCGATCACCCTGACCGCGTCCGACGCCGACAACAACCCCCTCACGTACAGCGTCGTCACCGGCCCATCCCACGGCTCCCTCACGGGCACCGCCGCCGGACCTGACCTACACCCCGGCCGCCAACTACAACGGCACCGACAGCTTCACGTTCACGGCCAACGACGGCACCGTCGACTCGAACACCGCCACCGTCACGATCACGGTCACACCGGTCAACGACGCGCCGACGATCACGAGCCCCGGCAATCAGAGCAGCGCCGAGGGCGCCGCCGTCGACCTCGCGGTCAGCGCGGCCGACGTCGACGGCGACACCCTGTCCTTCGCGGCCACCGGGCTCCCCGGCGGCCTCGCGATCGACAGCGCCTCGGGCCACATCACGGGTTCCATCGGCTACACCGCCGCCGGCCCGTACGACGTGACCGTCACCGTGTCCGACGGCACGCTGACCGCCGCCGCGTCCTTCGCCTGGACCGTCAGCAACACGAACCGGGCCCCCAGCGCCGACCCCCAGTCCGTCAGCACGGCCGAGGACGCCGCCACTGCGGTCACCCTCACCGGCTCCGATCCTGACGGCGACGCGCTCGTCTTCGCGATCGCCGCCGGCCCCTCGCACGGCACCGTCGACCTCGTCGGCGCCGGCACCTACACCTACACCCCCGACGCGGACTGGAACGGCGACGACAGCTTCACGTTCAACGCCAGCGACGCGGGTTCGACCTCGTCCGAGGCCACCGTCTCGATCACCGTCGATGCGGTCAATGACGCCCCGGTGTGCGCCAGCGATGCGATCACGACCGACGAGGACACCGCGGTCAGCGGCACCGTCAGCTGCACCGACGTCGAGGGCGACACGCTCACGTACGCGAAGGGCACCGGCCCGGCCCACGGCACGCTCGACCTGGCTGCCGGCGGCGCGTTCACCTACACCCCCGCCCTGAACTACAACGGCCCCGACAGCTTCACCTTCACGGCCAGCGATGGGGACAAGATCTCGGCTCCCGCCACGTGGAGCATCACCGTCACCGCGGTGAACGACGCGCCGGTGCTCGGCACCATCGGGAACAAGTCCGTCGCCGAGCTGAGCAAACTCACGTTCACGGCTGCTGCGACAGACCTTGACTCATCCACGCTCGTGTTCGGGCTGGCTGGCGAACCGGCAGGTGCCACGATCGACGCTGAGACCGGTGCCTTCGCCTGGACCCCGACCGAGGCCCATGGCCCAGGGACGCACACCTTTGACGTCGTGGTCGGTGACGGGCCGCTCGGCGCGGGCACGACGGTCCTCGACACCGAGACCGTCACCGTCACGGTCACCGAGGTCAACATTGCCCCCGTGCTTGCCAGCATCGGCAACAAGACCGTGCCTGAAGGTGCGAGTGTCGACTACCCCTTGGCGGCGACCGACGCGGACATTCCCGCTCAGTCGCTGCTGATCTCGGCAACGGGTGCGGCGTACGCATCAATCGTCGACAGCAAGTTGCGGATTGCGCCGGATTTCGGCGATGTCTCGAGCGACGTGAGTGTCTGCGTGTCAGATGGTGTTGCCGACCTCGTGTGTGAAATGGTCACGATCACCGTCAGTGACACGAACCAGGGCCCCGTCGCGACGGATCAGTCGTCACCACGGCCGAGGACGTCGCACTGGCGTTCACGCTCGACGGGTCGATCCCGATGGCGACGATCTCGACGTACGTGGTCGTCAGCCGACCGTCGCACGGCATGCCTCTCGGGCACTGCCCCGGACCTGACCTACACCCCGGCCGCGAACTACAACGGCGCCGACAGCTTCACGTTCACGGCAAGCGACGGCAGCTCGACTCGGCAGCTCGGCCACCGTCTCGATCACGGTCACGCCGGTCAACGACGCGCCGGTGTGCGCCAGCAGCGGCAGCATCGGCGAACGAGGACACCGCGATCGGCGGCACCCTGGCCTGCACCGACGTCGAGGGCGACACGCTCACGTACGCGATGGGCACCGGCCCGGCCCACGGCACGCTCGACCTGGCTGCCGGCGGCGCGTTCACCTACACCCCGGCCGCCAACTACAACGGCACCGACAGCTTCACGTTCACCGCCAACGACGGCACCGTCGACTCGAACACCGCCACCGTCACGATCACGGTCACAGCGGTCAACGACGCGCCGACGATCACGAGCCCCGGCAATCAGAGCAGCGCCGAGGGCGCCGCCGTCGACCTCGCGGTCAGCGCGGCCGACGTCGACGGCGACACCCTGTCCTTCGCGGCCACCGGGCTCCCCGGCGGCCTCGCGATCGACAGCGCCTCGGGCCACATCACGGGATCCATCGGCTACACCGCCGCCGGCCCGTACGACGTGACCGTCACCGTGTCCGACGGCACGCTGACCGCCGCCGCGTCCTTCGCCTGGACCGTCAGCAACACGAACCGGGCCCCCAGCGCCGACGCCCAGTCCGTCAGCACGGCCGAGGACGCCGCCACGGCGGTCACCCTCACCGGCTCCGATCCGACGGCGACGCGCTCGACCTATCGCGATCGCCGCCGGCCCTCGCACGGCACCGTCGACCGGCGTCGGCGCCGGCACCTACACCTACACCCCGACGCCGACTGCAACGGCGACGACAGCTTCACGTTCAACGCCAGCGACGGCCTCGCTCGACTCGAACACGGCGACCGTCTCGATCACCGTCACGCCGGTCAATGACGCCCCCGTCGTCTCAGCCCAGTCCGTCACCACGGCCGAGGACGTCGCCAAGGGGATCACGCTCTCGGGTACCGATCCCGACGGCGACGGCCTCACGTACACGGTCACGACCCAGCCGTCCCACGGCACGCTCTCGGGCACTGCCCCGGACCTGACCTACACCCCGGCCGCGAACTACAACGGCCGCGACAGCTTCACGTTCACGGCAAGCGACGGGCTCCTCAGCAGCTCGGCCACCGTCTCGATCACCGTCACCCCGGTCAACGACGCGCCGGTCTGCGCCAGCAGCGGCAGCCTCGGGAACGAGGACACCGCGATCGGCGGCACCCTGGCCTGCACCGACGTCGAGGGCGACACGCTCACGTACGCGAAGGGCACCGGCCCGGCCCACGGCACGCTCGACCTGGCTGCCGGCGGCGCGTTCACCTACACCCCGGCCGCCGAACTACAACGGCACCGACAGCTTCACGTTCACGGCCTACGACGGCACCGTCGACTCGAACACCGCCACCGTCACGATCACGGTCACACCGGTCAACGACGCGCCGACGATCACGAGCCCCGGCAATCAGAGCAGCGCCGAGGGCGCCGCCGTCGACCTCGCGGTCAGCGCGGCCGACGTCGACGGCGACACCCTGTCCTTCGCGGCCACCGGGCTCCCCGGCGGCCTCGCGATCGACAGCGCCTCGGGCCACATCACGGGTTCCATCGGCTACACCGCCGCCGGCCCGTACGACGTGACCGTCACCGTGTCCGACGGCACGCTGACCGCCGCCGCGTCCTTCGCCTGGACCGTCAGCAACACGAACCGGGCTCTCGACCTCGGCTCCGGCACCGACTATGTCACGTTCGGCGACCCGGCCAAGCTCGACCTCGCCACGTTCACGATCGAGACCTGGTTCCGCCGGGATGGCCTCGGTACATCCGACACCACCGGGACCGGCGGCATCACATCGTTCATCCCGTTGGTGACCCACGGGTCGTCTGACGCCGACAACAGGGACAGCAACGACGCCAACTGGGTCCTCGGCATCAACACGAACGGGAACGTGCTCGGCGCAGATTTCGAGGACATGAACACCGGGCTGAACCACCCGGTCTCCGGTCTCACGGCGATCCCGGCAGACGGCGCCTGGCATCACGCTGCCGCCACATATGACGGAACGACATGGCGCCTCTACCTGGACGGCAACCTCGAGGCGACCCTGCCAATCACTTGCACTCCCGCCACCGTCTGCGCTCCGCGCTCCGACACCATCCAGCGCGCTGGTCTGGGCGCGATGATCACGGCCACCGGCACTGCCAAGGGCCGGTTCGACGGTGCCCTCGACGAGGCCCGGATCTGGAACCGTGCCCGGACGCGTGCCGAGATCATCGCGGACATCAACCGCGAACTCACCGCGGGCACCGGGCTCGTCGCACGGTGGGGTCTTGACGGCGGCAACGGCACGACCGTCAACGACGCCGTCGACCCTGCCGCCAACGGCACGATCATCGGTGCCGGTTCGACGTGGGGTGCAGGTTCGCCCTTCAATGCGATCCCTGACGTCACCGCTCCCCCCGCTCCGGTGGGCCTCACTGCGACGGCGGGCAATTCCCAGATCGGCCTGACCTGGTCCGCCAGCCTTGCGACGGACATCGCCGGCTACAACGTCTACCGCTCCCTCGATGGCGGAGTCAGCACGGCATCGATCAAGGTCAACGCCTCGCTGCTGTCGGGGACCTCGTTTACGGATACCGGCCGCACCAATGGGATCGAGTACTTCTACGCGGTCACCGCCCTTGACCGGCAGGGCAACGAGTCCGGCCTCTCCAACGAGTCAAGTGCGACGCCGGAAGAGGTCGTCGACCTATTCCCGCCGGCAGTACCGGCAGGCCTGGTAGCGACCGCCGGCGACGAGCAGGTGGCCCTCGCGTGGACCGCAAACGGCGAGTCCGATCTCGCCGGCTACAACGTCTACCGCAGCACTACCTCCGGGGTCACGAAGGCTTCAACGACGGTCAACGGTGCTCTGCTGGTAGGCCAGCTGTACACGGACACCGGTCGTGCCAACGGCACGACCTACTTCTACGCCGTCACGGCGGTAGACACGAGCGGCAACGAGTCCGCCCTGTCGGTCGAGGCGGAGCGCGACCCCTCGTGCGGCGTCCGCCACCAACCGCGCCCTCGACCTCGGATCGGGCACCGCCTACGTCGGCTTCGGCGACCCGGCCAAGCTCGACCTCGGCACGTTCACGATCGAGACCTGGTTCCGCCGGGACGGCACCGGGACCGCGGTCTCGAGCGGCAGCAACGGCGTCGAGCATCATCCCGCTCGTCGCCCACGGCTCGCCCGAGGCCGACAGCAGCAACGTCGACGAGAACTGGATCCTCGGCATCAACGGCACGACCGGCACGCTGGCGGCCGACTTCGAGGACATGGCATCCGGTTCTCAACCACCCGGTCTCGGGCGCGACGGTCGTCACCGACAACGTCTGGCATCACGCGGCCGCGACCTACGACGGCACCACCTGGAGGCTCTATCTCGACGGCAACCTCGACGGCACCCTGGCCGCGAATGCCGCCCCGCGCTCGGACACCATCCAGCCGGCCGCCCTCGGCACGATGCTCAACTCCACCGGCGGCACGCAACGGCCACTTCGACGGCGTCCTCGACGAAGTCGCGCGTCTGGAACCTCGCCCGCACGCGAGGCGAGATCGCAGCCGACATCAACGCTGAGCTCACGTCCGGCGACCGGGCTCGTCGCCCGCTGGGGCCTCAACGAGAGCACCGGCACCACCGTCGGCGACTCCGTCGCCCCGACGGTCACCGGCACGGTCACCGGCACCGGCACCGCCTGGGTGTCCGGGGCGCCGCTGACGCTGCTCGTCAACGCTGCCCCGATCGTCAGTGCTGGCGATGACCAGTCGGTGGCATCGGGTGCTGCCGCAACCCTCACCGGCTCGGCGTCGGACGACGGTCGCCCGGAGCCTACGACGCTGATCACGTCGTGGTCGAAGGTCACCGGCCCCGGCAGCGTCGCCTTCGCCGACGCCGCGGCTCCGTCCACGACCGCCACGTTCTCCCTCGAAGGCACGTACGTCGTCCGGCTCACCGCCAACGACTCCGTGCTCACTGCCGAGCGACGACGTGACGATCACCGGTCTCGGCCGCGGCTGCGCGACCCCGTCATCGTCGGCGCCGGCGACATCGGCCAGTGCGGCGGCCGCCAGGCCGCAGACCGCGGCCCTCATCAACGCGCTGCCCGACGCGACCGTCTTCACGACCGGCGACAACGCCTACCCGGACGGGACGGCGACCGACTTCGCCAACTGCTACGACCCGACGCTGGGGCGCCTTCAAGGCGCGGACCAACCCGTCGATCGGCAACCACGACTGGACGAATCGCGCTCGACCGGCTACTTCGCCGTACTTCGGCGCCTCGGCGACCGGCTCGCCCGAACGGCTGGTACAGCTACGACCTCGGGACCGTACTGGCACGCCGTCGTGCTCAACACGCGAGACCGACTACTCGCGCCGGCTCCGCCCAGGAGCAGTGGCTCCGCGCCGACCTGGCCGCGAACACGATCGAAGAACGTCGTCGCCTACTGGCATCGCCCGCGCTTCGACTCCGGCAGCGACCACGGCACCGAGGTCGCCGCCGAGGCTATCTGGCGAGCCTTGTACGAGTACGGCGCCGACGTCGTCGTCAACGGCCACGAGCACTGCCTACGAGCGCTTCGCGCCGCAGACGCCAGACGGCGTGGCCGATCCCACGTACGGCATCCGCGAGTTCGTGGTCGGCACGGGTGGCGGGCAGCCTCTACGCGCCTGGGGACCCTCGACGCCAACAGCGAGGTGTACGACGGCTCCACCTGGGGCGTCTTCAAGCTGACCCTCCACGAGGCCAGCTACGACTGGCAGTTCCTCCCGGTCGCGGGCTGGACCTTCACAGACTCCGGCACGCAGGCTGTCCACGCCGCTCCGCCCGTCACCTCGACCAACGGCGGCCTCGACCTGGGCTCGGGCAAGCGCCTACGTCACGTTCGGCGACCCGGCCAAGCTCGACCTCGGCACGTTCACGATCGAGACCTGGTTCAAGCGCGAAGGCGCGGGGACCGGCGGCTCAAGCGGGAGCGGCGGCGTCACGAACCTCCTCCCGCTCGTGACCCACGGCTCGTCCGAGAACGACGGGAGCACCATCGACGCGAACTGGGTTCTCGGCATCGATGCCACATCGAACAAGCTCGCGGCCGACTTCGAGGACATGGCGTCCGGCGCCAACCATCCGGTATCGGGCGCGACGACCGTCACGAGCAATGTCTGGCATCACGCCGCCGCAACGTACGACGGCACGACCTGGCGTCTCTACCTCGACGGCGTCCTCGACGCCACCCTTGCGGCGAATGCCAGCCCGCGCTCGGACACCATCCAGCACGCCGGCCTCGGCACGATGCTCGACTCTGCCGGCGTTGCGCAACGGCCACTTCGACGGCGTCCTCGACGAGGCGCGCGTCTGGAATCGCGCCCTCTCGGGACCCGAGATCGCCGCCAACATCAACGACGAGCTGCTGTCCGGCAGCGGCCTCGTCGCCCGCTGGGGCCTCAACGAGAGCACGGGCACGGCGCGTCGGCGACTCGATCATCACGTCCGCAGCGGCGAACGGCACCATCACCGGCACCGGCACTGCCTGGGTCACGGGTGCGCCGCTGAACCTCATCATCAACGCGGCGCCCGGACGCACCCGCCCTCGTCTCGCCCGCGAACGGCGCGACCGGCGTCGTCGACGTCGCCGACGCTCTGCGGTCTCTGCCACGGATCCGGACGGCGGCAACCTCGATGTGACCTTCTTCGGTCGGACCGGCGCGACTGGCCCCGCACCGGCCCCGTTCACGTTCGTCACGATCCCGGACACGCAGAACTACTCGCTGTCGGACACGGCCGCGACAACCTACTTCAGCGGCCAGACGCAGTGGATCGTCGAACCAGCGGACGACGAGGAACATCGTGTTCGCCGCCCACATGGGCGACATCACTGAGAACGGGACCGTGGCCTCGGAGTGGACCCGCGCCTCGAACGCGATGGCGATCCTCGATAGCGCCGGCGTCCCGTACTCGGTCACGCCCGGCAACCACGACGGGTGGGCCAGCGGCTACCCGAACTATCTCGCCACGTTCGGGGCCGACCGCTTCGCCGGCAAGGCCTGGTACGGCGGCTACCTCGGCGACCCCGCCGACGGCATCGACGACTTCGGGGTGAACCGCGGCAACCTCGACAGCTACCAGCTGTTCAGCGCCGAGCGGCATGGACTTCATCGTCCTCAACCTCGAGCTCGACTCTCCACCGGCGTACCACGTCGCCGACTGGGCCAATGCGGTCCTCGTCGACGTACGCCAACCGTCGCGCGATCGTCACCACGCATGCCTTCGTGAATGCCAGCAGCGTCCGTCAGACAACGCCCTACACGCTGGGCGCGGACGGCATCAGCGCCGAGACGCTCTGGCAGACGGTCATCAAGGACCACTGCAACGTCTTCCTGGTCCTCAACGGCAACTACCCGGGCGAGGGCCGCCTCACCAGCACCAACAACTGCGGCCAGCCGGTCCACCAGGTGCTGCAGGACTACCAGGGCTACGCCGAACGGCGGCAACGGGTTCCTGCGCTACTTCGAGTTCGATCCCGCGAACAACCGGATCAGCGCCTTCACGTACTCGCCGGTCCTCGGCCAGTACGAGACCGACACGAGCAGCCAGTTCACCCTGGCCTACGACATGGGCGGCGGCTCACCGTTCCAGGTCATCGGGACGCGACACCGTCGCCTCCGGCGGCACGGCGTCGATGACATGGTCCGGCCGGCCGGACGACACCGCCCACGAGTGGTACGCGACCGTCTCCGATGGGATCGCGACCACCACCGGCGCCGACCTGGTCCTTCACGACCGGCAGCGGGACGGGTCCGACCGCCCCCGGCGCGCCGACCATCGGCACCGCCACGGCCGGCAACGCCCAGGCGACGGTCACCTGGACCGCGCCCGCCTCGGACGGCGGCAGCCCGGTCACGGGCTACGTCGTCACCCCGTACGCCGGCACCACGGCCGGCACCCCGGTCACCGTCGGGAACGTCCTGACGGCCACGGTCACCGGGCTCACCAACGGCACCGCCTACACGTTCAAGGTCGCCGCCGTCAACGCCGTCGGCACCGGCCCGCAGTCCGGCCGCCTCCAATGCGGTCACGCCCACGGCACCCGCCACCGCTCCCGGCGCGCCGACCATCGGCACCGCCACGGCCGGCAACGCCCAGGCGACGGTCACCTGGACGGCGCCCGCCTCGGACGGCGGCAGCCCGGTCACGGGCTACGTCGTCACCCCGTACGCCGGCACGACGGCCGGCACCCCGACGACCGTCGGCGCGGTCCTGACGGCCACGGTCACCGGGCTCGCCAACGGCACCGCCTACACGTTCAAGGTCGCCGCCATCAACAGCGTCGACACCGGCCCGCAGTCGGCCGCCTCCAACGCGGTTACGCCGACGACGGCGATCGTCTTCAGGTCGGCAACCTTCGGGCAGTCGTCGTCCGGATCGACGCTCACGCTGGCCAAGCCGGCGGGCGTCAGGGCCGGCGACCTGCTGCTCGCCACGATTACCGTCCGGAGCGGTGCCACCATCACCCCACCATCGGCCGCGTGGAAGGCCATCCGTACCGACGCGAACGGCACCACGGTTGAGCAGGCCTCGTTCTATCTCGCGGTCACCGGCAGCGAGGGCTCAAGCTTCGCGTGGGGCATCCCGAACGCCGCTGCAGCCGGGGGCATCGTTGCCTACTCGGGCGTCGATGTGACGGCGCCCGTCAACCCCGTGGACGCACACAACGGAGGCCCGACACCGAACGCTTCGAGCGTCACGGCTCCAGGACTTACGACCCTGACCGACGGCGACCTGCTCGTCGGGATCTTCGCCACCGCCGCAAACGCGACGTTCTCCCCGCCGTCCGGCATGGTGGAGCGTGGCGAGAGCGCGCAGTCGGCGGGCAAGAACAAGGTGGCAGTCGAGTTCGCGGACCAGGTCCTCGGAGCGCACGGCCAGACCGGACCTCGAACGGCCACCACGGACAAGGCGGCCGTCGGCATCGGCCAGTTGGTTGCCTTGCGGCCAGCCGGCACGACTGCACCCACCACAGCCCCGGACGCCCCAACCGGCTTGTCGACGACACCTGCCGACGGGAAGGTGACCCTCTCGTGGTCGGCACCGGCGTCCGACGGTGGCTCGCCCATCCTCCGGTACGACGTCTACCGGGGCACGGCATCCGGCAGCGAGGGAACGACGCCGATCGGAACCTCGACGGAGACGTCGTTCACGGACACCTCCGTCACCAATGGAACCCGGTACTACTACACCGTGAAGGCCGTCAACGCGGTCGGGCCGGGAACGTCCTCGGCCGAGTCCTCGGCCACGCCGGCGTCCGCTCCGGCCGCGCCCGCCAGCCTCGCTGCCACCGGCGGCCCAGGTACCGTCGGCCTGACCTGGATCGCGCCCTCGGACGGTGGCTCGCCGATCACCGGCTACAAGGTCTACCGAGGAACGACGAGCGGTGGTGAGACACTGCTCACCACCATCGGCGCCGTCACGTCGTGGTCCGACACGGTGCCTGCTGGGACCTACTACTACACCGTGTCCGCCATCAACGCGACAGGGGAAGGCCCCAAGTCCAGCGAGGCCCCCGCGACGGCAGGGCCGCCGCCCGCCCAGACCGTTCCAGGGGCACCACAGAACCTGACAGGCGCATCGGCGTCCGGGAAGGGCGTCCAGCTCACGTGGTCGGCCCCCGCGTCCAACGGCGGCAGCACGATCCTCGGCTACAAGGTCTACCGGGGGACGGTGAGCGGGGTCCAGACGCTGCTCACACAGCTCGGCGTTGTCACGACGTTCAAGGACGCATCGACGACTCGTGGCGCGACGTACTACTACACGGTCAAGGCCTTCAACGCCATCGGCGACGGGCCCGCTTCGAACGAGGTGTTCGCCAGAGCGAAGTAGCGGCACCTCACGGCAGCACCAGGATGGTCGCTGGCGCCTCGTCCGCGACCATCCTGCACTCTCGACGGTCTCATCCTCCGCCAGTCGCCTGACGAGCCGTCTCCACGGCGTCGGTGACGTTCACCACGTCCGCCCGCCATGCGTCTCGACCTCGTGTCCACGGGACCAGTGCAGCACGGGGCCGGTGGAGGTCGCGTCCCGGATCTGCCGGAAGGTCGTGGACGACCCCTCCCGCGAGTGACAGGCTGTTGTCACAGCGACCCTCGATGATGACCGCGGCTCGTGAACCGATGGGGGGATCGCGGGCCACCACTTTCCGCCGCAGCGACAACGGGCTGCGGCACCTATCAAGAGCGCCTGAGAGCCCCGGCTCGATGACGGCGCGGCAACCGGCCTGGCGTCCCACCAGGCACGGTGCCCCGGCCGGGTCCGATAGGAGACGTGGGATGACCAGCGAGGGCCCGAAGGGGCGATCGAATGACCTCGGCATGGCCGCGGTCGAGCGCATCCACCGCGAGATGCAGATCGACGAGCCGTGGACCGTCCGCGAGGAGCGCGGGTTCACGTGGTGGGGCGCCTGGATCCGCCAGCGCGTGTGGGCCGGCCTCGCCACCCGCTCGGCCGGCGAGACCCTGTGGCACATCCGCGCCCGCGCGCCGGTCTTCCGGGACCAGCCCGACGAGCCCGCCACCTACGCCCGGGTGAACGAGTGGAACGTCCTCTGGCCGATGGGGGCGATGGCCTACGACCCCGACGACGGCACGATCTCCGCCCGCACCGGCGCGTTCCTGTATGCGGGTGTGGACCCATGGCTCGAGACGTTCGTGCTGATGGCCGTCGGGCTGCAGGCCTCGCTCGCATGGGTCGAGGCCGAGACCGCCCACGGAGCGGGCCCGCGCGACGCCAAGCCGCACCCGGTCGCCGGTCCGAGGCGGGACCCGGACGACATGCTCAACCTGGCCGGCAGCACGCCCAAGGTGGCCTCGCCGATCACGGCCTCGATCCTGCTGTCGGCGGAGACAGACCTCGAGGCCGAGGGCATCACCGCGGTGTTCGACGCGGACGACGAGATGCTCGTGGCGACCTGGCCGCTGGCTGGCGAGACGGCGGGGTGGGTGCTCCGGACCGTGGTCCACCCGGTGCTCGGACCCGGCGCGCTTGCCCGGCTCGTGCTCCCGCGCCCGATGGGCCCGCAGCGGGGCGCCTGGATCGCGAACGCCCTCAACCTGGCCGAGGCGGCGGACTGGACGGGCGAGATCCGGCCGCACGCGTTCGGCGCGTGGGTGGTCGAGGACGGCTGCCTCGCGCACAACGCCTTCTTCCCGGCGGTGCTGTTGGGCGGCGGCGACGAGGCGGTCGCGGTCCAGTTCGCCCGCACCTTCGCGGCCTGGGGTGGCGTCCGGGCCCGCTTTGCCGGCGACCGGCTGCCCTGGCTGGAGGCGGCGGCCGTGGCCCGCTACCCGGACGACGGACCCCTCCCACCCGCGGACGGCGAAGGCGGCGAGGATGGGGACGGGTCGGAGACGGCCACGGAGCCCGTCCCCTGGGACCAGCGGTCGTTCGGCCACGCGGCACGGACGCCACGAGCGAGATCGGCAGCCCCGGCCGGCCAGCCTGCCCGCGACCTGCTGGTGGACCCGCGCGACCCGGCGGTCTTCCACGAGATCGACGACGCCGTGGCCGCGGCGGAGGATGGCGACCGCATCCTCGTCCGGCCCGGCACCTACCGCACCCCCGTGGTCGTCGACCGCGCGGTCCGGATCGAGGGGGAGGGCGACGCCGCAGCCATCGTGCTCGAGCCCGTCGGCGGTGAGGCGCTGGGCTTCGCCGTCTCGGGCGCGACCGTGGACGGGCTGACCATCCGCCCCGCCCGGGCCGGCAACGACGGCGAGCTCTGGTCGGCCGTGGCGGTGCACAACGTCGAGGCGACCGTGGAGGGCTGCCTGCTGTCGAGCCACCTCGGTGCCACGGTCTGGGTGGGCGGACCAAGCTCGAGCGCCCTCATCCTCGGCTGCACGATCACCGGCGGGGCACAGAACGGCGTCTGGGTCTGCGAGGAGGGGCGCGCCCGGGTCGTCGCGAGCCGCATCACCGGCAACCGCTGGTCGACGATGGCAGGCGGCCCCCACGCCGTCCTCGAGATCACTGACTCCGAGATCGTCGACAACCTCGACGGCGGTGCCGCCGCCATCGACGGAGCCGTGCTCGTCATCGAAGGGTCGACGATCTCCGGAAACGCCGGTACCGGGATCCTCCTGGGCGCCGCGGCACCCTCAGCGCGGGTCGAGGACTGCACGGTGGAACGCAACAGCAGCGAGGGCATCCTGGTCGCTGCGACTCGCGGCTGTGTCGTGATCCGCAACCGTGTTCGCGACAACGGCCTCGGGATCGGCGTGCTCGAGGGTGCCAGCCCCCGGGTGGAGGCGAACGACCTCGCCGACAACGGGACAGGCATCGGCGTCCGGGGTCGGGGCACGAACCCGGTCGTGGTCGGCAACATCGTGTCCGGGACGCGGACGGTCGGGGTCGTCGTGGACGAGGCTGCATCCGGCCGCTTCGAGGCGAACACCGTGTCCGGCGCCGGCGGCGCGGGCATCTGGGTCGACGACGCGGGCACCACGCCCGACTTCTCCGGCAACCAGGTCTCGACCAGCGGCGCCGCTGGGGTGCTCGTGACCGACGGCGCTGGCGGCCGCTACCGCTCGAACGACCTCCGCGGGAACGCGGGGGGCTCCTGGAAGCTCGATCAGCCAGGCGACCTCGAGCGGACCGGCAACCTCGAGGACGCGGGGCGGGCGCCCATCGACCTCCCGGACCTGCATGACCGGCCCGCCGGGGCTCCCGGCCGGCCGAACTAGCAGGAGGCCGCCAGATGTTCGGCAACGACGAAGCCACGAAGGGGGCCCCATGACGAACCTCGGCGGCTGGTTCATGTACTACGCGCTGAGGCAGCAGGAGGCGGAGCGCGACGCCGACTGGCGGGAGCTCGACGCCGAGGTCGCGGCAGAGGACCGCCGGTACGCGGACGAGCTGGCCGCCGATGAGCGCCACCAGGAGCTCGTCGAGACGATGTGGGCGACTGCTGCGAGATCCCCGGAGCCTGCGACGGAGCCGGCGGACGCGTACCTTGGGCCGCGGATCGACGTCGCAGGGGTCGGCCTGCGTGACCTCACCGCCTCGCCGCTCCCGGCGAGCGCCGACGCGCTGCGGGACGAGATCCGGCCACTCAACCTGGCCGTCGGCCGTGGCGACGAGGACGCCGCCTGGGCGGTGGCGCAGGCGGTACAGGGCCTGCTTGGCGGGCGGATCATCGGCCTGCGCCTCGGCGGCCTGCGCGAGCAGGACCTGGCCGTCGCCGTCACGAACCTCGAGGACAACGACACCCTCGTCATTCCGACGATCGAGGATGCCAGCGGCGACGCGGTCCGGGGCCTGCGTGACGTGCTGGGGTCAGGCCTCCGGGAGCTGGAGGCGTCCAACGACGGTGCCGGCGGGCAGCGGCAGGACCCCGGCCGGCGGCTGAACGTGGTGATCGGCAAGGGGGAGTCGGCCCGGAACCTCACGCTGGCCCTCAATTCGTTCGCCATCGTGGCGCACACGGCCTCTGGCCGGATCCCCGCGCCGCTCGATACCTGGGGCGGACGCCTGCTCCTGCCCAAGGACACGAAGACCTGCCCGGACTGCGCCGAGGAGGTGAAGGCCGCCGCCCGGATCTGCCGCTTCTGCCGGTACGAGTTCTTCCCGACGGAGCTGCCGCCACTCTGGGACGACCTGCCGCCACGATGACAGGGTCCACCGGCAGGTGGGCCCGGTCACAAGCCGGACGGCACACGACGCGGCTGGCAGACGAGCTCCAGCAAGTGTGACGAGGGGCCGTTCGTCCCCCGCAGGTCGCGGCCCCTCGGCACGCCGCCCGCCGGCTGTGGCGTGGCACAGTGCCGGACATGTCCGCCGTCAGCGCGGCCGTCACCTTCCTCGCGCGCCAGCAGCGCGACTGGCGGGTCACGGTCGCCCGGACCTCGCTCGACCGGCTGGCCTACCAGATCGTCTTCCCGTACCTGTCGGTCTACATCGTCGCCCTCGGTGCGAGCGCGACCGAGCTCGGGCTCGTCAACAGCCTGGGCCTGGTCGCCGCGGGCCTCGTCAGCCCGTTCATCGGCTGGCTCATCGACCGCAACGGTCCACGCTCGTTCTATCTCCTGGGTATCGGCCTGCTGGCGGTGTCGTACCTCACCTATGCGGTGGCCCAGAACTGGCCGATGGCGATCCTGGCGATGATCGCGTACTGGCTCGGGTATTCGATCAGCGGCCACAGTTGCGCGACGATCTGCGGCAACTGCCTTGTGAACCGCGACCGCGCGACCGCGATGATGGTCTGCGAGACGGTGGGAGCCGGGATCCTCGGCATCGTGGGCCCGCTGGTCGGCGCGCTCATCGTCGCGTCGTCGGGCACGGTGGACGCGGATGCGATCCGGCCGCTGTTCGTGATCGGCCTCGTGATCACGCTGGTGACGTTCGTGATCGTGGCCACCCAGCTGTCGCCGCAGCGCTGGTCCACCGGCTTCGGGCGCGGCGCGCTGTTCGGCGACCTGCGCGAGGTGATGGGTGGCAGGCACCTCAAGCGTTGGCTGGTGATCGCCGGCATCGGGCAGCTGCCGGTGGGCATGGTGTTCGCCTTCTCGCAGGTGTACGCGCACGAGGTCAAGGGCGCCGACGCGCTCGTGCTCGGCGCGATGGCCGCCGCCACCGCGGTCGTGTCGATCGTCCTCGCGATCCCGCTCGGCCGGCTCGCGGACCGGATCGGGCGCAAGAAGGTGCTGTTCCTGACGATCCCGCTGTTCTGCCTCTCCAACATCGTGCTGGTCTGGGCGCCGGGCCCGGTGGCGCTCGTCGTGGCGGGTGGCCTGCAGGCGTTCTTCTACCTGGGCGGCCCGATCCAGGCCGCGATGGAGCGCGAGCTGGTGCCCGCCGCGCAGATGGGCCGCTGGATCGGGATCGCGCGGATCGTGCGCCTCCTCATGGGCGCGGTGATGGCGCTCGCGGCGGGCCTGATCTGGGACTCCGTTGGGCCGGCGTACGTGTTCCTCGCCTACGTGGCGATCGACCTGCTCGTCCGCGTGCCGCTGCTGGCCGGCATGGGCGACACACTGAGTGGTGGACACGTTCCAGCCGAGTCCGCGGTAGCGGCCTGACGTCTCGAGGTTCACACCCGTCGTCGGCGCCACGCCGGCTGCCCGTGTCACGATGGCCGCTCACCGGGTCTCGACTGCGGGACCAGCCGAGGGAGCACGCATGGGAACCAAGCGCCTGACGGTGGCCGACATCCGCGGCGATGAAGGGCAGGCACCAGTTCACGATGGTCCGCACGACCACCTGGGAGGAACTGGGCGCCGCCGAGAAGGCCGGCGTGGAGATGGTGTCGGTCCCGCCCGAGATGATGGTCGAGCCGCAGTTCCGCGAGGTGGCGCCTACGGTCTTCGCGGTCCCGGGCATGAACTTCTTCGAGGTGGGCACCGCGGACGACTTCACCCGCTGGGCGTTCGCGATGCTCAAGGCCTCGGCCGATGCCGTGTACTGCAGCGCTGGCCTGCCGACGATCCGCCAGCTGGCTGCCGACAACGTGCCGGTCATCAGCCACGTGGGCCTGATCCCGTCGCGCGCGACCTGGACGGGCGGCTTCAGGGCGGTGGGCAAGACGGCGGACAGCGCGATGGCCGTGTACCGGGCAACGAAGGCGCTGGAGGCGGCCGGGGCGTTCGGCGCCGAGATCGAGGTGGTGCCGGCGGACATGGCGGCCGAGATCAGCGCCCGCACGTCGCTGTTCATGATCTCGATGGGCGCTGGGACCGGCGGCGACGCCCAGTACCTGTTCGCCGAGGACATGCTGGGCTCCAACACCGGTCACGTGCCGCGCCACGCGAAGCAGTACCGCGACTTCGCCGCCGAGTACGAGCGGCTCCAGCAGGAGCGCATCGCCGCCTTCGGGGAGTTCGTGCGCGACGTGCACGAGGGCGCGTACCCCGAGCCGGGGCACATCGTGAAGACGGACCCGGCTGAGCTCGAGGCGTTTCGCCGGGCGCTCGCCGAGGAGCGCACCTGAGCAAGCGAGGCTACGCCAGGGGGCGCCTCGCCCGGACATGAAGAGACGCCGGATCCCCGGCCGTTGGCCAGGGATCCGGCGTCGTGTGTCGCTGGTCGCTAGGGGGCGACGCCGTACTGGAGCGTGCCGCCGTCGCTGAGGGTCAGCGTGAGCTGGCTGTTGGCGATGGAGAAGCTCTGGGTGCGGGTCAGTGCGGCGATGTACAGCTCCGAGTAGGAGCCCTCGGCGCACGCCACGAGGGAGATCGGCCCCGGCGTGAGCGTCAGGTTGCCGCTCGTCCCGGACGGGTTGGCCGGGGTGTAGCCGCCATTGAGGGTGTTGCAGTCGGCGCGGGCCGTGAACGTGCCGTTCGCGGCGAGCTGCAGCGTGTACAGCGACTGCTGGGCCGACGGCACGGCACCCTGGAACGGCGGGTTGACGAGGGTCACAGCGGTGACCTGCCAGGCCGTTCCGACGAGGCTGGATCCCGGCGGCGGAGGCGTCGGGGCAGGCGTCGGGGCGGGGGTGGGCTTCGGCGTCGGGGCGGGGGTGGGCTTCGGCGTCGGAGCCGCCGTCGGAGCCGCCGTCGGGGCCGCCGTCGGCTTCGCCGTGGGCTTCGCCGTGGGCTTGGGCGTGGCGGACGGCTTGGCCGTCGGCTTCGGCGTGGCCGTCGGAGCCGGCGTCGCCGTCGGGGTGGGCGTGGGCTTGGCCGTCGGCTTGGGTGTGGGCTTCGGTGTGGGGCTCGGTGTCGGCTTCGGCGTCGGGCTGGGCGTCGGGGCCGCCGTTGGCGCGGCAGTGGGCGCCTCCGTCGGGGGTGCCGAGGCGGCAGGTGCGACGGACGTGTAGTTCAGCTTGCCGCCGTCACGGAGCGTGAGATCCAGGCTCGTGCCAGCGGTGGCGTAGCTCTTCGCCTGCTCGATCAGGCTCACGTACAGGACGTCGAAGCCGTCCGGCCCGCAGTACGCCATGGTCATCGGGCCCGGCTTGATCTCGATGCCGTCGCGGCCGCTGGTCGACCACGCGCCTGCCACCTGGTTGCAGTCGGCGGTGGCGTTGAAGGTGCGGAGGCCGCCGGGGCCCTCCTCCGGATTGAAGATGATCGTGAAGGCGGCCTGCCGCTCGGGCGGCACCGTCCACTGCCATGCGGGGAGCCGCTCGGATCCTGATACCAGGTACCAGGTCTTGCCGGTCAGGGCGGCGGTCTCGTCGGCGTTGCAGGCAGCCAGCAGGCCGCTGGTCGCCATGAGCAGCGCCATGAAGAAGGCTTTGCGCACGTGTTCCTCCGTGTGGGTGGAGCCTGCCGTCGCAGGTCGGGCTCCCGACGATGGGTGCAGTTCGACCTACTGTGCGGTCATCTCCAGTGTGCCGCCGCTCGCGTTGAGCTTGAGCGTGTTGCCGGACACCTCGTAGGTGGTGGCGGTGCCCAGGGCGGCCAGGAACGCCTGGTCCAGCGACTCGTCACCGCAGAAGGCCATTGTGCTGGCACCCGTGGTGATCGTGATGGCGTTGTTCGACCCCGTGGTGTAGGTGGCCGTCACATTGTTGCAGTCGGCCTTGATGGCGGCGTTGCCATCCGACTGGAAGGTGATGGTGAGGTTGGCGGCCTGGTCCGCGGGGACGACACCCTGGAAGGCCGGGGTGGTCGTGGTGATCGCGCTGGCCTGCCAGGTCTTGCCGGTCAGGTCGTTGCCGGAGCCGCCACACGCGGCGACGAGCACGGCGATGGCGGCGATGGCGGCGACAGCAGCGACCGCGCGACGGATGCGGGTGTTCATTGAGTCCTCCTGGTGGCCATCCGACGTGGCCGTGCGATGGTCCTCCCCAGGGCGTCCCGACCCCCCATGGCGTCGCGAGTCCCCGTGGCGCCCCCGGGACGCCGGGGCGGCCGCGGGGATTGTTGCAGACCTGACGCCTCAGCGCACCATCCGCGAGGTGGAGGTGACGGAGGGGGCGCGGCAGCGCCTGGCCAGCGCCTGGCCAGCGCCTGGCGGGAGCGCGGGTACTCGCGCTCGCTGCAGGCGGACGGTTCCGGGCCTCGCCCGTCGCACCGATCGCTGTGGCCGAGCGATCCGGGCTCCAGGAGAGCTGATCGGGGTCGGAGTGTCCGGCGCGGACGGACGAACCGACCGCTCGAGGGCGCAGGTGCTCGGTCAGAGCGAGCACCTGCCCGGGCGGGCAGCACGCCGGGCGGCCTCATCGGGCAACACGGCCAGATGCGTGTGCCGCACACTCGGCGGATGCAGTCCCGCTCCCGGCCGCAGACCGACGCAGCGTCCACGGCGCGGTCGATGGCCAACGACTACCCGGCCATCGACCTTCCGGCCGACAGGCCCTACGACCGGATCCGGGACTTCTACCTGTACGTGGAGCCGTCGATGCTGGCCGCGATCTCGCGCGGTGACCGGCGCCAGGCGGTCCGGCTCCTCAACCACGTCCTGCTGCACATCTACGCGGCGGGTGAGGAGCGCAGCGCGCTGATCCGCGGCCTCCTCGTCGAGCCGGTGGTGATGATGTCGCGCACGGCGATCGCGGCGGGCTCGCCGCCCAGCGAGGTGCTCGACCTGACGGCGCGGAGCCTGGACGAGCTCGTGGCGGTCGAGGATGACGAGGGACTCGCCGCCTGGCTGCGCGCGATGCTGGACCGGGTCGTGCGACTCGATCGAGCGCGCGGGCCCGTCCTCACCGGCCACGCCGATCGCCGCGGCCGTCACCTTCATCCGCGAGCACGCCGACCAGGACCCGACCCGGGACGAGACGGCCCGTGCCGTCGGCCTCTCGCCGGGTCACTTCTCGAGGCTCCTCCGGGAGCGCACGGGCCTGACCTTCACCGCCCTCCTGCGCCAGGCGCGCGTGGAGCTCGCGTGCGAGCTGCTCCTCAACACCGACCGGCCGATCGCGGACATCGCCAATGCCTGCGGCTTCTACGACCAGAGCCACTTCACCAAGGTCTTCAGCCGGAGCCGAGGGGTGACCCCACGGGCCTTCCGCGACCAGAGCCTGGAGCCGCACCACCCGATCAGCCCGGAGGCGTAGGGTCGGCGGCCGGCTCGGCGGGCTGTTCGCCGTCGGCTGCCTGCGATCGGCGGCCGAGGCCGCGGCCTGTTCGTGCGGCCGGCGGCACGCGCGTACCAAAGAACGGACCCGCGGTACAAGACCGCGCGGCGGGCTCGCCCGCATGCTCGCCGTGATCGCCAGCGCCGTGCACCGTGCGCGCGCCACCTCGAGCAACCCCGAGGGCAACCCCGCGCCACCTCGAGCCCAGGAGACAGCCAAGCCGTGACCGCCCCCGAGCGCATCCCGTTCATCGTCATCGGCGAGAACGTCCACGCCACCCGCAGCTACCAGCGCCAGGGCAGGAACATCGTCACGGTCGAAGGCACCGAGCTCGTGGCCTTCAAGGACGTCACGGGCGCGTCGCGGACCGTCCGGATCGCCGGTCCGGTGGCCGCCTCGGCCGAGTTCGCCAAGAACAAGGTCAAGCACATCCGCAACGCCCTGCTCCTTGGGATGGGCGGCGACGGCGTGCTCGGTCCGGACAAGACCGGTGCCGTGACGCCGGAGGCCGCCCAGGACGGAAGGGACTACCTCGTCGCCGCGGCGATCCGCCAGCAGCGCGCCGGTGCCCACTACATCGACGTGAACGTGGACGAGATCGACGCCGACGAGGGCGTGCGCGTGATCGCCATGGAGTGGCTGGTCCGCCTGCTCGAGCCCGCGCTGTCCGTGCCGATCTCCCTCGACTCATCCTCGCTCCAGGCGCTCGAGGCGGGCTTCCGGGCCAGCACCACGCCGTGCGGCCCGCTCCTGCTCAACTCGGCGTCTGCCGAGCGCCCCGAGGCCCTGGACCTCGCCGCCGCCAACAAGGCCGCGGTCGTCCTCTCGGCCGCCGGCAAGGGCTCGCTCCCGGCCGACATCGCGGGCAAGGTCAGGAACGCCAACGAGATCTACGCGCAGGCCCTCGAGCGCGGGATCGCCCCCGCCGACTGCCACGTGGACCTGCTGGTCCTGCCGGCGGCCGTCGACTCGGCCAACGGCGGCAACTTCCTGGGCGCTGCCAAGGCGTTCCGCGAGGAGCACGGGCCCGAGGTGCGCCTGACGGGCGGCCTGTCCAACGTCTCCTTCGGCCTGCCGAACCGCAAGCTCATCAACGACGCGTTCGTCGCCCTGGGCATGGACAACGGCGTGGACTCCGGGATCATCGACCCGGTGACCCTCGTCGTGGACAAGGTCCGGACGATGGACCGCGACGCCAAGCCCTTCCGCATGGCGGCCGACGTCCTCACCGGCGTCGACATGTTCGCCATGGACTTCCTCGAGGCCTTCCGCGCCGGCGAGCTCGGCGAGGGCTGAGCTCGGGCGCCACACCCGGAGTCTGCACATGTGTCCCGACGAGCACGACCATGCCAGCCGCCCTGCCGCGCAGGGGTCGTTCGACGCCCTGACGCCCGCCGAGATGGCCCAGAAGAGCACGCTGGTCGGGCTCAAGAAGGCGCAGACGGGCTTCATCCCGCTGTTCGTCCTGGCGGTGCTCGCGGGTGCCTTCATCGCGTTCGGCGCGATCTTCGCGACGGTGTCCGCGACCGTCGTCCCGGGGACCGACGGCATGCCCTACGGCGTCACGAAGGTGCTCATGGGGCTGACCTTCTCGCTGGGCCTCATCCTGGTGGTCATCGGTGGTGCGGAGCTGTTCACCGGCAACACGCTGCTCACGATGAGCTGGGCGGCGGGCCGCATCTCCGGGGCGCTGGTGTTGCGCAACTGGGCCATCGTCCTTGTCGGCAACTTCGTCGGCGCCTTCGGCATCGCTGTGCTGGTCTTCGCGTCGGGGGAGTGGCAGGGCGCGGCAGGCGGGATCGGTCTCACGGCGCTCTCGATCGCCGAGGCGAAGAGCCATCTCGGCTTCGGCCAGGCAGTGATCCTCGGGATCCTGTGCAACATCCTGGTCTGCCTCGCGGTCTGGCTCAGCTTCTCCGCCCGCACCACCACCGACCGGATCCTCGCGATCGTGCCGCCCGTCGCGGCGTTCGTGGCCGCGGGCTTCGAGCACTCGATCGCGAACATGTACTTCCTGCCACTCGGCGTGCTGATCCGGACCTTCGCGCCGGCATCGTTCTGGGATCAGGCCGGGACCACGGCAGCCGCCTTCCCCGATGTCACCTGGGCGGCCTTCCTCGGCAACATCGTGCCGGTCACGCTCGGCAACGCGATCGGCGGCGGGCTGTTCGTGGGAGCGGTCTACTGGCTCGTGTACATCCGGCACGGGCACCAGCACGGCAAGGCGGTCGTGGCGGCTCCGGCGATCCCTGCCGCACCCGTCGGTACCCCGTTGGCGAACGAGGCCTGACCCGGCGGAAACGCCCCGATCGGGCGGCGCACGGCGTCTGGGGCGCCCCTCGTACAATCCGGACCGTGACTGGCACCACCCGGGGCGATCGCGTGCCGCTCGCCCGTCGTCACCTCGCGCTGCCGCTCGCCGCAGACCTGCCTGACCGCACGATCGCCACCGTCGAATCCAACTGGAAGGACACCGGGCGTATCTGGGAGTATCTAGACGTCAATACTGGTGCCGGCGTGGGGGCAGCCGCACAGACCGGCTAGACGGCGATGGTCGCCAACCTGATCCACGAGGCATACGCGGGCCCGTAGGGGCTCGAGTCGCACCAGCAAGAGGGGACGCATGCAGGACGCCCGCGCCGTGCCGCCGGACTTCAAGAGCCCCGGCTACGAGTTCTTCATGGTCGCGGTGTCGATCGTCTCGGTGGCCAACACCCTGCTCTACCTGCTGCCCCTTGAGACGATCGTGGCCCAGGTTGCACTGGCCGTCGATCTGTTCCTCGTCCCGCTCTTCCTGTTCGACTTCGGCTACCGCGTGCTCACAACCCGTCCCCGCCGCGCCTACGTCATCCGCGGCTGGGGCTGGGCGGACCTCATTGGCGCGATCCCGATGCTGGGCGTCTTCCGCCTGTTCCGGGTCGTGCATGTCCTGCGGATCACGCGACGGGCCGGCGTGCCGAATCTCATGCAAGGGATCGTGGCGAACCGTGCCCAGACGGTGTTCCTGCTCACCGTCCTCCTGGTGGTCGTCGTCGTGGAGGTTGCGGGGATCGCGGTCTTCTACGCCGAGCTCGGCGCGCCCGGCGCCAACATCGTCAACGGATCCGATGCCGTCTGGTGGGGCCTCGTCACGGTGACCACGGTGGGCTACGGCGACCAGTACCCGGTCACCCAGGGCGGTCGGATCGTCGGCTCGGTGCTGCTGTTCAGCGGTATCGCGCTGTTCTCCGTGCTCACGGGCTTCATCGCCAACGCCTTCCTGTCGCCCAGGCGGACCTTGCGTCGTGGCGGCATGCCGCGGGCGGACACGCCGGAGGCCAGCCTCCTGGAGCTGCGCACGCTGCTCCTCGCCCAGCAGGACCAGGCCAACGAGTTGCTGGACAAGCTCGACGCGCTGGAGCGGAGCCTCTTCGAGTCGCAGCGGGGCGGTGGGGCCCGAGCCGTGGCGGTCGCGGACCTCACCGGGGTGCTCAAGGGCGGTCGATTGGCGGATCCCGATGCATCCGCCCCAGCGTCGCCGCCATCGGTGCCGCCAGCGTCGCCCGAGCCGCCCTCGGGACAGGCCTGACCGGGCCGGCAGCGGCGTTCCTCCCGGGCCGGCAGCGGCCAAGCTGCCGGGCGCCGGCTCCCGATCGCTCCCGCCGGCCGGGTGATCGCGCCCGCCGGCCGGGTGATCGCTCCCGCGTGCGACGTCTGGTGGCTCGCGACATGCTGGCGCTGCGACCGGGCGAGCAGCGCCCCGGGTGGCTTCACGATCCCTGCCCGTCCTGCCCGGTCCTGCCCCGTCCTGCCCCGTCCGCCCTGTTCCTGAACCACGTCAGGTTCACCAGCGCCTGGTCCCCGCACGGCTTGTGCGCGAAGGTCGACCTTGCTGCCATTGCCCCGCACGCCGGACCCTCTCCTGACCCCCAGCCGAGTCGGCGCGGGTGGTCCCGCTGGGTGAGCTCCAACGCGGGTGGTAGGCACCGACGCACGCTCGACCCGTCTCAGTGCCCCGTGATCCGGTGCATGGCGTCTATGTAGTCACGGTAGACCGGGCGCCGGCGCCGCCGGGCGAGGTGTGTTGAGCGCAGCCAGGTCGGGCTGCGGGAGGCCGGATCCGCTGCCGCCAGGCACCAGCCGGATGGGGCCGGAGCGGCGGGATCCTCGATGAACCGGAGCGTCGCATCGACATCGGCCGGAAAGGCATCCCGCATCAGGGCACGGGAGGCGACGACTCGCTCGGCCACGGCGTCCGAGTCGAGCACCACGCAGATCACAACGATGCGCCTCGGGCGCCACCCGAGCGCCTCGGCGACCCTCCTCGCCTCCCGCTCGTAGAACGCCACGGCTTCGCTGGAGTGCGCCGACATCGTGGATCTCGGTCTTCGTCTCCTCGACGACCAGGGTCGCGTCCACCTCGCGGAAGGCGATCAGGTCGATCCAGCCGCGCGGCACGTCGTCGCCGATCATCACCTCGGTCGCGGTGAGCCAGCCGTTCCTTCGGAAGTGCCTGACGAGGTACCCCGTGACGCGGACGTGGAGTTCATCCCGCTGCCGCTGGCGATCGACGAGATGCCGGCTGTCGAGTTCCAGCGTGGCCCTGATCCCGAGCGCCTTGAGAATCCGCTCGAGCGGCGCGAGGTCGAGAACCTCTGCCTTGCCGTGCTCCAGGCGCCAGACCGTCGCTTGTGAGGTCTTCGCGTGATCGGCAAGCTCCCGCTGCGTCCAGCCGACCAGGACGCGACTGTCCTTGATGACCGGGGCGATGCTCGCGCCGAATGTCAGCGACGTGAGGGACATGCGGATTGTTGCCATCGCCCAGTTCTAGCGGACGCCACTTACGGGCGACTCAACTCAGACGTATCTGCGACTCACTTGGCCCGGACCACGGCCGCGGACTCGGCTGACCGTGGACTGCCCGCCGCTGACTCGGCTGAGGGTCAGGAGAGGGTCCGGCGTGCGGGGCGATGGCAGCAAGGTCGACCTTCGCGCACAAGCCGTGCGGGGACCAGGCGTCGGTGAACCTGACGTGGTTCAGGACGGGGGAGGCGAGGGGCGGCAGGCAGCAGGGCCGAGGGCCCAACGCCGCGCCGCCGCCCTGAGCCATGCCTACCGTCGCTCGCTCCAGTGCTCGAACCCCTCCACCGCCACCGGCAGCGTGGGATAGATGCGCTCCTCGTCGATCACATCGAGCAGGCCACCGCGCAGCAGTTGTGCCCGCAGGTCCTGCTTGACCCGCGCCATGGCGAACAGGACGTGCCGCTTGCGCAGGTCGCTCACCAGTTGCTGGAGCGCCTCGGCGGCGGTCATGTCGAGCTCCACGATCGCCTCTGCGTTGAGGAGGAACCACTGGACGGGCTCGGCCTGGTCATCGACCGCCGCGAGCGCTTTGGAACGGAAGTCCTGCGCATTCGCGAAACACAGGGGCGCGTCATAGCGGAAGACCACCAGGCCTGGGATCGTCTGGGCGTCCGGGTAGTCCTCCACGTTGTGCAGGCCGGCCAGCCCCGGCACGCGACCCAGCACGGCGGCAGGCGGCCGGGCCACCCGCGCGAACAGCTCGGCCACCGAGAGGCCGACGGCCACCATGATCCCGGCCAGCACGTCGAACACGATGACCCCGCCAAACGCGATCACCGCGAGCGCGAACTCGGACGTCCGGAACGTCGCCAGCTTGACGATGCCGTGCACGTCGATGAGCCGGAGCGCGGCGTACACCACGATGCCGCCGAGGGCAGCCCGCGGGATGTAGGCGATCAGCCCCGGCACGGCGAGCACGACGAACGCCACGGCGATCGCGGCCACGAGCCCCGTCACCTGGCTCCGGGCCCGCATCGCATCGATGATCGCGGTACGCGAGCCGGACGCTGACAATGCGAAGCCCCCTGTCAGGCCGGCGGCCACGTTGCCGACACCCATGGCCAGGAACTCGCGGTTGGGATCGATGGTCTCCCCCGTGCGTGCGGCGAACGCGCGGCCCGTCAGCGCGACGTCGGAGTAGGCGACGAACGTGATCGCCAGCGCGGAGCCAAGAAGTGCCGAGACGTCCGCCGGCGAGATGTCGGGGAGGGAGGGCACCGGCAGGCCCGAGGGGACCGGCCCGACGACCTTGACCCCGTACTGCTCCAGCGCGGCCGCCCAGACGAGGATCCCGCTGACCACGACGACGACGAGCGTGCCGGGCGCGAGCGGCTTGACGACCCGCAGGGTGACCAGGAACACGACGACCGCGACACCCAGCATCGTGGTCGCCCAGTTGACCTCGTCCAGGCGCCCGACGAGCTCCAGCAGACGCGCGATCGGTTCGCCGCCGGCGAACGTGATCCCGGTGATGGTGCCAAGCTGCGACGCGATCATGATCACCGCGACGCCGGCCATGTAGCCCAGCAGGATCGGCTTGGACAGGAGGTCGGCGACGAACCCCAGGCGAACCGCCCACGCCCCGATGCAGATGACGCCGACCATGATCGCGAGGCCCGCCGACAGGGCGATCCAGCGCGTCTCGTCACCGCCCGCAAGGGGCGCGACGGCTGCTGCCACCATGATCGCCGTCGCGGACTCCGGGCCCACGGACAGCTGGCGCGACGTGCCCAGGAAGAAGTAGACGACCATCGCGATGACGGCCACCCACAGGCCGGAGACGGGCGGGACACCGGCCAGGTCTGCGTAGGCGAGGCACTGGGGCACGAGGTAGGCCGTGACGGTGATCCCGGCGAGCAGGTCCGCCCGGAACCAGGACCGGTCATAGCCGCGCAGCTGGGCCAGGCCCGCGACCACGCCTGTGTCGCGGCGCTTCTTCGCCTGTGCGGTCATCTCGTCACCCGCGTGCCGCGCTTCCCGGTTTGCCCGTCCATTTCGGGACCTTGGACTCTCCGTGCGCTGTCCCGTTGTGATGGATCGTACGACTACGCGAGGCTCGCGGTCCGTGGTACGAGCAGACCGAGCGCCAGCCCCAAAACCGGCCGCCAGACCGATCCGGTAGACCCCCGAGGCACCGGATGCACGGGACAACCGGCCAACCTGGGGAGATGGCCGGACCGCGAGCCCGCTGCTTCCCGCAACCGCGCCTTCGCGAGCCCACGCCCTCTCGCGCCGTGCCGCGGGAACTCCGAGACCCGTCGAGGCGTCGTCCGCGCATGCACCGTCCGTCCGTCGCCAGCCTCCTGCTGCCCGCGCTCGTCCTGCTCGGCGTCACCGCCTGCGGCGGCCAGGCCCCGACCCCGACCCCGTCCCCGTCGCCGGCCGCCGTGGCCAGCGCGGAGGACGCGTTCGATGCGGTTCGCGTCGTGACCCCGCTCTTCGACGGCGTCGGGCCGCGGCAGGACGACGCCATCGGCCAGGCCGCGTGGTGGACCGCGACCCGCGAGGGCGACACCTGGTCCGTGGCCGTCAGCGTGGGCTGGGGCGACTGCGAGTCCGGCTGCATCGACCGCCACGAGTGGACCTGGCGCGTGACGTCCGAAGGGTCGGTCGACCTCATCGCCGAGCAGGGGTCACCGCTGGTGGACGAGGTCGTTGCGGAACTCCACGCGGATGCGGACGCCCAGGGCGTCGGGGGCATCGTCGTCGCCGGGCCAATCTGCCCCGTCGAGCAGCCCGGCGACCCTGCCTGTGCGCCGCGACCCGTGGACGGCGCCACGCTCTCGATCCAGGACGCATCCGGCAAGGAGGTCGCCCGCCACACGACGGATGCGTCGGGGCTGTACCGGATCGCGCTTGCGCCTGGCACGTACACGCTGGTGCCGTCGGCCGTGGAGGGCTACATGGGCGGGGCATCCCCGGCGACGTTCGATGTGCTGGCGGACGCCGAGACCTGGCTGACGATCGGCTACGACACGGGCATCCGGTAGCAGGCCTCGCCGAGCGGGCCGGCGGGCCCGGATGAGTTGCAGCCTCGCCGCGCTCGCCGATCTGGCCCGCGGTCCCGACTACTTGATCAGCTGGATCCCGATCGCGCGGCTCGTCCTGCCGCCGCCACCGCCGAAGCCCGCACCAATTGTCCCGGTCCGGATCACCGTCTCGAACATGCCGACGAGGCATGCCGTCGCCGGGCTGCCGGTGTCCGCGCAGATGTCGTTGGTGCCGTTGATGTAGGCCCCGTGCTCGGCACCGATGGCGAGGCAGCGCGGGATGGATGCGTCGCACAGGCGGAAGTGGACGAAGCTCGGGATCCGGTAGTACTGGTTCGACCCGTTGCCACCAAGGTCTGCCTGCGGGGCAGCCGTAGTTGGGCGCGGTGTTGATCGCCGGGTCGGTGCTGTCCACCGTCTCGTTGGGACCCGGCTGGCAGGTGAGGTCGAACTGCGGCACCAGCACCGTCTGGCCGTCGTACTCGCGGATCGCAGCCTCGAGCCCGGTCGAGGCCGGGTTGCCGGTCTGGGCGATCTGGTGCCACGACGGCAGCGGGACCGCCGGATTGTCCGGGGCGCTGATGCTGTCGATCACGTCCGGGACGCCACCGCCCGACTCCCAGTCCACCCAGCCGACGTTGCCGGGGCCGTTCTTGCACAGCGGCACCTTGTAGACCGTCGTGCCATCCGCGCTCCACGGCCTGCTGTTGCCGGCGACGTCGCCGCCGGTGCCTCCGCACGCGATCTGGGCCACCGGGAAGACGATCGGCAGCATCGCGCAGCCCTCGCCCTGGGAGGCCGCACACGACTCCTGGAGGAAGCCCGCCGCCGCCGTCGCCTGCATCGTGACCTCGATCGTCCGCAGACCGAGGACGTTGCTGAAGTAGGTGTCGACATCCCGGCCGGCCAGGACGATGACGCCTGACACGGGGCCGACGGTGCGGCTCGGGCAGTCGGGCGTGGTGCTGGTGTCCGCGGGCAGCCCTTCACCTACCGGTTGGGCCGTGTCGAACTTGTACACGCCGTCATCGGTGAGGCTGGCGGTGCCGTCCGACTTCAGGGGGATCCCGCAGATGTCGGTGTAGTAGGCACCCCGGACGATGATGCCGTTGGCAGCGGCACTGGCGTTGATCGCGGCGAGCACATCGGCATCCCACCCGCCGCCTGGCCTCGCCGCGCCGGCCAGCTCTCTCGCGAGCGCCAGCGCGCCTGCCTCGGCGGCTGCGTCGGCGCCGTTCTGGACCGCCCGCGAGTTCGCCCACGCGTTGCCGCCATCGACGATGAGGCCGGTCATCCCGATCAGCACGATCATCGCCACGACCATGAGCGGCAGGGCCTGGCCCCGGCTGCGGCGCCGGGCCGGGAGCTGCCCCGCCGGGAGCGCCCACCGGGAGCTCAGCGCCGCTCACGGGAACACCCGCTCCACGGGCTGCTCGGAGGTGGCGGTGAGATCGACTGGGCCGACGAGGGAGCCGATGATGGGGGTGATCGCCTGCCAGCGCGCCGACGCGGAGATCCGCGCGATGCAGCCGACGTGCAGGTCGTCCTCGGCGCAGGTGATCGTGTCGTCCATCGGCGGCGCGTAGGTCAGCGACACGTCGTCCGGCCCGATGTTGAGCATCAGCGACGAGGACGCCGTGCACGCCCGGGCCGACCAGTGGGGCTCGTCGAGGTGCTCGATCGGCATATCCTCGTTGCACGACGTCACGGTGTCCGGCGGTTTCAGCTGGTTCACGGCGGCGACCCGCGAGCCGTGGCGCACGGCGTTGACGAGCGCGTTCTGGGCGACCACCAGACGACCCATGTCCACCGCGGCGATGATCAGGAACACCATCACGGGCGCGAGGAGCGCGAACTCGACCAGGCCCTGACCGCGGTCGGGGAGCCGGTGCAGACGGCGCAGCCTGCTCACCTGGGCGCCCAGGTCACGGTCATCGCCGTCGAGTCGCACGGCAGCTCCTGCCCGGGGAACACCGACTGCGAGGTGACGGTGCCCCGGTCGTTCTTGCCCACCAGCGGGTTGAACAGCAGGGTCGTTGTGAAGTCGGCACCGTCGATGGTCCTGCGGTTCCCGATGTACTTGCCGGGGCCCCACTTGTACGGGGCGTTCTCGATCGTCCAGCCGACCAGGTTGGGCACCGACGCAGGGAGCCGGGGTCGGCGTGGGCGTGGGCGACGGGGCGGCTGTCGGCGTCGGGCGTGGGTGTCGCGAGGGGATCGGGCGTGACGTCCGGATCCGGCGTCGCGGTCGGCTCCGGCGTGGGTTCGGGCGTCGTCGAGGGCGGCGGCGTCCCGTCGTCGTCATCCCACCACCACCACCACCAGGGCAGTGGCGTGGGAGTCGGCATGTTGAGAACCGCCCCGCTGCGGATGGGGAAGGCGGCACTCGCCGACACCGGCAGCGGGTTCGGCAGGATCGCACTGATCACGGGTGTCAGCAGCCCGAAGGAGCAGCTCACGGTCACCGTGACCGGCATGCCGATGTTGTTGATGCCGTTCGGCCCGTCCGGGAACGACGGCAGCGGCAGCGTCTCGGGCAGGGTGCAGTTGATCCCGTCGGCCTGCTGCTCGAGCTGGCGCTCGTACTCGCCCTGCGCCGTGACGTCCGGGTTGTGGGAGCTCCACGCCTCCGGGTTCTCGGCCGCGAAGTTCGCGCCAACCCGGGCCGCGTTGTGGAGGTCGACCCAGCCGAGGAACACGCGCCCGAAGTCGAGACCGGCCAGCGACGATGAGCAGCACGACCGGCAGGATCAGCGAGAACTCCACCAGCGACTGGCCGGAGCGCGGCCGCCCTCTTCGGGGCGGCGGCACCGGGCGCAGTCGGGCGCGGCGCTGGTTGGTGGAAGGCTCGTGTGCCATCGGAAAGCTGGCATCCCCCGGCGTGGTGGCTGTCCTCGCAGCCTAGGGGGAGCACGATGCGGCCGCCACCTTACGCTGGGGCTTGCGAGCGGGGGAGCCGATAGTCCTAGCGCAGGAGCCGAGTACTGCCGTCGGCCACGCGGCTTGGCGGATACCGAACCCGGTAGGCCGACGAGCCGTACAACCGCAGAGCGCAGGATTGCAGTCCTCCGCTGCGTGGCCTAAGGTCGGGGCAACAGCCTACCGGATCAGCTGGATCCCGATCGGCGTGACACCGGGCGTGATTTCCCCGCCCGGAACGATTGGCCCTGCCGTCACGTAGTTCACGAACCAGCCCTTCAGGCACCCGGCAAACCCGGCTCCTCAAGTACCTGCATCGAGCACCGGAGGCGAGCCTGGTGCAGCCATGCACTCATCGAGATTGCTGCCCTGCACGTACACGTGTTCGATGTAGAACACGGCCAGCGTGTGGACGAAGTACCAGTTGTTGCTGCCGACTGGGTCAGCACCCGGCTTCGTACAGATGCCATCGTCGCCTGGATCCTGCCGACAGGTTTGGTTGTACAGGGGGATCAGAACAGGCTGTCGCCAGTGCTGCAGCAGCTCGTCTTCGACGCTGTTGGCGTTTCCCGTCTGCGTCTGGAACCAGTCCGGGAGGTCGATGGTGGTGTTGAGGGGACCCTCGATCTCATCCGCCAAGTTCATCCCGTCCATGAGGTCGACGCCAGCCGAACGCACCGGTTCCGTCGCCCGAACCCTTGCAGAGCGGGAGGACCGCCATCGAGTCCTCGTCTCCCTTCACCCCCCCGAATCGAGCCTCCGGGCAGGTACTCAGCAGAGACAATGGGCCAGTACTCGTCTCCGGGATCGGCGCCCTCGGGGGGTGGCCCAATCCATGTCCAGTTCCCCGGGATCAGATTGCCCTTGCTGTCGCACTGGTATGGGCTGATGGGGAACGTGACGGGCAGAAGCGCGCACCCGTCCTCATCCTCCACGCACTCGCCGCTAAGGGCGCCGGCGACCACCGTCGCATCCGCACTCGCGCTGAGGGTGTCCCTGCCGAGAAGACGCGCGAAACTGGTGCCGACCACGCGACTCCCGGTGACGTGGACCCCACGGGCTCCGTCGGGGATCGCAGCGGCCGAAGCAACGACCGGTTCGCCTATGGGAACGCCGTAGTCGTCGGTGTACTCGGCCTCGTAGGCGGTCAGGTTGTTTCTCGCCGCCGTCTGTTGGACGGCGGAGAACACGGCACCTTGTGTACGCGCCTTCCCGGAGAGGTTCTCGGCGATGATGATCGTGCCGGCGTTCGACGCGGCATCCGCTCCATTCTGCGCGATCCGCTGCTGCGCGAATAGGTTGCTGCCCTCGATGACCAAGGCGAGCATGGCGATGATCGCGAATATCCCGAGCACGAACAGCACCAGGATCTGACCACTGTCTGACCTGGGTTCACGCCGGGTGTATTTCGTGGGGGTCATGGCTGTACTTGCTCCGGGTGTCTTGTCTACGGCTGCTTGGGACAGCGGTCGGCTGTGGAGTAGGCGCCGAGCGAGGTGTTGGGGCACTTGAACTCGACGACCTGCTCCGACCTCGCGGAGAGCTGGATCTCCTCGAAGGCACTGGCGTTCCCGCGGATCGCCAACCCCAGGATCGACGACAGCGGCGTGGATCGTCTTCCAGGTCGCTTTGGCCTCGACCACCGCGACACATCCAACGGGGACATCGACGCCAGGACAGGGATCGTTCCCTTTGACGTCGTCGCTGTCGGGAGACGGGCGCCAGTAGGGCGTCAGGCTAGCCGGGTCCGTCTCGATATTCTACCCCGAAGGCCATCGCCTGGGCCCTTTCGGCGATCATGTCGCTTGTCTTGATTGACGACGGCAAGTCGCGCGGCATCTCGAACTGCGTTCGTCAGGCCATTGGAGATGAACACCGCACGCCCCAGGTCGATAGCGCGAGAAAGATGATCAGGAAGATTGGCAGGACAATGGCGAATTCAGCCAGCGTCTGCCCGCGCGTCGACGAGTTGCGCACCATCACGGTCCCACCGTGATCGTCGAGTCGCAGCCGTCGGGTTGCGGATCGATGACGCCGCCCAAGAGGGACTGGTAATTGATCTTGTAGTCGTTCTTGCCCGGGAGTGATAGCACCTGCGTCGTGAACCCGGCTTGACTCCAGAGCGTTTGCGCTGCGCTCAACTTCTTGTTCCCGAAGTCAGGCACGGTACATACGGGAGGTGTTATTACGACATATGCCAACTTGGTGAGCTGATCGATGCCACTGCTTTCGTCTGTCACGACGAGGCGCACCGCGTAGACACCTTCGTTCTGGTATTTCCAGGTGACCGACGCCTGGTCCGGCCCTTCGAACTCGTAACTGGGTGTGCTGCCGTCGTAGTCAACGTCCCACTGATAGTTCGTGTAGACGACGTCGCCAGCTCGTACGTCGACGAAGTCGAAGTCGACAGTCAACGGACTCGATCCGAACCGCGGTGCTGCAACGAACTCGGCGATCGGTCCACTCTCGGGTGGCACGTCGACGGTGATGTAGCCCGTTTTCGTTTCGGTGTCGGAGCCTCCCAGGCCGCCAGCCCGCAGGGACACGGTGAACGTGCAACTTTCACCTGGCAGTACAGAGGCTAGGCAGGAGTACCTGACAACGTGAGGTCCGACACCAGTGGCTGTCCCATTGCCGAAGTTCCAGTCCCACGTCGCTGCGCTCGTGGATCTGTCGAAGAAGGACACCTCTAGCGGTGATTCAGGGGTTCCATAGCCCGATTGGGGCGATCCAACGAAGTCCGCGACGGGCGGGGACAGTGTCACCCCACCCCCACCGGGCACTTCGGCCACCACGCCCTCGCGAATCGGGTAGACGACGTCAGCCGTGAGGTCGACGGTCTCACCGAGGACAGAGGAGATGATCGGCGTGATGATCCCGAATTCGCACTTGACACGGACCTCAACGCGTTGCCCAAGCGAGAAGCCGCCATCGACGAACTCGGGGTCGTAGAGGTTCCCGTTGTCATTGCGGACCAGGTCGCAGTTGATGGCTGACGCGTCGTTCTCCATCATGTTCTGGTAGCGAGCAAGGGTGGCGGCATCCTGCGGCGAAGCCCAGGCGCTCGCGTGTTCGGCGGCAAATCCCGCTCCTACGCGAGCCATCTGTTGCATGTTCACGTAGCCCAGGTAGATCCGGCCGAAGTCAACCACAAAGAGCAGCATCAGCAGGAGGACCGGCAAGACCAGCGCAAGTTCCGCCAAAGCTTGGCCGCGGGTCTTCCACCCGCTGTCTGCGGAACTGGGTGATCGACTTCGTCCAATCAGGTTGGGCATCACTGATCTGCACTCCCCCGGCAGGCGGTTTTCCAGATGTTTCCCGGTACTATCGTGGTAGTACCTTGCAGGGTACCTTTCATAGGTGCGGACGCGCACCGCCCCCCGGCGGGTCAGGGTACGAAGGCACCATTGCGGCCGGGTCGCCAGGCGACGAACCTGCAGCCATGAAGAAGCGCGTAGTTGCTGGCCTCCTCTGGTTCTTCACGACGTGGTACCTGTGGGGTGCGATTGCGAGCGTCACCGGCATTGCAGCTGCCGCTGGGCCACTCCTCGGCATGGGTGTTGCGCTGCTAGTCGCGGGCGACCCGCTCGGGTGGATCTGGTGCGGCAAGTCCGTTGACCTAGCCGTCGTCGCACCCCCGCTCCAACGCTCCGAGCCCGCATAGCGACTGTGCCGTCCTCAGGGAACGGCGGCAGCAACCCGCGGGCTGTGCGTAATTGCCCTCCTTCTCTGCGCGGGAGCAGTGCCAGCGTGGCGGCCGACCTAGTGGAACGTGCCATTCTGGTGCGGTCTGCAGCGGGGTTCCCCGCGTCCCGCCAGGAGGCTTCCCCAGGGCGCGAGTTCGGCTAGCCTCCTCTGGCGGTGGCGGGCAGCGAGACGGTGAACAATCCCCCGGAGCAGCGGTGTGCGTGCCGTCTGCCGGTCGCATGCTCGGGTAGGCGGGCGGCGACCGGACCGGTACCAGCATCCCTGGCCCTCCGAGTCTGGCGCTGGTCTCAGGTCTCGCGGGCATCCTCCGCGGGCATGGTGATCGTGAACACCGCGCCCCAGCCAGGCACGGCCGGCGCGAGCTCCAGGTCGCCGCCCATCGCCCGGCACAGCTCGCGGGAGACGTACAGGCCGAGGCCGGAGCCCTCGCCGGAGGGCCGCTCCGCGCCGCGCTCGAAGCGTCCGAAGAGCCGTTCGCGGTCGTCCTCGGCGATGCCCGGTCCGTGGTCCGCGATGTCGATCCGCAGGGCCGAGGCCCCTTCGTCGATGGTCACCGCGACATCGACCGCCGTGCGCCCGCCGTACACCACGGCGTTGTCCAGCAAGGCCCACAGCACCTGGTCGAGCTGGTCCGGGTCGCCGAGGGCGAGCCAGCCCCGGGCCCCGTCCTCAAGCGTGAAGGGGACGTCGGCGATCCCCAGCGCCTCCCAGGTGCGGCGGACGCGGGGCGCGAGCGAGAAGACCTCCTGCCGGCTCCGTAGGGCGCCCGACTCGATGCGGGACACGGTCAGGAGCTGGCGGACCATGCGGCTCAGCCGGTCGGTCTGCTCCGTGATGATCGCGAGGCGGTGGTCGGGCCGCTCCGCCTCCAGCTGGCCGGCGTACCCGCGGATGCTCGCGAGCGGGGTCTGCAGGTTGTGCGACACGCCGCGCAGGAAGTCGTCCTTGGCGCGGTCGAGGTCGACCAGCCTCGTGTTCTGGTCCTCGACCCGGGCGTAGAGCTGGGCATTGCGGATGGCGCCACCGATCTCGATGGCGAACAGGTCGAGCAGATCCTGGTCTGCCCGATCCCAGCGCCGCGTGGCGGAGAGCCGGCCGACCATCACGCCCGTGGCCTCGCCCCCCGCAACCATGGTCGACCGGACCGGCACGGGCTCGCCCGGGACGACCTCCTCGACTGGGATCTCGGCGGGGTCCACGAGGAGGACCTCGCAATCGAGCATGTCGAAGGCGTCGCGGGCCGCCGCGGCCGCCTGTCCGGCGATCGTGTCCGGCCGGTCACCGAGGGTGATGTGGCCGAGGGCGTCAAGGAGCTGGCGAAGCTCGCGGTTGCGGCGCTGGAGGTCCGCGGCGAGGCGGTTGTGGCTGTCGGCGAGGCGGCTGAACTCGTCGTCCCCGGGCAGCTCCAGGCGTGTCGCGAGGTCACCCGCCGACACCCGTTCCACGGAGGTCGCGATCTGGCGCAGCGGCGCCCCGAGATCGGCCGCCAGCGCAGCGGCGAGCATGATCGCGAAGACCACCGCCAGGGTGACGACCAGCAGCAGGACGCGGGCCACGGTGCTGTCCGCGTTCCCGGCGCCCGCAACGAGCAGCATCACGACGGCCCCGAACACGGCGACTGGCACGACGGCGGCCACGACGAGCCAGACGGTCAGCCGCGTCCGGAACCCGAGTCCCCTCAGCCGGTAGACGGCTTGATCGGCGGGATTGGCGGGAGGTGCGGATCGGCGGGATTGGCGGTCTCTCCGGCGGCCTGGTCGAGGGGATCGTCCACGCTGCGCCTGTCAGCCGTTCGACGCTGTGCTGGCACTGACGAGCCGGTAGCCGATCCCGCGCACGGTGAGCAGGTGGACCGGCTTGTTCGGGGTCGACCTCGACCTTCTGGCGCAGACGGCGCATGGTCACCCAGACGTAGGACGGGTCCGCGTCCTCGGTGTCCGCCCAGCCGCGGGCGAGCAGGGTCTCGGTGGTCACGGTCTGGCCGAGGTTGGCGGCCAGGGCGTAGAGGAGGCGGGACTCGGTGGGCGTGAGCGTCACGGTCCGGCCGGCGACCTCGGCCTCGCGCCGGTGCAGCTCCAGGGCGAGGTCCGGCCCGAGCTCCAGGCGCTGGCGCGGCACCCGGTCGCCGAGGCGGCGCAGCACCCGCTGGATCCTCGCCCGCAGCTCGCCGTAGTGGTAGGGCTTGGTGATGTAGTCCTCCGCGACCTCCTCGAGGATCTCGGCCTTGGAGTCGGCGGTGTCGATGGCGGAGAGGACGATGATCGGCAGGTCGGCGCGAGCCTTGACCTCGCGCGCGAGCGTCAGACCGTCCATGCGGGGCATGAGCATGTCGATGATGAGCAGGTCCGGCCACGACTGGGCAAGGCGGCGGAGCGCCTCGTCGCCATCGCGGGCGGTCTGCACCTGGTAGCCGTCGGCGCGCAGCTGCTCGGCGAGGAGCACGAGCAGGTTGGGATCGTCATCGACGATGAGGATCCGCGGCGCCGAGACGCCGTAGGGACCGGGGCCGCCATGGAGCATGGGCGGATTGTCGCCGTTCGTGCTTCCCGGTGCCAGCCGGTCCGGTGTTGTTGCGCCGGCGGCCACACGTGGGTGCGCCCAGCGGACACACTGGGTGCTCCCGGCGGAGTGTGCGCCCAGCGGACACACTGGGTGTTCCCGGCGCTGGATGTGCGCCAGGCGCAACGCTGGTGCGCTGGCGGGTCCTCGTAGCGCCCGGGCCGTGCGCCCAGCGCACCACATGTGTGGGCGCCGCCCAGTGCTTGCGCCCAGCGTAAGCGGACGGGGGCGCAGCGTAGGCGGACGGGGTGCGCCCAGCGGACGAGGGGCGGGGTGCGCCAGTGAACGTGGTGACGTCTGGCGCCCACGCCGCCGTCACCTACACTTCGGCGATGTCCGACCTGCCCATCCGTCCGTACGAGCGCCGTCCGGCGGGCTTCCACCCGTGGGACCCCGCGACGGCCGAGATCGCCCAGGGTCTCGCGCGCCTGGTCGCGAGCGCATACCCGGGAGCCGTCGTCCACCATGTCGGCTCGTCGGCCGTGCCCGGGCTGCCCGGCAAGAACATCGTGGATCTCGCGATCGAAGCCTCGCCCGACGACATCCCGGCCCTCACCGACGCTCTGCTCTCGCTCGGGTTCGGCCGTCAGGGCGGCCTCGTGCCGTTCCCGCCGACGCGCCCGATGCTCGTGGGCGAGGTCCTCCACGACGGCACGTCGTACCTCATCCACATGCACGTGATGCCGCCCGCCCGCCGGGAGCTGCCCGAGCTCCTCGGCTTCCGCGACGCCCTCCGCTCGGATGCCGCCCTGCGCGATGCCTACACCGACGCCAAGCGCCGCATCGTCGATGCTGCCGCCGCGGGTCAGCCGCAGGAGGCGTACACGATGCAGAAGGCCAACTTCGTGCTCGACTCCCTCTATGGCCTCGGCATCCGGCGTGGGCCGGCGGGCGTGGAGCCGCTGCCGCCCGGATCCACCATCGGCGTGCTGGGTGGCGGACAGCTCGGCCGGATGCTCGGCTTCGCGGCCCGGGCGATGGGCTACCGGCTGGTGGCCCTGGACCCGGACCCGGCCTGTCCAACGTCGGCGGTCGCGGACGAGATCGTGGTTGGCCGGTACGACGACGTCGATGCCGCCCGGCGCCTCGCGGCCATGTCCGACGTCGTCACCTACGAGCTGGAGCACATCGGGCTCGAGGCGGCCACCGCGGCCGCCGAGCTGGCGCCCGTCCGCCCGGGCCTGGCCGTGCTGCAGGCGACGCAGGACCGGCTCGCCGAGCGGCGGTTCATCCGCGACATCGGCCATTGGACCGCCCCGTGGCGCGAGGTCCGGGGCGTGGCCGACGCGCAGGCCGCCGCTGAGACGCTCGGCTACCCGTGCCGGCTCAAGCTGCCCCTGGGCGGGTACGACGGGCGCTCCCAGGTGCGGATCACGTCGCGGGCCGACGTTGCCGGAGCCGTCGACGCGCTGGGTGGTGCCGCTGGGAAGCCGCTGCTGCTGGAGGCCGAGATCGCGTTCGAGCGCGAGCTGTCCGTCGTGACGGCGCGTGGCCGCGACGGCCGGACCGTCGGGTTCCCGCCCTCGTGGAACGTCCACGACGCCGGGATCCTGGCCGAGAGCGTCGCGCCTGCGCCGGTGGATCCGCTGATCGGGTTCTCGGCGATGGAGACGGGAGCGTCGATCGCCCGCGCGCTCGACGTGGCGGGCGTGATCACGGCCGAGCTGTTCGCGATCCCCGGTGGCGGGATGATGGTCAACGAGCTGGCGCCGCGGGTGCACAACAGCGGCCACTGGACGATCGAGGGTGCCGCGACCTCGCAGTTCGAGCAGCACCTCCGGGCGATCCTGGGCCTGCCGCTGGGCTCCGTGGCCGCCGCACGGGACGACCGCCATGGTCAACCTGCTCGGGACCGGGCGTCGAGCGCGAGGCCCGCCTGGGCGGGCTGCCGGAAGCCATGGCCGATCCGGGTGCGCACGTGCACGTGTACGGCAAGCGCCGGGTGTTCGAGCGGCGCAAGATGGGCCACGTGACGGTGGTCGGGCGGGACGCGGACGAGGCGCTGGAGCGGGCGCGCCGGGCGCGCGCGGCGCTGCACTGGGAGGACTGAGGGAACCGTGGACGGGACGCGGCCGATGGTCGGCATCGTGGGCGGCAGCCGCTCGGACTTCCCCGTGCTCGAGAAGGCCGTTGCCGTCCTCGAGGAGCTGGGCGTCCCGTGCGAGCTGCGGGTCGTGTCGGCGCATCGCACGCCGGACCACCTGTTCCGGTACGCCGAGACGGCGAGGGAACGCGGGATCCGCGTGATCGTGGCGGGAGCGGGCGGTGCGGCCCACCTGCCGGGGATGCTGGCCTCGAAGACGACGCTGCCGGTGATCGGCGTGCCGATCCCGACGCAGCACCTCGGCGGCCTCGACTCGCTGCTGTCGATCGTGCAGATGCCGCGCGGGATCCCGGTCGCGACGGTGGCCATCGGGAACGCGGACAACGCGGCGCTGCTGGCAGCGGCGATCCTGGCGCTGTCGGATGCCGGGCTCGCGGCGCGCCTGGAGGCTCGGCGGGCGGCGCAGACGGCGTCGGTGATGGACGACGCCTCGAACTCCGAGCCGCTGCCGGGCTGACACCGCTGCCGGGCTGTCACCGCTGCGCTCCGTGCGCCGGTCCCCCAAACATGTGGCGAATCGAACCGCGGCACGAGGAACTCAAGGCCGATCTCGTCGATTCGAGGGTTGATCCCTGCGTGGAACCTGCCCGGACGCCACATAGCTGGGGGATTCGACGGTCAGGGGACGCCGTGGCGGCTGTCGGGCGGCCACCCGCTAGACTCGGGGTATGAACGACGAGCGCTGGGAGCCCGGGATGCCGGTGCTGGACCGGCAGGCGGTGCCCGAGCGGCCGACGTCCGTGCCGGCGGCCCCGTACAGCCCCTTCGGCGCAACCCCGGTTCCCGAGAGCCTCCGCGGCCAGGCGCCCCGCAGCGTGCCCGAGACCCGCCCGACGCCCCTCCAGAAGCACTACGTCCTGCTGTCGGCGCCAGCGCTGGTGCTCGGCGCGATCGCGATCACGGCGCTCGAGTTGGGGGCCGGCTTCGGCAGCCCGATCGTGAAGATCTGCGTGCTCCTGGCGGCGCCCCTGCTCCTGGTGACCACCGCCGACGCCACGCTCCGGATCTGGCGCTCGGCGTGGGCCTGGATGCCGGTCGATCGTGGGCGTGGCCTGTTCCGCCTCACGTGGGTGGTTGCAGCGCTCGTCTTCCTCGCGCTCATCGTGCTTGCCGTCATCCTCGTCCTGGGCGCGTGACGATGGCCGACCACCCGCACCACGACCACCCGCACCCCGACCACGGCGGCCACGCCTACGCCGAGCGCCGCCTCGACGAGGCTGAGGTGCTGGCCGCCAGGGCCCTTGGACGTGGCGCGGACGGCCGGTCGACCGACATCGCATCGGGCAGCGGAGCCCCGCCCTGGATCGCCGCCACGCTCCGCTTCTGCTCGCGCTGCGGCACGGCGATGGTCGAGCGGGTCCCGCCCGGCGAGCAGCGGGCGCGGATGGAGTGTCCTGACTGCAACTTCATCGCCTATGTGAACCCGCGCCTCGTCGTGACCACGCTGCCCGTCAACGCGGACGGCGATGTCGTCCTGATCCGGCGTGGGATCGAGCCGGGCTACGGCTCCTGGGCCCAGCCCGGCGGCTTCCTCGAGATCGACGAGACCGTGACCGAGGGCGCTATCCGCGAGACGCTCGAGGAGACGGGCCTGCTCGTGGAGCCGGGCGCGCTCGTCGGTCTCTACACGCGCCTCGAGGCCGGCGTGGTGACGCTGGTGTTCGAGGCCCGCATCGTCGGTGGCGAGGCAACGCCGTGTCCGGAGGCCCTCGAGGTGCGGGCCTACCGCCCCCACGAGATCCCGTGGGCGGAGATTGCGTTCAAGACGACGTGGTTCGCGCTCCGGGACTGGCTCGCCATGCACCACCCGGAGGTGCCCCTGCCCGAGGGCTTCGGGCAGCTGGAGGGGCGGATCCCGTACTGAGGCCCGGGGCTCCCGGCCGTCTGCCGGCCGTCTGCCGGCCGTCTGCGGGACTGGTACGAGCCGGATGCGGGCCTGGTACGGACCTGGTGCGCACCGGACGCTCGCACCGTGCGGTCAGCGCGCTCGATGCACGGCTGGTGCGCAGGTTGTGCCTTCGGGATCCTGTCGGAGCGCATGGGAGGCGCACCGGGCGCACATCCAGCGACGCCACCGCCCCGTGTGCGCGCCGGGTGCGCAAGGCCCCGCGGGGCGGCGATCAGCGCCCGGCTCCGGCTCCCGGACCGTCGTCCCGTGCAGCCGGACCGCGCTCCTCCGAGCCACTGCCCGGGCTCGACCCGGCCGCCGCTCCGTAGGTCCGACGCCGGACGCCCAGCACGACCGCCGTCTGCTCGGGACCGGACACACCCATCCTGGCCAGCGAGGCACGCGTCAACTCGAGGGCCGCCTCGAGATCGGGATCGGCGATCCGTCGGACGCCGAGCTTCTCGAGGGCGGTGATCTCCGTGCGGCCCCGTGCCCGGGCAATGATGGTCAGGCGTGGGCTCAGGGCCCGGATCCGCTCAACGGCGAGCCGGGCGGTCATCGGGTCCGCGATCGCCACGACGACCAGGCGTGCCCGCTCCAGGCCGACGCGGTGCAGGATCGCCGGGTTCGCCGCGTCCCCGAAGAGCGTCGAAGCGCCGACCGCGGCGAGCGCATCGAGGGCTCGCTGGTCGCGGTCCACGACGATGCAGCGGAACCCGCGCGCCCGCATCGCACGCACCACGACGCTGCCCACGCGGCCGCCACCCAGCACGACCACCGACGCTCCGCTCGTCGCCCTCCTCCTCGTCGCAGCATCCGCTCGCTGCGGGACGAGGGCGTGTCCCCCGGAACCGGCGGTTCCACGGCGAGCGCACGGTGCTCCAGCCGCGTGACCAGCGCAGCGCCGGCCCGCACCACGGCGGGCGTGAACACGATGCTCAGGACCGCGGTGCCGAGGACCAGGTTGTAGGCGCGGCCGTCGATCAGGTCGAGGGCGCGCGCCTGGGCGGCCAGCAGGAAGCTGAACTCGCCCGCCTGGGCGATCACCACCCCCAGCATGATGGCGCTTCGCAACGGCATGCCGAGCAGTCGGCCGAAGACACCGCCCGCCGTCGCCTTCACGGCCATCGTCACCAGGAGCAGCAGGACCACCGCGGGGGCGTCGGCCGCGAGGGCCGCAGGATCGAGCAGCATCCCAACGGAGACGAAGAACAGGACGGCGAAAAGATCGCGGAACGGGGTGACCTCGCCGGCCGCCTGGTGGGACAGGTCCGACTCCGAGACGAGAATCCCCGCGACGAAGGCGCCCAGGGCCAGTGACAGGCCGAAGACCGCACTGGACACGAAGGCGGCCAGGAGCGCCGTGGCGAACACGGACAGCAGGAACAGCTCCGGCGAGCCCAGCCTGCTGACCCAGCCGAAGAGGCGCGGCAGGAGGCGCGTGCCCACGACGTAGGCGAGGGCGAGGAAGACGATCGTCTTGAGCAGGGCCAGCAGCAGGGGACCCACGGCATCCCCGCCGGCCAGCGGCTCGAGGAGGGCGATGAGGATGATCGTGACGAGGTCCTGGACGATCATCCAGCCGATGGCGGTGCGCCCGTGGAGGGCGTCGAGCTCGCCGCGTTCGACGAGGATCTTGAGCACCACCAGCGTGGAGCTGATCGCCACGGCCGCGCCCACCACGACCGCCGCCAGGGGATCGAGGCCGAGCAGGATCGTGGTCGCCCCGGCGACGAGCGTGGTGACGATGATCTGGCCGATGGCGCCGGGCACCACGACGCGGCGCACCCGCGCCAGCTCCCGCAGCGAGAACTCCACGCCGAGCGCGAACAGGAGGAGGACCACGCCCAGCTCGGCCAGGACCTTGATCTGCTCCTGGTCGCCGACGAAGCCCGGTGTGAATGGCCCGATGACGACGCCGGCGACGAGGTAGCCGACGATCGGCGGCTGGCGCAGCCGGACCGCCACCGCCCCGCCGACCAACGCGAGCGCGACAGCGACCCCGAGGTTCAGGATGAACCGGAGCTCGGGGTGCAGGGCGAGGGCCAGGTCGGGGACGCCGTCCATGCCCCGATTATCCCGTACGCGGCGTGAACGCCTCGACGTCCGTCCCTGGTCAGAAGCGTCCGGGCGCACGGGCCGTGCCACAGGAGCGCCTGCGGCGAGTAGGATCGGCCTGATGACGCCATCGACCTCTCCGGCCCGCAGTTCGCCGCTCGCGCTGCTGCGGCACGCGTTCGGGGACGCGGTCCGAGGACGCCACGTCCGTGTCTGGATCCTCGCGGTCGTGTCCGTCACGCTGATCGGCGCGGCCGGCTACGTGGTGTTCTTCCAGTGGTCGCTGTCGGACGCCATCTACATGACGGCGATCACGCTCACGACCGTCGGTTTCCGGGAGGTCGAGGAGCTCGTCACCTTCCCCCAGCGCCTGTGGACGATGATGCTCGCGGTCGCGGGCGTCGGGATCATCTTCGGGTCCATCGGCATCGTGGCCGAGACCATCATCAGTGATGCCGCGAGCGGGCGGCGGGAGGCGAAGCGGATGGCCGAATCCGTGGCCGCGCTGCGCGACCACTACATCGTGTGCGGCTACGGCCGCGTCGGCTCCACGGTCATCCGGGAGCTGATGCACACGGGCCAGCGGTTCGTCGTGATCGACATCCACGAGCCGAGCCTCGAACGGGCCGTCGCCGACGGGCACCTGGTCGTCATGGGCGATGCAACCGACGACGCCACGCTCCGCACCGCGGGCATCGAGCGGGCGCGCGGCCTGATCACGACGATCGACTCGGACGCCAACAACGTCTACGTCACGCTCTCGGCGCGAGCGCTCAACCCGACCCTGTTCATCGTCGCCAGGGCCAGCGCCCCGGGCTCCGAGGCCAAGCTGGTGCAGGCCGGAGCCAACCGGATCGTCTCGCCGTACACGATGGCCGGACGCCGGATCGCGGAGCTGGCCATCCGCCCGCGCGTCGCGGACTTCATCGACGCCGCGCTCTCGCACGGCAACCTCTCGTTCTCGCTGGAGGAGGTCGAGGTGACGGCCGACAGCCCGCTGCTGGGCGTGACGGTGGGGCAGCTGCGTGCCGACGGGGTCATCACGCTGGCGATCCTGCAGCCCGACGGGGCCTACGAGGCGAACCCGCCCGCGACCGCGTCCTGCGCGCGGGCGAGAACCTGATCGCCTCGGGCTCGACGGAGGAGCTCGCGCGCGCTTCGCGCCCGGGCCTGAGCGGCGGGTCGGCCGTCGCCGGCTCCGGTGCCGGCTGCGGCCGTCGGCCTGGCGGCCGTCCCGCTCGGCGGCGGCCATCGCCGCGCCGACGATCCCGGCGTCGTTGAGCAGCTTGGCCGGCACCACCGCCGCCCGGACGGTGAGGCGCGGGATGAACCGATCGGACCGCTTCGACACGCCGCCGCCGATGATGAACAGCTGCGGCGAGAACAGCTTCTCGATCGCGAGCAGGTGCTCGTCGAGGTCGGCCGCCCAGGCCTTCCACGAGATGCCGCGCCGGAGCCGGGCGGCGGCCGCCGAGCGGCGCTCGGCGTCGCGGCCGCGGATCTCCATGTGGCCGAGCTCGAGGTTCGGCACGAGCATCCCGTTGTGGAAGAGCGCGGAGCCCGTTCCGGTGCCGAGCGTGATGAGGAAGACGGTGCCCTTCTGGCCGATGCCGGCCCCGAACCGCATCTCCGCCACGCCGGCGGCATCGGCGTCGTTCACGAGGTGCACCGGGCGACCCAGCACTCGCTCGAGGGCCTCGTCGGCGTCGAAGTCGACCCACCCGGGGTCGACGTTGGCGGCGCTCTTGGTCACCCCGTCGATGACCACCGCCGGGAAGCCGACGCCGACCGGGATCGTGGCGCCAAGCTTGACCTCGGTGGAGATCTTCTTGATCAGGCGCGCGATGGACGCACTGAGTGCGGCCGGTGCCGATGGCTGGGGCGTGGGCACGCGGTGGCGGGGCGAGAACAGCTCGCCCGTGTCGAGGTCGACGGCCGCAGCCTTGATGCCCGAGCCGCCCACGTCCACGCCGATGGCGAGGCGGCGGCGCCCGGGGTTGAGCTGCTCACCGGTGAAGACGCCGGCCTTGTCCTGGTCGTCCTCGAGCTCGATGTCGGCTTCGACGGCGACGGCGACGGCGACGGCGACGTCGGCGGGGGCGACAGGCCCTGCGTCCGGGTCCTGCGACCCGAGGGACTTCTTGGACATCGACCTCTCCTGGCAGGCAGTTGACCCCTAGTAGACGAGCGTCGTGCCGGCCGGGAACGCGAACTCGAACTCACGGGGGTCGATGGCGGCATCCGGACGGTAGGAGGTCACGATCGCGTCGCGGGTCAGCGTGCCGCCGACGGACTCCTCGAGACGGAGGATCACGCCGTCGCGGCGGTCGACGGCGATCCGCACGGCGAAGTCCGGGCGATCCGCCATGACCTCGACGGTGCGCGGGTGATCGCACTCGACGACGAGCGCCTCGCGTCCGGCGACGCTCGTGGCGCCCGTGACGCGGCAGGAACCGGTCGCCAGCACGTTCTGGCAGTAGCCAGCCGGGTGGATGAACACGTCCGGCACCGACTCCGCGAGGAGCTGCGTCAGCGGCCGGTACTGGCGGCTGGCGTTCGGCAGGTCCCGGTTGCGCACGATGCCGCGGACGCCGGTCCGGGCGGGCCGCTGGGTGCCCGTCCGCCGTGCGGCGTGGTACTGGCGGACCGTGCTTCCGTCGGACATCCAGAGCTCGTAGTTGTCGTCGACCGCGCCCACCGACGAGCTCACCCGGATGAGGACCTCGCCGGGATGACGCAGGGTGACGTCCGACGACACGACCTCCTCGCCCCGCGCGGTCCAGGTGTGCTCCTCGATCCGCATGCGCAGGGTGCCGAACCGCAGCTCGGCGTCGCGCATGAACGTGAACAGAGCGGCCACGTCGGGGAGGCCGGCGTCGAGCGCTGCGACCTCGGGCTTGGGGCGGCCGTCAACGGGAACGGGAAGGGAACCTGCGCGGTCCCATGCGCGGGTGTCGGACATGGCGCGGATTGTAGCCGCCGGGGTGCGTGCGCGACAGGCCGGCCGCGGGAAGGGGACGAATCCCAACGTCCGGGGTGGCGGCTGCTGCTCGTTGTCTCCCGGTTCTCGGCACCCGGCTCCGGCTCCGGACCGGATACCGGACGCGCGCCCAGCGCGCCTACGGGCGGGTCCGGTGCGATTCCTGCACGCCTGGCGCCCAGGAATCGCCGGTTTCAGGCCCGGGAGACGCGAACCTGCGCGGTGAGCGCTCAGGATTGACGGGCCACGCTCCCGTTCGCACGCCTGGCGCGCATCGGTGGAGCCATGTTCGGGACCCGGGTGCGCGGGCCAGGTGCGGACACGCCAGCCGGGCCGACCGGCACACCGGGGCGCCGGCCGCGGGCGGCGGGAACGCGTCATGGCCGGGCGTCGACTGGTCTCGATTTGACGGGTTTGCCCGTACAGCCGGACCCTTGGGTCATGCACGTTTCCCCTTCGCGCGCGGTGCCCACCGCGGCGCTCCTCCTGCTCGTTTCGATGCTCCTCGCCGCGTGCGGCGGGTCGGCGGTGCCGACGATCCCGCCCGTGGCCTCCCAGCCGGCTCCAGCCTCCCAGCGCCGCCGACCCGACGCCCGTCGGCGGATCCCAGGCGCCGGCGACGTTGATCGTCGCGCTCAACGTCGCAGTTCGACCCGGTCGCGGTCACGGTGCCGGCGGGCGAGCCGCTCACGATCATCTTCGACAACCGCGACCCGGGCATCCCGCACGACATCGTGATCAAGGACGCCAGCGGTAACGAGATCGTGAAGTCGGCGATCATCACGGGACCGGCCCAGGAGCAGCTGGGGCTGGGCCCGCTGGCGCCCGGGGCCTACCCGTTCGTGTGCACGGTGCACCCGAACATGGTGGGGACGATCACGGCCGAGTAGCGGTTGGGTCAGCCGCCCGCGGGTCCGCCGCCGAGGCCCGGCTCGGTCATCTTGAGCGGATCGAGGAGCTCGTCCAGCCTCTCGGCGGGGATCCCCTTCTCGAGCGCCATCTCCCGGATCGTGCGCCCGCTCTTGAAGCCCTCCTTGGCCATGGCCGCCGCGGCGTCGTAGCCGATCTCCGGCGCGAGCGCCGTCGCCAGCATCAGGCCCTGCTCCACGAGCTGCGGACCCCGCTCGGTCGCCTTGAGGCCGTCCACCAGCTTGACCTTGAAGTTCCGCGCGGAGGCCGCGAGCAGCGCGATCGACTCCAGGAGCGCCTGCGCCGTGACCGGCATCATCACGTTGAGCTCGAGGAAGGAGCCGGTCTGGCCGAAGGCGACGGTGGCGTCGTTGCCGATGACGCGGGCGACCACCATCGTGAGCGACTCGACGATGACCGGGTTCACCTTGCCCGGCATGATCGAGGAGCCCGGCTGCGTCTCCGGCAGCGCCAGCTCCGCGAGGCCGGCCCGCGGGCCCATGCCCATGAACCGGATGTCCGAGGCGATCTTCCACAGGCCAAGCGCGATGGCACGCAGGCCGCCGTGGGCAGCGATCGGGGCGTCGAGCGCCGCCTGGGCATGGAAGTGGTTCGATGTCTCGCGGACGAGGAGGCCCGTCAGCTCCGAGAGGTGGCCGCAGGCCCGGGCCGCGTACTCCGGGTGGGCGTTGATGCCGGTCCCCACGGCGGTCCCGCCCAGCGGCACGACGAGCAGCTCGTCACGGGCGGCCTGCGCCCGGCGGATCGCCTCCTCGACCTGGCCCGCGTACCCTGCGAACTCCTGGCCCAGGCGGATGGGCGTCGCGTCCTGGAGGTGGGTGCGGCCGGTCTTGACGATCCCCCAGAACTCGTCCGCCTTGGCAGCGAGGGCCCCCTGCAGCTCGATCAGGGCCGGGATCAGCTCCTCCTCGATCGCGATCGCGCCCGACAGCTGCAGCGCGGTCGGGATCGTGTCGTTCGAGGACTGGCACTTGTTGACGTCGTCGTTGGGGTGGACCTTCGCGCCACCGAGCCGCGCCGACGCGAGGTGCGAGATCACCTCGTTCATGTTCGTGTTCGTCGACGTGCCCGACCCGGTCTGGTAGATGTCGATGGGGAAGTGCTCGTCGTAGCGGCCCTCGGCCACCTCGCGCGCGGCGAAGGCGATGGCGGCAGCCTTCGGCGCGTCGATCAGGCCCAGGCCGGCGTTCGTCTCGGCGGCGGCCAGCTTCACGAGGGCGAGCGCGCGCAGGAAGCGGCGCGGCATCTGCTGTCCGGAGATCGGGAAGTTGAGGACGGCACGCTGGGTGGAGGCGCCGTACAGCGCGTCGGCCGGGACCTCCATCTCGCCCATGGAGTCCCGCTCGATGCGGGTGGCCGGGGTGGCAGCAGGGTCGGTAGTCATGGCGCGGATGGTAGTGCGCCTCGGCCGCCTCCGGGACGGGCCGGATGGCCCGCACGCGCGCGGAACCTCCGGCCGCATGCAGAGCGCGGCCGCATGCCGAGCCCACCGCCGTGCCGCGTATGCTTCGCCGCGTGAACGTCCCGCTTGCCGACTTCCGCACCGCCGTGGGCCAGTTCGCCACGGGGGTCACGATCGTGACGACTCTCGACGGCCCCAACCCCCAGGGGATCACCGTGAACGCGCTGACCTCGGTCAGCCTGGACCCGCCGATGGTTGTCATCGCCCTGGACCGCAAGCGGTTCATCAACCCGGCGATCGACGCCTCACGCCGCTATGCGGTCAACATCCTGGCCGAGGACCAGCAGTGGCTGTCCGACTGCTTCGCCGGTGCCACCGTCACGCCGAACCGCGAGGCCTTCTGCGGTGCGGCGTGGCGCCCGGGGATCACCGGCCTGCCGCTCATCGGGGGCGCGATCGCGACCCTCGAGTGCGCCGTGGACGACCGCTTCGAGGTGGGTGACCACTACCTGTACGTGGGTCGGGTGGAGGCCTGCTCGATCGACGAGCCCGCGGCGCCCCCGCTGCTCTACCACCGCAAGCACTACCTGCGCATCCAGCGCGCCACCACGACCCAGGTGGTCGGCAAGCCCGAGTCGCCGGAGGGTTGACGCAATGACCGAGGACGGCACCCTGGACCCGGAGCCCGCGCTGCTCCGCGTCGACTTCCCGGCGGGCGACGGTCCCCTCGCGAACGTCGCCCTGGTCACCCTGGACCGGCGGAAGCAGCTCAACGCCCTCTCGTTCGCCCTCGTCGACCAGCTGGGCGACGTGCTCGGCGTCCTCGACGCCGATCCGCTGTGTCGCGCGATCGTCATCACGGGCACCGGGTCTCGTGCCTTCGCGGCCGGAGCCGACATCACCGATCTTGCGTCCGAGACCCCGGCATCCCTGCGCGCCTTGGACCCGTTCCGGGTGCTGGACCGCATCGGCCAGCTCCGGACGCCGGTGATCGCGGCCGTCCGCGGGTTCGCCCTGGGCGGCGGGGCGGAGCTGGCGATGGCCTGCGACATGGTCGTCGCGGGCGAGGACGCCACGTTCGGACAGCCGGAGATCAAGATCGGCGTGATCCCGGGCGCCGGCGGGACGCAGCGTCTCACGAGAGCGATCGGCAAGGCGCGCGCGATGGAGCTGATCCTCACGGGCCGTCCCATCAAGGCGCGCGAGGCCGAGGCGATGGGCCTGGTGACCGAGGTGGTCTCGCCGGCCGAGCAGACGCTCGAGCGGGCCCTGGAGCTGGCGGGGGTCATCGCCCAGATGCCGCGAGCGGCCGTCGAGGCAGCGAAGGCGGCGGTGGTCGCAGCCCAGCAGCTGCCGCTGCAGGAGGGGATCCGCTACGAGCGCGACCGGTTCGAGTCGCTGTTCGACACCGAGGACCAGACCGAGGGGATGCTGGCCTTCCAGGAGAAGCGGCCGCCGGAGTGGCGCCACCGCTGACCCCCTGGACGCGGGGTGGCGCGGCGCCACCGTTAGCTGGCGCTCACGTCGTCGGCATGGCCCTCTCAGGCCGCGGCAAGGTGCACAATCGATCCATGACCCGTCAGCCCGACCGCCCCTACCGCGACACCTGGATCATCGACGCCGTCCGCACGCCCATCGGGCGCTACGGCGGTGCCCTGGCGTCCGTCCGGCCGGACGATCTCGCGGCCGTCGTCCTGCGCGCGCTGGTGGAGCGACGCTCGCTCGATCCCGCCCTCGTCGAGGACGTGATCCTCGGCTGCGCCAACCAGGCCGGCGAGGACAACCGCAACGTCGCCCGGATGGCGGCGCTGCTCGCCGGGCTCCCGGTGGAGGTGGCGGGCCAGACGGTGAACCGCCTGTGCGGTTCCGGGCTCCAGGCGGTCAACTCCGCCGCGCACGCGATCGGGGCCGGCGACGGTGACGTGTTCATCGCGGGTGGCGTGGAATCGATGACGCGGGCGCCCTACGTGATGCTCAAGGCGGAGGCTGCCTACGACCGCGGTCCGCGGACGATGGAGGACACGACCCTCGGCTGGCGCTTCGTGAACCCCCAGATGCAGGCTGCGTACCCGCCGATCTCGCTGGGCGAGACCGCGGAGTGCGTGGCCGACCAGTACGCCGTCACGCGCGAGCGCCAGGACGCGTTCGCGCTGGAGTCGCAGCGGCGCGCCGCCGCCGCGATCGAGGGAGGCCGTTTCGACGGGCAGCTCGTCCCGGTGTCCGTGCCGGGCCGCAAGGGCGCGGTGACGGTCGTGGACCGCGACGAGCACCCGCGCGCCGACACGACGGCCGAGGCACTCGCGGCGCTCAAGCCCGCGTTCAAGGCCGGCGGCACCGTCACGGCCGGCAACAGCTCCGGGATCAACGACGGTGCCGCGGCGCTCCTGCTCGTCGAGGCGGAGCGGGCGCGCTCGCTCGGGCTGCGGCCGATGGCGCGGGTCGTGTCGACCGCGGTGGCAGGCGTGCACCCCGACGTCATGGGCATCGGCCCCGTGCCGGCCGTCCGCAAGGCGCTCGAGCGGGCCGGCCTCGCCGCCGCCGACCTCGACGTCATCGAGCTCAACGAGGCCTTCGCGTCGCAGTCGGTGGCGTGCATGGACGAGCTGGGCCTCGATCCCGTCCGCGTGAACCCCAACGGCGGGGCGATCGCGCTGGGCCACCCGCTGGGGGCATCCGGGGCGCGCCTCATGACGATGCTCGTCCACGAGCTCGCGCGAACGGGCGGGCGGTACGGGCTGGCGGCGATGTGCATCGGCGTGGGCCAGGGGATCGCGACGATCGTGGAGCGCGTCGAGGACTGACCCGCAACCGCGGCCCGGGCACCGCGAGGGCGTCGAGCGTCTGGCGGCCGGCCACGGGTCATCGCGCCCCCGCCTCGCAGTTGGGGCCGTTGACTCGGCTGGGGTTCAGGAGGGGGTACGGCGTGCGGGGCGATGGCACCAACATCGACCTTCGCGCACACCTCGTGCGGGGACCGGGCACCGGTGACCCTGACGTGGTTCAGGAGGGGGCACGAGGGCGGGGCCGGGGGAGCGGGCACGAGGGCCGGACCACCCCGTGCGCGCGATTTCGGCGGGGCAGTAGACGAAATCCGTTGCGCTGCGTACGATCGGCCTTGTCCGCGCGCCGGGGCCCGACGCGGGGCCAGCGACCCGAAGGAGAACCCGTCCCATGCTCGACACCACCACGTCCGTCGTCTCGCTCACCGACGCGGCCGCCACCAAGCTCGCCGAGCTGACGAAGGAGGAGACGAGCCCCGAGATCGGCCTGCGGGTCTACGTCTACTCGGGCGGCTGCTCGGGCTACCGCTACGGGATGATGCTCGAGGACCAGCCGACGGCGGACGACAACGTCCTCGAGTCGAATGGCGTCCGCGTCTACATCGACACCAACAGCGTGCCCCTCATCAAGGGCAGCCAGATCGACTACGTGGACACCCTGATGGGCGCGGGCTTCACCGTCAACAACCCGAATGCCGTGTCGGGCTGCGGCTGCGGCTCCAGCTTCCGGACCGGCGAAGACGCGGGCACGCCCCGCTCCTGCTCGCACTGACAGGTCCCGTTCGCGCCGACGAGCCCCTGGCCCCAGAGCCGGACCTCTCGGCATGTGCGCCCACGTGAAGCCGCCGGCAGCCGGCGGCTTCGCCGTCTCCGCGTGACGGGGAGCGCGATGCAGATCCCGCTGTTCCCGCTGCACACCGTCCTCGCGCCGGGGATCGCGCTGCCCCTGCACATCTTCGAGGAGCGGTACCGCGTCATGGTCCGCCGCTGCCTCGACGACTCCTCCCCGTTCGGGGTCGTCCTCATCCGGGACGGCAGCGAGGTTGCCCCGGCAGAGGGCGGGACCGTGGACCTCGCGATCGCCTCGATCGGGACGCTGGCCGAGATCCAGGAGGCGTCGCTCTATCCAGACGGCCGCTGGGACATCCTGTGTGTCGGGCGGTCACGGTTCGTGATCCACGACGTCATGGTCGGTGAGGCGCCCTACCTCGTCGCCGAGGCGGACCTGCTGCCCGATGAGGCGGGTGATCCCGACGCCACGAAGGCCCTGGTCGAGACGGTGACCCGCCGCCTCGTGGACTACCTCCGGCTCCTCCAGCCGCGCGACGGCGAGACCGCCGAGCCCGTCGACGTCCAGATGGAGGTCGAGGTGGTCGACGAGGCCGCCGACGAGGCCGCTGACGACGCCGACGATGCCGACGACGCCCACGACGCGGGTTCGGCCTGGTTGCGCGACACCTCCGCGCCACTCCTCGAACCTGAACCGTTCCCGCTCCCCACGCACGACGCCGAGGCGACCCGTGCCGCCCTCCGCATCCCGGACGACCCGTCCGTCCTCTCGTTCCTGCTGACGGGAATCGTCCAGGCCGAGCCCGGGTACAGGCAGCAGCTCCTCGAGGCGTCGTCGGCGGAGGACCGTCTTCGCGCCATCAGCGCCCTGCTGGACCGCGAGATCGACCTGCTCGCCCGGCGGCTCGCCCCGTTCGCGGTGGACCGCCGGGTCCTGGCCGGCACGTCGAACTAGCGGCTGGCACGTCGAACGAGTGATGGGCAGCTGGGGAGCGTCGCACCTGCACAGGGGCCGCCTGACATGGAGTGGCCGCCAGACATGGAGTGGCCGCCGGGGGCGAGGGGGGGATCACCGCCGGCGGCCGGATGACAATCACGGTACGTGCTGTCCACAGAATAGTAGCAATTGCTACCGTTGGTGCAGCCTGCGTGCATACAGGGGGGACTTCGATGGCTGATCCGCATCCCGCCACTCCCGGCTTCGAGCGCGCCGCGCCCGGCATGGGCGACCCGGACAGCGGCGGCGACCCCGGCGACGGCGGTCCCGGCGACCCCGGCGGTCCCGGCGGCCCCGGCGGCTCGGGCGACGTTGGCGAACTTGGCAGCTCGAACGGGCCGAGCCGTCGGCGGACGCCGTCGCAGGACCGCTCCCGCGAGACGTTCGAGGCGATCGTCGCGGCCGCCGCCGACCTCATCGGGGAGAGCGGCATCCAGGCGCTCAACACGAACGCGGTTGCGGAACGGGCGGGCGTCAGCATCACCGCGGTCTACGCCTACTTCCCGGACAAGTGGGCGATCGTCCAGGAGTTGCAGGAGCGGTTCGAGCGCGGGCGGGGCGAGTACCTCGAGCAGGCGCTCGCCGGCATGGCGACCTCTGCCGACTGGCGGCCCGCGGCCGAAGCCGCCTGGCGGGGACTCGTCCGGTTCCGGGTGGAGATCCCCGGCGGCGTCGCCCTGCGGAAGGCGGTGGAGGCCTCGCCGCAGCTGGGCGACCTCGAGCAGGTCTGGGTCGATCGGGCAGCACGGGGCTTCGCCCGAATCATCCGGGCACGGCGCCCGGACGTCGGGGAGGAGGAGGCCTACCGGGCCGCTTGGGCGGCCTCGCTCGTGGTGACCACGCTGCTCGATGACGTGTGCGCCAGTGGCGAGATCGACGAGGCCAAGCTCGAGATGGCCCTCCACCTGATGCTCGACTGGTTCGGGTTGTACCTCGATCCTGCCTGACGGTCGTCAGACCACGCGCGACACGTAGCGGTCGACCCCGTCGGCCACCGCGCGGCCCTCGCGGATCGCCCAGACCACGAGGCTCTGGCCGCGGACGCAGTCACCCGCCGCGAAGACGCCCGGCACGGACGTCATCGTGTCGGCGCCGGTGCGCACGTTGCCGCGCGGATCAAGCTCGCAGTCGAAGGCCCGCGGCAGGGCGGGTTCCGGGCCGGTGAAGCCCAGGGCCAGGAGCACGAGGTCGGCCGGGATCACCTGCGCGCTGCCCGGCACCTCGCGCATCGCGATGCGCCCGTCCGGGCCCGGCTGCCAGGCCACGTCCGCGATCTCCAGGGCGGAGACCCGCTCGTTCCGGCCGATGAACCGGCGCGTCGTGGTGGAGTAGCGCCGGGGGTCCTCGCCCCAGAGCGCGGCCGCCTCCTCCTGGCCGTAGTCCATCCTGTAGACCTTCGGCCACTCCGGCCACGGGTTGTCCGCGGCGCGTGCCAGCGGGGGCCGCGCCAGGAGCTCCAGCTGGCGCACGGATCGCGCACCCTGGCGGATCGCCGTCCCGACGCAGTCCGTGCCCGTGTCGCCGCCCCCGATGACCACCACGTCCTTGGCGGAGGCATCGATCGGCGCCTCGGCCTCGGAGCCGCCGTCGAGCAGGCGCCTGGTGTTGCCACGCAGGTAGCTCATCGCGAGGTGGATGCCGCCCAGCTCCCGCCCCGGGACCTGGAGATCCCGGGCGACCGTGGCCCCGGTGGCGAGCACGACGGCATCGAACGAGGCGAGCAGTTCGTCGGCGGTGATGTCCGCCCCCACGGTGACGCCGGTCCGGAAGGTCACGCCCTCATCGGCCATGAGGGTGACACGCCGCCCGACGACATCCTTGTCGAGCTTCATGTTCGGGATGCCGTAGGTGAGCAGCCCGCCGACGCGGCCGGCGCGCTCGAAGACGGTGACCGTGTGGCCCATCCGGTTCAGCTGGTCCGCCGCGGCGAGGCCGGCCGGCCCGGAGCCGACGATGGCCACGGTCCGCCCGGTCCGGGCCAGGGGCGGCTGGGGGGTGATCCAGCCCTCGTCCCAGGCCCGGTCGGCGATCTCCTGCTCGATGCTCTTGATCGTGACCGGTTCGCCGTTGAGCCCCACGGTGCAGGAGCCCTCGCACGGCGCGGGGCAGACGCGACCCGTGAACTCCGGGAAGTTGTTGGTGCTGTGCAGGCGGATCGACGCCTCGCGCCACTGGCCGCGGTAGACGAGATCGTTCCACTCGGGGATCAGGTTGTTGATCGGGCAGCCCGACGCCATGCCGCTGATCATCTGGCCCGTGTGGCAGTAGGGGATCCCGCAGTCCATGCATCGCGCGCCCTGGGAGGCGAGCTCACCTTCGGACAGGTGCGGGTGCGCCTCGCTCCAGTCCTTGATCCGCTCGAGCGGCGGCCGGGAGGGCTGCGAGCGGCGCGCGATCTCGATGAAGCCCGTCGGCTTGCCCATCAGGAGCCTCCCGCCCGGGCGAGGTCGCGGACGTTCTCCTCGAAGGCGGCCATCTCGGCCTCCTCGTCGGACAGGCCCGTCGCGCGCATCCGGGCCTGCGCCTCGAGGACGCGCCGGTAGTCGTGGGGGATGACGCGGACGATTCGGGCGACGGCGGCGTCCCAGTCGGCCAGCAGCGCATCGGCCCGCTCGGACCGGCAGAGGGCGGCATGACGCTCGATGAGCGTCCTGACCTCCGCAACCTCGTCGGGATGGTCCGCGAGGGGCTCCAGGCCGACCATCTCGGTGTTGACGCGCGACGCGAACCGGCCGTCCTCGTCGTGGACCCAGGCGATGCCGCCGCTCATGCCCGCCGCGAAGTTGCGCCCGGTCGGCCCGAGCACGAGGACGCGTCCTCCGGTCATGTACTCGCAGCCGTGGTCGCCCACGCCCTCGGTGACCGCGGTCGCCCCGGAGTTGCGGACGGCGAACCGCTCGCCGGCGACGCCCTCCATGAACAGCTCGCCGGATGTCGCGCCGTACAGCGCCACGTTGCCCGCGACCACGTTGAGGTGGGTGTCGTAGGGGACCTCGGGCGGCACCCTGACGATGATCCTGCCGCCGGACAGGCCCTTGCCCACGTAGTCGTTGACGTCGCCGATCAGCCGCAGCGTCACGCCGCGCGGGATGAAGGCGCCGAAGCTCTGACCGGCCGAGCCCGTGAAGGTGAGGTCGATCGTGTCGTCGGGCAGGCCGTCGCGGCCCCAGCGGCGGGTGACCTCGGAGCCCAGCATCGTGCCGACGGTCCGGTTGGTGTTCCGGATCGGGAGGGTCGCCCGGACCGGCAGGCCCTCGGTGAGGGCGGGCTGGGCGAGCGCCAGGAGCGTGGTCGCATCCAGGGACGCCTCCACCCCGTGCTGCTGGGGGATCGTGCGGCGGCCCTCGTACGTGCCGGGCACGTCGGGGAGCGTGAGGATCCGGGAGAAGTCCAGGCCGCGCGCCTTCCAGTGGTCGACGGCCGGGCGCATCTCCAGGCGGTCGGACCGGCCGATGAGCTCGTCCATCGTCCGGAAGCCCATGCGGGCCATGTGCTCGCGCACTTCCTGCGCCACGAAGCGCATGAAGTTGACGACGTGCTCCGGCTCGCCGGCGAAGTGCTTGCGCAGCTCCGGGTCCTGGGTGGCCACGCCGACCGGACAGGTGTTGAGGTGGCAGGCCCGCATCATCACGCAGCCCAGCGCCACGAGGGGCGCGGTGGCGAAGCCGAACTCCTCGGCGCCCAGGAGCGCGCCCACGATGACGTCGCGGCCGGTCTTGAGCTGCCCGTCCACCTCGACGACGATCCGGCTGCGGAGGTCGTTCATCAGCAGGACCTGGTGGGCCTCGGCGAGGCCGAGCTCCCACGGGACGCCGGCGTGCTTGATCGAGGTCAGGGGTGACGCGCCCGTGCCGCCGTCATGGCCGGAGATCAGGACGACGTCGGCGTGGGCCTTCGCGACGCCGGCTGCGACCGTGCCCACCCCCACCTCGGCGACCAGCTTCACGCTGATCCGGGCCTCGTGGTTCGCGTTCTTGAGGTCGTAGATCAGCTGGGCGAGGTCCTCGATCGAGTAGATGTCGTGGTGGGGCGGCGGGCTGATGAGGCCCACGCCGGGCGTCGAGTGCCGGGTCTTGGCGATCCACGGGTACACCTTGGAGCCCGGCAGCTGGCCGCCCTCGCCGGGCTTGGCGCCCTGGGCCATCTTGATCTGGATCTCACGGGCATTGACCAGGTACTCCGAGGTCACGCCGAACCGCCCCGACGCCACCTGCTTGATCGCTGAGCTCTTGGAGTCCCCGTTGTCCATCGGTGTGTAGCGGGCCGGGTCCTCGCCGCCCTCGCCGGTGTTGGACTTGCCGCCCAGGCGGTTCATCGCGATCGCGAGGGACTCGTGGGCCTCCCCGCTGATGGAGCCGTAGGACATCGCGCCGGTCTTGAAGCGGCGGACGATCGCCTCGACCGGCTCGACCTCGTCGACGGGCACGGGCCGGAGGGCGGGCTTGAGCTCCAGCAGGCCGCGGAGGGTCGCGAGGCGGGAGCTCTGGTCGTCGACGAGCGCCGAGTAGTCCTTGAACGCGCCGTAGTCGCCGGTGCGCACGGCCCGCTGCAGGGTGCTGACCGTGAGCGGGTTGAAGAGGTGGTTCTCGCCGTCCGCGCGGTACTGGTACTGGCCGCCCGACGGGAGCTGGGTGTGGACGACCGGGCGCGCCGGGTAGGCGCGGTCCTGCCGGGCCCTGACCTCCTTGGCGACCACCTCGATGCCGATGCCCGCGATGCGCGACGGCGTCCACGTGAAGTACTCATCCACGAAGTCGCGGTTGAGGCCGATCGCCTCGAACACCTGGGCGCCGTGATAGCTGTGCACGGTCGAGATGCCCATGCGGCTGATCGCCTTGATGACGCCCTTGGTCGCCGCCTTGCGGTAGCGGTACTCGGCCTCGTCGTAGGAGAGCGGGATCGCGCCGAGGTTGACCTGGTCGTCGATCGTCTCGAAGGCGAGGTAGGGGTTGATGGCGGACGCGCCGTAGCCGATGAGCAGGCAGAAGTGGTGTGCCTCGCGCGGCTCACCCGATTCGAGGACCAGGCCGGTCCGGCCGCGGGTCCCCGCCCGCACCAGGTGGTGGTGGACGGACGACACGGCGAGCAGGGCCGGGATGGGCGCGTCGGTCGCGTTGTGGCCGCGGTCCGACAGGATGACCTGGTTGTAGCCCTCGGCGATGGCCTCGGAGGCCTGGCGGCGGAGATCCTCGATGGCCCGCCGGAGGCCCGCGCCGTTCTCGGCGACCTTGAACAGGATCGGCAGCGTGATCGAGCGGAAGCCGTGGCTGGCCGGCCCCCCGTCGAGCGCCCGGATCTTCTCCAGGCTCCGCGTTGGAGATGACGGGCGACGGGATGGCGACCTGGTGGGCGGCGTCCGGGCCGGGCTCCAGCAGGTTGACCTCGGGGCCGAGCGCACGGTCCGTGGCCATGATGATCTCCTCGCGGATCGCGTCCACCGGCGGGTTGGTGACCTGCGCGAAGAGCTGCTTGAAGTAGCTGTAGAGGAGCTGGGGCCGTTCCGAGAGGACGGCGAGGGGCGCATCGTTGCCCATCGAGCCGATGGGATCGGCGGCCGTCGTGGCCATGGCGTTGATGATCAGCCGGACGTCCTCGGAGGTGTAGCCGAACACCTCCTGGCGGAGCGTCACGGTCTCGTGGTCGGGGCCGATGACGCCGGCGGGCTCCGGAAGGTCCTCGAGCCGGACCTGGTGCTCGGCGACCCACTGCGCGTACGGGTGGGCGCCGGTGATCTCGGCCTTGAGCTCCTCGTCGGGGATGATCCGGCCCTGTGCGGTGTCCACCATGAACATGCGGCCCGGCTGAAGGCGGCCCTTGGCGACGATGTCCTCCGGGGCGATGTCCAGGACGCCCGTCTCCGACGCCATGACGACGCGGCCGTCCCTGGTCACCCAGTAGCGGCCCGGGCGCAGGCCGTTGCGGTCCAGGGTGGCCCCGATCCGGATCCCGTCGGTGAAGGCCAGGCTCGCCGGGCCGTCCCACGGCTCCATGAGGCCCGAGTGGTACTGGTAGAACGCCTTGCGCTGCGGGTCCATGAAGGGGTCGCGGCTGAAGGGCTCGGGGACCATCATCAGCATCGCGTGGGCCAGGCTGCGGCCGGACAGGTGGAGCAGCTCCAGCACGTTGTCGAAGATCTGTGTGTCCGAGCCGTCCACGTCGACGGCCGGCAGGATCTTGGCCAGGTCGTCGCCGAAGATGGAGCTCCGGAACGTCGACTGGCGGGCGAAGACCCAGTTCACGTTGCCGCGCAGCGTGTTGATCTCGCCGTTGTGGCTGATGAAGCGGTACGGGTGCGCGCGGCCCCAGGACGGGAAGGTGTTCGTGGAGAAGCGGCTGTGGACGAGGCCGATGGCTGATGCGAACTGCTCGTCGTGGAGGTCCGGGAAGAACGTCAGCAGCTGGCTCGCGTTGAGCATGCCCTTGTAGACGATGGTCCGGCAGGACATCGACGGGATGTAGAAGTCCTCGCGGCCCGGAAGATTGCTGCGGTCCATGGCCTTCTCGACCAGGCGGCGGGCGACGTAGAGGCGGCGGTCGAAGGCGAGGTCGCCGTCCGCTCCTGCCGCCGTGTCCGCCGGGCGCGCGATGAACGCCTGGACGATCGACGGCTGGCTCGCGCGCGCCGTCTCGCCGAGGCCTTCCGGGTTGGTGGGGACATCGCGCCAGCCGAGGATCGTGAGACCCTCGGCGGCGAGGCTCTGCTCGAAGCGCTCGAGGGCGCCGTTGCGGCTGGCCGCGTCGCGGGGGAGGAAGACCTGGGCGACACCATAGCCACGCTCGGGGAGCTGGTGGCCGGCCGCGGACTTCGCCACCGCACCCAGGAACGCGTGCGGGATCGAGGTGAGGATGCCGGCGCCGTCACCGGTGTTCGCCTCGGAGCCGCTCGCGCCGCGATGCTCCAGGTTCGCCAGCACCGTGAGCGCATCGCGGACGATCGCATGCGAGGGGCGTCCGGCGATGTCGACGACGAAGCCGAATCCGCACGCGTCGTGCTCGGTGGACGGCTCGTAGAGCGTGCGGTGCTGTGGCACAGGCGGACCTCTCCCTCGCGTGGGTCCGCGACAGTACGAAACTGGCTGCCGTGAGGCACGGCCCTCAGGGGTGTGCGTTGGGTTGCGGTTCGGAGTCGCGTGGTGGCCGTTCCGTGCGCCAGTTCGGGCGCGCCGCGCCGCGCCCCGCTGACTCCGGGCCTGCTGACTTGGAGTTGCCCGCTGACTCCGGGCGCGCTGACTCCCGGAGTTGCCCGCTGACTCCGGGCGCGCTGACTCCGGTGAGGTTCACCTGGAGGTGCGCCGTGCGGCGGCTGTGTGGCCAGGTCGGGTTTGATGCACGTCGCGTGCGTGGACGGTCGGTTCCTGACTCCCAGCGGTGTCAGGGACCGGTCAGCCGATGCCCGCTGCCGGCAGCACGAGGTCTCCGATCCCGAAGCCGGGTCGCACGAGCCGCGCACCGAACCCCCGGACGTCCTCGCCGCGCCACATCAGGGAGCGCAGCACACCGCCTGCGGAGATGTCGCCCGTGAAGCGGAAGCCGACGACCCGTCCGTCGTGCAGGAACACCTTCCGTAGCACGTCACCCTCGCGCCAGCGGAGCTCCTCATGTCCCGACATCTCACCCACCGCCATGATCGGCAGGCCCAGGTGCTTGAGGCTGTTCATGCTCTCGGCGCCCTGGTAGGCCACGTCGCCGCCCGAGCATGTTGGCGGCCACCACGCGTGCCTGGTCCACCGCGTTGGGGAAGATCGCATGGACGTAGGCCTCACCCGTGGCGCGGTCCGGCGCCTCCACGACGTCGCCCGCGGCCCAGATCCCCGGGACGGACGTCCGCAGGTGGTCGTCGACCGCGATGCCCCACTCGTGCTTGATCCCGCTGCCGGCGAGGAACCCCACGTTCGGCTTCACGCCGGTAGCGGCCACGTACAGGTCGGCCGTGACCAGCTCGCCATCGGCCATCCGCACGCCCGCCGCTCGCCCGTGGTCGTCGACGAACCCGATGGCCTCGACACCCAGGCGGAGCACCACGCCCCGCGCGACCATCGCCCGCCCCGCGATCTCGGCCGTCTCGGTGTCCAGCATCCGCGGCATCACCCAGCCGCGCCGCCCGATGATCGTGACCTGGACGCCGAGATCCGCCAGCAGCAGCGCGATCTCCATGCCGATGAACCCGGCACCAACGATGACGGCGGTCTGGCCTCGCCCCGCCGCACGCGGCCCATGATCTCCTCGGCCGACGCAAGCGACTTGAAGTCGTGCACCCCGTCGAGCTCGGCGCCCTCCACCGGGGCGTGCAGCCGCGAGCCCGAGGCGATCAGCAGCTGGTCGTAGCCGATGCGGCCGTCGCCGTGGGTGACCACCTGACGGGTCGCCTCGTCGATCGCCGTGACCCGGGTGGACGTGTGGTACGTGATCCCGAGCCGCTCGGTGACGTCCTTGCCGCGCCAGAAGAGCGGCTCGTCCCGTCCGTGGAGGAAGTGGTCGGCCATGGCGGGCGGGGAGTACGGCGGGTACGGCTCGGTGGTGACCATCTCCAGGTCGCACGGCCGGGTCCTTCGCCCGCAGCGCCTCCGCCGCAACGATGCCGGCCGGGCCGGCGCCGATGATCAGGACCTTCATGGAGCGGCCTCCGCAGGGATGCGCGTGACGGACGCGGCCAGGGCGCGGACCGCGATCATGAACGGGGAGTCGGGAGTGGCCAGCAGGGCCTCCACGGCGGGCTCGGCGTCGAGCACGGAGTCGTCGTAGGGCAGCCAGTGGGTCGAGTCGTAGGCGATGTCCGGCCCACGACGGGCGAGGTCCGCCTCCACCCGGGCCCGGTCGGTGTCGTCACGGACGCGGTTGACGACGAGGTGCACGTTGGCGATCCCGAGCTCGCGGGCGAACCGGGCGGCCGACACGGCGACGCCGGTGCCGGAGTACGTGGGATCGGTGACCACGACGGCATGGCCGAAGCCGCGGGCGATCGCGCGTCCGAAGTGCTCCACGCCGGCCTGCGTGTCGAGCACGATCGCCTCGCCCGGGCGCAGGCCGACGGCTCGGATCGCCTGGGCGAGGGTCGTGTTCTCCGGGCAGAGGCAGCCGCCCCCGGCTCCGCTGAGGGTGCCCATGGCGAGCAGCCGTACGCCATCGGGCGCCTGCTGGCCGAAGCGGTCCACCACGTCGCCGAGGTCCGGGTTGAGCCGGACCAGCGCGCCGCTCTCGCCGGGCTGGACGCCTGTCTTCTCGGCGATGTACGCGTGGTGGTGGCTGAGCGGGACGAGGTGCTCGGCCTCGTCCCGCGGGATTCCCAGGGCGGCCGCGAGGTTGAGCTGCGCATCGGCGTCCACCGCGAGCACGCGCCGACCCTCGCGCGCCAGCAGGCGTGCGAGCGTGGCGGTGAGCGTGGTCTTGCCGACGCCGCCCTTCCCGGTGAGGACAAGGCGAATGCCCTGGTCCACCGGGACGGTCGCGGCCGTCTCGGGTCCGGTCATGGTGCCGGCCGTCAGCCGGCGGTGACCGGCGCGCCGATCTCGGACGGCTCGATGTACGGGCAGCCCGAGGCCCTTGCGCTTCTCCTCGATGTGCTTGCGGATGATGATCGCGGCAGCCTCCGGATCGGGCTCCACGGCGAACTTCGCGCCGACCACGCCGTCGAGGCCGCTGGCCAGCAGGTCCACGACCTTCGGCGAGCCGAAGATCGGGGGCTGGACGCCCAGGACGGTCGTGATGCCCGACGCGACCACGTAGCACCCGATCGCGATGGCCTTCTCGGAGTACCACTCCGGGGCGGCGCCGGCGAGCGGCAGCTGGTGGATGTCCACGCCGAGGTACTTGGCGAGCGCCGAGGCCAGCACGAGGATCCGCGTGTTGTCCACGCAGGAGCCCATGTGCAGGACGGGCGGGATGCCCAGGGCCTCGCAGACGGCCTTGAGGCCGGGGCCCGCCATGCGCGGCCGACTCGGGGAGCATCTGGCCGGCCTTGCCGTTGGCCACGGCCGCGCAGCCGGTCACGATCACGAGCACGTCGTTCTCGATCAGGCGCTTGGCGAGGCCCACGTTGGAGGTGTCGAGCGGGACCTTGGGGTTGGAGCAGCCGACGATGCCGACGGCGCCCGGATCGCGCCGGACGCGATCGCGTCCACGAGCGGCTTGGGGGTGCCCCCGAGCGCGCCGATGATGGACTCCACCGAGAAGCCGGCCATCATCGGGACGGGCTCGCTGGGGATGTTCACGCGGGCCGTCACGCGGCTGGGGAACGCCTCGATGCCCTGGCGGACGATCTCCTGGCCGATGGCGAGACCCTGCGCCGGGTCGAAGCTGATGTGCGTGGCGCCCGGGATCTTCGCCTTGTCGGCGGTGGTGATCACGCGGGTGTGGAAGCACTTCGCCACGTCCACGACGGACGGCATGATGCACTGGTAGTCGACCACCATCGCCTCGAGGGCGCCGGTCATCATGACCAGCTCCTGCATGAGGTGGTTGCCGGCCATCTGCACGCCGCGGCGCATCATCAGCTCGTTGCCGGTGCAGCACAGGCCCACGAGGTTGATGCCCTCGGCGCCCTTGCTCTTCGCCAGCGCGACGAGCTCGGGATCGGAGGAGGCCTCGACGATCACGTCCGAGAGCAGCGGGTTGTGCCCGTGCAGGGCGATGTTGACGTGCGTCGCCTTGAGCGTGCCGAGGTTGACCTCGGACATGACGGGCTGCGGCGTCCCGAACAGCACGTCCGAGAGCTCGGTGGCGATCATCGAGCCGCCCCAGCCATCGGACAGGCTCGTCCGGAGGCCGTGGAGGAGCATGTTCGCGTAGTCGGAGTCCACGCCCATGTGGGTGCGGTGGAGCATCTCGACGTTCTCGCGGTCGATGCCGCGCGGGGTGATGTCGAGGCGCTTCCAGAGGGCCTGACGCTGCTCCGGGAGGCGGGAGACGAAGCCCAGCTCCTTCTTGCGCGAGCCGAAGTCCTCGAACATCGCGTCGGCCAGGTCGACGCCGATCTCGTTGATCGGGCGGCCCTCGGTCTCGATGCCCCATTCGGCGGCCAGGGCGAGCAGCTTGCCCTCGTCGGCGATGCGGTACCCGGAGGTCTCGCCCTTGGCGGTCTGCTCGAAGACCTCGAGGATGTCGCGGCCGTGGTCGCTGTGGCTGGCCGAGCCGACCGCGATGGCGCGCGACAGGTTGCGGGCGACGATCAGGTCCGCGTCCGCGCCGCAGACGCCAACCTGCGGGCCGTGCCCGAATGGATCGATGCGGCAGGGGCCCATGGAGCAGTTGCGGCACGACACGCCGAGCGAGCAGTAGCCGCAGTGCGGCTCCTGGGCGGCGAGCCGGTCCCAGACGGTCGGGATGCCCTCGGCCTTGGCCACCTCGACCATGGCCTTGGCGTCGGCCGGGACGCTGGCCGCCTTCGGCACGTAGCCGTTGCGGGAGAGCAGGGTCATCGCACACCTCCAGGATGGGCCACGCCGGCCCCCGTGGCCCGCCACGCCGCGACCAGGTCGCCGGTGGCCTCCGCCTCATCGCCTGCCGCGGCGGCGAGCACCCGCTCGCTCTCGCGGCGCTGGTCGTCCGCGACCAGGTCGTTGATGTCGCCGTACCGCAGCGCGCCGACCTTGCAGGTCTCGACGCAGGCGGGGATCTGTCCCTTCTTCACGCGGTGGTAGCAGCCGTCGCACTTCACCGCGACCGTCCGCTCCTCGCCCCGCACGTCCTGGGGGTGGTAGGTGATCACGTCGAACGGGCAGACGATCGCGCACATGGCGCACGCGATGCACTTCTCCTGCGTCGATCAGGACCGACGCCCTGGTCCGCGTCGCGCGTGATCGCGCCGCTCGGGCAGACGCCCATGCACGGGGCCGGGTTGCAGTGCTGGCACTTGTTGGGATAGGCGGTGTTGGGGACCAGCCCCGCCTTGACGTGGATCCGCGGCCGCGGCGACGGCTTCTCCATGAGGGCCATCACCGGGTCGCGGGTCCGGGCATGTGCGAACGAGCACGCAAGCTCGCACTGCCCGCACCCGATGCAGCGCTTCGGGTCGATGAAGACGGTGCGCAAGGGGACCCTCACCTCCAGCCAGTTGGCAGTCGTGGGCCCGTGGGGACGCGCGGGTCGCGCGAGCTCTTCCCTCCGGCATCGACGCCGGGATGAGAGGAGGTTGACGGCAACGCTGCCGTCAGGAGGAGGGAGGAACGGACCGATTCAGGGGGCCGCTATGGCGGCGGGTTCGTGTGCCCGGCGCTGCATGTCCGGCAGCCACCCGTTCGCGCGCCCGCTCCACGCCCGCTCCGGGCGCGCTCCGCGCCCGCTCCGCGCCCGCTCCGGGCGCGCTGACTCCGGTGAGGTTCACCAGGAGGTGCGCCGTGCGGCGGGCGTGCGGCCAGGTCGGGTTTGATGCACGTCGCGTGCGTGGACGGTCGGTTCCTGACTCCCAGCGGTGTCAGGGACCGGTCACCCCAAGGAAGGCTGTGACCGCGTCCGCTGCAAGGGACGGGTTGTCCATCCAGATCGCATGCCCGGCCCTCGGCACCAGCTCCAGGCGCGCGTCCGGGAATGGCTCCACGAACGACCGCGCGACGTCCCTGCCCCCGAAGGGATCCACTTCACCCCACAGGAAGAGCACCGGAACGCCGATCCGGCCGCGTTCCACCGGCGACAAGGCCAGCCGGGGATCCAGCCCCCGGACCGGTGACAGAAACAGGCGGCCGAGCGCGAGGTCATTCCGCAGGGTCGGCGTGTGGCGGAGGAGCGCGGCATATGCGGCGATCGCCTCGTCGCTGATCCGGCCTTCGTCGAGGGCCCGGCCGAGCCCGATTCCGCGGAAGATCGAACGCACCGTGCGTGGGCCCGATGGCGCTCGGGCAAGCAGCTCGCCGAGGACCGGCGCCGTTCCCGCCCGCATCATCGGAGGCAGGCGGCCGACTGGCGCACCGGCCGTCCACCCGAGGATCACCATCCTGCCAACTCGTTCCGGGGCCGTGAGCGCGGCGCGGAGTGCGAAGTAGCCACCGAACGATGTCGCCACGATGGACGCCGAGTCGAGCCCGAGCGCATCGAGGATGTCAGGCACCAGCACGCCGGCGAGCGCGGCCAGGTCGTCCAGGTTCAGGACGGTGTCCTGCAGAGGGTCACTCAGACCCGTGCCCGGCCGGTCCACGAGCATGCACCGGAAGCCCGGGAGGCGGACTGCGAGGTCGGCCCAGCTGGTCCCGCACGTCGAGCCGCCGTGGAGGAAGAGGACCGGCGGACCGGCGCCGAGCTCCTGGATGCGTACGTCGCACCCGAGCCGGTCGAGGTGGACGCGATGCTCGGCTGGCACGAGCCCCAGCGAGTCCCACAGCTGTCGCTCGGCCCGGCGGTAGCGAAGCTCGTCCGCGTCGGCTGCGGGTGCGGTGGCCGGCACTGGCTCAGTTGGCGCTGTCAGCCGGCGCCGGCGAACGGCCGCGTATACCGAGCGAGCGCCCGATCCCCGGGAGCGCGATCGGGAGGCCGAGGAGGATCCAGGCGACGCCGTTGAGAGCGACACCCGCCAGGGCGACAGGCCCGAAGACCGTCGGGTCTGCCTGCGACGTGAGGCCCAGGCGATCGATGCCGGTGATCGCCATGAGGGAGCCTGCGACGAGGACGATCCCGGCGCCGCGCCAGACGACGCCGAGCCGCAGCGCGATGAGCCCGAACCAGGCGTCGGCGAGCCAGAACGAGAGCGCCGCCCAGAAGCCGGCGAGACCGAAGTCCCCTGCGAACGGCCGCTCCTGCCCAAGCGCGAGCAGGATCCAGGCGATGTACACGGCGTTCGCCGCGACCAGCGGGATCGTCCCGGCACGCGCGAGGGGACGCGAGACCTCAGCGTGACGTCTGTACGTGGCCAGGGCGATGGCGATCGCGCCGCCGCAGAACAGCACCAGGCGCAGGGTGTTCCAGGCCGACGGGATGTCCAGGACGTACGCGAGCAGGAGCCCGAGTCCTCCGGCGATGCCGAGGACCCCGAGCATGCGCGTTGCCCGGGTGGGGGTGCCGGGACGAGTCGCGATCATGGTCAGGATCCTCGGCTTGAGCGTCAGCGATTGACATAGCCGCCCGCGCAGAGGGCGTTGCCCTCGGCGGAGCCGAAGACGGCGTACGAGCCGACGCTCGCCGGGGACGCCCCTGTGCACGAGCACGTGGAGCGGATGCGCCGCACCGGTCGAGGGCAACGTCCACGTTCGGGTTGTGCTTGAACACGGACAGCGGCAGGACGACGTCGTCCTCGCCAGCCGCCCTCGGCCAGCACGACACACTGGCCGTTGCCGAGCAGCTTCACGTGGGAGTGGTTGGCGAGCGCCGGCGTGGCGGCGAGCGCGAGGAGGAGGACCGCGCCGAGCGCGGGACGGACGAGACGCTTCACAGGGACGCTCCTTCGAGCTTGATGGGGCTGGGACCGGTGACGCGCAGGGCGCTGATGCCGAGGACGATCCACCCCCCGACGAAGGTGACCATGAGCACGAGGCCCATGATGCTGATCGACGGGCTCCCAGGCCACCAGCCCGGCCATCCCGACGAGCATCGGGATGACGGCCAGGCCGGCGATGAGGAGCAGGCCGAAGCCGAGGCGTGCGAACTCGCCTGCGCGCAGACCGGCGAGGCCGAACAGCCCGGAGCCGGCGACCATCAGGAGGAGGCCGAGGAACCAGACCTCCCACGGCGTCAGCCTTGCCAGCAGCGTCCCGGGCATGTCCAGCATCATCGCGACGAGACCGAGGATCGAGAGCATGGCGCCGATTGCCGGCAGGGCGAACGCTGCCCAGACGAGCCGCGGGTAGCGACGGGCCTGGAAGGCGCTGAGGCCGGCGAGGGCGACCAGCAGGGCGACCGTGCCGCTGATGACGATGGCCCACGGCCAGAGGGCGATGTCGCCCTCGTCGGCAGCTGGTGGCAGCGAGGCCGAGCGATCCAGAGGAGGCCGCCGACGATGGCGGCATACCCCCCGATGCGGAGTGACATGGCGAACCCCTTCCGGTGTTGGGACGCGGCGCCGAGGCCGCGGAGATGCAGGTGGGCGTCGAGCGCGCCGAGCAGGACGTCGGCCACGTCGAACGGGCCGAGCGGCCGCTCCTCGAGCACCGCGGCGAACTCGTCGCCGTAGCGGGCGCGCCAGCGCGCGGGATAGCAGCGGAGCAGCAGGGCGATCATGGGACGCATGCGCCTCCCGTCAGCCGGTCGACCGGCCGAGCCGCTGGAGGCCGAGCTGCGCGAACTCGGAGAGCTCGTGGAGCTGCTCGGCGAGCATCGTGGCGCCCACCGCGGTCAGCCGGTAGGGCCGGCGGCGGTCGACGGGCGCCAGGGCCTCGATCAGGCCGCGCTCCTCCAGGCGGGCGAGCGCGGCGTACAGGGTTCCCGGACCCAGCGGCCGGCCGGTGCCGGCCTCCACGTCGGCCATGATCGCGTAGCCGTGCTTCGGCCCGTCGCTCAGGCTGACGAGGATGAGGAGCGCTGGCTCGGCGAACCGGCCGAGCTCGGGGATCCGGGGCTGCATGGGACTCCTGTTACTACGTGACGACGATATATCGTGCTGCGTAATATAGGCCCGCCCGCGGCGATGTCAACCCCTGGCGCCAGAATTGCGCCGGCGGCCGCTGGTGCTAGAGGCCGGAGCTCGTGCCAGCGTCCTGCCGAGAGGGTTGCGCACCGCCCGATGCACCGGAGTCCACGGAATCCTACGGCCAGTGGAGGGGCAGTGTGTGCCGGCCCGGGCATGCGGGCACAATGGCGGCATGCGAATCGCGGACTTCGGCGTCGAGATCTGGATGAACCGGTGGGAGACCACCTGCCGCTACAACCTGGCCGAGACCTGCGTGGACTCGGTCACGGTGGACGAATTGCTGGCGCTCGCCGGGCGCGACGCCGGCTGGCTGGCTGACGAGCTTGGGCCGATGCGGCTGGGCTACGGGGCGATCGAGGGCTCCGAGCGGCTGCGGACGGCGATCGCCGCGCTCTACGGGTCCGCCACGGCCGATGACGTGCTGGTCACGCACGGGGCGATCGGCGCGAACCACCTCGTGTACGAGGCGCTGGTGGAGCCGGGCGACGTCGTGGTGTCGATCACGCCCACGTACCAGCAGCACACGGCGATCCCGGCCAGCCTCGGCGCCGAGGTGCGCGAGCTGCGCCTGCGCGAGGAGGACGGCTGGCTGCCCGACCTCGACGAGCTGATCCGCCTCGCGCCGGCGCACGCCTCATCGCCCTGGTGAACCCCGGCAACCCGACGGGCGCGCTCCTCGCCGTGGCCACGATCGACGCGATCGCCGGCATCGCCGCCGCCCAGGATGCGTGGATCCTTGCCGACGAGGTGTACCGCGGGCTGGACCAGGACGGGGAGGGCACCAGCCCGTCGTTCGTCGACCGGTATCCGAAGACCATCGGCGTGGGCTCGATGTCGAAGGCGTTCTCGCTGGCCGGGCTGCGGCTGGGCTGGATCGTCGCGCCCGCCGAGGTCCGCGAGCCCGTCAGCCGCCACCGCGACTACTCGGTCATCAGCGTGAGCATGGTCGACGACCTGCTCGCGGCGCTGGCGCTGGAGCATGCCCCGGCGATGCTGGAGCGCAACCGGGCGATCGTGCGCGGGAACCTGGCGCTGCTCGATGCCTGGGTCGCGGAGGAGCCGCGCATCTCGTACGTCCGCCCGCGCTCGGGGACGACGGCGTTCCTGCGCTATGACCGTATGGGCATCACGTCGGAGGCGTTCTGCACGGCGCTCCTCGAGGAGGAGGGCGTCCTGCTCGTGCCCGGCGCGGCCTTCGATCGCGAGGGCTACGCGCGCATCGGCTACGCCAACGACCCCGAGGTGCTGGTGGCAGGCCTGGAGCGGATGTCAGCGTTCCTGACGCGGTTCGCGACGTAGGCTGCCGGGCACGTCCATGATCTCCCGCGTCGTCATCGCCGCCGCAGCTGCCGTGGCCCTGGCGGCCGCGATCGGTGTGGCTCGCCTCCGGCGTGCGACGCGAGGCCGGGAAGCGCCGGCCGAGGTTGCTCCCGAGGTTCCTGCCGAGATCGCTCCCGGCGTGTTCCTCCTGGGACCGTGGGGCCGGACGCAGACGAACGTGTACCTCGTGCGCGCGGGTGGCGCGTGGGCCCTCGTCGATGCCGGCTGGGAGGGCGACGCCCCGCGGATCGAAGCCGCCGTACGGTCGCTCATCGGGCCGGACGCGGCCGTGGCCGCCATTCTCCTGACCCACGACCATCCCGATCATGCCGGGGCGGCCCGCGCACTCGCCGGAACGTGGAACTGCCCCATCCTCCTGCACCCCGCCGAGGCCCCGATCGCGGACGGCGACTTCGCGGCGATGGAGCGCTACGCCGGGCCCCTCGACCGATGGGTCATCCTGCCGCTGATGCGGGCGCTCGGCGAGCGGCGACGGACGGCCGTGCTGGCGCAGGGGAGCCTGACCGGGCTCTTCCGCGAGCTCGAACCGGGCGGGGTGGTCCCCGGTCTCGACGGGTGGGAGTGGCTCCCCACGCCGGGGCACACGCCCGGGAGCGTGTCGTTCGTCCGGCGCGCTGATCGCGTGGTCCTCACCGGCGACGCGCTCGTCACGCTGCGGGTCAACGAACCGGCGGGCTTCATGCTCGGCCGGCAGGGACTGTCAGGCCCGCCGTGGTACACGACGTGGAACGCGGGCCTGGCGCGCGCTGCAATCACGGCGATCGCTGCGCTGGAGCCGTTGGTCGTCGGCGGCGGGCACGGCCAGCCCCTCACCGGCCCGGACACCGCGTCGGCGGTCCGGGCATTCGCGGCGAGGGTGTCCGGGGCTGCGGCCGCCGAGGGGACCTCCGGCCGCTGAGCGGTCCCGGAGCCGCTGAGCGGACCTCTAGCCGTCGAGCCTCTTGAACGCCAGGTGGACCAGGATGGCCGGCCAGACGATGGCCTTGCCCACCGCGAGGACATAGTCCGTTCGTGTCTCGGCGGTTCCGACGAAGTAGACGAGGGCGCCGATCATCCCGAGCCCGTACACGGCCCCGCTGCCGGCCGGGGGCGAGCTCTTCGTCGACCCAGTGCCCTTCCATTTCGCCATGCCTGCCTTGCCGCCGGTCTCGGGGACCGTGGGCGTCTCGTCCATTGCCACGTTCAGATCCTCTCGCTGCGCTCAGCTGCGGCTCTATCGGCTCGCTCCATGTGCATCGTGCGCCTTCGCCGGGCACGACGCCAGCCTGCTAGCCCCACTGGCCGGCATTGACTACCTCAGAACCAGGTGCGCGCCTCGAAGGACGGCTCGCCCGCGTTGAACGCGAGGAGGAGCGGCCTCGGTCCCGGTTCGAGCACTGCCGGGCGGCAGTTGCGCATCCGGAGCGACTGCGAGAAGGACGGTGGCAGGCCCAGGGCCACGGCCAGCATGATGCGCAGCGCCCGCCCGTGACCGACGACGAGCGTCGTCCCGCCCGCGTCACCGAGCGAGGCGAGGAAGGCCTGGGCGCGCTGTGCCACCTGTTCCTCGGGCTCGACGCCCGGGATCTGTGCGCCGTCGCGCCGACGCGTGGCTGCTACGGGGTCGGCTGCGAGCTCCGGCTCCGACCAGCCCTCGTACGGGCCGAAGTCCATCTCCCGCAGGCGCTCGTCGATCACCAGCCTCGGCGCGTCGGCCCGTGCGGCGAGGACGATCTCCGCCGTCCGACGGGCCCGGACGAGAGGCGACGAGACTGCGCGATCCCAGGAGATGCCGGCAAGGTCGGTGGCGAGCGTCGCGGCCTGCTGCTCGCCCCGGTCGTTGAGGGGCAGGTCGGTGAACGACAGGAGTCGCCCCGCGGCGTTCCAGTCGGTCTCGCCGTGACGGACGAGGTACAGGCGGGGTCGAGTCATGCGCTCATCGTCGGCGGCCGGCGCCTGAGAGGCAAGGATCCGGAGGTCACCCAGTGGTCGAGTTCGGGAACCAGCTCTCAGGCCGCGCTGACCTCCGCGTAGTCGGCCGCGTCGTCGGTCCGGGTCCGCCGTGCCGCCCGGCTGGCGACGCCGGCGAGCGTCACCAGCAGGCCCACGACCAGGAACGCCGTCAGCGCGAACGCGTCGATCATGGGTGCCGAGCCCGCGCCCGTGATGGCCCCGCGGAAGGCGTCCACCGCGTAGCTCATCGGCAGGAGCGGGTGCAGGGCTGCGATTGGGCCCGGGGTCACCGCGACCGGGAAGCCCAGGGCCGCCGCCTGCAGGACCAGGAGCAGCAGCGCGACGAGCCAGCCCCGCGATCCGAACAGCGCCACGAGCGCCTGCACGACCGCGGTGAAGGTGAGCGTGGCCAGGACCGCGAAGAACACGAGCTGCGGCAGGCTGGCGACCGCCAGGCCTAGGAACAGCACCATGCCGGCCACCATCAGCAGCGAGGCGGCAATCCCGACCGCCGCAGACGCACCGAAGCCGAGGAGCACGCCCCGGATCCAGCGCCGCTCGCCGGTGGCCCAGACCGCCGGCAGCAGGAGGAATGCCCCCATCACGCCCAGCCACGCGGCGAGGGCCATGAGGAACGGCGCCAGCCCGTCCTGGAGCCCGCCGACGCCGTTGATGCGCGTGGCCGCCACGGCGATGGGATCTGCCGCGAGAGCCGAGAGCTTCGTGCGCTGCTCGGTCCCGTAGGAGCCGACCCCGGAGGCCGAGGCGTCGAGGTCGTCGGCGAGGGCCGCGGCATCGTCCGAGATGGTGTTCCCGCTCTCCGCGATGCCGGCAGCCTGTGCCTCCACGAGGCGCCCCGCCTCGAGGGCGAGGTCGCCGGCCTCGGTGAGCTGGTCGAGGCCACCCATGTTCGACGCGACGCCATCGGCCAGGGTCTGCGCGCCGTCGGCGGCCTTGCCCGCGCCCGAGGCCAGCGCCTTGGAGCCGGCCGCAAGCTTGTCGAGGCCGTCAGCAAGCTCCGATGCGCCCGTGGCGACGCCCGAGGTGCCGGTGGACAGCTGCGAGATGCCGCTGGCGAGTGCCGGCGCGTTCTTCGCGAACTCGCTGACGCCGGCGGCGTACTGGTCCATGCCGCTGGCGAGATCATTCGCACCTGCGCGCAGACCCTTTGCGTACTCCACGGCGCCCGCGACCATGGCGTCGAGGTTGGCCGCGTAGGTCTTGACCTCGCCCGTGGCGGTCTTCGTCCCCTGTGCCAGCTGCGCCGTCCCGTCCGTCATCGCAGCGACGGTCCCGGTCGATGTCGAGAGTGACGTCGCATCACCCTGCAGGCCCGCGATGCCCTGGCAGACCGGATCGGCTGCGCCGTATGTGGCCTCGCACTGCGCTGAAACAGCGGCGATGTCACCCGCGAGCGCCTGTGCGTCGCCTCCGGCGTCGCTCGCGGCCTGTGACGTTGCGGAAGCGGAGCTCGCGGTGTCGCCTGCGAGCGAAGCCGCCTGCGTCGCGCCGGACTTCACGCCACCCGCAAGCGTGGCGGCGGTTGTGAGGCCGGGCCAGGGCGGCGTGGTCGCGGGGTCGCCGTTGATGTAGGCGTCGATGCCGTCGGCGAGCCCGTGCGCGCCCCTTGCCAGCTGCTCGGCGCCCGTGGCCATCTGGTCCACCTGGGCCGGCAGCGACGACGTCTGGGTCGCGAGCTGGTCGGCTCCGTCCGCCACCTTGGTGGCGCCGTCAGCGAGCTTCTGGGCCCCGGTGGCTGCCGCCTTCGTCCCCTTCGCGAGCTCCTTCTGGCCGCCGGCAACCTTGGTCACGCCGTCAGCCAGGGCCGCCGTGCCGTCCACGAGCTCGGTGATGCCGCTGGTGTCGGACGTGCCGTCCACGAGCTCCTGGAGACCGTTCACCAGCTGCCCGGCGAACACCTCGACGCCCGATGCGTCGCCGGCCAGGTTCGATGACGAGTCCGCGAGCTCCGAGGCGGTTCCCGACGCACGGCTGAGCCGGGCCTGGGCATCGGTGACCGCGAGCAGGACGTCGTCGACATAGGACGCGGTCACGCCCTGCGCGGTGGTCGTGGCGATGGCGGCCGACACGGCTCGCGCGACGGTGCCCAGGGCGTATCCCGAGGCGTCATCGGTGAGGATGCCCAGCGACGCCTGTGGGGCACTGCCGGTGGTGTCGGAACGCAGGGCGGCGACCGTCCGAGAGAACTCGGCGGGGATGGTGAGCACGGCGGCGTAGGTGCCGTCCGTGAGACCGGCCTCGGCTGCGGTGGCATCGGCCTCGACCCACGCGAAGCCCTCGCCGTCGCCGGGCGCCAGCAGGGTGGCCGTGAGGTCGTCGCCCAGCGCGAGCATCGTCTCGGTGCCGCCCGGCAGGGTCATCGTGCCGCCCTCATCGAGGTTGACGACGGCCGCCTGGACGGAGCCCATGCGGTCGAGCGCCCCGCCCAGCGACCAGGTCAGCAACCCGGCCACGGTCAGCGGCACCAGGATGACGAGCGCGAGACCCACCGCGAGGCGGCGACGCGAGGCACGCCGGGCGTGCTCGGTGCCATGGGCCCTCTCGGTGCCCGCGACGTCTCCGGCCACGAGGACTCCACCGGCGGAGGACGGGGAGGCGGCGAGCGCGACACCGGCGGCCGCAGCGACCGGGACCGAGGCACTCACTCCAACCGGGACCGGAGCGCCAGCGCCGACCGGGACCGGGACGGAACCCCCGACCGGCACCGGCACCGGGATCGGATCCATGCCCGGAATGTGGTGGACCATCCGCGTCGGCCACCAGGCCCAGTCGCCCACGAGCGATGTGATCGCGGGCACCAGGATCGAGCGCACCAGGAACGTGTCGATCAGCACGCCGATCGCGACCGCGATCCCAACCTGGAACAGGATGGTGAGTGGCGCCGTGGCCATCGACCCGAAGGTGCCGGCGAGGATGAGGCCGGCCGACGTGATGACCGCGCCCGTGTGCCCGGATGCGACCCGGACCGCGTCGCGCATCGAGCGGGTCTCCGCTTCCTCGCGGACCCGGTGCATCAGGAAGATGTTGTAGTCCGACCCGAGCGCGACGAGCAGCACGAACACCATCAGCGGCAGGTACGGGCTGATCCCGGGCTGGCCCATCACCTCCTGGAAGATGAAGGCGGAGAGGCCGATGGTGGAGGCGTACGACAGGATCACCGTCCCCACCAGGTACAGCGGGGCGACGATCGCGCGCAGCAGCAGCATGAGCACCACCAGCACGCCGAGCACCGTGATCACGCCGACCTTCACGAAGTCCTTGGCGAGCGTGTCGTTGACATCGGTGAACTGGGCGATCGGGCCGCCGACGTGCGCGATGGCCGTGGAACCGAAGTCCTTCTGGTGGTCCTCCATGACCGCGCGGACGTCCTTCACGACCTGGAACGCCCCGCCCGAGTACGGCGAGCTCGATGAGGTCAGGTAGAAGCGGGTGGCGGTCCTGCCCTCGGACACGAAGGCGTCGATCGCGTCCTGGAGCTTCTCGGCGTCCTCGCCGGTGAGCGAGGTGGGGATGTAGAAGTCGTCCGGGCGGCCGGTGAACGCGGCCGCGAGGGCGGAGAACTCGTCCGGCAGCGCGTTGAAGGTGTCCTCGGCCTCCTTCTTGAGCTCCTTGGCGGCCGTGGTCCCGGCAAGGCTCTCGGGCGTGAGCGTCGCGTCCGGGTTCGTCGCCGCGAAGTGGTCCGCGAGCGCGTCGAACGCGTCGGCGAGAGCCAGGGCTGCGCCGATCGACGCGTCCTGCTCCAGGTCGCGGGCAGCCTTGACACCGTCCTTCCAGGCGTCGAGCTCCTTCACCGCGGGGAAGGCGGCGCCAAGCTCCGCGAGGTAGTCGCTCATGAGCGTCGAGTCGTCGTCGCCCGTGTCCTCGCCGCTGGACGTGGCGGCGTTCGCCGGATCCGTGATCGAGGTCGAGAGGGTGCGCAGCTGGGTGGTCAGGACCGCCTGGTCCTGGACCCGGGCCACGATGTCGAGGGCGTGCTCGAGGCCTGCCCTGGCATCGCGCATGGCCTGGCCTGCGGCGACATCCGGGAAGGCGACGGCGAGGCCGTTGATGTAGTCGAGCGCCTGGTTGAGCCCGTCTTCGACCTCGCCGTCGAGAAGGCTCGCGCTGTCGGTCTCCTGCGTGGCGCCGTCGTCCCCCTTGAACCCGTCGGCGATCTCGCCCAGCGTGGCGGACGGGCGGAAGCCATCGGGCACCGTCGTGTCCCCGTCGGGCGTGATGAGGCTCGTGGTCGTCGCGACCCCGGCATCCTCCTGGAGGGCGACCATCAGCCCGTGGAGCCGGGCGAGCTGCACGGGTGCCAGCATGTCACCGTCGTCGCCGAGATCCACGAGGCCTGTCGACTGGACGAGCTTGTCCTCGCCCAGGTGCTCGCCGATCTGCTCGTAGCCGATGCGGGAGTCCGCGCTCTTCGGAAGGTCCGCGATCACGTCGAAGTTGGACTCCGCCTGCGGCAGGTAGAGCGCCGGCACGATGAGGATCACGAGGAGTGCCGCGGTCCACGGGACCGGGCGCCTCGACACGGCGGCCGCGAGGGCCGCGAAGAAGCCGCGCGGCTCGCCCTCGTGCTTCTCCCGCGTGTGGAGCGGCCAGAACAGGTAGTGGCCGAAGATCGAGAGCAGGGCAGGGGACAGGGTGAGGGCGGCGACGAGCGTCACGGCGATCGCGATCGCGATGCCGGGGCCCATCGAGGCGATCATCTTGAAGTCGCCGACGCCCATCGCGAGCATGCCCACGATGACCGTGCCCGCGGACGCCGTGATGACGGCGCCGATGCGCTTGACCGTGGTCGTCGCGGCCTCGTGCCAGTCGCCGTCGTGGGAGACTTCCTCGCGGTAGCGGCTGATGAGGAAGATCGCGTAGTCGGTCCCGACGCCGAACACCATGACGACGAGGAAGGTCGCGAGCGTCGAGCTGACCGACCAGCCGGCCTGGGCGAGGTAGCCGAGGATCCCGGTGGACACCACGTACGAGGCGCCGATGGTGACGAGCGGGATGAGCGCTGCCAGCGGGGCGCGGTAGATCGCGAGCAGGACGAAGATGACGAGGAAGACGGTGATGATCGTGGTGCTGTCGGTGCCCGTCTGGACGGCCTCGAGGTAGTCGGAGCTGATGGCAGCGGCACCGCTGACGTGGGTGTCGAGGCCGTCGGGCGCGCTGGCGGCGATGTGCTCGCGGAGCTGCTCGGTGACGACCTTGGCCGCGTCACCTGCCTCGGCGACGTCGAGGTTGATGACGAACAGCTCGAAGGTGCCGTCCTCCGCACGGAACAGCTCCTCCAGCTCAGGGCGCGAGTCGGCGGTCTCGAAGTCCGAGGCGGCGGTCCGGAGCTCCTCGGGGGCCTCGTCGCTGAGGACCCAGGCGCCGAGATCGTCACGCCATGTCCGGTCCTCCTCGGTCAGTCCAGCCGGGCGGTCCATCGTGATGGTGGCCGACGACGAGGACGTGCTGCCGGGGAATGCGCGCTCGAGCGCGTCCTTCGCAACGCGGGAGGGGGCGTTCTCCGGCAGGAACGTGGTCTGGTCCGTCGCGCCGGAGCCCGCCAGGCTGGGCGCCATCGTGGCCATGAAGACCGCCACGGCGATCCAGGCGAGAAGGATCAGGAAGCGGAACCGGAAGGTCGCGGAGCCGAGGCGCTCGAACATGGGACGGTGGTGCCTCCCCGGGCCGCGCGGTGGGTGCGCCGGCGCCGGTCGCTATGGGCGCGGCGGGGGCCGCGGGTCGAAGTGGCGTCAGGGGTTGCAGCGGTGTGCCGCGCCGGGTAGGATACGTCCGCGTATCCGATACGTCAATGTATCGGATACAGATCTGTATCGAAGGAGTCTGCAGGATGGGACGCGAGCCGCGGCCTGGCGACTGGGCGGCCTGGATGGGCACGCCCGCGCCCACGGCTGGTGTCGCGCCCACGGCTGGGTCCGCCGCTGCGCGCCCGCTGTCGCGCCCGCTGTCGCGCCCACGGCTGGTGTCGCGCCCACGGCTGGTGTCGCGCCCGCTGCCGCGCCCGCCCTGTCAGTCCCCTCCGCAGCTCCGGATGCCGTGGGCCACACCCACATCGCGGAGCCTGTCGCGCAGCGCCTTGATCCCGACGATGGCCATAGCACCAGCGTCCATCGCTCGGTTCGTCGCGAGGCCACGCGCCAGCGGGTGCTGGACGCGGCACGCGAGGTCTTCGCCGAGCGTGGCGTCATGGGCGGCAGCGTCGAGGACATCTGCGAGAGGGCGGGCTTCACGCGCGGGGCGTTCTACTCCAACTTCGCCGACAAGGACGATGTCGTCAGTGCGCTCGTGGAACGTGAGCAGGCCCGCCTGATCGAGCACCTGGACGCCGCCCTGGTGGAGGTCACGCCCGAGATCGCGGGTGCCGATGACCAGCTGCCGGCAGTCGTCGCCTCGATCGTTGACCGGGTGCTGCGGACCATCCCGGTCGACCGGACGATGATGCTCGTCCAGACGGAGCTGGAGATCCACGCCATCCGGCGGCCGGACATGTCGCGCCAGCTCCTGGATGTCAACCTCCGGTTCCGCGAGCGGCTCGGATCGTTCATCGTGGACGCGGTGGGACGCGCCGGCCGGGAGCTCACCGTGGACCCGGTCGATGTGGTGGACACCATGACCGCCCTCGCCGAGCGCAGCATCCGGCGGGCGCTCCTCGCGGGCGGTGACGCCGATCCGGACGACTCGCGAGCGCGTGCTGCCCGGCGCGCTGCTCGCCCTAGCGCGCCGCTCGATCGGCAGGCTGATCGGGCCGCGCCGATCGAGCCCGCGGTCCGTCTCCGCATCCCGTCCCGCCCGCGACCCCTCTGGGCCGGCTGCATCGAACCCGCCGGCTGGAATCGAATCCGTGCGGGACCTGCCCGCTGCTCGAACAGGGCGCCGGCGGGAATCGGGCCGCCGCAGGACCCCGTTCGACCGCCAGGCGGGAATCGATGGCTGGTGGCGGCCCGCAGGAGCCTCGGCGGCCCGAGGGGACGTGCGGCGCCCGGTCGGACGGCCGCGCGGGGACACGGTCAGGCTTCGGCGCGGGCTGGCCGGGCTGCTCGGGACCGATGCGGTAGGGCCGCATCATCTCGTTGTCCTCGTGCTCGAGGATGTGGCAGTGCCAGACGTACTGGCCAGCCTGCGCGAAGGTGGCCCTGATCCGCGTGACCTCTCCGGGGTACGCGAGGACCGTGTCCTTGCGGCCGGCCTCCCACGCCTCCGGCGGACGCACGTCGCCGGTCGGCACGACGGGCAGCGCCACGTCCTCCCCGTCCGTCCGCAGCGTCCCTCGCGGTCGACGACCTCGAACTTCGACCTCGTGGATGTGGATGGGGTGCGCGTCGGCGGTGGTGTTGTAGATCTCCCAGATCTCGGTGTCGCCCACGTCGGGGTCCTCGGTGACTGAGGTGGTCCCAGCGAGCGCTCGCGGAGGCCAGCCCCGCCATCCGACGGTGCCGAGCTCGGCCTCGGCGGGTCCCTCGACCTCCTCGCCGTCGCGCATCCGCGGCCCAGCGCCCATCATCTCGACCGAGCGCAGACGTCGCGTGTCCGCGTCGGCTCGGGGACGCGGGCTCGATGGCGGGGAGCCGCAGATGGCGCGGGCGGCGTCGTCGAGGTCCATCGCCGTCGCCGGGACGACCGGAACTGGAGGACCTGACCCGTCGTGCGCGGGTCCGCCGGCTCGAAATCCTCACCGGGCACACCGCCCCCGAACGGATCGTCCGGGCCGAGGTTGCGCAGGACATGCTCGCCCGAGGGGGACGTGCGCGAAGTCGACGATCAGGTCGGCACGCTCGGCGGGACCGAGGAGGACCCGCCCCAGATACTCGCTCGACAGGTCGACCGGTCGCGGGAGGAAGCCGCCCTCGTTGCCGATCTGCCACGACCTCCGAGGGCCGGGATCGCGGCGAAGTCGAGGATCAGGGCGCGCGACTGGCAGCCGTTCAGGACGCGGAAGCGGTAACGGCGCTGCTCGACCTCGAGATACGGCCACGTCGTGCCGTTGACGATGAGCGTATCGCCGAAGAACTCCGGGTTCCAGATCGGCGAGATGCCCGCCGTGGTCGCCGCCCTGCTCGCTCGGGCAGATACGGCCCCACGATGCCGTCGAACTCGGCGCGGCTCCGAGGATAGCGCAGCGAACCATCGGCGTCGAACGAGCGGTCCTGGATCGCAAGGGCGATCTCGCGGTAGCGGCTCGGCGAGGCGGGAACGGATCGCCCGGTGCGGGAGCGGGTCCAGGCAGGACGGCGGGCGTCCCGTCCCGGTCGTCGAGCACGGCGTCCGACGGCGCCACCGCGGACGATGAAGAACCCCGCCGGGCCGGCATAGACGTTGAGGCGCGTCATCCCGAGCGTGTGGTCGTGGTACCAGTTGGTCGCCGCCCGCTCCGGTGTTCGGGTACTGCTGGATGCGCGAAGCCCGGACTCCCACTCGACGCCGAACCTCGCTGCTTCGCCTTGCCTGCGAAGAAGTCATACCAGGTCCCCTCGGTCGCGTAGCCGGCTGGGGATGTCGCGCGCGTCGGGCAGGTACCACGCCTCGGGGTAGCCGTCGCTCTCGTCGCCCACGCCCGACCGCGCCGTGCACGTGGGACGACCATCGGGACCGGACCCGAGTAGGGGCCGGTGTCGTCGTCGAACTAGGACGGCGTGGTGTCGCGTCCGGCGATGCCCCCACCCGGGTTGGCCCAGTGCAGCGTCGGGATCGACCGGGAAGGAGGTGCGGGAGGATAGTGCCCGTTCTCGTCGACGAGCTCGTTGACCCACTTCACGCGCACGGGACGTCCGGCGATCGCCTCGATGGTGAGTGCAGGCGCAAGGGGCCAGCCGCGTCATCGAATTGCAAGGAATGCCCGTGCAATCTACGGGCACCTCCTCCTCCCTCCGCCGAGGGCCCGGGCCACCAGCCCGGGCCTTTCGGTGTTCAGGCCGGGCCCCGCCAGCCCTGGATCAGCTCCCCGACCCGATGCCCGCCGTTTCGAGGATCGCGGCCACCGTGGCCTCCGGGGTGAGTTCCGACGTGTCGATCACGGTCCAGCCCTCGGATGGGAGCCGGTCCAGGACCGACCCGATCACCGCAGCGGAGTGCGCGATCGCCCCTTCGATGTGGTCGCTCTCTGGGCCTGGCGAGCGCATCCGATTCCGCGCCAGCGCCACCTCGTGCGGAGCGTGCAGCAGCACGCCGTGCACGTCGGGCCGGCGCATGACATCGCGGTACTCGGCGGCATGTTCCGGGTCCCAGAAGTCGTCCAGCACCACCGCGAATCCGTTCCCGGCGTAGTGCGCAGCGACGGCGAGCGCCGCCTCCCGGCCGAGCCTGACCTGGCGGCTGATCTCGTCCGTCCACGGGAGACCGGGCAGGGCGAGGCCGCCGCGGACCATGTGGCGGATGTCGTCAACCGGCACGTGGATGCTCCGGGGGAGGGCATCGGCGAGCAGCCGGGAGGTCGTGGTCTTGCCGACGGCCGGGCCGCCGAGGACGAGGAAGGTCGGTTCCATTCGGGGAGCATGGCAGAGGTTGTCCACAGCCGGGCATCGAGCGCTGTCGTGCGAGCGCATGGCCACGTGGTAGCGTCCGCGCCACGCCGCCGCCATCCGCCGCCTCCCGGGAGCACCCTGTGGCCGATCAGATCCAGTTCGAGGGCTTCCCGCCCGAAGGCATCGCCTTCCTCGTCGACCTCGCTGCCAACAACGACCGCGCCTGGTTCACGCCCCGCAAGGCCCAGTACGAGGACCTGCTCAAGCGCCCGCTCGAGGCGCTGTGCCTCGCCCTCGCCGAGCGTTTCGAGGCCCGCGGGATCGGCTTGATCGCGGACCGGAGATCGCCGTTCCGCATCTACCGCGACACCCGGTTCAGCAAGGACAAATCGCCCTACAAGACGGCGGCCAGCGCGCAGTTCCCAGCTGCCGGCGTGCCCGGCGGTCCGAGCGGCTACTTCCACATGGAGCCAGGTGAGGTGTTCATGGGTGGAGGCCTCTACCGGCCATCAACGCGCGTGGTGGCCACGTGGCGGCGCATCGTGGACGAGGATCCGGGGGCGGTGCACGCTGCCCTCGACGACCCCGGGTTCGCCGACACGTTCGGGCGCCTGTACGCGGAGGAGCAGCTGGTGCGCGTTCCGGCCGGCTATCCGAAGGACCATCCGGACGGCGAGCTGCTCAAGCTCAAGGACCTGATCTTCAGTCATCGCCTGTCCGATGCGGACGTGTCGTCGCCCGACCTGCCCGACATCCTGTGCGATGGGTTCGAGGCGGCCGGCCCGGTGTTCGCGCTCCTGTCCCGCGTGGCGGCCGAGGCATCGGCAGCGGAGGCCTGACCGGCTACCATCGGTCTGCCCATCGCCCGCCCCGGAGACCGCGTGAACCCGATCCGCCAGATCCAGGAGCAGCACGGCATCGTCGGCCGCGAGGACGAGCTTGCGCTGGCGCTGGCCGTGCTGGAGTCAGGGCGGCACCTGCTGCTCGAGGGCCCGGTCGGCGTCGGCAAGACGACGGTGGCACTCGCCGTCTGCGACCACCTCGGACGGGACACGGTGCGGGTGGACGGGGACGACCGCTACTCCGAAGCCAAGCTCACCGGGTGGTTCGATCCGCCCCTCGTGCTGTCCGTCGGCTACGGCGAGGAGAGCTTCAACGCCGGGCCGCTGGTGGCCGCGATGCGCGCGGGTGCGGTGCTGTTCATCAACGAGCTCAACCGCATGCCGGAGACGGTCCAGAACGTGCTGCTGCCGGCGCTTGACGAGCGGCGGATCGGCGTGCCGCACCTGGGCGAGGTGGTTGCCGCCCCCGGGTTCCAGGTGATCGCCACGCAGAACCCGGTGGAGTACGTGGCCACGGGGCACCTCTCCGAGGCCCTCCGGGACCGGTTCGAGCACCTCGCGCTCGTCTACCAGGACGAGGCCGAGGAGGAGGCGATCGTCACCGTTGAGACGCGGGCGGCGGGCGGACCCCCGGCGGACCCGGCCCTCGTGGCCATTGCCGTCCGCCTCGCGCGCGCGACGCGCTCGCACCCGCGAATCCGGAAGGGCGCTTCCGTGCGAGCAGCGATCGCGACGGTGCAGGTGGCCACGCGGCTGGGCGTGGCGGCTGGCGTGGACCCCGCACGGGATCCTGCGGTCCTGCGCCGCGCAGCCGCAGCGGCGTTCAAGACACGGATCGACCTGCGCGACGAGGCCGGCCACGGTTTCGATGCCGTGCTCGACGAGCTTGGTCGAACGTGCTCTCGCCGAGGCCGACGCCGAGGTGCGAGCGCCGCCACCCGGCGAGACCGCCGATGACGGCGCCACCGACGAGGATGGCGATGTCGCCGTCGACCTGGTCGCTCCGTCCGTGGCAATCACGACATCTGCCCCAGAGCTCAGTGCACGCGACGGGTCCCCCCTCGACGGCTGGGAGCTCGCCGCGCGGCTGACCGCCGGCAGGCTCAAGCACGCCGACATGGTCGTGGTGACGGAGGCCGAGCGGCTCGCGACCGCCGCCGTGCTCCGGCGGGCCGCGGCGCTGGTGGGCCCGTTGCGGGCGCGGACGCGGCTCCGGAGATCGCCGCACGAGGCCGCCCCACACGGGGAGCTCGACGTGGCGGGCACGCTCGAGAACACCGCCGGCAAGCGCTACCCGGATCCCGGCGACTGGGTCGTGGAGCACCGCGAGGAGGAACGCCGGCAGGTCGTCCTCATGGTGGACACCTCGGGGAGCATGGCCGGCGAGCCGATGGCGCTCGCGTCGGTGGCGGCCGCGGTGCTGGCGCTCAAGGTTCGCCCGGGCGACCTCGGCATCGTGGGCTTCTCGGACGATGCGCGCGACATCGTTGTGCTGGGCGAGCAGATCCCGGTCGAGGAGGTGGTCCGGCGGCTGCTGGACCGGCCGTGCCTCGGCTCCACGAACATCGAGGCGGCCCTCGAGGCCGGCGAGCAGCAGCTGGCCCGGACGCGGAACCCGCGCAGCGCTGCGGTGCTCGTCTCCGACGGCCAGTACACGACTGGCGGCGACCCGCGGGCGGTGGCGGCCCGCATCGAGCGGCTCCACGTGCTGCACACGAAGGCCGACGACCCGCCGAGGAGCAGCGTGTGGATCAACCCGGTCCGCCAGGTGGGTCCGGACGTGGCGCGGCTGGGTGGCGGCTCGCTGGTCCCGGTGCGCACGTTCGAGGAGTTGCCGGCGAGGATGCTTGATCTCGCGGACGTGCTCCTGCGCTGACGACCGCGCCCGGGGCCGCCGACGCTCGCGCTGACCTCCGGGCGACCCATGTCATGCGGGCGACCCATGTCATGTCCGAATCCCGCCAGCGCGCGCGGACGGCAGCCGTACGCCACTGAAGGGCGACTTCACACCTACGTGTCCGCGACGCATCCGGCCCGGACCACGGCCGCCGACTCGGGTGGGGGTCAGGAGCGGGTTCGGCGTGCGGGGCATTGGCGGCAAGGTCGACCTTCACGCACAAGCCGTGCGGGGACCAGGCGCTGGTGACCCTGACGTGGTTCAGGACGAGGGGGCGCGAGGGGGCGCGAGGGGGCGCGAGGTCGCGGGATGCACGCCGCCGGTCCGGCTACCCCGAGAAGCGCTCCTCGCGCCACGGGTCGGCGTCGTTGTTGTAGCCGTAGCGCTCCCAGAAGCCGAGCCGGTCGTGGGTCACGAACTCCAGCCCGCGGATCCATTTCGGGCCCTTCCAGAAGTACTTCTTCGGGACGATGAGACGGAGCGGCCAGCCGTGCTCGGGCGTCAGAGGCTCGCCTTCGTAGGTGTCGGCGAGGAGGACATCGTCGTCGTCCAGGACGGCGAGCGGGACGTTGGCCGTGTAGCCCTGCTCGGCATGGCCGACCACGTGCACGGCGGACGGCCGGACCTGCGCCAGCTCCAGGATCGTCTGGATCGCGACGCCCTCCCAGTGCGTGTCCAGCTTCGACCAGCGGGTCACACAGTGGATGTCGGTGACAACCTGCTTGCGCGGCAGGGCGCGGAACTGCTCCCACGTGAGCGTGAGCGGGTTGTCGACCTCGCCGTACACGCGGAAATCCCATCTCGCGAGGTCCACCGACGGGACGGACCCGTAGTGGAGGACCGGGAACTTGTCGGTCAGGTGCTGGCCCGGCGGGATGCGGTCCGCCACCGCAGCGTCCGGGCGCCGGTTTCCCAAGAGTCGATCGAACATGGCTTCGCAGGCTCCTGCTCCCCGGGGACGCCGGGTCTCGTCGTAGGGCATTCGTACCAACCTTACCTGCGGATCGCGTCGGGTACCCTTGAACCATGTCCGGCGAGCCCAAGGTCGTCATCGTCATGCCCGCGTACAACGCCGCCCGAACGCTGGAGCGGACGTACGCGGACATCCCGCATGACCTCGTGGACCACATGATCCTCGTGGACGACGTGTCGAAGGACGAGACGGTCGAGATCGCCCGGCGGCTCGGCCTCGAGGTCATCGTCCACCGCCAGAACAAGGGCTACGGCGGCAACCAGAAGACCTGCTACGACCGCGCGCTGGAGTGGGGCGCCGATGTGGTGGTCATGCTCCACCCCGACTACCAGTACGACGCGACGCGCATCCCGCGAGCTCGTCGCCCCGATCCTGGCCGGCGAGAAGGACCTGATGCTGGGCTCGCGGTTCCTGGGCGATCCGCTCGCGGGCGGCATGCCGAAGTGGAAGTACGTCTCGAACCGCTTCCTGACCGGCGTCGAGAATGCCGCCTTCGGCCAGCACCTGTCGGAGTACCACACCGGGCTGCGCGCCTACAGCCGTCACCTCCTCGAGACGATCCCGTACCGGCTCAACTCGGACGACTTCGTCTTCGACCAGGACCTGATCGCCCAGGTGGTGGCGGCGGGTGGCATGCAGATCGGCGAGGTCCCGGTCCCGACGCGCTACTTCGAGGAGGCGAGCTCCGTGAACTTCAAGCGGAGCGTCGTGTACGGCCTGTCCACCCTGCGCGTCGTCGGCCGCTACCTGCTGCATCGCAGCGGGCTCCGCCGCTCGGCCAAGCTCAGCCCGCGCGCCTCCGCGAGCGAGCCCGGTCCCGCCTGACCGTGACCTCGACCCGGGGGCTGGGGCGCGCCGCCCTTGGCCTGCTCATCTCCGTCGTCGCGCTGATCCTGGTCATCCGCAACGTCGACCTGGCGGCCGCGTGGGATGCCCTGCGGAACGCGGACCCGGCCTGGGTGGCGCTGCTGGTGCTGTTCGTCCTGGGCGACATCCTGCTTCGGGCATTGCGCTGGCAGGTGCTCCTCAAACCCGTGGCGAAGGTGCCGTTCAGGCCTGTGCTGGCCTCGCTGCTGGTGGGCTATCTCGCCAACAACGTCCTCCCCGCCCGTCTGGGCGAGATCGTCCGCAGCCACGACCTCGGGGAGCGTACGGGGATCAGCCGCTCCACGATCCTGGGCACGATCGTGATCGAGCGGGTCGTCGACACCATGGTGGTGGTCTCGATCGCCGCGCTCGCGATCCTGGTGCTGTCCGTGCGGGGGATCGTGGCGTCGGCGGTGCTGGTGGGCTTCGCGGTGACCGCGCTGCTGGTGGTGGCCATCGCCGTGGGCATGGCGGCGCACCGGCTGCCGGGCGCGGACCGCGTCCGGACCTGGCTGGACCGCTGGCCGTCGATCCACCGCACGCTCATCCGGCTCCGGGCAGGGCTTGCAGTGGCGGGCAACCTCCGCACGATGGCCCTCGCCGTGCTCCTCACCATCGCGTCGTGGTCGCTCACGGTGCTGGCCTTCGCGGCGGGCGCCCAGGCCGTGGGGATCGAGCCGACGATGGGCCAGGCGGCGCTCCTCGCGGCGGGCACCAACCTCGCAACGGCGATCCCGGCGGCGCCCGGCTACGTCGGCACGTTCGAGCTGGCGGTGGTGACGATCGCGGCGTCGGTGGGCATCCCGTCCGACCAGGCGCTCGCATTCGGGATCCTGGTGCACCTCACGGTGCTGCTGGTCACCTCGGTTGGCGGAGCGATCGCGTTCATGCTGGGCGGGCGGCGGCGGCTCGTCCCTGCGACCGCCGCCACGGGACACTCGGCACCAGACGCCGTCGCTGAGGAGGCGCATGATGGGCCGGTCGACGACGCGCGACGGGGGTCTCCCGTCCGGGAGGGGGAGTGATGGCACTGCAGCCGGGGACGCGGCCGTGGCCGGGCTCGACCGAGTGGGGCGAGGACTGGCTCACGCAGACCCAGCGCGAGCTCGCCCACCTGGGCTTCGAGCTGCGTGACGGGTCCCTGCCTGGGTCACACCCCGGGCCGCGCCTGCTGGTCGGCTTCCGGGAGATTCCCACGCTGGAGCATTTCGACCCGGAGGAGATCACGTTCTGGGAGGCCCGCGGCGGGCGCGGCCGGGTCGCGACCCTGACCTCGAAGGCCGATGTGCCCGCCTCCCGTCCGTGGTCGTGGGGACAGATCCGGGTCACGGACCGGATCCCCGTCAGCAACCAGTTCCTGGGCTTCGGCGGCACGGTCCTCGTCGACGCGCTGGACGGCGCGTCCGTCTACGCTGCGTTCACGTCGCCGGCGCCGATCGTCCGCTGGGCGGGCCACTCGCAGGGCGTGGACCCGCTCGTGGACGAGATCGGGGCGTTCTTCGCGCGTCTCATGATCCCGATCGACTACCAGGAGGGCGCGGAGGCGCGCGTCGTCGAGGCGTCTCCGGAGGCCCTGTACGCGGTGTTCCTCGCGCACTCGCTGGAGCGCATCCATGCCAGCCGCCGGCTCGCAGACGCGGATCCCGAGGTCGCAGGCTGGGTGCGCCACGAGGCGGCCCGGCTCGCGCACGACGCACCTGCTCGCTGGAGCGAGGGCGCGGCGCTGCTCGACTTCCTCGACCTGGGCTGAGCCGCGGCCCACGGCCGACGGGCGGTAACGGGCCCGGCGACTCCGGTCAGGGTCAGGAGACCGTTCGTCGTGCGGGGGTCGTGCACGCTGCTCGGGTTTCGTGCACGGCGCACGCAGGGTGCGCCCGCTGGTGACCCGGACCCGAGTCACGGTGCGGGTCCGGGTTCGTGACGATGCGCCCGTCGGCGCCCGGACCTACTTGAGCAGTCCTTTCGCCGTGAGGAACGCCTTCGCGACGTCCGCGACATCCTCCTGGTCCACTGCCACCTTCACGCCGAGCTCCGTCAGCGTCTCCGTGGTCAGCAGCGCGAGGACCGCGTCCAGGCGCTCCTGGAACGCGGCCTTGTCACCCACCTTGGCGAGCAGGTCGTCGCGGACCAGGGCCGTCATGTTCTCGGCCGGCTGCGTGTCCTTGTCGTCCTCGAGCGCCACGAACCCGAACTGCGCGATGGCCGGCTGCGTGGAGCAGAGCCACGCGAAGTCGACGCCGCCGCTCTTGAGCGCCTCGGCGATGGGCGCGTCGCAGGCCGCCAGCCGCTCGGCCGACGCGGGCGGGTAGGTGATCCCGTACGTCTCGAGCGCGTCCTTGCACAGCGGGTTCGCGTCGCAGTCGGGCGTGAGCGCCCACTTGAGCTCGTCCTGGACGGCGGCAAGGTCGCTCATCCTGCTCAGCCCGAACTCCGCGGCCGTGTCGGCGCGGACGACACCCGCGTTCGTGTCCTCGCCGGGCGAGATCCCGAAGACGCTGATCGCCTTCGCCTTGAGCGCCTCGGCCAGTGCCGTGCGGTTGGCCTCACCGTCGGAGGTGGTCTTCGTCGCGTCGTAATAGCCGAGGCCGGAGCCGACGTACTCGGGTGAGATGTCGATCTGGCCCTGCTCGAGGGCCGGCTGGCGGACCTGGCGGGCGCCGATGCCCAGGTTGCGGGCGACGGAGTAGCCGTCGGCTTCGAGCACCTGGGCGAACATCTCCGCGACCAGCTTCGACTCGTAGAAGCCATCGGACCCGACCTTGATCTCGGGCTTGCCGCCGCCACCTGCCGAGCAGGCTGACAGGGCCGTGAGCATCGCGACGGCGATCGCGAGCGTGCGGAACGACCGCATCGGGACTCCTCTCGTGTGCGTCTGCCTCGATCCCAGGCGGGGGCGCGGGATCGGAGCGTACCGCGACCTCCGGAATCCGTCCCCGTCAGGGGATGAACTGCGGGACAGGGATCTCCGAGAGGTCGCGGAAGTCGCGCGCCGGGCCCATCGACCGGTCGGCCTTGCGGGCAGCCCGCCGCTGCAGCCACGCCAGCACGAGGTCCACGGAGATCGCCAGGATCGTGACCAGGAGCGCCCCGCCGATCAGCTCGCCCAGGCCGGCGATCCCCTTCGCCCTGCCGCCGAGGATGAACGCGCCGAGACCGCCGAAGCCGACGACCGCACCGATGGTCGCGGTCGCGATGACGTTGAGCGTCGCCGTCCGGAAGCCGCCGATGATGACCGGTGCCGCCAGCGGCAGCTCGAGGTCGCGGAGGACCTGGCTCTCCGTGAGACCCATGCCGCGCCCGGCCTCGAGCAGGTCCCGGTCGACGGCCTGCAGCCCCGCGAACGCGTTCATGAGGATGGGCGGGATGGCGAGGATCACCATCGCGACGAACGTCGGGATGAGGTCCAGGCCGTAGTCCGGCGAGATCGCCAGCGAGATCGGGAGGATGATCACGATCACGGCGTACGACGGCAGCGCCCGTCCGATGTTGCTGATGTTGATCGCGATCCCGGCGCCGCGGCCCGTGTGGCCGATCCACAGCCCCACGGGCAAGGCGATCAGCGTCGCCGCCAGGATCGAGACGGCTGCGATCGCCACGTGCTCGAGCAGCCGGAACGGGATGCCGCTGTCGCCCTGCCAGGACGCGGGGTCCGTGAGCCAGCCGAGGAGCTCGTTCATGCGAGGATCTGCCTGCTCATGCGCTTGCTCATGCGCCCGCCGTCCGCCGGGTGGTCGCCCGGGCCCAGGGCGTCAGTTGCCGCTCCGTGCGCACCAGCAGCCAGTCAACGACCAGCGCGAGCGCGATCGACAGCAACCCGCCCAGCAGGTACTTGGTGGGGAAGAACGTCTGGAGGCCCTCGGTGATCAGCAGGCCGAGCCCGCCGAAGCTGGAGCCGAGGATGGACACGACGGTGGCGAGGCCGATGAGCGTCACCGCGGCGAGCCGGACACCGGCCATGGTCAGCGGGATCGCGAGCGGCAGCTCCACGCGCCACAGGCGCTGTCGGCCGCGGTAGCCCATGGCGTCGGCGGCCTCGAGGACGTCGGCTGGCACGCCCTCGAGGCCGGCCACGATGTTCCGGAACAGGATCAGGAGGGTGTAGGTGGTCAGCGGGATGAACGCGGTGAGCCAGCTGAACGAGAACAGCGGCACCAGGAGGGCGAACGCCGCGAGGCTGGGGATCGTGTAGAGGATGCCCGTGAGCGCGGTGACCGGGCCATAGATCACCGGATGGCGGATCGCCGCGACGGCCAGCGCGAGCGAGATCGCGAGTCCGGCGGCAAGGGGCACCGCGACGAGGACCAGGTGCTGGAGCAGCAGGAAGGCGATGTCGTCGAGGTGGCCGGCGATCCAGCCCCAGTCGATCATGCCCGGCCCGGTCCGGCTTCGGCTTCGGTTCGGCTTCGGCTTCGGCTTCGGATCCGAGTGCCGCGAGCCCTCGATCCCGCGACCAGGAGATGATGTCCGGCACCCGGACCATGCCGAGGACGGCACCGTCCCGGTCCACGATGAGCCCCGCCTGCACGTCAGCGTCGAGCAGCATCGAGAGGGCGTCCTTGAGGGTGGTCCGCCGGTCCATGAGCGGCGAGCCCCCGTCGAGATCACCGGCGCCAATCGTCCCGGGCGGGATCCTGTCGCGGTGCAGCCAGCCCAGCGGCCGGTGGTCCGCGTCCGTGACGAGGAGGTATGGCCACGGGTCGCCGGCGGCGAGGCGTCGCAGAGTCGTCCCGCTGTCGCCCACGCGGCCGGTGAGGACCGGGGTGATGGGCATGTCGCCGAGGCGGTGCAGCGCCAGGCGCTTGAGACCGCGGTCCGCCCCCACGAACCGGGCGACGAAGTCCGATGCGGGCCTGGCGAGGATGTCCGACGGCGTGCCGACCTGCGCGACCACGCCGCCCTTCTCGAACACCGCGACGAGGTCGCCCATCTTGATCGCCTCGTCGACGTCGTGGGTGACGAACAGGATGGTCTTCGCGAGCTGCTCCTGGAGGCGGAGGAACTCGTTCTGGAGGCGCTCCCGGACGATCGGGTCGACCGCGCCGAAGGGCTCGTCCATGAGCATCACCGGCGGGTCCGCGGCCAGGGCCCGGGCGACGCCCACGCGCTGGCGCTCGCCGCCGGACAGCTGGGCCGGGTAGCGGCCCGCATACGCGCTGGGCTCCAGGCCGACCATCGCGAGCAGCTCCTCCCCGCGGGCACGCTGGCGCGCCGGCGGCCAGCCCAGGAGACGCGGCACGGTCACCACGTTCTCGAGGACGGTCTGGTGCGGGAACAGGCCGGTCTGCTGGATCACGTAGCCGATGCTGCGCCGCAGCTCGGTGAGGTCGCGGGTCGCCACGTCGATCCCGTCGAGCAGGATGCGGCCCGATGTCGGCTCGATGAGGCGGTTGACCATCTTGAGCGACGTGGTCTTGCCGCACCCGGACGGCCCGACGAGCACGCAGATGCGGCCCGCCGGGACGTGCAGGGAGAGGTCGTTGACGGCGCCCTGCCGTGTGGCCGGCCGATCGCCCTTGTCGTCACGGATGCCATAGACCTTGGAGACGTGGTCGAACTCGACGGTCGCGGCAGCATGCGACGGGACGGGGGCGGCCATGCGGGTACTCCAGCGGTTTCGCGAAGGCTACGCGATCCCGCCGATGCCCCGCACCGCGATCGGCAGCCCGGGGCTCCTGGGTATTCGGCCAGGCCGAGCACTCCGAGCGTCCGGGGCCCGTTTCGTTCGGTCCGGGCGAGCGATTCGACCGCGAATCGGGGGATCGGCCGTCGATCCGTCCGGCTGGACCGAACAACGGGCCCGCCCGGGGTCGCGCGTGCTCGGTCCAGTCGAACGGCCGCGCCGCATCGCACCCGGCAACGGCGGGGCTACCCGGCGTCCACCAGCGGCTTGACCTCGCCGATCAGTCGTTCGATCGTCTCGTGGTCGAACGGCGACGGGATCTCGGCGATCAGGCCGTCGAAGCCGACCGCGGCGTACTCCCGGAGGCGTGCCGCCACCTGCTCGACGGTACCGAGGATGGGGCGGGACTCCTCGAGCCACTCCTCGCGTGGGACGTCGTTGTGGGCCATGGCCTCGCCCCAGGCGCGGAGCGCCTCGTCGGGGTCGTCGCGGATGAGGATCCACAGGTTGATCGTGCGCTGGATCTCGCGCTGGTCACGGCCGACCGCCTCGCAGTGCTCCCGCAGGACGCCGTCGAGCTCCGCGACCTCCTCGGGCGTGCCGAACGCGTTCCACATGTCGCCGTACTTGGCCAGCGTCCGGAGCGTCTTCTTGCGCCCCGTCCCGCCGATCATCACGGGCACCTTCGGGCGGACCGGCAGCGGGTTGTGGCGCAGCTCCTTGAAGGCGTAGTGACCCCCGTCGGGGCTCGTGACCGTGCCGCCCGCCAGCAGGGAGGTCATCGCCGCGACGGACTCGTCGAGCCAGTCCAGGCGCTGGCCGAAGCCGGAGCCGAAGTCCATGCCATGGGCCGTGTGCTCGTACTCGAACCAGGCACCGCCGATGCCCAGGATGGCGCGCCCGCCGGAGATGTGATCGAGCGTGGCGATCGACTTCGCGACCAGGCCCGGGTTGCGGAACGTGTTGGCGCCGACCATCAGCCCGAGCTCGATGTCCTTCGTCGCCTGCGCCCAGGCGCCGAGCGTCGTGTACGCCTCGAAGATGTCCTGGAGCGGATCGCCGAAGATGGCGTGGACATGGTCCCAGGTCCACAGACTGCGATACCCGAGGCGGTCGACGAGCTGGGCCGCAGCGAGGAAGTCGGGCCAGCTGGTCCGCTGGCTCCACAGATTGACGCCGATCTTGAGGTCAGTCACGGGCTGGGTCTCCAGTCTGGCTGCGGGCGGGCCGTCCACGGGATCAGTCGATGGGACCAAGGATCGTCTCGCAGGTCGCCTTGTAGCGAGGGCCGTTGGGCATCCGCGTGCGCTCGCGCACAACCCAGTCGCGTCCTTCTCGGGCAATTCGATCGCCCAGATCGGCATCGTCCATGAGTTCCTCGATGGCGTCCGCGAGACCGAGCAGGTCGCCCGGCTGCGCAGCGCACGCGCGAGCGTTGCCCTGTCCGCGCGCCACCGGGCGTCCTGGGCGGAGATCACTCATGAGTCACCCGCCGGCAGCACCTTCCAGAGTGCCGCGGTCCCGCAGACCCGCCCGTGGGACTCGAACCGGTCGGGCGCGGAGGCGGCCAGCCGGTCGTTTCGGGTGTCGATATTTGTCACGATCCAATCGGCGCCGGCCGCTTGGGCGCTCGCGGCCAGGGCTTCGGCATCCGTGACCTCGAGCGGTGGGTCGGTGAGAATGCGGTCGAGGCTCGGACCCACGACCCCATGGAGCAGGTTGAACCCGGCGGGCATGACCCGTGAGCCGGGCGGGATCACCCCGAATCCGGCGCACTCGTCCCTGAGGCTGACCTGCATACGGCGCTCATCGGACGGATCGAGGACGTATCCGAGGTAGTTGAGCGGGCCGGGCGCGCGTTGGACGCCGTCGAATGCGGCCCTGACATCGATGTTCGGCCGGGTGTTGGCGTAGAGGAGCGACCACGCGGAGAGCGTGACGAGCACCAGCCCGAGGATGGTCGCCGCGGCACGGGAACGCGGGCGGATGGCAGTGATCGTGACGGCGCTGAGGACCGCCCCGAGGGCAGGCAGGAAGAGGGTGTACCGCGCGTACCAGGGGTTCGGCGCCACGAGCAGCGATACGGCCGCCGGGAGCACGACCAGGGTCACCACGGCCCACCGTCGATGGCGGAGCAGGATGATCAACCCCACTCCACCAACGGCGAGCATCGGCAGCCAGGCCCTTCCCAGGCCGCCCGGCCTGACGTTGTAGTCGTACTGCCCGATGGTCCAGTCGGCGAGCCAGCTCTTCACCACCGCCCCGACCTGGCCGGCATCCTGCAACGACGGCGGGTACCACGTCAGCCGGCTCATCTGGATGCCAGTGTCGAACGGGCCGACCGCAAACGGATGGAACGGGTTGCCGTAGACGGCGAGGTTCTTGAAGTACCAAGAGCCGCCGAGCACGAGGATCGGCACGGTGAGGAGCGCAAGGCGTCCCCATGGGCCACCGGACACACTGCGAAAGGCGCCGCGCTCGGCGAGATCACGCACGGCGATCAGACCTGCGACAGCGAGAACGGGCGCCACCAGCACCGGGGTCGATCCCTTGGTGCCGAGGGCCAGGCCGCCGGCAATGCCCAGCAGCAGGGCCGCCGACCCGTCCCGATCGCCGGCGATGAACCGGAGTCCGAGCCACCAGGTCGCGACAACCGTCGCGACAGCCGCCGCGTCGACATACGACGTGCCGGCCTCAACGACGATCGCCGGCACCATTCCCAACAGCAGGCCAGCGAGCGCTGCCGCTCTGCGGTCGGCTCCCATGGAGCGCGCGAGGCCGCTCGTAGCCGCGATCGCCATCGGGATCGGAAGGATCGAGGTGAATCCCGTAAGGGCGTCCGTGCGAGTGAATGCTGCAAGCCACGTGGTGACGAGTTCCTGTACGGCCGGGTAGCCTTGGGTCCACGGCCGCTGCGTGACGTTCACCAATGCGTCGTTCTGGAGCCAGACGTCCACGAAGACCAGGTGGTACGACCAGCCGTCGTAGTCCACGACCGGCAGCCGGAGTGCAAGGAACGTCCGCCAGGCGAGCGTCGCGAGGACCAGCAGCAGCGCGAGCGCCACCGCGGGCTCCTTCAGCACGGGAAGGACCCGGCGTACCGCCTCCGAGGCGCGCTCGCGCGCTCGCAACGGCGCGCTCTTGAGCAGCACCGGGACCACGATGGCCGCCAGCAGCCACGCCAGCGCCAGTAGGACCAGCGTGGTTCCCTGCAGCGACCTCAGGACAAGCCCACTGAACCCGATCGTCGTCACGATCATCGCCTGGGCGAGCAGCAGGACGGCGCCGACCAAGGAGACAGTCCCACGGGACGGCAGACGGAGCCCGACAAGCACGGCCGCGACGACCACCGCGGCCGATGCGATCAGGAGGAGGGCCACTGCTGCGTCTTGCCTGCGCCGAGCCGGCCTGCGCAGCCAAGTCGGCGGAGTCGCACCCCATGGACCTCCAAGCGCCGGCAGTCCAGCGCGGCACGCGCACCGCGGCGCCCGCCGGCCGACCGCCGCCGGCCAGAGAATATCAGGGGGCAAGCACCCGGGGTCCCGTGCCTGCCGGACCATCGGCGGGCTGACCCAGGTCGTCCCAGCGGTACCCCGCCCGGTCGCGTACCTGCCGTCCGTCCACCCAGACGGCGGTGATCTCCGGGGGGCCCGCCAGGCGGACCACCTTCTCGAACACGCGCTCCGGCGTGTCCAGGCCCGGGAACGTGCGCAGGGACCCGCGGCGCGATGCCGTGTCCACCAGGACGGCGTCGAACTGGCGCCCCGGCGCCAGCAGGCCCACGGGCGCCCCGAGGAGCGAGGCCCCGCCCAGCGTGGCCAGCCAGAACGCGAAGGTCGTGTCGATCGCCGAGCCCGACACCCCGCGCGTCGCGGCGCCGCGCATCGGATCGGTCCCGTCCGCGAGCAGCCGCGAGACCGTCACCGCCTCGTGGGCCTGGTGCAGCAGGCTGGGCGATGCGCCGCCCGACACGTCCGTGCCCAGGCCCATGCCCACGCCCGCGGCCACCAGCCGGCGCGCCGGCAGCACGGCGTTCGCGAAGTAGGCGTTGGACAGCGGGCAGTGGGCGATGCCGGCACCACGGGCCGCGATGAGCACCGCGTCAGAGGCGGTCACGTGGTTCGCGTGGTCGAGGATCGTTCCCGGGCGCAGCAGCCCGAACCCGTCGAGGGCCGCGGCATCGGTGCGGCCGAAGCGGTCGAGGTTGTACCCGTGCGCCCAGTCCGATTCGGAGCAGTGCGTCTGCACCAGCGCCCCGGCGTCGGCGGCAAGCCGTCCGAGGCCGGCCAGGAGGTCGTCCGTGCATGCAGGTGTGAAGCGCGGCGTGACGATCGGGGCCACCAGGCCGCGGCCGGCGTCGACGGCACGGATCTCGTCGATGGACCGCGCGCTCGCCGCGATCCCCGCTTCCGCCGATGCGTCCCTGTACCAGGGCGGCGTGCCATCGGGGTGGTCCATCGCCACCCGGCCCACGTATGCGCGCTGTCCGTTCGCGGCGGCGGTCCGCGCAAGGCTCGTGGTGGCCGCGACGTCCGCCGTCGCGAAGAAGACCGCCGTGGTCGTGCCGTGAGCCAGCAGGCCGGTGACGAGGTCGTCCCAGACCGGCTGCGCGAAGGCAGGGTCCGCGTATCGGGCCTCCAGCGGGAACGTGTACTCGAACAGCCAGCGCTCGAGCGGGAGGTCCAGCCCCGTGCCCAGCTGGGGCCACTGTGGGGCATGGACATGGAGGTCCACCAGGCCCGGCAGCAGGACGGCTCCCGGCGGTCCGGTCACGACCTCACCCGCCCCCGCCAGCAGGGCCATGCCCTCGGCCGTCGACGCCGGCTCCACCGCCGTGATCACACCACGCTCGTCGACGGCCACCACGGCGTCCTCGATCACCTCCAGCCGGTCTCGGGCGGGGGTCTGCATCAGGGTGGCGCGGACGACGAGGGTCATGTGCCAATGATGCCGCGTCGTGCAATCGATGCCATGGCCGTGCAATCGATGCCATGGCCGTGCAATCGATCCCATGCTCGAGCCTCGATGATCGATCTGCGGTGCACCCTCGGGCAGGGATGGCAAGCGGGCCGGATGGCCCTCCAAACCGACACCGGATGGCAGGATGCTGATTGTCCGACCCGGGGCCGGTCGCATGTCCTGTGAGCCGTGGACCGGCCCGTGTCGTGGAGGAGTCCCATGCTCGAGCTGGACAACCGCCCCACCGCCGCCTCGCCGCAGGAGCGAACCGTCCGCGGGCAGCTGATGCGCCTGGAGCTCGAGTTGCGCGAGATGGCCGACGACTTCGCAGGTCGCCTGGACCGCGACGAGCTGAGCCGCGAGGACGAGGACCTGATCACCGACGCGATCGACGCGGCCGTGACCGCCGCCCTGCCCGTGGTGTTCGAGACCCTGGATCGCGAGCTGACCCCGCGCCTCGAGGCCCTGCCGCTCAGAGCACGCCTGACCCTGGCCCGCGCCCGCCGCCGGCGGGACTACGGCCTGGACTGAACTCTCGGCCCGGGCGGATCCGGCTCGCGCCCCCGCCCGGGACCTGCCAGCCTCAAGGGCCGTCACAGTGGCTCGGCCCGCTGTGACGGCCCGTCCGATCTTGCGCCGCTCGAGGACCGACGGCTTCCAGATCGCCTGGGCGCCGAACACGCTCTCGGCGGCCCTGCGGGCGCCCGGCGGGAGTCGCTCAGGCGTTCTCGAGCTCGCGGGCGATGGCGCGCAGGATGAAGCGCGCAGCCTCGGCCGACTTGCCGCCCAGCTTCTGCCCCTCGTCCTGCTCCGTCGCCACCGCGAGGTCCGCGAGCATCGCGTCCAGGGCCGGCGTCCGCACGAGGTCCCCCGATGCGAAGGCGGCCTCCAGCCCGGACACCGCCCGCCGTGCGTTCTCCACCGCGTTGCCCTTCGCGTCGATCGCCTCGCGGAAGGCGGCGCGAGCGGCGACGGCCCTGGGGCCGGCGCTGGGGCCGTCGCCGGGCGTCGTCATGATTGCAAGTCCCGAGCGGCCGCCTGGCCGCGCTGCACGGTGGCCGGGTCGCCCTCGGGTGCCGGGACTCGTCCGTCCGCGATCGCGCGGGCCTGCCAGCGGGCGGCCCGCCACTCGGGCTCGAGCACGCTCATGTGGATCTCGTCCCACCAGCGTCCGTCGCGCCAGATGGCCTCGCGGGCGGTGCCCTCGATCGCGAAGCCGACCTTGAGGTACGAGCGGACGGCCCGCTCGTTGAACGCGAAGACGGTCAAGGCCACGCGATGGAGCCCGAGCGACTCGAACGCGTGGTCGACCATCAGCGCCGTCGCCTCCGACCCGTAGCCGTGGCCCCAGGCGTCGTGCTCGCCGACGGTGATGTGGAACAGGACGGAGCCGTTGTCGCCGTCCAGCTGTGAGAACGCGCACGACCCGATGAGCTGGTCGGTTGCCTTGATATGGATGCCCATCGCGAGCGAGTCCGGGCCCATGGCACGGAGCATGAAGAAGCGCTCGATCTCGTCGGGACGCATCGGCCCGTCCTGGTAGCGCGTGAGCCGCGCGACCTCCGGATCCTGGTACCAGCGCAGGAAGTCGCGGAGGTTCTCGCGCACGTGCCGGCGCAGCATCACCTTCTCGCCGACGAGCTGTTCCGGGAACCAGCGACGGTGGAGCATCGCGGATCACCCTATACCATCGCGCCCATGCGCCGCTGGAGTGATACCGCCGACCTGGTGGCCGCGACGACGAGGACGTCTGAGAAGACGCAGATCCTCGCGGCGTATCTCGCGTCGCTCCCATCCGAGGACCTGCCGGTGGCGGCGGTGTTCCTGGCCGGGCGCCCGTTCCCGGAGTCGGACCAGCGCACCATCGGCCTCGGCTGGGTCGGCATCTCCGGTTCCGTGCTGCGCGTCGCCGGGGCGGACGATGGGGCCCTGCGCCGCGCCTACGACCGCTCCTCCGACGTCGCGACGGCCGTCGTCGAGGTGCTCGAGGAGGCCGGCCACGCACGAGGCCCGGCCGGCGAGCCGACGCTCCACGAGGTCCGTGCCGCGTTCGACGCAATTCGCGCGGCCTCGGGCGCCGCGGCCAAGTCCACCCTGCTCGAGGCGCTGCTCGCCCGCTGCGCGCCGCGGACCGCGGGTGCCGTGATCAAGGTCCTGGGCGGGGAGCTCCGGATCGGGCTGCGCGAGGGGTTGCTCGAGGCCGCCATCGCCAAGGCCTTCGCGCGGCCGCTCGAGGCGGTCAAGCGGGCGGGCATGCTCACCGGTGACGTCGGCCGGACAGCGCTCCTGGCCCGCGAGGACCGGTTGGGCGATGCCTCACTGGCGCTGTTCCACCCGCTCAAGTTCATGCTCGCCTCGCCCGCCGAGGATGCGGCGGAGATCATGACCCGCCTGGGGCCGGTGGTCTGGGTGGAGGACAAGTACGACGGCATCCGCGCCCAGCTCCACCGCACGGGCTCGGAGGTCCGCCTCTACTCGCGTGACCTCAACGACATCAGCGGCCAGTTCCCGGAGGTGGTCGAGGGCGCGCGCGACCTGCCCTGGTCCGGGATCCTCGATGGGGAGCTGCTCGCCTGGAAGGACGGCGTGGTGCTGCCGTTCCTGCAGCTGCAGGCGAGGCTGGGGCGCAAGAACCCGTCGACGCGGATGCTTGCCGACGTGCCGGTGATCTACGTCGCCTGGGACGCGCTGGGCCTGGATCACGGCGGTGACGGCGTCGTCGCGCCGCTCCTGGACACGCCGCTGGCCGAGCGGCGGCAGACCCTCGAGGGATTGGCCCTTCCGCTCGCGGCCGACGGTGGCCGGTTCGGCCTGTCGCACCTGGTGTCGGTGGATTCCGTGGACGGCCTCGAGGCCGCCTTCGCGGACGCGCGCGCCCGCCGCAACGAGGGGCTCATGGTCAAGGACCCCGACCTCGGCGTACACGCCGGGGCGGCGGGGCCTCGGCTGGCTGAAGATGAAGAAGGCGCTGGCCACGATCGACTGCGTCGTGGTGGGCGTGGAGGTGGGCCACGGCAAGCGCCACGGCGTGCTGTCGGACTACACGTTCGCGGTCTGGGACGAGCCCGGCGGACGCCTGGTCACCATCGGCAAGGCGTACACGGGCCTGACCGACGCCGAGATCGCGGAGATGACGCGCTGGTTCGAGGCGCACACCATCTCGGTCCACGGGCGGTACCGCGTGGTCGAGCCAGCGGTCGTGGTGGAGATCGCCTTCGACGTGATCATGCGCTCGACGCGGCACACGAGTGGGTTTGCGCTGCGGTTCCCGCGCATCGCGCGGCTGCGTCCCGACAAGCCCGCTGCCGAAGCCGACACCCTGGCGACGGTCACCGCGCTGTACGAGGGTCTGCAGCAGGGCGCCGAGCACCTGGTGACGGCAAGCGCACGACGCTGACCCGGCACGGGCTCTCCCTCCTGCCACTCGCTGCGACTCGCGGCGACTCGCTGCGACTCTCGTGAGAGTCACCAACGGGTTCGTCGTGCAGGCGAGTGGCACGAACCTCGACGTTGGATCCCGTCCCGTGCGGGGACATCGCGCTGGTGACCCCGAGGTGGATCAGAGCTGGCGCCGGCCTCCGCCCTTCGCGCCGGTTGCAGGTGTCGCGCCGGCATTGCCGCGACGCTGACCCACACGTTGAACCACTTGCCACACTGCATCGAAAACCGATAGAGTTCGCTGCATGGCGCTTCCGCGGTCGGCCATCCAGATCCTCATCGCCCTCGGCGAGGGCGAGATGCATGGCTACGCGATCATGCGCAGCGTCGAGGTGGCGACCGGCGGCACGGTGCGGCTGGGCCCGGGGACGCTCTACACGACCCTCGCCCGCCTCGAGTCGGACGGGCTGATCGAGGAGAGCGACGCACGCCCGGACCCGGAGCTGGACGACCAGCGCCGGCGCTACTGGCGGCTCACCCCGGCCGGGCGCGCGATCGCGGTGGACGAGGTCCGGCGGCTCGCGGCGATGGTCGAGAGGGCGCGGCCATGGGCGATGGGCGAGGACGTGCGATGACGCGGTCGGAGCGGGTGTACCGCGCCCTGCTGCGCGTCTATCCGGCGCGGACGCGCGATGCCAGCGGCGACGACATGACCCAGCTGTTCATCGACCGCCTGCGCGACACGACATCCGGGCGCGAGCTGGCGGTGCTGTGGCTGGAGACGATCGCGGATGTGGCGGCGACGGCCCCCCGGGAGCACCTCGCCGCGCGGCGAAGTCGCGAGCTGGTCGAGGGTCCCGGGATCGAGCCGGCGCGAGTCCCCATGAAGCGCGACGCGGCCCTCTGCTCACTGCCGCTGCTCGCCAGCCTCGCGCTGCTCGCCGTCGGCCCGATGGGCGTGTGGGGCCCGATGCACGTCAATTCCCCCGGGATCTTCGGTCTGCCCCTGGACATGGTGATCCTCATGCTGCTGGCGGCACTCGCCTCCGTGGGACTGCTCGGCGCGCGCCGGACCCGTGAGCTCAATGATCCGTGGTGGCAGGCGCTGATCCTGGCCGTCGTCCTCGTCCCGGCACCCGCACTCGTGGTCGTGGCAGGCCCGGTGGCGGCGTCCATCTATGCGATGGGAGTGACGCTGCTGGTGCTCGTCGCAAGGTTCAAGTGGCTGATGCTCGCGCTGGTCGCCCCGTTCCTGGTCTGGCTGGTCGCCGGCCCCGTGATCTGGGCGCCCGTCCTGGATCTGCTCAATGGGATTGGGGCCGCGAGTCCCTAGCGCTGATACTGCAGACAGCCGATGCGCGGAATGCCGCGTCTATCTATGCTGCCCCCGATCCGCATGCGCCCGCGCCGGCGCGCGGCCCGGAGGAACGCTGCATGTATCCCGCCTTCGTCGATCTTGCACGGGTGGAGTTGACGCTCTACACCGATGCGCTCGTCACCAGGGGCCGGTACCGGACCCGCCAGCACCGGGTCACGGACATCCTCAACAGCGCCGATCAGCCCTTCCTTGTGCTCGAGGACGTCGAAGTGCGCGAGCTCGGCAGCACGGAGCCACCGCGTCGGGCGGCATTCGCCCAGGTCAACCTCGCGTCCGTGCTGTTCGCCGTCGCCGACGTCCCCGTGGAGCCGGTAGCGGAGCTGCGGACGCCGAAGCTTCGGGAGCGCGCGATCGTCTCCGTGCCGCCGTTCACGATCGAGGGCACGATCCATCTGCTGCCGACCGACGAGAGCCTCCGGAACGCGCTCGACGAGCTCACCGGGCGGTTCCTGCCCGTGACCGACGCTGAGTACTGGTCAACCCGGCTGGGCGAGCCCCGCCAGGCGGCGATCATGGTCGCCGTGAACCACGAGCGGACGCACATCCTCGCGAGGCTCGCCGACGCGGAGTAGCGCTCCGGCGGGCGACAGCAAGCCGCGGCGACTCGCCTTCCCGCAGACGGCCTGGCGTCTCGTCCGTGCTGCGACGCCCAGACATGGGTGAATCCGGGGTGCCCCACTTTGGGCTGCGCGCCCCGACTGCCGATCCGTGACTCGATCTCTGAGGGCCGCGGGCCGATTTGCAACATAGTGCGTGGGAATGGCCGCGCGCGACGAGCGAATCGGGACGCTAGCGGTCCACCGGCAGGTCCAGCCGATCGCCCCACTCCGCCCAGCCGCCGTCGTACAGGGCGACGTCCTCGTGGCCAAGCAGCGTCAGGACGAACGCCAGCTTCGCCGCCGCCACGCCTGACCCGTCGTAGCAGACGAGACGGCGGCCTCGTGTCACGTTCGCCTTGAGCAGGATCGCGCGCAGCTCGTCGGGCTGGCGCAGGCGCTGCGTGCCCGGCACGTGCATCGCTGCCACGGGCACATTGACGGCGCCGGGGATGTGGCCCAGGCGGCGCACGCTGCCCTCGTATCCGTGGAACTCCGCCGGCCCGCGCGCGTCCAGCAGCAGCACGTCGGGGGCGCCGAGCAGCCCGCGCACGTCGGACGTCGTGAGCCGCTGGCGGACCTGCGTGTGTGGGGTGAAGACCGCCTTGAACGACATCGGCTCGCCGGATGCCACCGGGCGGCCACCATCGAGCCACGCCGGCCAGCCGCCCTCCAGGATCCGCGCAGCCTCGTACCCGTACGCTCGCAGGCTCCACCAGGCACGGGAGGCGAAGTAGCCCAGCGTGTCGTCGTAGATCACGACGGAGGTTCCGTCTCCGACGCCCGCCCGGCCCATCACGGCGGCCATGGGTGCTGGCGTGATCAACTGCAGGACATCGGAGCCCTCGGCCGTGGCCACCAGCGCCTCGCGCCAGTCCAGGTGGGCCGCCCCGGGGATGTGCCCGGCGGCGAACAGGCTGGACGCGCTGCCGTCCGGCCGCCAGCGCACGTCGAGCACGCGCAGGTCCGGACGGCCGAGGTTGTCGGCGAGCCACTCCGGGGTGGCGATCAACTCAGGACGCGCGATGCCGGCCAATCAACGACTCCAGCGTCGTGGCCGCTCACCGCCCCCGGTCGGGGTGAGGACGACCCACCGATATGATACGGGCGTGGTGTCCCCGTTCCTCCCCGATCCGCAGAAGGTCGCTGCTCTGCGCGCCGCGCTGCCGGCGACCGGGGCCGGCATCTACCTCAACGCCGGCAGCGCCGGACCCCTGCCGGCCGAGACGCAGGCGGCGATGGACGAGCAGGCCGCCTCGGAGCTGGCCATCGGGCGCGCCTCGATCCCCGCCCTTCTCGCGTTCCTGGACCGGATGGCGGAGGTCAGGGCCACGATCGCAGCGGTCCTCGTGGCCGACCCGGACGACATCGCGCTCACGCACTCCACGACCGACGGCCTGAACATGGCCCTCGGTGGCATCCGCTGGCGCCCGGGAGACCGGGTGCTCACCACGAACCATGAGCACCCTGGGGTGCTGGGGCCGCTCGCCTCGCTCCGCGCCCGCTTCGGGCTGGAAGTGGAGGTCATCGACATCGGCGACGGTGGCGACGACCAGCGTACGCTCGAGGCATTCGCAACCGCGCTCGAGCGCCCCACCCGCGCCGTCGTGGCCAGCCATGCCCTGTGGACGACCGGCGCCGTGCTTCCGGTCGGCAGGCTGGGCTCGCTCGCCCACGCCGCCGGAGCCTTCGCCGTCATCGACGGCGCCCAGAGCGCGGGCGCGATCCCTGTCTCCCTGCTGGACCTCGACGTCGACGCCTATGCCGTGGCGGGTCACAAGTGGCTGCTCGGCCCGGAGGGCATGGGCGCACTGTGGGCGCGGCGATCCTTCGCGCAGCAGGCGGAGCCCCTCGCCACGGGCTACCTGGCGTACGCCTCGCTGCCGCCCGACATCTCGAGCCTCCAGCCGAACGCCCGCCGGTTCGAAGGGACGGGGTTCCACCGCCCGTCCGTCATCGGCCTCGGGCGGAGTGCCGGCTGGCTGTCGATGTTCGTCGGCATCCCCTGGGCAACGGCGCGGGCGACCCGTCTGGCTGCCGCGATGCGCGAACGGCTGGTTGCGATTGCCGGCGTCCGCATGGTCACGCCGGAGGGCCACGGCGGCACGCTCCTGACCTTCGGCATCGACGGCTGGAGCGCCGCAGAGGCCTCCAGGGAACTCTCGGCCCGCATCTTCGCCATCGTGCGCGACCTGGGTGCCCTCGATGCACTGCGAATCTCGATCGGCTTCTGGACCACCGAGGACGAGATCGAGCGCTTCGCGCGGGCCGTGGAACTGCTCGCAGCGCACACACCCGAGACGATGCCTGCCCGCCGTAGCCTGACCGTGCTGGGAAGCGATGGCGAACCCCTCTCCTGAACCCAGCAACCCCACTCGACCGGTGCGGCCGCCCGCGGGGCCGGTTAAGCGGCGCGGCTTCTTCGAGGTCCGCTGGCGGCAGTTCCGCCGCGCCCCGCGGCCTGTCGTTCGGGCGGTCGTCAGCAGCCTCAGCGTCGCTCTCGTCCTGGGGGTCGTCTTCCTCGCCTACGACATCGCGCTCGATCGCGGTGCCGTCCTGCCGGGTGGTGACCTGCGCCTGCTGTACCTCGCGTTCTACGTGGCCGTCGTGTGCCTCCTGGGGGCGCTGCTCACGTACTTCTTCGTGCCGTTGCCGTCCGGACCGAGCGCGACGCGCGTGACGCGCACCCCGTGGAGCCTCGCCTTGGGCCTGTTTGCCGCCGTCCCGATCGCGTATCTCGTGCTCGTCCTGCTCCACGAGATGATCAAACCTGTGCTGGTTGGCCGGTAGCGAACGGTACGATCGGCCCGGAGAACCCTTGCTCCGGTCACGTCACGCTAGACGCCCTGCCGTTATGATCCGGCTCATCGATCGGCCGGGGACACAGCACCGAGGATCTGGACCACGTGAACGACGATCGCGGCCATGGAGCGATGCCCAAGCTCTACGGAGCGCCGGCCTACGCCCGTCCGCGCACCGCCGGTGTCGAGACCTTCTCGAAGCCCTTCGACCCTGACGACCTGCCCATCGAGAGCCAGCGCATGGACGTCGACCAGCAACTGGACGACGAGCTCGGTTCCTCGGCGTATGCGCCTGTCGCCACGGGTTCGGACCCGTCCTCCGCGGACACCGGTGATCGGCCTGCGGACGGCAAGGGCGGCTTCACCTGGCGCCTGCCGGGAACCAAGGGCTGATACCGTTCCTTGCACTGGTCGACCCGTGGGGGAGTAGCTCAATCGGTTAGAGCGGCGGGCTTATATCCCGCTGGTTCCAGGTTCGAGTCCTGGCTCCCCTACCACGCCGGTGCCCCGTCTGCCCGCGTCGCCAGCTCTGATCCGCGTCGCCAGCTCCGAGGTCGCCGATGATCCGCCAAGGTGCCGAGCGCTCCCTCCTGCTCGTCATCGTCTCGTTCACCATCGCCGTGGTGGGCACCCGCTGGTTCCTGGACCTGACCGGCTATCCGCAGGTGGGCGGCGGCGAGCTGCACATCGCCCACATGCTCTGGGGCGGCCTGCTGCTGGTGATCGCGGCGCTCCTCCTGCTCGTCGTGGACGCTCCGTGGGTGATGCCCGTGGCGGCGATCGGGACCGGTGCGGGGACGGGCCTCTTCATCGACGAGGTCGGCAAGTTCATCACCGCCTCGAACGACTACTTCTATCCGCTCGCGGCACCGCTGATCTACGGCCTCCTCCTCGTGCTCGCGCTCGTCTTCCTGCTGGTGCGCCACCGCTCGGGCGGCCAGGCCGCGGTGGTCGCGCCAGCCCGGGTGTCGGCCTGGGAGGAGCGGCACCTGCCGCGCCGGCGGTACCGGCGCCTGCTGGTGGCGGTGCTGCTGTTCTACGGGATCGGCTGGCTCCTTGGCATGGTGGTGTACCTCGCCCTCGACACGGCGACGGTGCAGAACATGATCGAGACCCTCACGAGTGCGGCGACGCGCATCGAGCGTCCGTCCGAGCCCCTCTACTACGTGCTCGAGGCGGTGATCCTCGGGATCTCGGGTGTCCTCCTCGCCATCGGCGGCATCCTGCTCGGTCGGGGACGCGAGTCGCGCGGGATTGCGATCGCGATCGCGGGGAGCGCCGTGGCGCTGACGGCCGGAGGCCTGGTGAGCCTGTACGTGGAGCAGATCACCGCCGTCGGTTCGACGATCGTGCAGGCGCTGGTCCTGCTGGGACTGGTGCACTACCGGAACCGCTTCCTGCGCGATGCACCGCGGGACGAGCCGCGCGATGCACCGCGCGATGCACCGCGGGAGGAGCCGGTGGCGGCTGCCTAGCTGCGGCCGGCGACCTCGCGGACCATTCCGGCCAGGCGCTCGCGGCGCTCCGGCGTGAGCCCGCGCTGGAAGGGCAGGCCGGCGATCCATGACATGAGGTCGGACGGCGCGACCACCGCGCACGTGGAGTTGCGCTGGACCCGCGGGTCGTCGGTCACGACCACGGCGTACACGCGGACGACGAAGTCCCGGTCATCGATGCTGAGCCAGCCGCGCACCCGCTCGGCGTCCCGTGTGATCCGGTCGACGGGTCCCTCGATGGCGATCCAGCGGCCCTTGCCGTCCTTGACCTCCCAGTGTGATCCCACGAACCTGCTGATCGACGGTGGCGGGACCTCGCCGAACACCACCATGCCGAACGGGCCCAGGACCAGCTCGTTGATCCGTCGGCCGCCCGGCAGCACAAGGTCCGTGGCGGCGACATGGTCGGCGCCGAGCGCCGCTGCGAGGTGCGGCGTCAGCGTGTGCCGGCGGCTTCCCGCCCAGTCATCGAGGAGGACGGCGACGCGCGCCACGCCCAGCAGGAGGAATCCGACGGGGACCACGATTGCGAAACCCCAGACCAGCACGCCGATGACGAGGTCCGGCGGGGTGACCCAGCCCGCGGGCGTGTAGGCACTCACCAGGGGCGTGCCGAGGCACAGCCATCCCACGGCGACACCGGCGGCGAGCAGGAGCGCGGCCACGAGCATCGATCGGGCGACGGGGACACGACCCGCCCGGGACGCGGTCGTGGAAGGGGAGATGACCTGCATGCCCCTACTGTCGGCATTGCGTGCGGCGGACGCCAGTAGCCGGATGCGGCTAGGTCGCGGGCAGGACCGGGACCCCGAACCACCACGGACCGCCCCTCTCCGCCCTCGGGCGGTGCGTCCCGGCACCGGAGTCTCGAGCGCGAGCTGGCCCGGAGCGGGTTCGCGGGGTGCGGTTGGGCTCTGGGTCTGGCGGCCGGCCGGGAATGGGACCCCCGTACCATAGAAGCCGGCGCGCCCGACGACGATGCTGCTGCGTGGACCCCCCTCCGCATGGGGACCTGGAGGCAGCCAACACGCTCGTGGCCACTATCGTGAGGCAGTTCGCCCGACCCGCTCGAACGCTGGCCAGCCCGGCCGTCCGGGCATGGCTGGCTGCGCTGCTCCTGGTTGTCGCGACAGCTCTGCCCGCGGCCGCGTCGCCGCTCCGCACGGGGTACCAGGCCGCCGCGAACGAACGTCCCAGCCCCATCACGCTGACCAGCCAGGGTGCCTCACCGACATCCGGCATGACGGATACGCGGATCACCTTCGCTGTGCTGTATGAGAGCAAGGACGACCTCGCGCCCACCTACGTGCGGCTCCGGATCGCCGGTTCGACGTTCGAGATGCAGCCGCAGGGCGATTCGTGGCGTCGCGGCGTGCAGTTCCAGGTGACAACGACGCTCCCGGCCGGAACGTGGAAGGGGACCTACAGCGCCGCCGATCGTAACGGCGCGTCCGCGGAAGCCGACGGGCCCACGGTGACGATCACGCCTGCGCCCACCCCGACCCCCAAGCCGACCCCGAAGCCGACCCCGAAGCCGACCCCGGCACCCACCCCCAAGCCGACGGCGACCCCGGCCCCGACACCGAAGGCCACGCCGAAGCCGACCCCCAAGCCGACCCCGGCACCCACCCCCAAGCCGACGGCGACCCCGGCCCCGACACCGAAGGCCACGCCGAAGCCGACCCCCAGGGCCACGCTGGCACCCACCCCCAAGCCGACGGCGACCCCGGCCCCGACACCGAAGGCCACGCCGAAGCCGACCCCCAAGACCACCGCGCCCAGGACCACGCCGAAGCCCACGCGGCAGCCGGTTGCGAGTGCAGCACCCCCGTCCGATCCTGGTACTCCTGCAGCCGGTCCTGATGGCACGACATCACCGGCCGAGTCCTCTGCCCCCGATGCGTCGCCTGATCTGACTCCCGATCCGGCAATCGCCCTGCTCCTTGCGGGCGGCGCCGGCGGTATTGACGGGACGGGTGGGTCCGGAGGCTCGGGCGGCCGCGATTCAGGCGGATCTCGCAGCTCGCCCGATGGCGGGCCCGCGACCGGCGTCGTCGATGCCAGCAGTGGCCTGCCCGGCAGCCCGCAATCACTCACCGCCCTGCTCCTGCAGGCGGCACCCATCCTCGTGGTGACCACGGGCGGCGTGGCCATGGGCATGGCAGTCCTCGTCTTCGGGCGGCGCCGGCGCAACGAGCAGCAGACGGCGTCGGACGCCACGCTCGCCGACGCTGCGGGCCGTGGACTGGGCTACGTTCCAGCGCTGGGGGCCGCAGCGATGGTGCAACCCGCCTCACCCATGCCGGCCGCTGCCGCTGCCGCTGCCGCTGCCGCCACCGCTGCCGTCCAGGCCGCAGCCATGCCCGCGCTCGCCGCCGGCGACGTCGACGCCCACCTGCCCCGCTGGCGTCGTCCGTCGCTGATGGAGGCGCGCAAGAACGACCCGGTCCGCAACGCCCCGACGAACCCCGTCCGGCTGACCTTCAAGGGCTCAGCTGGTGAGGCGGTCACGGGCCTCGATCGGAGGCTGGTCCGGTACCGCATGGTCAGCCTCCTCTCGGCGCCCGACGAGGTCACGGGCCGGGAGATCGGCGTGCTGGACCAGGGCGACGAGGTCGTGCTGCTCGAGAAGCGCGGCATGTACTGGCGCGTCCTCTGCCCGGATGGGAGCGAGGGCTGGCTCCACAAGACGACGCTCGGCGACACGATCATCGGTGCCGGGACCCCCTCGGAGACGTGGACCGCCGCCGATGACGGCCCCGGAAGCGGCGGGTTCGCGGATGTGCTCCGCGCATACCAGCAGGCGCGCGAGCAGCACGGCGGCCAGCAACCCTAGCCGGGCCGGCGGCGTGCCTCCGGCGGCTTGCGCACGATCACGATGTGCTGGTGCGCGATGTTCGGCACGAATGCTCGCGGATAGCCGTACGGGCGCAGCCGGGTCCCCGCCTGGTACCACGCGATGTCGCCCTTGGGGGTCAGCCCTGCCGCGTCGGCGCGGGCGGCGAGATCTGCCGCCGTGAAGAGGTACCGGCCGGCCTGGTAGGCATCGCGCACGATCAGCGCGGCGTACCGGCCGGGCCGGAGCACCCGGTGCACCTCACCCAGCACCTCGCCCATGGCGTCAAGGAATGCGGGGTAGTCCGGCAGGTTCGCGAGGTCGCCCGGCAGGTCCGACACCATCGCGTAGTCCGTGCGCCGGTTCCGGTGCGTCTCGGCGAGGCGCCCTCCCGCCATCGTCATCGGGAGCTGCACGTTGTACGGCGGGTCGGTGGTGACGAAGTCCACGGACCCATCCGGGATCGTCCGCAGGAGGTCTCGGGCGTCCCCCTGCCTGAGGTCGCAGCCGGACGGGTCGAAGCCACGCGGACCCCCCGGATCGTTGGGCCCGAGGTCGGCGAGGACGGGACCGCTCCCGCCGTTCTCGGCCTGGAGTGCCGTCACGGTCTCGTGGAAGACGGCGACCCAGCGCGGGTCCAGCTCGATCCCGATGGCGCGACGCGGCCCGCGAGCGATCGCCGCCCCGAGCAGCGTGCCGCCGACGCCCGCGAACGGGTCCACGACAAGCTCACCGGACTTGGTGAAGAACTCGATCAGCCGGGCCATCAGGCGCGGCGGCTTGTTCGCCCCGTGCGCCTTGCGGCGGGCGTGCCCGAGCTCCGACGGGTAGGCGGTCGTCCAGAGCGACTTCGTGAAGTACAGCCACTCCTCGCCGGGGAGTTCGTTGAGGTCGTTGGCGGGGTGGGGGAGACGGCGGGGCTGCACCCGGGCAGGGTACCCGGCACACCGCGCCCGGCGGGGGCCGGGCGGACGGCCGGCATTACGACGACCCGGCCGGGGCCGGGCGGACGGCCTTCGGGCGATCGTCGAAAGGTGCGACCGTGGCGCTCCTACAATGCGGACATGCCGGGGCGTGTCGTCAGTCGCAGCTTCATCGGGCGCGAGGCCGAGCTCGCGCGGATTTCGATGGCCTTCTCCGCCGCGGCGGCCGGGACCGCGACCACCGTCCTCATCTCCGGCAGCGCCGGGATCGGCGTGACGCGTTTCGTCGACGAGGCTCTCGACCGCGTGGCTGCCGACACCCGATGCCCCGGTCATCCTGCGCGGCCGGGCCACGGGGCCCGTCGATCCGCCCTGGGCGGCCCTCCTCGAAGCCCTCGAGCCCTTGCTGGCCGCCCGCCCACGCGACGAGGTGCGGGCGCTCCTGCGGCGGGACGCGCGACCGGTTCTTGTCGGACTGGCAGCGCTCGCCGCCATGGCGACCCGCGAGCCGTACGTCCGGCCCAGCGCGCTCTCCGACCCGGAGCGCCGCCAGCCGCGCGCCCTGGAGTCGTTGCTCCGCTGGCTCGGCCGGGTCGCCGAGGAGCGCCCGCTCGTCCTGGTGCTCGAGGATCTCCACGTCGCCGACGCAGCCACCCGTGCCTTCGCCACGTTCGTCGCCCGCCTCGCCCGCAACGAGCGCATCACGCTCGTGCTGACGTACCAGCCCGATCGCCTCACGCGCGAGCACCCGCTGCGCGAGAGCCTGGCCGTCATCGACGCCGGGCTCCGGCCCCCGGTCCGCTTCGCCCTGCAGCCGCTGACGCGCCGCGAGATCGCCGCGCTGATCGAGGGGATCGAAGGGGAGCGGCCATCCGCCTCGATCGTCGTCCTTGTCGCCGAGCGATCGGCCGGGGTCCCGCTTGTCGTGGAGGAGCTGGTCGCCGCCCGGCGGGAGCTGCGCAACACCACGCTCACCGGCACCCTGGCGGACCTCGCTGCCGCCCGCCTCGGCCGTCGTTCTCCGGAGTGCCGGCGCCTGCTCCGCCTGCTCGCCCCCGCTGAGCGGCCGGTGACCCGCGCACAGCTGGCCGTCGCATCGGCCGCCTTCGAGGCATCGACACCCGGCACCCGTCAGCCGCCGCGCTCGAGCTCGGCACCGCGTCGCGCGGTTGACGGGCTGGATCCGGATCTCGCCGCCGGCCTGGCCGAGGCGCTGGAGCACGGCTTCGTCCACCCCGACGATCGCGACCGGCTCTTGATCCGCCACGAGCTCGTTGCACGGGCGGTCGTGGCCGACCTGCTCCCCTCGCAACGGCCGCGCTACCGGGCCGCACTGGCGCAGGCCTTCGCAGACGTGCCCGCCGTTGCCGCCGCGTTCTGGCGGAGTGCGCACCGTCTGCCCGAGGCCCGCGATGCGGCCATCGCGGCCGGACGGCTGGCCATGGCCAACGAGGCACCGCAGGACGCGCTCGCGGCCTTCGAGCGCGGCCTCGACCTGCCGGTCCCGGGCGACGCAGAACCCGTCGCCGTGGCTGCCGGTGGACCCGACACACCCGCGTTGCTGGCCGGCCTCGCTGCCGAGGCCGCCTATGCCGCCATGCGGCCCACCCGGGCCGCGGCGTACGCGGAGAACGCCCTCGCAGCGCTCGGCGAGCGGTCGGACCGGCTGGCCCGCGCGGTGCTCGAGGCGCGCCTGGGCCGGTACCGGCTGGCCACGGGCGATGTCGCCGGCGCCACCGCGGCACTCCGCCGGGCCGTGGACATGGCGCCGGCCGAGCCGACGGTGGACCGGGCCCGGATCCTGGCGCTGCTGGCCCAGGAACGGATGATCGCGGGTGCGTTCTCGGACGCGGCACGCTCCGCCGAGGAGGCACTCCGTGTCGCCGAGGCCCTGGGCGACGAGGCGGAGCCCGAGGCGGTGCACGCCATGACCACGCTCGCGGTGGTCCGTGCCTGGGGGGACGATCCTGCCGGCGCGCTGCCGCTCCTGCGGGAGGCCGTGGAGCGCGCCCGGGGCGCCGGGCTGGTGGAGGAGTGGTGGCGCGCGGTCGCCAACACGGCGGTGATCCTGGAGCTGCTCGGCCGGCCAGGGGAGGCGGTGGACACGACGTTCGCGGCCATGGACGAGGCTCGCGCGCTCGACCTCGACGCGGTCTACGGCAACCTCCTCGGCGGCAACGTCGCCGGGATCCTGGTCGATGTCGGGCGCTGGACCGAGGCACGCCAGCTGTGCCTGCGAGCCTTGGACTGGAGCCCTGCCGGCATCACCTTCGTGAACGCGATCCTCAACCTCGTCCTCGTCGAGATCGAGTCCGAGGCGGGTGAGGAGGCGGGCCGGCTGCTGGGCCGGATCCTCGTGGAGCTCGAGACGGGTGGCGATCTGCAGTTCGCCATCCCGGCCTACCAGGCGACGGCATCGTATGCGCTCTGGTCAGGCGACCTCGCCGACGCTCGACGTGCGGCCGAGCGGGGCTGGGCGCGCCTCCGGGGCACCGAGGACTGGGTGCTCGTGGCCCGCATGGCAGCCACCGTGCTCGAGGTGGAGTCCGCGCTGGTCACGGAGGCGCTGGAGCGCCGCCGCATCGGCGATGTCGCGGCCTCCCGCGAGCGCGCTGGGCGCATCCTCTCGGAGGCGGAGGCAGCGGTGGCTCGGGCCCGCTCCGACGGTGGAAGCGGCACGGTCGAGCCCGAGGCCAGCCTCGCTCAAGCGCGGGCGTTTCACGCTCGACTCACCGGTCGCGACGATCCGGCCCGCTGGGACGACCTCGCCCAGCGCTGGCAGGCCATCGGCGACCCGTACCGCGAGGCCCGCGCCCGGTGGCGCCAGGCGGAGGCCACCCTGGGTGGGGCGATCGCCGGCCCTGGTGGCAGCCGGGACCGGACCGATGCACGTCTCGTCCGAGCCGATGCCCGTGAGCCACTGCTCGCCGCCGTCGCCATCGCGCTGGACCTGCATGCGCGACCCCTCCTGCGGCACCTGCGGGAGCTGGCGACGAGGGCGCTGATCGCACTGCCTCCCGAGGTGGACACGATGCTCGAGGAGCCGGTCGCGGTACCGGCTGGGCCGCGAGCCCTGGTCGCCCCAGGTCCGGTGTCCGATGCTGTCGTCGACCTCGACGGCACGGCGCCCAGGCAGGCTCCCCGCCCCGGCAGCGACACCTTCGGGCTGTCACGGCGCGAGTTGGAGGTGTTGGGCCTGATCGCCCAGGGCAGGACCAACCGTGAGATCGGCGACCGTCTCTTCATCAGCCAGAAGACGGTCGGCGTCCATGTCGGGAACATCCTTGCGAAGCTCGGGGTCTCCGGGCGCGTGGAGGCCGCGGCCGTGGCGATCCGTCTGGGGCTCGAGACTCCCGGGCCGGGCAAGGGTCGCTGAACGGGCGGCGCGGGAGCTCCTGACGCAGGCCGGGCCGCGGGCCGGACCCGAGCTCCTGACGAGGCCGGGCCGCGGGGCCGGACCCCGAGGTCCTGACGCAGGCCTGGGCCGCGGAGCCGAACCCCGAGGTCCTGACTCAGGTCCGTGTCACCAGCGCTTCGCTCACGCAGCGGGCGGGCACCAGACTCGACGTACGCGCACGCGCCGTGCACGGAGGGCCCCCTGCTGAAACTCACCGGAGTCAAGACCGCGGAACCGAACCCGCGGACCGCAACGCTGCGGACCGCACCATCGCACCACCGCACCACGCCGGCCGCGCCCAGGGACCCGCAGTGCCGCAAGAGGCCGCAGGACGTCGGGGTACCGTCCCGCGACACGGACCCCGATCATTCGGTACATTCTCCCCGGCAATCCTGAGTGATTGACTCTGTATTCCCTGAGGTCTCCATGCGCCGCACCCTGCTCGCCCTGACCCTGGCCGCCAGCGCCTTCCTCGTCGCGGCCTGCGCGTCGACGTCGACGCCCGGCTGGACGTACGCACCGCCCACGCCGGCGCCGGCCGTGACGCCCGCCCCCTCCGGCGATGCCGGCGAGCCCACCGCCGTCCCCGGCGGCACCGAGGTCCCGGCGCCCACCGACGGCGGCAACGCCGCTGGAGCGGTCAAGATCGTGGCGCTGAACATCGCCTTCGACCCCACCGAGGTCACCGCGCCCGCGGATGCCCCGTTCGTCATCGAGTTCGACAACCAGGACGCCGGGATCCCGCACAACGTCGAGATCAAGGACCCGATGAACATGTCCGTCTTCACGGGTGAGCTCGTCACCGGGCCGATCGTGACCCAGTACCAGGTGCAGGCGCTTCCGGCGGGCGACTACAGTTTCGTCTGCACCGTGCACCCGAACATGATCGGGAACCTCAAGGTCGGCGGATGACGACCGCGCCATGACGCCGCGGGTCGACGAGGTCTGCTACCGGGACGCCTACCTCCGCCACGTCCCCGCGCGCATCCTCGAGGTGTCGTCGGCTGACGGTCCACCGCTCGTCGTGCTGGACACCACCCACTTCTACCCGGGCGGCGGCGGCCAGCCATCGGATCGTGGCGTGCTGCTGCGCGGTGCCGACGGCCGCACCTGGACCGTTCGTGCCGCAAGGCGTGTGGGCGGTGAGATCGTCCACGAGCTGGAGCTGCCCGAGGACGGCGAGCTGCCGCGCGCCGGCGACCTCGTCGAGGCCGACCTCGAGTGGGCCCGGCGCTACGCCCTGATGCGCACCCACACCGCCCTCCACACCCTGTGCGGCGTCGTCTGGCGCGACTACGGGGCATTGGTCACGGGCGGCAACATGGAGCCCGGTGCCGGGCGCATGGACTTCGAGTTCGAGACGATGTCGGGCGAGCTCGTGGGCGAGATCGAGGCGAAGGTCAACGTGGAGCTCCGGCTCCACCGCGACGTGCGCGTGGACGTCCTGCCGCGCACCGAGGCCTTCGCGATCCCGGACCTCATCCGGACGAAGGTGAACCTCCTGCCGGAGGGTATCGAGCGGATCCGGACGATCGAGATCGTCGGGCTCGACCTCCAGGCCGACGGGGGCACACACGTCGCCAACACGCGCGAGGTCGGCGCCATCCGCGTCACCGGGTACGAGTCCAAGGGCCGCATCAACAAGCGGATCCGCCTGGAGCTGGTGGACCCGGAAGCCTGACGCAAGCACAAATCACCGGGCGCCGGTGGAGACCACGCGAGCGACGTGCTGCACGTCAGGACGGCCCATCCGGATCGTGCGATGAGCGCAGCCGCGCGGTAGCGTGAGCCCGTGGTGCACGGCAGCCAGGATCCACGCACACGGCGCCGTCGAGTCGTGGCGATGCCATCGGGACTGGGCGCCACGCCGCCAGCCCGCCCCGACCGTCTCGAATAGCTGGCCGGACGATGACCTTCGTCTCGGACCGCACCCGGCGCTACGCGGGGACGCCCCGCGAGATCGGTGTCGCAGCCGGGCGGGCGCTCGGGCCACGGCTCGCCACCACGATCGACCGCTACATCCGGGTGCGGCCCCAGGATCCAGGGGCGCTCGATCATGAGGAGCTGCGCCGGGGCGCCCTGCCATGGTTGCGCTCGCTCCCCGCGCGCTTCCAGGAGGAGCTCGAGGGGCTCGCCGAGGGCGCCGGCCTCCCGCTCCAGAAGGTCGCCGAGTGGGAGTTCGTCGAGCTCTGTGTCAGGGATGGATGCAGCGGGCTCATCGGCCGGGTCGACGGGCACGTCTGGGTCGCACGGAACAACGACTTCTTCATCCCCGACCTGTGGGGCCACGCGACCATCCGCGAGGTCGCCGGCCGGATCCCGACGCTCTCCTTCGGCCTGGAGGGCGACGTCTTCACGGCGACCGGTGTCAACCGGGAGCGACTGTGGCTCCACCTCCAGGCCCTGGTCGCGCCGGATGCGCCGCGTCCGGACCGGCCCCATCTCGCCAGCTGGATCCTGCTGGAGGACATGCTCGAGACGTGCGCAACCATCGCCGAGGTCGAGTCCTGCCTCGACCGGACGGACCGCGACGACGGGGTGCTGCTGTTCGCCGTGGACGGCAAGACCGACGAGTTCGCGATCCTCGAGTGCGAGTGCAGCAGGCACATCAGGCGCCCGGTCGAGAGGTCCTGGGTCGTCGGGACCAACCACCCATGCGTCCTCGTCGACCCGGTGCCGGACGAGGGCTCACTGTTCCGGCACGAGCGCATGGCGGTCCTGGCGACAGACCTGTTCCAGCGCGAGCTCCCCGCCAGTCCGCCGGGCGACCTGGTGGCGATCCTGGCCGATGCGGCCGTCGAGCGGCGCGGGCCGGGCGTCACGACGGTCTACGCCGCCGTCGGCTGCCCCAGCACCGGGGAGCTCTGGTTCACCTTCGGCGGAGCCCCGGCGGCCAGCCAGGGAAGGTGGCAGCGGCTCCCCTGGCCCTGGTGAGAGCAGCCCGATCGCCGCACCCGCCCACCCGGGGGTGGGAATCGGGATCGAGTGGCACTCGCACTCGCCGGTGCCGGCCCCCACGCTTGCTTGGTTGGTCCGGGCGACGCAATCGACCGCCGGCAGGACAGGAGGAGACGCGGCATGGACGGCGAGGTGTTGGTCCGCGAGCGCGAGGCGGCCCTCGTGGTGGCCAAGCGGACGGCGGTCACGCTGCCGGCGATCGGGAGCGTGCTGGGTGCGGCATTCGGGGAGGTCTACGGCAGCATCGGCAGCCTCGCACCGGCAGGTCCGCCGTTCGTGATCTACCACGGCGCACCCGATGGCGATCGGCCGTTCGAGATCGAGATCTGCGCTCCGGTCAACGCCGCGGTCGGTCCGCCGGCTGGCTGGACCGTCCGGGAGCTGCCAGCCGGGACGTTCGCCTCGTTCGTGCACGTCGGCCCCTACGACAGCATCGGGAGCGCGTACGAGTACCTGGGGCGCTGGATCCCCGAGCATGGCATGACGATCGCGGGTGCCCCGCGCGAGGTGTACCTCAGCGATCCGGCCACGCCGCCCGAACAGATCCGGACGGTCGTCGAGTTCCCGATCCAGCAGGTGGCGGCCACGGCCGGACGCTGACGCGCGGAGGCGGCCCGACGACGGACGCCTTGCCGACCCGGGCGTTGTTCGCCTGAGGCTCGTCGCGGATCGTCATGACGGCTCCTCTGCCTGCTCCGGCCAACGCCCGGGTGCGGACCGCTCCAGGGCCCGGCCGATGGTGTCGAAGAAGGGGGCGAGCTGGCCGAGCAGCTGCCCACCCTCGCCGTAGAGGGACAGGTTCGCGCCTCGGAACACGCCGGAGGCCGCCTCCACGATCTCGGGCGCCTGCTCGAGCGGCAGGATCTCGCGGCGCAGGTCCTGCATGGCCCGCGGCAGGGACAGCTCGAGCTGCGTGTCGAGCTCCCTGACCTGGGCCTGGAGACGCCGGAGCTCGAGCTCCTCCGCCAGGACCTCCCGCTCCCGGGCGATGCGCAGCAGGCGGACCGGGACCTCGGTCAACGCCCGGTTGCGGTCCGCCTCCAGCTGCGCCTGGAGCCGCTCCTGCTCGAGGGCCAGCACGTGGCGGTCGGTGGCCAGGTTCTCGGCCTGCAGCCGGCGCTGGCGCGCGAGCTGTGCCAGCTCCAGCTCCTCGGCGCGCCGCATGGCCTCGCGGTCGCCGGCCACCTTCAGCTCCTCGATCCGCCCGCCCGAGGCCATCTCGGCGACGCGGTTCTCCTCGCGGGCCAGGATGTCGGACTGGTCGCTCTTGAGCTTGATCTGGTTGCGGACCTCCGCCTCGAGCTGCTGGCGCAGCTGGGCATCGACGATGAACACCTGGGCCACCTGGGCAACCTCGACGGTCACGCCCCATTCCGCGGCGGCGGGTCGGGTCGCCCGCGCGGCTGTGTCGCCCTCGCCAGGTTCGATGGGCTCGCCCCGGATCGCCGTCACCAGGGCGGTCCGGGCGACCTCGCTGAGCGTCGTCTTGCGCTGCTCGATGCACTCGACCATGGTCATGTGCGACACCGCGTGGCGGAGCTCGCCGAGGCAGATGTGCGTCAGCAGGGCCGCGATCTGCCCCGGTCCGACATCGCTGCGGAAGTCGAACTGGCGGGCAGCCGCGAGCGGATCCGTGATCCGGAAGACGACGATCCCCTTGAACCGGAGGGGGATGCCGTCCCTGGTCTCCTGCGTGAACTCGAACGCGGCCTCCTGCTTGGAGCTGGGCACCAGCACGAACACCGTGCCGGGGCGCAGCACGGCGTGGACGGCAGAGCCGCGATTCTCGAGGGTTCCATTGTTGCCGACCAGCAGGAACTGGTCGGGACCGGCATTGACAACGGGCACAGTTGCATCTCCGATCGGGTGGCTGGACGTGGCCGTGTGGGGCACGCACGGCGCGGGTGCCGATCCCTCAGGGCGACTGCTCGCGAAGCCGGACGTGGGCATCGCCGGCGTGCCCGATCAGCGCTCGAAGCGGCACCGATCCACGCTCCCGGGTCCAGGGGATCGATCGGTGCTGCACACCCGAAGGCAACCACCGGAAGTCCTGCTCGGATATGCCCCGATAGTCCTAGTCGGCCGTCATGTCCGGGGGTCGGCGCTTGCCCTGGTCCGCCTCGGGATCCTGCTCTACGGAGCTTGGGTCACGCGATCGACAACGCCGTCGGCGCGCACGTACCAGACGGTCCCGTCGGCGGTCGCCGAGATCGGCGAGCCTCGCTGCGCTCTCATGATCTCAGTCCATTCGCCGTCGGCGTACCGGTTCAGCGCATCGCCGAACACCGTCCACAGGGCGCCGTCGGGAGTGTAGGCGAGTGACTGCCAGTTCGAGACGAGGTCCTTGCCCTCGTGCAGCTCGGTCCAGCGGCCGTCCCGCCACTCCAGGACACGCCCGCCTGCGAACTGGTCGTCCACCACGGGATTGATGATGTGCACGGCAACCGCACCCGATGGCGAGGCTGCGACGCTCATCACCAGGCCGCCGCTGCCCTCTCCCAGTGGGAACAACTCCTCGCACATGCCTTCCTCCGCGCGCGCCACGCCCCCCGGGTAGGTGTTCCCGGCGGTCCACACCGAGCCGTCGGGCGCGATGGCCACCGCGTTGCCGCCTGCTTCGCAGCCGGCCCAGTCCTGCACCCAGCCCGCGTCCGTCTTATGCAGCACACGGAGCGTGTAGGACCCGTTCTCGGTGTGGCCGCTCACCCAGAGGCGGCCATCGGACGCCATCGCGGAATCCCATGCCTCGCCGGCCCAGGCGCGCGTCCACGAGCCTGCGCTGCCAACCCAGAGACCGGTGTCCGTGGCGATGGCCAGGCGGCCGTCGCCCGTGTCCGTGATGCCCCGGATGATTGCCGCCATCCGCGGGTAGATGGCCGCGTCCTCGACGCTGATCGGACCGCTCCAGCCCCCTGCGGTCCGGCTCCAGAGCCGGAAGTGCTCGTCGTTGCCAGGCTTCGCCGCCCACGCCTCGTCGCGGTTGATGCCCAGCAGGCGGACTTCGGCGAAGCCGCTGTTGGCCATCAGTTCAGTCAGGGGCGAGGCCGTGGGCGCCGGCGTCGCTCCATTCGGGGCGTCCCCCGGCTCCAGCCGGTCCACGAATGACTCCCCGGTCTCGGGATCCTCGGCCACGAACCAGACGGAGCCGTCCGGGGCGACCGACACCGGTCCCGCGCCGACATTGTCGCGAGCGACCGAATTCAACGCCGTTCACGTAGCGCCAGAGGCGCCCATCGAAGGCGGTCCACAAGGTGCCGTCAGGTCCGTACGCGAGTCCACTGAACCCAGAGTCGCTGACGTCCATCCCCGCACGGAGCGTCCTCCACCCCTGCCCGTCCCAGGTCATGATCCGGCTGGCGGTAGGCCCGTCGCCCAGCTCCCTGGCCATGATCGCGACCCGTCCGGTGCCGCCGGTCGCGATGCCCATCACGTCGTGCCGCCTCCTGTCACCCCATGGGTCGAACTCCTGGCAGGAGCCATCGATCAGGCGGGCGAGCCCGTTCCCGTTCAGGTAGCCGATCCCGGCCGTCCAAACGGAGCCGTCGGTGGCCGTGGCGACCAGGTTGCCGCCAGCCGAGCAGGCGTGGCTCGCCGCGTCCCACGTCTCGTCGCGTTCACGGTATGCCGACAAGCCTCGACCGCCGCTCGACCTGCCAGCCCAGATCACACCGTTCGAGTCGGCCGAGACGCCCCACGGCCCACCCTGCGACACCCTGGTCCAGCCCGACTCGTCGCCGACCCAGATCCCGCGGTCGGCACTGACCACAAGGCGGCCGTCGGGCATGCGGGCCAGATCGCGGACCTGGTCGTCCCGGGGAGTGTCGAGCGGATCGAACGGCCCAGTCCACCCTGCGACGGTCCGATGCCACAGCTCGCCGGTCCCGACGCTTGCCCATGCCTCCTCGGCACTGATGGCCTCGATCTCGACCGTAATGGGATCCATCATCACCGGCAGCTGCTGGGGCAGTGCGGATCGAGCCGGTGGCAGGACCGCCTCGAAGGGGCTCGGGGAGCCGCCGGCGACGAGGAGGGCTCCGAGCAACAGCAGCAGGGTTGCCGCCCCGACGAGCACCCACGCAAACCGGCGCGACTGCGGCAGCGCCGGGAACCGCAGCGTGCGGTGCTGCGGAGTCCGGGCGACGTCGGCCGTGATCTGGGCCAGGAGACCGGCCGGTGCCGTCGTGTGCGGGTCGGGGCCGAGGGCCTCGCGGATCAGTGCGTCGGTGAGGACGAGACGCGTCATGACTGCACCTCTTCGAGCGCCCGCTGCAGGGCGGCCCGGGCGGCGTGCAGCCGCCACTTCACGGTTCCGGATGGGATCCCGAGCACCTTCGCGATCTCCGCGACCGGGCGGTCCTCGACGTGGTGGAGGACCAGGATCGAGCGCTGGTCGGCGTCGAGCCGCTCCATGGCCGTGCGGACCAGGTCCGCGTCCGCGACGTGCTCGTCGGGCGGCGGATCAGAGGACGCCGCGGTGACGAAGTCGGCGGGTTCGGCCACATCGATCTCACGGAGACGGACGACGCGGTGGTGACGGAGCTGCATGCGGCAGGTGTTGACGAGGATGCGGTCGAGCCACGCGTCAAAGCTCGAGGTGTCCCGCAGGCCGGGCAGCTGGCGCCAGGCCTGGAGATAGGCGTCCTGCACCGCATCCCGGGCGTTGGTCTCGGAGCGGAGGATGGCCACGGCCAGGCGGAAGGAGCGGTCGATGTGCGACCTGGCCAGGGCGTCGAAGGCCGCGGCGTCGCCACGCCGGGCCCGCGCAACGAGTTCCTCGCTCGCAGCGCCCGGCAGCGTCCGCGCGGACGACGTCCCGATCACCTCCCCCTCCCGGTCTGCGATCCGTCCTTCGTGGAGCATCGCGCCCTGCACCTGCTTCGTCATGGGCCGTTGGGATCTCTGTCCCTCGACTCATCTGATGCGCGAGGGTGGGATCCGGTTGGCGGAGATGCAGAAGCTGGCTACGGGCTCGAAGGTGGCGGCGCGTCGGGCGTCCCGGGTGGGAGCGCGAACAGCGCAGGGTCGCCCTGGTAGACGCGCAGCAGCGTGAAGATGAACCCCATGCGCTCGTCGTAGGACTCCCAGTCCGGGGCGTCGCTGGCCGCGGCCGAGTCCGGGTCCTGGCCGAAGCGTGTCGCAAGGGCGCACGCCTCGGGGTCGCCGAGGTGCTCGAGGTGGGGCGGGAACTGGGCGCCGTCGAGATAGGAGGGCCTCGGCACGTCGCGCTGGAGCTCGAGCATGCCCTCGGGCACCTTCAGACCCATGTGGCTGGTGGCCACGATCGCCGAGATCCAGCGGCCCGGGATCGCCGCGCGCACATACGGGTCCGCGACGAGCTGCTCGTGCGCGCCGATCGACGCGTTCGCAACCAGCATCCGCTCGGCCCGGAGGCCGGGATCGGGATCGCCGGCAGCCAGGAGGTCGAAGGCATCCGCGTAGGCGGTGAAGGCCCGGACGAGGTCGTCGTTGCCGGCGATCAGCGGATCGGCGAGCAGCGCCGCCCGGGCGGCGGACGCGCCCGCTCCCGGCGACGCGCCCGCTCCCGGCGACGCGCCCGCTCCCGTCGACGCCACCTCCGCGAACAGCGCCACGAACCGGATGAACGGGGGAGCCACGTCACCGAAGATCGCCGCGTTGCCTGCAGCGACCGCGGCCCCGATGGACGTCTCCGAAGAACGGCCGGACGACGACCGGCACCGCCGATCCGTCGATGGACTCCCGTGGCCTCGGCGCTCGCCCACTGCCCGAAGGTCAGCCAGTTGGCGTGGTCCCGCCCGAGGAGCGCCGCCACCGCCTCGGAGAGATCGTGGTAGCCGTGGGTGATCGCGGCGTTGCGCTCGAGCGGATCCGGGATCGCGACGACCCGCGCCACGAAGGCGGGGTCCAGGTAGGGGTGTTGCCAGCGGATCGAGTGACGGGGCCATGGCGGCGCGGGAGCATATGAGGGTCGAGCCACGTCGCAATGGCCCTTGGCTGGTGGTCGAGCAGGCCAGCCGCGCAGCACCCGGACCGGGCATCATCTGGCGATGCCCTCGTTCGACGACCTGCTGCCTCCATCGACGACCGCTTCGCCGGCCCCGCCGCCGAGCGCGGCATCCCGGGCGTCGCCTGGGGCGTGATCCGTGACGGCGAGCTCGTGCACACCGGCCGGCCTCGGGCACCGCGCGGGACGGCGAGGACCGCGTGCCCGACGCCGACACGGTGTTCCGGATCGCGTCGATGACCAAGTCGCTTCACCGCTGCGGCGCTCCTGCTCCTGCGCGACGAGGGCCGGCTCCGCCTCGACGACCCGGTCGCCGCGTCACGTGCCCGGAGCTGCGCGCACTGGCGCCCGACCGACGACCGATTCCGGCCCCGTCACCGTCCGCCAGCTGCTGACGATGTCGGCCGGCCTGTCCACCGACGACCCATGGGGCGACCGCCAGCAGGGCCTGGCGCTCGACCGGTTCGCGCGAGCTGCTCGCCGCCGGGCCCTCGTTCGCCTGGCCACCGGGCACGACGTTCGACTACTCCAACCTCGGCTACGGGATCCTCGGCCGCGTGATCACGAACGTCGCCGGCACCGAGTACCGCGAGGTGGTCCGCGACCGGCTGCTCGTCCCGCTGGGCCTGACCTCGACGGCCTACTCGACGAGGAGCGTCGACGAGGCGCGGCTGCGCGCACGGCTACGTGCGGCGTCGACGATGCACTCGTCCGGGAGGGCACCGACCGCGTACGGTGCCCTGGCGTCGATGGGCGGCCTCTACTCGACCGTGCGCGACCTCGCCCGCTGGGTCGCCGGCTTCCTCGACGCATTCCCCGCCCGCTCCGACCCGGAGGGCCCACCCCGCTCCGCCGTGCGTCGCGCCGCGAGATGCAGCAGGTCCACCGCGCGTTCGGCGACCATGGTGGACGCCCGAGCGCCCCCGACGAGCCGAGCCGTCGGTGGTCGCCGGCGGCTACGGGTTCGGGCTGTTCGTCCGGCTGCACCCGGATCGGGACGATCGTCGGCCACTCCGGCGGGTACCCGGGCTTCGGGTCGAACATGACCTGGCACCCGGGGACGCGCTGCGGGGGTGATCGCGCTGGCCAACCTCCGCTACGCGGGCGTGGGCTCCTGCGCCGTCGGCGAGCCCTGCGCGAGCTGGTCCATGGCGGCGCGGCGAGCGCCGCCGGTCCGGCCGGCGCCGGTCGTGGACCGCTTCGCGAGGCTCGCCGAGGGCCTGCTCGCCGCGTGGGACGACGAGGTCGCGGACGAGGCGTTCGCGATGAACATGGACCTGGACGAGCCTCGCGAGCGGCGCCGGGCCGCGCTGGGGGCCGTGGCCGACGCGCTGGGTCCGTTCCGGCGTGACGCGGATCGGCCGGCGCTGTCGAGTCCTCCGCGCACCTCGCTGGTGGGTCCGCGGCGAACGCGGCTGGGTCGCAGCTGGAGATGCTCGTCACGCCGGAGCCCGCGCCGCGGATCCAGACGCTCAAGGCGACCTTCGTCGGCGACCCGTCGGCCGCCCTGGACGTCGGCGGCGGAACGGCTGCTTGCCGCCGCCGGCGAACCCGCGCCCGGCTGGCCCGCGGATCTGCCCCGGGCTGCCGCCGTGGATGCCGCGGCGATCGGGCGGACGCTGCGGGCCGCGTCGGCCCGGTTCGGGAGGATTGGCCTGGGTCTGCCCGAGCGGGCGACGGCCGGACCACGACGACCTGGGACCTGGTCGCCGAGCAAGGCGGCCGCGCCACGCTCAGGGTTGCCATGGATGCGGCTTCCGGCAGGTGACGGCCGTCGAGCTGCGCGTCGCAGCGGTGGAGCCCGACGCCGAGGGCTGGTAGGCGGCGGGGACCGGCCGTCGTCAACGGCCTGCCGCTGGACGGCCACGTGGCCCGTGGAGTCCTACACTGCGCGGGTGACCCAGCCAGCGAGCAGCGAGCGCCCGGGAGACATCGCCGAGGCGCAGCATCCATCCCGGCCGAGCCGGGCGGACCTCGCCCTTGCGGCGGCCTACGCCGGCTTCGTCATCGGCTACACGCTGCTGGTCCATCGATCGAATGTGCCGTACCTGCCGTGGTTCGCGGGCTCCGGACCGGGGTCCATCACGGTCGATGTGCGCCTCGAGCTCGTGTCGCTCGGCTCCCTGGTCCTCGTCGTCATCTGTGCCGTCGCGCTCGCATGGCGACGGGCACGGCCCGAGCGGTCCTTCCTGGTGATCAGCATCTTCGGACTGGTCCAAGCGGTCAGCGGGGAGCCGATCTCCGCGTGGAACATCGCGATGGTGATCTCGCTGTTCTCGGCAGCGGCGTACGCGGAACGCAGGTTCGCCCGACTGGGTCCCGCCGTCGCCATGCTCGCCTACTTCGGACTCTGGGTCCTCAGCGCCGACCTCCCCGGCCAGCCGTTCACCCTGCCGGATCTGCCCGACCTGCTGCTGGACCTGCTGTTGAGCGGGCGCGCCGCAGTGTTCACCAGCTCGTTCGCCGTGCTCCTGGGCGTGTGGGTCGTCGGCGACCAGGTGCGCGCGTCAAGGGAGCGGAACGAGGCCCGGCTTGAGCGGGCCGCACAGCTCGAGCGCGAGCGGGAGGCCACCGCCCAGATCGCTTCCATGGCGGAGCGCCAGCGGATCGCGCGCGAGTTGCACGACGTTGTCGCGCACGGCCTGTCCGTGATGATCGTCCAGGCGGATGGAGCGCTCTACGCAGAGGCCGAACACCCGGAGGCGCCGCGGCAGGCGCTCGCCACGATCGCGGGGACTGGGCGCGAGTCGCTGACCGAGATGCGACGCCTGCTCGGGGTCGCTGCGGGACGACCCCGATGCCGCGCAGCTCGCACCTGAGCCCGGGCTCGCCGGGATCCCGGAGCTCGTCGAGCGGTTCCGCGAGACGGGCCTCCAGGTGGAGTATCAGGTTGCAGGGGTGACGCGCGCGGTTCAGCCGGGCGTCGGACTCACGGCCTACCGTGTGGTCCAGGAATCGCTCACGAATGCCCTCCACCACGCTGGCCAGACGAGCGTCGATGTCCAGGTCACGTTCCTGCCGCACGCGGTGGGACTCGTGATCTCGAACGGCCCAGGGAGTCACGCCGGCGCGCCGTCCCCGGATAATGGTGGTGGCCTTGGGTTGATCGGGATGCGGGAACGCGTGGTCCTGCACGGTGGCACGATGGCAGCCGGACCGAATCCAACTGGAGGCTTCAGCGTCGAGGTGTCCATTCCCGACGGGACGTGGCTGGCGACAGGAGCACCCGCATGACGATCCGCGTGGTGTTGGTGGACGACCAGGCGCTGGTCCGCTCCGGTTCGCCATGCTCATCAACTCCCAGCCGGACCTCGAGGTGGTGGGCGAGGCGGGCGACGGGCTCGAGGCGGTCCGAGTTGCTCGAGCGCCTCGATGCCGACGTGGTGCTGATGGACGTCCGGATGCCACGACTCGACGGCGTCGAGGCGACCAGCCGGATCATCGCTGCGCGAGCCGATGGCCCACGGGTCGTCGTGCTCACCACGTTCGACCTTGATGAGCACGCGTTCGCCGCCCTCCAGGCGGGGGCATCGGGCTTCCTGCTCAAGGACGCCATGCCCGGAGGATCTGCTGCGCGCGTGCGGGCGGTGCATGCGGGCGATGCGGTGGTTGCGCCGAGCACGACGCGGCGGCTGATCGAGCGCTACGTGAAGCGCGCCGCTCCAGTCCGTGTCACCACGAACGTCGAGTCCTTGACGGAGCGTGAGCACGAGGTATGGCTGGCGATTGCGCGCGGCCTGACCAACGGCGAGATCGCGGCGGAACTGGTGGTCTCGGAGGCGACGGTCAAGACGCACGTCGGCAACATCCTGGCCAAGACGGGAATGCGCGACCGGGTGGCGCTGGTCTTACTGGCCTACGAGTGCGGGGCGATGGCGGGCGACTGACCGCACCCCCTCATCCCCAGGGTGGACGCCGCGAAATCCACCCGCGGCCCGATGCGCGCCATGTGTTGTCGCCCTACGGTCAGGGCGTGGCTACTGCGCACCCCGCTCGCTTGTCCGCGTTGTCAGTGACGCCGGCCCTCGCCCGTCACGTCGTTGCGGCCCTCGCCCTCGCCTTGCTGCTGGGCGGGGCGGCCTCGCTCCCTCCCACGGCCGTCGCCGAGCCGCTGCCCGCCTGTGCGCGTGGCAACGACCCTGCTCCATTCCGCGCCTACAGCCAGTGGGCGTCCACCGTGGTCGACACACGCTTCCGGGTGTCACGCGGCTACGTGCCACCTGATCTCGTGTCCACGTCCAAGGCCGGGACCGGCGGTGGCTACCGAGTGCGACGCCTGGTCATCGCCGACCTCAAGGCGATGGCGTCGGCAGCGCGCCGGTCCGGCGTCACGCTCCAGGTGAGCTCCGGCTACCGGAGCTACGACGAGCGAATGCGTG
>CAVONT010000002.1:0-178016 GCA_963697365.1 uncultured Chloroflexia bacterium
GTAATTTCCGACATGGAGCGGCTGCAACACCACTGGTATCGCCTCTCGCCGCTCCATTTGCTGCTGTTCCCCATCAGCTTGCTCTTCCGCTCTCTCGCCGCACTGCGCCGTTTTGGCTATCGCAGCGGGATATTGGCCTCGGTCAAACTCCCCGTTCCTGTCATCGTCATCGGTAACATCAGCGTAGGCGGCACAGGCAAGACACCGCTCACGCTGTGGCTGGTGCAGCAGTTGATCGAGAACGGCTGGCATCCCGGCATCGGTGAGCCGCGGCTACACCAAAGACAATAAGCAAATAAAAACGCCGTACGAAGTCTCCAGCACTGACTCCGCCAACGAGAACCGGGAGACGCTCCGGCCGCCGTCCCTCAGCCGGGAGATCCCCCGGCCACGACGCCTCGCGGGAGCCGCCGCTGGTGGATCGCCGGCATCGCGATCGCGGTCCTGGTCGTCGTCGTCCTTGCTCCCCTCGCCTCGTCGGCCCCTGACGGGCTCGAGCGGGTGGCGGAGGACCAGGGGTTCATCGACCAGGCCACCAACCTGGTCGGCGGGCTGCTCGGCGACTACGCCATCCCCGGCATCGGTAATGAGACTCTCTCGACGATCCTGTCCGGCCTGCTCGGCATCGCGCTTGTCGTGGGTGTCCTGTTCCTCCTCGGGCGCCTCGTCGCGCGCCGCCGGGTCTAGGAGCGCCGCGCCCTGGAGCTGGACCGCTACGTCGAGGGGAACAGCCCGTTCCACCGTGCGGACGCGCGGCTGAAGTTCATCCTGGCGATCGCCGGGATCCTCGACGATCGCCCTCCTGCCCGACGCCTCGTGGGTGGCCCTGTTCACGGCCTGGCTCGTGCTGGTCACCTGCTCGGCGACCGCGGGGCTCGGACCGTTCCGCCTGTCCCGCTCGGCGGTGGTGGCCCTGCCGTTCGCAATCGCGGCCCTGCCGCTTATCTTCACGATGCAGGGCGACATCATCACGACCGTCGCCATCGGGCCCTTCACGGTGACGATCTCCGCCGAGGGGCTCCGGCGGTTCCTGTCGATCCTGATCGGCAGCTGGCTCTCGGTGCAGGTCGCGCTGCTGCTCGCCTTCACCACGCCGTTCCACGACCTGGTCGACGGCCTGCGCGAGCTGCGTGTCCCACGGATCCTCATCGCGATCATCTCGTTCATGTACCGCTACCTCGCGGTGCTCGCCGACGAGGCGTCACGCATGATGCGGGCGCGTGATGCCCGGTCCGCCCTCGGCACCCGGACGTCGGGCGGGACGCTCCGCTGGCGGGCGACGGTCACCGGTCGCATGGTGGGCTCGCTGTTCCTGCGGGCGTACGAGCGCAGTGAGCGCATCTACGCCGCGATGCAGGCGCGCGGCTTCGAGGGCGAGTTCCGCCACCTGCGGGCTCGCGCCCTCGAGCGCGTCGAGATCGCCTGGCTCGTCGTCATCCTCGCCCTGCTCGCGGCCTACGAGGTCATCGCGTTCATGTGGCTGCCCCACCAGTGAGCACTCAGGAGCAAACCACCGTGGCCCACGCCCACGCGCACGCCCACGACGGCCTGCCCGCCCACACCCACGCCCCCGAGGGTCAGATCCCCGGTCCGGGCGCCGGGGACGGCACCCGGCGGGGCACGACGCGCGCGGCACCGTCGTGCTCCGGCACGTCCACTTCCGCTACCCGGACGGCTTCGAGGCGCTGCGTGGCGTCGATCTGCGGATCGAGGCCGGGGAGAAGGTCGCACTGGTTGGCCCTAACGGCGCCGGCAAGAGCACGCTCATGCTCCAGCTCAACGGGACGCTGCGGCCCTCGTCGGGCGAGGTCCACGTCGCGGGTGTCGGCGTCGAGAAGGCCACGTTGCGCCGGATCCGCGCCGAGGTCGGCCTGGTCTTCCAGGACCCCGACGACCAGCTCTTCAGCCCGACGGTGTTCGACGACGTCGCCTTCGGGCCCCTGCACATGGGCCTGCCCGCCGACGAGGTGCACCGGCGCGTCGAGGTCGCGCTGGCGGCGGTCGGCATGGCCGCCTTCGCCCACCGCGTCCCGCACCGCATGTCGCTGGGCCAGCGCAAGCGGGTGGCCGTCGCGACGGTGCTCTCGATGGACCCGTCGATCCTGGTCTTCGACGAGCCGTCGGCAGGCCTGGATCCGCGCGGCCGGCGGGAGCTGATCGGCCTGCTGCGGTCCCTCGACCAGACGATGCTCGTCTCGACGCACGACATGCGCCTGGTGGCCGAGGTCTTCCCGCGGACGGTGGTGATGGACGACGGCGAGGTGGTCGCGGACGGGCCGACCGACGCGCTCCTGGCGGACACCGCGATGCTGGACGCGCACGGCCTCGAGGCGCCCTGAGCGACGGGGCGCTGCGCGACGGGGCGCTGCGCGACGGAGCCCTGCGCGACTGAGCGCTGCGCGACGGAGCCCTGCGCGACTGAGCCCAGGGCGTATTCGGACCCCGGGACCGCTTGGGTCAGCCCACGCGCTGGATCGCCGGAACGTCAAGCCCGTCGATGCGATCGGCCCTTCGCAGCAGCTTCGCGAACAGCGACGGCACGAACCAGCGAAGGAAGTACAGCCGGCAGCCGACGCAGATCCCGGTTGCCGCGAGCAGGGTCTGCAGCGCGATCACGGCGCCCGTGAAGACCCAGCCGAGCGGCATTGCGCCCAGCAGGAACGCGAGGGAGGCGACGGCGAGGGCGATGCCGCCCAGCGCCTGGGCAAAGCGCGGCGGGTACTCGTGCTCCGGTTCCGCCGGCGGGCCGAGCTTGAACGCGCTGCGCACGACCGGCCACAGTCGGCCGGGCAGGAAGAAGCGGGTGCCGAACGCGGCGGATACCAGCAGGTTGAGCCCGACGAGCGCGACGAGCCACGGCAGGCCGAGGACGAAGGCGAGCACCAGGACGGCGGCCGACACGCCCGCGCCGAAACGCTGGCCGCGAGGGTCGATGGTGCGGGCGGGAGCAGGGGTGAGCGACATGGGTGGGAGACTCCGGGTCGAGCGGGACACAATCCCGGCGCGGGGTCGGCGGCCGGGGGACGACAGGAGGAGCGAGGCCCGGAGCGGTCAGGTGGGCGGGTGGTCCGTCAGTGGATCACGTACGCTCAACCGGCGCCGGCACTCGCCGACGACAGGAGCATTGCTGACCCATACAGCCCTTACGGGCGACTTCAACCATGTCCGAACCGTACACGACGCTGGTTGCATCGTCAACTACCCGCCGGTTCCTGGCACGCGTCCCAACGTCTGTGCCGGCCGACCCGCTCCCGGTTCCCGGCTCCAGCACGGTTGCTCGGCTCCCGGCCCCCGTGGTTCCGCTCGCGATGCGCGCTCAGCGTGCGTACGGGCGGGTGCCGTGCGATCCCTGCACGCTTACCGTGCAGGATCGCGCTCCTAGGAGCCCCTGACCTCAGTTCCTAGGCGCCCAGCGCGCAGGAACGGCACGGCACCCGACGGTTCGCACGTCCAGCGCTCACCAGGGGGCCGTGGGGGGCGGCGGGGGCGGGGACGCATCGGCTGGCAGGGGGCACTCCGGCTCGTGACCGCCGGCTGGGTGCCCATCCAGTGGGCCTACCGTCGGGTGGCGTTCGATTCCTGCCCAGCCCGTGGGCCGGAATCCATGGTCTCGGCCCCGCCAGGCGACGGGACGCCCACCCCGTGGGCCGGATCGACGGGCGCGTGACCGTTGGCCCAGCCAGTGGGCACCACACGGAGGATTGGGATGCGTGCCCGCCGTCGCTTGACGGCGGCAGCGCAGGCGCCGATGCTCGCCAAGTGTCACGCCCGTCGATGCTCCACGTCACCCGCGCAGCCCGCGTCGCCATCGTCGCCGTGGCGGCCACCCTGGTTGCCATCAGCCTCGCCGTTCCGGCAGTCCTCGCCTGCAGCCCCGTCGCGTACCCGAGCGTCACCAATCTCCCCGATGAGGCGGCCGTGATCGTCGGCACGACGGGCGACCTGACCGAGGGAGGCCGCCTCTTCTACGTCGAACGCGTGTACAGCGGCGGCATCACGTCCTCCCCGATCGTCATCGCCTTCAAGGAGGGCGAACCCATCGGCGACTGCAGCTACCCCGTGGCCAGCGGCGTCCGGCTGGTCATCGCACCAGAACCCGACGCTGACGGCACCCTGCGTGCCGATCTCGCCACGCTGCAGGCCGATCCCGACTCGGAGGACGGCCGACGCTACCTCGAGGAGGCCGAGGAGCGGTACGGACCGGGAACCGTGCCCGAGGGACAGACGGGGCCCGATCCGGCTGGGAGCGGCCTCGGCACGCTGCCTCTCGCGATCCTCCTCGCAGGCGCGGCTGCTGCCGTCACCCTCGCGCTGGCTCGGGCCGGACGCGGCAAGACCGGGCGATGACCCGCGTCAGCCCGCCGCCACCTGCTTGCGGTAGGCCTCCGCCTCCCAGGTCTCGATGAACCGCCGCTCGCGGTCGTCCAGGCAGCGGACGCCGCCGAGGCGCAGGGCGGTGGCGCCGGTGCGGACCATGTCGAGGTAGACGTCGCGGGCGGTGGCTGCCTGGCCGGCCGAATCGCCGGTGGCGAAGAGGCCGACGCCGGGAACCACGGCGACGATCGGCGCTGTGGCGTGCTGTGCGGTGAACGCGGCGACCGCGGCGGCCGTCGCGGCCCTGGCGCCATCAGGCGGGACCTCACCGAGCTCGGGCACGAGCGGGAACGAGCCCGCATACACGATCTGGTCCGGGATGAGCGGACCGCCCTCGAGGAACGCCCGGCCAGCGGGATCGGCAGCCATTGTGAGGACCAGCGGGTCTGGCTCGAAGGCGACCGCCGGGCTTCCGAGTCCGGCGGTGACCGCCTCGACGAGCGCGGGCGCCGGGACCAGCGCCGGGCTCACCAGCGCCGACCTCGCATGCTCCGCCTCGGGCAGCGCGGACCGCAACTCCAGCTCCACCTCGATGACCCCCACCAGCCACGACGTCTCACTCTCGATCTCGGCCGCAGTCTCCCCGCCGACGATCAGCCCGTGGTTGCCCAGCAGCGTGACGCGCGGCGCCGGGTCGCCGGTGCGGGCCGTGTATGCCGCCCGTGCGTCCACGATGGCGTGGGCCAGGGGCAGCCCGGGATCGGTGTACGGGACCCAGACGGCACGATCCCCGAACAGGCGGGCGGCCAGCGCCGCACCGTCCGAGTTGCAGGTCACGCCGTTCACCAGGATCGGATGCGTGTGGAGCACCAGGCGTTCGGGGAGCAGGGCGTGGAACAGGAGCTCGACGCTGGGCCGACGCCCGTGGGCCTCGCCCAGGCGCGCCTCCGCCGCGACCGCCATGACCGGGTCGCGCTCAGAAGGCAGGGTCGGCGCGTCCTGCGCCAGCAGCGCGAGCAGCAGCGCCCGGTCCAGCGGCACGAGGTCGTCTGCCGCCAGCGTGGCGAGCGGCACACCGGACGGCTTGATCCACAGCACGCCGTCCGCCTTGACCGACGAGTTGCCGCCGCCGGCCCGCACGAATGCGGGATCCGCCCCGAACCGGTTCGACAGGGCCACCACCTCGGCGAGCGCGCCGGCAGGGACGTCCACGCTCACACCAGGTCCGTGTCGATGGAGAACGCCTCGACGACCGAGCGCAGCTCCGCGTCGCTCATCCGCTCGGCGCGCCCGCCGGCGACGAGGTCCATGTACTCGTAGCGGGCGCCGGCCTCCGCGTACTCGATACGGTCCACGGCGCGGGTGACCGAGATGTCGCTCCGGGCCATGACGCCGTGCTTGCCCCAGACGTCGATCCGGTGGGTGCGCAGGCTCTCGACGTTGGCGGCCATGAGGGTGTCCGAACCAGGGATCATGAAGCGCAGGACGCCGATCCCCTGGGGCAGCTGGACGATGGTCTCCGGTTCCCAGCGCATCACGCGGGCGTTGAAGTACGCCTCGTCCTGGTACGCCGGCACGTGGGATAGATAGGTGATGTGCGGCGGCTGGGCGTGGACGATCGCGTGGAAGTTGGTTCCGGTCCGCGCGACCGTGTCCTCGTGGACCGCGAGGTGGCTGTTCCACTCGGAGGTGAGCCGCTCGAACAGGCGGCCGTGGGCAGTCCAGAGCGTCGCCGTCACAGCGTCCCCGTCGATCACCACCGCGCCGATGGTGGCGGCCGTGTTGGCGGCGATGTCCCGCAGGCGCCGGCCGGATCCCGTGACCAGGATCGTGTGGCCGGCGAGATGCGGCGCGGGGACCGGCAGCTCGATCGGCTCCCCCACCGGGAACCGCCGGCGCACCTCGATCGGCCAGCCGATGCACGTGCTGATGTTGCCCGCGGCGCCCTCGCCCGCGTCGATCAGGGCAATGCGACGGCCGCCCTCGCCCATCGAGGCGAGAAGCTCGTCGAGGTCGGGCAGGGGTGCGGTCAGGGGCATGGGGCGCGGTCCTCAGTCGTTGTGGTGGATCTCACGGGCTGTGTACAGGTTGCCATTGGCATCGGTGATCGTGGTGATCACGCCTTCGAAGGCCTTGCCCCAGCGCGCATTGACGTCTGTCGCAGCGATCTTCGCGACGACTGTCGCCATGTCCGGGTAGTACTCGCCGTAGTAGACGACGTGGGCGCCCCGCCGGAAGCCGCTGTAGTTGCGATAGCCGCTGTCCTGGAGAGCCGCGACCATCTCGGGCCAGGGCTCCGCGTGGAGCGCATCGTAGAACTCCGCCCGCTCCGGGTCGATCACGAGGGTGAAGCAGCCACGCTCGAACGGTCCGTCGAGGGGCGGCCCGTCGGAGTGGAAGACCTCGTCATAGCGGATCGGGTCGCCGTCCGGGGTGGTGATCTCCGCGATGATGTCGCGGAACCAGTGCGCCCAGCGCAGGTTCACGTCCGTGGCGCCCTGGCGTGCGAAGGCGACCGCCTGGTCCGGCTCGCACTCGCCGTAGTACCAGACGTCGGTCCCACGGCGGAACCCGCTGTAGTTGCGGATCCCGGACTGCTGCAGGGCTGCCACCATCTCGGGCCAGATCTCGCGATGACGGCGGTCGTACTCGTCCTCCGTGCCCGGGAAGATGCGGATGTAGACGAGGATGCGTTCCACCTTCGAACCTCCGGCCTGCGTGGGCGCAGGCAGTCGATCGGCGCGCGGTCGCGGCCGTGCGTGGCGGGTCTGGGATGTCGATCGACTCGCGGTCGACCGGCGTGCGAGGGGGCCTCACGCGGAGGCCCCCTCGGAGCAGGACGGTCGGCACCCGTGGGGTGCGGTCACAACCCTGCCTGGTGCAGCGTGGCCCGCGGAGCAGGCCACGCCACTGCAACTAGAGCTCGGCGTCGACGTTGTCCTTGTTGTAGACGGTGAACGGGCCCATCAGGACGCGCAGGCCGTTGTCGCGGGTCGGGTCCTTCTCGATGGTGTAGTCGCCCATGCGGCCGGCGGTGAAGGTCTCGCCGTCCTCGCCCTTCGATCGCGCCGGTGGCGAGCAGGTAGGAGGCGTAGTAGGTCAGGTAGCCGAGGTCGACGAAGCTCCAGAGCGCGAACTCCGGGGCGCAGCCGTTCTTGGTGTAGTCGACCATCTCGCCGGGCAGGCCCAGGCCGGAGACCTTGACCTTGTCGCAGAGCCCCTCGTCCTGCATCGCCTTGGCGGCCGCGACGATGCCGACCGAGGTCGGCGCCATGATCAGCTTCATGTCCGGGTACTTGTCGACCAGCGCCAGCGCCTGCTTGTAGCTCTTCTCCGACTGGTCGTTGCCGTAGACGGTGTCGAGCAGCTCGAGCTTGGCGTACTTCGGGTCCTTGAGCGCCGTCCTTCATCGACCGCGATCCAGGCGTTCTGGTTGGCGGCGTCGGGCGAGGCGGACAGGATGGCGAACTTGCCGCCGTCCGCGCCGAGGATCGAGCAGCGCCATGTCGGCCATCACCTTGCCGGTCTCGGTGAAGTCGACCTGCGCGACGAAGACGTTCTCGCCCTCGGCCGACGGGATCGGCGAGTCCCAGGTGACGACCTTGATGCCGGCGTCCTGCGCGGCCTCGGCGGCCGGGACGATCTGGTCGCCGGCGTTGTTGGAGATCATGATCGCCTTGACGCCCTGCGTGGTGGCGTTGGTCATGAACTCGATCTGGCCGGCGACGCTGTTCTCCGGCGTCGGGCCGACGAACTCGAGCGTCGTCGGGTTCTGCAGCTCCGCCGCGGCCTCCTGCGCGCCCTCGTTCGCCTGGTCGAACGACAGGATGCCCAGGAACTTCGGCAGCAGCATCATCTTGACGTCCTGCCGGGCGTGGCCGTGACGCGCCCGCGGGCGCCGCACTGGTCGCGCGGCGGGCGTGGCCGCGGCCTCGGTGGCCGCTGCGTCGTCGCCGGCGCTGCGGCCGGCGCTGGCGGCGCCGGAGTCGCAGCGCTGCCGCCGCATGCGACAGCGCGAGGCGCCGCCGTCACAGCCCGAGGTCGCGTCGTGAACACGCATGCTCCTCCTGGCGTCCTGGTCCGCTCGCCGTGGCAGTCAGGCGATGAGACCGGCTCTGCGGGTCCGGCGTCGGAGGTCGTCGCCTGCGTCTGCGGCTGACTCCGTTCGTGGCGGCGCGACTCGCGCACATAGCGGCGGCGCCGCCACATGCGCGGGCCTCGCGCACGAGGTTCGGCACCAGCACCGACAGGATCAGCAGCACGCCGATGACGCCCGTCTGGGTGTTGCCGGTGATGTTCGGCGAGGCCCATGCCGTTGCGGAGGTTGAGGATGATCAGGATCGACAGCAGCGACCCCGACCATCGTGCCGGAGCCGCCGAAGATGCTCACGCCGCCGAGCAGGACCATCGTGATGATGTCGAGCTCGAAGCCCTCCGCCGATGTCGCCGCGGACCGCGCCCAGGCGCGCGGCGATCAGCACGCCCGGCCAGCGCGGCGACGAGGCCGGACGCGATGAAGAGCGTCATCTTCACGCGCGCGACGTGCACGCCCGAGTAGCGCGCCACCTCGGCGTTGTTGCCGATGACGTAGACGTAGCCGGCCGAACGCCGAGTAGTGCAGGACGATCACCGCGCGACGACCAGCCAGCACGAAGAAGAGGATCAGCGCGAGCGGTCAGCGGCCCGACCAGCGGCTGCTGGCCGAGGTCGTTGAACCAGTCCGGGAAGCCGCCGATCGAGCGGTCCTCGACGCAGGATGCGCGCCAGCGCCGCGGAAGCCGATCAGGCCGGCCAGCGTGACGACCAGCGACGGCAGCCCGACGTACGGCGACGAAGAAGCCGTTGAACGCGCCGCACGCGACGCCCGCCAGCGAGCGCCGATGACGATCGCCAGCTCGCACGGGCACGCCCGCCTCGTAGCAGCGACGGCCAGCGACGCAGGCCGCGAGCCCCATCATCGACGCGACCGAGAGGTCGATCTCGCCGTTGATGATGACGAACGTCATCACCAGCGACGACGATCGATCTTCTCGATCGACAGCTGGAACAGGTTGACCTGGTTGTCGACGCCGAGGTAGAACGGGCGACTGCGACGACGTTGAACGCCGACGATCGCCAGCAGGACGACAGCAGCAGCAGCCCTCCCAGCTCGCAGGCGGCGCATCGCGCTAGCGCACGCATCGTCGGCCGCCCTCCGCGGCGCGGCTCGCCGGTCGGCGTGCTCCGATCGCTTGCGGCCGGTGCGCGCCCACACCGTCGCGGAGCCGGCTGAGGATGACGGCGTCGGTCGCGACCGCGAGCGAGGATCAGCAGCCCGAGGATGGCGTCGCGCCAGAACTCGCTGATCTGCGGCCAGCGCAGCAGGCTCTGCTCGAGCAGTGTCGATCAGGACCGCGCCGAGCAGCGCGCCGATCATCGTGCCCGAGCCGCCGAAGATGTTCACGCCGCCGACCACGACCGCCGCGACCGACCTGCAGCTCCAGGCCCTGCGCCGGCGACGACGGTGATGTTGCCGAAGCGGACGAGGAACATGAAGCCGGCCAGCCCGGCGAGCGCGCCGCAGAGCACGAAGGCGATGAACACGATCGCGCCGCGCCGGCAGGCCGGCCATGCCGCGCCGCCTCCGGGTTCGAGCCGATGGCGTAGAGCCGGCGGCCGAAGCGGCAGGTAGCCGAGCGACGAGCTGGAAGACGACGACCACGACCACGCGCGACCACGACCATCAGCCGGATGTCGAAGCCGCCGATGCTGAAGCAGGTTCGCGCTGCGGCAGGTCGACCAGCCAGTCGGCAGCGCGTCGGTGGTGACCGTCTTGGCGCCCGAGAGCTCGACCAGCAGCGCGCGGTAGATCGCCAGCGTGCCGAGCGTGACGATGATCGACGGCACCCGGCCGTAGGCCACGAGCACGCCGTTGATCGCGCCCATGCAGCCGCGCCCATCGCCGATCGCGAGCAGCGACCGCGAGCGAGCGGCGGCGATGTCGTGGTGCGCGGCGAGCTGCGTGCCGACGACGTAGGCGGTGAAGCCGACGATCGAGCCGACCGACAGGTCGATGTTGCGGGTCAGGACGACCAGCGTCTGGCCGACGGCGACGACCGCGATGATCGCGACGCTCGGTCGGTGATCCGGTTGAAGATGCGGCGCGGCTGAAGTAGCCGTCGATCTGCGAGCCGAAGAACACGACCACGATGCGACGATCAGCGAGCAGCGAGGCTCAGCTCGCGGATCTGCTCGGGCCGGAAGTGGCGCTCTGAGAGTCGGCCGTCATGCGACGCCTCCGCCGTCTGCGGCCGGCCGCCTGGCCCATCGCCGCCGTCATGACCGTCTCCTGGGTCGCCTCGGCGCGGTCGAAGATCGCCCATCTGCCGGCCCTCGCGCATCACCAGGATGCGGTCGCTCATCGCCAGCACCTCGGGCAGGTCGGACGAGATGAGGATGATGCGCCATGCCCTGGCGCGGCCAGCTCGTCGATCATCTGATGGACCTCGGCCTTGGCGCCGACGTCGATGCCGCGCGTCGGCTCGTCGAGGATCAGCAGCTGCGGCTGGGCGTTCAGCCACTTGCTCAGCATCACCTTCTGCTGGTTGCCGCCCGACAGCTTGCCGACCGGCACGTCGCACCGACGGCGCGCGGATCGCCAGCCGCTCGCGGAACTGCTCGGCGGTGGCTCGCTTCGGCGCCGCGTTCGGACCAGGCCCAGCGCGGTCAGGTAGCGGCGCAGCGTCGGCAGCGAGATGTTCGCGGCGATCGACATGCGGCAGCGACAGGCCGAGCTGGCGGCGGTCCTCGGTGACGTAGGCGATGCCCATGCCGCAGCGCCTGCTGCGGGCGAGCGGATCGTGACCGGCTTGCCGTCGAAGCACGATCGTCGCCGCCGTCGGCCGGCGCGACGCCGAACAGCGCCAGGCCGACGTCGGTGCGCCGCGCGCCGACCAGGCCGGCGAAGCCCGAGCACCTCGCCCCGGTACACGTCGAAGCTGACGTCCGCGAAGGCGCCCTCGCTTGGCCAGGCCGCGCACCGACGAGCAGCAGCTCGCCGCGCTCGGCGGTGCCGCTTGGCGAAGAAGTCCTCGATCTCGCGGCCGACCATGTCGCGGATCGCGCCGCTCGCGGCGTCACCTCGGCGCGCGGCGGCGTCGAGATGCAGCTGGCCGTCGCGGAACACCGTGACCCGGTCGGCGATCTCGAAGACCTCCTCCATCCGGTGGCTGATGAAGAGGATCGCGACGCCCTGGCTCGCGCAGCGTCGCGACCAGCTTGAACAGCTGCGCGACCTCGTGCGCCGAGAGCGACGCGGTCGGCTCGTCCATGATCAGGACGCGCACCTTGAGCGAGATCGCCTTGGCGATCTCGACCGTCTGCTGCGCGGCCAGCGTCAGGCCGCGCGCCGGCTGCCGCACGTCGAGCTGGACGCCGAGCTGGCCGAGGATCGCCTCGGCCTCGCGGTACATCCGCCGCCAGTCGACGACCGCGGCCGCGGTCCGCGGTGGCTGATGAAGATGTTCTCGGCCACGTTCAGATCGGGGAAGACCATCGGCTCCTGGTAGATCGCGGCGATGCCGAGGCGCTGCGCCTCGCTGCGGCGCTGCGGATCGCGCATCGGCTCGCCGTCGAGCAGGATCTCGCCCGTCGTCCGGCTGGTGGACGCCGGTCATGATCTTGATCAGCGTCGACTTGCCGGCGCCGTTCTCGCCGAGCAGCGCGTGGATCTCGCCGGGGTAGAGCGTCAGCGAGACGTCGTCGAGCGCCTGGGTGGCGTCGAAGCGCTTGGAGACGTGCGCGAGACTCAGGACCGGGGCGACGCCGTCAGCCATCGGCCGCCTGCGCCGCATACTCGCCGTGGCGCTTGACCGCCGCGATGTAGGCCTCGACGTTCTCGAGCGGGGTGTCCGACTGGAGGATGTGGGCGGGCGAGCAGAGGTAGCCGCCGCCGGGACCGAGGGCCCGGATCATTGGCCGCGACGCTCAGCGTCGATCTCGTCGGTCGTGCCGAGCGGCAGAAGCTGCTGCTGGTCGATGGCGCCCCAGAACGAGAGCCGGTCGCCGAAGGTCGCCTTGAGCGACGTCCGGCTCGTGGCCGGGCACGTTGGGCTGGACCGGGTTGAACACGTCGAGCCCGATCTCGATCAGGTCGTCGAGGATCGGCGAGATGGCGCCGTCGCAGTGGTACATCGATCAGGACGTCGGGGTTGGCCGCCTTGAAGGCCGCGAAGACCTCGGCGTAGCGGGGCTTGAAGATGCCGCGCCACATGGCGCGGCGAGATCATCATGCCGTTCTGGGCGCCGAAGTCGTCGCCGGCCCAGATCCCGTCCACGCCCAGCTCCACGAGCCGCTTGCCGATGCCGATGCTGAAGTCCTTGCAGCGGTCGATCAGCGACCTCGATGTAGTCCTCGCCCATGGCCATGTCGTTCCATGAACTTCTCGAGGCCGACCATGTGCCAGGCCATCTCGAACATCGTCAGCTCGACGTCGCCGATGATGAAGTACTCGCCCTTGTAGCGGTCGATGGTGGCCTTGGCGTACGTCGAAGCGTCCCTCGGCGAACGGGTCCGGGAACGGCAAGGCCACGACCTCCTCCACCGTGGTGACGTTCGCGAGCGGGCCGCTCACGACGTCCATCCACTGCGAGGCCCGGCTCATCCGCATCCCGAACTCGTTGACGAGCAGCCACCGCGGCTCCGTGGCCGGCTCGTAGCCGGCCGGCAGACCGCCGCCGACCACCACGCAGTCGCTGCCCATCGCGATGCGCAGCTCGTTGCCCGAGGTGCGGTACTTGAGGTCTTCGTAGTACGACGGCGAGTAGTTGACCGGGATCCCGTGCTGCGCACCGAACGCCTCGAGCAGCGGCCGGCACAGGTCGAACTGCAGCGGCACGCGATCGGGTCCATCGCGCCGGAGGGCCCGCATCACTCGCTCTCGGGAGTTCATCGCTCGTCTCCTAGGGGGCGCCGTCGCTGGCGCTCGGGAATGACGGGGTTCGTGGGTGTGTGCCGGGTCACCAGCTGGCCGCCGTGCCGCCGACGCGGGCGGCGTACTTCGCCTGCTCCTCGCCCGAGGCGAGGTACGCGCGGTACGGGTCCGCCGCGAGGCCGCGGGCGACGCGCAGCTCGGCGAGGAGGGGGCGGACGTCGGTGTTGAACGCGTCCCACAGGCAGGAGTTCGCCTCGAGCACGTCGCCCGCGGCCTGTGCCGCAACCAGCCGCTCGCGGTCCACGAGGAGGGCCTTCGCGATCGTCTCCTGGAGGTTCATGACCGAGCGGATCATGGCCGGGACCTTGGGCTCGATGTTGTGGCACTGGTCGAGCATGTAGACGGTGGCGTTGGCCGTCGCCTGTGCGACCGGGTCGGCGTCGTCGCGCATCGCGCTGACGAGCTCGTGCGTGATCCGGAACAGCTGGTACGGATCGATCGAGCCGACCATGAGGTCGTCGTCGCCGTACTTCTTGTCGTTGAGGTCGAAGGCGAACAGCTTCCCCTCCGCCAGGAGCAGGGCGACGATCTGCTCGATGTTCACGCCCATCGCGTGGTGGCCCGTGTCCACGCACACGCCGGCGCGGTCGCCCAGCTGGCGGGTCACGTTGAGGCTCTGGCCCCAGTCCTGGACGTCCGTGGAGTACAGCGCCGGCTCGTAGAACTTGTACTCGAGGTACAGGCGGGTGTCCGACGGCAGCGTCGCGTAGACCTCACGCAGGCCCGCAAGAAGGCGCCGGTGCCGGCCGCGCAGATCGTCCTGGCCCGGGTAGTTGGTGCCGTCGCCCAGCCAGACCTTGACCGCCTGCGCGTCGAGCACCGAGGCGATCTCGTTGCACTCGACGATCGCGCCAACCGCCTTGCCCCGCACTGTGGCGTCGGGATGGCACACGGAGCCCAGCTTGTAGTCGAGGTCCTGGAACGTGTTGCTGTTGATGCCGCCGAACTTGAGCCCGACGGTGTCCGCGTGCGCCTTGAGTTCGGCCCAGTCGTCCACCTTGTCCCACGGGATGTGCAGGCTCACCGTCCGTGCGATCCCGGTGTAGCGGTTGACGGTCGCCGCGTCGTCGAGCTTCTCGAAGACGGAGCGCGGCACGCCCTGCTGGGGGAACACGCGGAAGCGGGTGCCGGTGTTGACGAAGCCCCACGACGGGATCTCGATGTTGAGCCCGTCCACGGCCCACGCGATCCGGTCCAGGGCGGGGGCCGACGCAGGGAGGTCGACGGCGGCGGTGGCGGCCATGGGAGGCTCCTCAGGATCCAGCGGTGGCGCTCTGGCGGCGCTCCGATCGCGTTGAAGCGCTTCAACGCGAAGATTGCACATCGGTGGCAGACGAGTCAAGAGGCAACTTGCAATTGGGTTGCCGATGTGCGATACGTTGAGTGAACCGCTTCAATAGGGCGGTCGCTGAAGCGTCGGCGGAACGGCCGACGCACGGGCGGCACGAGGCGTGGTGGCATGAACGAGGCGCGAGCGACGAGGGGTCCCCTGCTCCGTGACGTCGCGCGCGCCGCAGGCGTTGCGACAGGCACGGTGTCCAACGTGCTCCACAACCCGGAAAAGGTCGCTCCGGAGACCCGTGCACGGGTCGAACAGGCCATCGTGGACCTGGGCTACGTCCCCAACGCCGCGGCCCAGCAGCTGAGCCGGGGCCGCAGCGGATCGGTCGGCCTGCTGGTGCTCGACATCCGCAACCCGTTCTTCAGCGAGCTGGCCACCGGGGTCGAGGACATGGCGGCCGACCTCGGGATCACGGTGCTCCTCGCGTCCAGCGCCGAGCTCGCCGACCGTGAGCGGCTGCACCTGGAGCGCTTCGAGCAGAGTCGGATGGACGGGATCCTCATCACGCCGGTGGGAGCCACGACCAAGCAGCTGAAGGGCATCCGCGACCGGGGCACCCCGATCGTGCTCCTGGACCGCCTGGCCGCCAGCACCGGCTTCAGCTCGGTCGCGGTGGACGATGTCGAGGGTGGACGGCTGGCGGGCCAGCACCTCCTCGACGCCGGGTGCCGGCGGATCGCCTTCGTCGGCGGACCGCTGGCGCTCGAACAGGTGCGCAACCGCCTCGCCGGCATCGAGAAGGTCGCCCGTCGACGCAGTGCCCAGGTGACGCACCTTGCCACCAGCCGCATGACGGCTGAGGAGGGCCGCCGCGTCGGCCTCGAGATCGTCGCGATGGCGCCCGCGGAGCGCCCGGACGGCGTGTTCGCCGCCAACGACGTGCTCGGCCTCGCCGTCCTCCAGGCGCTGCTCCTGGGCGGGATCCGCGTGCCCGAGGAGGTCGCGGTGATCGGCTACGACGACATCTCGTTCGCGTCGCTCGCGAGCGTGCCGCTCTCGTCCGTGCGGCAGCCCACGTACCAGATGGCGCGGCGGGCGATGGAGATGCTGGCGGCGATGATCGCGGAGGGGGGCCCTGCGGACGTGGCCGAGCACGTCGTGTTCATCCCGGAGCTGGTGGCCCGGGCCTCCACGCTGCGCGTGGCCGGTCGCCCGTAGCCGGCCAACCTCGCGGCGCCACACTCGCGGCGCCACACTCGCGGCGCCACGCGGAGCCCACAGCCGAGCACTACGGCCGCAGCTGACCCGTCGCGTACCTGCTCGGGGGAACACCGTAGGAGGCGCGGAAGACCCGCGAGAAGTAGAGCGGATCGGCGAATCCGACCATGCGCGCCACCTCGCCGGCACGCAGGCTGGTCGTCCTGAGCAACGTCGCGGCTCGCTCCATGCGCTGGCTCCGCACCCAGGCGAGCACCGGGAGCCCCGTGTGCCGGGCGAAGAGGCGCTCGGCCGTCACGGCGCTGCAGTTCCCGGCCGCAGCGATCTGCGTGACCGAGAGGTGCGCGTCGATGTTGGCGATCACAAAGTCCGTCATCAGGTCGAGCGCGACCGGCGGCCGCCTCGACCGGCACCTCGTCCGCGCTCCACGAGGGCGTTCTCGGCAGCGATCAGCGTGCCGAGCGCCCGGCTGGTTGCCTCATCGACGGGCCCGGCGAGGAACCGGTCGATGGCATACGTGCCGAGCGCGATGATGCTGCGCGCCCCGCTCGACCGGCTCGTCAGGAGGCGGGGCCCCTCGTGCGGGTCGGTCGCCCGCCGGTAGTCGGCCTCGAGCAGCGGGTCTCCGGGGATGAACGGGGGCCGCGGGTCCACCGGGATCCCGAAGGCGTGCCACGGCACGAGGTGGATGGTGCCCACGGCGAAGGGTGACCGCGGATCGGGGAAGTACTCGACGGTGTGCCGCCATGGCAGTCGCAGGATCGCATTGGCGCCCATCGGGAAGTCCCGGCCACAGGTGCGGATCAGGCCTGATCCCTGCACCACCCAGACGAAGCACGTGGTGACCACGAGCTCGTGGCGGATGCGCTCGCTGGACCGGAAGCGATACCAGTTGGCGCCCACCAGGGCCGGGCCGCCCCCGGCAAGGTCGGGATCGTTTCGTCCATTCACCCGCGGTCTTGCCCGGCGACGTCGCACGTCCGGGATCCCGTCGGCGTTTCGCATGATCGGATCGTCCATGTTTTGGATGATACGGCCATGGTCGCCAGCGCAGCCCGGACCCTAGGCTGTGCGCTCACCAGCCATGACGTTCGGAGGCGACATGCAGATCGCGGTGGATCGGGACACCTGCACGGCCGCAGGGCAGTGCGCGAGCGTGGCGGCAGCCCTCTTCGACCAGGACGACGACGGCGTCGTGGTGCTCCTCAACGCCGAGCCCGGCGAGGCCGAGGAGCCGCTCGCCCGCCGCGCGGCCAGCCTCTGCCCGGCCCGCGCCATCAAGCTCATCGAGGACTAGGTGCCGATCACAGCCACCTCGCGGGTGGTCATCGTGGGCGCCGGCGCCGGTGGCCTGACCGCCGCCGAGGCGCTGCGCAACGAGGGGTTCGCCGGGCCGGTCACGTTGCTCGGCGACGAGGTCCATGTGCCGTACCACCGGCCTCCGCTGTCCAAGCAGGTGCTCACCGGCGAGTGGACGGCGGACCGCACGCACCTGCTGGACGCGGCCGGGCTGGCCAGGCTCGACCTGCGCCTCGCCCTCGGCACCCGGGTCACCGGGCTCGACATCGCCGGCCGCAACGTCATCGCGGGTGGCGAGGTGGTCCCGTACGACACGCTGATCATCGCGACCGGGGTCACCGCCCGACGCCTGGCGGGCGTCGGCGGTCTCGCCGGGGTCCACACCCTGCGCACGATCGACGACGCCGCCGCGCTGCGTGCGGACATGGAGACGGCTCGGCGGGTCGTCGTCATCGGCAGCGGCGTGCTGGGGTCCGAGATCGCGTCGGCCGCTCGCAAGCTGGACCGCGATGTCGTGCTCCTCGGCCGCGCCCGGGGGATGCGCCTCGGGCAGGTCGGCGACCACCTGTCGGCGCTGATCGAGCAGCTGCACCGGGACCACGGGGTCGACGTCAGATCGGGTGTCGAAGTCACGGACGTGCTCGGCGACCGTCACGTGGAGGCCGTCGCCCTCTCCGATGGGTCGGTGGTTGCCGCCGATGTCGTCATCGTGGCGATCGGAGGGGTGCCATCCACCGGGTGGCTGGCGGGCAGCGGGCTCGACACCAGCGACGGCGTGCTCTGCGACGCCACCGGCCAGGCGGCGCCCGATGTCTATGCGGTCGGCGATGTCGCGCGCTGGCGCGACGAGGCCGGCGACGCCGTGCCCCGCGCCGAGCACCAGCTCAACGCGATCGAGCAGGCGCTCGCCGTGGCGCACCTCCTGGCAACCGGGGAACCCTCCCCCACCATCGTGCCCTTCTTCTGGTCCGAGCTGCACGGCACACGGATCCAGGCCTACGGTCGCTTCGCCGTCGACGCTCCGCTCGAGACCATCGCCGGGGAGCCGGCCGACGGCCGGTTTGTCGCCGCATCGCGCCTGGACGGCCGGGTCATCGGCATCGTCGGCTGGAACATGGCCCGCGACTTCCGCGAGGCCCGCGCTCTTGTCAACCAGTCATCCGCACTGCCGCAGGAAGGGGTCCCGTCGTGACCGACCGCGAAACCGCACCGTCCCAGCAGGCCCCGTCGGCGTGCCCCTATCCGTTCGCCACGCCGGTCCCGGTGCCCGTGGATGGCACACCGCTGGTGCCGTCACCCAGCCTCGCGACGTACCGCGAGGCGTGCCCCGTCGTGCCGCTCCGGTACGCCGACGGCCACGAGGGCCTGATGACGACCGATTGGGCGCTGGCCCGATCCATTCTCGAGGACCCTCGCTTCACCATCACGCACTGGCGCTTCCCCCTCGAGCAGCAGCCCGGCGCGGCCCACAGCCAGGTCGAGGACGACCCGATCGACGCCGAGGCCGAGGAGGCCCTGGAGGTCGCCAACCTGCTCAAGCTTGACGCTCCGCAGCACAGCCGGTTGCGCAAGACGATCACGGGCCGCCTGTCGGTCCGCTCCGCGCGCTCCTACCAGGAGCAGGTGCGGGAGATCGTGCGCCGGCAGCTCGAGCACCTCCTGGCGCTGGGCTCGCCCGCCAACCTCACGGTCGAGTTCGCCGAGCCGGTCAGTGTCTACGATCACTGTCTCGTGCTCGGCATTCCCGACGCGCTGGTTCCGGAGTTCTTCGAGGTCTTCCTCGGAGCGAGTCCGCGACAGCGGAAGCACGACTATGTCCGCAAGGCGGTCGCTGCCAAGCGCGGCGACCTGGGCGAGGACATGATCAGCGACCTGATCCGCAGCGATCTGACGCCGGCGGAGATCGAGGGCGTGCTGGTGCTCGTGATGGCTGCCGGCCGGGACACGGTCGCCTACATGATCGCCACCGCGACCAACATGCTGCTCAAGAACCCCGACCAGCTGCAGCTGCTGCGCGACAACCCCGAGCTGATCGAGACCGGCATCGAGGAGATCCTCCGGTACGGCGCCATGTTCGTGACGCTGTTCCCCCGCACCGCTCTCGAGGACGTGGAGATCGACGGGATCCGCATCGCCAAGGGCACGACGGTGTCCGCGTCGCCCGTGGCCGGGAACCGCGACCCGCAGCACTGGGAGCAGCCCGACACGCTCGACCTCACGCGCGACGCCTTCGGGCACCTGTCGTTCGGGCACGGCCAGCACGGGTGCGTCGGCCAGCAGTACGCCCGCATGCAGCTCAAGGAGGCGATCACGCAGCTGGTCGCCGCGATGCCCGACCTCCGGCTGGTGGAGGCCGAGCAGGACGAGCCGATCCGGCCGTTCCCCTCGGAGCTGCCGACCTATCACGCCGGCGACGTCGTGATCGCCTGGTAGGAGCGGGACGTGCAGTACCGGACATTCGGCCGCACCGGCTGGCAGGTGAGCGAGATCGGGTTCGGCGCGTGGCAGATCGGCGGGCAGTGGGGCGCCGTTGACGACGACGCGTCGGTGGACACGCTCCTGCATGCGTACGAGCTGGGCGTGAACTTCGTCGACACCGCGCAGATGTACGGGACCGGGCACAGCGAGGAGGTCGTGGGCCGGTCGCTCCGCGAGTGGCGCGGCGGGAAGGTCTACGTCGCCACCAAGATCCAGCCGGTCGCCTGGCCGGACCCTGCGGACCCTGATCCCGACATGCGGGGCCGGTATCCCGGCTGGCACCTGCGCGCGGGCACCGACGCCGCCCTCCGACGCCTCGGGGTTGAACGGATCGATCTCATGCAGCTCCACTGCTGGGTCGAGGACGGGCTCACCGCGCTCGACTGGCTCGAGGTCCTCGACGACCTCCGCAACCAGGGCAAGATCGATCGTGTCGGGGTGTCGATCCGCGACTTCAAGCCGCACGAGGGGGTCCGGCTGGCCCGATACGGCCTCGTGGACTCGCAGCAGGTGATCTACAACCTGTTCGAGCAGCGGCCCCAGGATGAACTGTTCCCCGCAGGCCACGCGACGGGCACGGCGATGATCGCGCGGGTCCCGCTCGACTCGGGCTCGCTGTCGGGCTCGTGGACGCCGGAGTCCTACGCGACCTGGCAGCCCGGGAGCCAGCAGCACGAGATGTTCCGCGGCGAGCGGTTCGCCGAGACGCTGGCCCGGGTCGAGGAGCTGAAGCGGATCTGTGCGCCGTACTACCCGACGCTCGTCGAAGCGGCGACCCGGTTCGCGCTCAGCGAGCCCGGCGTCTCGACGATCATCCCCGGCATGCGCTCCCGCCGGCGCGTGGACGAGAACGTCGCCTTCAGCGACGGCCAGCCCTTTCCTGCCGAGCTCAAGGCCGCACTGGGAGCGCACGGATGGATCCGCGACTACTACCACTGACCGGCGAGCGGGCCGGCGACCTGGGCGGCGACGTGGCCGGCGACCTGGACCGGCACCGGCTGCAGCTCCTGCGCCAGCACGAGATCGGGGCACGGCTGGCCGAGCGTTCCGTGGTCTACCTGCCCCTCGGGACGCTCGAGTTTCACGCGCAGCACCTGCCGATCGGGCTGGACGCCCTCAACGCCGAGGGGATCTGCCTCCGTGCCGCCCGCGAGCGCGGAGGCCTCGTCTACCCGACCCTCTACTACGGCACGGGCGGTGGCCACGCGTCGTTTCCCTGGTCGATCATCATGCCGTCGGGCGCCGAGATCACAGCCCTGCTGGCCTACTCGCTCGCGCGGCTGGACGAGCTGGGCGTGGGCCTCGCGGTCATGTTCACCGGCCACTTCGCCCCGGACCAGGTCGCCGTGGTCGAGGATGCCGCGGCGCGCTGGAACGCCGGCGGGCACCGGATGAAGGCCCTGGGCCTGGCGGTGAACGGCGCCACGGGCCTCGCGATCGCGCCCGACCACGCCGGACGCTTCGAGACGACCCTGCTGCACGCAGTCCAGCCCGAGCTCGTGTCCCCCGAGCGCATCCCGGAGCCCCGCCCCGGGGAGGCCGGCGAGGATCCGTGGGGCCCAGGGCGCTACGACCCCGGGCACTCGCTGTGGGGCGTCGTCGGGCCGGACCCGCGCGACTTCGACCCCGCCGACTCGCAGGCGCTCCTGGACGGCTGCGTCCGATGGGTCCTGGCCGAGGTCGACAAGGCGATCGCGGGGTAGTCCCCACCGGGCCCGTGCCCCGCGGGATCCCTACGACTGCGATCCGCGCGACGGCGCCCGGTCCCAGCGATGGGCTCGCAGCGCCGTCATCAGCTCGTCGGGCAGCGGCCCGGCCTCGGCCGCGGCGATGTTGTCGGCCAGGTGCTCGGGCCGCCGCATCCCGGGGATGACCGTCGTCACGTCCGGATTCGAGAGGATGAAGCGCAGGGCGAGCTGGGCCATCGTCTCGCCTTCGGGGACCAGCGGGCGCAGCGCCTCAACCCGCTGCCACCGTCTCGCGCAGGTTCGCAGGGCGTGAAGTACGTGTTGCGCCAGTCGCCGTCCGGCCAGCGGCTGTCCAGCGTCAGCTCGCCCGTGAGGCTGCCCTCGTCCAGCGGCACGCGCGCGATCACCGCGATGCCCAGCTCCCGGCACAGTGGGAACAGCTCGTCCTCGGGCGACTGGTCGAAGATGTTGTAGACCACCTGCACCGCGTCGATGAGGCCCGTCCGGAGCGTCCGCAGCACGTTCGACGGCTCGCGGCGGTTGACGCTGATGCCCACGAACCGGGCCAGGCCTTCGCGCCGGAGCGCCTCCACGGCGCCCTGCCAGGCGACATCGTCGGCCCACTCGTCCTGCCAGACGTGGAACTGGACCAGGCCGATGGGCGGCGCCCCCACCTTGCGCAGCATGCCGGCCACCGACCCGCGGATGTGGTCGGGCGGGAAGACGTCCTTGATCCGGCTGCCGGGCCGGGCAGGCCACTCGCGGTTCTTGGGCGGGATCTTGGAGGCGAGCAGCAGCTCACGGTTCGGGTTCGCCGCCCGGAGCTCGCCCATGAGGCCGTCGGTCGCCCCGTACCCGTAGACCTGGGCCGAGTCGAAGAAGGTGACACCCGCGTCCACGGCGGCCTGCAGCACGGCCATCGACGCGCCGTCGTCGGCGCCGGTCCAGCCGCCGGTGCCCCCGCCCATCCCCCACATGCCGACGCCGAGCTCGCTGATGGGGTCGCCGCTGCGCCCGAATGATCGCTGTCGCATGAAGGGTCTCCTCGCGGGTTCGCCGTCGGCCCACTATGTGCCGAACGGGTACGACTCGAGCTCGTTGCCGCTCGCGTCGAGCAGGACGATGAGCGTGATCTCGGTGCCGGCGTCGAAGCGGGCCATGAAGTAGCCGTGGTCGTTCGCGACCGGTCCGCCGGGCCGGACGACCGGGATCCGCACCACCTCACCGCTGGCAAGGGTGATCGCTGCGACATCGGCGGTTGCATGGAGCGTGGAGCCGGTTGCCATGGTGCCGGTCTCGCCGAAGCTGACGCCGATGCCGATGTCGCCGTTGAAGGGCTCGCTGCCGAACGAGCAATTCGGCTCGCCTGGCTTGCCGTTCTCGATCACGACGATGCAGGACCCCGCGGCGGTGGGGTACAGCCAGCCCGTCCACGGACCTGCGGACGTGGTGCCGCTGCCCAGCTGGATCGCCGGCGCCGTCTGGCCCTGGAACGCCGGGGGGCGCGCCGACGGGAGCACGCTGCTGACCTGGTCGCAGCCCGCGAACAGCGTCAGGGCGAGAACACCGGCGAGGAGTGCCGGATGCGGTTGCGCGGCGAGGTGGTGGCGTCGCATGGCCCCATGGTCGCCGATCGGCATTCCGTCAGCGTTACGCGTTCGCATGAAGGCGTGTCGCGACACGAGCGAGTCGCCCGAGGGCGAAGGGGGTGGAGCGGGAGACGGGGTTCGAACCCGCGACATGCAGCTTGGAAGGCTGCCGCTCTGCCAACTGAGCTACTCCCGCGTGGCCAGATGCTACCCGACGGACTCGCCGCCGGGTAGTCGCCCCTCAGGCGAGAGCCTCCTCGACCCCGACGTCGTAGCGCAGCCCGCGCAACGTGAACTCCCCGTACGCGAACGGACCCTCGGGCCGCTCGTACACGGCAGATCCATGCGTCGGCACCCGGATCCCGTCAACCACGCGATACGTGTCCAGCGGCGTCCGCCAGCGACGAGCCACGAACTCCTTGCCGACGCTCTCGGGCCGGTCATCGGACCAGAAGTCGACCAGGCGGTCGCCCTCGAACAGCAGGGTGGCGGCAACGGTCCAGCGGCCGTTGGAGAACGCCACGCGGGCCGTCGCGTCGTCCACCGGCTCCCAGGCGAGGCGAGGATCCACGAGCGCGCCCGGCGCGAAGGCAACCAGGTCGTTCAGGATCGTCACCGTCTCGCAGCGGCTGATGCCGTCGCCGGCGTGGTCGACCATCGTCACGGCACCTGCCACCCGCACCTGGAACGTCGCGCTGTCGCCCCGGTACAGGTGGAGCGCCTGCACCGGGAGGCCGAACATCCGCGAGCGCATGAGGAACAGGCGCGCCGGCCTTCCGACGACGTTCACTTGGCGGGAGGTGGACTGGAGCCGGTCACCCGGGCGTCGGGCCATGACGGCAGCGAAGTCCAGCATGAACGACCGCGGGACCGGCCGCCCCACGGCACCCGAAGCGACGACGTAGCGCCGCACCGGCTCCGGCAGATTGGCCAGGTCGGACTCGAGCAGCACAGGTCCGGGCAACGCGAGTCCGGGTTCCAGCTCCTCGTGGACTGCGCGCTTCCAGCGCTGCTCGAACGAGGCGGGCATCAGGCGGCCTCCCCCTGCCGCACGCTGGCCGACGGACCGTCGGCCGACGAGTCCGCGCCCGCACCACGCCGCGCCACCACCATGCCTGCGACCGCGATCGCGATGATCGCCGCGTCCACGAGGATCCCGATGCCGGCCTCCGGCAGGCCCGCGGCGCACACGACGGCCGAGCCGATGGCCAGGACGACGGCGAGCGGCACCGCCCACGGTTCGCGCCGCCAGAGGGCAACGGCCGCGATCACGAAGCCGATGGCGAGGAGCAGCCAGGCCACACCCACAGCGCGGGTGCCCGTGTCTCCGAGCGCGATCGCGCCGGCGAAGGCCGTCGTCCGGTACGGGAAGCCCTCGACCTGCGCGAGCCCCCAGGGGACCACGAAGCCGATGAGGTGGATCAGGCCGTGCAGCGCGAGGGCGGCGGCGGCGAGCGCGGTGATCATGGTGTCGGGCGAGCCTTTCCGGGACGCGATTGATGGAGTGCGGCGGCGGGTGCGGCCGCACCGGAGGCAACCTCCGGGATCGGAGCGGAGATGCTGGACTCGGCGGACCGGAGCGCGTCCAGCCATCGCGCAAGGAGTGCTCGCAGGGCCAGCACCTCGTCCGCCTCGAACCCGGCGAACGCCGCGCCCAGGAGCTGTGCGCCCCGCTGGACGCCCTCGGGCGCGTCGAACCGCCGGACCTTGTCCGTGACCACGAGTCGCGTCGCCCGCGCATCGGCAGGGTCGTCCTGCAGCCACAGCCAGCCGCGCGTCTCCAGGCCGAGCGCGATCTGCTTCACGTTCTGCCGGGAGGTCCCGTATGCGGCGGCGGCCTCCGAGAGCGAGGGCGGGCCCCCCGGGAAGCCGCGCACCAGGACCGCAAGGAGGAGCCACTGGCGGGTGGTCAGGTCCCAGTCGGCCAGGGCGGCATCCGTCAGCCGGGTCAGGTGCGAGGCCACCACGAACACGTTGCCGAACGCTTCCGAGCTTGCTGTCATGAGATCGTCGTCCATCACATTGCGTAAGGTATTACGTATCTGCTTCGCAGTCAAGCGCGGGAGCTGTGAGCTTGGGAGCTGCGCGCTTGGGTCTTGCAAGCTTGGGGCTTGCGTCCTTGCGCAATCGGAAGAATGCACCGCTCGAAAGGTGCCTGTCGGACCCCAATACGGGCCGCCATCCCCGGTACGGTCCGTGCATGGACGTCGTCATCATCGGAGGGGTCGCAGGCGGGATGTCCGCCGCGGCCCGGCTGCGTCGCCTGGACGAGGCGGCGCGCATCACGGTCATCGAGCGCAGTGGGCACGTCTCGTTCGCCAACTGCGGCCTCCCCTATCACGTGGGCGGGATCATCGAGCAGCGCGAGGCCCTGCTCCTCCAGACACCCGCATCGCTGGGTGACCGGTTCCGGATCGACGTCCGCGTGCTCACCGAGGCCGTGCGCATCGACCGCGCTGCGCGCACCGTCACCGTTCGCGACCTGGCCAGCGGGGCCGAGCAGATCCTCCCCTACGACGCCCTCGTCCTCTCGCCGGGCGCACGTCCCGTCCGCCCGCCGATCCCCGGCATCGAGCGCGCCCTGTCGCTGCGCACGGTCGAGGACACCGACACCATGGTCGCCGCCGTCGGCGGCGCGCGGACCGCCGTCGTGATCGGGGGCGGCTTCATCGGCCTCGAGATGGCCGAGAACCTGGTCCACCGGGGCCTCGAGGTCGCCGCTGGTCGAGGCGACGCCACAGTGCATGGCGCCGCTCGATCCGGAGCTCGTCGAGATCGTCCACCGCCGCATCCGCGCCAAGCACGTGGATCTCCGCCTCGGCGCGGCTGTCACGACGATCGGCCCGGACAGCGTCACGCTCGCGGACGGCTCGGAGCTCCCCGCCGACATGGTCGTCGCCGCGATCGGCGTGCGTCCGGAGACCTCCCTGGCCGAGTCGGCCGGCCTGGCCATCGGGCCGCGAGGCGGCATCGCCATCGACGAAGGCTTCCGCACCAGCGACCCGCACATCTACGCCATCGGCGACGCGGTCGAGAAGCGCGACGCCCTCGACGGCGCCGAGGCCCTGGTCCCCCTCGCCAACACCGCCAACCGCCAGGGCCGGTTCCTCGCCGACGTGCTCGCCGGCCGCCACGGCGCTGACCGGGCCGTGCTGGGCACCGCCATCGTCGGGGTGTTCGGGCTCCAGGTCGCCGTGACCGGCTGGAACGAGAAGCGCCTGCGCGCCGCCGGGCGCCCGTACCTCGCCATCCACACCCACCCGGGCAGCCACGCGGGCTACTACCCCGGGTCTGCCGGGATGGCCCTCAAGCTGCTGGTCGATCCGGCCGACGGACGGATCCTGGGCGCCCAGGGCGTGGGTCGCGACGGCATCGACAAGCGGATCGACGTGATCGCCACCGCGATGGCGGGCGGGCTCACTGCCCAGGACCTCGCGGACCTCGAGCTCGCCTACGCGCCCCAGTTCGCCTCGGCGAAGGACCCGGTGAACATGCTGGGGTACGTCGCTCGCAACGTGCTCGAGGGCCTCACGCCCACGCTGCAGTGGCACGAGCTGGCGGACGCGATGGCGGCGGGCGCGGTGCTCGTGGATGTCCGCGACCCGGGCGAGCACCGGCGCGGCGCGATCCCGGGCTCCATCCTGCTGCCGGTGAACGACATGCGCGAGCACCTGGACCGGATCCCGCGGGACCGCCCGATCATCATCCACTGTGCAGTTGGCGTCCGCGGGCACATCGCGACGCGGATGCTGCTGCAGCTGGGCTGGACGGACGTGCGCAATCTCGACGGCGGCTACACGACGTGGTCGGCGGGGATGGGCAAGGCGTAGGGTCCGGCTCCCGCGTCCGGCTCCGCTGACACGGCTGGGAGTCACCAGGACACGGCCCGTGCGGCGTGCGTGTACCTAGGTCGAGGTCGGTGCACAAGCCGTGCAGGAACGGGGCGGTGGTGACTCCCACCGGTGTCACGGACGCGGGGTAGCGCCGAGTCCATCGGAGCCGGACGAGCGGACGACGCAGCCTATCCCGCAGCCGAGGCGGGCACCTCGAGCCAGAACGCGGCGCCACCCTCGATGCGGTTGCGCACGCCGACCCGGCCCCCGTGCGCCTCGACGATCGCGCGGGCGATCGCCAGGCCAAGGCCCGACGTGCCGGTACCGCGGTCGCGGCCGGCGTCGGCCTGGTAGAGGCGGTCGAACACGTTGGGCAGGTCCGCCGGCGGGACACCCGGGCCATCGTCGGCAACCTCGGTGCGGACCATCCCCTCCCCGCCCGGCACGCGGCCCACCGTCACGTGCCCGCCGGGAGGTGCGAAGCGGAGCGCGTTGTCCACCATCGTCGCGAGGGCCTGGGCGAGGCGGTCGCGATCCGCGGAGACCATCGGCGAGGGGGTCGTGCCGGCACCGTGCGTCGGCTCAGCGGCCGGGAAATGGCTCAGATCCACTCCCGCCTCGGCCGCGCGCGCCGCGAATGACACCACCACCGCCTCGGCGATGTCATCGACCGCCACGGGCGCCGGTCGCAGCCCAAGCGCGCCGGCATCGGCCAGGCTGATCGTACGGAGGTCGTCCACCACGCGGGCCAGCAGGCGAGCCTGCTCGCGGATGGTCGCCAGGTGCCGGTCATCGTGCGCATAGACCCCGTCCATCACTGCCGAGGCGGTCGCCTCGATGACCGCCAGCGGCGTCTTCATCTCGTGGGCGGCGTCCTGGAAGAAGCGGCGCCTGGCCGCCTCGCCCCGCTCGAGGTCGGCGGCCATCGCATCGAACGAGCGCCCCAGCGAGCCGAACTCGTCGCGGCGGCCTGCGATCCCCGACCGTGCCGCCAGATCGCCCTGAGCAACCGACGCGGCCGCCTGCTCGAGTCGCTCCAGCGGCCGGGCGAGGTGCCGGGCGATGACGATGCCCAGCAGGGAGGCGACGGCCGCGGCGACCAGCGCGACCAGCGCGATGGTCTGCGTTGTCTCGGCCTGCGCCTGCGCGTAGTAGATGCCAGGCGAGCCCGTCGCGCCGGGCGCGGCGCTGGCCGGCGGTCCCTGGGCCGCGCCGCCGCCCCGTCCCGCTCCCGCACCGTGACCCTGTCCCTGCCCCTGTCCTTGACCCGGGCCCTGTCCGGGGCCCTGTCCTGCAGCGGCGCCGCCCCCCTGCATGATCGCGAAGCCGCGACCCACAATGGGCGGGGCTGCGATTGCGACGGCGACTGCGGTGGCGATGGCGACGAACGCGAACGCGACCGCGAGACGGACCGCCAGCCCGTCAAGGCGCCCGACCCGGCCAGGCGCCGGCTGCCGACTCACTGCCGGGCCGCCCGGTACCCCACGCCGCGAACGGTCTCGATGTACTCGAGCCCGCCGGGCCGCTCGCCCAGCTTGCGCCGCAGGTTCTTCACGTGGCTGTCGATGGTCCGGTCGAACGCGTCGAAGGCCTCGCCGAAGACCCGGTCGCCGAGCTGCGAGCGCGTGAGCGTGACACCCGGCTGCGCGGCCAGGGCGGCAAGCAGGTCGAACTCGGCGCGGGTGAGCCCGAGGTCGGAGCCTGCCCTGCGGACCTCGCGGGCGGGCTGGTCGATCTCCAGGTCCAGGTAGGCGATGACGCCCGCGAACGGGCTGGCGAACTCGGCTGCGCCGGTCGCACCGGTCGCGCCGGCTGGAGCGAACGCGCCGGTCTGAGTGGTCGCGCGCTGGGCCGCTGTCCGACGCAGCACGGCGCCCACACGGGCGACCACCTCGCGCGGCTCGAACGGCTTGGTGACGTAGTCGTCAGCACCGATCTCGAGGCCGGCGACGCGGTCGATCACATCGTCACGCGCGGTCAGGAGGATTACGGCGGCGGGATTGCCGGAAGCCCGAAGCTCACGCAGGACGTCGAAGCCGGAGCGGCCCGGCAGCATCACGTCAAGGACGATCAGGTCTGGCGGGCTGTCCGATGCCAGGGCAAGGGCCGAGTCGCCGTCCGCCGCATACGTGACGGCGTAGCCCTCGCGGGCAAGGTAGGACCCCACGATCTCGCGGATGTGGGGCTCGTCGTCGACGACCAGGATGGTGCTCATCTCAGGGGCAATGGTAGGGGCAGGCCGGAGGGTGGTACGACCTGCCCCGTGGGTGCGCGTGATCAGCTCGAGGGCGTCGTGGTGGTGGCCGGGCAGGTGCCGGTGCCCGCTCCCCCGCCCATGCCGCCGCGCATCTGGCCGCCACGCCCTGCACCCATCTGGCCGCCGTTCCCCTGCCCGGCACCCATCCCCCGGCCTCCGCCCGTCCCGGCTCCTGCCTGGCCGCGCATCGTGCCATTCGGGCCGGCGCCGACGGCTGCGCCGCGCATGCCGCCCGGCGAGGTCTGCTAGACCATCGCCTTCGCCTGATCCGCGACGTTGGCCTTGAGGGTCGCCGCCTGGTCCGCGGTGAGCGCGCCGGCAGTGACGCGGGCGTCGATCCGGATGGACCACGTGGCGGCCAGCGCATCGATGAGGGTCTGGGGGTCGACCTTCTGCTGCGCGGCGATCTCGGCAAGGCTCTTGCCCGCCATGCGCAGCTCCTGCACCTGGGCATCGGTCAGGCCCAGCATCGCGGCGATCATGCCGGTGGTCTCGGGTGCCGGCGTTGCTGCCGGTGCGGGCGTCGCGGCCGGAGCCGTGACCACCGCCGCATCGGGCGTGGAGGCCGGGGTGGTCCAACCGTCGGGCGGTGCCCAGTTGCTGGTGGCGTCGGGGTCGGCTGCGACGGCGACACCGGCGAGGAGGAGGACGCCGAGGCCGGCGCCGGCCAACGGGGCCAGGAAGGACTTCATCAGGCAGGTACCTCTGTGCTCAAGCCCCGGACGGTTAACGCCCGATCCGGCGGCGATGACGCCATCCTCTGCCGACACCGTGGAGCGCTGATGGACGGCACGTGGAGATCGCGGGGATGTCCGGGGGCGGCGGGCTCGGCGCGAACTCCACACAACGTGCACATCGCGGTCGCGGTGGCTCCACGGACGCTCCATCAGCGGTCCACGCACCGCCCCGACAGTGACGGGGCAGCAGCCCGGCACGCCCTGCCGGCCCGCGACCGCCCGGAGCCCGCCCATGACCGTCACGACCGTCACGCTCACCGAGCCGCGCGCTCCCCGCCCGCCTGCGGCAGGGATCCGCCGACCGCGCCGGGGTCTCGCCGCCCTGCAGGGCGTCCAGGGGTTCCGGCGGGCAGTGCAGATCGCGGTCACCGCGGTCATCGGCGTCCTCATCGTGAACCGGGCAACCGCGGCGACCTCCGGTCCGGGCGTCACCACCCCCGAGGCGCTCTGCCCGTTCGGTGGCCTCGAGACCTTCTACACGTGGGCGACGTCGGGCGGCTACGTGCCCCACGTCCACGCAGCCAACCTGGTGCTCGCCGCCGCGGTGCTGGTCCTGGCGTTCGTCGCCCGTGGCGCCTTCTGCGGCTGGCTGTGCCCCCTGGGCTTCCTCCAGGACATCTCGGCCGGGGCCAGCGCGTTCGTCCAGCGGCACCTCCCCGCCGCCCACCGTGGGATGCGTGCGCTGCGCAGGGCCGGCGCCCCTCTGGCCGTACTCGATCGCCCGCTGCGGCTGCTCAAGTACGCGGTGCTCGCCTGGGCGCTCTGGGGCGCTGCCGTGTTCGGCTACATGGTCTTCCGCGACGTTGACCCGTGGATCGCGCTGCTGGACATCGGCCGCGAGAGCGCCGGGTTCGGGATGCTCATCCTCGTCCTGACGCTCGTCGGCGCGGTGTTCGTGGACCGGCCGTGGTGCCGCTACGCGTGCCCGCTGGGCGCGGCCAACGGCATCGTCGCCCGGTTCAGCCCGGTCCGCCTGGAGCGATCGGCCGACGCCTGCGTGGACTGCAACCTGTGCACCCGCAGCTGTCCCATGGGCCTCGAGATCGCCAAGGCCAAGGTCGTCACGTCCGCCGACTGCATCGGCTGCCTCGAGTGCGTCGAGGCGTGTCCCCGCGAGGGCGCCCTCGAGCTCCGCATCGGCAATCCCATCGCGTCGCCCTTCGGAGGCCAGGCATGAGCACCACCATCGATCACGCCACCACTGCCACGGGCGTTCCTGCCCCCGCTGAGGCGCCCGCACCTGCACCTGCACCTGCCCGCCGGAGTCGGCGCATCCCGCCGATCGCGTACGGGATCCTCGTCATCGCCGTGTTCTTCGGCGGGATCGGGATCGCCTACGCGGGCGGTCTCTGGCAGACAAGTGGCCAGATGGGCGGCGGCGGCCAGGCGGGCGACGGCAGGCCCACGCTCCAGGGCGAGAGCGCCACCGAGGTCAAGGGCTGGATGGCGATCGGCGACGTGGCCGAGACCTTCGGCGTCCCCCTCGAGACCGTGCTCGCAGCGTTCAACCTGCCCGCCGACACGGACCCGGCCACGGCCCTCAAGAACCTCGAGTCGGACGCGTTCTCGGTGGTGGCCCTCCGCGAGTGGCTCGCGGCCGAGGGCGTCGCAGCTCCGTGAGGCCTCGCCCTCGAGGGCCCAAGGCGGCGCGTATGTGCGCACAGCACCTATCATCGGTCACGACCGGCGCGAGGACCGCCCAGCGAGCCCCGGCGCCACCGACCGGACAGCACCCGAGGACCCGATGCTCTCGTTCCTGAAGCGCCTCTTCGCCGGCGCACCGTCCATCACCGTCGACGAGCTGGACGCGCTGCTGACCCAGCGCGCGATCAACCTCATCGACGTCCGCGAGCCCGGCGAATTCAAGTCCGGGCACGTGCCGGGCGCCGTCAACATCCCGATGGGCCAGCTCGATGCCCGGATCGCGAAGCTCAAGAAGGACAAGCCCTACGCGGTGATCTGCGCGTCGGGCAGCCGCAGCTCGAGCGCCACCTACTTCCTGCTCGAGCACGGCTTCGAGGGAGCCGTGTCGGTTCGCGGGGGCACCGGGGCCTGGCAGCGGAGCGGCCGCAAGACGGTCCGCTAGACACGGAGAGCGCGGCTTGGGCACGCCCGCCGCCGGCGCATTCGGCGGCGCCGATCGATTCTGGGCGAGGCGGTCGCATCGTTCGGCCTGACCGATCGGTCGGTGCGCAGATCAGGGCGATGCGGTCATCCCGGCGCCGGATCCCTGTCGCTTCGTTCGGCCTGACCGATCAGACCGACGCCTCGCGTCGAAACCGTTCGGCGCGACCGATCAACCGGCGGGTCGTCACCCCCCCAACTGGCGACGCGGCGGGCGGCGCGGCTGGTGGCCGAACGGCTCAGGGCGGCGGGTGCCCGGCAACCTCGCACGCGGCCCGACCGAACGCCTGCGGCCGGCGGCGCGACCGGCGGCGCGTCAGCCCTCCAACTGGCAGCCGGCCGCGCGGCAGTCGTCGGCGAACCGCGCCAGCGCAGCATCATCCGACGCGCTCGCCCGGATCATCGTCATCACCCGGTCCACCCCCGCGTCCGCGTACCGGCGGAGCAGATCCACCCGGGCGGGCCCCTCCACCGCGGTCGCCTCCCGCCCGATGTTCACCGACAGCCGCAGCGTCACAGGATCCCGCCCGACCTCCTCGCAACGCGCAGCGATCAGCGCCCGGTTCTCGGCCACCTCCTCGGGCGTGAGCCAGTCCAGGTTCAGCTCATCGGCGTAGCGAGCAGCCAGGCGCCACGTCCGGTTCGGACCGTTGCCGCCGACGACGATCGGGATCCGCGGCTCCTGGAGGCCGCGCGGCACGTTGATCGCGCCGTGCACGGACGAGACGGGGCCCGCGTACGTCGCCCGCTCCCCCGCGAGCATCCGCGTCGCGATCTCCAGCGCGTCCTCGAGCGCCTCCATGCGCGTCGCGAGCGGCGGGAACCCGAACCCGTACGCCGTGTACTCGTCCTCCTTCCAGCCCGCACCAAGGCCCAGCTCCGCGCGTCCGCCGGAGATGATGTCCAGCGTGGAGATCATCTTCACGGCGAGTGCCGGGTTGCGGTAGCCGGCGCACAGGACCAGGTGGCCGAGCCGGACACGCGCGGTCTCGGCCGCCAGCGCGCTGAGGCCGACGAATGCCTCGAACGTGATCTCGTCGGTGGGCTCGGGCTCGGTCTGGACATGGTCGAAGAGCCAGATCGAGTCGAACCCGAGCGTCTCCGCCTCGTGGGCGACCGCAACGGTGCGCGCCCAAGCGCGCGCTGGGTCCCACCCGTCGTACTCCCCCGTCCAGCCCTGGGGGGCGATGATCCCTACGCGCACGGCAGCACCTCCACGCGCAGGGTATCCGTCCGGCGCGCCCTCAGGCGAGCGCCGGGCGGCCTGTCATGGAGTGAGGATCAGCCGCACTTCTTGGGGCGGGGCGTCGGGTGGGCTGCCGAGTAGGACACCGACACCGTGGCGACCCGGGTCGACTTCACGAACAGCTTCGGGTACGTGTAGTTCGGGCCGGTGGACGTCTGCAGCCACAGCGAGTCGAACCCCGCGCTCGTGATCAGCGCCATCTGCGTCTTGAGGCCCGTCGCGAGGGACGTGATGCGGTACGTGTGCATCTTGTTGTCGGACGTGTACACGTAGATGTACTTGCCGATCAACTGCGAGCCCCTGTTCTGCTGCCACTCCTTGAGCAGCGGCAGGAACATCCCGGTGCGCGCGTGGGCGAAGATGAAGGTCGCCCAGTCGCTTGGCTCGCGGGGCTGGCTGTAGGCGCCGCTGTACATCGCGACGTTGCAGAGCGGATAGCCCTGGTTGCCGCGGATCACGGGCAGGTTGATCCCGGTGGACATCACACCCTGAGCCGGAACCCGGACCCGAGTCGCGTGCACGTACTTCATCACGCCGCACTTCACGGACGAGCCGCTGACGATCTTGAGCGACAGGACCTTGTACCAGTTGGCCTCCCAGATCGCCTTCGTCTTGGCGGTCGTGAGTGCCCTGGTAAGGCTGAGGGCGCCCTTGGAGTTCGTCACCGGGTAGCCGACGACCGTGACAGCCGAGCCCAGGTTGCCGCACTTGCCACGGTAGACCGTGGCCTTGTACTTGGCGGACCGCTTCAGGCCCTTCAGGTTCCAGGACATCCTCCCGGAGCCGTCCGTGAAGTACGTGAAGGTCCCCGCTCCTGCCGTGCCGAACGAGGCCTTGAAGGTTCGCTGCGGGATCGCGGCGGCCTGGACCGGCGCGGCCATGATGCCGATCAGCAGGAGCGCGAGCGCGACTGCCACGGGACGATGCGCGAAACGGGGACGACGCACGGACAGGACCTCGGGTGCGGAGAAGTGCATGGTAAGGATGCCCTAGGTCGGCGCACCATGGGAATGTCGGGCCATGACCTTCCGGTGCGCCTGTGCACCCGTTCGGTGCCGCGAGGCACCCGAATCGCGCGCGACGAGTCCTACCGGCGTTCGAGGATCGGCCGCGCCTTCTCGGGATCGTCCACAACGAAGGCGAACGTCGCCCGGTCGCTCCACCGGCCCAGGAACAGGTGGCCCAGCACGTTGACCCCCGCATCGGACAGCTCACGGGCGATGCGGGCCATGCCGCCGGGCCGGTCATCCACCTCGGCGAGCAGCGATTCGCCCTCGAGGAACGTCCAGCCACCGGTCTCGAGGACCTCGCGGGCCTTGTCATCGTCGGCGGTGGTCATGATGAAGTGGCCGACCTCGCCCAGGCCGCCCCCGCCGATGGCGCGCAGGTCCACGCCGCTCTCGGCCATCTGCTCCGCGAGGCGGGCCATCTCACCGGGCTTGTTGGTGACCTGGACAACGAACTGCCTGGGCATCGGGGCCTCCGGGCGGCTGGTGCCGCGGCTTGATCACTGGGTGGGCGGATTCTCGCACGGGTGGCGCGGCGGCGCTCCCTACCCGGCCCGGCGCTGTCGCCGCAGCTCGACGGCCCGCTGGTACATCTCCAGGTATCGCGGTGCGGATCCGGTCACCCAGTTGAAGTCCACCGCCATGCCGCGCTCCTGCAGCGCCGCCCAGGCCGTCGGACGACCGCGCAGCGCTGCGGCGCGCCGGATCGCCGCCAGCAGGGCGCCGGGCGTGGCCGAGTCGAACACGAACCCGGTGCCGGTGGCCGGTCGCCTGCTGACGTCGATGACGCTGTCCGCGAGGCCGCCGGTCCGGCGCACGATCGGTGGGGTGCCGTACCGCAGCGCGATCATCTGGCCCTGGCCGCACGGCTCGAAGCGCGAGGGCATGAGGAACGCGTCGGCGCCGGCATAGATGCGGCGCGCCATGTCGCGATCGAACCGCTCGATGAGTGCGACGCGCTCCGGGTTCGCCGTGGCCAGCGCGCGGAACGGGTCTGCCAGGGTCGCGTGGCCGCTGCCCTGCACGATGACGCGGACGCCGTCCGCCAGCAGGTCGTCGATGGCCCCGGCGAGCAGGTCGAAGCCCTTCTGGGGGTCCATCCGGCCGATCATGCCCACGACCAGCCCGTCATCCTCGGGGTCGAGGCCGTTGCGCGCCAGCAGGTCGGCCCGGCAGGCAGCCTTGCCTGCGAGGTCGCCTGCGGCGTAGGGGGCCGCCAGCACCGGGTCGGCAGCGGGATCCCAGACCACCGGATCGATGCCGTTGAGGATGCCGGTGAACCGGTCGCCCATCGCGCGCAGGACACCGTCGAGACCCATGCCGAACTCGGGTGTCAGCGCCTCCCGGGCAAAGCCGGGCGACACGGTGTTGGCGACCTCCGACCCCTCGATCGCGGTCAGCAGCAGGTCAAGGCCGTCGGGGTTCGAGCCGGCCAGCGGCGTGCCCGGCATCACGCCCAGCTGGCGCATCTTGTCCACCGGGGTCCAGCCGTGGTAGGCGAGGTTGTGCAGCGTGACCGCAACCGCAGCGTCGGCCAGGAAGGCATCCCCGGCCAGCTCGGCACGTGCGCGCTCCAGCACGGCGGGACCGGTGTGCCAGTCGTGGATGTGGAGCACGTCCAGTGGCCGGCCATCACGCCGGAGCGCGGCCAGCGCCACCCGCGAGAACACCGCGAACCGCCACGGATCGTCGGGGTGGTCGTAGTAGCCGTCGCGGTCGAAGGCGGAGGGCACGTCCACCAGGCGCAGGCGGTAGCCGTCCGCGGCCACGTTGATGATCCGTGCCCGCAGCACCCGCCCGCCCGCCGGATCGGGGACCTGCAGGGCAGGTTCCGTGACCGCATCGCTCGGGACCGGCACACCGCGGTAGCGGGGCATGAACACATCGACGGGCACCTGCAGGCCCGCGCCCGCATCCGGCAGATGGCCGAGCGCCCGGGCGAGCGCGTCCACCACGTCGGCGAGACCGCCGGTCTTGGCCCAGGGCTCGCACTCCGCGGCAAGCATCGCGACTCGTAGCGTCATGCGGGGATCGTACCCGTGCGGATGCCCGAAGCGACGGCCTGCTCCCACCTAAACCGGTTCACAACGCCGCCGGATCCAGTCTAGAATGCCGAACTCATGGAATCACTTGTCCGCGTTCCTGTCGCGCCCGGCGCGCCCTTCCACCTGCCGCCGCGGCTCGAGGGCCTGCGGCGCCTCGCCTACAACATGTGGTGGGCGTGGCACCCACGAGCGCGGGTGATGTTCTCCCGCATCGACGCCGCCGCCTGGGCCCGGCACCGCAACCCGATCCCCGTGCTCCAGGGCCCGGTGAACTGGCAGGGCCTCCTGGAGACCCCGGTCTTCATGGCCGAGTATGCGAGCATCCTGGCCGAGTTCGACACCTACATGGCCAACGGCGCCGACCACTGGTTCCAGAGGAACCACGCTGACGACTTCGACGGCCCCATCGCCTACTTCTGCGCGGAATACGGCTTCCACGAGGCTCTCGGCATCTACTCCGGCGGCCTCGGTGTGCTCGCGGGCGATCACATGAAGACCGCCTCGGACATGGCCGTGCCGATGATCGGCGTGGGCCTCATGTACCGGAAGGGCTACTTCCGCCAGTCGATCGACGCGGACGGCCACCAGGAGCACAACTACCCCGACTTCGACCTCAAGAGCCTGCCGATCCTGCGGGCCCTGGACCGCGTCGGCGAGCCGCTGACCGTCTCGATCCCCCTCCCCGACCGGGATCTCGCCGCCGCCGTGTGGGTCGCGCAGGTCGGCCGGGTGCCCGTGCTGCTGCTGGACACCGACGTCCCCGACAACGACGACTCGGACCGCCCCATCACGCACATCCTCTACGTCCGCGGCCGCGAGATGCGCCTGCACCAGGAGCTGGTCCTGGGCGTCGGCGGGACGCGTGCCCTGCGGGCACTGGAGCTCGATCCCGCGGTCTGGCACCTCAACGAGGGCCACTCCGCCTTCCTGCTCGCCGAGCGTGCCCGCGAGCTGGTCGCGACCGGCGTCGAGTTGGACGCCGCCTGGACGCAGATCAGGCGCAACTCCGTGTTCACGATCCACACGCCGGTCTCGGCGGGCAACGAGCGCTTCGATGCGGACCTCGTCCGGCGCGTCGCCGGGCCACTGCTCGAGGGCGACGGCCGTCCCGACACCGGCGGGGTGCCGCTCGACGGCCTCCTGGAGCTCGGCCTGGGCGTCGAGCAGGACCGGGGCCAGTTCGACATGACGGCCCTCTCGCTCCGCCTCACCAACGGGGCCAACGCCGTGAGCCAGCTCCATGGCCGCACCGCCAACGGCACGTGGACCGGCCTCGCCCCGCACGAGATCCTCGGCCTGACCAACGGCGTCCACACGCCCACCTGGGTCGGCCAGCCGCTGCGCGACGTGCTGGAGACGTACGTCCTGGCCGACCTCGACACGATGGACGACGACGCCCCCGAGCACCGCTTCTGGGAACGGCTCGATCGCGTGCCCACCGCGGAGCTGTGGGAGGCCCACCTGCGCCAGAAGCTGGAGTTGTCCATCTTCGCCCGCGGCCGGCTGCGCAACCAGTTCGCCCGCCACGGCGAGGCGCCCGCGGTGCTCGAGGAGCTCGAGAGCGTCCTCGACCCATCGGTCCTGACCATCGGGTTCGCCCGTCGCTTCGCAACCTACAAGCGCGCCTCGCTCCTGTTCACCGATGTCGACCGGCTCGCCCGGCTCGCGTGGGACCAGGACCGCCCCGTCCAGATCGTGTTCGCCGGCAAGGCGCACCCGGCGGACCGGCCGGGCCAGGGCGTGATCCAGGACATCTTCGGCAAGTCGCGCAGCCCCAAGCTCCGGGGCCGCGTGTTCATCATGGAGGACTACGACATCCGCATCGCCCGCTTCCTGGTGGCCGGCGTGGATGTGTGGCTCAACAATCCCCGGCGCCCGCTCGAGGCTTCCGGCACGTCGGGCATGAAGGCCGCCGCAAACGGCGTGCTCAACGTGTCCGTGCTGGACGGCTGGTGGGATGAGGGCTGGACCGGCGACAACGGGTGGGCCATCGGGGGCAGGGAGACGAACCCCGACGAGGGCGCCCAGGACTGGTCCGACGCCCAGGACCTCTACCGGATCCTCGAGCAGGAGCTCATCCCGGCCTACTACGAGCGGGATGCGGACGGTCTGCCCACGAAGTGGGCGCAGCTGATGCGCAACTCCATCGCCAGCACGATCTGGCGGTTCTCGACCTCGCGGATGCTCCACGAGTATGTCGAGCGCCTGTACGTGCCTGCCGCCCAGTCCGCCCCGGACCGGGAGGGGACCGGCTCCTGACAACCGGCTGCCGAGCCAGGTCCGCCGGCCGCAGCAAGACGAGGACTCAACGTTGGCCCCGAGCATCTCGCTGGCCCTCGCGATCCACAACCACCAGCCGGTGGGCAATTTCGGGTGGGTGTTCGCCGAGGTCTATGACCGCGCCTACCTGCCCATGCTGCAGGCGCTCGAAGCGCCATCCGGGTGTCCGCCTGTCGCTCCACTACACCGGTCCCCTGCTCGAGTGGCTCGCGGCCGAGCGGCCGGACTTCCTCGATCGGCTCGGCGTCCTCGTCCGGACCGGCCAGGTTGAGCTTCTCGGCGGCGGCCTGTACGAGCCGATCCTCGCGTCCCTGCCCGAGCGCGACCGGATCGACCAGCTGCGCCGCATGGCCGACACGCTCGAGCGCATCACGGGGGCGGCACCCACGGGCGCGTGGCTCGCGGAGCGCGTCTGGGAGCCGGACCTGCCCACGTCGCTTGTCGAGGCGGGCTACCAGTGGACGATCCTGGACGACCAGCACTTCCGCGCGGCCGCCATCCCGGAGGCGAACCTCTGGGGTGCCTACACCACCGAGGACCAGGGCAACCTGCTCGCCGTCTTCGGGACCGAGCAGGGTCTGCGCTACCGCATCCCGTTCGGCGGCGTCGAGGATGTCATCGCCTACCTGCGTGACCACGCCACCGAGGCCGGCAACCGCGTGGGCATGATGGGCGACGACGGCGAGAAGTTCGGCGCCTGGCCCACCACCTACGAGCACTGCTGGGGCGAGGGCCGGTGGGTGGAGCGCTTCTTCGAGGCGCTCGAGGCCAACGCGGACTGGCTCTCCACCGTCACGCCATCGCAGTGGCTGGCCAAGGAGCCGCCGATCGGCCGCGTGTACGTGCCCACCTCCTCGTACGCGGAGATGGGCGAGTGGTCGCTGCCGCCCGACGAGACCGTGGTGTTCACCGGGCTGCTGCACGATGCGCAGGCGCGCAAGGACCCGGCCGCCCGCTGGCTGCGCGGCGGGTTCTGGCGCAACTTCCAGGTCAAGTACCGCGAGATCAACGACCTCCACAAGCAGATGCTCCGGACGTCGGCGAAGGTCGCGGCGATGCCGGAGGGCCCCGCCAAGGTGGTCGCGTTGGACCACCTGCACCGCGGCCAGTCCAACGACTGCTACTGGCATGGCCTGTTCGGCGGCATCTACATCAGCCACATGCGCCTCGCCACGCACGAGCACCTGATCGCGGCCGAGGACGCGGCCGACGTCGCACTCGGCACGGTGCAGGCCTTCGAGCAGCTCGACCTCGACATGGACGGGCTGCTGGAGGTCCGCCTCGCGGAGCGCGGCCAGGTCGTCACGATCAAGCCGTCCGAGGGCGGCGGAATCGGGGCCTGGGACATCAGGGCTGCCCGCCATGCGCTGGCATCGGTCCTGCGCCGGCGGCCCGAGGCGTACCACGAGACCCTCCGCGCCCACGATGCCAGGGACGTGGCGGAGCACGCGATCCGGCTCCGGCCGCCGACGGTGGCGTCGCGTCGATCCACGACATCGTCATGGTCAAGGAGGAGGGGCTCTCCTCGTTCCTCCACTACGACACCCACGAGCGCCGCACGGGCCTGGTCCGCTTCCTCGAGCCGGCCGTCACCCCGGAGGCGATCACCACGGCGACCGAGCGCGAGCTGGCGGACTTCCGCGACGCCGGGTTCGCACTAGACCATCTCGCGCCGGGCCAGGTCTCGCTCTCGCATGAGGGCAACATCCTGGGCCAGCCGGTGGGCCTGTCCAAGACGATCCGCCTCGAGGGCGGGCGGCTGGACCCCGAGCTCGTCATCGAGCTCGAGGTGCACCATCGCGGCACCGAGGCCGTGGACTCCCGGATGGGCGTCGAGCTCGCGCTGCACCTCCTGGGCGGTGGCGGCAACCCGTCGGCGTGGTACGACGTCCGCGGCCAGCGGTCCGCCCATGACGGCAGCGGCCAGGCGATCGGGGTCGACGCGATCCGGTTCGGCAACGACTGGGTCGGGATTGCCGTCGAGGCACGACCGGAGCCCGCCGCCGACGCATGGTGGAGCCCCATCGAGACGGTGTCGAACTCCGAGTCCGGCTTCGAGCGTGTGTACCAGGGCAGCTCGCTGCTGCTCTCGTGGCCAATCCGCCTGGAGCCCGGGCAGGTGCGCCGCTTCTCGATCCGCCAGGTGGTGGCGGTCGCCCGCGACCGCGCGACCGAGGAAGCTGCCACCAGAGCCTGATCCGGTCCGAGGTTCGGGGTCCGGATCCCCGCCTCGCACGCCCCGGGATGGGTGCGAGAATGCCCGCCATGTCCTCGCGCCCGCGTCTCGTCGTCCACGCCCACTTCTACCAGCCCCTCCGGGCCGACCCGTGGACGGGCCACGTGCCCCCGGACCCCTCGGCCGCCCCTGCTCGCGACTGGACCGCCCGCGTGACCGCCGAGTGCTACCGGCCGATCTCGGAGCGCGACACGCTGGACCACGCCTCGTGGAACCTGGGACCCACGCTGACGGCCTACCTGTCGGACGAGGCGCCCGATGTCCTCGCGGGCTTCCGGGCTGCCGACGAGCGCGGCCGCGACGCCCATGGCGACGGGCCCGGCATCGCGCAGTCCTTCCACCACGCCATCCTGCCGCTGGCAGCGATGCACGACCGGCGCACCGAGGTGCGCTGGGGGCTGCGCGACTTCGAGTACCGCTTCGGGCGGCGGGCGGTCGGACTGTGGCTGCCGGAGACCGCCGCAGACCTCGCGACGCTCCGGATCCTCGCCGAGGAGGGCGTGCGGGCCACGATCCTGGCCCCCTGGCAGGCGGACACGGGACATCTCGAGAGCCGGCCCTACCGCGTGGACACGGGGGCGGGCCACGTCGACGTCCTCTTCTACGACGCCGGCCTCTCCAGCGCGGTCTCGTTCGAGCCCGACGTGACCGCCGACGCGGACCGGTTCGCCCGGGAGCGCATCGCTCCGCGGCTGGGGGGCAGGCTCGATGGCGGCGGCGTCCCGGTCGTCGCGGTCGCGAGCGACGGCGAGCTGTACGGCCACCACCAGTCCTTCAGGGATCTGTTCCTCGACCGGCTCGTGGCGCCGGAGGGCGAGCTACCGGACCGCGGCTTCGACGTCGTCTCGCTGGCCCGGGCGACCCGGGAGCACGAGGGGTCGCCACATCCGGAGATCCGGATCCGCGAGCGCACCTCGTGGAGCTGCCACCACGGCGTGCTGCGCTGGTCGGGCGAGTGCCCGTGTGCCCACGATGGCCGCTGGAAGGCGCCGCTCCGCGCGGCCTTCGAACGGCTCGCCGGCGCCATCGACACCGTGACCGAGGCCCTGGCCGAGGACATCACGGGCGCGACCGACATCTGGGGAGCCCGCGACCGGTACGTCGACGTGATCATCGGTGCCGTGGGGGCCGACGCGTTCGCGCAGCGCGAGCTGGGACCGCTGGCCGAGGCCGACGACCGGCGCCGGCTGCTCGACGTGATGGAGGCCCAGCGGTGGCGCCTCGCGATGTTCTCCTCCTGCGGCTGGTTCTGGGACGACCCCTGGCGACCCGAGACGCGCCAGGTCATGCGCTGCGCGGCACGGGCGGTGCGGATCGTCGATGGGCATGCGGGCACGATGCTCGAGGAACGGCTGGTTGCCGACCTCGGGACGCTCGTCTCCCCGGCACTCGGCATCGACGGCGCGACGATCTACCGCCACGCGCTCTCGGAGGTCGGCCAGCCTCCGCCGCACGCGTCCTAGCCCGTTGGCCCTGGGGGCCGTCTGGTCGCGGGCCAGGTCGCGGTCGAGGTTGCCGGGCTCGAGTGGATCAGCCCTCCGCAGCCGGAGCGCCAGGCGCCCGGTCGTGCGCCGCCCGGTCGTGCGCCGCCCGGTCGTCGTCCCCGAGCGCCTTTCGCAGGAGCTCGAGCTCCTCGATGACGTAGGGGTCCGGCTCGCCCGCTTCGGCACACTCGCGCTCGAGACGGAGCTGGATCGCAAGCGCCTCGTCGAACCGGCCGAGGTGCCGGAGCGCCCAGGCCACCATCCACCACGCGACCCGCGTCGCCCCCCGGTCCCCCATCGCCTCGCGCAGGGCGAGCGCCGCGCGGAAGTCGGCGAGGCCGTCCTCGTCGCGGCCCGCCTCGTGGAGCGCCATCCCGCGGTTGTTGCGCAGGGACGCCTCCCAGCGCCGGGCGGAGGGCAGGCTCGAGGTGGCTGCGAGCGCCAGGCCCTTGTCGATCCAGGCGAGCTGATCGACCGGCCGCGCCTCGACGAACGCAAGCATGTGGACGGCGTCAATCGCGAGGTCATCGAGGCCGGCGTCGCGCGCGAGCTCGAATGCGCGTCCGTACGCCTCGCGGGCGGCTGCCAGCGCGTCCGGGGTGCGCTCCTCGGGCAGGGTGACGGCCGAGATCCAGGTACGTCCCAGCTCCAGCTCGTAGCGGACTCGCGGCTCGGGACCCGCCCCGTCAAGGCGGACACGCACGCCGTGGAGGATCGTGCGAGCCTGCTCAGGATCGCGGCGGAGCCCGAACGTCCGCGCGATCTGGGTCTCGAGGACCAGTGCGTCGTCGCCGATGGCCGTGGCGAGCGCCTCGCGGAAGCGCGCCTCGGAGGCGGCCGGATCGTCGAAGTCCCACAGTGCCCGCACGTCGATGGTCAATGCCACTGCCCTCCTGAAGGCGTGGCGCGCAGTGTCACACGCCCGGGGGCTCCCGTGCCTCGAGCAGGTCCCGTGCGAACAGGACGGCGGCAAGCCGGAGCCGGCGTGGGGCATCGAGCGGGCCCCCGACCAGTCGCTCGATCCGCTCGAGACGGTACGCCACCGTCCGAGGAGCGATCCCAAGGCGTCGTCCGGCCGCCCGCACGTTCTCCCGCTCCGCGAGGTACGCCTCGAGGGTCGCCACGAGAGCACCGCCCCGGGGCGCGTCCCGCAGCGGCGCGAGCTCCTGGTCCACGGCAGCCCGCAGGAGGCCCGGCTCCGCGAGCAGCGCCCGCTCCAGGAGGACGGATCGCGCGTCGACGAGGCGACCCCGCACGCCGGCCCGCTCGACCACGGCGAGGGCGGCCCGCGCCTCGCGGTGCGCAATCGCGGTGTCCAGCAGGGCGCCGGCGGGCGACGTGACGGCAGCGAACCCCGGCGCCGCGGCCCGGAGGGCACGTTCGACGTCCGGCTGCCGGCGTCCCACCGGCACGATCACCACCAGCCTGCCGCCGGCCGCTGCCACCACCGGACCCGGTGCCGGCCCTGCCAGCGAGCGCGGATCGCCCACGCTTGCCGCCGGACCGGCGGCAAGCGTCCTGGCGATCTCGCCGACCACGGGATCGCCGTCCTCGAGGTCGGCGCCGAGATCGGCGAGCACGATGGTCACGGGCCGGTCCACCGGGACGCCGAGCTCGCCGAGCCGCCGTGCCAGGAGGGCCCTCGCCGGCTCATCCCCATCGGGGAGCTCGAGGAGGCGGTCCAGGACCTCGCGGAGTGCCGTGGCGGACCGCGTCGCCGCCTCGCGCACGGCGGCTGCATGGGCATCCGCGATGGCCATCGCCGCGGCGTCACCGGTGCGCAGGAGCGCCTCGCCAAGGGCGGCGAGTGCCGGTGCAGGGAGCCGGCCGGGGACGGTGAGCGCCGCCCAGACCACCCAACCGGCCGATAGTGCCCGGTCCAGGACCGGCTGCAGGGGCTCCCCTGCCCGAGCTCGGGCGGCCGCGTCCTCCCGCAACGGGCGGAGGTCTGCCGCACGCGGGACGACACCCCCACGAAGGGCGCCGACGAGCCACTCGACGGCCGTCCGCGCGGCAGCGATCTCGACCGCGGACGGGTCCGACTCGCCTGTCACATCCCGCGCGACGGCCGTCGCGAGCACATCGAGTTCGGTGTCGAGTCCGTCGAGCGCCTCCACATGGGAACGCGGCGACCCGTCGCCGGTCCGGCGGTTCGAGCAACTACCTTGCTGCATATCGGCAGCATAGCGTCTCATGAACTGCCGGTCTGTAGCCTTGTACTGCCGCTGTGCTGCCACGAGACTCTGACCAAGGGCACGAGCCCGATCCAAGGACATCCCCGATCCACCAACACCCGGGACCGACCCCGGAGGCAAGAGGCATGAACAGCTTCAGCAACAACCTCAAGACCTGGACCCTGATGGCGGCCCTGGCCGGCATCCTCGTCGCCGTCGGCGGCCTGCTCGGCGGCCAGGCCGGCATGGTCATGGCCTTCGGGCTGGCGCTGCTGATGAACGGCTTCGTCTACTGGAAGAGCGACAGCCTCGCGCTGCGCGCCAATGGCGCACGTGAACTGGAACCCGGCGAGCAGCCGGAGCTCCGCGCGATGGTCGGCCTCCTCGCCGAGCGTGCCGGTATCCCGGAGCCTCGCGTCTACCTCGTGGAGCGACCCGAGCCGAACGCCTTCGCCACGGGTCGCGATCCGAAGCATGCGGCTGTCGCGGTCACGACCGGCCTGCTCGAGATCATGGACACGCGCCAGCTGGCCGGCGTCCTCGCCCACGAGCTGTCGCACGTGAAGAACCGGGACACCCTCGTTGGCACCATCGCGGCGACGATCGGTGGCGCCGTCAGCTTCCTTGCCCAGATGGGCCAGTTCCAGCTGCTGTTCGGCGGCGGGGACGAGGAGGGCGGCAATCCGATCGCGGCGCTTGGCGCGATCATCCTGGCCCCGATCGCGGCGATGATCATCCAGCTCGCCGTGTCACGGAGCCGGGAGTACCTGGCCGACACCACGGGTGCCTCGCTGACGGGCGATCCCGAGGGCCTCGCCCAGGCGCTTGAGCAGCTGGGCATCGCCCAGGAGCGCAGTGCCGCCGAGCGTGGTGGCCTGTTCGGCCGGCGCCGCGAGCAGGAGCCCGAGCCTCAGGCGAACCCGGCGTTCGGGCACCTGTGGATCGTCAGCCCGCTGGCAGGCTCATCGATGGCAAGCCTGTTCGCAACGCACCCGCCCCTCGAGGATCGTGTGCGACGTCTCCGGTCGCTCTCCCTCCACCGAGCGGCCTGACTCCGGGCCCGTCCCGCTCCCTCGCGCAGGACCCGGACACGCGAACCGCCCCGTCGCACCAGCGGCGGGGCGGTTCCGATGCCTGGCCTGGAATCCACTGACCCCCGGGTGGGTATCCGGGGGTCAGTGGTGGATCAGGCGCCTGAAGGAGGGAGGGGTCGGCGCCTGGTTCGTGCGAAGATCAGTTGAGCCCGCCGCCGTGGGGCACGTTGTAGGAGTCCGCGTTGAAGTCCCGCGAATCGGTGCCGTTCTGCGACGCGACGATCGCGAACGCGGCCCCCAGGACCATGATCAGCGAGATGAGGAGGAGTTCCATCTCTCGTTTCGCTCGTAGCTATGGGTTCGGGCACCTAGTTGGTATAGTCAACTAGGCCAAGTCGAACAATAGTTGGACTAGTCCACTATGTCAATCAGTCGGAATGGCCCATCTGTGGACCCCGATCGGCCCGGTACTTCTGGGTCCTCCACCGGGACCTCAGGAGCAACGGACAGGACCCACGCGCTCGACATCGAGCGTGACTCCGACGTGCCCATCTCCACCCAGATCTACTGGCAGCTCGCCTACCAGATCGAGTCCGGCCGCCTCCAGCCGGGCTATCGGCTGCCGCCGGTCCGGGAGCTCGGCGCGGCCCTGCGCGTCAATCCCAACACCGTTCGTGCCGTCTACCGGCGCCTCGCCGACGCGGGCTACGTCATCGGCCGCCATGGCGCCGGCACCCGGGTCGTGGACCGCCCGCCCGTCCGCCGTGGTTCGGACGCCCTTGCCGGGATCGTCGCGGAGACCCTGCGCCGCGCGGCACAGCTCGGCTTCACGCCCGACGAGGTTGCCCAAGCCACGTTCACCGCAGCCACCGAGCGCAAACGGCCCGGCCCGCACGTCCGCGTCCTGTTCGCCGAGTGCACCACGGCCGATGCCAACGTGGACGCCGAGCGCATCACCGAGGCCTTCCCGGACCGTGTCGAGGTCACGCCCATCCTGCTCGACGAGCTCCCGGAGCGCCTCGACCGGTACCACTACGACCTGGTGGCCACCACCACGTTCCACGCGGACGAGGCGCAGGCCTACGTCGCGGGGCGCGTGCCGGTGGTCGCGATGCTCGTGGGCCCCGGCTACATGTCGCTGATCCATGAGATCACGGGCTTGCGCCCGGGCTCCAAGGTGGGCGTGGTCTGCGGCTCCCAGCGCGGCATCGAGAACATCGCGGAGGTCCTGGGGCTGGCAGGCGCCACCGGAATCGAGCTGATCTCAGCCGTCGCGCACACGGAGCCGGAGCTCGACCGCGTGGAGACCGAGGCGGATCTCGTCCTGCTGTCGCGCGAGGCGTCCGCCCTGGGCCTCGAGGCACGGTTCACGCGGCCCGAGCGCCTCCGCGAGTGGAGCTACGAGTTCGACCCGGCCGCCTTCGAGCTCCTCCGGCGAGCGATCGAGCGGGTGACCGACAAGGAGCCGACTTCGCGAGCCTGAGGGTGGTCACGCCGAGCGGCGGCGGTAGCCCGACTGGCGCGCCGAACAGGCAGGAACGGTGCGAGACTTGCGCCATGCGAGCTCTGCCACTCTCCCGTACCGCACGCTCCCGTTTCGGCCTCGACGCGATCGCCGATGCCCCGTCCGCGGCCGCCACACCCGCGGCCGCCACACCCGTGGCCGCCGCGCGCGCCGTGCGCCTTGCAGCCAACCTTCCGGCCGCACGCCGGGTCGTCGCGGCCGTCAATGCTCGCCGGCCCCCGGGCGAGCCGTCGGCGCAGGCGGGCGAGCTTGCCGCGCTGGAGCTGCTGCACGAGATCTTCCATCTGCTCGTCGAGCGTGCCGCAGAGCTGCAGCCCGCGGCGTCGATGGCCCAGACAGCCGACGCCGTCGGGGAGGCGCTTGGCGAGGTCCGCCTCGACGGGCTGCTCGACGCCGTCGGCGAGGAGTTCCCGGACGTCGAGGCGGCCGAGGAGGCCGCGCGGCTCGAGGAGATGCTCCTGGTCCGGATCGCCAACGAGAACCCGGCGGCACGCCCGCTGCGGGTCCTCGTGGACGACCAGGTCCTGCCCGTCGATGACCGCAATGACGCCATGGCCTCGCTCGAGGCGTACCAGGGCGCCCTGTCCCCGATCGGCCCCAACGGCGAGACGCTGGTCGAGCTGCTCCGCGCCCCCGCGCGCGCCCATCCCACGTCCCTCGCGGGACAGCTGCGCTACGTCCGCGAGCGCTGGTCGGCCCTGCTGGGCGAGAAGCTCGCGGCGCTGCTAGACCGGCTGCTCCTCACGCTCGACGTCATCACCGAGGAGGAGCGCGGCATGCACCTGCGGTTCGGCGGTGGGGGCGGGATGGGCGACGGCACGGGCCACGGCGAGGCACCGGACCTGACCGGCCTGGACGCAGAACCCGAGCGGTTCTCCAGCGACTCGGCATGGATGCCGCGCCTGGTGCTGATGGCGAAGTCGACCCACGTCTGGCTCGATCAGCTGTCGAAGACCTACGGCCGCGAGATCCGGACGCTCGACGCCATCCCGGACGAGGAGCTCGACCGCCTGGCGCGCTTCGGCATCACGGGCCTGTGGCTGATCGGCCTGTGGGAGCGCTCCAGGGCCAGCCAGCGGATCAAGGTGTGGCGCGGCAACCCGGACGCAGCGGCATCCGCCTACTCGCTCGACGACTACCGGATCGCGGACGACCTGGGCGGTGATGGCGCGTGGGCCAGCCTGCGCCACCGGGCGTGGTCGCGCGGGATCCGCCTCGCGTCGGACATGGTGCCCAACCACATGGGCCTCGACTCCAACTGGGTGACCGACCATCCCGACTGGTTCCTCGGCCTGCCCGAGCCGCCGTACCCGGCCTACGCCTTCACGGGCGAGAACCTGGCCGAGCACGATCGCGTCGAGATCCGCCTCGAGGACCACTACTGGGACAACAGCGACGCGGCCGTGACGTTCGAGTGGCGCGATCGCTGGTCGGGCGAGCGCCGCTACATCTACCACGGCAATGACGGGACCTCGTTCCCGTGGAACGACACGGCCCAGCTCGACTTCAGCAGGGCCGAGGTCCGCGAGCAGGTCATCCAGACGATCCTCTCGGTTGCCCGCCAGTTCCCCGTCATCCGCTTCGACGCCGCGATGGTCCTGGCCAAGCGCCACGTGCGCCGGCTCTGGTTCCCGGGCCCCGGTGAGGGCGGCGGAGCGATCCCGTCGCGCGCCGAGCACGGGACGATGACCGCCGCCGAGTTCGAGGCGGCAATGCCCGCCGAGTTCTGGCGGGAGGTCGTGGACCGGGTGGCGGCCGAGGTGCCCGACACGCTCCTGCTCGCCGAGGCGTTCTGGATGCTCGAGGGCTTCTTCGTCCGGACGCTCGGCATGCACCGCGTCTACAACAGCGCCTTCATGCACATGCTCCGCGACGAGGACAACGCGGGCTACCGGCGTCTGATCAAGGAGACCCTGGAGTTCGATCCGGAGATCCTCAAGCGCTACGTCAACTTCATGAACAACCCCGACGAGAAGACCGCGGTCGAGCAGTTCGGGAAGGGCGACAAGTACTTCGGCGTGGCCACGCTCCTCGCCACGCTCCCGGGCCTGCCGATGATCGGCCACGGCCAGTTCGAGGGCTTCGGCGAGAAGTACGGGATGGAGTTCCGGCGAGCGAGCCTGGACGAGCAGCCCGACGGCTGGCTCATCGGGCGCCACGAGCAGCAGATCGTGCCGCTGCTGCACCGGCGGGGCGACTTCGCGGAGGCGAGGGACTTCCTGCTGTACGACCTCGAGCACGATTTCGGCGGCGTGGACGAGAACGTCTTCGCGTACTCGAACGGCTCGGGGCCGACGCGCTCGCTGGTTGTGTACCACAACCGGTATGGCGAGACGTCTGGCTGGATCCGGCGCTCCGTGACCTTCGCGGTCAAGGATGCTGACGGCGAGAAGCAGCTCGAGACGCGATCCCTGGCCGAGGGGCTGGGCCTGGACCCGGGCGATGCGGCCAATCGCTGGCTCGCCTTCCGCGAGCAGCGCACGGGCCTCGAGTACCTCCGTCCGGTCGCCGAGATCCGTGAGCGCGGCCTCCATGTGCGACTGCACGCCTACGAGACCCTCGTGTACTGGCAGATGCGCGAGCTGCACGACAGTGCGGGCGTCTGGGCCCGCCTGGCCGAACGCCTTGGCGGCGCAGGCGTGCCGTCCCTCGAGGACGCGCTTCGAGACCAGCAGCTCGGTCCGGTGCATGACACGCTCCGCGGCGTGATCGCGAAACCGGCGGCCGAGTCGGTCGAGCGCTTCGTGCGCGCCGTGGCCGACGCGACGGGCACCGGGGGCACCGGGGGCGCCGCGGGCCGCGCTGGCACCAGGGGCCGCGCTGGAGGCGTCGACGCCGTCGTGGGACGGATCGTGGAGCTCTCCGCTCGCGCGGAGCCGGTGGCGGCTGCCATCGATGACCCATCGCATGCCGCTGCCATCCGGGTCTGGACGCTGCTCGCGCCGCTCGGATCGCTGCCCGAAGGTGCGCCGGTCGGACTGACCAGCCGAGCGTGGTACGAGGAGCTGCGCCTCGCCCCCGTCGTTGCGGATTCGCTCCGTGGCCGAGGTCTCGACGAGGCGGCCGCATGGTGGGCCGCCGAGCGCGTCCGCACCCTGCTCGACCTGCCGCTGCCCGGCTCGCTGGGCGGCGACGAGGCCACGCTGCCGCTGCGGCTCGTGGATGCATGGCTCGCCCACCCCGCCGTCCGCCCGTTCATCAGGGTGAACGCCTGGGAGGGCGTCGAGTGGTTCCACCGCGAGTCGTGGGAGGAGCTGATCGCCTGGGCCGACCGGCTCGACTGGATCCTGGGATCTGCGGCCGAGGCCACTCCTCCCAGCGAGCCGAGTGACCTGTCGCGAGTGCTCGAGGCCGCTGGTTCGGTAGCCGGCTACCGGGTGGACCTGCTGCGCGAGGCGCTCGGCGCCGAGCCCGCGGTCGAGCCCGAGACGGAGGTCGATGCGGAGCCGGACGAGCGGAGGTCGATGCGGAGCCGGAGGTCGATGCGGAGACGGAGGTCGATGCGGAGCCGGAGGCCGTCCCGCAGTCGAAGGACGAGGACGCCAGCAAGGGGAAGCACGCCAAGCAGGGGACGTGAGCCGACGGTTCTCCCCGCCCCCGCACGCCCCTGCGCCCGTGCGCAACCCTCCTTCCGCCGCCTGCCCTTCCGCCACCCGAGTCACCGCAATGCCCACCCCGTGGGCCAACGCGCGGGTCGCATCCGATTCCTGCCCACCCGCTGGGCGGAAATCAATGGTTTCGGTGGAGGCCCGTGGAGGCGACAGGCTGCCGCACCGAGTGGGCCAAATCGGCATGGCGCGCGCTGCTTGGCCCAGCCAGTGAGCACGGGAGGGCGGCGCGGACGAATGCGTCAGGGCACGGCAGCCCGGCAGGAGGAGCGGGCCCGCTGTGGCGGGAACCCTCGCACCGCGCACCTGTCCCGGCGTAGCATCGGGATCCATGGGCAATGAACTGACGATCCGCAACGGGCGCATCCTGGGCACCGACGCGGCCACCGCTCTCCGCATCGAGGGAGGCCGGATCGCTGCCGTCGGGAGCGACGCAGAGATCGGCGCCGCGGGCCAGGTCATCGACGCCCAAGGCTGCCTCGTCATACCGGGCTTCGACGATGCCCATCTCCACCTGCTGTCGGGCGCACGCCAGCTCGCCGATGCCCAGCTCTACCCTCTCCAGACGCTGGACGAGATCGGCGAGGCGATCCGCAGCCATGCCGCGGCCAACCCCGATGCGCCGTGGGTCCTGGGGCGGGGCTGGCTCTACGCCCCGTTCCCAGGCGGGATGCCCACCCGCCACCAGCTCGATGCCCTGGTCCCGCACCGGCCCGCCTACATGGGCTGCTACGACGGCCACTCGGCCTGGGCCAACACGATCGCCCTGCGGATCGCCGGCATCGACCGCCACACCCCCGACCCGCCCAACGGCGTCATCGTCCGCGACGAGGATGGCGAGCCGACCGGCGGCCTCAAGGAGGAGGCGCAGCTCCTGGTCGAGCGACACATCCCGGGACCCGCCGACGAGGCGGACCGCGCGGCCGTGCGCGAGGCCCAGGCGGGGATGCACGCGCTGGGCCTCACCGCTGCACAGGATGCGTGGCTGGACCTGGGCGAGCTCGAGTTCTGGAAGCGCGTCCACGCCGACGGTGATCTCGACCTCCGCCTCCGGGTGGCGCTGATCATGGAGCCCGGGCAGACGCTGGCCGAGTGGCGGGACCGGCTCGACGCCTATGAGGCTGCCGCCTTCGGCCTGCGCGGCGGGGAGCGGCTCGACGCCGGGATCCTCAAGGGGTTCGTCGACGGGGTGATCGAGGCGCGGACTGCGGCGATGCTCGAACCGTACGAGGACGACACGGGCCGGGGCGTGCCCGCCTGGGAGCCCGACGCACTGGACGCGTTCGTCGCCGAGGCCGACCGTCGCGGCTGGCAGATCGAGCTGCACGCCATCGGCGACCGCGGGGTGCGATTGGCGCTCGACGCCTTCGAGCGGGCTGCCGTCGCGAACGGTCCCTGGACGGGCGACCCACACGGATCCGGTGCAGTGGCCGGCACGTGGCCGAGGCGCCATCGCGTGGAGCACATCGAGTGCATCAGTCGCGAGGACATCGGGCGGTTCGCGCAGCTGGGCGTCGTGGCGTCCATGCAGCCGTATCACGGCGACCCGTCGCCCAACCAGATCTCCGTCTGGGCGGGCAACATCGGCCCCGAGCGGGCGAGCCGGGCCTGGGCGTGGGCGTCGATCCGGGCGGCTGGTGGACGGCTGGCCTTCGGGTCCGACTGGCCGGTGGTCCCGTACGATCCGTTCATTGCGCTCAATAGCGCCGTCAACCGGCAGACGACCGCCGGCATGCCGGCCGGGGGCTGGCTGCCCTCGGAGCGCCTGCCCCTCGAGGCGGCACTCGAGGCCTACACCGCCGGCAGCGCCTGGGCGGCATTCGCCGAACACCGGCGTGGACGCGTCACACCGGGTGCGGACGCCGACGTCGTCATCCTCGATCGCGACCTGCTCGCGGCCGGACCGTCTGCCATCATCGGCACCACAGTCAGGGCCACCGTGCTCGGAGGCCGCGTCGTGTACCACTCGGAGGAGCTCGCGTGAAGGGTTTCGTCATCGGAGTCGTCGCGACGGCGCTCGCGTTCGCGCTGATGGACTGGCTCCTGCCCCAGGTCTCGATCGAGCCAGACGACGACATCCTCGGGCTGCTCGGGCTGTCGCTGGTGTTCGGCCTGGTCAACGCCCTCATCAAGCCCATCGTCAAGCTCCTCTCGCTCCCGGTCACCCTGATGACCCTGGGCCTGTTCGGCCTCGTGATCAACGTTGCCCTGCTCTTCCTGGTGTCCTGGGTCACGCAGTCCGTGCTCAACGTGACGCTGTCGATCGGCGGCTGGCCACAGGACGGGTTCACGCTCGAGGCCATCGTGGGCGCCCTCCTTGCATCGATCGTGCTGACCCTCATCCAGACGGCCATCGGCCTGATCGTGAAGGACGCCCGCTGACGCCGGACATGCCCATGGCCGGCCCGGCGGGAGCGCCGCCCCCTGCCGCGACCCCGGCCGACGAACTGCGCGAGGCCGCCCGCCGGTTCGGCACACCCTGCTACGTGACGTCCGTCGCGGCAATGGCCGCCGCCGCCACGGAGCTGCGAGCGGCCTTCCCGGACCCGTGGCTTCGAGCCTTCTCGCTCAAGGCGAACGACGTGCCGGCCGTCGTCAGGCGTCTCGCGGAGCTCGGCCTCGACGCGAATGTCGTGTCCTCGGGCGAGTGGGCCGCGGCGCGGGCAGCCGGTCTGCCGAACGCGCGGATCACCCTCGAGGGCGTCGGCAAGTCGCCTGAAGACCTGAGGGCTGCGGTCCGGGCCGCGGCGGCCGGTATCCCGCTCCGCTGGGTGGCCGTGGAGAGTCCCGAGGAGCTCGAGGCGCTGGTGTCGCTCGCGGCTCGCGCGGGCCTGGGTCGTGGCGGGCGGCCACGCCTTGACATCCTGCTCCGGCTCAACCCCGACGTGACGCCCGAGACCCACGCGGGCCTCGCGGTAGGTCGCAGGTCGTCGAAGTTCGGGATGACGGAGACCGAGCTCACCGCTGCCCTCGCCGGACTGCCAGGGAGTGGACCGCTTCGGGCGCGGGGCATCCACCTGCACGTCGGCTCGCAACTGGGGGCGGTGGATGCCTGGCGGGACGCGGTGCGACGGACACTCGCGCTGCTGGCCCTGCTGGGAGCGGGGCGCGAGGACTTCGACACGCTCGACGCCGGCGGCGGCTTCCCGGTGGGCGACGAGGGCACGGTGCCGCCGCCGGCACGGTTCGCGGAGGAGGCTGCGGCACTGGTCGATGCCCTGCCGCCCGATCGACGCCCGCGCAGGATGGCCGTGGAGCCGGGCCGGTTCCTGGTGGCGCGGGCAGGATGGCTCGTCGCATCGGTGCTCCACGTGCGAGACCGTGCGGACAGTGAGCGCCTGGTCGTGCTGGACGCGGGAATGACCGAGCTCATCCGTCCGATGCTCTACGGCGCAGAGCACCCGGTCGAGGCACTGACGTCGCTGGGCCGGGTCGTCCACGCCTCCACCGACGGGCGTGCCGCACGGCCTGCCCGCCTCGACGGCCCTGTTTGCGAGAGCACCGACACCTTCGGTCGGGTCGACCTGCAGCCCCTCCGGCGCGGCGACCTCGTCGCGATCGGGTGGGCCGGTGCATATGCAGCATCGATGGCGATGGCCTACAACGGCCGGCCCGCCGCGCCGCAAGTGCTCATCGAGGCGGATGGCCGCCTGACGCTCGGCCGGCGGCGCGGGCGCGCGACCCTTCGTGTCGGTTAGGCTGCACGCGTGATCAAGATCTCGAGTCCGGCCCGCCGGCACGCCCTGGCTGCGCTTGGATCGGCCACCATCGCCCTGCTCGTCCTCGTGCCCGCCGTGATCGCGGCCGGCCCGCCATTTCCGGAGCCCGTCAACGACCAGGCGGTCTACGACACCGCCGGCGCACTCGACCCGGGCACGATCGCCCAGGTCGAGGCACGGATCGACGAGATCGAGCAGCGGACCGGCGCCGAGATCGTGGTCTACACGCAGCTCGTCCCGGACGGCGTGACGGAGGGTGAGGCCGAGTCCCACGCGCAGGCCCTCATGGACCAGTGGGGCGTCGGGCGCAAGGGCATCGACGACGGCCTGGTGATCCTGTTCGACCTGGGGCAGAACGACCCATGCCACGGCCAGGTCCAGCTGTACGCGGGCCCGGGCTTCCGGGCGACGTTCCTGACCAACGAGGAGCGCCAGGCGATCTTCGAGAACGACATGCTCCCCTACCTGCGGAGCTGCAACCTTGACTCCGCGCTGCTCGTGGCCATGGGCCGGGTCAACGCCTCGGCAACCCCGGAGCACGCAAGCGAGCTCCAGACCGCGCGCCAGGTGAACGCGGTCCTCGGCCTGGTCGTCGCGCCGCTCATCGCCCTCCTGTGCATCGGCGGAGGGCTCCTGCGCTGGCGGTCTGCGGGCAAGGACCCGGTGTATCTCGACGATCCGTCCATCCTCATGCCGGCCCCGCCGCCCGGCCTCACTCCCGCCGCGGGGGCCGCCGTCCGCGACGGCTCCGTGACGCGGCGCGCGCTCACCGCCGCGAGCCTCGATCTCGCTGCCCGAGGCCAGATCGGCTTCAAGGCGGTGGAGGGCGGGCTGCTGGCGAGCCACCCGGAGATCGGTGTGTACACGGGCGACGCGCTCACGAGCGACCCGGTCGAGCAGAGGCGTCTCGCCCGGGCCCGGCGGCGCCCGATGGACGACGCGACCCGCTACCTGCTGGGCAGGCTCACCAGCCTCGGCGGTGCAGGCGGCTACGTCGAGCCCTCCAAGCTGCTGAAGCTGGGCACGGACGTCGGCAAGTTCGACACCCGCCTCGAGCAGCACCTCGTGGGCGAGGGGTGGTACCGCGAGCGGCCGTCAGCGGTGACGGGGCGCTGGGTCGGACGTGGGGTGGTCCTGTTCGCCCTCGGTGTCCTCGCGGTCATCCTCGGCGTGAACCTCCCCTCGAGCGGCGTGATCATGGTCGCGGCATCGCTGATCGTGTCCGGTGTCGGCGTCGTCTGGATCGGGACGGCCATGCCCGCCCGGACCAAGCAGGGATCGGTCATCGTCGCGATGCTCGAGGCCTACCGGCGCACGCTCGAGAAGACGATGGCCCAGGCGAGGAACATGGGCGAGGTCGCCCAGGCGTCGGCGGTCCCGCTGATCGAGGGTCCGGACGACGCCGTCGTGTGGGGCGTGGCCCTCGGTCTCCAGGACGAGGTCGAGCAGGTCCTCCAGCGATCCGCCGAGGACCTCTCCATGGGACAGGTCCGCCAGCCGTACATGCCGGGCTGGTATCACGCACCGGGCCACGGGTCCGCGGGCGGCGGTGGGATCGCGCCAGGCCTGATGTCGGCCTCGCCCATCCCGGATTTCGGCGGGATGATGTCGGCGCTGGGCACGATCGGGAACGCTCCGTCCTCGTCGGGCGGGAGCGGTGGGAGCGGCGGCGGGTTCAGCGGTGGCAGCTCCGGGGGCGGCGGCGGGGGCGCGGGCGGCGGATTCTGAGCGCGTCGCGGGCCTCGGGCAGGGTTTCAGCCTCGCTCACCCATCCCCGGTACACTCGGGTGCATGGGAGCAACGGACGTGATGGAGATCTTCTTCGAGCGCCTCAACGAGGGCGACGTTCCCGGCGCTGTCGCGCTCATGGACGAGCGCATCGAGATGCGGATCCACGTGGGCGACAACGCGCGCACGCTGCGCGGCATCGAGCAGGTCGGCGGCTGGTTCCTCCGCGCCGACAAGGGCCTCAAGATGGTTCCGGGCGACGAGCGTGACCTGGGCAACACCTACCAGGCGGACGTCGTCGTGGTCCGGCCCGGGGCGCCATCCCAGCACCTGGACGCGCAGTTCCGGGTCGAGGCGGGCAAGCTCACGAGCATCAACCTGACGCCCTTCTCGCGCTAGCGGGCAGCGAAGCCGTCGGGGGCGGCCTCAAGGCGCGGTGACCTCCCCGCGACACGATGATCGTCCAGGGGCGCGGAACCGGCCTCAAGGCGCGGTGGTGTCCTCCACGGTCCCGTCCTCGACCGTGTCGTCGACGATCTCCTCCGCTACCGGCACCGGCACCGTGATCTTCTGGCCGACCTTGATCTTGTCCGGGTTCTTGATCTTCGGGTTGGCTGCCAGCAGTTCCTCGGCAGTGATCCCGAACTTCTTCGCGATCCTGGAGATCGTGTCGCCATCCTTGATCGTGTAGACCTGCGGGGTGGGCTCCGGCTGGAGCGTGGGCTCCGGCTCCGCGGTGGTCTCCTCGGTGGCGACGGGCGTCGGACGCGCCCCAGCACCTTCCTCGTCCTTGGCGCCGATGCCGAGAAGCATCGGTCCCACGAAGAACAGGAACGCAGCTGCCGCCACCAGCGCGATGACCGCCAGGCCGAGCGGCGGGATGCCTCCGATCCGCGGAAGCCCGATCCGCGTCCGCAGCGAGGGATAGGCCTCGTAGCGACGGGCAGGCTCCCATGCGGGACCGAAGAGCTCCTGTGCGTCCTGTTCCCTGCTGCGCTTGTCGCGGGCGGCAGCGTCCCGACTCCCTGCGGGCGGCATCGGCGTGCGTGGAGCGGTCTGCGGCTCACGGCCTGGCCCGACACGCTGGGCCTCGTAGCGCCGGCGCCCTCCTGACGAGGTCGACGGCCGGGCGGTGGCTGCGGCGACGGCCGCGGTGCCTGGCCCGGCCCAGTCATCGAGATCATCGGGTCCCGCGACAGGCGACGAAGGAGGCGGGACAGACGCGACCTGTGCCGCATACGGGTCCCCGCCGGCGAACCGGTCCGCGGCGCTGCCCGCGAGACCTTGCGACGGATCCCCGGGTGCGACGGACTTCGCGGCCAGGAATGACGGAGCCTCGATTGGCGCGGGCGCCGGGTAGCGGCCGCTCTCGTCCTCGTCGGCATAGCGGCCATCATCAAGCGGTGGCAGGTCATCGTACGGACCGCCACCGTAGAGCGCGCCGTCATCGGGGGGGGCGTCGTCCGCTTCGGCGAGCCACGGGGGCGGAGCTGCCCAGTCACGCTGCGGAGACCGCTTGGGCGCCTCCGGTCCACTCGGAGGGACCGACGCGGCAGGCCCGCTGCTCGCGGGCGGCGCGTAGCGGTCGGGGGGCGGGGCGTACGCCTCGGGGGGCGGCCCAGAGCGCTCCGATCCGGATGTGCTCCGGACCCCCGAGTCGAGAGGCGGCAAAGGCGCCCCCGACGACGGCTCGGCCGGGCGACCCGACGATGCCTGGGCCGCGGCGGCGCCACGGGCGATGGCAGCCTCGCGACGGGCCCAGTCCTGGAACGCGGGGCAGACGGGGAACGCCGACGAGAGGCAGTAGGCCTCCTGGTGGGCGAGGGCGCGAGTCGCGGGCCGGGGTTCGGCGAAGCAGCGGTGCCGGTGGTCGGGTGCGAGCGACCGCCCATCGCGGTCGTCGTCGTACGCGACGAACGGACAGGCAGGCGCACCGTCGACGGTCGGGAGACCACGCTCGCTCATCGCGGCGATGATACCCGGATGGCGGACGTGGTTCAGCCGGCGTCCCAGTCCGGGACGACGCATCCCGATCGGGCGAGGTTGGCATTGAGGTAGGTAGGATCGCCGGTCACGTCCACCCACTCCCCGATCCAGTCCGGCAGCTCCACCGCCTCGTCGTCGGTCGCCAGCTCGACTTCGAGCAGGACCAACCCCGCTGGCACCTCGAAGACGTCGATCTCGAGCTTCTGCGTGCCGTGGGGCACGACATGGCGGGTCTTGCGAATCCGGCGGCGTGCAGGGTCCGCCTCCTGGAGCAGGCCCTGGAACTCGTCAGCGTCGATCACCGCCTCCTCCTCGCGGAAGGCGAAGTCGCGCAGGCGCTCCTTGCGGGTGAGACGGTGCTCAACCCGCCCGTCGGCGTCCTCGGTGCGACGCACGCGTCGGCCCGGCGGGTCGCCGGCGAGGTACACCTGCTCCAACGTGCGCGCCACGGCCCCGTGCTCCAGCAGGACCCCGGCGTCCGGCACTGCCAGGAGCCGGTACTTGCGCTCGATCTCGATGCCGACCGATCCCATGGCGCCGATCCTAGTCGACATGGTCGTCGTCCGGCTCGCCCGCCGTGGAGGGCGTGGCTGGCCAGGCCCGGCCGCCGCCCGTTTGACAGTCTTCGACGTTCGCGCAGACACTCGTGGGAGTCCGGGCACACGCCCGGCACGTCCCCGTCTGCGGCCCGCCACGCCGCCACCCCGGAGGTTGTCCAGGTGTCAGTCATCTCCAGGATCATCGCCCCCCGCACGACCGTCCGCGCCCACTGCGACCTGCCGTGTGGCGTGTACGACCCCGAACAGGCCCGGATCGAGGCCGAGTCCGTCTACCGCATCACCCAGCGCTACCTCGCCAGTGAGGACCCCGCCTTCCGGGCCCGCGCGATCGTCCTGCGCGAGAAGCAGGCCGATCTCGTGAAGCACCACCTCGACACGCTCTGGCACGACTACTTCAAGCCGGAGCACCTCGAGGCCGTCCCCAACCTGCACGACCTCTTCTGGAATGCCGCCAAGCAGGTCTCCAAGGCCCGAGGCTCGGTCGACCTGGCCGACGCCCAGAAGCTTCTCGACCTGATCGATGAGATCGACGCCGCCTGGAAGGCCACCGACGGGCCGGCCAAGACCCGCATCGCCGGCCGCCCCGGCTGATCGGCACGATCAAGACCGAACCTGGGGCCCCGTCTCGCGACGGGGCCTCGCCGTTTCCGGAGGTCGCATGCCTGGCCGAGTGATCCGCGGTACCGCCCGGGTGCCCGGGTCCGCGCGGGGCCCGTGGCGGGTGACGGTCGCCGAGGCGTCCATGCTTCCGGCGATCGCGCCCGGCGACTGGCTGCTGGTCGATCCGACCACACGGCGCTGGCCGCGACGCGGCAGCGTGGTCGTCTTCCGCGAGCCCGGAGCGGGCGAGCTCGCGATCAAGCGAGTGGTCGGCCGGCCGGGTGACTGGATCTCGTTCGGGGACAGCTGGCTGCAGCTGGCCGATGACGAGGCGTGGCTCCTGTCGGATGCGAGCGACGAGGAGGCCGCCGCAGCAGGCTGGGGCCGCCCGCGCGACTCGCGGACCTATGGGCCGGTGCCCGTGGAGGCCTTGCTGGGGCGGGCCTGGTTCCGCTATGGGCCGCTGCGGCGCACCGGGAGGATCGCGAAGGGCCCCGTCAGGGGCGGCTGAGGACGGCCCCACCGGGCGCAACGCAGGCGACACATTCCAATCCCCGGCCTAGGATCGCGTCATGGACGACCTCCGAACCGCGCTCCCCGCCTTCGATCCCGAGGCCCGACTGGCCGCCGCACCGGACCCCTGGGACTACCTGCCGATGCCCGCGGTGCGCCCCGGACCGCCGTGGGCCATGACCGAGTCGATCGCGGCCCAGCCCGCCCTTGCGGGACGGATCGTGGCGCGCCTCGTGGCCGACGGCTCCGCGGCCGCCCTTGCCGCAGCCCTCCGGGAGGCGGCAGCGGCCGGTGCCCCGGTGGTCGTGACCGGCTGTGGTACATCGGAGCATGCCGCGATGGGCGTCGCGGCGATCCTGCGCGACGGCTGGCGGGCGGCGGGCCTCGCGGGCGACGGTCCGAGGAGCGTCCAGGCGTTCGAGCTGTCGCTGGAGCCGTCGAGCTGGTGGCCTGGTGATCGGGATCAGCCACGAGGGCGGGACGGCGGCGACGCTCGCCGCGATGGAGGCGTGCCGTGGACGCGGGGCCCGGGTGGCGGCCATCACCGGCAGCGCCGGCTCGCCCGGTGGGGCTCGCCGCCAGCATCAGCGTGGCCACCTTGGAGATGGACCGGTCCTGGTGCCACACGATCGGCTACACGTCGCCGCTCGTCGCTGCGACCGCCGTGGCCGGCCTGCTGGCCGGAGGCACGCCCAACCCCGAGCGGCCGACGGCCCGCCTGCTCGACGGCATCGAGGCGGCGTGGGCGCCGCGGGCCCGGCGGCCGACGGGCCGCGGAGGCCATCGGCGCAGCGGCCGGGGCGGCCGACCACCTGCTCGTGATCGCGCTCTGGCGTGGACCGGGTGACGGCCCGCGAGCTCGTGCTCAAGGTCGAGGAGGCGGCGCACGTGCCCTCCGCGGCTCGCGACCTCGAGACGTTCCTGCACGGCCACCTCCCGGCGACGGGTCCCGGAACGGCGTCTCATCGCGCTGCTCCTCGAGCGCGGCGGCCTCGAGGCCAGGGCCGAGCGGCTGCGCCAGGCCCTGCGCGCCGCGGCGGCGGTGGGCATGCGGCCTGCGGCCATCCTCGGCTCGGCGGCGGCGGATCTCGTCCCGGACGAGCTCACGCCCGGCGGCCGGCTCGTCGTCCCGGACCAGCCCACGATGCCCAACGCGCCGTCCGCCCTCCTCGGGGCCGCGGGTCCGCTGCAGCTCGTGACGCTCGCGATCAGCGCGGCACGGAGCACCAACCCCGACCCGATCCGGCGCGACGACCCGGTGTACCTGCGGGCTGCCGAGGTCGCAGACACGCCCGAGGCCTGAACCGGCCGAAGGCCGACCCAGCCGGCCGCAGGCCGAGGGGCCCGCCCCGGGCTACACGTCGAACAGCACCTCGGCCGCGAGGTCGATCATCTCGAGGTCGTGGGCGATGAAGTCCTGGAGCATGATCCGGGCCACGCCCGCGTCGCGGAACCGGCGCACCTGCTCGCGCGCCTCGTCCGGGGTGCCGTGGATCCAGCGCGCCTTGCGCACCTCGAACCACTCGGCGAACCCGGCCTCGTCCCCGCCGAACGCCCGGACAAGGTCCGCCTCGCGCCGCCTGACCTCGGCCTCGTCGCGGCCGATGAGCAGGCCCACCATCGCCGAGTGGACCAGCGTCGCCGGGTCCCGATCAGCCTCGCGCACGGCCGCATCGAGCGCCGCGAACTTCTGCACAACGACCGCCGGGCTCGCGGACGAGAGGTTGAACTCGTCCGCGTAGCGCGCTGCGATCCGGAATGAGCGCGGCGTCCCCTGGCCGCCGACGATCAGGTTCGGGTGGCCCCCGTCCCGCCCGGGCACGTCGGCCGCCTTCGGACGGAACAGCGAGTCCTCCACCGCCCAGTGCGAGCCCAGGCAGGACCAGCCGTCGGGGCCATCCCACAGGCCGCGGACGATCTGGAGCGTCTCCTCGAGCATGTCCGCCCGCTCCCCGATCTCGCCGAACGGGAAGCCATGGCGCCGGTGCTCGTCCTGGTGCCAGCCGGCGCCGAGCCCGAGCTCCACGCGGCCGCCGCTCATCTCGTCCACCGTGAGCACGACCTTGGCGAGGTTGCCCGGCGTGCGGAAGGTCACCGGCGAGACGAGCACGCCGAGGCCGATCCGCTCCGTGTCCCGCGCGAGACCTGCGAGGGCGGCCCATGCATCGGTCGTCGGGGCGCCGGAGTCGCCCGGGAAGCTCTCGTAGTGATCGGAACGGAAGAACGCCTCGAACCCGGCGGCCTCGGCCTGTCGGGCGATGTCGAGTTGCTGGGCATAGGTGAGCCCCATCTGCGGCTCGGTCATCAGCGCGAAGCGCACGGTCACCTCTCCCGGCGGTGATGGTTCTGTTTGACAGAACTATTCACCCACTGTAAATACTTCACGTTATGCGAATGAACGGTCAACCCATCTCCAACGACGCCCACCGGGCGGCGGCCGAGGAGGCGGTGGCCAGCCTGCGGCCCGTCGTCGGATCGCTCCGCTGTGCCGGATCCCAGCGCCTCGTGCGTCTTGGCGTCAGCATGACCCATTTCAACGTCCTGACGCTGCTGCGCCACCACGATGCCATGTCGATGAGCCGGCTCGCCGAGGTGATCGGCACGTCGATGCCCAGCGTCACCGGCATCGTGGACCGCATGGAGGAACGGGGCCTCGTCGAGCGCGTGCGCGTGCCCGACGACCGCCGCGTCGTCCTGGTCCGGCCCACCCAGGCCGGCCTCGACCTCGTCGACGAGGCCGAGCTCATCGGGAGCGACGTGTTCAAGCGCGCGCTCGCCCGCCTCGGTGACCGCGACCTCGACGATCTCGCCCGGATCATGAACCGCCTGCGCGACGCGGTGGAGGCCGAGATGGCCACGCCCGCCGCCACCGAGGAGTAGGACTTGGAAGCACCCATGTCCATGGAGCACCACGACGGCCCGACCCACGGCCTCGGGGCGCTCGACCTGCCCCACCGGCAGAAGATGGAGATCCTGTTCGCCATCCTGCTGGGCCTGTTCCTCGGCGCGCTGGACCAGACCATCGTCGCGGTCGCGCTGCCCACGATCATCACCGAGCTCGGCGGCCAGTCGCTCTACACGTGGACGATCACGATCTACCTGCTGGCGAGCACGATCTCGGTCCCCTTCTACGGGAAGCTGTCCGACCTGTACGGCCGCAAGCCGCTGCTGATGATCGGCATCACGATCTTCCTGATCGGCTCGGCGCTGTCGGGCCTCAGCCAGAACATGACCCAGCTGATCATCTTCCGGGGCATCCAGGGCCTGGGCGCCGGCGCCCTCTTCCCGATCAGCCTCGCGGTCATCGGCGACCTGTTCAGCCCACAGGAGCGCGGCAAGTACCAGGGCCTGTTCGGCGCCGTGTTCGGCATCGCGTCGATCCTCGGCCCGCTCCTCGGGGGCTGGCTGACGGAGAACGCGTCCTGGCACTGGATCTTCTTCGTCAACATCCCGATCGGCATCGTGGCGCTGGTGGTCATCGGCCGCCTGCTGCCGACGGTCAAGCGGCCGGACGCCTCGCGCAACCTCGACTACCTCGGCGGCGCCGTGTTCACGGTCGCCGTCGCCTCGTTCCTGATCGGCCTGACCAACAAGCAGACGATGGACTGGGACACCTTCGAGGTGGGCGGCCTGATCGCTGATCGGCCTCGCGCTCTGGGCGGTGTTCATCCTGATCGAGCGCAAGGCCAAGGAGCCGATCGTCCCGCTCGACCTGTGGAAGAGCCGGACGTACGCGTCGTCGATCATCGCCACGTTCCTGGTGTCGATCGGCTTCTTCGCCGCCGCCATCTGGCTGCCGCAGTGGTTCCAGTTCGTCCAGGGCGCCATCGCCCACGAACTCGGGGCTCTACACGCTGGCGCTGCTCGCCGGTGTGATCACCACCTCGGTGGGGTCGGGCATCGTGGTGTCGCGCACCGGGAAGTACAAGGCGGTCATCGTGGCAGGGCTCGCCGTGATGGCGCTCGGCCTGTTCCTGATGTCCAACATCCAGGCCGACACGCCCCTGCCGGTCCTGTGGGCGTGGATGTTCATCACGGGCCTGGGCATCGGACCCACGCTCGCGGTGTTCACGATCGTGGTCCAGAACGCGGTCCCGATGCGCTCCCTGGGCGTCGCGACGTCCAACCTGACGTTCTTCCGCCAGATCGGCGGTTCGGTCGGCCTGGCCGCCCTGGGCACGATCTTCGGGATCCGCCTCACCGAGGAGATCCCCAAGCAGATCGCCGCTGCAGGCGTCCCGGAGCAGGTGGTCAGCCAGTTCACCGGCCAGGGCGGGGCCGGGGCCGACACGTCGGGTCTGCTGCAGTTCGGCGTGGACCTCGGCCAGAGCATCCTGTCCGGGATCCCCGAGCAGTTCCGGGCTGCCGTCGAGCCGATGATCGGCAAGATCGTCTTCGGCATCCACCAGGCGTTCAGCCTGGCGGTCGGCGAGGTGTTCTTCGTGGGCGTGTTCACGACGCTCGCCGCCCTCGTGGTCACCGTCCTGTTCATGAAGCAGCTGCCGCTGCGGAAGACGATGGGCCCGCGGCCTGCCGGGGCTGCCGGCGCCGAGGCCGCCGTGGGCGCCGACCTCCTCGAGGAAGGCGTGATCGAGGAGAACCCGCCGGTCGACTGACCTCGCTCCCCTCCTCCGCACGGCCCGGCCGCACCCTCGTGGCGGCCGGGCCGCTGTCGTCCCCGGCTTTCCAGCGGGTGCCGCCGCGGCTACCATCGGGGCGTGACGGACCTGCTCGCCTTCCGACCCGACCTCCTCGCCCCGGGGGCCGCGGGCGCCCCGTTCCGCACCGCGCTGCCGCTCGCGGACCTGCCGCCGGGCACCCTCCGGCGCGTGTCGCTTCGGGGATCGTCGACGTCCTGCTCGCCCACACGTCCGCCGGCATCTGCGCCGTGGACGACCGGTGCCCGCACATGTCGGCGCCGCTGTCGATCGGCGAGCTCGAGGGGTGCGTGGTCGCCTGCCCACTGCACGCCGGACGGTTCGATCTCGCGTCCGGCGAGGTCGTCCAGATGCCCACCACCGGCGGCCTGCGGGCCGATGGCACGTATGTGCCCAACGTGGACGCCGCCCGACCGGGAGCCCAAGGAGGACCCACCCGGCAAGAAGACCGAGGCCCGCCGCCTGACCCGGGTCCGCCGCTTCCGGTACTACCCGGTGCGGGTGGTCGACGGCGTGATCGAGGTGGCGGTCCCGGCCTGAAGCAGACGGCCAGGGTCGGGTCCGGCCGACCTCGCTCTGCCTGGGGGGCGTGCCGGTGCCCACTCAAGTGGGCCAACCAGCGCGTGACCTGTCGCTTTGGCCCACCCCGTGGGCGATACCGCGCTTCCACGGCCCGAGACCCCGCATTCGGCCCAGCAGGTGGGCAGGCAGCGCACGGCACCCGACGGTAGGCCCACCCAGTGGGCAGTCGGGGTCATGCGGGCTCATGCGGCTCAGCAGGCTCATGCGGGCAGGTCAGCACCGACCCAGACCGCGGGCCTACCGGTTGCGCTCCACCACCAGGACGCTCCCGAGCACGATGAACCCGCCCACGATCTGCGCGGCCTCGAGCGTCTGCCCGAGGACCAGCCACGCGATCGCCGAGGCGATGATCGGCTCCGTCATCCCCATCACCGATGCCTGTGACGCCCGCAGGTGCTGCATCGACAGCACCACGAGCGAGAACGGCACCAAGGTGCCGGGCACCACCATCCACAGCATCGGCACGATCACCGGCACCACGGGCCCACCGTCGCCCGTCAACTGGATCGTGCCGCCGAGCGTCGCGAATGGGAAGTCCCAGACCGGCTGGACGAGTGCCCAGAAGAGGGCGGCGAAGCCCATGCCCCACATGGTGAGCGACACCGGGTCGCGGCGATCCGGCCCGCGGACCTGGCGGTCGCCCGCGATGAAGTAGAACGAGACGGAGACCGCCGCACCGAAGGCGCACAGCACCCCGAATGGATCGAGCGTCAGCCCACTCCAGACCTGGCCGACGATCGCCAGGCCAAGCAGCGCCGTCCCCAGGGCCACCCACACGATCCTCTTGGTGGGATACCCGTAGCCGAAGCGGAACCAGACGGCCACCATCAGGGGCGATGTGAACTCGATGAGCAGGGCGATGCCGATCGGAATGGTCATGATCGACACGAAGTAGAGGAACTGGGTGAAGGCGATGCCGACCACCCCGTACGCCACCAGCAGGGGCAACTCCGCGCGCCGGATCCGCAGGGCGGACCGGTTGGTCAGGGCCACGAACACCAGCAGGATCAGGAACGACCCGGTCGCACGGAGCTGGGACAGGTCCGCCGCCTCGAGTCCGGCGAGGAGCATCGCCTTGACGATGATGCCGTTGACCGCGAACAGCAGGGCTGCGGCCAGGTACAGCGCGTAGCCGCGGAGTGGACGCGGGACGCGGGCTGGACGAACGCCCGGCAGCGGCTCGGCGACCTCGGTCACCCCGAGATGCCGTTCGCCTCCGCGTAGGCGGCGCAGATACGAGCCGCCTCGACGGGATCGTCGGTCAACTGGAGCAGGGCGAAGTCGTCGGCGCTGATCGTCCCCGCCGGCAGCTGGACATCGCGCATCCACGCCAGCAGGCCCGCCCAGTACTCGGTCCCAACCAGGACCACCGGGAAGTTGCGGATCTTGCGGGTCTGGATGAGGGTCAGGCTCTCGAACAGCTCGTCGAGCGTCCCGAAGCCTCCCGGCAGGATGACGAACGCGTCCGCGTACTTCACGAACATCGTCTTGCGGGCGAAGAAGTAGTGGAATTCGACCGAGAGGTCCACGTACGTGTTGAGGTGCTGCTCGTGGGGCAGCTCGACGTTGCAGCCGATGGACAGACCGCCTGCCTCGTGGCAGCCGCGGTTGGCCGCCTCCATCGCGCCCGGACCACCGCCGGTGATGACCGCGAACCCGACCTTCGCGAGCTCACCGCCAACCCGCCGCGCCAGCTTCGTACTCGGGGCTGTCGGGGGGCACGCGGGCGGAGCCGAACACGGCGACCGCCTTGCCCACCCCTGCGAGCGCCTCGAACCCCTCGACGAACTCCGAGAGGATCCGCAACGCCCGCCACGGCTCCTCGTCCAGGAAGGCGGGCCGGTCGCGCCGCCCGGCGAGGAGGCGCTCGTCCTCGGTGGGGCGTGGTCCCCCGAGGCGGGCCTGGGTCTCCGGGCGCATCGACACCCGGCCGCGGCGCACGGTGCGCGCTCCGGCGTGATGCGGTGGCCGGTGGTCGTCGGTGGTCATGCGCTCAGGATGCCACCGGGCGCAGCCGCGGGAAGGCGTCGTGCGCAGGGAAGGCGTCGTGCGCACGGCCCCTGCGCTGCCTGGGCTACTTCGGCTTCGCGAGCCAGGCCTTCCAGCGCGGTCTCGTCCTTGCCGACGGTCACCGCATCGCCGTAGCGGACGAGCGGCAGCCTGATCAGCCTGACGTCGGCCAGGAGGCGCGCGCTGATCGCTGCCTCATCGCTGGCGAGAAAGGCGAGCCCCTGCTCCTTGTAGGGACGGCTGTCCGTGTCCAGCAGCGCGGCCGCGCCGAGCTTGTCCGTGAAGCGGCGCAGCTCGGCCGCAGCGATCGGCTTCTTGCGCAGGTCCACGAAGTGCACGACGATCCGTCGCTCACGGAAGAACCGCAACGCACCCCGGGTCGCGTTGGAGTCCTCGAGGCCGAAGACCTGGATGTTCGGCATCTTCCTGGTGGGCGTCTTGCCGAGCGGTGCGGGCACGTGTCAGGCCTCCCTTGGCTCCAGCGTGAACACGGCGATTGGACGGTCCGTCCAGCGGGCGTAGTCCTCGTAGCCCGGGTACCCGGTGGTGGCGATGACCCACAGGCGGGCTCGCTCCTCGCCGAACGCCTCGCGGGCGCGGATCGGCCGTTCCTCACGCCCGACGAGCACCCGGCCGTCGGGCGTCGCACGAAGGTTGCGCACCCAGGCGGGCTCGCGGTCGGAGCCGGCGTTGGAGCCGATGATGACCAGGTTCGGACCATCCCTGAACGCGAACAGCGGAACCTCGCGGCGGCGTCCCGTCATCGCGCCAACGGTGATCACGATCACATTGAGCACGCCGAAGTTGCGCCCCACGGGCCATCGGCCGCCGGTCAGCCTGTAGGCGGGCGGGTGCAGGCGCGTGATCATCCGGCTCGTGCCGATCCTCCCGATCAGCCAGGAGAGCCGCTCGGAACGCCGTATCGTCATGGGAGCGCAGGGTAGCGCCCCGCCCCGTACCATGGGTGGCCAGGAGGTTCCCCGTGTCCGTCTGGTTCACCGTCCAACTCGACGACCGTCCCGGCGCACTGGCCGAGGTCGCCCAGGCGCTGGCCGATCGCGCTGTCAACATCACCGGCATCGTCGGGGTGGCCGAGGACACCGACGGCGCCCTGATGCTCACCACCAGCGATGCCACCGCCACCCGGGATGCCTTCGCGGCGCTCGGGACCACGTTCGAGGAGCATGACCCCACGAGCGGCGGGGAGCCGTCCGGCTTCACGATCAGCTCCATCGTCGCCGGCCGCCCCGGCTGATCCCTCGATCCAGGAAGCCCAGTCCCGGAGCGCCCTCCATGCCCCGTCGCAGTCCCCAGCCGCTGCCGCCTGCCGTCGCCGTCCGCCTCGAGCTGCGTGACGAGCCAGGCGCGGTGGCATCGGTGAGCGCCGCGATCGGGGCCATCGGCGGCAGGGTGCGTGCCCTGGCGACCGTGCGCCGAGGTGGCCTCGCGGGGGCGCTGCCTGACGCGGCGGCGACCGTGACCGTCGAGGTCGAGGTCGAGGACGCAGACGAGGCCGCCGTGATCACCGCGCTCGAGGGCCTGCCCGAGGTGGACGTCATCCACCGCACCCGGCCGATGGGCAGGGTGTTCGGCAAGCGGGTGATCGTCGTGGGCGGCGGGGCACAGGTCGCCCAGGTCGCCCTGGGGGCCGTCACTGAGGCCGACCGTCACAACCTGCGCGGCGAGAAGATCTCCGTCGACACCATCCCGCTCGTGGGCGAGGACAACATCGCGTACGCCGTGCGCGCCGTGGCCGACCTGCCGCGCGCGAGGATGCTGGTGCTCGCGGGCTCGATCATGGGCGGCGACATCAGCCGCGCCGCGGACGAGCTGCGCGCGGTCGGCATCCCGATCATCGCGCTCAACATGGTCGGCTCCATCACCGAGCACGTGGACCTCGTCATCAGTGACCCGGTGCAGGCGGGGACGATGGCGGTCATGGCCGTCGCGGACACCGCGACGTTCGAACTTGCCAAGCAGAAGGGCCGCCGGTACTAGGCAGCAGTCAGGGAGCGCCCGTGCGCATCGCGACCTGGAACGTCAACTCGCTGAAGGCCCGCCAGGAGGCGGTCGAGAAGTGGCTGGAGCGGGCCGCGCCCGACGTCCTGCTGATCCAGGAGACCAAGCTCTCCGACGCCGACGCGCCGGTGATGCCGATGCGCATGCTGGGCTACGAGATGGCCCACCACGGCGAGGGCCGCTGGAACGGCGTGGCGATCCTGTCCCGCGTCGGGATCGATGACATCGTCACCAACTTCGGCGACGGGCCGGTCCGCGACTCGTCCGCCGGAGCGGCGCTCACGGTGTCAGAGGACGACTTCGACCCGTTCGGCGAGGCGCGCATGGTCTCCGCGGTATGCGGCGGCGTGCGGGTCGCCTCGCTCTACGCCCCCAATGGCCGCGAGGTCGGCTCGCCGTTCTTCGAGGGCAAGCTGCGCTGGTTCGACCGGCTCCTGCGCTGGCTGGAGGAGACACAGTCGCCGGATGCGCCCCTCGTGCTGGGCGGCGACTACAACGTGACCCCGGCCGACATCGACGTGTGGAGCCCGGCCAGGGCGCACGGAGGCACCCATGTGTCCGAGCCCGAGCGCGAGGCACTTGCCCGGCTCCGTGCCTGGGGCCTGGCGGACACCTACCGGGAGCACAACTCCGAGAGCGGGCGGTTCTCCTGGTGGGACTACCGGGCAGGAATGTTCCACAAGAACGAGGGCATGCGGATCGACCTGCTGTACGCGACGGCGCCCGTGGCCTCGCGCGTGGTCTGGGCCGAGATCGACCGCGAGGCGCGCAAAGGCCCGCCGACGCCGTCCGACCACACGCCGGTGGTGATCGACCTCGACGAGCCGGGGCGCCAGTTCGACGCCGGCTGGACAGGCGCACTCGAGCGCATCGCGGCTCGTTCGCGCCGCTGAGCGCGGCTCGCACCCGCGAAGGGTCCGTCTGGCCCCTGCGCCACCGCGCCATCAGGCATCAACGTCCAGCCAGTGCGTCCCATGCCCGGGCGCGAGGAGGGAGACATGGACGAGACCCAGGCTCGAACGAGACGATCGCTGCTGGCTGCCGCCGCCGGCAGCGCGGCGGCGCTCGCCGCGCAGGCAGCGCTCGGTCCAGCTGCAGCGGTGGCGGCCGACCAACCGCTGCTCGTCAACGTTCCGAACGGCGCCACCGCGTCCACGGAACTCGCCGCCTTGCTTGAGGCGGGTCCCGTGCTCAAGATCCAGAACGATGCGGCCAATGGCGGCGGGACCGCCGTCACCGCTGTCGCAGGCCCCGGCGCTGGCCTCCTCGGATCAGCCACGACGGGGAGCGGAGTGGTCGGTCGCGCCTCGCAGGCGCCGGGCCGCGGCGTGTCGGGGGAGAGCCCCGTCACTGGCACCGGTGTCTTCGGCGTAGCGGGCGAGCCCACCAACGGACCGGCTGATGCGTCCTTCACCGGCGTGTTCGGATACGCCGACGCGGGCGACGGCGATACGACCATGGGTGCGGGAGTATGGGGCGACTCGCCCGATGTCGGCGTCTACGGCACCGGCGGCACGGGCGTGGTCGGTGACGGTGGGACCAGCGGCTGGGGGCTCTACGGGTATTCCGGCAGCAGCTATGGACTCTACGTAACTGGCAAGGTGAAGTTTGCGACGCGGAGTGGCCGCAACTCGGTGGCAAAGGGCAAGACGAGGTGGACGAAGTCCACTGGTCTGGCCGGTGTCACGAGCTCGAATATCGTGATCGCGGTCCTCCAGACCTCCGAAGCCGGGACATGGGTTCGGGCTGCCGTGGCCAGTACTGGGAAGATCACCGTCTACTTCAACCGCGCCCTGCCGTCCAGCTCGTATGTCGGCTGGCTGATCCTGGGCTAGGAGCTTCGATGAAGGACGCGAAGCACATGCCGGCCGATCGGCCGGTGGACCGGCATCCAGCCAAGAGGGCCAAGACTCGCGGTCGCCCGCGCAACCCGGAGCACCCGACGAAGGACCAGCACCCCACCAGGCGCAGGCGGCCCAGGGACAGCGACCAGGGCTGACCACTTCACAACCCGGCCAACGCGCGCTCCGTAGCGGGCCGTGGGCCGTCAGGACCGACCGTGGCGCGGCCAACATGAGGGCCGTGCGGAGCCGTGCGGCTCGCCGCTGCCCATAGTGCAACCCGGCAATCGGGTGCTGACGAGCCGCAGGCGAACCACCGGCGGTCTAGGACACATTCACGCGGGTGGCGTGGCCGGACGGAGAGCAGGGCCCTTGGTGTCTGTGCGGCGTGCCATCGGTCGGGTGCCGTGCGAGCCCAGAGGGCTCACTGCCTTGCAGCGACGCCGTCCCCCCCGCCGCCGCGACGACGCGCTTCAGCCCTCGCTGGCGCGGTGGAGCGTGGCCACCATGACGGCCTTGATCGTGTGCATCCGGTTCTCGGCCTGGTCGAATGCGATCGATCCCGGCGACTCGAACACCTCGTCGGTGACCTCCATCGCGGTGAGGCCGTGGCGCTCGAACATCTTCCGCCCGACCTCCGTCTCGAGATCGTGGAAGGCCGGCAGGCAGTGCATGAACTTGACGTCCGGGTTGCCGGTGGCGGCCACCATCGCGCCGTTCACCTGGTAGGGCCGCAGGAGCGCGATCCGCTCGTCCCACACCGCCTCGGGCTCGCCCATGGACACCCAGACGTCCGTGTAGAGCACATCCGCACCGCGAACGCCCTCGGTGACGTCCTCGGTGACCGTGATCCTGGCGCCGCTGCCCGCGGCGTGCGCCTGCGCCCAGGCGAGGAACTCCTCGTTCGGCCACACGGACCTCGGGGCGACGATCCGCAGGTCGAGGCCCATGATGGCGCAGCCGATCAGGATCTCGTTGCCCATGTTGCTCCGGGCATCGCCGACGTAGGCGAGGGCGACGTCGACGAACGGCTTGGCGACATGCTCGCGGATGGTCAGCAGGTCGGCGAGGACCTGGGTCGGGTGGTCATCGTCGGTGAGACCGTTGTAGACGGGAACGCCGGAGTACTGGGCCAGCGCCTCGACGTCACTCTGGCGGTAGCCCCGGAACTCGATCGCGTCGTACACGCGGCCCAGCACGCGCGCGGTGTCCTTGACGGACTCCTTCTTGCCGACATGGCTGCCGGTGGGCCCGAGATACGTGACGTGGGCGCCCTGGTCGTAGGCGGCCACCTCGAAGCCGATGCGGGTCCGGGTGCTGTCCTTCTCGAAGATCAGTGCGATGTTGCGGCCTTCAAGGCGGCGGAGCTCGCGGTGCTCCCGCTTCTCCTGCTTGAGGGTGGCGGACAGCTGGAGCAGGTATTCGATCTCGGCAGCCGAATAGTCGCGCAGGCTGAGAAACGAGCGACCGTAGAGATCGAAGCGCGGGTCGATGGCCATTGCCGGACTCCGGATCATGGTGGCGCAGCAACGGTCAGGGCCCGGACGCGCCGTGCCGGCGTCCGGGTCGATATGCGCGGAGGGTGCACCCGACTCAGGCGGGCTGTCATGGTCCCTCCGGCCCCTTGGCGACGGGATGACCGGCCGGGGATCGCATCGTCGCACAGTTCCCGCCCCGGGTTCCCGCCAGGGGCGCGCATGCGTGCCAGCAAGATCGATCGGCGGCCCGGGAGAACTCAGACCGGGGATGTCAGACCGGCTCGGGCTCCGGGGGCGCCACCATCCCGGCCCGCAGCACGCGCAGGGCGAGCCCGCCCACAAGGAGCGCCGCCGCGATCGCCACGGCGAACGCGATCGCCACCCCGTACGGCACCACGAGGTAGTGCACCGCCACGTAGAAGCTCACCGTCCCGTAGAGGCCGGTCATCAGCCCACGCAGCGTGGTCAGGGCTGCGTCCCGACCGGCGTGCGGGTGCTCGAACACGACCAGGATCGACACATACACCGGGAACGTCGCGACGAGGCCGCTGGTCGTCGGGCCCAGGAGCGGCGCGATCGCCGTCAGGGTCACCACGAGCGTCGTCCCGATGATGATCCAGGCCGGGAGGTCCCAGCGTGGATGGGCAGCGGGACCACCGCCGACGGGCGCCGGAGCAGGGGCACGCCGTCATGCTACCGGTGGCCGTCAGCCTGGCGGCTACACTGCGCAGCATCCGTCGCCCCGGGCTCCCGGGGACGCGTGTCCCCGGAGGATCAGTGTCCCACCGCCAGATCGCATCCTCCCTGCGGGTCCTGCGTTCCGTCCTGAAGTCCCTGGCGCTGCGGCGGGTCATGCTCGCCTTCCTGATCTACGTATCGGTCCAGTACGCCACCTGGGTCGCGGTGCTGCTCTGGGCCTACGACGCCGTCGGGCCGGCGGGCGTCGGCGTTGTGGCACTCCTGCAGCTGATCCCGCCGGGCCTCTTCGCCGCGGTCGCGGCGTCGTTCGTCGACCGGTACCCGGCCCAGCGGGTGCTCCTTGGCGGGTACGTCGCGACCGCCGCCCTCACGGGCCTGACAGCCGCCTCGATGGCGCTCGGCTGGGCGCCCGTGGTCGTCATCGTCATCGGCGCCGGCGCCCAGTGCGCGATGACGATGACCCGGCCTGCCCAGGGCGGCCTGTTCCCGGTCATCTCACGCACCCCGGAGGAACTCACGGCGGCCAATGCGCTCAGCGGCTCCGTCGATGGGCTGGGCATGCTCCTGGGACCCCTTGTGGCAGCGGGGATCCTCGCCTTCGGCCCGCCGGCAGCCGTGTTCGGCGTCGCCGCCGTCGCGTCGCTCGTCGCGTCGGCGCTCGTGCTCGGGCTGCAGATCGTTCCCGTGAATGCGGGGCAGGTCGACGCCGCTGCCGTCGTCGACGCGGTGCTTCCGGGGGCTGCCGGTGTCGAGGTTGATGCTGCGATTCCTGCTCCCCGGCGTCCGTCCGTGCCTGCGCGCCTCCTCGCCGGCGCACGGGCCATGGGCCAGGACGCCGACAGCCGCCTGGTGCTCGCCCAGGTGGGTGCGATGCGCGTCGTGATGGGCGCCCTCGACGTCCTGTACGTGCTGCTCGCCCTGGAGGTGCTCGGGATTGGAGCGTCCGGCGTCGGCCTGCTGAGCGCCGCGGTCGGGCTGGGGTTCCTGGCCGGCGGCCTCGGGACGTTCGGGCTCGTCGGACGGCGGCGGCTCGCGCCGGTGCTGGTCGCCGGTGCCCTGCTCACGGGCGCCATGGTGATCCTCCTGAGCGTGGCCTCGCTGCTGGCCGTCGCGCTCGTGCTGATCGCCGTCGCCAGCCTCGGCGCCGCCCTGATCGAGGTCACCGGGCGAACGGTCCTGCAGCGCGTGGTCTCCGGACCCGCGCTGACCCGCGTCCTGGGCGCCCTGGAGGGCGTGGAGCTGCTGGCGTGGGGCATCGGATCGATTGCCGCTCCCGTGCTGGTGGCGGCATTCGGCATCACCGGTGCCGTGGTGGCCGTCGGCTTGACACTCCCCTTGGTCGTGCTCGTCTCGCTCGTGCCATTGCGGCGCCTGGACCGACGGATCCGCCTGCCCGCCCGCGAGATCGCGCTCCTGCGCGAGGACGGGCTGCTGGGCCTGCTCCCCGCTCCGACCCTCGAGACGGTCGCCTCCTCCGCCCGCTGGGTCACCCTCGAGGCCGGCAGCACCCTGATCCGGGAGGGAGACGTGGGCGACCGGTACTTCGTGCTCGAGTCCGGTGGTCTGCGGGTCACCCAGGGCGGACGCGTGCTGGCCGAGGCCGACCACCGTGGCTACGGCCTGGGCGAGATCGCCCTGCTCCGCAACGTCCGACGCACGGCGACCGCCATGGCGACCGCGACGTCCGTCCTGCTGGCAGTGGAGCGCGCCGACTTCCTGCAGGCTGTCACGGGCCACGAGCAGGCGCGAACGGTGGCGCACGACACCGCCGATGCCCGCGAGCGCGCAGGCTGACCGTGCGACGACGGGACGGCGGCACCGCGATCGCGCTCCGTGCGCTGGCCCGGAACGACGGCCTGCGCCGCGTGCTGCTCGCGTTCGTCCTGTTCGTCGCCATCGAGCTCGGCACCTGGATCGCGATGCTCCTGTACGCGTACGACCGCCTCGGGCCGGCGGCCGTCGGCGTGGTCGCCTTCGTGCAGCTCCTGCCGGCGGGGCTCGTGGCACCGCTGACGGCCTCGTTCGCCGACCGCCACAATCGCGCCCGCGTCCTCGCCGGGGGCTACGCGTTCCAGGCAGCCGCCCTGGCGATCACCGCGGTGGGCATCCGGATCGACGCGCCGGCCCCGCTGGTCGTGGCCACGGGCACGGCTGCCGTGATGGCCATGACCGTTGTCCGCCCGGCCCAGGGCGCGCTCCTGCCGTCGCTCGGCCGGACTCCGGTGGAGGTCGCCGCCGCGAACGGCTTCGCCGGCGGCGCCGAGGGCATGGGCCTCCTGGTCGGTCCGCTCGTGGCAGCGGCGATCCTGCTGGTCGCCGGGCCGGGCGAGGTGTTCGCGGCCGGCGCCCTGGCGGCAGGGATCGCGGCGGTGCTGGTGATGCGCGTCCGGAACGCCGGGTTCCGGCATGGGGGACACGGACACGGTGCCGACGGCGTCACCACGGAGGGGGTCGTGCACGCCGCCCACGGATCCGTGCTCGCCGGCCTGCACCTCGTCATGGCGAATCGCGACACCCGCCTGATCGTCGGCCTGCTGTCGCTGCGCAAGCTGGTGTCGGGTGCGCTCGACGTCCTCTTCGTCCTGCTCGCCCTCGAGGTGCTCGGCACCGGGGATTCCGGGGCCGGCGTGCTCGGGGCGGCGCTGGGGCTGGGGACACTCGTCGGTGGAACGGCGGCTCTCGGTCTCGTGGGCCGGCCGCGTCTTGCTCCGGCGCTCGCGCTATCGGCGGCGCTGCTGGGCCTCGGCGTCATGGCGGCGGGCGTGCCCGTCCCGGCGGTGCTGATCCCGGTGCTCATCGGCGTGGCGGGCGTGGGCTATGCGGGCATGGACATCGCCGGACGCACCATCCTCCAGCGTTCGACCTCCGATCATGTGCTCGGCAGGGTCCTCGGCAGTCTCGAGGGCTCAGGACTGGTCGCGGTCGCGCTGGGTGCCGTGCTGGTCAGCCCGCTCGTCGCGGCGACCGGCGTCCGGGTCGCGATGTTCGCGACGGGCCTGGTCGTGCTGCTCGGGGTCGCCATCGCCTTGCGTGGGCTACGGCGCATCGACGCCACCGTGCGGGTCCCGGTGCGCGAGATTGCCGCCCTGCGCGCGGTGCCCGACTTCGCCCCGCTTCCGCCCCCCCAGCTCGAGGGCATTGCCGCCCGGGCACGATGGCTGACGGCGGCACCAGGAGAGGTGGTGATCCGCGAGGGCGACGCTGGCGATCGCTACTTCATCCTCGAGTCCGGGACCGCACGCGTGACCCAGCGAGGCGTTGAACTGCGGACGATGGGCCCCGGCGACGGCTTCGGTGAGATCGCGCTCCTGCGCAGCATCGCCCGTACGGCGACGGTGACGGCCGTGGAACCGTGCGTGCTCCTGGCGCTCGAACGCCACGACTTCCTGGAGGTCGTCACCGGCCACGAGGAGATGCGGGACGCCGTCGAGCGGACGGCGGAGGAACGGAGCGCATCGCGCAGCTGAGCCCGGCGGGGCCCCGTGCGCCGCACCACCGTTCGGGGCGGCGAGTCCGGCGTCGAGGTGCGTCCGGGCCATCAGTCCGGCGTCGCGGTCAGTCCAACGACACCGTCTGATGCCAGGCCGGCACCTCGACCTGCAGGCCGAGCGCGGCCACCTTGGGCGACAGCGCCTCCTGCGCGGGCGGATCCCCATGGACCAGGTAGACCCGGGCGGGAACCCCCGGATCGCCGGGCCTGCGGCCGCGGATGAAGCCGCCCAGCCATGCGAGCAGTTCGGGCTCGTCCGCGTGGGCAGAGAACCCGTCCAGCGACTCGATCGTCGCGCGGACCTTCATCACCCGGCCGTTGATCTTCGCCGTCTCGGCGCCGCGTACCAGGTGTCCGCCCAATGTGCCCTCGCCCTGGTAGCCCACGAACAGCACGGTGGCGGACGGATCGTCCAGCAGCCGCGACGCATGGCCGACGGACCGCCCACCAGTGAGCATCCCGTTGGACGCGACGATCACGTACGGGGGGTTCGCCCGCGCGATCCGTTCCGACTCCTGCACGTTCTGGACGACGTGCTGGCCGGGGTAGTCAAGGGGCGCATGGTGGGCGTCGAGCAGGGCACGCGTCTGCTCGTCGTAGGCCTCCGGGTGTGCGCGGTAGATGTCCGACGCCGACTTCGCCATCGGCGAGTCCAGGTAGAGCGGCACCTGCGGAATGCGCCCCGCCTCGACGAGCCGCCCCAACTCCCAGACGATCTCCTGCGTGCGCCCGATGGCGAACGACGGGATCAGGAGGACACCCTGCTTGCGCACGACGTCGTCGACGACGGACGCGAGCTTGGCCACCGCCTGCTCCGCGGCCTCGTGCTCCCGGCCGCCGTACGTGGACTCGCACAGGACGATGTCCGCCTCCTCGACCAGCGTGGGATCGCGCAGGATCGGCGTCCCGGGCCGGCCGAGGTCGCCCGAGAAGACGATCACCGTGTCCCGCCCGCCGCCGGGCCGGGTGAGGCGCATCCGGACGATCGAGGACCCGAGGATGTGCCCCGCGTCGAGCAGCGTGACGTGGACACCCTGGGCCACCTCGTGCTCGGTGCCATAGGGGATGTGACGCAGCAGCGGCAGGGTCGCGCCAGCATCGTCCTCGGTGTACAGCGGCCCGTGCAGGTCCAGGTCCACCACGGGGCCGGCGGCACGGAGGAGCTCCTCCGGGTCGGGGCCGCCAGGGCTCTCGGCACCCTCGACCGCCAGGTCCAGGACGTCCTCGAACCGCTCCTCGTCGCGCTGCTCGCGCTCCTCCGCGCCCTCGGGGTCGCGGCGTTCACGGCGTGCCTGGCGCTTGGCGAACTCCTCCTGGAGCCGGGCCGAGTCCAGCAGGACCAGCCGGGCGAGCTCCGCCGTCGCGGCGGTGCCCCACACGCGACCCCGGAAGCCTTCGCGCACCAGCAGCGGCAGGAGGCCGCAATGGTCGAGGTGGGCGTGGGTGAGCACCACCGCGTCGAGCGAGGCGGGATCAAAGCCCAAGCGGGACGCGGTTGCGCAGCGCCTCGTTGGGACCGCCCTGGAACATGCCGCAGTCAACAAGGACCCGGGCGCGGCCGGTGTCCACGAGATGCCGGGAACCCGTGACGGTCCGCGCACCGCCGAGGAAGGTCAGCTCCATGTGGGGATCGTGACACAGGGTCCCACCCCGGTGCTTCCCGTCTGTGCGACCATGCGGGCGTGACACCGGCCGAGCGGATCGCAGCACTGGAGGCTGACTACCTGGCGGCGCGGACCGCCCGCGACCGGCTGGACGTGGCCCGCGCCACCGGCCTGCCGGAGGACCTGACCCAGCTGGACGGTGAGGCCCGCCGCACGTCGGAGGCGTTCCTGGCGGCACTCGAGGCAGTTCCCGGCCGCCGATGCCGGCGCGCTTGCCGACGATGACCGCCGGGCACTCGAGACGATGCGGGCAGGCATCGTGGCGGCTGCGTCCTACGACCTCCCGGTCGCCCCGATCCACGCGTTCGAGGCGTGTGGGGACAGGGACGAGGCGCGACGCGCGCTCGAGGCAGGCGGTGACACTCTCCAGGAGCACGTCGAGTCCTGCTTCGCCACGCTGGGCGAGGACCTGCGGGTCGGCGATGAGCGCATGACGCGGGTCCAGCTCATCGGCCGCCTCGGGCGTGAGCCGGACGCCGATGCACGACGGACCCTGTTCCTCGCGCTGCAGCCGCTCTGGGAGACCGTCGACGGCGACGGCGGTGACGCGTCCCCCTACCGCGTCCTCGTCGCGGCATCGGCGGCGGAGTGGCGCCGAGGCCACTCCCCGATCGCTGCGAATGCCGCGGCCCTGGGCGTCAGCCCGGACGACATCGAGACGTGGGCGATGACGGCGCTCACGGCGTGGCGGGACGCGTTCGTCGATCCCGCGCGGCTGCGTGGCGACGCGCCGATCGAGCCGTGGGACTGGTGGTGGGCCGCGGGCGAGCTGCAGCGGGCCGTCGATCCGATCCCGGTCTCCACCGCGCTCGAGGTCAATGCGACGTACGCGGCGGCACTCGGGGCAGACCTGCGCTCCCTGGGCATCACGTTCGACACGCAGCCGCGGCCCGGCCGTCCCGCCGTCGCGATGGCCTTCACGACGTTCGGCGCGCGGCCGCACGCCAGGCCCGATGGGACCTGGGCGACCGGGCGGCCGATCCGTCGTCATGACGGACTTCCGCGGCGGCTACGCGGAGCTCGGCGAGCTGGTCCACGAGACGGGGCACGCGCTCCACATCGCCGGCATCCGGAGTCGTCCTGCCTTCGCCGACTGGCCCGACAGCGATGCCTTCACCGAGGCGCTCGCGGACGTGCTCGCGCTCGATCTCACGGAGCCCGCCTGGCTCCGTCGCTGGCTGCCGGGCGCCCAGGTCGTGCCGGAGGCGACAGCTATCCGCTGCCGCTACGCCGACGTGGCGCTGGATGCAGCCTGGGCGGTCTTCGAGCTGCGCATGCACGCGGCGCCCGACCGGCGTCCCAACGACGTCTGGACCGAGATCACGGGAACCTGGCTGGGCATCGCGCCACACCCGGAGTGGTCGTGGTGGGCGATCCGCGGCCAGCTCGTCGAGTCCCCCGGGTACATGTCGAACTACGCGGTCGGGGCCGTGCTCGCCACCTCGATCCGGGCGGCGATGCGCGACGCGCTCGGCGACTGGGTGCACGGAGACCGCCGCTGGTACCCGTGGCTGCGCGACCGTGTCTACCGGTACGGCCTGGAGCGCCCGTCCCGCGACGTCCTCCACGATGTGCTCGGCCGGGCTCCCACCGCAGACGCCCTGCTTGCCGAGATCGGACGCGGCACGAGACGCGCTTGACCAGCGGGCAACCGCTGTCCCCGGTACGGTGACCCCATGCCCGAGCCGACGTCCCGCTGGTCCCCCGCCGTCGTCCTCCCCCGCCTGCCCAAGCTGGTGCTGGGCCTGCTGCTGTTCGGCTCGGGATCGCGGTGATGGTCCAGGCCGACATGGGCCTCAGCCCGTGGGAGGTCTTCCACCAGGGCATCTCCCGCCTCACCGGCATCCCGCTGGGCACGGTGAGCATCCTCGTCGGCATCCCGATCCTTGCCGCCTGGTGGCCGCTGGGCGAGCGCCCGGGCGTGGGCACGGTGCTCAACATCCTGCTCATCGGCACGGCCACGAACGTCGGCATCGCCGTGATCCCGGCACCGGACGCCCTGGCGCTCCGGGTGGCGATGATGCTGGGCGGCGTGCTGACGATTGCGGTCGGGTCGGGGCTCTATCTCGCGTCCGACCTCGGCCCCGGTCCGCGCGACGGCCTGATGACCGGCCTCCACCTGCGGTTCGGCTGGTCCATCCGCCGTGCACGTACGGCGATCGAACTGAGCGTGCTCCTGCTCGGCTGGCTGATGGGCGGCACCGTGGGCCTGGGCACGGTGGTGTTCGCGCTGGGCATCGGGCCGCTGGTGCAGCTGGCGCTCAGGGTGTTCGACCGCGAGGGCCGGGTGTCGCGCAGGCGGCGAGTGGTGCTCGAGGCCGAGGGCGACATCGGCGACTAGCGTCGAGCGTTCGCCCTACCGCCACCGGCCTGGCCGGGTCGCGGGGCCGTCCCTCGCCTGGCCGGGTCGCGGGGTCGCCCCTCGCCTGGCCGGGTCGCGGGGTCGTCCCTCGCCTGGCGGCTGAACGGGCGCTTGCGGGTCTCCAGCCACTCGCCGGGCGAACGACCTGGCGCCTGTGGGCTTCCGGAGCGTCGATTCTCTTCGCCGGGCGAGTCGTGGACAGTCGCCAAGCGCCGGTTCACTCTCCCAGCGAGTGCGGCCCGGGCGAATGCGGTCACAGCGAGTGCGTGCCCGGGCGAGTGCGTGCCCGGCGATCAGCCCGCCCTGCTCCCCACGATGAGCGCATCGAGCGCGACCGCCGCGAACAGCAGCGTCAGGTAGCTGATCGAGTACTTGTACAGGCGGATCGACTGCGCGAGCGCGCCCTCCGGCGACGCCTTCTGCTCCCAGAGGGCCCAGGCGCGCCACAGGAAGATCGCACCCAGGACGATGGCGGCGACGAGGTACAGCACGCCCATCCCGCCCAGCGGGTAGAACAGCAGGCTGATGGCCACCAGCACGATCGTGTACAGACCGATCTGCTTCGTGGTCTCGGCGACGCCCTTGACGACCGGCAGCATCGGCACCCGGGCCGCCTCGTAGTCCTTGCGGATCCGCAGGGCGAGCGCCCAGAAGTGCGGCGGCGTCCAGTAGAAGACGAGCAGGAACAGGATGATCGCCGGGATCTCGACCCGGCCCGTGACCGCCGCCCAGCCGATGACCGGTGGCAGGGCGCCTGCAGCCCCGCCGATGACGATGTTCTGGTGCGTCGTGCGCTTCAGCATGATCGTGTACACGACGACGTAGAACGCGATCGCGAGCAGGGTCAGGAACGCGGCCACGAGGTTGACCATCCAGGCCATCACGGCGATGGAGATCACGCCCAGCACGATGCCGAAGACCAGCGCGTTCTCGGGCGTGACGTCGTGGGCGGGTAGCGGACGGCGGCGCGTGCGGGACATGAGCAGGTCGATATCCCGGTCGAGGTACTGGTTGATCGCGTTCGCGGACCCGGCAGCGAGCGAGCCGCACAGGAGGGTCCAGAAGGCCAGCCTCAGCCACTCGACCAACGTCATGGACGGGATGTCCCGGGTCGCGAGGACCATCGCCGGGACGGTGGTGATCAGCAGCAGCTCGATGATGCGCGGCTTCGTCAGCGCGATGTAGGCACGGATCTTCGCGCCGCGCGAGCCGCTCGGGCTGGCCCCGACGGCCGCGGTGGCGCCCGTCGCGAGTGCTGCAGCGGGCGCACCGGACGCACCAGACCCATCGCCCGTGTCGCCCGCGTCGCCCGTGCCTCCGGCCTCACTGGCGCCCCCGGCGACGGACGCCGGCAGGGCGTCGGTCCGTGCGTCGTAGTACGAGGTGACCGCCGTGGCGACGGCGAACGTCCAGGTGATGGCGCTCACCGCCACGTGGAACACGAGGGCAATCTTGCTCTGGAGCGTGAGGACGAGGATCGCGCCGATGATCACCTGGACGGTGATCAGGATGCCCGTCGCCGACGCCAGCCGGTACGTGGCGCGGTGGCCGCGCTGGGTCTTCCACGCGGCGAACCACATCGCCCACACAATGAGCGTCACGACACCGCCGACGTAGCGGTGCAGGGCATGGGTCTCGTACATCGACCGCACGATGTCGTTCAGGCCGGGCGCCAGCGACGGCGCGATCGAGCCGTTCATCAGCGGCCAGTCCGTGAAGACACCGCCGGCGCCGGTCATCGCCGTCACGTTGGCGCCGAACAGCAGCAGCACGAACGTGGCACTCGCAGCGAGCGCCGCGAGCAGGGTGAAGCGCTGGGAGCCGCCATCGCCCTTCGATCCGCGCGGGATAGCGGCTTCGAATGTCCACGTAGGCGAGGACCCCGAGGAGCGCCATGGCCGCGGCGAGGTGGGCGAGCACGGACGTCCCGGTGTTGCTGACACGGACGGTCTCGCGGCCGAGCCACGCCTGGAACAGCACCAGCAGCACGGCGAACAGGCTCGGCCACAGGATCGACCGCCGGTCGCGATGGTCCTTCCAGGCAAGGAACGCGACCGCGAGGATCATCAGGCCGATGACCGAGGCAATCGCCCGGTGGACCCACTCCCACCATGCCTTCGTGTCCTCGAGCGGCGGGAGCACGCCGTTGTAGCACAGCGGCCAGTCCGGACAGCCCATGCCGGAACCGGTGGCGCGCACGACTGCACCGACGGTCACGAGGAGGACCGTCGCCACGATCGTGGCCAGGGAGGTCTTCTGGAATCGGGTCACGGGCGGCGGATCTCGTCCTTGCGGCGGGCGTTGGGCACGGTGGACCGGGGACCTCGGGAAGGCAGGCGCCCATTCTACGCGGACCCGCCCGGACCGCCGTCTGCGCCCTGGCGACACCCGGGTGAAGGCCCGGGCGGGGGGCCGGACGGGGGGCCGGACGGACACCCCGGCGACACGCTCGACGGAGCCCGGCTACCCTGATGGCGATGCGCCGCCTGCCTGCTGTCCGCGCCCTGCTCCTCGCCACGTCGCTGGCTGCCGTCGCCGCCTGCACGCCGGGTTCGGGGGCGCTGGGCACCCCGCCGGGCTGGTCGCAGGCGAGCCCGGACGCATCCGGCAAGGTGCCTGCGAAGTCGGCCACCGTCGTCCCCGTCATCATCAGCTCCCAGCCGGCGGTGGGCGAGAACCGCTTCCTGTTCTCGTTCCTCGACGCGGCCAAGAACCTGCCCGCCGCATCCCCGGAGCGAACGGCCTACGTCGCGTTCATCAAGCCGGGCGAGACGCAGCCCGGTCCGGCGACGCAGGCCACGTTCCTGTGGGCGATCGAGGGCTCACGCGGCGAGTACGTGCTGCCGGCCACGTTCGACACGCCGGGCGAATGGAAGGCCGTCTTCATCACCCAGGCACCTGACGGCCCCCAGGAGGCGATCGGCGTCGCCTTCAACGTGGTCGAGGATGGATCCGCCGTCGCCGTCGGTGAGAAGGCCATCTCGACGGACAACCCCACCGCCGCCGACGTGGGCGGCGACCTCAAGCAGATCTCGACCGACCTGGACCCCGATCCCCGCTTCTACCATCTCTCCGTTGCCGATGCCCTGGCCCAGGGCAAGCCATTCGTGCTCGTGTTCGCCACCCCGGCGTTCTGCCAGAGCTCCCAGTGCGCACCGACCCTCGACGGCGTCAAGAAGGCCGCCGACAAGGCGCCTGCGAAGGTCGCCTTCATCAACATCGAGCCGTACAAGATGACCAACACCGGCGGCAACCTCCAGCCGGTCCTCGACGCGAACAACCAGCTCCAGACCGTGGAGTCGGTGGACCAGTGGGGCATCCTGACCGAACCCTGGATCTACGCCGTGGACCGGAACGGGATCGTGCGCTGGTCGTTCGAGGGTGCCGTGAGCGACGCGGAGCTCGAGGCGGCGATCAAGGACATCGCAGCGCGCTGAACGACGCGTGCCGCGGCGACCCTCACGGCCCCGGCGCGTCCTCCACCCGGTGGACCACCAGCAGACCCCCCTCCTCCCGGAATGAAACCCGGACCGCCGCGCCGGTGGCCATGTGCTCGGCCAGGTGGGACGGCGGGAACTCCACGGCGTTGTCCAGGAGCCCGACGGTGAACGCGATCTCGGTGCCGGCGTCCGTCCTGAGGACGAAGCCACGGACCTTCGCGAGGCCCTCGGTGTCGACCTTGATCACCTGGCCGTCGACGGGCGACGCGAGCAGCGCCGCAGCCGCGCTGGCTGCCACCAGGTCGACCTGCCCTTCGGGCTCTGCGCAGCCGGCCACGGCCCCGGCGAGCGCCAGGCAGAGGCAGGCCACCAGGGTGCGGACGCCTGCGGCGACCGGGAGCGGGGGCCGGGGGGACGCCGGACCCCTCACGCTGGAGCCAGTCCCGTTCCCGAGCTCCCCGGCTTGACCGCGACCGAACCGCCGGCACACATCGGGCACTCGGCCGGGTCCCACGTCGGCAGCTCAAGGCGCCACAACGAGCGGAGCGGGTACACGCGACCCGTCGAGGGCGAGGTGAGCGACGCCCTCCCGCCACCCCGGTCCACGATGACGGCGCACTCCACGATCTCGCCGCCCAGCGCCTCCACCGCGGGGATCATCGCGAGCAGCGAGCCGCCGGTGGTGAGGATGTCGTCAACCAGGAGCACCCGCTCGCCCTTCGCGATCGTGAAGCCGCGGCGGAACTCGCGCCGGGTTCCCTCCTGCCCCGCAACCTCCTCGGCGAAGATGGCGCGGACGCCCAACTGGCGGCCCGTCTCGAAGGCCAGCATCACACCGCCCGTCGTGGGCCCGGCGACCAGGTCCACGTCCGCGGAGCCGTCCGGGTTGCGACTGGCGGCGGCCCAGAAGGCACACAGCTCGCTCGTCGCGGCCGGATCCTGGAGCACCTGGAACTTCTCCACGTAGGCGTTGCTGTGGCGGCCGCTCTTGAGCGCGAAGTGGCCCTCGCGCAGGGCGCCGCTCGCGCGGAACAGGGCCTCGGTGCGCTCGGCGATCGCGCGCCGTGCCGTCTCGTCCAGGGTGCGTCGGAGGGTGGTCATCGTCCGCGAATTCTAGGTGAGCCCGGCCCGGCACGTGCCTGGGCCAGCGGCGGCCCGGCGACGGCCGACGGCGGCCGACACCCGGCCGGCGCCAAGGGCGGATCCCATCCGCACAAAGATGAACGTGGCGCCCCTATTCTCGTGAGAATGAAACGCGGGCCGTTCGCGCAGGAGTCGGCCGACGCAGTCGGTGTTCGGCGAAGAACCTCCGCGCGTCGAAGCCGGGTTCGATCCGCACAAGGATGAACGGCCGGTTCCATCCCCGAGCGAATGAAGTCTGGTGGTGGGTGCAGCGTCGGCCCTCGCGGCATCGGGGATGATCCGGGAACGCGAAGGCGCCCCGGCAATGCCCAGGGCGCCTTGGAGGTTGGCGAGGGCCGGTCGGGGCCCTGTGGCTCAGCTCTGCGTCCCGGTGAAGGTCAGCGAGGTGCCGTTCGCGCCGGTCAGCGTCAGGACGTTCCCGTCGATGGTGTACGGGACCTCGCCCTGGAGCACGCCGCTCATGACGGTCTCGACCTCGCCGCCCGGGCCCTCGCAAAGCATCATCGTCATCATCAGCGGGCCGAAGGTCAGCGCGGTGTCGCTGATCTCGACCTCGCCGCCGCCCGTGTTGCAGCCGAACGCCACGTTGGCCCGGCCGTCCACGATCTGGATCGTGGCCGTGACGCCGGCAGGCACCGAGGACGCCGCATTCGCGTCGCTGATGCCGGTGAGCGTCCAGGTGGTGTCCTCGATGGAGGCGTCGGGGTTGGCGGTCGCCTCGTCGGTCAGCGTCAGCGTGGTGTCTCCGTTGACGAGCGTGAGCGTGGTCCCGTCAAGCGAGACCGTGGCGCCGTTGAGCAGGGTCGCGAGCCACTGGTCCTGGTCCATGAGGGACACGGGGTCGCAGGCCATCTCCGTCATGAACAGCGCGCCGGTGGTCATCACGCCATCCACGACCTTGTAGTCGCCACCCAGCCGGTTGCAGCCGCCCGATCCCGAGACCGCGGCGTCGTCAAACGAGAGCGTGATCCTGCCGGGATCCGCAGGCGAGGACGGGGCCGCATTCTGGCCGACCCAGGAGGTGCCGGCGAGGTTGCCGTCCGTTGCCCCGTCGGGCGGCGCGGTGGGCTCGGGGGCGACGGGGGTGGGCTGGGGCGTCGGGGAGGCGGCGCCACCTCCACAGGCCGCGAGGGCCAAGGTGGCGACGGTGGCCAGGACGATGAGGCGGGAGCGCATGGGATCACCTTGGGAGTGTCGGGTTGGGCGGCCAGGCCGCCGCGGGATGCCCACCTGACGCACCGGGCACGCGGACAGTTCCGCTGCCGTCGACGCAAGCTGCCCCGCCCACCATGCAGGCTCCGCTCCCGCCCGACGATCACCCCTGCGGAACGGATCCGGCGTCGTCATCCGCGTGAGGATGAGATCGGCCAGCATCGTGCGCGAGTCACGCACCGAAGCTCGACCTCAGGCACGGGCCTCCGCACGTCGGGCTCGGAAACCATCCACAGGGGGATGCGTGCGCCCGAACCATCCCCGCAGGGTTCAGAGGAGCCTTGGGGCGCGTCGATGGTCCGGGACCGACGCCATTCCCCTACCTCACCAGCGCGACGATGAGGATCGCGATCCAGAGCGCCGTCGCGAGCGACTGCACGATCCAGAACGAGCGGTGCTGCGTCTTGTGACGCATGACGAAGAACACGATCCACGCGCCGGCGAACCCACCCAGGAAGTTCATGATCCACAGCGTCCGCTCGCGGATCCGGCGGGCGCCGCGCCGGGCGGCGGTCTTGTCGTAGGCGTAGGCGGCAGCCGTGACGACGTTGATCACGAGCAGCCAGGGCAGCAGGATCTGCAGCAGCATCAGCGGGCGTACTCCGCGCCGCGGGTCGAGGGCGGCGATGGCTTGTCGGGGAGCGCGGTTCCGACCAGGTCCCGCACGGACGCCAGTCCGCGGGCCCGGCAGGCGTCGGCAAGCTCATCGGCCAGGCGCACCGGCAGCATCGGATCGGCCAGGGCCGCCACCCCGATCCCGACGGCGCTCGCACCGGCCGCGAGCATGTCCAGGACATCGTCCAGCGAGCTGATCCCGCCGATGCCGATGACTGGCACATCCACGACCTGGGCGACCTCCCACACGATGCGCAGGGCGACCGGCCGCAGGGCCGGTCCGCAGATGCCGCCGTACTCCGAGCCGAGCGCCGGGCCGCGCCGGTCCGGGGCAAGGGCGAGCCCCGGGAGCGTGTTCACGGCCGACACGGCGTCGGCGCCGGCGTCCACGACCGCACGCGCGATCGCCCGCACGTCCGTTGCGGCGGGCGTGAGCTTGGCGATCAGCGGCAGGTCGCAGGCACGGCGCACGGCCCCCACCACGCTCGCGGCGGCCCCGGCATCGAGCCCGAAGGCGTTCCCGCGGCCCCCGCTGGAGCAGGAGAGGTTCACCTCGACGCCCGCCAGGCCGGGCACGCCCTCGAGACGGCGCGCCGCCTCGCCATAGTCCGAGGCAGCGTCGCCGCAGAGGTTGAGGATCACCGGGATCGGCCAGCTCGCCCACGTCGCGGCGTAGCGGTCCAGCACGAGGTCGAGGCCGATGTTCTGGGGGCCGGTGCCCATCAGCAGGCCCGCGGGCACCTCCACGGTCCGAGGCGCGGCGTGGCCTGCCCGCGGGCGGAGCGAGGTGCCACGGGTGACCAGCCCGCCGAGGCGTCCAAGGTCCACCATGTCGGCGACCTCGACGCCGTAGCCGAACGGCCCGGCCGCCACGAGCACCGGGTTCGCGCAGGACGAGCCCGTTGCCGAGATCCACCGCGAGGTCCACGGGGCGCCCGCCCAGCGCATCGAGCGCGAGGCCGGACGACACTGCTGTGTCTCCTGCGGCACTCGGCGCCGCGCCGGTCCGTCGGACGGAGCCCTGCGCCGCGAGGGGCGACACCCTCGGGCCCGGCGAGGAGATCGCGGGCTTGACCTTGCGCACGGTAGGTGTGCGCATGGCTCTCGCGACGTTGGCGCGACGCTTCGCCTTCACGTGGACGGCCCCTTCACGCGGGCTCTCCCCACGCGAGCTCGTCAGCGGCGAAGACCGGCCCCTCGCGGCAGACCCGCTGCGCACTCCCCGAGGAACCCGGCACCGCGCAGCCCTGGCAGGTGCCCGCGGCGCACCCGATGGACTGGGCGAGGGCAACCTGGAGGAAGCTCTTGCGGCGGGCCTCTGACGAGCCTGGCGCCGGCGGCCTGCCTCCCCCGCGCTTGCGGCCCAGGGTGGCCACGCCGAGCCGGCCACGACGGCCCTCGGCAAGCTGGGCGAGTCGTCCCAGCAGGGCAGGCGGCCCGGCGGCGAACGACTGGTCCGCCCAGCCCTCGTAGTCCATCACGAGGTCCGCGACGGGTCCACGGTTGCCCAGGGACCCATCGTCGGTGGCGACGACGTATTCGACTTCGTCAGGCAGCAGGCTCGACGGGTAGACCTCGCCCGCCGTCCGGGCCCCGTACAGGAGGACGACCGAGCGCACATCCCGGATCGCCTCGTCGATGAGGAGGCGCAGCGCGGCGATCCCCGGACCTTCGGCGACGAGCAGCAGGTGGCGGGACCGGGCGTCCACCTCGAACGGGCGCCCCAGCGGGCCCGCCAGGTCTGCGCGATCCCCCGGACGCAGCGACCGTGCCCACGCTCCGGCCGCGAGCGACGCAGCCGGCACCTGGAGCGTCAGCGTGCCTGACGCGGCGTCGATGGTGACCAGGGGGTACGGACGCCGGAGCGGCAGACCGCCCGCTTCCACGGTGCGGACGTGCACGTACTGGCCGGCGCGCGCCCCCGATGCCACGGCGGGGGCGTACCAGGACTGCAGCCACTGGCCGGGCAGGATCTCGCGGGTCTCGAGGAGCTCCGCGCCGGTGAGCCGCATGGGTGCCGGGGTTGGGAACCGCTAGGAGCGGCCCTCCTCCTTGACCTTGTCCTCGTCCTCGCCTTCGTCTTCGCCCTCGTCCTCGTCCTCATCGGCGTCCGCCTCGGGCGCGACGCTCGGGAAGGCCTCGGCGAGCGCGTCGGCGAGGTCACCGAAGATGTCGGTCGGGTCGTAGAACTGGACGATGTCCTCGGGCGCGATGAGCTGCTTCCACTCGCCCGTGTCGTCATCGGGGATGACCTCGGCGCGGAATGTGCCACCTGCGGTGTACACCAGCCGCTCGTCCTCGTCGTCCACGATGACGAAGTCGCCGAGCTTGTCCGCGAGGCGTGCCGCTGTCTCCTCGAACAGGTCGATCAACCGCGCCTCGCTGGCCTGGCTGCGCTCCTGGAAGTCAAGGGCGAGGTTGTACATGGCCGCGGCAGCCGATTCCTCGTCGACGGCATCGGCGACCGGGACCTGGCCCGCTGCCCACTCGTCGGCGGCCGACGCGTACCCGGCGTCCTCGCCGAGCCCGAAGGTCTCCTCGGGCGAGATGCCGGCGGTCTCGAGCAGCTCGTCGGTGGCCGTGGGCTGAGGCGCCATGCCGGCCGCCTCGCGGGCGGCCTCGGCGAACGCCTGGTAGATCTCGGCCGGGTTGAACAGCTCAACGAGCTCGGCGGCGGTCTCGACGATCTCGGTCTCGGACACCCACTCACCCGTGTCGGCATCCTCGTACCGCGAGCGCACGCGGAACGTGCAGTCCGGGGCGACCGAGAGGTAGTCAGGGTCATCGTCGATCAGGGTCAGGCCGCCCAGACCGCGGATCCGGTCACGGTTGCGGTCCATGAACTTCGCGAGCTGCTCGGTGGCCTGGACCACGTAGTCCGTCCGCTCCAGGGCGGCGTCGCCGGCCAGCTCGCCGAGCATGTCGTTGCGGCTCACGTCCATGGCGCTGCCTCCCTTACCCGTGGTACTCGAGGTCCGGTCCGAGTCGCTCTCGGAGGAACATCGAATGATGACGCTCGAACATCCACTCCCCCGCCCGGTGGCCCAGCGCGCGGGTTGCCTCGTCGGCCTCCAGCTTGTCCAGGGTCCCGTAGTCGGGGAGATCGAACATGATGACGTTGTCGAAGTCCCAGCCGTGGGCGACGTTGTACCAGCCCAGGAACTTGATCCCGAACTTCTCCTCGTACTCCTTGACCTGGCGCGGGAACAGGGTCTTCATGAAGAACTTGAAGAACGGGTCACGGCCGCGACGGACGGAGAAGTAGGTCGCCAAGACGGGCAAAGTGTGCGGTCCTCCCGGGCAGGCTGGGTGTTGTGGCCTATTCTCGCACGCCGTCGGGCTCGTGCCCGTCCGCGGCTGCGCCCACGACCTCGTCCGCCGCCGGCAGCGTGTCCTCGATCTCGCCGACGGTCGGCGTCGAGCCCGCCAGCGGCACCCGGCGCCCCTCGCGCCTGTCCGACGCTACCAGGCGCAGCAGGAAGATCACGGTCTGGCCCGAGAACAGCAGCAGGATGAGCGTGATGAACAGCAGCACGATGCTCACCCACGACGGCATGTTCCAGGCCACCGTGAGTGGCGTCAGCACGAGGAACGTGACGAGCAGGACCAGCTGCGCCCAGAAGCACCCCAGGCCCGGGCCACGCTCGGCGTCGAGCAGGTCGCCCTTGTAGTCGACGGGGCGGACCGAGGCAGGCCGTGCGGGGCCCTCGGGGACCTCGGGGACCTCGGCGGTCGTGTCGGGAGCCGGGGCGGGCGTCGTGTCGGGCGTGTCGTGGGGCGTGGTCACGAGCCAAGGGTACCGCCGCGCGACTGAACCGGGCGGCACGGCCGGTCGCTGATGGCTCATGCTTGCGCAGCCGAAACCAGTCGATGGGAGAGCCGCGTGGACGACGCCTGGGTCTGCGGGAACTGCAAGTCGATCAACCGCGCCCGGGAGCACCGCTGCTACAGCTGCCATGGCGAGCGTGACGAGGCGCTTGCGAGCGTCGGCACGGAACGCCGGACGATCGACGCCGTCGCCAACCGGACCGTCCGCGACTACCTGCCCACCTGGCCGCTCGCGATCCTCGCGGGTGTGCTGCTGGTCACGGTCGCCGTGCTGGGCGTGCTCATCCTCCTCCGGAGCGCCCAGGACTTCCCAGCCCTGCGGGACGCCTTCGTGGCCGCCATCTACAGCGGCGGCGATGGCCTCGAAGCCGGGCTGCTCGCCACCCAGTCGGCGGAGACCGCCTTCCTGGGCCTGCTCCGCACGGGACTTGTGTTCTTCGCGCTGGTGTCCTTCGCCGCCTGGCTCGCCCTGGCCACGATGAACGTCCCAGCGCTCGGCGGTGGCGTGCCGCCCCGCAGCCCGCTGCGGGTCTTCATCTACACCCTCATCCCGGTCTGGAACCTGTTCAAGGTGCCGGGCATGGTCCAGGACGTGCTCTACCGGCTCGACTCGACCGCAGGTGGCGCGTGGATGGTCATGGCCGCCACGATCGGACTGCTCGGCAGCTGGTTCATCTGCTTCATCGGCAGCTGGGTGATCGCGGGGGCGGCCATCCGCGACATGCTGGGCGCCAGCACGCCCGAGCAGATGGTCGGCGTGTTCGCCGCGATCATGGACCAGAGCTTCTGGCTGTCGGTGGTGACGGAGCTGATGATCACCGTGGGCACGTTGCTCCTGGTGGTGCTGATGGTGCGGGTGGAGCAGCGCTGCTCGGCCCGGAACCGGGACGTCCAGGGCGTGCTCGACGAGCTGGCCGCCGGATCCGGGACCACCCCGACGGCTGCGCCGGTTGCCCCCGTGGCAACGGTCGCCCCTCCGCCTTCGGCCCCCATGGCTCCCCACGGGTTCCAGGTGGTCGGCCGCTCGCCCACCGACGCCGCGGCCCCGCCGATGCCGCCACCGGCTCCCCCGCCCCCTCCCGGCGCGCCACCCGCCTGACGCGCACCGCGCCACCCGCCTGAAGCCCACCCCCTCGCAAGGATCCGCATGACCACCCTCTCCGAGATCGCCGAGTCCCCAGCCGTCGCCGCCCGCCTGCTCGAGACTGCCTGGCCCGTCGTCGAGGCCGTCGCGCGGGACGTCCGCCGGCGCGACCTCCGCCTGGCGGTGATCGCGGCGCGCGGCACCTCCGACCACGCAGCGATCTACGCCCAGTACGTGCTGGGCGGGCGGAATCGGCTGCCGGTCGCCCTCGCGGCGCCCTCCCTGTCCTCGCTCTACGGGACGCCGCCCCGCCTCGATGACGCCCTCGTCATCGGCATCTCGCAGTCAGGGCAGTCGCCGGACATCGTCGGGGTGCTGGCCGACGCCCGCCGCCAGGGCGCGCTGACCCTCGCGATCACCAACGACCCCTCGTCCGACCTTGCGGCGACCGCCGACCACGTCGTGGACCTGGGCGCCGGGCCGGAGCTGGGCGTCGCGGCCACGAAGACCTACACGAGCTCGCTGCTCGCGATCGCGATGCTGTCGGCGGCGCTGGACGATGACCCGGCCGCGCGCCGCGACCTCGACACCCTCCCCGGCGCCCTCGCAGGCCGCCCTCGGCTGCGGAGGATCGGGTCGCGGCGTATGCAGCCGAGCGGGCGAGTGACGACCAGTGCGCGGTCCTCGGCCGCGGCTTCCACTACGCCACCGCGCGCGAGTGGGCGCTCAAGGTCAAGGAGCTGGGCTACGTCCTCGCGGACCCGTACTCGGCCGCAGACTTCCAGCACGGACCCATCGCCCTCGTGCAGCCGGGCTTCCCGGTCCTGGCGATCGCGACCACTGGCCCAGCCCTGCCCGAGATGCTCGCCCTGCTCGAGCGGCTCCGGGCAGTCGGGTGCGCGCCTGCTCGTGGCGTCGGACGATCCTCGTGCGCTGGCCACCGGCGACGCCGTCCCGCTCGACCCCGCCGTCCCGGAGTGGCTCGCCCCGATCCCGGCCATCGTCCCCGGACAGCTGTACGCGGTCCACCTCGCGGTCGCCCGTGGCCACGACCCCGAGCACCCGCGCAACCTGTCCAAGGTGACGCTCACCCGCTGAGACCCGGTGCACTGGCGAAGGGTCCAGGGCGGCGCGAGCCCCTCAAGCGGGCGCCGGGCTGGAACTCGCCCTCCAGCCAGCGGATGAGGAACGATGCATGGCGCAGGTACGTGGCGATGGTGGGGTCGCCCAGGCCGGCCTTGACCAGCTCGGCCTCGTAGGCGATGACGTCGCGCCGGAGGCCGGCCGAGTCGACGGGTCCGCGAGCCGTCGGCCGCCGCGTGGCACGCCGGGGATACAGCCCTTCACGCCAGTCGAGGAAGCGACGGGCGTAGTCCCAGTAGGAGTGCACGGCGTTGCGGGTCATGCCGGCGTCCCGGCAGGCCGCCTCGTACTGCCCGACGGCGGCGCGAAGGCCCGCATCGTCCCAGATCGCCGTCCGGACGTACGGCTCCGGATCCTCGGCGACACGGCGCGGCGGCGCCAGGAACGGGTTCTCGATCCGCACGCCAGCGATCACGGCGCCGGATGCCATGTCCTCGGTCAGGACCCGCTCGCAGCCGGCCGAGCGGGCCGTCGCCACGATGAGCGCGTCCCAGTACGCGAGCTGGTGACGGGCCGCGATCGCGATGGCGTCCCGCACCTGCGCCGCCTCGAGCGGGATGACGCGCAGGCGCGCCAGCTGGTCGACGGCGGCCCCGGCATCAGCGGGCGCCAGGGGGCGCCCCACCTTGCGCGTCAGCGTGACGTAGAGCTCCCCCATCACCTGTGGCGAGGTGTGGATCCCGTCGGCTTCGGCCACGAGGACCTGCCGAGCGCGGTCGCGCTTGACCGGATCGTCCGCGGCATGGGCGTACACCCAGACGTTCGTGTCAACGAGGCTGCGCACGGTCATGGAGCTCGTCTCGCGTCCAGCTGATCCCATCGGGGCCGATCGACGCTCCCGCGCCATCCGCGAGGGCGATGAAGTCCGCGACCGCGGCGGCGGCATCCGACCTCCCTGCGTACTGCTCGAGCAGGTCCTCCACGACCGCGCTCAACGAGGTCCTCTGCTCGGCCGCCTTGCTGCGCGCACGGCGCAGCAGGTCGCCGTCCACCTTGATCGTCACATTGCTCATTTGAGGCCTCGTGCAGCACGTCACACTATATATCAGCCGCCCGCATGGACACCCAGGAGCAGGGCGTTGGCCGGGTACCCGCCCTACCATGGTGCCGATGGACGACACGCCCAACCGCCTCGCCGACCTCGATCCCCTCGAGCCCTTCCGCTGGCACCCCGAGCCCGAGCTCATCGGCTTGCGCGAGGCCGCGGTCTCGCGCGCGGCGCTGGAGCGCGCCGGTGAGGCGACCTGGCGCGCGAGCCTGGACTGGCTCTACGACGAGGCCATGGTCCGCGCCTTCGGGCTGCCCACGGGGTATGCGGAGCTGCGCGAGCGCTACTTCGGCGCGACGGGCGGCCCGGCGCCGGCCCCGGCAACCCCCACCACCCTCCAGGCCGTCCTCGACGAGTTCACCGCGCGCATCGCGCCCCACACGCTCAACAGCTACCACCCTCGGGCCCTGCCGTACTTCACGCCGCCGCCGCTCGTCGCCTCGATCTCGGGCGAGGTGCTCGCCCAGTGGATGAACCAGGGGATCGACGTGTGGCAGGCCGGGCCCGGCGGCGCCTTCGTCGAGGAGGAGGTCGTGCGCTGGCTGTGCGACCTCATCGGGTATGGCGAGGGCTCGTTCGGCCTGTGCACGTCGGGCGGCGTGATGGCCAACTTCATCGCGATGGCGCTCGTCCGCGACGTTCACCTCAAGCGCCTCAGGGGCGGCGGCCGGCCCCCACGCGGCGCAGGTCTCGAGAGCGTCCGCATCTACACGGGCGACCAGACACACTTCTCGATCGCCCGCGCGCTCGATGAGCTGGGCTTCCCGCCCGACACGCTGCGCATCCTGCCCACCGATGGGTTGTACCGGCTGCACCCGGGGCCCGTCGCCGAGGCGATCGCAGCTGACCGAGCGGTCGGCCGGCTCCCCGTGGCGGTCTGCGCCGTCGCGGGCTCCACGAACACGGGTTCGGTCGATCTCGTGCCGGAGCTGGCGGCACTCGCGGCGCGCGAGGGCCTCTGGTTCCACGTCGATGCCGCGTATGGCGGGGCGGCACGGCTTTCCAAGCGCGATGCGGCCCGCGTGCCGGGCTTGGAGCTCGCGGACTCGGTCACCGTCGATCCGCACAAGTGGTTCTTCCAGGCATACGACCTGGGCGCCCTGCTGGTGAAGGACGGCGGTCACCTGCGCGAGACGTTCGACCGCTCGCCCGAGTACTACCGGCGGCACGACGGCGACCTCCCGGCCGACGCCCAGGGAGGACGCGGTCCCGGGCCGATCGACTTCTACCGCTTGGGCTTCGAGGGCAGTCGCCGCATGCGGGCCCTCAAGCTCTGGATGAGCTGGAAGCACCTCGGCACGGAGGGCCTGGGGAGACTCGTCGAGCGCACCGACGACATCGCCGCCTACCTGGCCCAACGCTGCGCGGAGGCGGACGATCTCGACGCGAACCCGGCCGAACCCGAGCTCTCGGTCGTCTGCCTGCGCCATCTCCCGGGCGGAAGGGCCGCGGCGGCGGCGATGGACCCCGCGGCGCTCGATGCCCACCAGGAGCAGCTTGCGGCAGCCCTCGAGGCGTCCGGCGACGCATGGCTCTCGACGACGGTGCTCGGCGGGCGCACCTACCTGCGCGCCGGCGTGGTCAACTACCTGACGACGGAGGCCGACATCGATCGCATCCTCGATGATCTCCGGCGCCTGGCCGAGCGCGCCGATGGAGGCGCTGCAGGCTAGCGGAGATCGTCGAAGAGATCGTTCGGCAGGTAGGCTGACACCACGAAGTTCGGGTGATCGACGATCTCGCTCAGCTTCAGGTCCATCGCCACCGAGCAGAGCTCATAGGCCGCGACAGGCTCCAGGCCGCGGGTCTGGGTGAGCCGGTCGATCATGCGCCGCACCGCCGCCTTCGACGCCTCGTACAGGTCCGGGCCGATCCCCGTGGTCACGTAGTACCCGGCCGCCGCCGCGGACGCGCGCTCGAGCGGCCTGCGCACCTCGTACTCGGGCGCATCGAGCCGGAGATCCTTGCGCACGGTCAGCCGAAGGTGGAGCTTGGAGGCAACCTCGATCCCCGAGCCGCCCACCTCGCCGTCTCCCTGCGCTGCATGGGGATCCCCCGTACCGAACAGCGCGCCCTCGACCTCGACTGGCAGGTACACCGTCGTGCCAGGACCGATGTGCTTGGCATCGAGGTTGCCGCCAGTACGGAGGGGCGGGATCGCCGAGTGCACGCCGGGTGCTGCAGGCGTGCAGCCCACGATCCCGATCATCGGCTCGATCGGCACCGAGATGCCGGCCAGGTAGGGCGCGCGCTCGGCGCCGAGCTCCCAGATGTAGACCCACGGATCCGGGAAATCCTCCTGCAGGAGGCCCGCGCCCGGGTAGTTCGCCGAGTAGCCGTAGGAGCCGAGCACCATGTCCAGGATGTCCACCTGGAGCACGTCACCAGGCTGCGCGCCTTCCACGAAGACGGGGCCGGAGATCAGGTCAACCTGGTCCCAGTCGATCCGCTCGATGATGTCGGCGGTGGCGCCGGGTCCCACCTGGCCGTTGGAGCAGTCCGGGGCGTCCACCACGATCTCGGCGCCCGACGGGACTGTCAGCGCGGGCGCATGGTCCCGGCTCCAGCCGAGGCTGACTGCGGGTCGCGGCAGGTGGTGTGACAGCAGCTGCATCGTGGCTCCTCGGGCTAGTCGGCAATCAGGACGTGGAGGCCCCGTTCTCGCAGGGCCTCGAGGGCGTCGCGGTCGACCCCCTGGTCGGTGATAAGCGAGTCGATCTCCTCGAGCGGAAAGAGGTGGACAAGACTCACCTGGCCGACCTTCGAGCTGTCGGCGAGGACAATGCGGCGCCGACCGGCACGCATCATCAAGCGCTTCACCTCGACCTCGGCGACGTTGATGTGGGTGATGCCTGCCGAGGCGTCGACGCCCCCGCATTCGAGCAAGGCTAAGTGCCCGTGCACCTGTTCCAGGATGGTCGTTCCGAACGGGTTCACGAGCGAGTGCTGGAGACGGCGCAGGGTCCCGCCGGTCAGCATTACCGTGATCCGCGGGATCGCGCCCTCCAGCGCAAGGGCCACGGGAACGCCATTGGTGAACACGGTCACGTCATGGAGGTCATCGCGCGTGGCGATCGCCCGGGCGGTCGCGGTGGCGGTGGCGCCGGCATCAAGCAGCACCGTCTGTCCGCTCTCCACCAGCGCGGCGGCCGCCGCAGCGATCGACTCCCTGGCCGCGACCTGGTGCTCGCCGATCGTCCTCGAACGGCTCTTCGAGGTTGCGGGTCGAGGCCGGTGCATGGCGCCGCCGCGCACCCGGCGGACCATTCCCTCCCCGGCGAGGACGTCCAGGTCGCTCCGGATGGTCACCTCCGACACGCCGAAGGCAGTCGACAGGTCGGCGACGGAGGCGAACTGCTGCCTGCGGACCGTCTCGAGGACGCGGGCACGGCGGGTCGGCATCGGAAGTGTCGATGCGTCCTGCGGTGACGTTGGCGGAGTGTCTTCGCCGTCGATGTCCACCACGTTCCCTCATCCGCAGCTCGAACTGAGCGCGCTTTCGAAAAGCGAATCGTGGCTTTCGTCTTGTCAGGTTGTTGTAGTCATACCCTGCACTGAACGCTGGTTGCCAGACTTGCGCAATAGCAAGAGAGCTCCTGCCCGTAGCACCTCCGAGGAGCCCGTCCGACCGTGGTCGCATCCCATGGATAGCGAGCCCGCCGCTGAGCCCCGAGCGCTCGTCGCTAGGTCGATCGACATGCACTTCAGCGGGCTGCGGGCACTCAAGGCGGTGGACATCGAGCTGGCTCCCGGCGAGATTCGTCGGCCTGATCGGACCCAACGGTTCCGGGAAGACGACCCTGCTCAACGTGCTCTCCGGCATGCTGCGCCCGACGGGGGGACGATCCGGCTCGACGGCCGCGACATCACACACGCTCCGGCCCACAAGATCGCGGCCTTGGGGATTGCCCGGACGTTCCAGAACATCCGGTTGTTCAAACAGCTGACGGTGCTGGAGAACGTGGAGGTCGGAGCCGCCCTGCATCCGGATCGGCCGGGTGGTGCAGCCCTCCGACGGGCGGCGCGGGCGATGCTGGAGGAGATCGGCCTGTCCGAGCTCGCGGACCGGCGGGCGGAGACGCTGCCCTATGGCTCCCGCCGCCGCCTGGAGATCGCGCGAGCCCTCGCGACCAGCCCGACCTACCTGCTGCTCGATGAGCCGGCTGCCGGCGCCAACGAAGTCGAGTCCGATGCGCTTCGCGAACTTATCGCGGACCTCCGGCAGAAGCACGGGCTGGGAATCCTCATCGTCGACCACGACCTGCGCCTGATCATGCGCCTGGTGGACCGCATCGTGGTCCTCAATGAGGGCAGCCGCATCGCAGCCGGGAGCGCTGCGGAGGTCGGCGCGAATCCGGCCGTCCGGGAGGCGTACCTAGGGCGGCGCGCCGTTGGTGGCGGGCGACAACCTGAGCCAGATGGCGCTCAAGAGCAAGCAGCGCCGGCGTAGGCGGAGACGAGACCGGACGAACGGGCCGGATCCAGACGCCTTGACCACTGGTCGGAGGGGCCCGCCGATGCGGGACCCGGGAGACGAGGCCGCAGGCCCGTCCATCGACACGAGGAGGACGCAGTGAACGGACGAAGACTGCTCGCGATGGCCACTGTGGCGGTGCTGGCTGTCGCGGCGTGCGGCGGCAGCGGCAGCAGCGACACCTACTCGATCGGCTATGACTCGTCCCAGACGGGCGGCCTGGCGTACTCGGACGTCCCGGCGTCAAAGGGTGTGCAACTCGCGATCAAGGAGATCAACGCCAAGGGCGGCATCGCTGGCAAGTGGCCGATCACGCTGACCCTCCAGGACAACCGGTCCGAAGCCGCACAGAGCGCGGTTGTCGCCCAGGACCTGATCTCGAAGGGCGTCAAGTTCCTCATCTGCACGTCGGACGCGGACCCGTGCACGGCGGCGGGCCAGATCGCCCAGAAGGCGGGCGTCCCCACCATGTCCACCGCTGCAACGTCGCCGACCCTCCCGGGATCCGTGGGCGACTTCATGTTCATGAGCGTGTTCGGCGACAACACGCAGGCCACGGCTCTCGCGACCTACGCGATCGACACGGGCTACAAGAACGCCTACCTCCTCTGCTCGCCGGACTCCTCGTACACCTCGAAGTCGTGCGACTACTTCGCGGAGGTGTTCGAGAAGAAGGGCGGGGCAATCGCTGGTCGCGGTTCCTTCACCCTCGGTGCAGCAGACTTCACCGCCGAGGTCACCAAGATCAAGGGCATGTCGCCGGCGCCTGACGTCATCATGACCCCGGCCTATCCGCCGGATGCGCCCACCTTCATCAAGCAGCTCCGCGCAGCTGGCGTCACAACACCGGTCGTCTCGATCGACGGGGTCGATTCGCAGGACACGCTCAGCGCGGGCGGCAGTGCGGTCGAGGGGCTCGTGTTCACGTCGCACGGCTTCCCGGCGGAGGGCAACTCCACCGCCGACTTCTGGGCGGCGTACGAGGCGGAGTACGGCTCGAAGCCGGACAGCGTCTTCGCGGCGACCGGCTACGACCTGATCAAGGTCCTCGAGGCTGCCGTGACGGCGGCCGATTCGACGGATCCCGCCAAGGTGCGCGACGCCATCAACAACCTTGAGGACGTCCAGGGCGCGACCGGTCTGATCACCTACAAGGATCAGGACCGCATCCCGCTCAAGACGATCTCCCTCGTGACCGTCAAGGACGGAGCCTTCCAGCTGCTCAAGACCATGCAGCCCGACGCGGCCGACATCCCGGCCCCCTGAGTCGGAGGCCGCGACCTTGACACTCCTGTCCGTCGAACGGCTGTCCGTCGCGTATGACGCGATCCGGGCCGTCCGGGACCTCTCGCTCCACGTCGACGCTGGCGAGATCGTCGCCGTTCTGGGCGCCAACGGAGCCGGCAAGTCGAGCACGCTCAACGCGCTGATGGGCCTCGTGCCCCACGTGGAAGGAAGCGTCCGGTTCGACGGGCAGGAGATCGTCGGCATGCGCCCGGAGCGCATCGTGCGCACGGGCATGACGCTGACCCCGGAGGGGCGCCGCGTGTTCGCGACCCTCACCGTGGACGAGAACCTCCTCCTTGGAGCGATCCCCCTCAAGGATCGCTCCAAGGCCAGCGAGCTGCGAGACACGGCGTACGAACGGTTCCCGGTGCTTGCGGCCCGCCGCAAGCAGGCGGCCGGCACGCTATCGGGCGGCGAGCAGCAGCAGCTCGCGATCGCCCGCTCGCTCATGTGCTCGCCCCGCCTGTTGCTGCTCGACGAGCCGTCCCTCGGGCTCGCTCCCAAGTTCGTCGACCTCATCTTCGATCTCATCCTCGACCTGCGCCAGGGCGGGCGTGACCATCCTGCTGGTGGAGCAGAACGTGGACCTCACCCTGTCGATCGCCGACCGCGGCTATGTCCTGGCCTCCGGCCGCCTGCAGCTCGAGGGACCCGCCGCCGAGCTTCGGACGTCAAGCGGGATCGAGCGGGCCTACCTGGGCATCGGAGCCGACTGGTGGACATGGTCGTCCAGCAGTTCGTGAACGCTCTCGCGGTCGGCGGCATCTACGCCCTGCTCGCGCTGGGCCTGGCCATCGTCTTCTCGATCATGGGCATGGTCGAACTTCGCCCATGGCGAGATCATGACCATCGGCGGCTATGCGATGTGGGTGGCGACGGTGGCCTTCGGGGCCCCACTCCCGCATGGTCTTCGCCGCAGCGGTGATCGCGGCGATGATTGCCGCGGTGGCCATGGAGCGGATCGCGTTCCGGCCAGTTCGCGGCTCGAGCGGGGCCACGATGCTGCTGACGAGCTTCGCCGTCGGGATCATCCTGCAGGTCACCTTCCAGAACGTGATCTCACCCAGACCGCGCGGCATCCAGCTGCCGGACGCGATGAGCCAGCAGGTCCCGATTCTTCGGCGTCGGCATCGGGCTGATCCAGCTCACGGCGATCGTGCTGGTGCTTCTGTCCTTGCTCCTGATCACAATCTTCCTTCGGCCGGACGACGCTCGGGATAAGCATGCGGGCAGCAGCGCAGGACTTCACGGTCGCGCGGCTGATGGGCATTCGAGCGGACGGCGTCATCGCCACGGCCTTCGCGATCTCCGGCCTCCTAGCCGGTGTGGCGGCATTCCTCTATGTCGCCCAGCGTGGCTCAGCGGAGCCGGCGATGGGCCTGGCACCTGTCATCAAGGCCTTCATCGCTGCGGTCATGGGGGGCCTCGGAAGTCTGCCGGGGGCCGTTCTCGGCGGGTTTGTGCTCGGGTTCATCGAGGTCATGCTCCAGGCGTGGCTGCCGCAGGCGTGGCTGCCTTTCAAGGACGCTGTTGCCCTGACGATCGTGATCTTGATCCTCCTCTGGCGTCCCCAGGGCCTCCTTGGCAAGGCTACGGACCGGGCATGAGCAGCGCTGCGACGATCCGGATCGCGGGACGCGACCTGTCGATGGATCGCCCGGCTGTCCGGGCCGGGGCCGGCTTAGTCACGCTCGGAACGCCGCTCGTCCTTGCGACGGCGTTCGTCGCCCTCGTGCTCGGGCCAACCGAGGTGCAGGTGACACAGAACTTCCTCATCGCGCTCGTCGCCGTCGTCGGCTTCGGCATCTACAGCGGCAACACCGGGATCCTCACGTTCGGGCACGTCGCGTTCATGGGTGTCGCTGCGTACGCATCGGGGATCCTGACCATGGACCCGGTCATCAAAGCGCAGGCGCTCCCCAACCTGCTCCCCATGCTGCGGGACATCCAGCTTCCACTCGTGCTGGCGGCTGTCGTCGCTGCGGGCGTGGTCACGGTGGTCGCGCTGGTATTCGGGCTGCCGCTATCGAGGCTCTCGGCTGCGGCGACGCCCATCGCCACGCTCGCGATGCTGATGATCGTCTATGTCGTCCTCGTGGGCGCCGCCGACATCACACGTGGCAGTCAAACGTTCTACGGCGTTCCGGGGGACGTGACGATCTGGATCGCGCTCGGCGCGGCCCTGGTCGCGATCGTCGTGGCCCGCCTGTTCCGTGAGTCCAAGATCGGGCTCCAGATCCGGGCCTCACGCGAGGACGAGATGGCAGCCCGGGCCATGGGCATCAACATCCCGAACGCCCGGCTTATCGCATGGCTGCTTAGCGCCATCGTCGTCGGCGTCGCCGGAGTGCTCCTCGGGCACACCCTGACGGCATTCTCACCCAAGCAGTTCTACTTCACGCTCCAGTTCGCGCTCCTCGCGATGCTCGTGGTGGGCGGCCCGTCAACCGTCACCGGTGCAGTGGGCGGGGCGCTGCTGGTCTCGGTGCTCCAGGAGGCCGCACGCCGCATCGAGGGGATGCTGAGCGGACTGACGGTCGGCGACTTCACCTTCAACGGCATATTCGGACTCCAAGAGGTCGCGCTGGGCCTCGCCATCATCATCGTGATGTATCGGCGTTCCAACGGACTCTTCGGCCTCCTGGAACTGGATCAGGTTCTGCTGGCCCGGAGGGCTCGCCGCCACGTGGCAGCCACGGGACAGGCCGACAGCGAACACGAGAAGGCAGGTGATGCCGGACCGTCCGACTCGATCAATCCGCAGCATGAGGAGACAACCAGGTGAGCACCGACCTCGCACGTCCGATCGCCCGTCATCCCGACCTCGCCGGGCGCCGGGTCGTCGTCACCGGCGGAGCGAGCGGGATCGGCCAGGCGACCGCCGCACGGTTCGTCACCGAAGGATGCAGGGTCGTCGTGCTAGACCGCGACGTCGACCGGCTGGACGCCGTCCGGGATGAGATCCACGGGCTGGCAGGCGTGGTGCACGCGGACGTCGCGGACCGCGCCTCGGTGGACCTCGCCTTCGAGGCGGTTGACCGGCTCCTCGGTGGCGTGGACGTGCTGATCGCCAACGCCGGGATCAGCATCCGGCACCGCTTCCTGGACATCACTCCCGAGGAGTGGCGCCGGGTCATGGCGGTCAACCTGGACGGCGTCTTCAACTGCGCCCAGGAGGCGGCCCGGCGGATGGTCGCCGCGGGCGGGGGCACTGTCCTCATGACCGCGTCCACGAACGGGATCGTTGGTCACCCGTTCTACGCCGACTACAACGCCTCCAAGGCCGGGGTCATCCTGCTCACCCGGACGATGGCCCTCGAGCTCGCTCCCGTGGTTCGCGTCAACGCCGTCTGCCCGGGCTACGTCATGACCCCGATGCAGCAGTCCGAGTACACGCCCGAGATGCTCGCGGCCACCGACGCCAAGATCCCGATCGGGCGGCACGCCCGCCCGGAGGAGGTTGCCGCGCTGTTCGCATTCCTGGCATCCGACGAGGGCGCCTATCTCAACGGGGTCGCGATTCCGATCGATGGCGGCGAGCTGGCCGGAGGTCTCGCGAGTCGCGACTGGATCCGCCCGGCCTGAACCGGCGTCACGACCTGTGCCCCGGGGCGACTCGGAGGGCGCCCGCCAACGGAGGAACCATGAGCGACCACGGAGCGGCCCGGACCGGGCCCGTCGTCCACCCGTACATCCCCAACTCGGAGCCGCAGGTCAGGACGGCGATGCTCGAGGCCGTCGGTGCGGCGAGTGTCGAGGATCTCTACGAGGAGATCCCGGAGCGCCTGCGGCTGCGCCGTGCGCTGGACCTGCCCCCGGCCCTCGCCTCCGAGGCGGAGCTCGTCCGGCACGTGGAGGGCCTCCTCGGCCGCAACCTGTCAACCAGGGACGCGGTCAGCTTCCTCGGCGCCGGGTGCTACGACCACCACGTCCCGGCGGTGTGTGACGAGGTCAATGGACGCGGCGAGTTCCTGACGGCCTACGCCGGCGAGCCGTACGAGGACCACGGCCGCTTCCAGGCGCTCTTCGAGTACGTCTCGATGATGGGCGAGCTGCTCGAGATGGACGTCGTCAACGTGCCGGTCTACGACGGGTTCCAGGCCGGCGCCACCGCGCTCGGCATGGCCGCCCGTGTCACCGGCCGCCGGCGGGTCCTGCTTGCCGGCTCCATCGGCGCCGACAAGCTGTCGAAGTACCGCGACCACAGCGGCCGCGGCCTCGATCTCGAGCTCGTCCCGGCCGACCCGGCCACGGGCTCGGTGGACCTGGGCTCGCTGCGCGACGCCGTCGACGCCACCGTCGCGGCCGTCTACTTCGAGCAGCCCTCGTACCTGGGGGTCGTGGAGACCGACGGCGCGGCGATCATCGACATGGCCCACGCGGCTGGGGCCCTGGCGGTCGTCGCCGTGAACCCTGCCACCCTGGGCGTCCTGGCGCCGCCCGCCGCGTACGGTGCGGACATCGCCTGTGGCGACATCCAGCCCTTGGGCATCCACCAGCAGTACGGCGGGGGCCACGGGGGCTTCATCGCCTCCGCTGATGACCCGCGGATCGTCATGGAGTACCCGTCCCGGCTGTTCGGGATCGCACACACGACCGTGCCCGGCGAGTACGGGTTCGGTGACGTCGCCTACGAGCGGACCTCGTTCGCCATCCGCGAGGAGGGCAAGGAGTGGGTCGGCACCGCCGCCGCCCTGTGGGGCATCACGGCCGGTGTCTACCTCTCGCTCATGGGACCGCAGGGGATGCGGGACCTCGGCGAGCGGATGATGGCCCGATCCAGGTACGCGATGGAACGCCTCGGCGAGCTGCCCGGCGTCTCGATCCCCTTTGCCGCATCGCACCATGTGAACGAGTTTGTCGTCGACTTCAGCGCCACGCGCCGCACGGTCGCCGAGATCAACGCGAGCCTCCTCGAACGCCGCATCCTGGGCGGCAAGGACCTCTCCGCGGAGTTCCCGGAGCTCGGCCAGGCAGCGCTCTACGCCGTCACCGAGGTCCGCTCGCAGCAGGACATCGACGGACTCGTCGAGGCCGTCCGGGAGATCATCCGATGAGCACCTCGCACACGGGCTCGCACGCGGCCCCGTCCGCCACCGCCGTCGGCGCCATCGCGCCCAAGCCGATGCCCCGCCGCTTCCAGCAGGCCAGCTGGGACGAGCCGGTCATCTTCGAGCTGAGCACCCCGGGCGCCCGCGGCATCCTCGTGCCCGACGTCGAGCCCGCGATCACCGAGCGCGTCGGCAACCCGGCCGATGCGCTTCCCGCCGCCGTGCGCCGCACCGAGCCGCCGGCCCTCCCCGAGCTGGCCCAGGTCCACGTCGTGCGTCACTACGCGCGGCTGTCCCAGGAGAACCTGGGCGTGGACCTCAACATCGATATCGGGCAGGGCACCTGCACGATGAAGTACTCGCCCAAGGTCAACGACCAGCTCGTTCGCAGCCACCGGCTGGCCGACGTGCACCCGCTCCAGGACGAGTCCACCGTCCAGGGCGTCCTCGAGATCATGTGGCGCCTGGAGCAGCTGCTGCGCGAGATCTCCGGCATGGACCGGGTCACGCTGCACCCGGCCTCGGGCTCGGCCGCGATCTGGACCAACGTCTCGATGATCCGCGCGTACCACGCCGCCCGCGGCGAGGCGGAGCAGCGCGACGAGATCGTCACCACGGCCTTCAGCCACCCGAGCAATGCCGCCTGCGCCAAGACCGCCGGGTTCAAGGTCATCACCCTCATGCCGGACCCTGTCCTGGGTCGTCCTTCACTCGACGCGCTCCGGAGCGTGCTCTCGGAGCGCACCGCGGCGCTCCTGATCACGAACCCGGAGGACACCGGCATCTACAACCCCGAGATCGACGAGTTCGTGCGGGCGGTGCACGAGGTCGGAGGTCTCGCGGCGTACGACCAGGCGAATGCCAACGGCATCCTCGGCATCACGCGAGCCCGCGACGCCGGCTTCGACCTGTGCCACTTCAACCTGCACAAGACCTTCTCCACGCCCCACGCGTGCGGGGGTCCCGGCGCCGGCGCCTGCGGCGTCACCGAGGCCCTCGCCCCATTCCTCCCGGCCCCTGTCGTGGAGCGCGACGGCGACCGGTTCTACCTCGACGCCGAGCGGCCCCAGAGCATCGGCAAGGTCAGGCCCTGGTATGGCGTCGCCGCCAACATCGTCCGCGCCTACGCGTGGATCATGAGCATGGGCGCGGAGGGCCTGCGAGAGGTGGCCGAGATCGCCGTTCTCAACAACAACTACCTGCTGGAGCAGGTCCTGGGCATCCACGGCGTGGCGGCGCCCTATGCCGAGGGCCGGCGGAGGATCGAGCAGGTCCGCTACAGCTGGGAGGAGCTGGCCGGCGAGACAGGCGTCCACAGCGAGGAGCTGGGGGTCCGGATGGCCGACTTCGGGACACACTACTGGACCAGCCACCATCCCTTCGTGGTACCGGAGCCGATGACGCTCGAGCCCACGGAGGCCTACTCGCGGGCCGACCTCGACGAGTACGTCGCGATGCTGAGGACGGTCGCCGCCGAGGCGTATGCGGAACCCGGGATCGTGCGGTCTGCGCCACACCGGAGCACGATCCACCAGATCGACCCGTCCTGGTTCGACGACCCCGAGCAGTGGGCGCCCACCTGGCGGGCCTACCTGCGCAAGCACGTCCATGCCGGCGACCGCGTCCGCGGGGGCCGATGGCTGATCGCGTGCCCGGCAGGCGGACGCGTCGGCGTCGGCCTCATCGTCAACCCGATCGCCGGACTCGGCGGGCCGGCGGGCCTCAAGGGCACGGATGGTCCGGAGCTCGCGGCGCTCGCCCTGGCGCTCGGTGCCCGCCCGCGGTCCGGGGAGCGCGCAGCACAGGCACTGGCAGCCCTGCGCCGGCATGGCCGGCCAGCGAGCGGCCTGCCCGACCTGCTTGTCGCGCCCGGGGACATGGGCGAGACGGCAGCGGCGGCCGCCGGGTTGCCGCCGCGACCGTCCGGGCGGCGCGACCCGGCATCGACGAACGGCGGCCGACACCCGGGCCACTGCGCTGGCCCTGCGCGGGCTCGGGCGTCGACCTGCTGCTGTTCGCCGGCGGGGACGGCACCGCCCGTGACATCCGGCGGTCGGTCGGCGAGACGTCGCCGGTCCTCGGCATTCCCGCCGGGGTGAAGATCCAGTCGGCCGTCTTCGCGATCGGGCCCGCGGCCGCCGGCCGCCTGGCCGCCGCGCTGGCTCCGTTCCGGCACGCGGCGGACGGACGGCGCGAGGTCGCCGACCTTGCCGAAGGCGCGGAGGGCGCCGACGGGATCGCCCAGGCTCCACGGCATCCTGCGTGTCCCGGCGCGGCCGCCTGGTGCAGGCGCGGAAGGCCCCGTCTCCCGCAGGCGAGGCGGCCGCGATGGGGGCGATCGGCGCAGACGTGGCGGCGTCCATGGTCCCCGGGCACCGGTACGTGCTGGGACCGGGCACGACCGTCCGCGCCGTCGCGGAGACGCTGGGCGTGCCCAAGACGCTGATCGGCGTGGACGTTGTCGAGGCCGTGCGCCCGAGGCGGCAGCAGGCGCCGGCCGCGCTCGCCGCGGTCGTCGTGGCAGCCGATGCGAGCGCCACGACCATCAGGGAGGCGCTCCTGGGCCGCGCGGGCATCGATCGTCGTCACCCCGATCGGCGGCCAGGGGTTCCTGTTCGGCCGGGGCAACCAGCAGATCCCAGCGGACGTCATCCGGCCGTCGGCCGCGAGGGCCTGATCGTCGTGGCAACGCCGCGCAAGCTGGCCGAGCTGGGCGGCAGGCCGCTCCTGGTCGACACCGGGGATGGCGACGTGGACCGCGAGTTGACCGGGTACGTTTCGGTGGTGACGGGATACAGGGAGCGCATGGTCGTTGGCGTGCGCCCCGCATGACGGCCGACGCGCTCGGCCTCCGAGGAGAAGCGGCATGGGTGTCTTGACGGGGCGAACGGCGATCGTGACCGGAGCTGCCTCAGGGATCGGCCGGGCGACGGCGGTGCGCCTGGCCCTTGAGGGCGCCTCGGTCGTCGTTGCGGATGTCGACGGAGACGGCGCAGCCGCCACCGTCACTGCCATCGAGGCGACGGGTGGACGGGCCGTGGCGGGCGTGGCAGATGTGACACGCGGCGAGGACTGCCGGCGCCTGGTGGAGATCGCGACCGGCCAGTTCGGCAGCCTCGACGTCGTCGTCAACTGCGCCGGCATCGTCCGGCGCGCCGACGTGGTGGGCACGACCGAGGACGAGTGGGACGCGGTGATGGCCGTCAACGTCCGCTCGATCTTCCTGATGGGCAAACATGCCGTTCCAGTGATGGCCGCGGCGGGTGCAGGCGCGATCGTGAACATCGGGTCCGGGTGGGGCCTCAAGGGCGGCGGCAACGCGGTGAGCTACTGCGCGTCGAAGGGCGCCGTCGTCAACATGACGAGGGCGATGGCGATCGATCACGGACCGGCCGGGATCCGGGTCAACTGCGTCTGCCCCGGCGACACCGATACGCCCATGCTTCGCCATGAGGCCCGCCAGCTCGGTCAGGACGAAGCCTCGTTCCTCGCGGAGGGTGCCGAGCGGCCGCTTGCACGTTTAGGCTCGCCGGACGACATCGCCCAGGCGGTGCTCTACCTCGCCTCCGATGCCGCCGCGTGGGTCACGGGCGCCATCCTGGTCGTCGACGGCGGCGGGATCGCCTGAGTCCGCACACGTGCGGAGCCGTCGCGGACACGAATCGCGGCAGCCTCGTACGATGCGCAGGTGATCGTCGAGCCCGTCCCGCTCGGTCCTCCGTCGGCGCCCCGGCGTCGTCTGCGTGCGCTTGCGGTCGTCGTGCCCCTGCTGCTTCTGGGCGGCGTGGTCGCCGCGGGCACGCTCGGACCACAGGCCGCCCCATCCCCGAGCCCGTCGGGCCTGGCCGCCGTGGCGCCCTCGGCCGCGCCGTCCGGCCCACCGGCGTCCGCCGGCACCGCGATATCCGACGAGACGCCGGCGAGCCCTCCACCTGATCTCCCCGCCCGGATCGCAGGACTCGACGTGCTCACCGTCGCGGAGGCGCTCGAGGGCCGCAGGGCGGGCCGCTTGAGCGGTGTGACCGCTGTGGCCGGCTACCTCGGCGTGCGCGAGCTCCCGGCATGTTCCGGCACCTTCTGTGCCCGGACGGGGATCCTCGCCGTGCGCCCGTTCACCGCGGCCACGGGCTTCGCGGACATGGGCGTTCACCTGCACCCGCAGTTCCCGGCCGGTGTGGTCCTGCCACCAGCCGCCAACCTGGCCGATGTCGATCCTGACGCTGGTGACTCGCAGGCACCGCTCGCGATCGTCGTCGCCCGGTTCGACGACCCTCGAGCGCGGGAGTGCCTGCCCGCCGGCCGCCACTGCGGCGAGGAGCTGGTGGTAGAGCGCGTGGTGTGGGTGGACGGCGACTCGTACCCGGCCAACCGGGCGGTCGAGCCTGCGGTGCCCGTCACGCCCCCAGCGATCAGGGTGCGCACGGCCGGACGCGCGGCCGAGCGGGGCCTCGGCTCGAGCGCCACCCCGATGATGACCGTGCTTGTCCGGCCCGGCACCATCGCCTACATCGACTCCGCCATGGCCCCATTCCTTGCCGACGTCGGTCCGGATCCCGTCTGGTACGTCCGCGGTCTTCAGCTGGGGCCGGGCGAGCCGGCCATCGAGTGGGTCATCGCCAGGGCCGACGGCTCGCTGCTCCTGCGGGGACTGCAGCCCATCCCTCCGGCCGCGACCGCCAGTCCCAGCTGAACGTGGCATCCGCACCGGGCCGCCCGAACGTAGTGATCAGCAACCGATGATCGTCCCGCCGACCCCGACCACCCCCCGCTCCCCGATCCGTCGTGCCATCCGTGCCGCCGGCCTCATCGCCGCGCCGGTGCTCCTGGTGGCCGCCGTGGCCATCGGCGTGGCCGGCCCGAAACCGGAGCCGCCACCCACGCCCCCGCCCGCGGCACCGGCCACGTCCGCACCAGCCGCGACCGCTGCCCCGGTCGACCCGTCTCCAGCCACGCCACCTGCGGAACCCGCCACGCCGGCCGACACCGCCAGCGCCTGGCCCCCGGAAGCCCTGCGCCCGTTCAGCGGCCTGGATGTGCTGACGCCACCGGAGGCCGTGCTGCTGCGGGCGGCGGGCGCGGCCGACGGTCCTGTCGTGATCCACGGCCACCTCAAGCTGGATGGGCCGGCCGAATCCTGCGACGGCGGCCGGCTGGGACCGCTTGGACCCTGGTGTGTCCGGACGGGCATCCTCGCCGAGCGCGCCTGGGCCGTCACCGGCGCCGACTTCGATCCCTTGTCAGGTCATCTCCACGTGACCCTGCCCCTGGGCGTCCGCGCGCCAGAGGTCCTCGGGCGAATGGCCGTCGCGACGGCGGGCCCCCCGCTGCCGGTGGTGGTCGTCGGGCGCTTCACCGGGACGCGCTGCGATCCAGCCGACCTCGCCTGGTGCGAGGAGCCCTTCGTGGTGGACCGGGTGGCGTGGGCCGACGGTGTCCGGGCCACGATCATCGCCGCTCGCCGAGGACCGCGCTCGAGACCGGTCAGCGGCGGGCGAATCCCTTCGAGCAGGCCGTGACCCCGCGGCAGACCCCGCTCCTCGCGATCCTGGCGTGGCCTGAGACCATCGCCCGCCTCGACCCGGCAACGGCCGAGGCAGCCGGCCGCCTCGAGGCCTCCGAGCCGGTGTGGTACCTGCGCGTCATCGAGAGCGAGGGCAGGGGTCCCTCGTCGCACGGCGGCAACCCGGCCGTGCACTGGATCCTGCTCGACGAGCGCAGGCTCGGCGTGCTCGCCACCGGCGACACGGGCGTCACGGCCGACCCTGCCACGGTGCCACCGGAGCGGACGGCGTCGGACCCGTTCCCGACCGTTGCGGGCGATCTCGGCGTCCGGGCCGTGGGCGCGACGCGGGCTGCCGTGACGGGCGGGGTGGACGGCCCGGTGGCGGTCGCGGGGTATCTCAACGACGTCCGGGCGGCAGGAGCCTGCACGTCGGACCGGCCGGAGCGCGACAACCTGTGCACCCGCGTGGCGACCCTGGATCCGCGATCCCGTCCGGGCGATGGCGGAGCGGGCATCCCACTCAGGATCCCGCCCGGCGTGCGCCTGCCCCCCGGCGCCGGCGTGTCCGGATCGGGCCCGGTGGCAGTCGTGATCCTCGGCCGCCCGCGCCTCGGCGGGTCGGGCTGCGCCGCCACGCCCGCCTGCGAGCTCTCGCTCGAGGTCGATCGTGTCTCGTGGGCAGCCGGCTCGGAGCTGCAATCACGGCCGGTCATCGACCCACTGCTCGGGGCCGAGACGCGCAGTGAGTGCGCGGGCGACCCGCTCCGGCGCGGAACGCCTCGCCGCGGGGTGGTCCGGAACCGTGCTCGTCTCCGCGCTCGTGCCCACCAGGAGGGTGGCGGACCTCGACCCGCAGGCGGCAGCCATGCTCGGGAGTGGAGCTGCCGGGAACCGCGTTGTCTGGTACGTCCGTGCGCTCGAGACGCAGTACGGCTCGATGCGGTTTCCGCCCGGAGACGTGCCCCCGAGGGTCAGCTGGGTCGTCGCGGACGCCACGACCGGGCAGGCGCTCGCCTGGGGGGCAGGCTGAGGACACAGGAGCGCCGGTCAGTCCGCCCGGTCAGTCCGCCCTGTAGGCCACCTGCCCGCCGGCGATCACGAGCCGGACGACGCCGCGGAGCTCGCGCCCGAGGAGCGGCGTGTTCTTGCCCTTCGATGCGAGCGACTCGGCGGTGACCGTCCAGCGGGCGCTCGCGTCCACGACGACGATGTCCGCCGGCTCGCCCACGCGAAGGCCAGGCGGGATCACCCCGTCCGCGCCGAGCACGAGGGCCGGTCCCGTCGTGAGCGCCTCGACCACCCGGGCCAGCGGTGCGCGGCCGGCGGCCGCCAGCTCCAGCAGCACCGGCAGGGCCGTCTCGATCCCCGAGATCCCGTTGACCGCCCAGCCGAACTCGACGTGCTTGTCCACCTCGGTGTGCGGCGCATGGTCCGTGGCGACCGCGTCAGCCGTCCCATCCACGAGCGCCCGGAGGCACGCGGCCGCATCCTCGGCCGAGCGCAGCGGCGGGTTCACGCGCAGCGAGGTGTCGAAGGGCTCCGCGGTCAGCGAGCCGTCCGTCCACGGGTCGAGCGCCCGCCCGTCGGAGTCCAACTGCTCCCACGCCCAGCGACGCGAGCCCGCGATCCAGGCGTCCGTGAAGGCGAGGTGATGCGGCGTCACGTCACACGTCACCGGCAGCCCGGCGGCCTTCGCGGCCCGGACGTGGTCCAGCGAGGCCGCCGTGGACACGTGCGTGAGGTGGAGGCGTGCGGCGGGAACGTCCGGCACCACGTCGGCCAGGACGGCGATCGCCCGCGCCACGGCCCCCGCCTCGCCCGCGATCGGCCAGCCCTTGAGGCCAAGCACCGATGCCACATACCCCTCGGACGCCTCCGCGCCGGTCGTGAGCGCGGGATCCTCGGGGTGGTCGATCAGCGGCAGCCCGAGCGACCCCGCGTACGCGAGGGCGTTGCGCAGGAGCGCGGGCGCGTGCACCGGCGCGCCGTCGTCGGAGAAGCCGACCACGCCGGCATCGGCCAGCTCACCCATCGGCGCGAGCGTCTCGCCCTTGCGCCCGGACGTGACGGCCCCGTGCACGAGCACGCGCACCGGCGAGCCTGAAGCCCACGCGGCGCCCAGCACCTGCCCGACGACGCCCGGCGTGTCGATCGTGGGCGTCGTGTTGGGCATCAGCGCCACGGTGGTGAAGCCGCCGTGCGCCGCCGCAGCAAGGCCCGTCGCAATCGTCTCCGCGTCCTCGTTGCCCGGCTCCCGGAAGTGGGCGTGCAGGTCGATCAGGCCCGGCAGGATGAGCATGCCGCCGGGCGTGATGCCCGGGGTGTCATCAGGCAGCCAGGTGACCTGCTCCAGCACGCCGTCGCGCACCGCGATCTGGGCAGGTCCCTCGCGGCCGGACCCGGGATCCACCGCCCAGCCCCGCAGGACCAGGCCGTCCGCCGTCTCACTCACGCGTTCCCTCCCGCGCGTCGCGCGCCGGCCAGCAGGTAGAGCAGGGCCATACGCACGGCGACGCCGTTGGTGACCTGCGCCGTGATCACCGAGCGGGGATCGACGGCGACGTCGGCCGCGATCTCGACGCCCTCGTTCATCGGGCCCGGGTGCATGACGATGCAGTCGGGCGTGGCAGCCTTGAGGCGCTCCTGGGTGAGCCCGTAGCGGGCGGCGTACTCGCGCAGCGAGGGCAGCATGCCCGACGCCATCCGCTCCTTCTGGATGCGCAGGGCCATCACGACGTCGGCGTCCTTGAGCGCCGCGTCGACGTCGGAGGTGACGGTGAACCGCCGGCCCGCCGCGCCGCGTGTCGCCCACGCCTCGAAACCGCGCAGCAGCGTGGACGGCCCGCAGATCCAGAGGTCTGCGCCCATCGCCGTGAGGGACCAGATGTTGGACCGCGCCACGCGGGAATGGAGCGCGTCGCCCAGGATCACGACCTTGCGCCCGTCGAGCGAGCCGCCCGGCAGCCGCGAGCGCAGCGTGTACAGGTCCAGCAGCGCCTGTGACGGGTGGGCGTGCCAGCCGTCGCCACCGTTGAGCACCGCTCCGCCGAACACCTCGGCGGCGAGGTACGGCGCCCCGGACACGCCGTGGCGCATCACGAGCATGTCGGCGCCGAGCGCCTCGATCGTGCGCACGGTGTCGACAAGGCTCTCCCCCTTCGACACCGACGAGGAGGCCGCCGCGATGTTGACCACGTCACAGGAGAGGTTCTTCGCCGCGACCTCGAACGAGACGCGGGTCCGCGTGGAAGCCTCGTAGAAGAGGATCGTCACATTGGTGCCCCGGAGGGCCGGCACCTTCGGGATCGGCCGCGCCAGGACCTCGCGCATGGCATCGGCGGTGCCCATCACCAACTCGATCTCACCACGTGTGAGCGTGTCGACATCCAGCAGGTGGCCGTGGCGCCACGTGTGGGGCTGGGTCTCGGGAGGTGCGTCGACGGCAGGGATCGTGGTCACGGGCGGGACTCCGCGTCGGCCACCGGCCGACGGTCGATGTCGACGGCGTCCTCGCCGTCGGTCTCCTCGACCAGGACGTGGACGACCTCCTCGCGCGAGGTGGGCACGTTCTTGCCCACGTGGTCGGCGCGGATCGGCAGCTCGCGGTGGCCACGGTCGACGAGCACCGCCAGCCGGATCGCCTGGGGTCGTCCGAAGTCGATGAGCGCATCCATGGCGGCGCGGATGGTGCGGCCGGTGTAGAGGACGTCGTCCACGAGCACCACGGTCCGGCCGTTGAGGTCGAACGGGATCGCGGTGCCCTTCACGACCGGCTGGCTCGCCACGAGCGACAGGTCGTCGCGGTAGAAGGTGATGTCCAGCGCGCCGACGGGGACCTCGACGCCCTCGTGCTCCCGGATGGCCACCGCCATCCGCTGGGCGAGGGGAACGCCGCGGCGCTGGATGCCGACGAGGACGAGGCCGTCGGTTCCCGCCTGCTTCTCGACCACCTCGTGGGAGATACGGGTGATGGCGCGACGGACGTCATCGCCGGCCATGATGCGGCGACCGGTCACAGGGTCGACCTTCGGCGCTGCACGGGACTGCTCCTCCTTCCGGGCCTCACGGGGCCCATCCCGGCCTCACGGGACCGGCGTGGAAATCGTCGCCAGTCTACCGTGCCCGGCCCGCCTCGGGCGTGCGGCGGAGGAACCGCGGCTCAGTAGACCGAGACCGTCACCCTGGTCGTCCCGGACCACGACGGGCAGCCGCAGATCGCGAAGAAGTCAGGGGCGTAGAGGTCCACGATCCGGCTCTTCGTCGTCGGCCCATAGTCGGTGACCGTTCGCTGGATGCAGCCGCCATCGCCGCAGATCACGACCAGGGTGCCTCGTGGCAAGCGCATCGCCGTGGACCCGTGGTGGTAGAACGTGGCGAGGCCCGTCAGCGTGGACTTCGGCTCCTTCCAGGCCTTGCCCGAGCGAGGCTCCGGCTGGTCGACCGATGCACGCCGCCTGGGCACCTTGGGCGCGCGGCCAGGTTCGACAAGCGTGTCCGTCTCCGATATGGCACCCGCCGAGTCGAGGGCAGGATCCGCTGCGCCGCCGGCGTGTTGCGCGGGGGCGTTCGCGGAGATCACCACCGAGGTGAAGGCCGCCGCTGCCGTGTCCGTGGCCTGGGACGGGGCTTGTGACCCGGCCGGGACTGGCAGGCCGGCGAGGGCGAGTGCGGCGATGAGCGTCGCGCCCGCGACCACCGTTCTGCGTCGCATGGGACGCGCAGCGTACAGGATCGCGCAGCCGCTGGCGAGGGGTGGGATCGCGCTCCGGGAATGGCCGCCCGGCGGCTAGTGGACGATGGTGCCGCCGTCCTCCGATGCGAACTCGGTCTCGCCGGAACCCGCGTCGTTCCAGGCGAGCACACGCACGACGCGCTTGCCCTTGTCGTTGATCGTGGGCCACGCAAGGTGGTCCGTGTCCAGCGCGAACCCGTCGAACGCCGGGACGTCCTTCCGGATCGGGTTGTCGAGATCCACCGTCCGTCCACCGTCAGCCACCCGGTAGAGCGAGAGGGAGCCCGGCTCGGTATCGGTGGGGCCGGCCGTCCAGACCGCCAGGACCGACCCGTTGGGATCCCATGCCGCCGACCATCCGCGCAGCGGCCCTTCGACGAGCGTCTGGGTCTCGCCGTCCCGCTCCCATGGCCCGAGGACGAGGCTGCCGTCGCGGATCCTCGGGGTCACGTCGTCGCGCCCGAACCCGACCTCGCCGGTCCACCAGACAGCTGCACGATTGTCGGGACCGATCACGGGCAGCCAGCCGTCGCTGACGGGGCCCCGCTCCGCTCCGTCCGCCGGATCGACGAGATGCGTCCTGCCGTCGCGGTCGCCGACACGGCTGACGACGAGGTCGCCCGAGTGCCAGCCCGCGAAGACGGAGCGGTGGTCGGTGGTCACCGCGCGGGCGCGCGGCTCGGAGGTGTTCCAGACGTAGACGTCCGGCCCGTGCGAGCCGTCAGCGGGGCGGGCGGTGAACGCGAACCGGGTCCCCCGCTGGTTGTACGCGGACACCGGCCCGACGACCACGACGTCGCTCGCGATCTGGATCGCGCCGTCCGGACCCGGCGTCACGTCGATCGTGGGCGTCGGCTCCGGCTCCGCGGTGGGCTCGGGCGCCGTGGCAGGCGGAGACGTCGTATCCGGTTCGGCCGTGGTGGTCGGCTCGGGCGTCGTGGCAGGCTCGGGCGTGGTGGCAGGCGGCAGCGTCGTGCCCGGTTCGGGCGTGGTGGTCGGTTCGGGCGTGGTGGCAGGCGGCAGCGTCGTGCCCGGTTCGGCCGACGGCGTTCCGTCGGGGACCGGGGTGGCCTCGGGGGCGGGCGTGATGCCGGGGGCCTCCGGCGAGGCGCTCTCCGTGGGGCCACCGCCGACCGTCGGGTCCGGGCTGGGTGCACCGGCGGTCGGGACTGGCGCGGTGGTCGCCGCCGGTGCCGGTGTGGCCGGAGCGATGGTCGGGGAGACGGGTGACGATGCGGGGTTCTCGCTCCTCCTGGTCACCGGGACAACGTAGACACCCTGACTGCCATCGTCGCCCTGCACGATGACGAGGCGGTCCTCCTCGGGTGACAGGACGGCCGTGCTGACCACCGGCGTCTGCACCATCCCCACCAGCAGTTCCGTCGCCGACGCCCGGGCGGCGGCGCAGGTGTCCGCACCGAGCGGGCAGACCTCGCTCACGTTCTGCGTCCGGATCTCGAGGTTCCCGTCACCATCCTGGCCGAGCACCTTGATGTTGGCGGCGATGGCCATCGGCGTGGCCTGCGCCACGGCAAGCTCGGGCGACGTGGAAGGCTGGCCGTTGAGCAGGCCGGCTCCGACGGCGATCACCGCGACGGCTGCGATCGCGATGGAGGCCGGGATCCAGCCGCGGCGCGCAGTGGCGGCAACGGCGACCGGCGCGTAGGTCGAGCCTCCACGCGAGACGACAGGGCCGATCGATCCCGCAGGCGCGCCATGGCGCTCGCGTTCGACATCGAGCGCGGCCGCAGTGCGGGCCCACAGGTCCCGCGGCGGCTCTGGCGCCCCATCGCGCAGGCCCAGCATGAGCAGGTGGCCCGTCTCGTAGTCGGCGGCGGCGGCGGCGCAGCCATCGCACACCGCGAGGTGCTCGTCGAGCCAGGCCTCCTCGGCCGGCTCCAGCAGGCCGTCGACCCGCCACGCGGCGAACTCGTGCGCCCGGTCGTGGTCGGAGGGACCACGGAGGAGCCCGCTCATGATCGCGCTCCCGGCCAGCGGCCTGCTCCGGTATCGGCACCGGTACGTGCGTCGGCCTCCGGGTGACACGTGCCTCGGCTTCGGCAAGGGCGGCGCGCTCCACGGCAAGCGCCTGGCGGAGGCTCTCGCGGGCCCGGGTGAGGAGGGCACGCGCCGCAACGTGCGAGACGCCGAGCGCGGCGGCCAGCTCGATGCCGCTCAGGTCGTGCAGCTCGGCGAGGAGGAGGGCGGACCGCTGACGCTCCGGGATCCGCTCGAGCGCTCGCTGGAGGTCGCCCGACAGGTGGGCTTCCATCACCAGGTGCTCGGCCGAGGGTGCCGTGTTGCGGGTCTCGCCCACGAGCGGGATGAACCGGATGATCCGCTTGCGGCGGATATCGTCAAGGGCGACGCGGTGGGCGATCTGGTACAGCCACGCCCGCGCGTTCTCGGGCTTCTCGAGCGTGTCGTAGGCCTTGTACGCCTTGACGAACGCGTCCTGGGTGAGGTCTGCGGCGAGCTCGGGATCGCGGATCATGCGCACCAGGTACGCGTAGATCTCGTGCTGGTGGCGTCCGAACAGCTCCTCGACGAAGCGGTACGCCTCGTCGCGGTCCCAGGACGCGCTCACGGGGCGCCCGAGGGGCAGTGCCCGGCGTTGCTGTTCGAACTGCAGAGGGTCTGCGACCACGTTGGCTCCGGCTGGCAGGATCGGCTCCCCCCGATCCGGAGCGCTGCGCTCCAGGCCCCTGTGACGACGCTGTCCCCCACCATGTGACGGCCTCCTCCCCCAAGCCTCCGTCAGCGGACTGGATGCTCCGACTCGACCACCCCCGGTCCCGTCCTGAGCTCGTCGACCGCGTCCTCCGGCGAGACCGGGTTCACGGGCAGCCCGGTTCCCAGCTCGAGACCTGCAATCTCGCGCAGCCGTGGGTGGATTTCCCAGTGCCAATGGTACGTAGCATCGACCTGTTCCCTGAGCGGGCTGCTGTGCAGGACCAGGTTGTAGGGCGGCCCGTCAAGGCTGGCGGCGAGCTGGCCGAGGACGTGGCGGAGCGCCTCGGCGGTCGCCGCGACGTCAGCAGTCGGATGCACGGGCGAAGTCGCTGTCGTGGCGCCGTGGGACCACCCAGATCTCGAACGGGGAGCGACTTGCGTACGGCGCGAAGGCCACGCTGTGCGTCGTCGGCGAAGAGCAGGCGGTCTGGCCGGCGGACCTCCTCGCGGACCAGGCGGCAGAACGGGCACTCCCCCTCGCGGATCATGAACCGCGCCGCGCCGCCCAGCTCCTCGGCGATGCGGTGCGGGATCTGGGGCAGGTCGTACAGGTCGAAGCAGAGGTGGTTGGTGCGGGCGCCGGCCTGCGCGCCCCAGTTCTGGACGACCTGGAGGTGCTGGGTGCGTCCGGCCCCGCGCGAGATGACGATCTCGTCGCGGCAGCGGGCGAGCACCGCCTCGATCTCCTGGCTGCCGACGGCGTGGAGGGCACGGTGCTCGCCCGGGGGCGCCACCACCGTTCGCCAGGACCCGGCCGCCCGGGCATCGGCAAGCGCGAGCTGGGCGACATGCTGATCCCTGGCACGCGCCTCCTCCTCCGTCCCGGCGACGGTGAAGGCGAAGTCCTTGAGGACGCGCAGGCGGACTCCGTCGCCGGGCGGGATGCGGCAGTTGAAGCAGTCGCCGTGGTCATCGATCCGGCTGGCCGGCAGGGCGAACCGCTCGCGCGCGAACGTGCGGTCGATGATCGTCGCCACCCACCACGACGTGATCGCGTCCTTGCGCAGCTCGAACAGGCCCTGGCTCACGGCAGATCACCTGCCAGCGAGCGCCGCCGATCCGCGGCGGCGAAGGCTGGGGCGAAGGCGCGGGCGGCCGCCGCCGACGCTCGTCGCGTCGTGGGCGGCTCGGCGCGCCTGGTCGAGCTCGTCGCCAGCGATCGAGCGATCGACGTGAGTCCGGGCATGCCGCATGGATCGATCAGGTCGAAGTCCGCGAGGTCCACGCTGACGTTGAGCGCGATGCCGTGGTAGCTCGACGCCCCGCTCGATCCGGATGCCGAGCGCGCCGATCTTGCGCGGGCGCGGGCCGTCGGCGTCGTCCACCCAGCAGCCGGGGTGGCCCTCGCGGCCGGCGGCGGCGACACCGAACGCGGCACACGTCTCGACGAGCGCCGCCTCGAGCGCGCCGCACGAACGGCCGCACGAGGAGCCCGCGATCAGCGAGCTTCACGATCGGGTAGGCGACGAGCTGGCCCGGGCCGTGGTAGGTCACCTCGCCGCCGCGCTCGACGCGGATCAGCTCGATGCCGCGCTGGGCGAGGAGCGCCGGTGTCGCGAGCACGTGCTCCTCGCGCGCCGCGACCAAGCGTCAGCACGGCGGGGTGCTCGAGCAGGAGCAGGGTGTCGCCGATCTCGCCTCGCGGCGCGCTCCCCTGCCAGCCGCTTCTGGAGGTCCCAGGCCTCGCGGTACGCGATCCGGCCCAGCCAGCGCACATCGAGGGGCGCGCCGGGGCCAGCGGCGATCTGGTCGCGGTCCGTCTCGACGGCGTGCATGTGGCGGACGATAGCAGGGGCCGGTGCGCGTGCCCTCACCGACCGTGCCCGCGGTGTGCAACTGCCCGCCCACGGGCGCCCGCGCGACGGGCGTCATGCTCCCCGGATGCAGTCGCCCACGGTGCTTCCGAACCTGTTCTCCCCACTGACCATCGGCGGCGTGACGATCCGCAACCGGATCATGTCGTCCGGCCATGACACGGTGATGGCCAGGGACGGCCTCGTCACGGACCGGCTGATCGCCTACCAGGAGGCGCGGGCCAGGGGCGGCGCCGGGCTGATCGTGATCCAGGTCGCCGGCGTGCACCCGACAGCCCGCTACACGTCCACGGAGCTCACCGCCGACACGGACGCCACGATCCCGGGCTACGCGGCGATCGCGAGGCTGTCCACCGTCACGGCGCGACCGTCTTCGGGCAGCTGTTCCACGGCGGGCGCGAGATCATGGACACCGAGGACGGCACGCTGGCCGAGGCCCTCGCCCCATCCGCCGTGCCGACCGACCGGTTCCACGTCGTCCCGCGCGCGATGTCCTCGGCGCTGATCGAGGAGATCGTCGAGGGCTTCGGGACGGCAGCGGCCCGGCTCGAGCGGGCGGGCCTCGACGGCTGCGAGGTGCTCGCCGGCTCGGGCTACCTCGCCTCGCAGTTCCTCAACCCGCGCACCAACCTGCGCGACGACGCGTGGGGCGGCGACCCGGAGCGGCGCCTGCGGTTCCTGGCGCGAGTCGCTGCGCGGCGATGCCGGCGCTCGCGTCGCACCCGGGTTCGTGGTGGGCGTGCGCCTGTCCATCGGCGAGGTCACCGACGACGGCCTGACCGAGGACGAGGCGCTCGCGGCGCTCGCGGCGCTCGACGCCGAGGGGCTGATGGACTACGTGAGCGTGATGATCGGGACGTCCGCGTCGCTGCTGGGCTCGGACCACATCGTGCCGCCGTCGCCGATCGCGACCGGGTACATCCTCCCGCAGGCCGCCCGGGTGCGGGCGACGGTCAAGGTGCCGATCTTCCTCGCGGCGCGCTTCAACCAGCCGCAGGACGCCGAGAACGCGCTCGCGGCCGGCGCCTGCGACATGACGATCATGACCCGGGCGCTCATCTGCGACCCGGAGCTGCCCGCCAAGGCCGCCGAAGGACGCCTGGACGACATCCGCGCCTGCATCGGCTGCAACCAGGCGTGCATCGGCCACTTCCACGCGGGCTACCCGATCTCGTGCATCCAGTTCCCCGAGACCGGCCGGGAGCTCCTGTTCCCGCGCCCCGGGGTGGGTGGCCACCAGCGCCACGCGGCGGCTGCCGGCCGGCGGCGCGTCCTCGTGGTCGGCGGCGGGCCGGCCGGGCTCAAGGCGGCGGCCGTCGCGGCGGAGCGCGGGCATCGACGTCACGCTGGTCGAGGCGGAGCGCTGGGTGGGCGGCCAGGTACGACTGGCCCAGCGGCTGCCCGGGCGCAACGAGATGGGCGGCGCGATCACGAACCTCGAGGGCGAGGCACGCCGCGCGGGCGCAACGATCGTGACGGGCACGCGCGTCGACGCCGCCTACGTCCGGGCGTCGGGCGCCGACGTCGTGCTGGTCGCCACGGGCGCGGTCCCCTACCGGCCGCCCCTGGAGCTCATGGGGACGCCGCTGGTGCTCGACGCGTGGGAGGTGCTTCGGGGCGCCGAGGTTCCGCTGGGCACCGTGGTGGTCGCGGACTGGCGCTGTGACTGGGTGGGCCTCGGTCTCGCGACGATGCTGTCGACCGGCGGCCGCCGGGTGGTCCTGGCGTCGTCGGGCTACTTCGCGGGCCAGCGTGTCCAGCAGTACGTCCGCGACCAGATGACGATCGCTGCCCGCAAGGCACGCGTCGACATGCGCTCCACGCTTCGGCCGTTCGGTGCCGACGACACGGCCGTGTACCTGCAGGACGTGCTCACCGGCGAGGCGGTCATCGTGGAGGACGCGGTGGCGCTGGTGCTGGCGACGGGCCACGTGCCGGACGGGGCGTTGCTCGAGGAGCTCACCGCCATGGCGGCGGCCGACGGCGGGTTCGAGGTGCGCGGCATCGGCGATGTGCTGGCTCCCCGCACGATCGAGGAGGCCGTGCTCGACGGGCTGCGGGCCGGCGGTCGCGATCTGAGGCGGCGCCGAGCCGGAGGCGGGCGAGGAGCTGGTGTACGCTGCACCCAACCCGTTGTCCGTAGCCTCGGATGGCGGGCGAGGACCCGAGGGCGACGGAACCGCGCCCGGGTCCGTTTCGTTGTCGGGCGGCGGTTCCGCCAGGAGGAGCGACGATGGGCGTGCGTGAGCTGCGGCTCGTGGTGACGGTCGACGACTACGACGAGGCACTCCGGTTCTACCGCGACGTCCTGGGCCTGCGCGAGATCGGGGCGTTCGACGACGGGGGCGGGCGCGTGTCGATCCTCGACGCCGGGCGGGCGACGCTCGAGCTGTCCGACGTGCCCCACGCGGAGCACATCGATACGCCTCGAGGTGGGCCGGCGGGTCGCGGGGCAGATCCGGGTGGCGCTCGAGGTGACGAGGTTGACGCGGCCACCGCGGCCCTCGTGGCCGGTGGTGCGACGCTGCTCGCGGCACCGGTGCAGACGCCCTGGGGGTCGCTCAACAGCCGGCTCGATGCGCCGGCCGGGCTCCAGCTCACGCTGTTCCAGCAGCTCAGCCCGGAGCCTGAGCGGCCCCGCGCAGTCAGCCGCGGATCGCGTTCCAGAGGATGCCCGGGATCCGCTGGGGCCGGCGATCGCCCTCGTACTGGGCCAGCTCGCGCATGAGCACGTCGGCCGTGCGGTGGGTGGCGAACCACACGGGCTTCGGCCAGGCCCGGAACCAGCCGCGGGCGATCGTCTTCTCCGGGCGCTCGAACATCAGCGGGTTGTGGACGACGCCCGTGCCCGAGCCGATGTCGGTGCGCGAGTTGCCCGGGTACGCGCCCCACGGCGTGATGCCGAGCCCGTAGCCGACCGCCGACCAGTAGTTGACCGACACCGTCCCGTAGCGCAGGTCCCGGACCGCCCGGCCGACCGCCGGATCGCGCCCGGTCCGCGGGATCGACGATCAGCGTGGCGTTCAGCGTCCCCCACAGCTCCTCGTTCGCGAACCGCGTCGCGCGCTCGAGGAAGGTGGCGGCATCGGGCGCCTCGATCGGCGTCTCCGCGGTCACCGAGCAGAACGCCTCGACGCGGTAGCAGGGATCTCCCGTCGCCTCGGGCGAGAGCGAGGGCACGAGCATCCACGGAAGGTGGCCGTCGGCGTGCGACCCGAACTGCTCGGCCTCGGGATGTGCCTCGGCGAAGGCGGCGTACCTGCGCGCGGCACCCGGGTAGTAGGCGAGGCGCGTCGGCATCGTCGCGAGCCGGCCCCGGATCCGGTCCAGCAGCGCCTGGCGCTGCGGCCAGTCACGGGCCGTGACGATCACGCGGGACGTGGTGCAGTTGAACCCCGCGTTGTTGGTCAGCATGGTCACGATGTTCTCGGCGTGGAAGTCCAGGTCGCCCTGGCTCCAGCGGCCCGGCACCACGATGATCGGGGTGAGGTTCCCCAGCTCCGCGCTGAACGGCTTGCCGACCAGGGGCTCGTCGCGGCGCTTGCGGTCGGCGGCCTCGGGGCCGGTGCCGAACACGATGGCGTCGTACGTGCGGTCCGAGCCGGTGATGTGGAGCGTGTCCACGCCCGGGTGGCTGGACAGGTAGCTGCCCTGGACGGCGTCGCCCACGACGATCCTGACGACCCCCTCGCGGACCAGGGGCGCGAGCGCGGCGGCCTGCACGTCGGTGAGGTGGGCCATCACCGGGTGCATCTTGAGCACGCACGACCTGGTTCTCGACGAACAGCTTGTGGATGACGTCGAGCGGGCCGATGGAGCTCGCGTTGCCGGCCCCAAGCACGAGGCACACGCGACCCGGAGGCGGCGTGCGGTAGGCCACGGCCATCGTCTCGGGCAGGTTCTCCAGCGTGACGCCGTCCTGCATCAGGACGTCGGCGGTGAAGCCGATGTACGAGACACGGTCGAACAGACCGGTCGGCATGACGCGGGCGGCGACCCGGCCGTCGGGCAGCGTGCGCGCTCCGCCCGGGATCCGCGGGATGCCGCCGCGCGCGATGTCGCGCAGGGCATCGCGGTGGAACCGCGTCGCCCGCATGAAGATGTACGGCCCGACGATCGCCTCCTCGGCAGCGTCGACGCCGGTGGGATCGAGGCCCTCATGGAGGGAGCCGAGCTCGCGTCCAGCGATCGGCCACTGCAGCGGTCGCCCGCAGGACCTCGTCGAGGAGAGCGGCCTTGCGCTCCGGCGAGGTCCGCACCCAGGCGTCGGCGTGCGCTCGCAGCTCGGCCACGGCCGCGTCGCAGGCGGGCTGGGGCGTGGGCGGCGGGACGGGCAGGCGGGGCTCGAACAGGAGCTCGGCCGCGGGGACCCAGAGATCGGGGGCGGGGGCAGTCGTCATGACGAGTCCATCATGACGGAGGCGGCGGTTGTAGGCTGCGGCCATGACACACCTGTACACGCTGGTCCGGCGGCCGGATCGCGCGGTCCGGCGGCCTGCGTCGACCGCGCTGGTCGTCGCCGCCGACACGGTGCTCCTCGTCGGGACCGACGAAGAGGCGGCCGCGGTCTCGCGGGGAGACTCGATGACCGTGGACCTGGCGGTGCGGAGATCGTGGCGACCGGCGACCTCGAGGTCGGAAGCCCGGCCGACTTCGATGTGGTCCGCCGAGGGCGGCAGCCGCGCGGATCCGCGGCGGGCGCCTCGTCGAGGGCGCTCTGCCGGGCTGGCACGACCACGCGGCAGGCGTAGAGCACGACCACGGGCCCGACGGCCGGTAGACAAGGAGAAAGGTGGCGCCGCGACGGCTGCCACCTCTCTCGAGCGTCCAGCGATTTCGCGAACGTCAGTGGATGGGCGCCGCCTCCTCGCGGCCTTCGAACGTGATGCAGTCCTCGACCGGGCACACGTACATGCACAGCCGGCAGCCGACGCAGTTGTCCTCCACGACCTCGAGGTGCCGCGTGCCGTTGCTGCCGCGGACCTCGATCGCCTGGTGGGCGCCGTCATCGCACGCCGCGAAGCACAGGTTGCAGTGGATGCACTTCTCCTGGTCGATCCTGGCGATCAGGCGCCACTCCTGGTCCAGCTTGCCCCAGTCGGTCAGCGTCGGCAGCGCCTTGCCCACCAGCTCGCTCGGGCTGTGGAGGCCCTTGTCGCGGAGGTAGGTCGTGAGGCCGTCGACGAGGTCGTCCGCGAGGCGGAAGCCGTAGTGCATGACGCTGGTGCCCACCTGGACCGTGGTGGAGCCGCAGAGCAGGAAGTCGACCGCGTCCTTCCAGGTCTCGATCCCGCCGATGCCCGAGATGGGCAGGCCGACGAGCGGGTCCTGGGCGACCGAGCTGACCATGTTGAGCGCGATCGGCTTGACGGCGGGCCCGGCATATCCGCCGTGGCTGCCCTTGCCCCGGACGTCCGGGTCGGGCGCCCAGGTGTCGAGGTTGACCCCGATCAGCGAGCTGATCGTGTTGATCATCGAGACCGCGTCGGCGTTGGCGGCCCTCGCGGCGCGGGCCGGGAACCGGATGTCGGTGATGTTGGGGGTGAGCTTGACGATGACGGGCATCGCCGCCTTCTCCATCACCCACTCGGTGATCATCTGGACGTAGTCCGGCACCTGGCCGACCGCCGCGCCCATGCCCCGCTCGCTCATGCCGTGCGGGCAGCCGAAGTTGAGCTCGTACCCGTCGGCGCCGGTGTCGTTGCACTTGTCCAGGATCTCGTGCCACGACTCCCGCTTCGCCTCGACCATCAGCGAGATGATCACCGCGTTGTCGGGGTACTTGCGCTTGGTCTCGGCGATCTCGGCGATGTTGACGTCGGTCGGGCGGTCGCTGATCAGCTCGATGTTGTTGATGCCGGTGATGCGCTGGCCGCGGTACTCGAAGTTGCCGAGGCGGGCGGTGACGTTGCGGATCGGGTCGCCGATGGTCTTCCAGACGGCGCCGCCCCAGCCCGCGTCGAACGCGCGCTGGACCATCTCGGCGTTGTTGCTGATCGGGCAGCTGGCGAGCCAGAACGGGTTGGGGCTCTTGATGCCGGCCATGTCGACCGAGAGGTCGATGCCGGGCAGGGTGGCATCGACAGCCCGGCGGACGGACTCGATGCGGGTCCCGAAGCCGAGCTCCCGCACGATCGAGTGCGCGGCGAGCTTGCCGGCCTCCACCGCATTCACCACCTCGGCGCCGCCGCTGGTGATGTCGCCGATCGCCCAGACCTTGGGGTTGGCCGTGTGGCCGGTGGCGCTGTCGGCACGGCCGTGACCGCTGATCTCCTTGACGCCGAGGGCAGCGAGGAGTTGGTGAGCGCCGTCGGGCTCGCCCTGGCCGACGGCCCGGATGACGGTGTCGAGCTCGACGGTGAACGCGGAGCCGGCGATCGGGACGGGGCGCCGGCGGCCGGTCTGGTCGGCCTCGCCGAGGGCCATGCGCTCGAAGGTGGCGGCCTCGACCCTGCCGTCGCCGCTGATGGCGGTCGGCGCGGTCAGCCATCGGATCGTGATGCCCAGGCGGCGCGCCAGGTCGATCGCGTGCGGGTAGGCCGGGGTCTCGGCCTCGGTGCGGCGGTAGAAGAGCGTGACCTCGTCCGCCCCGAGCTTGACGGCGGCCGCGGCTGCATCGAAGGCGGTGGAGCCGCCGCCGATGACGCCAACCTTCTTCCCGAGGGGGGCGGCGGCGTCCGACGGTGCGGAGCCGGTCGCGTGGCGGATCACGTCCAGCGCGTCCACGACACCGGGCAGGTCCTCGCCCGGGACGCCGAGCGGGTGCGCCTTGCCCAGGCCGATGGCGACGACGACGGCGTCGTTGTCGGCGAGGAGCGTGGCGGCATCGACGTCGCGGCCGACGCGGCAGTCCGTGATGAGCCGTGCGCCCGCACGGACGACCTCCGCGGCCTCCTTCGCGATCGCGGCGGCGGCCATGCGCCACGGCACGATGCCATGGTCGGCGAGGCCGCCGGGGCGCGGCATGTCGTCGTAGATGGTCACGGCGACGCCGGCCTTGCGGAGCTCTGCCGCGGCGGCGAGGCCGGCGGGGCCGGCGCCGATGATCGCGGCCTTCTTGCCGGTGTCCTCGCCGGGCGTGAAGAACGCCTGGCCCGTCGCCGCGAAGGCGTCAACCGCGCCCTGCTGCAGGCGGCCGATCGCGATCGGCGTGTCGAGAGCCGTGCGCACACAGGCGCCCTCGCAGAGGCGCTCGACCGGGCACACCGCGCCGCATGTCGACCCGAGCGGGTTGGCGGCGAGGATCGTCCGGGCCGCGCCGTCGACGTTGCCGGTCATGATCTTGCGGATGAAGCCCGGGACGTCGATGCCCGTGGGACAGGCGCGGGTGCACGCCGCATCGACGCAGTAGAGGCAGCGTTCGGCCTCCGTCCTTGCCGCCTGATGGGCCAGGGGGAGCACGCGGAGGAACGGGTCGGCCAGGGCGACGGTCATCAATTCCATCCTCGGATTGCGCCGGTCGGCGACGCGGGCTGGCGGCGACGACGCGTGGCCGCCTGAAGGGGTCAGTATCGGCAGGGTGTCACCGGAGACTCGACGGCCGGATGGCCCCCCAAGACATGACCGATTGCAGGGGGTGGCACTCGGTGGTCCGCTCAGTCGCGCTGGCGGAGCTCGTCGATCCCATCGAGGAGCAGGGCGAGCCCGAACTCGAAGCGGTCCGCAGCCGTTCCCTCGAACAGCGCCGGGGCGGCCCAGGCCACGTTGTCGAGGCCGTCGGCCGCCAGTCGCTCCACGACGCTCCCCGCGTGGGCAGCCGCCTCCGACCGATCGGTGCCCGTGGTGCCGCCCAGCCCGGCGGCCTCCCACAGTGCGGCGCCGGCCACGAGGTTGCCGAGGGCGTGGTTCGCGCGCGCAGCCTGCTCCGGCTCGAGGCCGGCGCGGCGCAGGATGCCTAGGGCCCGGTCGAGGGCGGCCAGCCCACCGGGGCTCGCTGCCCGCGAGGTCATCAGCACCGTGAGGCTGGGTCGCGCGGTGAGGGCAGCGTGCACGTCCCGGGCGAGCGCGGCGAGGTCCGCCCGCCAGTCGTCGGTCGCCGAGCGCACCGGCAGGTCCGCCACGAACCGGGCCAGCACCAGGTCCAGGAGCTCCTCGTGACCCGAGATGTGGCGGTAGAGCGACATCGTCCCGGCATGGAGGCGGGCGGCGACGGCGCGCATGGACAGCGCCTCAACCCCCTCCTCGTCAACCAGCCCCGCCGCCGCAGCGACGATCGCGTCGCGGGTGAGTGAGGCGCGGGGACGCAGTGCGCCGGGAGCCGCAGCGTCTCGCGAATTGGGGGTTGACATGTCCGAAGGCTACCAGTAGCGTACGCTGTACGCAAGTGCGTACAGCGTACGCACGACGCAGTGGATCGAAAGCCGCGGTGGTCGCGGCATGCAGGAAAGGATGGCGCCATGGACTCGGGAATGGTCGGACTGGTCGCAGGCGGCGTGCTGGCCGCTCACGGTGTCGGGCACGCCCTCGGCTGGATTCCGGCCTTCGGGCTCGCGCAGCTGGAGGGCGTTTCGACGCGGTCGTGGGCCGTGGGCGCCGTGCTCGGTGACGCCGGGGTGCGGATCGTCGCCGGCGCCTTGTTCGTCGTGCCGACCGTCGGCTTCATCGTGGCGGCGGCCGGCCTGGTCACCGGCCAGACGTGGTGGCGGCAGGTTGCTGTCGTGTCGGCGGCGGTGTCGCTGACCGCAACTGCCCTCTACCCGCAGGCGTTCACCACTGGCGCCACGATCGGCTCGGTCGCCGTCAACCTCGCGGTCCTGTACGGCGTGCTGGTCGCGGGCTGGGGCGCATCGGGCGCGGCGGTCAGCTGACCGGGCAGTCGTCGTCGCGCGTGGGGGCACTCACCTGGTCGACGGTTGGAGGCCGGCCTCCTGTCCGGGTGCGGGTCCCACCGGCGACCCGGGGGCCGGAGTGGTCGTGGCCGGAGTGGTGGTGGTCCCGGACGGTGCGGGCGGCGCGCCGTCCGGTGACGGCGAAGCACCCGGCGACGGCGAGGCCGTCGCAGCGGGCTCCAGCACCACTGCCAGGGCGCGCCCGAGGCCGCCCGCCATCGATCGCGCGAACGTGGCGGAGATGTGCCGGTGATCGCGGAACTTGATGATCCCGTCGCCCACGACCTGGCAGGGCCACGACGGGCAGATCCGCCGCGTGAGGTCGATCAGGGCAGCGCCGGTGGCCCGCGTGGCCTTGCGCTCGACGGCGCCGAGTCGGCTGCTCGTCGCCGTGGCCTTGGTGATGGCGCACTTCCGGATGTCGTCGGGGTGCCGCGACAGGCACGACGGCATGTCCTGGCCGGGCTCCGGCGTGTCGACGATGACCCCGACGCGGCCTGGGATCCGGTCCAGCATGCGGGCGAGGGCCGCCCCTTGGGCATCGACGCCCGCATCCTCGGGCCGGATTGGACGGATCGCGAACCGGCTGCCGCTGACGATCGTGAGGTCCGGCTGTTCATCGCGCAGCTCGCGGACGACGGCCGTTCGCCACGCATTGCACTCGCGGTACTCGCGCTTGAGGGCCAGGTTGTAGACCGGCATGTCGACGAAGGGGCAGGCCACCTTCACGTAGGTGAGCAGCCGCCAGCCGTTGCCAGTCGCGATCCGGTTGAGGGCCGGGAACCACTGCGCGGCGTGCGAGTCACCCACCAGCGCCACCGTGAACGACGCCTTCGCGTTGCCGTACACGCAGGCCGGGGGCCGGGTGGCGGCCTCGAAGGCCAGGCAGCCATCCGAACGCAGCCGTTCCTCGTCGTCCCGCACGCGTGCCAGCGACGGGCGCACGTCCTTCGGCATCTTCCAGGACACGGGCGGCTTGGGTGTCGCGGTCGGAACCGGCGAGCCGCCGGCGGACGGGGAGGCCGAGCCGGCGGCGGGGAGGCCGAGCCTGCCGAGGCGGAAGGGCCCGCGGAGGCTGGAGGGCTTGCGCCGGGCGCCTCCGGGCTGGCCGCGGACGTGGATCCCTGCGGATCGTCCCCCTCCAGGCCGGTTCCCGTGTCGACGACGATGAGGCCGCCGTCGCCGACGTCCGTCCGATCGGCAAGCTCGCCCGCGTCTCCCGCCATGGTCTCGGTGGAGACGACGTCGTCATCACCGGCCCCGGCATCGCTGATCGCGGTCGCCGGGTCGTCGTCGGCCGGAACCGCGGCCCGTGTCCCGGCAAGGCCGAGGCCGTCGATCCCGGTCTCGCTGCTGGCGACGGCCAGGCCGGACGCTCCGCCGACCACGAGCACGACGGCGAGCGCGCCCGCCAGGATCGTCCGCCCCTGGCGCTGGGCGAGGATGGGGAAGCCGGCCCGGAACGGCTCCTCGATCCACCGCCAGCTGATCGTGGCGAGGATGATCGCCAGGCCGACGAGGCCGATCCGGCCCTCGATCGACGGTTCGGCGCCCACCCACGCCGCGGCGAGGACCAGCACCGGCCAGTGCCACAGGTAGAGGGAGTAGCTGATCCGGCCCAGGAAGCGGAGCGGTGCCAGCCCGAGCACGGCGCCCGGTCCGGCATGCGCCGTGCCACAGGCGACGAGCGCCGCCGTCGCCACGGTCGGCGCCAGGGCAGCCACACCCGGGTATGGGACGCCGCCATCGAGGGCGAGTGAGGTGGCCACGAGCGTCACCAGGCCCGCCCAGCCGGCCAGGGGCAGCAGCGGGTGCGGGACGCGCCGCAGGCCGTCACCGGCGATCGCGAGGAGGCCGCCCAGCGCCAGCTGCCACGCCCGGGACGGAAGCGAGTAGTAGGCCCAGCTCACGGCGACGTCCGTCAGCCACAGGTTGATGACGAGCGATCCGACCGCGACCACCGTGAGGACGAGCGCCGCCCCGAGCCTTGGCCGGCTGCTCCGTGCCGCCAGGAACAGGACCGCCGGCCAGACGAGGTAGAACTGCTCCTCGACCGAGAGCGACCAGAAGTGCAGGAATGGCGAGGGCGATGCCACCGAGGCGAAGTAGTCGCCCTCCGCCAGCGCGAAGCGGATGTTGCCGACGGACAGCGCGGCCGCGGCGCCGTCAACCATCGCCTGCGGGCGGTCAAGGGGCGACAGCGCGACCGACGCGGCGGCCAGCGTCGCCGCCAGGGCCACCATGCCCGCCGGCAGCAGTCGCCGGACGCGCCGGGCGTAGAACGCGCGGAACGCGATCCGGCCGGTGCGCTCGCCGCTCCCGGAGCAGCAGTCCCGTGATCAGGAAGCCCGAGATGACGAAGAAGACGTCGACGCCGACGAAGCCGCCCGGCACGCCCACGAGGTTGGCGTGGAAGAGGACGACCAGGAGCACCGCGACGCCCCGGAGGCCTTCGATGTCCGGGCGGAACTCGTGTCCCCCCTGCGATGCCGGTGCGCCCATCGTGGACCACGCTCCTGGGACGCCGCTGCTGCCGTCGACCAGGAGCTGGTCGGATCCCGGAACTGGTCCGCCGTGGGATCGTGCGTCGGGATCGATCGTCGTGGTCGCCAGCCATGTGACGCGCGGCGCTGGGTCGCCGTTTCGGCACCCTTGACGCCTCCATCGCCCGCGGGCGGGACCCCTTGGAGCCGGTGGTATGCTCGCGCCGTCACGCTCGGTCCCGGAGCGACAGCAGCCACGGGCTGAGGATCCGAGTGCACCCGACGTCACCGCCGACGACACACCGCCGGCCCGTCCGACAAGCGCATCCCATCGACGCGTCCCCGCGGTTCAGCGTGCGCGCGGCGGCGGGCGCCGCCATGCTCGTCGTAACGCTGGTCCTCGGCGGTCTGGCCATCGACAGCGGGCGCCTGCCAGCCGCAGCGGGCAGCGAGCCGCATGCGCCTGCTCCGGCGATGTCGTTCGCCACCCTCGGCGCAGGTCCGCCCCGCGCGGTCAGCGAGGTAGGGAGCGCGGAGGCGACCGGGTCGACGCGGTCCGGTCCCGTCGCGGCCCGGGTCCCGGACGCCGGGACCGCTGGGGCCGCTGGGCCGCCGGACCGCCGGGACCGCCGTACGGATGCTGGACGGTCCGATGGTTGCGCAGGCACCTGCCGCCTCCGCGCAGGCCGAGCCACCGGCCAAGGGGGAGGCAGCCCCAGCCACCGCTGGGCCTCCCGCCTCGGATCCCGCTCCATCGAAGGCCGCTTCCCGACCCGTCGTCCCGGTCGGCACGCGCGCCCGGCCCGTCCGGGCAACCTTCCTCGGTGACTCGTACACGACGGGCTGGAACGGGTACGGCCGCGGATCTCGAGGGTGGCCCGCCATCGTGGCGCGCGATCTCGGCTGGAAGGTGACCAACCTTGCCGTCGCCGGGACCGGGTTCGCCAACCCGGGCTGGACCGGGCAGCCCCTGCGGACACGTCTCGCCGCCACGGTGCGCTCCAAGCCGCAGGTGGTGGTCGTCGCGACGGGCCACAACGACTCCCGCTACGGGGCAGCCGCGGTATCGGCCGCACGCCGCGACCTCGCGCGCCTCCGCCGGCAGCTGCCGGACGCCGCGATCGTCGTGATCGCCCCGATCTGGGCCAACGGGTCACCGCCGGCGACCATGCTCCGGCTGCGGACCGCGCTCAGGCGGGAGGCGAGGGCCATTCACGCAGTGTTCATCGATCCGCTCTCGGGCGCCTGGTTCGCAGGCGCCAGCCACAGGTTCATCAGCGGCGACGGCATCCACCCGACGAATGCCGGGCACCGCCACATCGCGCAGCTCGTGCTCCGGTCGCTGCGCCGGTAGCAGCGTGCGTCGTGGGTCAGCGTGGGGCGACGCTCAGTTGCCCGGCTGCCGGCCCCTGGCGACGTCGACCTGAGCACGTCGATGGCCGCGATAGCGGCGATCACCATGCCGGCCACGAAGACGGGCCACGGGTACGGCCCGGGCAGGCCACCGGCCAGCACGTCGCCGGCACCGAGCACGTACGACAGGATCACGATCAGCCCGCCGGCCACGCAGGCCACGAGGTGCCACCGGCGGACCGTGATCCGCCTCCCGGCATCGAGCGCGCGGGCGGTGGCCAGGCCGAAGCCGATCAGCGCGAGACTGACGGCCACCGGCGACCACACGGGCCCGACCCAGGGGACGGGGATCAGGAACAGCAGGTCCGTCGCCGCCGGCGAGGCCGGCCAGCCCGCGAACAACCACAGGAACACGTAGTACCCGATGTCCCACGTGCCGAACACGACGGCTGCCCAGGCGAGGCGCTCGAGCCACGTCCGGCCGGCAAGGATGCCGACCGCCGCGATCATGACCAGGGTTGCCGCCTCGCGCCCGACCTCCACCCAGCCGAGGTTCCCGAAGGCATCAGCGGGCTGCAGCGGGAAGAGCACGCCGACCTGGCCACCGAGCGCCGCGGTGAGATAGACGACGACGGCGGCCTCGAGGTAGGCCATGGCGACGGCGTAGGCGATGACGGTGGCGGCGCGGGCGCGGAAGGACAGCACGGGCTGCATGACGTGGATGGTTGCACGGTCGTGACGCTGCCGCCGGTTCCTCCACCGTGTTCCGGTTGTGTCCAGCGAGCACCACACCCATCGGTGGTAGTGTGCGCCGACGAGGGCCCTCCTCGGGACCGCCCGCTTGCGGGCACCGGAACGAGTGGTGACATGACGCCGTCGTGCGAGCACCTCAAGGCGGACGGGCGGGTCGGGCCGCCGCTCGCGGTCTGCTCCTCGTGCATCGAGACCGGCGGTACGTGGGTCCACCTGCGCCAGTGCCTCACCTGCGGCCGCACGGGCTGCTGCGACCAGAGCCCCAGCCGACACGCCACCGCCCATTTCCACGAGACGGGGCACCCGGTGATCCGGAGCGCCGAGCCGGGCGAGGCCTGGTGGTGGTGCTACCCCGACGACATCCTGTACGAGCCGACCTCTCCCTGACCCATCCCCCACCACCGCACCGAGGCGTCCCATGAGCGAGATCCCCGGCCTGGGCCCGCAGGGCCCGCTGGCAAGTGTCCTGGACGTCCGGCGAGGACCCGACGACCCGCACACGGGAGGGCTGGAGCACCGCGAGGCCCTGATCTACACGCTGGGCAAGGCTGCCGGAGCTCGAGCACCTCGTGATGCTCCAGTACCTGTTCGCCGCGTTCTCGCTCAAGCAGACAGTGGAGGAGGGACTGACGCCGGAGGCGCTCGCCGCCGTGAAGCGCTGGCGCGCGACGCTGCTCGAGATCAGCGCCCAGGAGATGCTCCATCTCGCGCTTGTCCAGAACCTGCTGACCGCGGTCGGAGCCGCGCCGCGCCTGGCCCGACCGAACTTCCCGATGCCTGCCTATGCCTACCCTGCCGGCGTCCGGATCGAGCTGCTGCCGTTCGGCGAGGCCGCCCTGCGCCACTTCGCCTTCCTGGAGCGGCCCGACGGCATGGACGTCGAGGACGCGGAGGGGTTCGAGGCGATCGCCCAGGCGGTCCCGCTGCCCCACGACGAGGCCGACCAGATCGTCCCCCACCTCCAGGAGTTCGACACCATCGGCCAGCTCTACCGCTCGATCCAGGCTGGCCTGGAGTACCTCGACACGCGGCTCGGCTCGGGTCGCCTGTTCATCGGGCCGCCGGACGCGCAGGCGACCGAGGAGCACTTCCGGTGGCCCGAGCTCGTCGCCGTGACAGACCTGGCGTCCGCGAAGGCGGCCATCGACACGATCGTCGAGCAGGGCGAGGGCGCACGGGGCGAGTGGCGCGACGCGCACTTCGGGCGCCTGCTGGGCATCCTCGACGAATACCTCGAGCTCAAGCAGGCGGACACGTCATTCGAGCCGGCCCGGGCTGTCGTCGCCGCCAACGTCCGGCCGCAGCCGACTGGAGTCGTGGTGCCGCTCATCACGGACCCCGGCACCACGCGGGCGATGGACCTGCTCAACGTGTCCTACGAGGTCCTGCTCCAGCTGCTGTCCCGCTACTTCGCCCACACCGACGAGACGCCCGAGCAGCTCCAGGTCCTGGCCGACGTGTCGGTGGGCCTCATGTACACCTCGATCAAGGTGCTTGGCGGCGTCGTGACCACCCTGCCCGTCGGTCCGGACATGCCGGGCGTCAAGGCCGGTCCGGGGTTCGAGCTGTTCTACCAGGTCGACTACCTCCTGCCGCACAAGGAGGCTGCGTGGGTCCTGATGGAGGAGCGCCTCCGGGACGCCGCGGCCTTCGCCCGCCGCTGCGGCCAGATGTGCACGCCGGCCCTCATGGAGCCGCTGGCCAGGGTGGCGCGGTCGCTCGAACGGTACGCCGACCAGCTACGGGATGCGGCCTGACCAGCGAAGGATCGACACGGTTCGGACGATCGCGACGCACATTGGCGGCGAGCGCCGGTTCGGAGCCTCTTCGCGACCCCGCCCTCCCAGCCTGCGCCCGCTTGAGGTGATGCTGGGTCGTGAGGTAGGATTCGGTCCTCCCGAGCGGGAGTAACTCAGCTGGCAGAGTGTCTGCTTCCCAAGCAGAATGTCGCGGGTTCGAATCCCGTCTCCCGCTCCACTTCCCTCGGCTGACGGCGTGACGGCGTGATTCCGCGCCCGCCGGCCGGCCGATCGGGCGGAGCGGTGCGGTGCGGAGGGGTTGCCAGCAACGGTCCCGGCCGTGGCTTCCCGGGCCGCAGGCACCATGACATGCTGCCCGGGGGGACATCGTGTTCACGACGACATCCTGCCCGCTGAGGTCGGGACCGGAGGAGCGGAACGCAGGCGTGATCTGCAACGAGGCACCGAGCATCGGACCTGGTTCTGGAGCCGGGCGAGGAGCGTGATCAGCCGCCCTGCGCCCGCTCGAGCGCCTCGAGCGCTGCCTCAATGACGTCCCGTTCCTGCTCGTTGGCGATGCGGGCGTCGTCGAGCCGCGGACGCGGGAGTACGACGACGGCACTCGCCGAGTGAAGCGCGACGGGGCGGCCCTCGATCCCGAACGGCGCGCCGACCGACGCGACCACCCGTGCCCGGCTCGTCTCCGCCTCCGACGCCTGGTTCAGCCGCGCAGTGACACCCGTGTCCACCATCGCAAGGACATCGGCTGGCAGCCTGTCGTCATGCCTCACTGAGCGCCAGTTGAAGCCATGCCCACGCTTGGGTCGTCAGGTGCCCGCGGAGGGCGACAGCCTCCTCGAGCAGCTCGCGCCGTTCGGCAGCCTCGTCAGAGCCGGACGCCACGGCAAGGAGAAGCGCCGACCTGGTGTCCCCGTCCCTCACGCTCGTGAGCCCACGGCGGTATGCGGCTTCCGCCTCGCCGTGCCGGCCGAGCTGCGCTAGCGCCTCACCTGCGTAGAGATCGAGCATCCCGACGGGTCCGACTGTCGCGGGCAGCGAGCGCAGGAGGTGCAGGCGCTGCACGGGATCACTGGCCCCGTCGTCGGCGCGGATGGCGACCGCCGCCACGACGTGCGGCAGCCGGTCAGCCGCCACCTCTCGCGCGATCCAGGCGTAGCGTCGGCAGTAGAACCATCCCGGTGCAAGTCGCTCGGTCTCGTCGAACGCCCGGGCAGCGGCCGCCGCGTTGCCCGCGTCCAGCAGGGCAATGCCCGCCTGGTAGGCGGGGTCGGGATCGAACGGGTCGAGCACCCGAGCCTCCTCGAATCCCCGAAGCGCCTCGTCCGTCCGCCCCGCGGACGCGGCGGCTGCGGCCAAGGCAGACGTCCGGGACGCGCGCCCGATCGACGGGCGGTTGCGGCGGTACTCCGCCTTGATCCGCAGGGGGCCTCCACTGGCACGAAGCGCGGCAGGCAGGTCGTCGAGTTCGTACCGCACACCATCGAGCACCGCGATCACCCGCAGCAGGGGTTCGCCGGCCGCGACGATCTGCGCCTGGCGGAGATGGAAGACAGCCTCGTCGCCGTCATGCAGGGCTGCGAGCAGTTCAGCGTCGCTCGCGGCGGTATCGGTGTGCCCCAGGTAGCGATGAATGTCATACGCATGGTTGAGGGCGCCCCGCAGGTTCACCCGCAGGCCGGTGTGCAGGCAGTGGGCGACGGCCTCCTCGATGCGCTGCTCGGCCTCATCGAGGCGCACGGCCTCGAACGAGACCCTCGCGAGGGCGATCAGCGCGACCGCCCGGGCTTCGGCCAGATGGGGCTGCTCGGGCGCCGCGTCAATCAGGTCAAGCGCCTCGGTCAGCAGGTTCCGGCTCTCTTCGTAACGTCCTTCGCGAAGGAGCGGGTCTGCACGATCGAAGAGCGGCCACCATGGACCCGAGGGCTGCACCGGGCCGTCCGGATGCGGCGCGGCCCTCCCAGGCTCGGCGTGACCCGACGTTGCGGCGCCGGTCTTGCGGCCGGAGCCGCGTCGCGCGAACCGGCTCAGCATCGTCCTGCCCCCTCCCCAGCCGTGCTGGTCATGGGTTGGGTGCCGTGGCGACGGCGGGCCTGGCACCCGCGGGACGAGCCGAGAGGCCTCCGCCGTCGAGGCTCGCAGCGGACGGCATCTCCAGCTGCAGGCCCTCCCTGCACACTACTGGCCACGCCTGCTTGACCGGGCCGATCTCGGCGCCGAGCCGGTTCCGCGCCTCGACGAGCCGGCCTCCCGTCGTGGTCGTCGTCAGGATGCGGGGCGGGACGACCTCGATGCCGCCGAGCGCCTCAGCGAAGGCCGCGGGCCAGCGCGAGCGGAGGTCCGCCAGGCGGCCCGACAGGCCCGTGCCACCGGGCGCCCCCAGGGCGATGAACTCGTCGCCGCCGTCGCGGACCGCCATCGTTCCCGGGACCGACCGGAGGGCCCGCGCGAACGCGGCCAGGGCGAGATCGCCGATCTCCATGCCGTGCTTGTTGTTCAGCAGCCCGAAGCCCGCGAGGTCGATGAAGGCGACTTCGACCGGCGCCGATGCCAGACCGGGGACCTCCGCCCACAGCCGGCCGATCTCGGTGTAGTAGCCGAAGTTAGGCAGGCCGGTCCGCCGGTCCCGGTTGGCCAGGGCGACGTGCGGCCAGCGGTACCGCTCGTGGAACGGCCTGTCGACGGCCACGAGCCAGGCCGCCAGCTCGACGCTCAGCCACGTCGACTCGGGACCCACGGCCCGCCACCACCCGTCGCGTTGCTGGCGGGACGCGATCCGGGCCGCCGTCGGCATCGGGTCGTGGTCCGGGTCGAGCGAGCCGAGGAGGTCGGCCGCCACGAAGGTGGTGAGCAGGTCCGGGGGATCCTCATCCGCGTCGCCCCAGGATCCGTCACGCCGCCGCTTGCCAGCGATCCAGGCGGCGAGCGAGGCCACCAGCCTCGGGTGGTAGCCGAGGGCGACCAGGCCCGACGCCAGCTGCGCGCTGCCGGACACGATCGGCACGCCGTGGAACGGGAACCGCGTGCCGAGGACGAGACCGCCGCTCCGGCGGGCGCTCGCGGCATAGGCGTCGGCGATGGCGAGGGCATACGGGTGCAGCAGGCCGAGCGCCCGGGGGCGGCGGGCCAGTGCCCAGAGCGCCCACGTGTCGCCCCATGCGTAGCGCTCCTGGGTCCAGGCCGCTGCGTCGCGCCTCGCCTTGGGCAAGGCCTCCTCGAGGAGGTCGCGGGACTGCCGCCCCACGTCGTCGGTCCGCTCCGCGGTGGCCGCGAGCAGATCGAGGCTGTCGGCGAGGACGAGCGGCAGCAACAGCGCCTCGAGCAGCCGCGGCAGCATCTCCCCGTTGTCCGCGGCCGCCACCGCCCGGTCCCGTGCCCTCCACGGCTGCCAGGCCATGGGCGGGCCGACGCGGGCCGGGGACCCTCCGACCAGCCGGGGCCGGATGTCCCACGGGTAGCGGGCGGGGCCGTGCTCCCGCGACCGCAGTGACGCCCAGTGGTTGACGAGCGGGGCCGGGTCGGCCCCACTGCCCAGGAGGCGCAGCCCCGCCAGGGCGGCCACCGGGAAGAGCTGGTCGCCGGGCACCCCCTCGCGGACGAGGGCGCCCCGGCACCTGTCGAGCGCCTCGTCGACGGTGGCCATGCTGCGCAAGATCCCCCCATGCGTGTGGGACGATGGTCCTGCCCGTGCCGCGGCCGGGCCATAGCCCATTGGTACTAGGCCCGGCGGGGCGAAGCGCGCAGTAGGCTCGACCCGGAGGGGGCGAGGTCCCCCGACAGCTTGGGGGATGCACCGCGAAATGACCGGCGGACGCCCAACCGCACCTACGCTCCGCAGCATCGCGCCGCTGGTGCCAGAGGCCCGGCAGCAGGACCAGAGACTGCCGCAGGGGCCGATGGCGCCGTATCTCGGTCCGACGCTGACCGCCAGGGAGATCGCCCGGTCAGCAAGCAACCTGAGTGGCGTCACGCGCTCGGCACTCATGTGGATACGTGCGTGGCGAGTGCCGCGCCTCTACGGGAGGTCCATCGAGTGCGCCACGGAGCAGCTCGTCGGCCCGTCGCTGGAGGCCTTGCTGGCGGCGGCTCTTCCTGGCATGCACTGGCAGTGGCGGATCGATGAAGTCGCGCCGCCCCTGCGCAAGTACGGGATCCTCCACGCTCTCCTCAGCGCGCCGATCGACGAAACGACAGGAGCGCCGATGGCCCTCGAGGTCTGCGGAGAGGTGGTGAGAGCTGGGACGTACCAGCTGGGGCGGGACATGTCGTTCTTCGCGGGGCGCTACGCCAGCACGCAGGATCCGCATGACATGCCGCTGAGCGGGCCGATAGAGATACGAATTCACGGCGCCGCGTACTCCAACGTCGCCTGGCTGGGGGTCGATGTCCCGTTCTACTTCTGAGGGCATGCGCGGACCACGGCTCGACGACCCGATCCAGGTCTTCGGGTGCATCTGGTCGAGCGCTGGTCGAGCGAGCTGGAGCCGGTTCGGCGGCCGATCCCCGCCGGTCGAGGCGGCACTCCGCGCGCCTCCCTTCGCTGGAGTGCCCCGCGATCCAATCAGCCCTCGCTCACGACACCTCGCCACTGAGCCGCTCGAGCTCGTCCACCGCCCGCCGCAGCTCGCCGACGAGGTCCGGCTGGTGGGCCGGGTTGGCGGCCATCGCCTCCACCAGGGCGCGGTGGTACCACAGGGTGTCGGCGCGCGGCGCGTTGAAGCGGTCCCAGAGGGCGGCGCCCACTCTGCGCAGGTCGGCCAGCATCGAGCGCGTGTTGTGCAGCTTGTCGGCGCCCGACACGAGCAGCACGGGCGCGTCCGCTAAGGCCAGGTGCCGGAGGTATCGCTCCTTGCGGGTGCGCCACGGCTCCTTGCGACCGTCCACGCCGGGCACCCCGTCGGTGCAGCCCTCGACCGTGGCGAGGACCCGAGGACCGAAGCCAGCGACGACGGCGCGGGCCGCGACGGTGTCCCGCACGTCCTCGAGCGCGTCGTGGAGGAGCCCGGCGATCGCGGCATCCTCGTCGCCGCCGGTACCTCGAGGCACGATCGACGCGACTGCCATCGGGTGCGCGATGTAGGGGACGCCCGATCCCTTGCGCGCCTGCGCCGAGTGCATCCGCGCGGCGGCGTCGAGCGCTCGGAGCAGGCGCTCGCTGTGGAGCCACTGGTCGCGCGGCGGCTCCGGGACACGGGTCCGGCCGACGGCCCCGCCGCTCGACGCCGGGAGCGGCAGTTCCAGCTCGAGGACAAGCGGCATGTGGTCGCTGATGTCGCGCCAGGCGTCCGGGTCGCCGATCTGGAACGAGCGCACGCGCGGCAGCCACTCCGCCGGCGCGAAGGCGTGGTCCACCAGGTACGGCTGGTCGCGATGGCGCCGCCAGTAGAGGGATGCCGTCGCCTCGGCTCCGTGCTGCTCGCCACTGCGCGCATGGTGCACGGAGGCATAGCCCTTGGCACCGAGCTCGTCGAGGGTGCCGGCGAAAGACGGATACGAGGGCCGGTCCCAGCGGAGGTTGTTGTTGAAGTCGCCGATCACCACTGACCGGCCGCGGGCGAGGACCGGCGCGTAGTGGCCCAGCGCCCGGCGCGTGCGCCAGGAGCGCGGCACCTGGACCGCCTCGCCGGTTCATGGCCCAGACCCCGAGGATGTCCACGTCGAGCGCACCGAGGTGCACCGGGAGGAACCATTCGAGCGCAGGGTCGAAGGACACGTCGACCGAGGCCTTGAGGTCCGGGCGGGCGAACACGGCCAGCCCCTTCCTGGGCAGGGACCCCGTCCAGCCCACGCGGATGAGGCCGGGCACCTCCGCGTCGGCGGCACACTCGGCGACGACGGCCACGTCGGGGCTGGGGACGATCGCCGCGAGGCGCTCCGCCTTCGCGCCCGCCAACGCACCGTTCGCATTCCAGCCGACCACGGTCAGCGTCCGCTCAGCCATGGTTGCCCCCTGTCACCTTCGTCCACCGCCAGACTGCACTGACCCCTCGCCCTGCGGCAACAGGCGGCGTGATGGTCATCTGCTGGCCGCGCGTTCATGTGCCGCTCATCCTGGGAGATTACCCAGCTGACAGGCCGCCCTCAGCGGCCGCACCCGCTTCCGGGCTCCTTTCCCCGGGATGACGCCAAGCCTGACGGCTCGAAGCAACCGGAGGCGGGCCTGGTTCCTTCCGATCTGCGCTTCGAGCGCGCCTGGGATCGCCTCATCCGAGACCGACCGATCGTCACCCGCGATGCTCAGGCCTGCCCCGACCGTGGAGCCGCGGCCGGAGCAGCAGCGGTCTCGCCAGCCCCTGCTCGTGCCCGGACCTCCGACCGGATCCGCTGGATGTGGCCGCGTCCGAGCCCCTTCACCTCGCAGCCGAGCTCGAAGTAGCGCCGGATGGCCGCGTCGTCGAGGATGCCGAAGCAGTCGATGACCGCGACCGGCTGCCCGCCCACGCGACGAGGTCGTCGGGCGTGCAAGGTCGAGGTAGGGCTCGTGCGGCACCGCGAGGATCACGGCCTCGACGCCCTGCATCGCCGCGGCGAGGTCCTTCTGCGACGCGCAGGTCCGGTCAGCTGCTCCTGGTTGCGGAAGAACCGCGCCAGCGAGCGGCCGGGCTGCCGGGTACGTGTCCTGGCTCTCGAACTCGTACCAGTGGTCGACGTACGGGTCGTGGACGCGGATCTCGGCGCCCATCTCGGTCAGCTTGCGGACGACGATCTCCGACCCGCTGTAGCGCGTGTCACCGACGTCCTGGCGGTAGCTGGCCCCGCAGACGAGCACGTCCGCGCCTGCGATGTGGCGCCCCATGTTGCGGAGCGCGTCCCGCACGAGCGTCGCGACGTGGAGGCCGCGCGTGTCGTTGATGTCGATGGCGGTGGTGCTCATCTGGAACACCTGGTCGCCGTCCTCGAAGCCGAGGATGTGCTCGTACGCCCAGTACCCGAGGCCGCCGTCCTTGGGCAGGCAGTAGCCGCCGATGCCCGGGCCCCGGGAACATGATGTTGCTGTGGGTCGGGCGCTTCTTGATCGCCGCGATGACCTTCACGAGGTCCACGCCGTTGCGCTCGGAGAACAGGCTCCACTCGTTCACGAAGGCCAGGATCGTGGCGCGGTACGAGTTCTCGACGATCTTGGTGGTCTCCGACTCGATCGGCCGGTCCATCACCGTGAGCTCGTACTGCTCGGTGTTGAGGACGTCGCGGAGGAACCGCTCGACCCGGATCCGCGCTGCCTCGTCGCAGCCGCTGCAGACGCGCCAGAAGTCGCGGATGCTGGACACGTACTGCCGGCCCGGCATCACCCGCTCGAAGCTGTGCGCCAGCAGCGGCGTCGCCGGCGAGGCCCCGGGCGGCGAACGCCTTCTTGAGGATGGGCCACGCGATGAACTCGGTCGTCCCCGGGGCGACGGTCGTCTCGATGAGGACCAGGCAGTGCGCTCGCGGATGCGCTCGCCGATCGTCCGGAGCGTCGCCTCGAGGGCGGCCATGTCGGTCTCGCCCGTGCGCATGTTGCCGAGGTCCTGCTTGGCGTAGTCGCACTGGACATCGACCACCACGCAGTCGGCGAGCTTGAGGCAGTCCGCGTTGAAGGTCGCCGTGAGCGTCTGCTTCTCGAGCACGCAGCGGGCGATCATCGGGATCCACCTCGGGATCCTCGGCCTTCACGGGCGACATCCCGCGGTTCAGCAGCTGGCGTCTTCCAGTAGCTCCGGGGGCTCGGGCGCTGGCAGCCGATGACGAACTTGGTCGGGCGGCCCGTCCGCGTCGGTCGTGTCGGCAACGATGGCAGCCATCACGGCGCCCACGAAGCCGAGGCCCATGACGACCACGACCTCGCGGCCCTCACGGCGCGCCTCGGCGGCCAGGTGCTCCAGCCGCTGGAACTCCGTCTCGTAGTCGTCGGGTGTTGGAAGCGGGAACGTCTCACCGCTCGGGCTGATGGAGGTCACGTGGGGATCCTTATCTCGGTCATGCCGGGTCCTCACCGGCTTGAGGAAGAGTAGGCTGCCGCGGCCGCCCGTGGACGTCCTGACCGACAAACCTGCGCCTGCCGTGGATGAAGCCCGGCCCTGCGAATGGGGCCCGGGAACCTGACGACGAGGTGCCCGACATCCGGGAAGGGATGGCCAGCGGCCGTGCGCGGCACTAGGATGGCACCAAGGGCAGGCCGCCCGGCCGGAATCTCCGACCGGGAACTCGACAAGCCCCAGTGAGGGACGGATGAAGCTATCCCAGGTTGCACGCATCCCGGTCTTCGCAGCCCTCAAGAAGGACCATGCGAAGGTGCTTGAGGGCGCCACGGAACGGACCTACGCACCGGGTGCGACGCTGGTCAAGGAAGGCGAGGCGTCCTCGTTCCTCTACTTCATCTCGAACGGCCACGCGGTCGTGACGACGGCTGCCGAGGGCCAGCGCACCGTCCTCGGCCCAGGTGACTTCTTCGGGGAGCTCGGACTCATCGAGCACCACCCTCGTTCGGCGACGGTCGTGGCCCAGGACGAGGTGACGGTCGTGGTGGTCGGGGCATGGGAGTTCCGCACCTTCCTCGAGCAGAACCCCGAGATGGCGGTGCCGATGGTGTACGCCCTCGTCGCCCGACTGCACGGGATCCTCGACCACGAGGAGAACCACGGCCACTGAGCGAGCGGCGCCATCCTGCGGCAGGGCCGGCGGCCTGGGACCAGCCGGAGACCCTGCTTCGATGGGCCGATGCCGTGGCGCGCCTGATGCCTTGGCGCGCCTCATGCTGACGGGACGCGACGCCCCGCTTCGTCCCCTCGCGTCAGCCGGTCGAAGGCCAGCAGGGCGACCACGCAGCCGATGGCCAGCAGTGCGTTGCCGAGCATCGCGGCGGTCAGGCCGACGGTGACCGACATGAAGCCCATCAGCGGCGGGTAGATGACCGAGCCGATGATCGCCATGCCCGTGAGCGATCCGCCAACGGCCGCGGAACGCTCAGGGAAGCGATCCCCGCCGATGGCCACGATCATCGGGAACACGGGGCCCGACGCGATCCCTGCGACAAAGAATGCAGCGATGGCGATCGGCAGGCTCGGGACAAGGACCGCGACGGCGATCGCGATCGCCATGCCCGTCGCCGAGACGACCGTGAACCTGAGATGGTCGAACCTGTCGGCGATCACCGACGAGACGATGCGCCCGACGGTCAGGCCAGCCCAGTACAACGACAGCGCGAGGGTGGCGGTTGTCAGCGGCGCCGGCTCAAGGAACCGCACGATCCAGCTGGAGATGCCCATCTCGGACGCCACGTAGGCGGCGATCGCGATCCCGAGCAGCAGGAGGGGCCCCGCGAGCAGCGGCCGGCCGGCATGGTGGGGCGCCGCCGCGGGAGCACCGGTTCCCGCAGCCGGCGGATCGCCGGCATGGCGGCCCGCAGCCGCCGGTTTGCCGACGGCCACGGCCACCCGTCGCCCGCTGGGCATCGGGACGATCACATACGCCAGGGCCAGCGTCGCGACGACAACTCCTGTTCCCGCGACCACCGCCTGCCAGGGAATGCCACGCTCCACCAGTGTCCCGATGACGAGTGGCGCTGTGAGCGCGCCGACGCTGAACGACACGTGGAGCAGGTTCAGTGCCCGTCCGCGTGCCTCGCGGTACACGTCGAGGACGATGCCGTTGACGCCGCCGTCCACGCAGCCGGCCCCCGCCCCGACGAGCACCGCCACCAGGATGAAGACGCCCCAGGACGGCGCGACACCGAAACCGATCGTCCCAAGGCCGGTGAGCAGGATGGCGCCACCGAGAACGAGCCGACGGCCGAGGCGCTCGGTCAGTGCTCCGCCCCCGAACGACCCCACCGCGTAGGCAAGGGCGAAGACGAAGTAGATGACGCCGATCCCCGCATCGGTCTGGTCGAACGTCACCTTGATCGAGCGGATCAGCGAAGGGATCAGCAGCCCGATCCAGCCGACCGCGAGCAGCGAGACGCATGCGACGAGGCCTGCCGCCAGGCGCCCGCCCGCACTTGTGACGCCGTCGCGCTCGATCCCGGCCGCCTGGACTCCCACGATCCCTCCGTGTCTGCCCGTCGTCCTCCAGGGCCGTCGGTCTGCCGTGTGAAGGGTACGTTGGCCACGCCGGTTCATGGGCGACGGTGACCCCGTTGGCAGGCTGACGCTCGTGATGCGCGTGCCGGTGGTGGCCGTCTTCTTCCCTGTGGGGCCCTCCTGCTACCGTAAGCCGACGGTCAGTCCGGCGGCAGTGGTCGGATCGATGGGAGGGGAGGCCTCGTGCCGACGGACAGGATTCCAGACACGCATCGCGACTTGCTGAACGCTCGGTACGCAACGCTGGCGACCGTCGGCCCCACTGGCCGTCCCCAGTTGTCGACGGTGTGCTTCCTCGTCTCGGACGACGCAACGGTGCAGTTGTCTGTGAACGAGACCCGCCAGAAGGCGAAGAACATGGTTGCCAACCCCAAGGTCAGTCTGCAGATTCAGGATGCAGGCGATCCCTTTCGCTACCTCGAGTTGCGCGGTGATGCCTCGGTGGAACCCGACGACGATTACAGCTTCGCTGATGTGCTCGGCGCCAAGTACGGGGGATTGGACCTGCGCCGGATGGATCGACCGGGTGAGCGGCGCACGAAGGTGACGATCGCGCTGACCCGGGTGCGAGCCGTCGACATGCACCAGCGGGGTACCGTCGGGGCTGCCCTGGACTCCTGAGGGCGGTCGAACGTCACGACCTCGGGCCGCAGCCCGATCGGCCTCGACGAGTACGTCGTCCTCGAGGGTCGCGCCTGAGCCCCGGGGCGGCCGCCCGCTAGCGGCGATCCGCCGTCCGCTCGTGATCGGCGCGGGCGGGGACGGTCGCGTTGGCTATCGTTCCGGCTGCGTCCTGACGGGAGGAGCACGATCATGGCGACCCAGCGGCGTCCCGCGGTACAGCCCCTCGTGGCCGATGGGCTGACCGTCGCCGAGAAGGTGTCCCTCCTGGCCGGCCGGGACTTCTGGACCCTCAACGGGATCCCGCGCATCGGGGTGCCGCCCATCGTCGTCACCGACGGCCCCTACGGCGTGCGCAAGGCGACGTCCGGCAGCCCGCTGGACATCGCCAACAGCGAGCCCGCCACGTGCTTCCCCACGTCGTCGGCGCTGGCCGCGTCATGGGACGAGGCGCTCCTCGAGGAGGTCGGCGCGGCGATCGGCCGGGAGGCAGCAGCAGCCGGCGTCAGCGTGGTGCTGGGTCCCGGGGCGAACATCAAGCGCACGCCACTCTGCGGTCGGAACTTCGAGTACTACTCGGAGGACCCGCTCCTGTCCGGCCACCTCGCGGCCGCGTGGATCCGCGGCGTGCAGGGCGAGGGAGTGGGCGCCTCCCTCAAGCACCTCGCCGCCAACAACCAGGAGACGCGCCGGATGTCGATTGACGCGGTCGTCGATGAACGCGCCCTTCGCGAGATCTACCTGGCGGGCTTCGAGCACGCGGTGGTCGAGGGCCGGCCGTGGACGGTGATGGCGGCCTACAACCGGCTCAACGGGACCTACTGCACCGAACACGCATGGCTCCTTGACGACGTGCTCCGGCGCGGGTGGGGGTTCGACGGCGTGGTGATGTCCGACTGGGGTGCCGTGAACCGGCGGGTCCCGGCGGTGGAGGCGGGGCTTGACATCGAGATGCCGGGGTCCGGCGGCCGCAGTGACGGGCCGCTTCTCCACGCTCTCGAGTCCGGCGGCCTCGACGGGACCGCCGTGGATGCGTCCGCAGCCCGGATCCTGGCGCTCGTCGAACGGACGGCCGCCGCCCGTGAGCCTGGCCGTGCCCACGACCTCGACGACCATCACGCGCTCGCCCGCCGGGCCGCCGAGGCAGGCACGGTCCTGCTCAAGAACGAGGGTGGCCTGCTTCCGCTCGCGGCCGCCGGGCGGATCGCCGTCGTCGGGGCCTTCGCCCGGGAGCCGCGCTTCCAGGGCAGCGGCAGCGCGATGATCACCCCGACCCGCGTGGACGATGCCTGGACGGAACTGGTCACGCTGCTAGGCGGCGACCGCCTCCAGTACGCGGCCGGCTATCGCACCACCGACGACGCACCCGACGAGACGCTCATCGCCGGGGCCGTGGCCATTGCGAACGACGCCGCCGTCGCCATCGTCTTTGTCGGACTCACCGATCGGGCCGAGACCGAGGGGATTGACCGAGAGCACCTTCGCCTCCCGGCCGCGCACGACGCCCTCGTGGAGGCGCTCGCTGCAGTCACTCCCAACCTCGTCGTCGTGCTCGTCAACGGCGCCCCCGTGGAGCTTCCGTGGGCGGACCGCGTTCCGGCCATCGTCGAGGCATACCTGGGCGGACAGGCCGGCGGCAGCGCCATCGCCCGGGTCCTTGCGGGCATCGCCGACCCGGGTGGACGGCTGGCGGAGACGTTCCCGCTCCGCCTCGAGGACGACGCCGTCCACGCGCTCCCCGCGGGTCCGCGCCTCGCCGAGTACCGCGAGAGCGTCTACGTCGGCTACCGCTGGTACGACAGCGCGGGCCTCGACGTCCGGTTCCCCTTTGGCCACGGGCTCGCGTATACGACCTTCGAGCACGCCAACCTGGCGGTGCGCGCGTCCGGTACCGACCCGCAGGCAGTCGCCGTGACTGTCACGGTCTCCAACACGGGTCCTCGGGCCGGCGACGAGGTGGTCCAGGTCTACGTGCATGACCCGGTGTCGTCCGTGTTCCGGCCGCGCCAGGAGTTGCGCGGCTACGCGAAGGTCCGCCTCGAGGCCGGCGCGTCGGCCCGGGTCGAGGTGCCGCTCGGCCGGCGCGCGTTCGCCACCTGGGACACCGCGTCCGGCGCATGGCGCGTGGAGGGCGGCCTCGTCGAGATCCGGGTCGGACGATCATCGCGTGACATCCGGGCGACCGCGCTGGTCCACGTCCCGGGCGATCCCGCTGGCGCGCCGGCCCGCGAGACCGCAGCCGTGGCCGCCGCCTACCGGAACCCGCGTCCGGGCATGACCTTCGAACGGTCTGCCTTTGAATCGCTGCTCGGCCGCTCGCTGCCGCCGAACGAGCCCGTGCGCCCTGGCGAGTACACGATCAACACGCCGCTCGCGGACATGCGGACACCGGTGGCCCGCTTGCTGCACGCCATGATGCGACGCCAGGCGGTGGCGTTGGCGGGCGGTGACCCCGACTCACCGCTCGGCCGGATCGTGGCCGCGAGCATCGCGAACAGCACGCTCCGGGTGTTCCGGATGGTGGGCGGCGATCTGCTCGACGAGCGGATACTGGGCGGCCTGCTCGCGCTCGCCAACGCACGCTACGGCCTCGGCACGAGGACCCTCTTGCGCGGAGGCCTTGCCCTGGTCCGCGCGAGGATCCGGCGGCCTCGGGCGGGCAGGTAGGACGGTCGTCAGGCCAACCCGGCTGGCGGCCCTCCCCGGCTAGCGGTTCTTGCGGTTACGACGGCGGAGGAACCAGGCGCCGAAGAAGCCGATCAGGGCGCCGCCGATCACCGCGATGGTGCTCTCGAGCAGGAAGCCGCCGATGGGCAACGCGTCCATCGCGAGCATCAGGACCCACACGGACACGGCGGTCAGCAGGACGAGCGTCATGGTCGGATCTCCCTCATCTGGCTGTGCGGCTCGCCCGGGGGCGACACCGGGCTTCATGCAGACTGGACTCGTATCCCGACTCCCGCGGAGCGGACGGACGCAAGACTACCGTTCCGCGAATGCGCCCGTGCGCCGGTGCCGGAGCCGGTCCCATCGCTCCCCTGCGGCTCCCGGGGCCTATCCTTCGATGGCGGCCGCGCGGCGAACCGCCAGTCCTGCAGGGGAGCTCTGATCCGATGCCAGCCATCCTGTTCCGTGGGGCCCGCCTGGTCGACGGGCTCGCCGATGTCTCGCTCGATGGCGTGGATGTCCTGGTCGTGGACGATCGCGTGACCGAGGTCAGCGAGACGGCGATCACGCGGCCGGACCTCGCGGACCGCGCGGACTTCCGCGTGGTCGAGCTGGGCGGGCTCACCCTCATGCCAGGCCTGATCGATGCCCACGTCCACGCATCCGCCGCCGAGGTCGTCGAGGACCCAGCCCGTCCGATGCCGGCGTCCCTGCGCGCCCAGCACGCGCGGATCGAGCTCGAAGCCATGCTCCGGCGTGGCTTCACGACGGCCCGCGACGCCGGCGGGTGCGACGTCGGCATCCGCATGGCGATCGAGCAGGGACTGATCGACGGGCCCTCGCCTGTTCGTGTCCGGCAAGGCCCTCAGCCAGACGGGCGGCCACGGCGACGACCGTGCGCTGGGCGACGGGGACCCGGTCCCCGGCGCCAGCCCGGGCGATTGGTCCCGGATCGCGGACGGGGTGGACGAGGTCCGCCTTGCGGCGCGTCACGAGCTCCGCCGCGGTGCCGACCAGATCAAGATCTGCGCGTCGGGCGGCGTGATGTCCGAGACGGACCCGATCGACATGCTCCAGTACTCGGAGGCCGAGATCACGGCGATCGTCGAGGAGGCGGCCTCACGCGGGACGTACGTGCTGGCCCATGCCTATGGCGGTCCGGCGATCACGCGCGCCATCCGCTGCGGCGTGCGCTCGATCGAGCACGCGAACCTGATCGATCCGGCGGCGGCCCACGAGGTCGCGGCTCACGACGCCTATGTCGTCCCGACGCTCGTCACGTACGAGGCCCTCGCGCGCGACGGCGCAGCGAGCGGCGTGGACGCTCGGCGGCTGGCCAAGGTCGACGTGGTCCGGGAGGCGGGCCTCCGCTCATTCGAGATCCTGCGCCGGGCCGGTGCGAGGGTGGGCTTCGGCACCGACCTCCTCGGATCGCATCGCCGGCTCCAGGTGCAGGAGTTCCGGATCCGCGCCGAGGCCGAGCGGCCCGCGGACATCGTCCGTTCCGCGACGTCCGTCAACGCGGACCTCCTCCGCCGGCCGGACCTGGGCCGGATCGTCGCCGGGGCCACGGCCGACCTGATCGTCGTGGCCGGCGATCCGCTGGCGGACATCGGGGTGCTCGCGGCGCTGCCGGACACCCTCCGCCTCGTGATGACCTCGGGACGGATCCGGGTGGACAGGCTTGCTCCGGCCTGAGGAGGCAGCCGTCGCTGGGCCGCGAGCAATCCCCCACGTGCGGCGCTGGCCTTCGCGACCGTAGCGACCGGCCGCGACCGGCCGCGACCGGCCGGGCTAGGGTCCTGCCGCGGTGGCATCCGGGTCCAGGGCCCGGTAGCGCTCCTCCAGCTGCGCCACGAGCGCCGGGACCGCGGATTGGAGCGCCGCCCCGTAGGCCGGCCCGATGTGCTCCATCAGCGCCTGCTCGCGCTTCGTCCTCGGTGCCGCGAACCGGAGGTGGATGGTCGTCCCCTCGGCGGTGGGCTCGAGCTCGATGGTATGGAGCACCTTCACCGGTCCACCGGGTGTGTCCAGGACGGTCCGGTCCGTGACGTAGTCGTATGGCCGCCAGTCGAGGATCTCCTCCACTACGGAGTCCTTGCCGTGCATGCAGTGGTTGGCCGACCCGGGCCCGCGCCGGCCCCCGGTGGCGCCCTTGACCGTGACCTCCGTCACCCACGGCTGCCAGGTCATCCGCTGGCCGGGGGTCGTCAGGAACGCCCAGGCGACCTGGGGCGGCACCCGCACGGGCACCGGCAGGTCGAGGATGGCCTCCCCGGACGTGACAAACACCCGCGACCGCGTCTCCTCCTCGTGCCAGCGTCGCTCGAGGTCGTGCACCCAGCCCGGCACGTCGCCGATCCGGTCGTAGGTCTCGGTGTGGGGCCGCATGCCCAGCGCGAACGGGTCGAGGTCCGAGGCGTCGATACAGGCCTGGCTGAACAGGACGTAGGCCGCCACGCCGAGCCGTTCGACGACCTCGTTCTTGAGCAGGCGGTGGACGATGATCACGTCCGAGCCGAGGAGCTCCTGGCGCCCCGCGACCTTCTGGATGATCGCCTCGCCGTGGTGGGCGACGAGCTTGAGGTCGAGGTCGGGGATGCGCCGGCACGCGTTGCACTCGCACGAGGTGGCCTGGCGGACGTCGCGCCGACGACGGCGGAAGTCGATGTAGCAGCGCTCGACGGTGTCCAGGAGCAGGGAGCCGTCGATGGCCTCGAGCGGGGCGTAGGTGAAGGCGGCGTCACCCTCGAGCTTGGCGAGGCGGAAGCCGGGCCGGAGGCTCGCGACCACCGTGCCCATGAGGTCGGCGAGGATGTCCTGGGCGTGGTCCAGCTCGACGTCGGCGAGATAGCCGGTATACCCGGAGATGTCCGCGATGAGGAGACAGACCGGCTGCGGGGCGGAGAGCATCGTCCCCTCGAGCGGGATGCGGCGGCCGCGTGCGGCGGCCGCGCAACTATAGGCCCCGATCGAGGCGACCGGTGACGACGCTCCGCATCGGGTCGGGCGGATGGCGGCGGCGGACTACGATGGTCCCACGATGACGACCAACCCGAGCGCCGGTGGCGGTTCCGCGGTCCTGTTCCCGGCCGTCACGGGCCGCTCGCTGCTCGGCGTGGAGCTGGCCCTCCCGCGCGACCTGCCCGCCGAGCGGACCCTTGTGGTCGTGGCCTTCCAGCAGTGGCACCAGGCTCGCGTGGACCGCTGGATCGCCCGTGCGGTTGCCGCAGGCGTGCCGCCGACCCCGAGGGGTCATACCGGCCCGCTGGCTGCGGCGGTCGTGGAGCTGCCCGTCCTTGCCACGGCGTGGCGGCCGGTCCGCCGGTTCATCGACGGCGGCATGACGGCCGGCATCGGCGACCCCGACGTCCTCGCCCGCACGATCACGATCTACACGGACGTGGGGCGGTTCCAGCGGTCACTGGCGATCCCGGGCAGCGAGGATGTCCACGCGCTGGTGGTGACCCGCGACGGCACCATTCTCGCCCGTGGATCCGGCGATCCACAGGACCGGACGTGGGACGGACTCCTGGCTGCGCTGCTGAAGGTGTGAGCCGGCGCGGGTCCCGCGGACCCGACCGCGGACCCTGAATCGACCCGAACCAATCCAGCCGGGGGTGGTGGGCCGAAGGATGGGGTGGACAGGTCAACGGCGGAACCGCCGACGAAAGCCGACCTCCGCAATTGCCACCCGGAAGGAACATCAATGAAGCGCACGATCATCCTCTCGCTTGCAGCCCTGGCCATCGTGGTCTCGGCGTGCTCCACGACCGCGGCGACGCCCGCACCTGCGACCCCGGCACCGGCCACCGAGGCCCCGTCGATGGCCCCGGAGCTCAGCGACATCGTCGACACGGCCACCGCGGCCGGCTCGTTCGAGACCCTGCTCGCCGCCGCCACCGCCGCGGGCCTGGTCGAGACCCTCAAGGGCGAGGGCCCGTTCACCGTCTTCGCCCCGACCGACGAGGCGTTCGCCGCCCTGCCGGAAGGCACCGTCGAGGGGCTGCTCGCAGACCCCGAGGCCCTCAAGCAGATCCTGCTCTACCACGTCGTCTCGGGCCAGGTCACCGCTGACCAGGTCGTGAGCCTCACCTCCGCCGACTCCGTCGCCGGCCCCGCCATCAAGATCGCCGTCGTGGACGGCAAGGTCATGCTGAACGACAGCGCGACCGTGGTCACCCCCGACGTCATGACGTCCAACGGCGTCATCCACGTCATCGACCAGGTCATCCTGCCCCCGGCCGAGGCCATGGCCACCGAGGCCCCGTCGATGGCCCCGGAGCTCAGCGACATCGTCGACACGGCCACCGCGGCCGGCTCGTTCGAGACCCTGCTCGCCGCCGCCACCGCCGCGGGCCTGGTCGAGACCCTCAAGGGCGAGGGCCCGTTCACCGTCTTCGCCCCGACCGACGAGGCGTTCGCCGCCCTGCCGGAAGGCACCGTCGAGGGGCTGCTCGCAGACCCCGAGGCCCTCAAGCAGATCCTGCTCTACCACGTCGTCTCGGGCCAGGTCACCGCTGACCAGGTCGTGAGCCTCACCTCCGCCGACTCCGTCGCCGGCCCCGCCATCAAGATCGCCGTCGTGGACGGCAAGGTCATGCTGAACGACAGCGCGACCGTGGTCACCCCCGACGTCATGACGTCCAACGGCGTCATCCACGTCATCGACCAGGTCATCCTGCCGCCGGCCAACTGAGCACCGCGGGCCCACCAGGGCCCCTGAAGATCCCGAAGGCGGGGCCCACGTGGCCCCGCCTTCTCACGTTCGAGCCCTCTGCGCACGAGGGGGCTTGCCAGCCCGCCTACCATTCTGGGATGTCGTCCCGCGTCCCTGGCCCCGCGTCCCGTGACCCCCATGCGCCGGAGCCTGCCCTGAGCGCGGCGCAGCTCGACGCGCTCAACCGGTTCCCGGACGACAACCCCAACCCGGTCATGCGCCTCGATCTCGACGGACGGCTCAGCTACGCCAACCCCGCGAGCGCGGGTGTGCGCGGGGCGCTGGTGGCCGGGGTCGGCGAGCACGTGCCGGCCGAGATGCTGGCCCGGTGCCGCGAGGCCGCCGCGGAGAGAGCGTTCCTCGAGGTCCACTGGGACAACCGGACGTACGCCGTGTGGCCCGTGCTCATCGAGGAGCTGGGGTTCATCAACCTGTACGGCACCGACGTCACCGCCGAGCGGGCGATCGTGAAGTTTCCTGACCAGAACCCGAACCCGGTGCTGCGGATCGACTGGAACGGCCGTCTCGTGTACGCCAACCCCGCCAGTGCCCGGCTGATGGATCGGCCTGGGCCTCGCAGTGGGCGCGCCACTCGCGAGCGATCTTCGCGATGCGCTCCTCGGCCGCGCCCGGGCCGCGGACCCGGATCCGTTCGACGTCGTCTCCGGGGAGCGGACGTACGCGCTCCTGGCGGTGGACGTCCCCGAGTTCGGGTTCGTCAACGTCTACGGCACCGACGTGACGGCGGTGAAGGAACGGGAGCGGCTCGCCCGCGAGAACGAGCGCCTCCTGCTCAACATCCTGCCTGCACCGATCGCCCAACGGCTGCGCGACGGCGAGCCCATGATCGCCGACCGCTTCGACGATGTGACGATGCTGTTCGCCGATGTCGTCGAGTTCACGCGCCTGTCGTCAACGCTGACGCCGTCCGAGCTGGTCGGCATCCTCAACGAGGTGTTCTCCGCGTTCGACGACCTGGTTGACCAGTTCGGCCTGGAGAAGGTGAAGACGATCGGCGATGCGTACATGGTCGTGGGCGGCCTCACGGACGGGTCCGCCGACCACACGGCACGGGTCGCGGAGATGGCCCTCGCGCTGACTGCCGCCATCAGCCGGATCGACGCCGCCGTGCGCCTCGGGATCCGCTTCCGGATCGGCATCCACTGTGGTCCGGTCGTCGCCGGCGTGATCGGCACGCGCAAGTTCATCTACGACATCTGGGGCGATACGGTGAACCTCGCGAGCCGCATGGAGTCGCTGGGCGCGCCGGGTCGCATCCAGGTGACCCAGGCCGTGCAGGAGCGCCTCGCCGGCAGGTTCCTGATGGAATCGCGCGGGCTGATCGAGGTGAAGGGCAAGGGGCCGACGGCCGCCTGGTACCTCGTGGCCCGAGACGAGTCGCACGGCGGCGGCCCGGGCCGGCCGGCGACCGCTGCCGGAGTGCGAGACCCCGGCAGCGAGCACCCCACCCCGCTCGGGCCCGTAGAGCCCGGGCAGGCAGCTCAGCCGGCTGCCGAGTCTCCGGCAGCCTTGGCGGCCTCCGTGACGGCAGCGGCGGTCGCGTCGTCCACCGGGGCGGACTTGACGACGCGCGCGTTGGGGAGCTCGGCCATCGCCGCGTCGACGGCGCCGGTCTCGACGAGCGCAACGATGCCCGATGTCCCCGGCGTGATCACCCCGGACAGGTCGGCCTCGACCGCAGCCCGGGTCATGGTGTTGCCGATCTTGCCGAGGGCGGCACCGGCAACACCGACCGTCAAGGCGCTGGCCAGGATCGCGGGCGGGAAGATGAGCCCGATGACCGCGCCGCCGACGGCGCCCCAGATGAACCCGGTGCGGGTCTTGTGGTCGGTCATCTTCTGGACGTGGATCCTGCCCTGGTCATCGGCGTTGACGACCACCACGCCACGGATGTCGATGGCCCGCTGTGCCTCGGCGCCCTGCAGCGCGTGGTAGGCCTCCTTGGCGGCGTCCATGTCGGCGAACTGGGCCACGATGAGCACGTGGTTGCCCTGCACCTCGATCCCGGCCACGGCCTCGGGGTCGGCACCAACGTCGGTTACAAGGTCGGCGGCATCGACCGGCGGCTCGGGCGTGGCTGTGGCGTCGGCGGCCTCGTCCCTGGTCTCATCAGTCATCGGGGGTCTCTCCTGGCTGGTGCTGTCATGGTGCGTTGACACTGTCGCAGATCTCGTCGTCCGCCTCGGCCTCGCGAGCAGCGTCAGATCGCGATCCGGACCTCGGCCTCGAGCTCCACCGGCAGGTTGAACGGCAGCTCGGCCATGCCGACCGCCGAGCGCGCATGGGCGCCGGCCTCGCCGAACAGCTCGAGGACCAGGTCCGAGAAGCCGTTGACCACCGCCGGCTGGCTCGCGAAGCCCGGGGCCGAGTTGACCATCCCGAACACCCGCACCCAGGCCGTGATGCGGTCGAGGTCGCCCAGCTCGCGGGCCAGGCTGCCCAGCATCGAGAGGGCCGTCAGCCGGGCCGCCTCGTACGCCTGCTCGATCGAGACGTCGGCGCCGACCTTGCCGAACGGGCCGGCGATCGTGCCATCCGGATTCTGGGGGCCGTGCCCCGACACCAGGGCACGATCGCCGATCACCCGCACGGGCGCGAAGGGCAGCAGGACCCCGGGCGGTGGCTTGACGGCCTCGGGGAGCACCAGGCCGAGCTCCTGCAGTCGTGCCTCGATGTGCACCGTGATCCTCCCTTCGAGCGCCGCCAGGGACGTCCCGGTCAGCCGACCGGGCGTCCCGCGTCGCGGTAGCGTTCGAGCATCCGGCCGGAGATCTCCTCGCCGGCGTTGAGCAGCTCCAGGAAGTCGGGGCCGTCGAGGGCCAGCAGTCTGCCCGGTCCCTCGGCCGTGACCGTCGCACTGCGCGGCGCGCCGTGCATCAGGCCCAGCTCGCCGAACACCTCGTCGGCCTTCATCGTGCGCAGACGACGCTGCAGGCCGGTTCCCGGGTCCAGCTGGTCGACGACGAACGTGCCCGTCTCGATGATGTAGAACCGGTCGGCCGCATCGCCCTCGCGGATGACCACCTCGCCCGCGGCGACCGGCACCGCGACGAGCCGTGCCGCCGCCACCTCGAGCGCCGCCGACGAGACACCGGCGAACAGCGGCAGCTTGGCCACCCGGGTGAGGACCGTGGCTGCCGCCTCGACCTCGGCGCTGCGGCGGAACGACGGGCCGGCGAGGATGAGCGCACCCACGGCCGACAGCGCGATCAGGACTCCGCCCGCGATGAGCACCGGCGTCGCCCCGATCGTGGTGAACAGGATCGGGACCGCGAACGAGCCGAGGGCGTAGGTCAGGGTGGACACCGTCTGCATCGTTCCGAACGTCCGACCCCGGATGGCGTCGGGCACCACCCGCTGGAGGACCGTCTCGCGCACGACCTCCTCGATGAGGGCGCCGCCCGCGATGATCATCAGCGCGATGGACGCGAGCACCATCGTGTCCACGAAGCCGAGCATGATGAAGCCGGCCGTGAGGATGCCGGTGCCGACGATGAGGGGCAGGGCCAGGTTCGGCCGGAGCACCAGGGATGTCGAGGCGATCGCGCCGATCACGCCGCCGATGCCCACTGCCGCCCACAGGAAGCCCGTCGCGTCGTCGCTGACGTTGAGCTGGTCCACGGCGAAGATGACCAGTGCGACCGAGAGGCCGCCCCAGAAGAAGCCGGCGACGACCTCCATGAGGGCGAGGCCGGCCACCGGGACGGATGATGTCCCGGACGCCGACCACGGGCTCAGGAGCTGGAGCCGGCCCGACGGCGACCGGCGCGTCCTGATCGGTCGATGCGCCATCGGCGGCGGACGCCTCCGGGGCGGCGGAGGCCTCGGCGACCGCAGGTGCCTCGGGGTCAGCCTTCGCGGCCCGCGGGTTGTTGGACGGGAGGCTCCACAGGATGATGACGGGGGCCAGGAACGAGAGTGCGTTGAGCACGAACGCCCACCCCGGGTCAAGCACTGCGATGATGACGCCCGCGATTGCGGGACCCAGGACGAACGTGATCTCCCCGAGCGTCGCGTTGACGCTGTTGGCCGGGCCCAGCTCCGTCTCGTTGCGGACCAGCGAGGGCATGTAGGCGCCGATCGCAGGCCGGAACGGAACCGCGAAGCAGGTCGCGAAGATGGCCACGGCGACCGTCACGAGGACCGGGCCGCCCGCGAAGGTGTTGGCCGCCAGCACGAGCATCGCGAGCCCGCGGATCGCGTCCGTCACGATCAGGACCATTCGCCGGTCGAACCGGTCCACGATGATCCCGGCAGGCACCGAGAGCAGCACGTACGGGATGATCCGGGCGCCGCCGATGATGCCGAGCACGACCGGGTCGTCGCTCACCCGGTAGACCACGACGAGCAGGGCGACCAGGTACAGCCAGTCACCGATGCCCGAGATGAACTCGCCGGTGAACAGGCGGACCAGATTCCTGTTGCGGACGACGGTCCGCATGGCGGCAATCATGCCGGTGGATCTCCCTCAGCCCCTGCCGCCGATGCGCGGCGTTCGGCGCACGATACGCCGCCAGCGCGGCCTCGTCGACCCCGTGTGCTGCGGACCAGTGTCGGCGACCCCCCCGGCCGCTGGTCGTGTCAGGAGCGGGTCTACCGGCCCTGCCGTGCTGGTCCGCCGCCACCCACACTCGGCTGATCACAGGTCCCATCCGGTCCCAGCCGGCGGAGCGGACCTCCAGGAGGAACACGATGCACAACGCAAGGCTCGATGCCTGGGTCGACGAGGTCGCAGCACTGACGAAGCCCGAGCGGGTCCAGTGGTGCGACGGCTCGCCGGCCGAGCACGACGAGATGATCCGCCTGATGGTTCACGCGGGGACGGCCATCCCGCTCGACGACAAGCTCCGCCCCAACAGCGTCCTCGTGCGCTCCCACCCCGCCGACGTGGCCCGCGTCGAGGACCGCACATTCATCTGCTCAGCGCGTCCCGAGGACGCCGGGCCCACCAACAACTGGGCCGACCCGGCCGCGATGAAGGCGACCCTCACGCCCCTGTTCGACGGCGCGATGGCCGGCCGGACCATGTACGTGATCCCCTACTCGATGGGCCCCGTCGGCTCGCCCATCGCGAACATCGGCGTCGAGATCACGGACTCGCCGTACGTCGTCGCCAACATGCACGTGATGACGCGCGTCGGCACACGGGTTCTCGAGGTCCTCGGTGAGGACGGCGACTTCGTGCGCGGCCTCCACTCGGTGGGCTCGCCGCTGGGACCCGGCGATTCTGACTCCGCGTGGCCGCACAACATCGAGCACAAGTACATCAGCCACTTCCCGGACACCCGCGAGATCTGGTCGTTCGGGTCCGGCTACGGCGGCAACGCGCTGCTGGGGAAGAAGTGCCACGCCCTGCGGATCGCGTCGGTCCAGGCCCGTGACGAGGGCTGGCTGGCCGAGCACATGCTGATCCTCAAGCTCACCAACCCCGAGGGCCGCGTCCACTACATCACGGCCGCCTTCCCGTCCGCGTGCGGCAAGACCAACCTCGCGATGCTGGAGCCCACGATCCCCGGCTGGACCGTGCAGACCGTCGGCGACGACATCGCATGGATGAAGATCGGCAAGGACGGTCGCCTGCGGGCGATCAATCCCGAGGCCGGCTTCTTCGGCGTCGCCCCGGGCACGAGCATGGCCTCCAACGCCAACGCGATGCGCACGTTCACCCATGGCGCGATCTTCACCAACTGCGCGATCACCACCGAGGGTGACGTGTGGTGGGAGCAGATGACACCCGAGCCGCCCGCCGGGGCGACCGACTGGCTGCGCAGGCCGTGGTCCGCCGACGCAGGGCGCAAGGCTGCCCATCCCAACGCGCGGTTCACGGTGCCGGCCAGCCAGTGCCCGGTCATCGCGCCCGAGTGGGAGGATCCCGAGGGCGTGCCGATCGACGCCATCCTGTTCGGCGGACGGCGCTCGAGCACTGTGCCGCTGGTGTACGAGGCGTTCGACTGGGCGCACGGCACGTTCATCGGGGCCACCACTGGCAGCGAGACGACCGCGGCCGCCGTCGGCGCCGTCGGCCAGCTGCGCCGGGACCCCATGGCGATGCTGCCGTTCTGCGGCTACAACATGGCCGACTACTGGAACCACTGGCTGTCGTTCACCGACCGCATGGATCCCGACAAGCTGCCGGGCGTGTTCTTCGTCAACTGGTTCCGCAAGGGCGACGACGGCAGGTTCCTGTGGCCGGGCTTCGGCGAGAACAGCCGGGTGCTCAAGTGGATCATCGAGCGCGTCGAGGGCACGGCCGAGGCGGTGAGCACGCCGGTTGGCCGGCTGCCGGCACTGGGCGCCCTGGATGTCGAGGGCCTTGCCCTCGCGGACGGGGCGATGGACCAGCTCCTCGCGATCGACGTGCCAGGATGGCTCGAGGAGATCGGCCTGATCCGGGAGCACTTCGCACGGTTCGGCGACAAGCTGCCCGCGCAGCTGGCGGCCTACGCCGACCAGCTCGAGGCGGAGCTCAAGGCCGCCCGGACACCGGCCGGGATCGCCTGACCGATCCCGGCTCGAGCCGGGACATCGATCGGAACTGAACAGTCGATCGAACCTGAACAGCGGCTGGCGCCCGGCGATCGCTCGCGGCGCCAGTCGTTTCGCGTGCGGACCTGTCTGGGCTGCGGCGCACCGGCCCGTCACACGGTGCAGTCGGAGCGCTCGATGCGCGGCTGGTGCGCACATCGTGCCGTCCAAGCCCTGCCTGAGCGCACCGGTGGCGCACGGAGCGCGCACCCAGCGACGTCACTGCTCCATGTGCGCGCCGGGTGCGCGGGGCTGGGCGGGCGGGAATCGCACGGTACCAGGCGGTTGGCCAACTGCGCGGGCGCGGCGCTTCGGCTGCTCGTGTCTAGGCTGTTCCAGCTGCGCCGGGTTCGGCTGCCGGCTGCGTCCCGTCGTCCTCAACGGGACTCCTCGCTCGCCCCGCCGACCCGTGACGGCAGGTCGCGCGTGGTCGCGAGCGATGCCAGCGCCAGCAGCATCACGACGAGCAGGCCGCTCTTGAGGGCGACCAGCTGTGCCTCCTCGTAGTCGGTGACGAGCGCCTCGGTCGTTGCTGCGTCAAGTCCCGCGCTCTGGGCTGCCGCCTCGATATCCGAGGAGGCCACGAAGTCGATACCGGTCGAGACTGCCGTGCCGACCTGGGCGCTGACCTCACTCGAGATGGCGGGGTCGTTCTCGATCTTGGTGACGAACGTGGAGGTCAGACCCGCCAGGACGATCGCCCCGATCAGGGCGACGCCCAGTGACGAGCCGAGCTGCTGCCCGGTGTACTGGAGCCCGCCGGCCTCGCCGCGCCCGGATGCGTCCACGGAGGACTGCACGACATTGCCGAGCTGCGAGGCGATCAGGCCCATGCCGACGCCCAGCAAGGCCATGGACACAGCGAACCCGAGATCGGCGAGGTCCGGCTGCATGGTCCACATGAGGATGGCGGCGGCAAGCGCGGTGGTCGCGAGGCCCACCCGCGTGACCGTCCGAACGGCGTAGCGCGTGGAGAGGCGCGCTCCGATGGCCGCGGCCAGGAACATGGCCACCGACGTCGGGAGCATCTTGATGCCGGTCTCCAGCGCGTCCAGGCCCAGCACCAGCTGGAGATAGAGCGGGATGACGAAGAAGACTCCCATCAGGATCAGGTTCTGGCTGAACAGGCCCGCCAGGCCTGCGCGGAGCGTCGGGATCCGCATCAAGCGAGAGGTGCACCAGCGGATCCTGTCCGTGAGCCTCGCGCCGGCGCTCCCACGCGCTGAACCCCCAGATGAGGCCGCCGCCCGCCGCGATGACGAACGGGGTCAGGCTGAGCCCGAACGGGGTGATCGGGGATTCCACGGGCTGGAGGAGGCCCCAGGTGCTCGACTGGAGCACACCGAGCACGATCAGCCCGAGGCCCGAGGCGGAGAGCACGGACCCGACGACGTCGAGCTTGGGCTTGGGCCCGCTGCGCAGGGCATCGGCCACCTTTCCGGTCATGGCCAGGATGCCCAGGACGATCACGACCTCGCCCACGAACACGATGCGCCAGCTCAGCTCTGTCGTCGCCCAGCCACCGAGGATCGGGCCGATGGCGATGCCGGCGCCGGCCACCCCGCCGATGACGGCGTACGCCTTCTTCCGCTCGTTGCCCTCGAAGTTGCCCGCGATCAGGGCGGCCATCGCGGGCAGCACGAGGGCGGCCCCGATTCCCTCCAGGATCGACCAGCCGAGCGTGAGCACGGCCACCGTCGGTGCGATCGCCGTCAGCCCCGAACCGCACGCGTAGATGACGAGGCCGACGATGAACGCCCGCTTGCGTCCGATGATGTCGCCGATCTTGCCGCCCGTGAGCATGAGCATCGCCATGACCAGGCAGTAGAGGGTGATGACGGCCTGGATGGTCGTGACGGTGGTGTCGAAGTCCTCGACCAGCTGGCTGATGGAGACGTTCATCACGGACTGGTCCAGGACCATGATGAACTGGGCGCCCGCGAGCGCGATCAGGGCGCCCCGCTTGCTCATCCGACCTCCACCGCACGGGCGTGCGCCTGCGTGCAGCAGGCGACCAACACCTCGCACACGGTACCGCAGTGGAGGACGGACGAAGCGGCGGTCAGCGCTCGAGACAGGCGTTCAGGGCCATGAGCCGGTCGCCGCCGGTGAAGCGCAGCTCCAGCGACCCGTACGGCATCCCGTCGAACATGTACACGAAGGTCGGCGTGCCGTAGATCCCAGTGATGCGTGCAGGCTCTCCGAGCTTCGCCGTCACGTCGTCGATCGTGTCGCCCCAGGCGAGGCCGAGGGGGAGGGCGCCACGGTACGGCTCCACGACCCCGGAGTCATGAAGGGCGTGCAGCGTGACCACCTGGACGACGCCGTCCTCCCCGACGATGGCATCCCAGTCGTCGCAGAACGCGGCGATCGCGCTCGTCGACTTGAGCGGCGCGCTCATGCACCGTGACAGGTCCGCCTTCCGGCCGAGCTGGGAGATCGGGCTGAGATTGCTCCGGTCTCCCGGCGATACCCCATCTGCGACCGAACCGCCCACGTGGACCAGGAGCAGGGAGAGAACGATGAGGCTGGCCATCCCCCCGGCGGTGACGACCAGTCGGCTCAGACGCGAGCCTCGTGCTGCGATCTCCATGACACACCTCCCCCGAGGGGGCTTTGGGGCGCACCACTACTGTGCCGCAGTCTGCCTGTTCCAACAGAGTGCCGAGCGGGTCCTTGTCCGTGACTGAGGTCCCCCAACAGGACCCGGGGATCAGGACCGGACTGCGTCCGGTGATCTCCCGCTTGCGGCGCGCGATGAAGGCGTCGAGGGCCTCGGCGCGGTCGGGCGGCATCGCCGGCGGCTCGTACTCGGCGAGCAGCCGCTTCCAGATCGTGTTCGCGCGCTCCGTCGCCGTCCGGGCGCCGTCCTCCTGCCAGGTCTCGAAGGTGCGCCAGTCGGACAGCATCGGCCGGTAGAACGCGGTCTCGTAGCGCTCGAGCGTGTGCGCGGTGCCGAAGAAGTGGCCGCCCGGCCCGACCTCGGCGATCGCGTCGAGGCCGAGCGTCGCCTCGTCGACCTCGACGGGTGCGAGGACCTCGGCGATCATCTGGAGCATCTCGGCGTCGAGGATCAGCTTCTCGAACGACGCGGTCAGCCCGCCCTCGAGCCAGCCGGCGCCCTGGTAGAGCAGGTTGACGCCCGCCCATGACCGCGCCCCAGATCGCCATCTGCGCTCTCGTACGCGGCCTGGGCGTCGACGACGTTCGAGGCCGTCGCGTTCGACGACCGCCACGGCAGCCCGTAGCGCCGGGCCAGCTGGCCGGTGGCGATCGCGCCTTGACGTACTCGGGCGTGCCGAACGCGGGCGAGCCGGTCCGCATGTCGACGTTCGAGGTGAAGCGCGCCGTAGACCATCGGCGCGCCCGGGCCGGACGATCTGGGCCAGCGGCGACCATGAACAGCGCCTCGGCGTTCTGCTGGGCGAGCGCGCCGGCGAGCGTCACCGGGCTCATCGCGCCGGCCAGCGTGAACGGCGTCGCCACGACCGGCTGGCCGTGCGGTCGCCATCTCGATCAGGCCGTCGGACATCGGGCCGTCGAGGCGCAGCGGCGAGTTGGTGTTGATGACGGTCATGAGGCGCGGCTCGGCCGAGCAGCGCCGTCGCGGTCCATGCCCCGGCGGATCGACAGCGACCTCGATCGCGTCGTCGACGGGCGCCCGCCGAACCCGAGGCACTGCCAGGTCTTGTCGAGCAGCGTCGCGAGCGTGCGGTACATGTCGAGGTGGCGGGTCTCCGACCGGCAGGTCGGTCGGCTCGAGCGGGCCGCCGCCCTCCTGGTGGATGATGTCGAGCGCGCCGATGACGCGGACGTAGTCGACGAAGTCGGCTGCGTTGCCGGGGCGCCGGCCGCGGTCGAGGTCGCTCACGAACGCCGGCCCGCCGACCGCGCCGAAGACGAGGTTCCGTCCGCCGAACACGAGGTCCGCTCCGGGTTGCGGGCGTGGAGCGCGAACGTCGGCGGGCGCCAGTGCGACGAGCTCCTCGACCTGGGCCGGGTCGAGCCGGACCGCCGGCGCTGCCCCGGGCGCCGTCCGACGCTCCACGCGCGCGCCGCCCGCTCGAGGAGGTCGAGCGCCCGGTCGCCGAGGACCTCGACGCCGATCTCGCGCAGGATCCGCAGGGACGCGCGGTGGACGGCCTCGACCTCGTCGGCCGACAGGATCTCGAGCGGCCGGAAGGGGTTGACGAGGCGCCGCCAGGCTTGCACGGGGACGCCACCTGCCCGGCGGCGCTCGCCGCGCGCACGGTGCGCGGATGCGGCCGGGGCCGGGACCGGGGCCGGGACATCGCCGGTTTCGGGGTCGGACATGCGCCCAACGATACGCGCAGGACGGAACCGGCAGTCGCGCCGGACCGCGAGGTGCCACCATTCGCCCCCATGCGCAACCAGTACCGGGTCGTGATCATCGGCGGCGGCATCGTCGGGGCCAGCGCCGCCTATCACCTCGCCCTGCGGGGCATCACCGACGTCCTGCTCGTGGAGCGCGACCGGCTCACCGCCGGCTCGTCGTGGCATGCGGCAGGGGGCTTCCACGCCTTCAACCCGGTGCGTCGCGTGGCCGAGCTCCAGCGGTACACCCTGGAGCGCTACCCGCTGATCGAGGCCGAGAGCGGCCAGGCGCTGGGCATGAAGATGTCCGGTGGCATCGAGCTCGCCGCCACGGCCGAGCGCTGGCGGCAGCTGCGCCAGGAGCACTCCCACTTCCGTGCCCAGGGCCACGACGGCGTGACCCTCATGACCCCCGCCGAGGCCGCGGCCCTCGTGCCGATCATCAACCCCGATGGGCTCTTCGGGGCGCTCTTCGACCCGGTCGAGGGCAACCTGGACCCGGTCGGCGCGGTGATGGCGTATGCGGCGGCGGCGAAGGCCCGGGGCGTCGAGATCGTCCAGGGCAACCGCGTCACGGCGCTGGTTCCTCGCCCCGGGGGCGGCTGGACCGTGACCACGGAGCAGGGCGACATCGTGTGCGAGCACGTCGTGAACGCCGCCGGCCTGTGGGCGCGGCGGGTCGGCCGCATGGCCGGGGTCGAGCACCCGCTCGTCCCCCTCGCCCACCACTACCTCGTCACCGACGCCATCCCCGAGGTGGCCGCGATCGACGGGCTGATGGCCGCGGTCACCGACCTCGAGGGCTTCACCTACCTGCAGCGCGAGGCCGACGGCGTGCTGCTCGGCATCTACGAGACGAACCCCCGCCACTGGGCGACCGATGGGGCGCCCTGGGACTTCGGGATGCAGCTCCTGCCGGAGGAGATCGAGCGCATCGCCCCCGAGCTCGAGCTCGCCTTCCACCGGTTCCCGTCCATCGCCGAAGCCGGGATCAAGCGTTGGGTGTGCGGTCCGTTCACGGCGACACCCGACGGCAACCCGCTCGTGGGCCCCATCGACGGGCGCCCCGGCTACTGGGCAGCCTGCGGCGTGTTCGCGGGCTTCAGCCAGTGCGCTGGGGTGGGCCTCGTGCTGGCGAACTGGATCGTTGACGGCGAGCCCGGCCTGGACGCCTTCGGCATGGACCCCGCGCGCTACCCGGCGTTTGCGGCCGACGATCGCTACCTGCTGCCGACGACCGCCCAGTTCTACGCGCGCCGGTTCGTCATCGCCTATCCCAACGAGGACCTGCCGGCGGGGCGGCCGTGGAGGACCACGCCCGCCTACCAGCGCCTGCTGGCGGCGGGGGCGCGGAACACGTCGAACTGGGGCCTGGAGGTGGCCCGCTACTACGCGCCGGACCCGGCGTTCGAGGAGGCGGCGACGTTCGGGCGATCGGATGCGGAGCCGGTGGTTGCGGCCGAGGTGGCGGCCGTCCGCGAGGCCGTCGGGGCGTTCGAGATCGCCCAGTACGCACGCTACGAGGTGAACGGGTCGGGCGCGGCCGCCTGGCTCGACGGTCTGGTGGCGGGACGCCTGCCGGCCGAGGGGCGGATCCGCCTCGCGCCGATGCTGGACCGGAACGGGTGCCTGGCGGGCGACCTGTCCGTGGCGCGGCTGGCGTCGGAGCGCTTCTGGCTCACGGCGTCGTACCAGCTGCAGGACTGGCACATGCGCTGGTTCCGGGCGACCCTGCCGGCATCCGGCGTGGCGCTGGCGAACCGCACCGACGAGCTGATGGGGTTCGCGATCGCCGGGCCCGCGTCGCGGTCCGTGCTCGCACCCCTTGCCGACGAGGACGGGACGGCGTCGGCGGTCCAGGCCCTCCCCTTTCTCGGCATCGGATGCTTCCCCCTGCCTTCCGCCGGCGCCGACGCGTGGATCGGCCGGATCGGGCTGTCGGGCGAGCTCGGGTACGAGATCGTCGTCCCCTCGGACCACCAGTTGCCGCTGCTCGACGCGCTCCTGGACGCAGGCGTGCCCCACGGCCTGCGGCTATACGGGGACCTCGCGTTCGACGTCCTCCGCCTGGAGAAGGGCTACGGCATCTGGGGCGCGGAGCTGCGGCCGGACATCACGCCCGCGATGTGCGGCCTGGACCGGTACGTGGCGCTGGACAAGGGCGACTTCACGGGCAGGGCGGCCGCGCTCAGGGAGCGCGAGCATACGACTGGACCGTCGCGCCGCCTGGTGCTGCTCGAGGTAGACGCCGTGGACATGGACGCAGGGACGGACGATCCGGTCCGCCTGGCTGAGGATGGCAGCCTCGTCGGCGAGGTCACGTCGGGAGGCTTCGGACACACGGTCGGGCGCAGCCTGGCGCTCGCCTACGTCGACCCGGCCGTGGCGGCGGCGCGCCCCCCGCTGGTCGTGGAGATCATGGGCGAGGCACGCACGGCCCGGATCCTCCCCGAGCCCCCGTACGATCCGTCGGGCTCGCGGATACGCGCCGGCTGAGGATCGGCGGGGCGGGGATTGCAGGGCGGGCCTGGCGACTCCCCGGACGGCTCCCCTGAGCGCCCAGGTCAGCCCTCGAGGACCACGTGGACCTGGCCGCTTCCATCCACGGCGATCGGGATCGCCGGGAGGGCGAACGGCGGCGGGCCGCCGAGCACCGCCGCGGCGTTGGCCGGGTCGAAGCGGCCGAGGTGGCAGGGGCAGACGAGCTCGGACACGGACGGGTCGAAGGCGACGGTGCACTTGCCGTGGGTGCACGCTGCGGCATAGGCGACGAAGCGGCCGTCCGAGAGCTGTACGAGCACGCCGGGCCCGCCCGGGCCCTGGGCGAACGGGACCTCGTTGGGGACCGTGAACGCGACCCCGGTGTTCGGTTCGAGATCGTCCACGCTGGCGATCACCGGGCCCATGGCTCCGGCTGCGGCCGTGGCGGCCGGGGTGGGAGCCGAGGTCGGGGTGGGGTCCGCGGCGGGGGTCGGGGCAGAGGTTGCGGGCGCGGCCGTGGGGCCACCGGTCGGGGCCGGAGCGACCGTCGGGGCCGGGGTCCCGGGAACGGTGGTGGGCGGGGCGGCGGTTGCGGGCGCGGCCGTGGGCGACGGCGACTTGACGGCTCCCCCACCCGATGCCGCCTCGTCCACGCCAAGGGCTCGAAGGCGGGACATGGCGCCGGCCGTGAAGACGGTGAGCGCGGTCAGGGCTCCCACCTGCAGGAGGGCCCGGCGCGCGGGCGAGGTGGCCCGGGTCGTCGCGTCGGACGCATCGTCCTGCGGAGCGTCTGTGTCCCTGGCTTCACCGGCATCCGCGCCTTCGCCCGTGTGCCGGCGGCCTCCCGCCGGCCAGGGGTCGATCACCAGGAGGTGCCCGTGCCCGGCGAGCGCGAGGGTGAGGAACCCGAACGCGTACGGCAGGTCGGGGCTGAAGTAGTACGGCGCGATCGACCACGATGCCGTCAGCCAGAACAGGATCGAGGTTCCGAAGCCGGCCCACGCGGCGGCGCGGTACGCGAGGCCTGTGAGGAGGCCGATACCGATGGCAAGCTCCGCGAGCGCGATCAGCACGCCGATCGGGACGGCGGCCGGGAGCGCGGCCTCGATGAGCGGCGCGAGGGGCGACGCCCGCAGGTACGCCTCCATCTGGCCGGCCACGGAGAATGGGCCGTCGGTGGTGAAGAAGGTCGGGCTCACGAACTTGTCGATCCCGGCATAGAGGTAGGTGAGTCCCAGGAAGACGCGCAGCGGCAGCAGCGCGACGGCGGCGATCGGGCGGCCCGCGAGGCGGGCACGCATGCCGGCTATGCCCCCGCTGGTCGTGGCGCCCTGCTCCGGCTGCGTCAACCTTCGCCTCCTGCAGCCTCGGGCAAGGCCCCCGCGAGTCGCCCGGAGCGCCAGGTGCGGAGAGCAAGGGATCCAAGCACCAGCCCCGTGATCGGGACGACGCCGAAGACCAGGACATTGCCGTAGGTGGCTGCTGCCGGCGCATCCTGCGCCACCAGGAGCAGGTAGACGATGTAGGCCACGTAGAACGCGAGCAGCATGATCCCCTCGCGCCGGTCCACGGTGAGGCCGGTGTAGAAGATGGGGAGGCAGGCCACCGCGGTCGCGACCATCAGCGGCACGTCCACCGCGAGGAGGGCCGGCGCCACCATCACCGGCTCCGGTGACACGAGCGCCGTCACGCCAAGCACCATCAGCAGGTTGAAGATGCAGCTGCCGACGACGTTGCCGACGGCGAGGTCGCGATGGCCGCGCAGCCCGGCGACGACCGACGTCGTGATCTCGGGCAGCGACGTGCCCACGGCCACGATCGTCAGGCCGATCACGATCTCCGGGATGCCGAGGGCCGTGGCGACGGCCGTCGCGCCGTCAACGATCCAGCCCGCCCCCAGGACGAGGCCGACGAGCCCGGCGACGACGAAGGCAACGTTCGTGCCGAGCGCTCTCGGGGCGCGCTCCGTGCGTGCCCCCGTCTCGACCTCCTCGACGGGCGCCTGCTGCTCCTCGCGACGCGCGCCCCGGACGAGGGACACCGTGTAGACGACGATCGCCGCCACAAGGAACAGCCCCTCGATGCGCTGGATGCTGCCACTCAGCGCCATCAACCAGAACACGAGCGAGGCGGCGATCATGATCGGCACCTCGCGCCGGACGACGCGAATGCCGGCCGCGAGGGGTGTCACGAGCGCCGCCAGCCCCAGCACCAGCAGCACGTTCGCTATGTTGCTGCCGACGACGTTGCCCACCGCGATGTCAGGCTCGCCACCAAGTGCCGACGCCACGCCGACCGCGAGCTCCGGGGCACTCGTGCCGAACGCCACTACCGTGAGACCGATGACGAGCGGGCTGATGCCCAGGGCGCCTGCGAGGTGGCTCGCCCCGCGGACGAGGATCTCGCCGCCCACGACGAGCGCGACGAAGCCGGCGGCGAGCAGGAGCAGCGTGGACGGTTCCATCAGGGGCCGATCGTAGCCCGAGCACGTGCGGCCGGGAGGCGCGTCCGCGTCCGGACGGGCCTCGGGTCGCGTCCGGACGGGCCGGCATGGGGTCCTGACCCGGCACCGAGTCAGGAGGGCGATCGCCGTGCTGGGGCCGTGCGCGTAGCCCGGGTTTCGTGCACGACGCGTGCGGGCGCGTCCCGCTGGTGACTCGGAGCGGAGTCACGAGGCGGCCGCGCGGGGGAACGGGGCGGCCACAGGGCGAGAAGGACCGGCGAGACGCGGCCTATCGTCGCGCCTCGCCCTACCCCGCCCCGGTCCCCCGCCCCGGTCCCCCGGTCCCCGAGCCCCGGATCCTAGACGTTCCCGATCTCGTCGAGCAGCTCACCGTCCGGCCCCTCGAGGCGCATCACCACGGCCGCCTGCCCCAGCACGTGCGTGGAGCAGGAGAGGCACGGGTCGTACGCGCGCACGATGGCCGACACCCGGTTGAGCGCTCCCTCCTCGAGCTTCCGGCCGTTGACGAACCGCTTCGCCACCTGCTCCACGCCCCGGCCCATCGCCAGGTTGTTGTGGCCGGTGGCGACGATGAGATTGACCCACGTGATCGCGCCGCTCTCGTTCACCTTGTAGTGGTGGATGAGCGTGCCACGCGGCGCCTCGATGACGCCCACGCCCTCGAGGTCGTTGACGCCCGCGTGCGCGCGCACCTTCGTGTCCAGGATCGCCGGATCGTCGAGGAGCTCCTGCATCCGCTCCAGGCCGTACAGGGCCTCGATGAGCCGGGCGTAGTGGTAGTGGAACCCGGATTGGACGATCCGCCCGTAGCGCTGGCGGAACTCGGCGAGCTCCACGTCGGCGAGCGGCGTGCCGGTGTGATCGGCGACATTGAGCCGTGCCAGCGGCCCCACCCGGTAGATGCCGGTGTCGAACCCCGACGGCCGGTAGTACGGCGCCTTGAGGTAGGAGTCCGGCAGCGTCGCCTCGGCGATGTGCGTGGCATAGTCCGCCGGCGCCACCTGGTCGGCCACCATCGTCCCGTCGGAGCCCACGAACCGCAGGTTGCCGTCGTACAGGCGCAGCCCGCCGTCGGGACCCACCAGGCCGCAGTACATCGTCGGGAAGTTGGAGAAGGACTCGATCTCGGCCGGGTACGCGTCCACCGTGGCCTTCCACAGGGCCAGGGTCCGCTGGACGATGTCGAGGGCACCGGGCAGCTCGGCGAGGATCTTCTCGCGCGCGGCCGGGTCCAGCGGCTGGTTGACGCCCCCGGGCACCGTCCACGAGGGATGGACGCGCTCGCGGGCGAGCCGCTCGATCGCCTGCTGGCCGAACTTGCGCAGCGCGATCCCGTCGCGCAGGGCGGCCGGGTGCTCCTCGAGGAGCCCCGCCACGTTGCGCTTGGCCGGGTCGTAGTCCATGCCCAGCAGCAGGTCGGGCGCGGACAGGTGGAAGAACGAGAGTGCGTGGCTCTGCACGATCTGCGCCATGTGGAGCAGCTCGCGCAGCTTGGTTGCCGTCGCGGGGATCCGGACGGCCATGATCGCGTCGCACGCCTTGGACGATGCGAGCAGGTGGCTGACCGGGCAGATGCCGCAGATCCGCGATGTGATCGAGGGCATCTCGTAGTACGGGCGGCCCTCGCAGAACTTCTCGAACCCGCGGACCTGGGTCACGTGGAACTGCGTCCCGGTGACCTCGCCCGCCTCGTCGAGGCGGATCCTGATGGTGGCGTGCCCCTCGATCCGGGACACGTGCGGGATGGTGAGCTCGCGGGGGCTGGCCCCATCGGGACCGGTGGAGCGGCCCTTGGCAGGTGTCTTGGTGCTCATCGTTTCCTCACCCGAACCGGAGCTTGGAGCCGAGGTCCGGCTTGCGGCCCTCGAGGAGCTCCGAGAGGACCATCAGGATCGCGTTGGGCTTCGGCGGACAGCCCGGGACGTGGACGTCCACCTCGACCTGCTGGTGGAGCGGCTCCGCCTGGCGCAGCAGTGCGGGCACGCCATCGGTCGGCACTCCGGCCGACATGTCTGCACCCTCGATGTAGACGCGTTCGAGGAGGCGCTTCGTCGGGATGCCGTTGCGCATGGACGGGACGTTGCCCGTCACCGCGCAGTCGCCCAGCGCGACCAGCACCCGGCTGCGGGCACGGATCGTCTGGATGAGCTTGAGGTCATCCTGGGATGACGACGGCACCCTCGACGACCGCGACATCCACGTCCTCGGGCCACTCCTGGGCGTCCACGAGCGGCCCGAACACGATGTCGGCCTTCTTGAGCACGGCCACGATCCCCTCGTCGAGGTCGAGCAGGGACATGTGGCAGCCGGAGCATCCGTCCAGCCAGCAGGTCCCGATCTTGAGCTTGTCCATCACGCGCCCTCGCGCATCGTGGTGAGGCGGCTGACGACCGCCCGCTGCTTGGTCATCTCCTCGACGCCCCAGCCCTTCTCGGCCATGGCGCCGGTGGGACAGGCCTGGACGCACTTCCCGCACGAGGTGCAGGACGTCGCCTCTCCCCACGGACGGCGCAGCTCCGAGACGAGCGAGGAGCCGACGCCGCGACCGGCGATGTCCCAGACGTGCGCGCCCTCGATCTCGGCGCAGGTGCGGACGCACCTGGAGCAGAGCACGCAGCGGTTGTGGTCCAGCACGAACCGCGGATGGGACGTGTCCACGGCCAGGCGCGGGTAGCTGTACGGATAGCGGACGTGCGTGACGCCGTGCTCCTGGGCGAGGCCCTGGAGCTCGCAGTGCCCGGAGGACACGCAGACCGCGCACACGTGATTGCGCTCCGCGAAGAGCAGCTCGAGGGCGATCTTGCGATACCCCTCGATCTGCGGCGAGCTGGTCACGACTGCCTGGCCCTCGGCGACCGGCGTCGTGCAGGCCGGCACCAGGCGGGCCACGCCGGACACCTCCACCATGCACAGCCGGCAGGCGCCGACGGTGGACAGGCCCTCCATGTAGCAGAGGGCCGGGATGTACTTGTTGTTGGCCCGCGCCACCTCGAGGATCGTCTGGCCGGGATCGGCCGCCAGGACCTCGCCGTCGATGCGGACTTTCACCTTGTCGCTCACGGCTGCACCCCTATCGCTCGTGGCTGCGGATGTCGCAGCGGAGGCAGCGGGTCGTCTCCTCGAGGGCCGCGATGGGCGTGAGCCCCAGCGACACCTCGGCGTTGGACTTCACCCGCTTGGCCGCCGGCATTTCCGGGGGCACGTGCCGCCGGGACTCGCCCGGCGGATCGGGCGGCTCCATCACGTAGACGAACTCGGGGGTGAGGCTGCTGAAGCGCTTGGCGCCCATGAGCCGCTTGTCGATGTTGCGGGCGGCCCGCTTGCCGTAGCCCATCGCGTTGGACACGTTCGACGCGCCCGGTGATGAGGTCGCCGCCGGCGTAGAACCGCTCCCGGCTGGTCTCCAGCGAGAAGCGGTCCACGACGATGGTGCCGTCCTCCTTGAGCGTGAGGCCCGACGCACGACAGAAGTCCGGGTCCACCTTCTCGCCCACCGCGAGGATCACGGTGTCGCAGTCGAAGCGGACCACCTCGTCGGTGGGCACCGGGCGACGCCGGCCCGACGTGTCGAACTCGCCGAGCTTGGTCCGCACCGCCTCGAGCGCCCGGACCTTGCCGTCCTTGTCGCCGATGATCCGGTGCGGTGCCGCGAGGTAGACGATCTTCGCCCCCTCGTGCTCGGCCGCGACGATCTCCTCGGGGATGGCCGGCATGTCCTTGCGCTCGCGCCGGTACACGATCGTGACGTCCGCGCCCAGGCGACGGGCCGTGCGAGCGGAGTCGACAGCCGCGTTGCCGCCGCCGATGACCACGACACGCTTGCCGACCGGCACCTCCTCGTCGCGGGACACGCCCTCGAGGAACGGCAGCGCCGGGATGACGCCTGCCAGCTCCGTGCCGGGCAGGTAGACCCAGGCCTCCTTCCAGGTGCCGATGCCCAGGAACACCGCGTCGTACTGGTGGGCGATGTCGTTGAGGGTGATGTCCTCGCCCACGTTGACGTTGAACAGGAAGCGGACGCCCAGCCGCTCGATGAGCTCGATCTCGCGGTCGAGCGCCTGCTTCGGCAGGCGGTACTCGGGCAGGGCGTAGCGGAGCATGCCGCCCGCGGACGGCCGGGAGTCGTAGACGGTCACGGTGTGGCCGAACAGCGCGAGGTAGTAGGCGCAGGTCAGGCCGGTCGGCCCGGCCCCCACCACCGCCACCTCGCGGCCCGTCGGCTCGAGGCGCCGGTCCCGGAGCTTCGCGACCACCGAGTCGAAGCGGTCGGTGAGCAGGACCTCGTCGGCGATCAGGCGGTGGACATCGCGCATGTTCACCGACTCGTCGATGCCGGCCCGCCGGCAGCGGTCGTCGCAGGGGTGCTGGCACACCCGGCCGGTGGACGCCGGCAGCGGGTTGTCCAGGATGACGGAGAGGAAGGCCTCCTCCAGCCTCCCCTCCTTGTACAGCTGCAGGAAGCGCGGGATGTTCATGTGCAGCGGGCAGGAGTTCTCGCAGGGCGAGAGCGCCAGCTCCTCGCACACGCCCGCGCGGCAGCGCTTGGCGACGATGTGGTCCTCGAACTCGTTGCGGAAGTGGCGCAGCGAGGTCAGGACCGGGTTGGGCGCGCTCTGGCCGAGCCCGCACAGGGACGTGTCGCGAACCATCGCGGCAGAGCTCGTCGAGCGCCGCGAGGTCGGCGTGGGTCCCGGTGCCCTTGGTGAAGCGGGTCAGGATCCGCAGCGCCTTGTCCAGGCCGACGCGGCACGGGACGCACTTGCCGCAGCTCTCCGAGCGGGTGAACTCGACGAAGTAGCGGGCGACGTCCACCATGCAGTTGTCGGTGTCCATGACGACCATGCCGCCCGAGCCCATGATCGAGCCGAGCTGGGCGAGGGTCTCGTAGTCCACCGGCGTGTCGAACATGTCGGCCGGGATGCAGCCGCCCGACGGGCCACCGGTCTGCACGGACTTGATGTCGTGCCCGGTGCCGGCCCCGCCGCCCACGTCGTAGATGAACGTGGACAGCGGCGTGCCCAGGGGCATCTCGACCAGGCCCGTGCACTTGACCTTGCCGACGAGGCTGAACACCTTCGTGCCCGCGCTCTTGGGCGACCCGGTCTCGGAGAACCAGGCCGGACCCTTCGAGACGATGGGCGCGACGTTGTACCAGGTCTCGACGTTGTTGATGTTGGTGGGCTTGCCGTACAGGCCCTTCTGGGACGGGAACGGCGGACGGGTGCGCGGCTTGCCGGTCACGCCCTCGAGGGAGGCGATGCAGCGCCGTCTCCTCGCCGCAGACGAAGGCACCGGCACCCTCGACGAGCTGGATGTCGAAATTGAACCCGCGGCCGAGGATGTTCTCGCCGAGGGCGCCGTACGCGCGGGCCTGGCCGAGCGCGCGCTCGAGGCGCATGACGGCCAGCGGATACTCGGCACGGACGTAGATGATGCCCGTCGGTGGCACCGGTGACGTAGCCGGCGATCAGCATGCCCTCGATGAGGGCGTGCGGGTCGCCCTCGATCTCGTTGCGGTTCATGTAGGCGCCCGGATCACCCTCGTCCGCGTTGCAGACCAGGTACTTCTCGGGCCCCGGCGCCTTGGCGAGGAAGTCCCACTTGATGCCGGTGAGGAAGCCTGCGCCACCGCGACCGCGCAGCTTGGAGGCCTTGATCTGCTCGATGACGGCCGCCGGGTTGGCGTCGATCAGGACCTTGTAGAGGGCCTGGTACCCGCCGACGGCGACGTACTCCTCGATGTCGTCGGGGTTGATGAGGCCGCAGTTGCGCAGGACGATCTTGACCTGCGGGACGAAGAACGGGACGGCGTGCCAGTCCGGGACGTCGGGCAGGCCGAGACCGTACTTGAGGTGTCCGGTGAGGTGGTCCCACTCCTCGATCTTGCAGAGGATCGTCTCGTCCGGGGGCATGCCCCCCTCGTGGACCGCCGCGAGGATGTCCGCGACGTGGTGGGTGCGCACCTGGCGCAGCATCAGCAGCGGGCGTCCGGGAACCCACACGTTGACGATGGGCTCCTCCGCGCAGTAGCCGAAGCAGCCGACGGGCGCGAGGTGGACGTCCAGGCCCTGCGCGTCGATCTCGGACGCGAACGCGTGGTAGACCGCCTCGGCACCGTTGCCGGACCCGCAGGTGCCCATGCCCACCCCGATCCGGGGCCGGGACGGGAGCAGCTTGGCGAGACCCGCCTCACGCACGGACGCGAAGGCGGCGATGTCGGTGATCCTCATCGGGCGCCTTCCTTACGGATCTGCTCGACTTCTCGGATCATGGCCTGCTCGCTGACGTGACCCCGGATGGCGTGGTCGAGCTCGACGACGGGCGCGAGCGCGCACTGGCCGAAGCAGGCCACCGTGCGGATGGTGAACTTGCGGTCGGGCGTCGTCAGCGACGTCTTGTCGGCCATGCTGGGATCATCGAGGCCCAACTGGAGCTTCACCCGCTCCAGGAGCATCCGCGAGCCCCGCGTGTGGCACGCGGTCCCGCGACAGATCGCCACCGTGTGCGTGCCCTGGGGTTCAAGGTTGAACAGGGCGAAGAACGTGGCGACCGCGTAGACCTGCGCCTGGGGGATTCCCGTCCGGAGCGCCACGTACTCGAGCGTCTCCATCGGCAGGTACTTGTGACGGTTCGCGTCCTGCAGCCTCTCGAGAATGCCAAGCAGCGCCCCCGGGCGGCCAACCTGCTCGCCGATGATCCGGTCGATCAGGTCCTGGTCGTCAACCCGTGGCAGCACCGTGGCCAAGCCGTTGGTCATCGGGCCCTCCAAGATAGGAAGGCCGTGCTCCTGGAGGCCGATCGGAAATCGGCCCGGAGGACGCACGGCGGACCTGAACAGCGTCCAGCCAGGTGGCCTGTCCGGTGAAGTGCCTCGGGGCAGACGGACGGCAGGGGCCGGTCCCGGATCGACCGTGCCGACCGGCGTGTTGGTGTGGCTTGGCGCGGCAGTACCCGCGGATTGCGTGGACTTCCGCAATCGGATGCGGGCGATCGGGCGATGGCGGCGCGCGTGATCGACCCGCATGCTGGGGCCTGGCCGGTGACACTGGTGACCGGCCGCTCGTGCGGCAGGATCCGGGGCGGCACGGGATGCTGCGACGCCGGGCTGGGGGCTGACCATGGACCAGGTTCGCGAGCCGATCAGGGTTGCGTTCGTCGACGACCATCCGGCCGTCCTCGATGCGCTCGCTGCTGCCGCGCAGGTGGCCGGCGACATGCGGGTCGTGGGCACGGCCCGGACCCTGGAGGCTGCGCTGGTCGCTCGTTCGCCAGACCGGGACGGATGCACCGCAGGTCGTCGTCAGCGACGTCCAGCTCGCGGGCGACGCCGAGGGCTTCCGGCTGCTCGACCAGGTGCGCCAGGGCGGGCCCGCGGTCATCCTGCTGTCGGCGTTCGACCAGCCGCCGCTGCTGCGAACGGCGTTCGAGCGCGGCGCCGCGGGCTACCTCGTCAAGACCGACGATGTCCCGGCGATCCTGGCTGCGGTCCGCGTGGTCGCGGCGGGCGGATCGGCGTTCTCGGGCGCGATGCTGCGGACCATCAGGAACGCGCCGCGGCGCCCCTCCGAGCGCGAGCTCGAGGTGCTGCGGCTCCTGTGCACGGGCGCCTCCAACGATGAGATCGCCGCGGCCGTGGGCCTGTCCGAGCGGACGGTGGAGAGCCACCTCCGCAGGATGTTCGACCGGTACGGCGTCCTGTCGCGGACGGAGCTGGCCGTCCTCGCGGTCCGCGAGGGCTGGTCGGGCGGCGCGGGTGCGCGGGCGGCGCGGGGCCCGGGTGGCGGGGCCGGGTGGCGCGGGCGACACGGCATGAGCGCCAGGGGGGTGGCGGCACTGGCGGGGCTCGTCCTGCTCGGCGCCGCGGCCGTGGTCTGCGCGGCATCCGCGCTCTCGCTCGCTGGCGATGAGGGATTTCGTCCTGCCGGTCTCGCTGCTGATGGCGTCGGTGATCCTCGTGGTGCCGGCGGCCCTGCTGGCCGTCGGCGTCCTTGTCCGCCGACGCCGCCGGCTCGCGTGGACGCTGCTGCTCGCGGGCAGCGTCATTCGCGGTGCTGGCCCTGACCCTCGGCTGGTCCAGCATGTGGCCCCTCCGGACGGCGGCGACGGCGTCCACCGTGGACTTCGCCGGGGCGCACGCGCGGCCCGTCGACGTGGCGACCGGGTCGACCCACGCGTGCGCCCTCCTTGACGACGGGACCGTGTGGTGCTGGGGCAGCAACCTCGGTGGCCAGCTGGGCTCGTGGGAGTACGAGACCGAGCCCCCGATGTCTATGAGCGCCACGCCGATCCGGGTGCCGGGCGTGACGGGTGCGACGGCGATCGCGGCAAGCGGCCTGTCGACCTGCGCCATCGACCGTGGGCGCCTCGTGTGCTGGGGCGGCTCCCCGCCCTGGGGCGACTGCGAATGGGGGGATGGCTCCCGCAGTGCTCTCTCGTGGACACCGCGATCCCCGGGCCCGTACAGGGTGGCACTGGCGAGACAACGCTGGACGCCGCCGTCGCCGCGACGTGCATGTGGGGGACGACCGACGGAGCTGTTGGCTGCCCGGGTGGACCGAGCTCCGTGTCCGGCGTGTCCGCCCTCGCCATGGGCGACATGCACGGCTGCATCGTGGCGGACGGCCGGGTGCACTGCTGGGGCACCAACGTGGCCGGCGAGCTCGGCATGGGTGCGGTGCCGGCGCGGACGCCCGACGACGGCCCCGAGCCGCCACGCTGGGGCAACCCGGTCACCGGGATCGAGACGGCACGCACGGTGTCGGTCGGGACCGACGCGACCTGCGCCGGCATCCGGGATGCGGACGGGGGGCCGGACGAGCTGCGGTGCTGGGGCCGGGCCGCCTATGACGCCTTCGGCTTCACCCCGCGAGCGACCCTGGCACGCCGTTCGGGGTGCCCGACGGGGTGGATCCGTCGCGCTTCCCGGTGGATCCCTGCCCGTTGTGCATGGATCCCGCAACGGCCCCGGTGCGCTGCGACGAGCGCACACGGACGGACGAGGTGGAGTCGATCTGGATGGCGACCACCGAGGCGCCTGGCGACCTCGGCGGTCCGGTGATCGGACACCGGCTCCGGCGTCGGGACGTGCGCCGTCGTCGCGGGCAGGGCGGTGTGCTGGGGCCTGATGTTTGGCATGGAGGCGGGCGGCCTCCGGGTGTCGGAGGCCCTCGCCATCCGGCCGCTCGAAGGCCTTGACGGGATCAGTCGGATTGCGACCTCGACGTTCTCGTCCTGTGCGATCGCCGGCGGCCGGGTCCGCTGCTGGGGCCTGGCGTGGTCCGGGACAGCTCGGCCTCCCCTACCCCTTCGGCGCCGCCGACCTTGCCGTGCCCATCGGCCTGCTGGCGCTGGTGGTCGTGGCCATGGCTGCCGCGTACGGGACGCTCGGCATCTACCAGGTCGACACCCGCCGGAAGGCGGCCCTCGCCGGCGTGGCGGCGGGCACCCTGGACCTCGGGCGGTGGTCGCTCGTCCGGCCACGGTGTTCGCGCTGGCCAGCCTCGC
>CAVONT010000003.1:0-235254 GCA_963697365.1 uncultured Chloroflexia bacterium
CAGATCACCGGGACGACCCGGGTCAGGGCGCGGGTGTCGGCGAGCCCCACAGGCCCAGACCCTGCTCGCGTGCCTCGCGCTCTGCGGCACGGAGGCCGTCCGTGTAGCGCACGTCGGGCGGGAACGTGACGGCCTGGGCGTAGCCGCTCGCGACCAGCGCCAGGTTCACCATGACCAGGCTGCCCGGCCGGTCCGGGTCCTCCACCCAGGCGTACCGCAGGAGGCGCCCGAACCTGTCGGTGTCGGAGACGTCCTTCTCGAGGAGAAGCTCCCGGCCCTCGACCAGGCGGGCGTTGGCCGCCGAGGCCTCCTTGCCGAAGAACTCCACCGGCGTATCGGGCTTGACGCTCTCGGGGGCGTCGATGCCGATGTAGCGGAGGCGCTCGTCGCCCTGGCCGCGGTCGATGACGAGGGTGTCACCGTCGACAACGCGGACAACGGTGGCGCGCTCGGTCTGGCCAATCGGCGGGGCGGCGGGTCCGGGCGTGGCGGCGGGTCCGGGCGTGGCGACGGGTCCGGGCGTGGCGGCGGGTCCGGGCGTGGCGGCGGGTCCGGGCGTGGCGACGGACCTCGTGGCGCTACCGCACCCCGCGACGGCCAGGCCCACCGAGAGCAGGAGTGCGAGGGTCGCGGTGCGCATCACCGACCACGGTACCGTGCCCGTCCCGATGCGGACCGGCGGTCCGGCTCGGGTGCCGCCGCCTGCCACCGGCCTGGCGCCGGCCTGACGCCCGTGCCGGCGCCCGTGCTGCCGCCGCCTATGCTTGCGCCCGTGCTGCAGGATCACCTGCCACTCCCCGTGGCGTTATCCAGCCGGGAGGGCCTGTCTGGGTCCACCTATGGTCCCCCAGTGGTACCTGCACCTGGAACGGCCTGCCGGAGCGGATAACGCCAGCCCCGCTGGTATCTGGGCCTGCGCGGGGCGTGGAGCGGAGGGCGCGCGGAGCGGGGGGTCGCGGACCCGGGCCTGCGCGGGGGGGGTCGCGGACCCGGGCCTGCGCGGACCCCACGGCACGGGACGCCGGGCTCGGCGCTCCCCCGCGCGATAGCATCGGCCCCGGAGGACGCCCACCAATGACCGAACCCGCCCAGCGCACCAGGGTCACCCTGCCCCAGCTCCAGGCCAAGGCCGCCCGCGGCGAGCCGATCACCTGGCTGACCTGCTACGACTACCCCACCGCCGTCATGCAGGACGCGGCCGGCATCGACATGATCCTCGTGGGCGACAGCCTGGGCATGACCATGCTCGGCTTCGACTCCACCCTGCCCGTCACCATGGATGACATGGTCCGCCACACGGCGGCCGTCCGGCGCGGCGCGAAGAACGCCTGGCTCATCGGCGACATGCCCTACATGAGCTACCAGCCCAGCGTGGAGACGGCGATCCGCAACGCCGGCCGCCTGATGGCCGAGACCGGCTGCGACGCGGTCAAGCTCGAAGGCGGCATGGAGATGGCCGACCGCGTCGAGGGGATCGCCGCGGCCGGCATCCCGGTGATGGGCCACCTCGGCCTCACGCCCCAGTCGGCCGGGGCCCTCGGCGGGTTCAAGGTCCAGGGCCGCGACGCCGCCCGCGCCCGCCGCATCGTGGACGACGCGCGGATCCTCGAGGAGGCCGGCGCCTTCTCGATCATCCTGGAGCTCGTCCCGGATCGCCTCGCACGCGTCATCACCGAACGAAGCCAGGGCGCGATCATCATGGGCCTCGGCTCGGGGCCGCACGTGCACGGCCAGCTCCTGATCCACCACGACATGTTCGGCCTGTACCCGCGCTTCAAGCCGCGCATGGCCAAGGTCTACGCCGACGCTGGCGCTGTCATCCGGCAGGGCCTGACCGCGTACGTCGAGGAGGTCTCGAACCGGACGTTCCCGCAGCCCGAGCACTGGTTCGGCATGCCGGACGCGGACTACGACGCGCTGGTCGCGGGCCTGGCCGAGGACGATGCGCTCGAGGCCGAATGGGCCGCCGGATCGAAGACCGACGCCGAGACGACGGCAACGGGCCGCGGATGACGATCCGCTACGCGCGCCGGATGGACGTCGTCCGGCCCTCCGCCATCCGCGAGCTCCTCAAGCACGGCTCGGACCCGTCGATCATCTCGTTCGGCGGCGGCTACCCCGCGCCAGACCTGTTCCCCGTCGACCAGCTGCGCGCCGTCTACGCCGACCTGCTCTCGGGCGAGGACCGCAGCGTCATGCAGTACGCGGTCACCGACGGGCTGCCGGCGCTGCGGGCGCGGATCGCCGAGCGGATGGCGGCCGACGGCGTCGCGTGCGGCCTCGACGAGATCCTCGTCCTCCAGGGCGCCCAGCAGGGCCTCGACCTCACCGCCAAGCTGGTCCTGGACCCGGGCGACGTCGTGGTGACCGAGAACCCCACCTTCCTCGGCGCCATGATCGCGTTCAATCCCTGCGAGCCCGCCTACGCCCCGGTGCGCACGGACCAGCACGGGATCGACCCCGACGATCTCGAGGCCGTCCTGGAGCGCACCCCGCGCGCGCGGCTCCTCTACCTCATGCCCGACTTCCACAACCCGATGGGCGTCACGCTCACGCTCGAGCGACGCCACCGGGTCCTGGAGCTCGCGAACCGCTTCAACCTGCTCGTGATCGAGGACTCGCCCTACCGGTCGCTGCGCTTCGAGGGCGAGACGCTGCCGACCCTCAAGAGCCTCGACACCGACGGGCGCGTCGTCTTCCTGGGCTCGTTCTCCAAGACCCTGGTCCCGGGCATGCGCCTCGGCTGGGCGGTCGGCGAACGCGGACGTCATCGCGAAGCTCGGCCTGCTCAAGCTCGCCGCCGACACGCAGACCAGCACGCTCAACATGGCGGCGGCAGCCGCGTTCCTGGAGCGCTTCGACCTCGACGCCCACATCGCCGTCGTCAACAACGCCTACCGGCGCAAGCGCGACCTGATGCTGGGCCTGCTCGAGGAGCACCTCCCGCCGACGGTGGCCTTCACCCGGCCCGAGGGCGGCCTGTTCACCTGGCTGACGTTCCCCGACGGGTTCGATGCCGCCGCCTTCATGCGCGACGAGATGCTGCCGAAGGCGAAGGTCGCGTTCGTGCCGGGCGCCACGTTCTTCCCGGTGACGCAGGAGGCGAACCACGCCCGGGTCAACTTCTCGGGCGTGTCCGAGGCGCAGATCGCGGAGGGCATCGGGCGGCTGGCCGCGCTCCTGCGCGAGGCGCTCCCGGGCTAGCGGTAGGCACTGGCGCGGCCGGACCCGGCCCCACTGCCAGCCCCGTTCCCGCCGGGCGACCGGTGCGAAACGCCGGACGCACAGACAGGGCGCCCGGCGGGAACCCGACACACGCGGGAGGCCCCAGTGTGTCGGATCGGGCGGCGGGCGGGATTCTGAAACGGAGACCGCACCGGATGACCGCTGCGCGAGAACCGGCGGACCGGCGCGGCCGGACCCGGGCTGGGCGGGAACCGAGCGGACCGGGCGCTGGCCTGGCGCGAGGCGCTCGGGGTAGCGACCCGCGCCACGGCGACCGCGCCACGACCTCGTACCGGCGACAATCGCCGCATGCCGAACCTGAACCAGGGCCGCTATCGCACGCCCAGCCCGTTCATCAGCCGGACCTCGACGGTGCTGTTCGACGACGTCGCGCACCTGCGGGTCGCCCTCGAGGGGATGAGGACCGGCAGCCCGGCCACCACCACCTACGGCACGTTCCGCACCCCGACGACCGCCGCCCTCGAGGAGCTGCTGCTGGACGGTGAGGGCGGCGCCGGGGTGGCGCTGTCGCCATCGGGCCTCGCGGCCATCGCCATCGGCCTGTTCGCCATGACCAGGGCGGGCGGCCACCTCCTCGTCACCGATTCGGCCTATGGCCCCACCCGCGACCTGTGCGACGACCTGCTCACGCAGATGGGGGTCGATGTCGAGTACTACGACCCGCTCCTCGGCGCCGCGATCGCAGGCCTGATCCGCCCGGAGACCACCGGCATCTGGCTGGAGAGCCCGGGCACGCACACGTTCGAGATCCAGGATGTCCCGGCGATCGCCGCGGCGGCAGCCCGCGCCTCGGCCGCTCGCGGTGGGGACCACCCGGTCCTCACCGGCATCGACAACACGTGGGCCTCGCCGGGCTTCCTGCGCCCGTTCGAGCTGGGCATGGACATCTCGGCCGTGGCGCTGACCAAGTACTGGGGCGGCCACGCCGACCTGGTCGCGGGCGCGACGTTCGCCAACGCGGCCACGCTGCCGGCCGTCCGAGCGGCCGCCCGGAACCTGGGCATGTGCCTCAACGGCGAGGACGCGTTCCTCGTGACCCGCGGCGCCCGCACCGCGGCCATGCGGATCCGGGCCTGCGGCGATGCCGCCCTGGAGATCGCCGGCCGGCTGGCTGGACACCCGCGCGTGGGCCGGATCCTGCACCCGGCACTCCCCGATGACCCGGGCCACGAGCTGTGGGCGAGGGACTTCACGGGGGCGTCGGGCCTGTTCTCGTTCGAGCTGCTGGCGCCCGATGGAGGGCCGGGCGACGGGCCAGCAGGTGGACGCCTTCACCGACCGGCTCGTGGCGCCCGGACGCATCGGCCTCGGGTACTCGTGGGGCGGCTTCGAGTCGCTCGTCATGCCGGCGCGCTACTCGGGCGTGAAGCGGTCGGTCCGGCCCTGGACCGGTGGAGAGCTGATCCGGCTCCACGTCGGGCTGGAGCCGCTCGACGAGCTGTGGGCCGATCTCGCGGCGGCCCTCGAGGCATGATCTCTCGTGGTTGGACGGGGTCCGGGCCGCGGGTGGGCTAAAGTTGCGGTTCACGCCGGCGCTGTCGGCGTCATTCCTGGCCCGGACCACCTTCGCCAAGTGAAGGAGCGAAGGCCGCCGCGCCAGCAACGGGCGTGGCCCAGGCGAGGAGCCGACAGATGGTCAAGCATTCATCCTACGAACGTGCACAACGAGCCGCCGAGACCGAGCGCATGCGCCAGGTCGAGGCGCAGTGGATGGGAAACCTGCCCAAGGCGACCGTCGAGGCGTTCAACGCTGAGGTGGCCAACGTCATCGCGCGCGGTCCCATGCCCAAGCAGCCGGACATGGCGCCCGGCACCCAGCCCAATCCGCCCCGCCCCGGCCACGAGCCCAAGCCGAAGAAGGCCGAGCAGCGCTCGAAGAGGTCGTACTAGTGCCCAGGAAGCGCAAAGTCGTCTACCCGCCCAGCCGGAGCTCCAAGGGCACCCCGCCGCCGCCGCGGGTCCAGACCACCCCGCCGACGGTCGCCGTCATCAACCAGGGCGCCCGCAAGGGCCGCGATGACATCGTCGAGGGCGCCTGGGTGACCATCACCGGCACCGGATCGAACGCCGGCGAGAGTGGTCGCGTGGACCGCCTCGTGCCCGGCGTGATCCCCGCCGCCGTGGTCAGCCTCGAGGGTGGCCGCACACGACGCGTCCGCACCGTCGACCTCGTGCCGAGCCGCCGGGTGGAGACCCCCGTGGAGGCTGCCCCCGTGGAAGCGGCGCCCAAGGACGTGGCCTCACAGGAAGCGGCCCCCAAGGAAGCGGCCCCCAAGGCGTAGCCGCGCCGGGTCCGGCCTCGCGAGGAGTCGCTGCGCACGAGCTGCAGACCGGGCAGCAGACCGAGCAGCCTCAGGCCGCCCCGCGATCGCCCTCCGCCCCGAAGCGCAGCACCGCCTCGACGAGGCCGTCCACCTCCTCCTCGGTGGTGCGCGGGTTGATGAAGCAGGGCCGGATCGCGAGGCGCCCGTCCACGACGGTCGACGACGGCACCAGGCCCGTCTCGTTGCGAAGGCGCTCGAGGATCCGCCGGTTCGCCCCGTCGATCGCCTCGTCCCGGTCGCCTGCGGCCGCGCCGGCCGGCAGGTAGCGGAAGCACACGACCGAGAGCTGCGGCTCCATCAGCAGCTCGAGCCGGGGCTCGGCCGTGGCCCGCATCGCCGTATGGCGTGCGAACCCCATGTGGCGCCGGATGCGGTCGACGACGCCCGCACGCCCGATCTCGCGCAGCGTCGCCCACACGATGACGCCGCGTGCCGGGGACGACAGCTCGACGCCCTGGTCCGCCCACGGGCCGCCGAAGCCGTCGAACTGGGACACCGCGGCCTGGACGCCCTCGAGCGAGCCCTCCAGGTAGGCCGCGTCACCCTCGGCGAAGGCGCGCGTGAGGACGCCCTCGTCACGCACGAAGGTGGCGCCGATGCCGACGCCGGTCGCCAGCCACTTGTGCGGGTCCACGATCCAGGAATCGGCCTCCTGGACGCCTTCGAAGAGGGAGGCCAGCGCCGGATCCGCGTTGGCGGTCAGGCCGTACGCCCCGTCGACGTGCAGCCAGGTGCCGAACCGCCGGGCGAGGGCCGCGGCGCCATCGATCCGGTCGACCGAACCGGTGTCGGTGGCACCCGCAAGGGCGACGATCGCGATCGGCGTGATGCCCTCATGGGCATCGGCGGTGAGCGCGGCCTCCAGCTCGTCGAGGCGGACCCTGCCGTCGCCGTCCACGGGGAGCTCGGTGACGGCACGCCGCCCGAGGCCCAGGACGGCCGCCGCACGGTGCACGGTCCGGTGGGCCAGCGTCGAGGCGTAGATGCGCCCGCGGAACCCGGCGGGCTGGCCGTCCTCGGCGGCATCGATCCCCAGCCGCTCCAGGGCCGCCTGGCGCGCCGCCCCCAGCGCGACGAGGTTCGCCGTCGACCCGCCCGAGGAGTACACGCCGGCCACGCCGTCGGGCAGGCCGCAGATGGACGCGAGCCAGCGCAGGGACGTGTGCTCGAGCGCATTGAACGAGTGGAGCATGTAGCGCTGCCCGCCGACGACCCCGACGGCGCCGGCGGCGACCGCGGGCACCGTCGCGGCTCCCGTGGTGATGTAGCCGGTGAACCCGGGCGCGGAGATCCGGTTCGCGTCGGCCAGGAGGACCGCCAGCTCGTCGATGGTCGCGTCGAGCCCGGCTCCCTGCTCCTGCAGGGGGGCTGCCGGAGCCCAGGCGGGACCCGGATCGAAGGCCAGGAACGGCGGGTTCGCGTGACCCGCGGTGAACGCGTCGAAGGCCGGGGCAAGGCGCCCGAAGGCCTCGGCCATGCGCTTGGTCTCCGCGGGCTCGGGCGGCACGGGCGGGAAGGACGGGGTGTACGGCATGCGCGGCAGTGTGCCTGACCCGGGCCTTTGGCGGCGGCGGGCGCGATGAAGATGCAACGCCGGCCACTCGTCCGATGGAGATGATGCTCCCGTCTGCCGGTCGCGATACCATTCCCACGACATCGGCCACCGCCTACGGAGGGAAATCCCAGTGACACTCGGTCCGCTCGAATACCTCGTCGTCGGCTTCGCCGGCCCCAACTTCGACGGCAGCATCGCCGACGAGATCGGCCGCGCCGTCGAGAGCGGCACGATCCGCCTCGTCGACGTCGTCGTCATCGCCAAGGACGCCGCGGGCGACGCCGCCGTGCTCGAGGTCGACCTCAAGAACGACCCGCGCTTCCGCGGCTTCTCGAACCTGCTCGAGGGCACCGTCGGCCTGTTCACCGAGGAGGACGTCCTCGACATCGCCGCGTCGCTGCCCCCCGACACGGCAGCTGCCGCGCTCCTGTTCGAGCACCGCTGGGCCGTCCGCATCAAGGAGGCCATGATCCGCGCGAACGGCTTCCTGGTCTCCCGCTCGGTCATTGCGCCGGAGATCGTCGAGGAGATCTCGGCTGAGCTGGACATCGCCCAGGCCGACATCGCCGCCCAGGCCCTCGGGACAGGGGCCTGACCGCCACCGGGCTCGCCCGATCCTGACCCAATCCCCTCCATGACCTTCCGCAAGGAGACAGCACGATGATGATGCGCCGCCGCGGCGCCCCGCTCGTCCGGGCCGCCGCCACCACCGCCGTCGTCGCCGGGACCGCCGGTGCCGTCCACCACCACCAGCAGCAGAAGTACGCCAACAAGGAGGCCGAGCAGCAGGCGCAGTACCAGCAGGCCTACGAGGCCGGCGCCGCGGACGCGTCGCAGCAGCAGGCGTACGCCGCTCCGGCCCCCGCGCCGGTCGCCGTGCCCGCCGAGACCGGCGGCATCGACATGGCGCAGCTCAAGCAGCTGGGCGATCTCCACACCGCCGGCATCCTGTCGGACGAGGAGTTCGCGGCCGCCAAGGCGAAGCTGCTGGGCATCTAGCCCGTCACCTCCGCGTCACGCAAGAGCCCCCGGCACGTCCGGGGGCTCTTCAATTCCGGGGCCTGGTCCCAATCCGGGCCTGGTCCCGGCTACTTCCGCTCGTTGTGCCCCAGCAGCATCCGGAAGAGCACCACGAAGCTCACAACCAGCACGATCGCGAACGCCATCATGGCCGCGTACGCGAAGCCCACGTACTGGTCCTGGCCCGGCTGCAGCAGGATCGCCATCACGATCGCCGTGCCGATCAGCTGGCCAACCACCACGATGCCGGCCGTCGCCTGGCGTCCCAGGCCGCTCACCTGGTCGACGGACCGGTTCAACTCGGTCGTGTCCAGCTCCACGGTCAGCTTGCCGCGGTTGAACATGTCGAACCACTTGAGCGCAGCCGTCTCCACGTTCGGCACCCGCCGCGCCATCTCCTTGCCGATCCGCACCGCGGACGACTGCACCTGGGCGATCACGCGATCCGGCTCCAGCGCCTCGATCATCGCCGCGCGGGCCTCGGTCATGGCGGCCTCGCCCATGCCGACCGACGGTGACAGCGCGGTCGCGGTCTGCTCCGCCTGGATGACCGCCTTGATCGCGAGCGTCAGCGAGGAGTCGAGCCGCAACCCGTTGTCGAACACGGCACCCATGAATCCCGAGAGTGCCTCGCCGAGGGAGGTGACCCCGCCATAGATGAGGTACTGCCGGCCCAGGCGGTCGATGTCGTTGCGGAACTGCTTCTCGTCGAAGTCGGGCGTGGGCGTGCCGAGCCCGATGAGGCCGTCGGCAATGCCGGAGATGTCCTTGGCGTTCACGGCGTAGATGAGGCCCAGGAGGTCCACCCGCTGCTGGCTGTCCAGCTGGCCGACCAGCCCGAGGTCGAGGAAGACGAGTCGCTTGTTCTCCGGGTCCGCGAGCAGGTTGCCCGGGTGCGGGTCACCGTGGAAGAAGCCGTCGATCAGGATCTGCTTGATGACCGCACGGATGAACACCGATCCGAGGGCATCCGTGTCGAACCCGGCCTCGCGCAACGCGTCGACCTTGGTGATCTTGATGCCCCGGATGAACTCCATCGTGAGGACCCGGACGCCGGAGTAGGCGTCGTAGATCGCCGGGACCTGGACCTCGGGGAAGCGGCGCATGTTGTCGGACAGCCGCTTGGCGTGGTACGCCTCGTTGGTGTAGTCGAGCTCCTTGAGCACGCCGCCGGCGAACTCGTCGACCATGGCGCGCAGGCCCACCTTGCGGGCGATCAGCATGCGCCGCTCGGCGATCGAGGCGAGCTCGGTGATGACGCCGAGATCCGCCTTCGTCTTGGCCAGGATCTGCGGGCGCTGGACCTTGACGGCCACCTCGGTGCCGTCGTGCAGGATGGCGCGGTGCACCTGGGCGGTGGAGGCGGCCGCGAACGGCTCGGGCTCGATGGTCGCGAACAGCTCCTCCGGGTAGCTGCCCAAGTTCGCCCTTGATGACCTCGCGCGCCTCCTCCCACGGGAATGGCGCCGCCTCGCTCTGCAGCTTCGAGAGCTCCACCAGCAGGTCCGCCGGCAGCGCGTCGCCTCGGCTGGCGATCATCTGGCCGATCTTCACGTAGGTCGGCCCGAGCTCCTGGAGGATGATCCTGAGGCGCTCGCCGGCGCTCACGTCCTCCAGGATGTCGGTCTCCTTGAGGACCCGCTCCGAGAACGATCGCCGGAAGCCGGCGATCGGCGTCTTGGCGAGTGCCGAGTCCAGCGTCACCGCGAACACGATGTCGTAGATCTGCTGGAGCCGCAGGTTCTCGATGATGAAGTTGCGGCGCGGGGTGGGGATGGCTTCGAGGATCTCCCACATCCTCCTCGAGAACCTGTCCTGTCCGAGCCGGGGTCGGTTGAGGCCCAGGACCGCTGACACGACGCCCTTGAGCAGGCTGTACACCGCCGCGAACAGGATGAGCCACAGGAGGGGGGGCTCGGCCGCCACCACGATCTCGGGGGCAAGGAACGTCGCCGCCCAGATGACGGTGGCATTCACGATGACGATGAAGATGCCCATCGTCGAGAGGAGCAGCCGACCCGTGAAGGCGACCACCACCGGGCGGACGATGTGCTCGGAGAGGACGAGGAAGACGCCGGTCAGGAGCAGGGCCGGGAGCCCCTTGCCGGTGAACTGGAACATCGGCACCCACTGCGTCCCGAACGGGAACGGCTGCGGGACGGAGATCAGCCCCAGGACGAGGACGCAGACGATGACGACGACCGACTCGACGAGGGTCTCGACGATGAAACGGCGCATCAGGCAGCGACCTCCGGTGGCATGCGCGGGGCCGCGAGGACGGGCGAGCCCGTGGTCTGCGTGGGCACTCGGTGTCTCCCACTACGAGTCGTGGCGATCGAGGTCCATGATGCCGGATCGCCGGTCACTGGTGATCCTCCTCCCGCGCGTCGGCCGGGGCATCGCGCGATCCGGGTGAGGCATGCGCCGTGCGGCTGCGGCACACTCTACGAGCGACCCGGAGCGGATTGAGCGAGAGGATGACGATGACCGACGAGACGCAGGTGGACGTGCCCGTGACCGATGCACCGGCTGCACCGGAGACGGAGGTCGCCGAGGCCGATGCCCCTGTCGCGGCAGCCGCGGCCACCGCAGCGGCGACAACGGCAGCGGCGGCGACAACGGCAGCGGCGGCGCCCGCATCGCCCCAGCCCTCGAAGGGGCGGGCGATGAGCCGCGCGGGCCAGGTCGTCGGCATCGTGGGGATCGTCCTGAGCCTCGTCCTGGCGGTCGGCTCCATCACCGGGTCGCTGTGGCTGACGGGGCAGATCGGCACGCTTGGCCGCCGAGGTTGACAGCCGGATTGCGGAGGCCCAGCCCAAGCTCGATGCGCTGGATGCGCGGATCAGCGAGGTCAAGGCCACCGTCGACGATGTCGTCGCCGTCGCGAACGCTGCGGCACAGACGGCGACGCCCGGTGATGGCGTCCTGGCCACGCTCCAGGAGCGCCTCGGCGGCCTCGCCAGCCGGTACGCCGGGCTCCGCAACGCGTACAGCGATGTGCGCGAGAAGGTGACCGGCGCGCTCGCCGGACTGCAGGTGCTGGAGCGGATCATCCCGGGGTTCCAGGTCCCCCAGGAGCCGCTCGACGCGCTCAACGGGCTGGATGCGCGCGTGCAGGAGCTCGATGCCGGCATCAGCGGCATCCTCGACACCAAGTTCGACGGCGGCACCCTGCGCGACGTGGCCGCGACGGTCGCCGAGAAGATCGGCCTGGTCTCCGGCGGCCTCGACAAGGTCCTGGGCGTGATCGACGAGGTCGGGGTCAGGGTGACGGACGCGCGCGCCGAGATCGCGGCACTCGCGTCGCAGATCTCGACCTACGTCACGCTGGGTGGCGCCCTGGTCACCCTGCTCTTCCTCTACATGGCCTTCCTCCACTGGGTCCTGTTCCGGACATCACGATCGGCCGGCCGCACCAGCTGAGGGCCGCTCCGGGTGAGCAACGCTCCGGCATGAGGACCCTGCCGGCATGAGCGGCCACGCGACGCTCATCGTCAGCCCGCTCGCGTCGCGGATCCGCGACGCGGGCACCCGGCGGCGCGTCGTCGAGGGCGTGCGAGGCGCCGTGGGGCGTCGGGGTCTCGGCGACCTGCACGTGGTCGAGACCGGGGTGCCCTCGGAGATCCGGGCGGCCGCGGCCGCGGCGGTCGGCGATGGCTCGGGCCTGGTGGTGATCGCGGGCGGGGACGGCACCGTGCGCGATGCATCCGCCGCCCTGGCGGCAAGCGGCGTCCCCATGGGCATCGTCCCGTGCGGGACGGGCAACCTGTTCGCCACGGCCGTCCGCCTGCCCCGCGACATCCGCGGGGCACTGGCCGCCCTCGAGACCGGGCGGCCGACCCCGTTCGATGCAGCGCAGGTCCGCCTCATCGGTGCGCTTGGTCCCGAGGCCGAGTCGCCCGATGTCGGGCCGGTGCCGTTCGTCGTCGCCTGCGGGACGGGGTTCGATGCCCGGATGATCGCGGGCACCAGCCGCGAGATGAAGCGCAAGTACGGCGTCGCGGCCTACTTCCTGACCGCGAGCCGCCTGCTCGGGAGCCTGGAGCCCGTGCCCACCAGGATCACGGTGGACGGCGACACGATCGAGCTCACCTCGGTCGTCGCGCTGATCGCGAGCTGCGGCGAGGTGGTGCCCGGCGTGCTCCGGCCCCGGCTGCCGGTCGAGGCCGATGACGGGCTGCTCCACGTGTTCGTCCTGCCGAAGGGCGGCATCGTCGGGGGCGCGCTCGGCGTGCTGGAGCTGCTCCTGCGCGAGAGCGCCGGGATCTCGCCGACGGGTGCCGCGGCCCGCCTGGCCGGCCGCCACGTCCGGATCGAGGTGGATCCCGCAGCACCCACGCAGGTGGACGGGGATCCATTCCCGGCAGCCGGCCTCGAGGCGACCATCATTCCCGGCGGGCTCCTGGTGCTGCGCCCGTAGGTCGCATCCCTACGCGCCGGCGGCTGCCACTTGGTCAGATTCCCGCCACGTGGGCCGTAAGCGCACTCCTGTTCACGCGGCAGCGCGCAATGTCCCGACCTCCCGTGCGGGACTGCGCCCGCCAGTTGCGCTTGCTCTCGCCTGGTGGGAGCAAGCGGACCTATCAGGGCCGGCACATCGGATTGCGCCCATGAGGCGGGCGTATGGCGGATCGGGCGTCGTTTCGGCGCGATAGCGTCCACCAGGTGGGCGCAAAGCCAGGTGGTGCCGGATAGCTCTCACCTGGCGGGAATATGAGCAAGAGGGCGGGCCGGAACGAGGACGCGGGTGGGATCGGAACAACGGCGCGGGCGCCGGGCGGGAGCAGCGTGCCGTCGGGCCGCGGGCGGGAGCAGCGTGGCGGGCAGGCTCCAGCCGGTCAGGCCTCGGCGAGCACCACCACCTTGTCGCCCGGGCCGAACACCACCCGGGCATCGCGTGCCGGGTTGAGCACGATCCCGTACGCCACCGCCGCGTCGGCTGCGCGTGACGCGAGCCGGTAGCCGAGCGCCACCTCGCCGCGGCCCTGCGCCGAGGCCTGGACGGTCGCGAAGGACACGTCGCGGCCGGGCTCCACGTACGACGCGGCATCGCGGAGGTAGATCTCGGCCCCTCGGCGTCGAACAGGTCGCGGAAGACATCCGCCAGGTCCGGGGTCTCCGCGATCTGCGCGAGCAGCAGGGAGAGCAGCCGCGAGCTGACGATGAAGTCGTCGGCCGGGCCACTTCGGCGAGCTCGCGGTTCCGCTCGTCGAGCATCTCGGACACGATGGAGAAGCTGGCGCCCGCACGGTCGAGCCGATGTCGCGGAGGTGGAGGAGCGTGAGCAGGATCCGGGCGTCGGCGATGTCCGGGTCACGGTCGTCGGACTCGCACAGGACGATGACGTGGTCGAACGACTGGATGTCCAGCCCGTCGAGGACGGGGCGGCTGGTCGTGTTCGCCATGCGACCGGTGAGCGTGAGGTTCGCGAGGCCCGTGATCTCGCCGGTCTCGGGCAGGACCCGGTCCAGGCCCGACACCGCGACCACCTCCGACCCGGGAGCGACGTACGCGTCGAGCTCGCGGATGACCACCGCGGCGCGCCGGTTCCAGCCGATGACGAGCGTCCGCTCCGGTGCGCCCGGCGAGTCGGACGGGGGAACGATGGCGCCGGCGTCGACGGGTGCGGGCGCATCGGCCACCCGTTCGGAGCCGTGGTCCTCGGCGAGGAGCACGAGCCTGTCGTCCGGGCCCAGCACCCGGTCCGGCGGCGGACACAGCTCCGCGATGCCGCTCCGCACGATGCCGGCCGGGATGGCACCGGTGACTGCGGGCGACCGCCTCACCGAACGTCCGGCCTGCCAGCGCAGGCATGTGCGCCACGTGCAGCTCGTGGCCCGCGAAGTCGAGCAGCTCGAGATACACCGACGGACAGCCCGGTCTGGCGGCACGTCTGGGCCACGATCCGGGACACGAGCTCGTCGGCGAGCAGCAGGTGGACCTCGGCGCCCGCGATGAGCTTGGCGATGCCCGCGCTGGCCTGGTCCTTCACCTCGGCCACGATCCGGTACGGCTCGGGGCGCCGGTCCGCCCGCCCGGTGAGCGCGAGGATCGACTTGAGCACGTTCACGTCGGGATCGTCACCGTCGGACTGGAGGATGACGATCGCGCGTGCCTCGTCCGGGTTGCCGATGCGCAGATCGGCGAGCGAGGTGGGCCGCCCAGATCGGCAGACGATGCGCACACGTCGAGGGATCGGGACCCGCTCGCGGATCGCGTCCTCCATCTCGACGCGGTCCCGGTCCGCGAGCACCACGATCGTCGTGCGCCGCCGGGACACGCCCGCCTCGATCAGCTCCGCGATGACGGGGAAGACCTGCTGGCTCCAGCCGAGGATCAGGACGTGGTCCCGCTCCAGGACCCGGGAGCGACCCTTGCGCAGCTCGGCCAGCTTGTCGCCGATGCCGTTGCTCAGGATGCCGATGAGGGTGCTGATGATGAAGATGCCGGTCAGGGTGACCGCGAGCATGCCGAACCGGAACTGCGGGGATCCCTCGTCGCCGCCCATCGTTCCCGGATCGAGGGTGCGCATCATCGACATCCACAGCAGCTGCGGGATCGGGATGCCCTCGTCGCCACGCAGGATCACCAGGACGATGACGATCGCGACGATCAGGACCACCGAGACGATGCCCAACCCCAGGATCAGCGCAACGGTGCCGCGCTCCATGAAGCGGTCGAAGCGGTAGCTCAGGCGCTCACGGAGCCCGGGGGTGGAGGCGTGTCGGTCCATGGCGCGGAATACTGCCTGACCGGGCGCCCGTCCGAAGGGTCGATCCGGCGGATGGCGAGCCTCCTCCCGCGCCGCGGCGGCGCCGGCGGGCGGGGCGTCAGCCGGTCCGGACGCGGAGCACGGGCGGCAGCACCGGATCAGCCCGGAGGAGCGGGCGCAGTGCCTCCCTCGTCCGCCAGGCTCCAGGAGCAGGGTCCATGCGATGAGCGAGAGGCTCAAGCCGTCCCGGCACCCGTCCGGCCGATCCGGGCGCGGGACGCCTGGAGGACGCGCGAGGGAGCGCCGCACGATCCGCCACAGGCACACGTGGAGCGGCGCGTCGACGAGGACGACGATGTCGGCGCGGCGCACCCGCTCCGGCCAGCCCGGCCGCGAGAGGTAGCCGCCGTCGAGCACCCACTCGTCGGCCGCGATCGCGTCCGCGTGCCGGGACTCGAAGACCGCGTGTTCCACCGGCCGCCAGCCCGGCTCCCAGGCGAGCCGGTCGAGGTGCACCACCGGCAGTCCGAACGTCCGGCCGAGCTCGAGGGCCACCGTGGTCTTGCCGGCCCCCGAACGCCCGATGACGGCGATCCGGCGCGGCATGGCGCCGCCGCCGATGCCCGCGAGTTCGCTCTTGACAACCTTAGATGCGTCATGCATAACTGCACTATACATCTAAGGTCCGAGTCCGGACCGGGAAGGATCGACACGTGGACATCGACGAGCAGGCCTATCTCGCAGCCTATGACGCCAGCCGCTACGCACGGCCATCGGTCACGGTGGACGTCGTCCTCCTCACCGTCGAGGACGGCGGCGTCCGCGCCCTGCTGTCCCGCCGCGCGGTCCAGCCGTTCAAGCACCACTGGTCGCTGGTGGGCACATTCCTCGACGTGGACGAGACGCTCGATGCGACCGCCGCCCGGGCGCTCCGCGCGAAGGCCGGCCTGGAGGACGTCTTCGTGGAGCAGCTCTACACCTTCGGCGCCCTGGGCCGGGACCCGCGCACCCGGGTGCTGAGCGTCGCCTACTACGCGCTGGTGGAGCCCGCCCGGCTGCGGGCTGCCGTCGAGACGCGCGGCGGGTCGCTGCTGCGCCTTGCGACGGTCGCCGGCGGGATTGCCGTCGATGAGGACGGCACACCCCTGGCCCTCCCCTTCGACCACGCGGAGATCCTCGCGACCGCCATCGGGCGGATCCGCGGCAAGCTGGGCTACTCGAACATCGGCTTCGAGCTCCTGGGCGACACGTTCACGCTGCGAGACCTGCGCCTCGTCTACGAGGCGATCCTGGGCCACCCGCTCAACAAGGACTCCTTCCGCAGGACGGTGCTGGCCCGAGACGTGGTCGAGCCCACCGGCGAGGTCCTCACCGGCGTCGGCCATCGTCCTCCCGCCCTCTACCGCTTCCGGCCGCAACCGGCCGAGGAGGCGTGACGTGACCTCGCTCGACCTCTCCTTCCTGCTCCCCTGGCTGGAGCCGGCGGCCGTCCTGACCGGGATTGCCTGCGTGGCGCTCACCGTGCGCCAGCACATCGCGAACTGGCCGATCGGCATCCTGTCGTCCGCGCTGTTCGCCGACGCTGTTCCTGGGCGTCGGGCTGTACGCGGACTCCGCGCTGCAGCTGGTCTACATCGGCCTGGGCTTCTACGGCTGGTGGTACTGGCTGCACGGCGGCCCGAAGGGCGACGACCTGCCGGTGACGTACGCGTCGACCGCGGATGCGCGTGGGCATGACGGTGGTGGTGCTGGCGGCGATCGCGGGCGTGGGCACGTTCCTCGCCACCGCGACGGACTCGACGGTCCCCTACCCCGACGCCGCCACGATGGTGCTCAGCCTGGCCGCCCAGGTCCTGCTGACGCGCAAGCACATCGAGACGTGGCCGGTCTGGATCTTCGGGGTGAACCTGCCGTTCATCGCGATCTACCTGTACAAGGGGCTCGCGCTGACGGCCGGCCTGCAGCTGGTCTTCATCGCGCTGTCGGTGGCCGGCTGGATCGCCTGGCGTCGGTCGATGCACGCGACGGCGACCAGCGCCGCTACCCGGGCACCGGTCGCGGTGCTTCCGGAGGTGGCGTGATGACCACCGCGCTGGTCCTTGGCAAGTTCCTGCCGCCCCATGCGGGGCACGCCTACCTGGCCGAGCGGGCACGCGCGCTCGCCGACGAGGTGGTCGTCGCGCTGCTGGCCAACTCGCACGAGTCCATCCCGGTGGCATTGCGCCATCGCTGGCTGGAGGAGATGCTGCCCTGGGCGGACATCCGCTCGGGCGTGGCCGATCACCGCGTGGATTACGGGGACCCGGCCGCATACGACCTGTGGGCAGCGACCATTCGCGAGGTGACGGGGAGGGCGCGGTTCGACCTGCTGCTGACCTCGGAGCCGGCCTACGGCGATGAGACGGCGGCCAGGCTCGGAGCCCGCCACGTGCTGGTGGACCCGGCCCGGGCAGCGGTGCCCGTGTCGGCGACGGCGATCCGCGAGGACCCGTACGCGAACTGGTCGTACCTCGCGCCGGGCGTCCGCGCCTGGTATGCCCGCCGCGTCTGCCTCACCGGCGCCGAGTCCACCGGCACCACGACGATGACGAGGATCCTGGCAGAGACGTTCGGGACCTCCTGGGTGGCCGAGTACGGCCGCGAGTACAGCCTGCCCAAGGACCTCGCGGGCGACACCTGGACCACCGCCGACTTCGAGCACATCGCCCGCGAGCAGCAGCGGCTCGAGGACTCGGCGGCCCGCGAGGCGGACCGGATCCTCTTCTGTGACACCGACGCGCTCGCGACCGCCATCTGGCACGAGCAGTACCTCGGGGCGCCAGCACCATCGGTGATGGAGATCGCCCGTTCCCGCGCCTATGACCTCACGTTCCTGACCGCTGCGGACATCCCCTGGGAGCAGGATGGTTCCCGCAACTCCGACGCCACCCGCCAGTGGATGCAGCGCCGGTTCGAGAATGAGCTGGCCCACCGACCCGAGCCGGTGGTGGAGCTCCGTGGATCGATCGACCAGCGGCTCGGGACCGCGCTCGAGGCCATCGAGCACCACCTGGGGCTGCGGCCCCACGCCCGCCGAAGGGGGTAGGGCGATGCGGAAGGAGAAGACCAAGAACGAGATCCTGGCCGGCAGACTCGCCGGCGCTGTCTGGGGGCACCTGGTGGGCGACGCCACGGGCGTTCCCTACGAGTTCGGCCCATCCATTGCACCCGAGGCCGTGGAGTTCCGCGGCCATGGGACCTACAACAAGCCCGCCGGAACCTGGAGCGATGACGGAGCGCTGATGCTGGCGCTGCTCGACGCGCTCCTGCCTGCAGGAGACCGGCCGGGCGAGGCGGGTCCGCCCGTCTTCGACCTGGACCGTCAGGCCGCGAATGCGCTGGCCTGGAAGGACGAGGGCGCCTTCACGCCCGACGGCGTGGTGTTCGACATCGGCGGCACCACCGCGGGCGCGCTGGCGAACCTGCGCCGGGGCGTCCCGCCCGCCAAGGCCGGACCTGCCAGTGAGCACGCCGGCGGCAACGGATCGCTGATGCGCATCCTGCCGCTGGGCCTCGTGTTCGACGACGCATCGCCGGCAGCCCTCATCAGGCTGGCCACGCAGGCGTCGCGGATGACGCACGGGCACCCGCGCTGCCAGGCCGCGTGCGCCGTGTACACCCTCATCGTGGCCGCCCTGCTGCGCGGGGAGGAGCCCGGCCCGGCGACCGGGGAGCGCGTTCGCGCACTGCGAGCGCGAGTTCCACGACGGGGGCGAGTCGAACCTCGCGGCCGCCCTCGAGGAGCTGCGGACCTACCCGGAGCGCACCGGGAGCGGCTACGTCCTCGACGCGTTCTGGTCGGCCTGGGAGGCGTTCGCCACGGCGTCGTCCTATGAGCAGACCATCCGCAATGCGATCGCCTACGGCAAGGACACGGATACCACCGCGGCGATCGCCGGCGGCCTCGCCGGCGCGTACTGGGGCTGGGATGCCATCCCGAAGCCCTGGCTCCGCGGCATGCGCGGGCACGAGGTGGCCCAGGCCCTGGTGGACCGCCTGGTCCGGCACGCCACGGGGGCGAAGACGTCGTCGGTCAACCCGCTCCGGGTGGACTCGATGGGCGGTCCGTGGCCCAACCTCGGGATCACCTTCCTGCCGGGCAAGAAGATGGACGGATGGACCGGCCATCACCACCGGGACCTCCCGGCCGACATCGCGCGGCTGGAGGCCATGGGCATCGACATCCTGGTCGAGCACGTGGAGGACTTCGAGCTGGTGCGGTGCGGCCTGCCTGACTTCGACGAGGCGTTCGAGGCCAGCACGGTGCGCCTCGAGCGCTACCGGATCGTGGACCTCAAAGCCCCGCCGGACATGCCGTCGTACCGGGCGCTCGTGCGCGGGATCGCCGGCTGGATCCGCGAGGGGCGGTCGGTGGCGGTCGCCTGCCGGGGCGGCCTGGATCGCTCGGGCATGACCGCGGCCTGCGTCCTGGTGGAGCTCGGCATGGAGCCGGACGCCGCGATCGACCGTGTGCACGAGCGGCGTCGGTCCTCCCTCTCGATGCGCGAACAGCAGGACGTGGTCCGCGCGTGGGAGCGCGCGATGGCCTAGCCCCAGCGCGTGTTGCCACAAGCGTGCAGCCCGATCGCGAGACGGTCTGCACGCTCCGGCGATGGGACCGGCGAGCGCCGACGGGGATCATCGGCATGCGGGCGACGCATTGGTCGCCGCATGCCGAGGAACCCATGACGCTCCCACTGTCCACCACCAGCAGCCCGTACACGCAGCTCGCCGAGGCATCGGTCATCGACCGGATGACCATCGAGGGCCGCTCCGCGCTGCTCGGCCTCGCCTGGGCCGCGTGGTACACGGGTCGCTCCGAGACCGCCCGCGACCTGCTCGAAGGCATCGGGTCGGACGATCCGGTGGAGGCCGCACGTGCGGCTGGCGTCACCACCGAGGCCACCCTCAAGCTGCTCCGCCTGCGGCGGGTGACTGCAGGTGATCCGGACGTCAAGGCCATCGTCGACGGCCTGCTCGCCGGCGCCCCCGTGCTCCACGCCCCGGTCCGGCTCCGGAAGGTGATGGAGGCGAGCGCTGACGACCGTCGCCGCATGCTCAACCGCGCCCGCACCGACCTGGCGGCCCTGCCCCGCGAGGACACCGCCGTGATCGCCGCCGTGATCGCGTACCTGGTCGGAACCGAGGTGGACTACGAGCACGCGATCGTCCGTGAGGAGCCGATGGCGCGCGGCTACACCCGGTCGGTGCTCCAGGCGCTCGGCCTGCCCGTCCATGCCTACATGCCGATGCTGAGGAGCTGGCTCTAGGGGCCACGCCGGCAGTCACGGCCTTCCGGGCGGCACGTCCCTCGCCGCCACAGGTCCTCCGTCCCACCGCCCCGTCGTCCGTCCCGGCGACGGGGCGGTTCCCTGTCCACCGGCCCGCGCGCCCGACGACGGGCCCCCGGACACGTCATGATGGCAGCAACCAGCGCGGTCCGAGGCGGGCAGGGAGCCGTCGCCGTTGCCGCCCTGGTGCAACGAGGGACCGCGATGGTGCTCCCGGACTCGGACTGGCGCGTGGCGGTGGGCCGCGTCATCGGTGACCACGACGCGTTCGCCGCGGACCTGGCCGTCCACCTCGAGGAGCCCTACGAGGACCTTCGGGCGACCGTGCGCCTGTGGCTGCTGCTGCACGGCGTGCCGGCCACGATCCCCGAGCTCGAGGCGGCGACGGACCGCCTCCGCCGTCGAGCATGGACCCCCCAGCGCTCGCGCCCGGACCTGATGGCGGCCACGACACTCGACGAGCTGTACGACCTCGACGCTCCGCGAGCTCGAGGACCGGCCCTTCGACCCTGAGGTCATCGTGGAGGTCCAGCAGACCGCGGGGGCGATCGCCGCGCGCACCGGCCCGCGCCTCGTGCTCTTCCTCATCCGCCTCGCCTACGGGCGGCGCGTGATCTGGGAGCGCTGCACCGCCGAGGTGGACGCCGGGCGGCTCGACCAGGCGGTCCTGCACGAGCTCGGGCACTGGCTGCTGGTGTGGACGGAGATGACGTCGCTCGCCGTGACCGAGGGCTTCCGGGCCGCCGAGCGCGAGATCCTCGCTCGCGACGCGGAGGCGCGCCGTGCCGCTCTCGACGAGCTCCTCGGCGTCCTCACCGCCGACCCGGTCGGGCTCGCGCGCACCCGGCGTGTCGCCGCCCGCTTCGGGCTCGACCCGGATCGCGCCTACCGGCTCGCGGTGGTGGCGCCCGGCCCCGAGGCGGATCCCACCCCGAGCACGCCCGGCCTCGACCTCGATGATCTCGAGGTCCTCGCCTCGCGCATCGGCCACCTGCTGGGCGCCACGTCCACGGCGTCCGAGGGCGCGGGCGCCGGCATCCGTCTGCCCACCGCGCTCGTGATGCGCGGCCGCATCGTGGTGCTGGCCGCCGACGACGGCGCGATGCTGCGCCGCCTGCCCGACGCGATCGGGAGCGTGCTCGATGCATCGCTGCGGAGCAGCGGCTCCGGGAGCCGCGTGTCCGGGAGCAGCGCCTCAGGGAGCGGCGCCTCAGGGAGCGGCGCCTCGAGCGGCCACGCCGGGAGCAGCGCCTCCGGGAGCGCGGCGACGCCGGCGTGGGTCGCCGTCGGCTCCGCGTCGGTCGACGGGGTCGGCCCGCTGGCCGCCGTCCTGCTGGACCTGCTCGATGCCGTGCGCACCGCCGACCTGATCGGCCGCCGCGGCTGGATCAACGACCCCGAGGCACTCGCGGTGGAGCGGCTGCTGCTCGCCAGCCGCGAGCTCGGGGCATCGGCCGTGGAGCGTGAGCTCGGCCCGCTGCTGGCCGACGAGCGCCTTGGCGAGGAGCTGGTGGAGACGCTGCAGGTCTACTTCGACTCCGGGGAGAACATGCGCGAGACCGCACGGCGCCTGCACCTGGCCAACCGGACGGTGGCCTACCGGCTCGAGCGGATCGAGTTGCTGCTGGGCGGCCCGCTCGACGGCGAGCTGCGCCGCCGGCTGTCGGTGGCCCTGCTCGTGCGAAGGCTGGCGCAGGCGAGGTAGGGGCACGAGGACGGCCGCACGTGACGGCGCCCCGTTCGGTACCGTTCCCCGATCGCATGACCGAGCAGGAAGGATCGATGGACGGCACATCCGACGGCGCCCCGCCTCCCCCCGCACCGCCCGCACCGATGGCCGCCCCCGCAACCGACGACGGTGGCGGTCACAGGGGGATCGCGCTGCTCCTCGCCGCCACGGCCATCGCGGCAGCCATTGTTGCTGCCATGTCCTCGGGCCTGGCCAGCCAGGCGGGCGATGCGTGGCAGTCGGCCTTGCGCCTGGACGCCAAGCGGGCGGCGGGCGCCACCTCGGACATCCAGTTCATCTACCAGACCGAGGTCCCCCAGGCGGTCGCGGTGCTCGGGGCACGCCTCCAGGAGACCCGCCTGCGTGAGGCGGCGCTGACCGCGGCCGCCCCGGTGGCAGCAGCTCTCACGACCGAGGCCGACGCACAGAAGGGCGTCGCCGAGGCGATCGGCGCGTCCGTCCCCCTCGTCGCCGACGACACGTATCTCCTGCCCGATGGCGCACGCAACCTCTCACAGCGCCTGGCGGACCGGCGTGCCGAGACGCCCGACCTTGTGGCGATCGACCCCGAGGCCACCTTGGCCGAGGGCGACGCGCTGGCGGCCCAGGCATCGTCGATGACCCTTGCGCTCTGGCCGTTCGCCTTCGCGGCGATGCTTGGCGCACTCGCGGAGCCATTCCGGAGGCAGCGACGACTGCTGCTGGCGCTCGGGACGGCAAGCCTCGGTCTCGGGGTCCTGGTCGCGCTCGCAGCAGGGGTGCTGGGATGATCGAGGTCGAGAATGCCGGCCGCTGGACGGGCGGGGCCCGGTACGACAAGGTCGCGACCCTGCTCATCGGGGTGGTCGCGGTCCTGGCCGCAACCTTTGCCATCCAGCAGGTGCACTTCGGGCTGGCGGGGCAGCGTGCCCAGGTGATGGCCGGCCGTCTCTCCGCTGATGCCGCCACGAAGGTCGCCACGTCGTCGGCCGTGACCGGCGCGCTGATCGGCGCGCAGCAGCAGGCGCTCCTGGTCGGGATGGGCGGGGTGTCGCGCCAGCTTGCCGGGACCGTGAGCCAGGATGACACCTTCGTCGCCATCGGGGGGGCCGAGGTGGCTGCCTCGGACGACCTGCGGGCGCTGCTCGATGCCACCGCGGCGACCTCAGGGAGGGCGCCGCTCGACGCCTACACGGCAGGCCTCGTCACGGCCGGCAACGCCGGCCTGGCCCTCGAGGTGATGGAGCAGAACCGGCAGGTGGACATGGCCGAGGACCTGGGAGGCCGCGAGCAGCTGGCCGTCCTCGGTCTGTCGCTCGTCACGCTGGCGGGCGTGCTCGCCGGTGTCGCGGCCGTGCTCCGCCGCGGTCGTGCCGGGTGGGCGATGCTGGCTGTCGGGTGGTCCGTCGTGGCGGTCGCGTCTGTGGTCGCCGTCGTCGCCATCATCTAGTGTCCCGATTCGCTGGTCGCTGGCGGCTTGCGGACCACCGCTCCGGGTCCTGTCTCCGTCCGGGTCCTGGCGCTGTCCGGCTGCGCGCCGGACGATCACACGGTGCGGCCGGAGCGCTCGATGCGCGGCTGGTGCGCAGGTCGTGCCCTCGGGACCCTGCCGGGGCGCACGGGCGGAGCACGGGGCGCACATCCCGCGAGGTCACCGCTCCGTGTGCGCGCCGGATGCGCACGGCGGCGGCCGTCGTGGGCGACGCCCGGTGATGCCGCTTCCGATCAGCGGCACGAGCACGGAGGGGCATCCGCCAGCCATTGGCGGCACGAGACACTAGCCGGCCGTCGCACCGGCCGTTGAGCCGGCCGTCGCGCCACGGGGCCTGACCGGCCACCGGCCGCGAAGCGACGCCACCTGCGATCATGCCCCGATGATGCGCACCATCGACTGGGTGGACGGCTCCATCCGCCTCATCGACCAGACACGCCTCCCCAACGCGCTCGTCATGCTGGACGTCGGCGACGTGGACACGCTGATCGACGCGATCCAGCGCCTGGCCGTCCGTGGTGCGCCCGCCCTGGGCGTGGCAGGCGGGTTCGGTGTCGCGCTGCTGGCAGCCGGCGGGGCAGATACGGCACGGGTGCACGAGGGCGCCGCCAGGCTCCGCGCTGCCCGACCCACCGCGGTCAACCTCGCCTGGGGCGTGGACCGGGCGCTCGCCCGCCTCGACGCGGGCGCCGCTGCGGTGCTGGACGAGGCCTGCGCGATCCGCGACGAGGACATCGCGGCCTGTGCCGCCATGGCCGCCCGTGGTGCGGACCTTGTCCAGGAGCTCGTCCTCGAGCGGACCGGGCGGGAGCGGGTCCGCGTCATGACCATCTGCAACACGGGAGCCCTCGCGGCCGTGGAGCGCGGCACGGCGCTGGGCGTCGTCGGCGAGCTGCACGCGCGCGGCGTCCTGGAAGAGGCACTCCCGCTCGAGACCCGGCCGCTACTCCAGGGCGCCCGGCTCACCGCGTGGGAGCTGGCGAGGATGGGGGCGCCGTTCCGGCTCCTGCCTGACGGCGCGGCCGCGTCCGTCCTGGCGCGGGGCCTCGCCGATGTCGTGCTGATCGGCGCCGACCGGATCGCGGCCAACGGCGACACGGCGAACAAGATCGGGTCGTTCTCGCTGTGCCTCGGTGCCCGCTACGCGGCCGTACCGGCGCTGGCGATCGCGCCCGAGACGACCATCGATCTTGCGACACCACATGGCGGGGCGATCGAGATCGAGGAACGTGGAGCCGACGAGGTGGTCACGTTCGGCGGCGTGCGGACGGCACCCGAGGGAACGCGCACGCTGAACCCGGCATTCGACGTCACGCCCGCAGAGCTCCTCACCGCGATCGTGACCGACCGCCGCGTCATCCGCCTCGACCGCGGCGAACGCCCGAGCGACCCACTCCCCGCCTGAGGTCCGGCGGGACCGGCTCCCGGGCTGGACTCTCTCCCGCAGGTCCGGCTCCGCGTGCGGCGCCATGTGCCAGTCGATCCCCAGCCCGGGTGAGTCGCCAGTGCATCAATCCCGGCATGTCCCCGCATGATCGGGGCACGAACGTCGGCTTTCGCGGCACGGTCATGCACGCAGGCTGGCCGTTTGAGTCGCTGGAGCATCACGAGACCGACACCGAGGAAGCCGGCGGGTTGTGCTGCGTTCGGGGTTGCTCCCGGAGGAGCGATCTGAGGGCGTGCCTGACCGGGTGGGCCGCCCGGCCGAGCGCGAGGGTCCGGCAACGCAGGTGAGGGTCACGGGCAACGCGCGTTGCCAATCGCCACGCACGTTGCCGAATGGCACCCCCGTTATGGCGAATCTCGGGTACCACGGCAGGGTCGAGGAAGGGGCCATGCGACCTACCCGGACCGACGCTGACCGCCGATCATCAACCCATCGACTGCAAGTGGCGGCCGATGGACGGTGGGAGCGGCTGGGATGCGCATCAACGACCTTGCGGAGAACATGGCACTGATCCTGCCGATGTTGCTCCTCCTCGAGGCGCTCGTCGCCATCATCGTGTGGTTCGCGTACGGCTCCAAGGGCGGTCGCGCGGCACGGATCGCGGCCTGGCTCGGCCTGACGACCCTCACCTTCTGGGTCGGCAGCGCGATCGCGTTCGTCGGCCTCAACCTCGTCTACTTCTCGCTGGGCTCGACGGCCACCATCATCGCGGCGGTCCTCGTCACGGCATTCATGGTGCTGATGCCGTTCGGCTGGGCCTACGTCGTGCGCCATCACGGACGCGACGAGACCGGCGCGCAGCCGCACTGACCGACCGACACCGACACCGACACCGATGCCACGATGACCACCGCCCGGACCACTGCGCGCGATCCGAAGGAGACACTGCCCGGCGACGAGACGCGCCTTGGCGTGATGCTCGCGATCGTCGACTTCCCGATGCTCAGCGCCGCGTTCCGCTCCGTGATCGACCAGGAGCACGACATGCGCGTGGTCGGGGAGATCGTGGATCGCGAGAGGCTTGTCGAGGAGATCCGCACAACGAGCCCCGACATCGTGCTGCTCGAGTGCGAGAGCATCGGCGGCTATGGGTGCGGCACCTACCAGGCCATCGACGCGATCCGTGACGTCTGCCCCGATGCGAAGATCATCGCGCTCGACTGCCGCTGCGCCGCGGAGCAGTTCTCCATTGCCCTGAAGGCCGGCGCAAACGGGTTCCTCACCCGCGAGGCGCAGCATGCCGACGTCGTCGCGGCGGTCCGCGGCGTTGCCGCGGGCCACACGTACGTGAGCCCGGCGATCGTGACCCGCATGGTCGACACGTTCGTGCGCAAGAACCCCGACAGCGCGCTCGACGATCCGTACGAGAGCCTCAGCGACCGGGAGCGCCAGATCCTCCTCCTCGCGGCCATGGGTCACACGAACAAGGACATCGCGCGCTCGCTCCAGCTGTCCGAGCAGACCGTCCACAACAATCGCGCCAGCATGATGGAGAAGCTCGGTCTCCACGACCGGGTGGAGCTGCTCCGCTACACGGTCCGGCGCGGCCTCCTGAACCCCACGACGCTATGAAGGCCCCTGCGTCCCTGAGCGCCGCCTGGAACCGCGTCCGGCCGCGCACCCGCAAGGCTCGCGTCCTGTGGGCCGCCGGCTCCGTCGTCGGCCTGGTCGTCCTGTCGGGAGCGGCGTTCGTCGGCGGGGCGATGGCCTGGGACCCGTACCTCCAGTTCTCCCTGGACCGCAGCATCAACGTGCGCCAGTGGGCCGACCTCGAGATCGCGTACACGGACGTCGCGACCTGCGCGGACTGCCACGAGCCCCAGCACGCGAAGCTCGTCTCCGCCACCCATGCGAGGATCGGCTGCGAGAGCTGCCACAGCGCCCTCGCCGAGCACGTCGCGGCGGGCGACAAGGCCGACTCCTCCACCGTCGCCGAGAAGCGGCCCACCGAGGAGACCTGCCACCGCTGCCACACGGCCGCCGTGGGCCGGCCCGCCGGCTTCCGTGACATCCGCGTCGCCGCCCACTACACCGCCGACTGCCTCGCCTGCCACGATCCGCACACCGGGATCTCCGAGGCACCGCCGGTCGTCCTCCATCCCCTGGATGACCTGCCCACCTGCGTGACCTGCCACGGTCCCGAGGGCTTCAAGGCCCGCAACCAGCGCCATCCCGAGGCCAGCGACAACGACCAGGAATGCCTCGAGTGCCATGCCGCCGGACGCGGCAAGGGCGACAACGATGCCGACAACGACCAGGACGTGAGCGAATGAACGAGCAGCATGTCCCGGTCGACGCCGGCCTGGTCCCGGTCGACGCCGGCCAGGCCCCGGTCGACGCGAACCTCGTCCCGCTCGCGCACCTCGCCCCCGCGATCACGAAGGCGTCCGTGAGCCGCCGCCGGTTCCTCGGCTTCGGGGTCACGGTGGGGGTGGCCGCCGCCTGTGCTGCTGCCGGTGCCCGGTTCTTCCCGGTCTTCGCCGAGGAGACGCCCGACACCACCCCGATCGTCCCCGTCTACGACGCCGCCCAGGCGAAGTGGACGTACGTGATCGACACCTCCATCTGCATCGGCTGCGGCCTCTGCGCCGTCGCCTGCAAGGAGGAGAACCACGTCCCCGAGGAGCCGATCTACAACCGGACCTGGATCGAGCGCCACGTCATCACGACCGACGGCGAGCTGTACATCGACTCGCCCGATGGCGGCATCGACGGCTTCCCGCCCGAGTCGACCGCCCCGGGCGCGGCAGGCAAGCCTGTCGCGGAGGGCTACTTCGTCCCCCGGCTGTGCATGCAGTGCGCGAACTCCCCGTGCACCTCGGTGTGCCCGGTCGGCGCCACGTACACCACCCCCGAGGGCGTGATCCTCGTCGACGCCCGCCGGTGCATGGGCTGCGGCTACTGCATCGTGGCCTGCCCGTACGGCGCGCGCTACCTGACCCCGGCCGGCGATCACCCCGTCCCCAACGACATGCCCGGTGTCGCCGACAAGTGCACCTGGTGCTACCACCGCGTCACCGAGGGCAAGAAGCCCGCGTGCGTGGAGGTCTGCCCCGTCGGCTCGCGCCAGTGGGGCGACGCCAACGACCCCGACGACCCGATCAACGTCGTGCTTGCCGAGCAGAACCCCCAGCTGCTCTGGCCCGAGTACGGCACGCAGCCGCGTGTGATGTACGTCGGCCCGGTGATCGAGGAGGCCTGAGCGATGTACGCGCGCAGCAAGCCCCTCGCGGTCGGGATCCTGGGCTATGAGATCCCGCTCAACCCCAAGGCCCTGGCCCGCGGCGCCGTCGTGGAGTTCCGCTCGATGCCGATCGCCCTGCGGGCCTGGCTCGGCCTCCTGCTCGGGGTGCTCGCGATCTTCACCGTGGCCTCCCTCGTCGCGCTCCCGCCCGGCTGGGAGGTCTTCGGCACCAGCCCCAGCTTCGAGTGGGGCCTCCTGATCATCGGCTACGTGTTCTTCGCGATCATGACCAGCGGCCTGTGCCTCGCGGCCTCGCTGGGCACGGTCTTCGGCATCAAGCGCTTCCGGCCGTTCGAGAAGCGGCACGCGATCCTGGCGCTGCTGTCGCTCACGACCGCCTTCATCATCATCGCGCTGGACCTGCACTACCCGATCCGGATGGTCCTCGGCGCGGTCTTCGTCCCGTCACCCTCGTCGCCGATGTGGTGGATGGGCGTGTTCTACGGCCTGTACCTGGTCGTGCTCCTCCTCGAGGTGTGGACGCTGTTCACCCCCCATCCCAAGATCCACCTCATCGCCTGTACGGCCTGCGCGATCACGGCGGTGTTCGCGCCGACGACGCTCGGCGTGGTGTTCGGCTACATCGGCGCCAAGGGGTTCTGGACAGGGATCTGGACGCCCATCCAGATGGTGGCGACGGCCGTGCTGCTGGGCACGGCGATCCTCGGCATCGTCTTCTACCTGGTCGACCGGCTCAAGCTGGACGACTGGGAGCGCGCAGCACCCATCGCGCTGCCGTCCGTCCGGCTGCTCATGGTCATCGCCATCGCCGTCTCCACGGCGCTGCTGATCCGCCAGGTCGTGGCCGGGCTCGAGGGTGGTCTGCCGGGCCTCCGCGAGGCGACGCTGGCGTGGATCGCCGGGCCGCTGGCGGTGGGCTTCTGGGCCCGCTTCCTGGTCGGCCTCGTGATCCCCGCGATCCTGCTGCTGCTCCCGGTGGCGCGCAGGCCGGGGGTCATCTTCGGAGTCGCGATCATGATCCTCGTGGGCGTGTTCCTGGACCGCTACCTGTTCGTCGTGGCTGGCCAGATCTACCCGATGACCTCGCTGTCGGGAACCGTTGCCCAGCCCTACGCCGAGTACACGCCGTCGTGGGTGGAGATCGCGATCATGGTCGGCGGCGGGGCATTCATGGCCTTCATGTACACGCTCGCCGAGCGATACCTCGACATGGGGCACAGCGGCAAGCACATGTTCTGGCCCTGGCCGTGGATCAAGGACCAGGACATGGACGACGTCCACGAGCATGGGCACTTCCACGAGCACGAGCACGAGCACAAGCACGCGGAAGCCGAGGAGACACCCGCGCTGGAGCCCGCGGCGGCCGCTGCGGCCGCGGTCATCACGACGCCGGCGGCGGCCACGGCACCGGGCTCGACTGCAGCGCCGGCGTCGGGCTCGGCTGCGGCCACGACACCGGGCTCGGCTGCGGCCACGACACCGGGCTCGGCTGCGGCGATCGCGGGGGCCGATCGGTGATCGCAAAGTGGGCGTTCCGTGCCACCGCGGTGCTGCTCACGGTTGGCATTGTCGCCCTGGCGGGGTTCCTGGTCCTGGTCGCGGTCCCCGACATCGCCGGCCAGACCGCGCTCGTCCCCACCCCGACGCCGGAGCCGACGGCCTCGCCGAAGTCCGCCATGGGCCTCTCGCCCGTCGGCATCGAGATGCCCTCCGACGCCAACTGCGACGGCTGCCACGTGACCTCCACGGGCCTCGTCGGAACGAGGCAGATCCCGCCGATGGCGCACCCGCTGGCCGGCTGGCGCAACTGCACCGCGTGTCACTCGCTGGGCAGCCTTGTCACCACGGCACCCGGCCACTCGAGCCTGCACAAGGACGAGTGCCTGATCTGCCACCAGACGCAGGTCACGGCCGGAACCGCCAGCCAGCCGCCGCTGCGGCCCGAGCACATGGGCGAGGGTGGCGAGCGAGTGCACCTCGTGCCACGGCGTCGACGAGCACGCCCCGATGCCGGAGTCGATGGAAGGCCGCGGTGGCAACTGCTGGATCTGCCACAACGGCGAGGAGTTCACGTACCTGTTCGAGCAGGAGTCACCGGGCACCGAGGAGGAGTCGGACGAGTCCGAGGAGTCGGAGGAAGCGACGCCCGGCCCGTCGACTGGGACCGGCTCCACGGTCAGCGACGGCCCGCTCTACGCCCTGGAGGGCTCCGCCGCCCTCCCGTGATGGGTCCGGCCACGCGTGGCCGGCCGACGGCAGGTTCAGCCGGCGGGAATGATCCCCACAGGCCTCGTGAGTCACCTGTGGTTCGTGCTGGGCCGGACCGTGCAGGGGTCGAGCACCGAAGTCGAGCCTGGCCGTGCAACACGTGCGGGGCCAGCGCGGATTTGAACCGCACGTGCGTCAATCGCCGACTGCGGGCCCGAGCTGCGCGAGGACGACGATGGGACCGCCGGGCCCGCTCGGAGTTCAGGCGCGGCCTTTCACCATGTCGATCAGCCGCCCGACGACCCGCTCCCCGTCCGCGCGGAGCCCGTTGTGCGCGTACTCGTTGGTGATCCAGGGCTTCAGGCCGCGCACCAGGGCCGCGGTCTCCTCGGCGAAGACCCGCTCAACGTACACGTCGTCGACGTAGATCGTCGCGGCCACCGGGACCTCGTTGCGCGCCAGGCGGTCCGCGTCGAACAGCTTCGGCCACGGGTGCTCGGCCAGCAGATGCGCGGCCTCGCGGTGCGGCCGCAGGCCCCCGAAGTCCTCCCACATCGACGGGAACACGTGCTCCGCGACGAACAGGTCGTCGGCGACCACCTCGTCGGGGAGCAGCCGGGCCGCCGACCAGCGCGTCGGCACCCCGTCCGCGTAGGAGGACTCGTGGAGGGTCGCGTAGATCGGGTTGCGCTCCCAGCCGGGGGCGCGCTCGATGTCGTACAGGAAGCCGTTGGACCCGAATGGCAGCTCCAGCACGTGGTGCAGGTGCTCGAACCCCGCCGAATCGCCGAGCCACATGCCCAGGCCCCGGAACCGCGTCTCGGTGAGGCGGTCGCCGCCGGGCAGCCGCACGTCCTCGTCCCGCAGCCGCCGGAAGATCTCCCGGACCCGCGCCCGGTCACCGGGGTAGCGGGCGAAGTAGCGCCGGTTCGCCTCGATGACCCGCACGTAGGTCGCAGCGTAGATGTCGTCCACCGGCCGCCCCACCGGGGAGAGGCCGCCCGTGATCAGCGCCGCCGCCAGCCCCTCGGGTGCGAACGAGAGGTACGTGAGCGAGGTGAACCCGCCGAACGACTGCCCCAGCACGGTCCACGGCGCTCGAGCCCAGCTCCGCCCGGATCGCCTCGCAGTCGCGCACGATGGCATCGGCCCGGAACAGGGTCAGGTAGGCGGCCTGGTCGGCGGCCGTCTCGCCGGGAATCACCGCGCCAACCGGCGTCGAGCGCCCCGTCCCCCGCTGGTCCAGCAGGAGCACCCGGTACTCGGTCAGCGCCCGGCGCATCCAGCCCGACGGCGGCGAGGTGGGCCGGGCCGCCTCGAAGCCCGGGCCGCCCTGGAGGAACACCAGGTACGGCCGGTCGAGCCCGTCGGGGGCGGCAACCTCGCGGGTGAACACGGTGATGGTGGCGCCGTCGGGGACGGCATGGTCGAGGGGAACGGTGTGCTCGCGCTCGGTGAGGACGGCGCCGGGCACCCGGTAGGTCACTTCGGACGGGGACATGGGCGGCTTCGACCTCCTACCAGCGCTGGTGCACGAGCGGCTTGATCCGCGCCTCGTAGAGTTCCCAGACCCGCTCCATGGTCGCGGGCGGCAGGGGCGCGAGCGAGGCCGCCGCGGCGTTCGCGCGTGCCTGCTCGGGGGACTTCGCACCGGGGATCGCCGCCGTGATGCCCTCGTGCTGGAGGATCCAGCGCAGCGCCACCTGGGCCAGGGTCGCGCCCTCGGGCACCAGCGCCCGAAGCTCCTCGACCACCTCGAGGCCGGTCGCGTAGTCCACGCCCGAGAACGTCTCGCCGCGGTCGAAGGAGGCACCCTCGCGGTTGTACAGCCGGTGGTCGTCGGCGGCGAACGCGGTCGCGGCGCTCATCCGCCCGGTGAGCATCCCGGACGCGAGCGGCACCCTGGCCAGGACGCCCACGTCATGCCGGGCGGCCTCGGCGAGGAAGTGGTCGGCGGGCCGCTGGCGGAACATGTTGAAGATGATCTGCACCGAGGCGACACCCGGGAACTCGATCGCCTTGAGGGCCTCCTCCACCTTCTCGACCGAGACGCCGTAGTGCCGCGATCACCCGGTCCGCGACGAGGTCGTCGAGGGCGGCGAACACCTCGGGCATGTAGTAGGCCTGCGTCGGCGGGCAGTGGAGCTGGACCAGGTCGATGGTCTCGACGCCCAGGTTGTCACGCGACCGGTCCAGCCAGGCGCGGAACTGCTCCGGCGTGTACAGGGCAACGTCCAGCGGCGCCCGGCGAACCATCTTGGTGGCGACGAAGAACGACTCGCCGGCCCGCTCGCGCAGGAACTGCCCGATCAGGCGCTCGGACCGCCCGTCACCGTAGACGTCGGCGGTGTCGATGAGCGTCACGCCGGCGTCGGCCGCGGCGTGCAGGGCCGCGAGGCTCGTGGCGTCGTCCACGTCCCCCCAGTCCGCCCCGATCGCCCATGCGCCGAAGCCGATGACGCTCACGTCGCGCCCGGTCTTGCCGAGCCTGCGGTACTCCATGACGATCCTCCTTGGTGTCGCCACCAGCCTATCGCCCGCGAGGCCGCCCGCGCGGGGTGTCACGGCGGCGCGGCGAACGGGAGTCCCGACGGCCCCAAATCGGCGGGCCATTGGACTCTCCGTGACCGTGGCGCTACTCGCGCAACGTCACGCGCAACGCGATAGCCCCCGAATCCACCCGGCAGACACGTGCGCGGATGGTCACAATGCGCGCAACGCCTGCCTCAAGTCCGACGCGCCGGAGGGACGCCCGGGCGACGTGGGGGCGCCGATCGTGGCCATAGGCCGGCCAAGGAGCCGGCCACAGCGGACCTGGAGGGAGCGCATGGCAATGGCCCTTGAGCAGACCGTCCTACCGGATGGACGGGTCGAGCTCGCACCCGAGGTAGACGCGGGACTCGGGACGTCCGGCCTTCACAACGAGGACCTGGCCCCGGTCCCCGTTGCGAAGCGCACCTGGACGACCTACAACTACCTGGCCCTGTGGGTCGGCATGGCGATCAACATCCCGACGTGGCTGCTGGCCTCCGGCCTGATCGCCCTCGGGATGGCCTGGTACCAGGCGCTGTTCACGATCTTCCTCGCGAACGTCCTGGTCCTGATCCCGATGCTGCTGATCAGCCACGCGGGCACCAAGTACGGCATCCCGTACCCGGTCATCGCCCGGGCGTCGTTCGGCACCTACGGCGCCAACCTGCCGGCCCTGATCCGCGCCTTCGTCGCCTGCTTCTGGTTCGGCATCCAGACCTGGATCGGCGGCACCGCGATCTTCGCCGTCATGGCGGCCCTGCTCGGCCCGGACTCCTGGCTGGACGACCGCCGGCACGATCTCGCTCGGCATCGGAGCCGCGGCCACCCAGCCGTGGACCATGTGGCTGAGCTTCGCGATCTTCTGGGCCCTCAACATGATCATCGTCCTGTGGGGCATGGAGGCGATCAAGAAGTTCGAGAACTGGGCGGCCCCGTTCCTGATCATCGTCTTCGTGGGCCTCATGGTCCTCATGGTCGTCCAGGCCGGCGGCCTCGGCCCGGTCGTCGAGGAGGCCGGCACGCTGGGCTGGGGCCCCGACTTCTGGAAGGTCTTCCCGATCTCCCTCATGGGCATGATCGCGTTCTGGTCCACGCTGTCGCTCAACATGCCGGACTTCACCCGGTTCGGCCGCAGCCAGCGCGATCAGACCGTACGGCCAGGCCCTCGGCCTGCCGACCACCATGACGCTGTTCCCGCTGGTCGGCGTCCTCACCACGTCGGCCACGGTGCTCGTGTTCGGCGAGGCGATCTGGGATCCGGTCGCGCTCACCGGCCGGCTGGAGAACCCGATCCTCCTGATCATCATGCTGGCCGCGCTCGCGCTGGCCACGCTGACGACCAACGTCGCGGCGAACGTCGTCAGCCCGTCGTACGACTTCTCGAACGCCTGGCCGAAGCGCATCAGCTTCCGGACCGGCGGCCTCATCACCGGGCATCCTCGGCATCCTGATCATGCCCTGGAACCTGCTCGCGACTCCCGAGGCCTACATCTTCACCTGGCTCGGTACCTACGGCGGGGCCACCGGCCCCATCGCCGGCGTCCTGATCGCCGACTACTGGCTGGTCCGCCGCAAGGGCCTCAAGCTGGCCGACCTGTACCGGGCGGACGGCGTCTACAGGTACGCCAAGGGCTGGAACTGGATCGCGGTCGTGTCGCTCCTGGTCGGCATCGTCATCGCCATCGGCGGTGCGAACTCCGCCCCGGGCACCGGGCCGTTCCCGGCGGACGGGATCATCCCGTTCCTCAAGCCGTTCTACGACTACAGCTGGGCCGTCGGCCTGGTCGTGGCCTTCGTGATCTACAGCGCACTGACCCTCACCGTGGGCAAGAAGCACGTTGTGGCGCAGACCTCGTAGGTCTCCCGCACGTCGAAGCCCCGTCGCACAGCGCGGCGGGGCTTCTTCATGTCCGGCGCAAGGTCGCCTTGGGACGTGGCCTCAGGCCAGGTAGCGCACCCAGAGGTAGGCGGTCGAGATCACCATCGACATGAGGACCGTGACCGACCCGTACTTGAAGAACTGGCCGAAGGTGATCGGGTGGCCGGCCTGGCGTGACACGTTGGAGACCACCACGTTTGCCGACGCGCCCACGATCGTGAGGTTGCCGCCCAGGCATGCCCCGAGAGCCAGCGCCCACCACAGCGGCTCCGCGTTGACCCCGCTCGCCGCGAAGGCCTGGACGACCGGGATCGCGGTGGCCGTGTACGGGATGTTGTCAACGATGGCGGACACACCCGCGGAGAACCACAGCAGGGCGATCGTCGCGACGTCGGCCCGCCCCCCGCTGATCTCGATCAGCGACTCCGCGAGCCCCGCGATGATCCCGGTCGTCACCAGGCCCTCGACCATCATGAACAGGCCGATGAAGAAGAAGAGCGTGCTCCACTCGATCTCCTTGAGGGCGTGCCGCGGCTCGACGCCGGAGACCAGCAGCATCGCCATCGCCCCCAGCAGGGCGATCGTCGCGGGTTCGACGCCCAGCGCGCCGTGGGCAAGGAAGCCGACGATCGTCGCCCCGGTCACGATGAGCGCCCGGATGAGCAGGCCGCGATCCTTGATCGCGTCCTCCTCGGTCGCCTCGAGGGCGGCGGTGCGACGTTCGCTGGGCACCTGGAGGTGGCCCTTGAACGTCAGCCACATGATCCCCAGGAACACGGCCATGATGATGACGACCACGGGTGCCAGGTTGGCGAGGAACGCCCCGAACCCCAGGCCTGCCGCGGACCCGATCATGATGTTGGGCGGGTCGCCGATCAGGGTGGCCGTCCCACCGATGTTGGAGCTCAGGATCGCCGCCACGAGGTAGGGCATCGGCGACACGCCCAGGCGCTTCGACACCGAGAGCATCACCGGGGTGACCAGCACGACCGTGGTGACGTTGTCGAGGAACGCCGACAGCACGGCGGTCACCAGCGAGAGGATCATGAGCAGGGCGATCGGGCGGCCCTGCGACAGGGTCACCGAGCGGATCGCGATCCACTCGAAGAAGCCGGTCTTCACCAGCACCGACGCGATGACCATCATCCCGGCCAGCAGGAAGATCACATCGAGGTCGATGGCCGCGAAGGCCTCCTGCTCGTCCAGCACGCCGAGCGCCACCAGCATCAGGCCCGCGATGACCGCCGTGATGGTGCGGTCCGGCTTCTCGATGGCGATGAGGATGTACGCGCCGAGGAAGACGATCCCCGCGATCCAGGCTTCGGGGATCACTGCGGCATCACGGCACGGCAGGATCCGCGCTTGGGTCGCTCCCTCTCCTCCATGCACGGATTATGGGGGGACGACCTGGTCCCGGTCGGGCGTTCCGGCCCCTTCGAGTGGGCCGCTCCTACCGACCCAGCCGCCATTGCCAGCGGCGGGCCGCCTGGAGCCTCGATTGCAGCTGGCCCTCGGTCGCCTCGGTCACCCTCCGGATCCCTGCCAGCCGGTTCAACTCGAGATTGACGGCAGCGAACGTCAGGCCCGACACGCGCGCGATGTCCTTGGCCGCCTCGGCGTTGGCGGCCCGCAGGCGGTCCTTCGCCTCGCGGCGGGTGAGACCCGTGCCATCCATCGGCAGCGCTGCGAGCGGTGGCGGCGGGCCGAGTTCGAAGTCGATGGAGGCGTCGGCGCCGTCGGCCCAGTCGTCGGGGAGCGCCTCGTTCCAGGGGGCGGCCGCAGCAGCCTCACCCGTGGCCACCGCGGAGAGCGCCGCGAACAGGGAGAGCTGGTCGCCCGTCATCGGCTGGTCGTCCGGCCCCTGCTCCTGGGGCAGCGTGTCGTCGTCCTCGCCGCGGGCCTTCTTGCGCAGCGAGTGACGGCGCGCCTCGGCGATCTCGGCCGCCCGGATGCGCAGGCGGAGGTCGTCGGGGATGAACAGCCACGCGCGCTGGTCGCGGATGCCCGGCACCCAGCGCACGAAGCGGCCCACCGCCTGCCTGAAGAAGAGGTCCGTGGTGACCGTCGTGGCGTAGACGCCCACGCGCAGCCGCGGGATGTCCACGCCTTCGCTGACCATGCGGACGGCCACCAGCCACGGGTCCGAGGACGAGGCGAACTTCGTGATCTTCGCCGAGGCCTCCGGGTCGTCGCTGGTCACGATCTCGGCGGGCCGGCCGATCTCCTTGCGCAGCAGGTGGGCGATGCCGCGGGCGTGGTCCTGGTCCATCGCGATCACGAGGCCGCCGGCGTCCGGCTGGTGGCGGCGGACGTCGTCAAGGCGGGCGACGGCGTCGCGCATGACGGTGGGCAGCCACTCCCCGTCGATGGAGAGGGCGGTCCTCAGGCGCTGGTTCGCGAGCTGGTTCGCGAGCGGGTCGTCGAAGCTGGCCTGGTGCACGGCCCCGTCGGGCGCGCTCCACTCCATCTCCCCGCCGACCCGCGGGAAGTAGACCGGGCGCACGACGCGGCCGTCGCGCAGGGCATCGCCGTATCCGTACTCGTAGTCCGGGACGGCCTCGTCCTGCTCGTAGCGGACGAACGGGATGGCCCGGGTATCCGAGCGGAAGGGCGTGCCCGAGAGGCACAGGCGCCGGGCGCTCTCGCCGAAGGCCTCGCGGACGGCGTCGCCCCAAGCCTGCTCGTCGCCCGCGTGGTGGACCTCGTCGAGCACGACGTAGGCGCCACGGGCAAGCGTGCGCAGCTCCCGGGCCGACATCGCGACCTGCTGGTAGCTCGTGACGACGCCGTGCATGTCCGGGGGCATCGTGCCGTCGGCGGGGGTCCAGGCCGGGTCAAGGTGGAGGCCCAGCTTCGTGGCGGCGGCCGCCCACTGGACCTTGAGATGGGCCGTGGGCGCGACGATCACGACGCGGGCCGGCTTCTCGGCGAGGACGGTCCGCAGGGCCGCCAGGGCGAACGTCGTCTTGCCGGCACCGGGGGTGGCGACGGCGAGGAACTCGGGGCGGCGGGTCGCGGCGTACCGCGCGAGCGCGGCGTGCTGCCATGGACGGAGACGGACGCTGCGGGACATGCCACCTGTCTTGGGAGATTGCCTGCCATCTCGGACGGGCGCGCCGGGACCGACCGGACGACGCGGTCCGGGGCCTCGTGGCGGGGTCCTCAGTGTCGCACACGAACAGGCTTCACGACCCCGGCCGGGGAGGGCATGATTGCGACCACAGCAAGGGAGCGACCCACAGATGTTCGGCATCGGCACGAAGCGCGACTGGATCGCGATGATCCTCATCCTGTTCGCGGTCCCGTTGAGCGTGTTCGGCGGCACGAACATCGCCTGCGTCGGCCAGGGCCTGTCGCAGGACTGCTCGTACGTTGGCTTGCTCCTCTCGCCGCTGCTGCTGATCGTCGCAGGCGTCGCCGCCGGGCTCATCACGAGCGGCTGGACGGGCCTGTTTGTCGTCGGCACCGGCCAGATCGCCGGCCAGGTGGTCATCGTCGTGATGGCCTATCTGGCTGGGCGCCCCGACGCCGTGGTGATCGACTGGTTCTCCGCGATCACGGCCACGGTGTTCTTCGGCGCTCCCATCGCCATCGGCTACGCGCTGGCCCGGGGAGCGTCGTTCCTCGTCGACCGGCGTAGGGCGGCGGCGGCGGCGGCTGCAGCGAAGGACGCCCCGGAGGCCTGATCCGGCTCGCTGAACCAGCAAGGAGTCACGCGGGCCCACGCTGAGCGTGGCCTGTGCGGCAAGATCGACCTTCGTGCACATCCCGTGCGGGGACCGGCGGCAGGTGACCCCCAGCGGAGTCAGCGAGCCAGGGAACGGGGTCGCCCGCATGGCCTCCAGCACCGGCGACGACGGGGGCCCGGCGTTGCCGCCGGGCCCCTGAGCTCGCGAGTGGTTCAGCCGTGGATCACCAGCCCGGGCTCCCGGCCGGCACCTCCGTCACCAGGATGGCGTTGACGATCGGCGCGTCGCCGCGCTGGGCGGTGAAGCCGATGTCGAGGATCCCGTCGGTGACCTCCACGAGGAACGAGCGGTCGAGCGCCGTGTTGCGCCCGCCGGCCTCGGCCAGGACGTCGAGGTTGGCGAGGACCGTCTGGCCCTCGATGGTGACGCTGAACATCCGCGCTCCGGCCTTCCTGGCCACGATCTCCGCGAACGCGAGGTCCACGTGGTACGTGCCCTCGGCGACCGTGAAGCTGTAGCCCGTCATGCCGGTCCGCAGGTCCTGGTAGAGCGGATCCTCTGCCGTGCCGTCGATGGCGCTCCTGGTCGAACGCGTCGAGCTCGCCCCGGCGAAGCCGAAGGCGCCCTCCGAGAACGGCCGATCCGGCGCGAACATCGTCCCGGCGCCGTCCATGTACGCCGGGCCACCCGCGTTGACACCCTGCTGGTACGAGGGCACCACGAGGGTCACCGGCACCTGGATGAAGCTGTTGGCCGGGTCGTTCGTGCCGATCACGGCAATCGACCGGTAGATGCCCGGCTCCAGGCCCGTCGAGTCGGCGGTGAAGGTCACCTCCGCGGAGCCGTCCGGGTCCACCGTGCCCTCCGTGGGCGACTCGGTCAACCACGGCACGTCGCTGAACACCGGCAGGCCGGACTCCACGAGGTACGCGTTGCCGCTTCCCTGGCCGGTCAGCCAGAGGTTGCCGACGACGTCGATCTCGATCCCGGCCCCGTTGAAGCCGCCCCCGTCGGGATGCGGCAGCGCTCGGGTCGTCTCGCAGGTCGTCGGATCCACGAGGTAGATGGAGTCGGTATCCGAGTTGGTGGCCATCCACAGGAGCCCGAAGGCCGGGTTCCAGGCGAGGCCCGAGATGCTCGGGTCCTCCGGGCTGCACTGGTCGAGCGTCTCGCCCGGTGTCGGATGCGACGGTCCGGCGACCCGGTAGATGACGCCCTCGTTCCAGCCGCCGATATAGAACACGTCGGCCGCCGGGTCGTAGGCGAGGCCACGCTGGCTCACGTCACCCCACGGTTCGCCGGTGACCACGGCCTTGACCGAGCCGTCGGCCGGGTCGAGCCCGTAGATCCCGTTGTCGCCGCCGACGTTGACCTGCCACACCAGGCCGCGCCCGGTATCCCAGGCCATGTCCGCGCCCCAGTCACCGGCCCACGGCAGGTCGAACGAGCCCAGTTGCTCGCCGTCCGTGGTGAACGTGGTGTCGGTCCCGGCCTCCGGGTCGGAGATGACGACGTCGCCGGGGACGCCCACGCCCCACGGCACGCCGAGCCCCGTCGGCCAGCTGGCGAGCACGTCGCCCTCGGCCTGGATGGCCTTCGGGATCGTGACGCTCGTGCCGGCCCACGTGCCGCGCGACGTCCGCGCGGACGGATTGGCCACCGTGGGTGCGCGGCGTGCCGTGACCCCGGCGACACCGCCGTCGAGGGACACCTCGTTGACCGTGAAGGTCAGCGGCTCGTGGCCCTCGGGGTTGGAGACGGTGATGGTGCTGGTGCCGGTCCTGCCGGGCGTGAGCACGAACACAAGGCTGTCGCGGTCGAGCGCAGCGTGCGCCTGGCGGCGGTGCAGGCCGATCTCCACCGGCCCGGTCGTCTTGCCCGCGACGATCGTGAGGTCCGCGGTGCCGTCGACGTAGCCGTCGAGCGTCACGAGGGCCGGCCACGTGCCGGCCGGGCCGACGATCCGGAACGAGCCGTCTCCGTCGGTCACAGCCTGGAGGGTGAGTGTGTCGCCCTTCCAGTCGGCAAGCGCGAGCACGGTGGCGCCGGCCAGCGGCTCGCCCGAGTGGGCGTCGGCCACGGTCCCCGTGACCGCGCCGAAGTCGGCGGGCAGGGTCACCGTGAGGTCGACGGGGACGGTGAGCTGGCGCTGCTTCGGAGCATCCGTGAGCAGCACGAGGAGCCCGTGGTACTCGCCGGGGGCGAGGGTCGGGCCGCCGAGGGTGAGGGTGATCGCCTGACTGTCGCCCGCCGGGACGCTCCCGGAGGACGGGCTCTGGTCCAGCCAGGGCAGATCCACGAACGGGGTGATGGTGCCGTGCCCGGTGTCCGGGGCCCAGTCCGTCGGCCCGGACTGGTCGCCCAGCACCATCGCGGTGTCGATGAACCCGTCGTCGCCGGCCATCGCGTCGAGCGGCAGGTTGAAGCTCACGGACTGGCCGACGATGACGGCCTCGACCTCGGCCACGACCTCGTACGTCGAGAGATCGAGGAGGTACACGGTGGGCTGCGGATTGCCCAGCCCGAACAGGTCGACGACGTACTCCATGCCGACGTCCTGGGCCGGCAGGCCGCTCCACCACTCGGCGGGCTCGCCGGTGGACGGATCCTGGTCCGTGTCGAGGAACATGATAGCCGGCAAGGTTGCCCATCGGCGTGCCGGCGCTGAACTCGAGCTGCATCGAGACGACCGAGGAGCCGTCGGATCCCGCGGACACGGTGACCACGTCCACGGCCCCGTCGGCATCGCCCACGGGGTCGTCGATGATCGGGACGACCGGCACCCCGCCGGTCGCCGCGATGCGCGGCAGGCCCGCCGGCATCGCCTGGCGGAACCAGCCGGGCGTGCGGTAGACCTTGGTCGTCGCCGGCGGCAGGTCGGGCATCGTGGCCCCGAGGTCGCGCTCCTTCGCCTCCCAGGCGGTGGGGGCGGTCCCGGCGTTGGCCAGGTCGAGGACGACGGTGGTCGTTTCGCCGTAGTCCACGGTTGCAGTGACGGCCATCGGGTCGACGGCCGCGAGGCCGCCGGTCAGCACGGCATCGAGCGTGACGTCACCACCGTCGACCATCGTCACGGGGCGGGTCTCCGGCACGTACGGCGCTGAGGCCGCCGTGACCTGGTAGGAGCCGGGCCGCAGGCGCAGCGTGTACGCGCCATCCGCATCGGTGCGGGCGGTCCGACCGCCTGGGATCGCCGTGACCGTGGCGCCCGCGATCGGCAGGCCGTCATTGGCGTCGGTCACGGTCCCGTGGAGCAGGCCGCTCGGCACGAGTTCGATGCGGTAGGCCGAGTTGGGCGCCAGGATCGCCTCGTCGAGCCCGAGCTGCAGTGCGTCAGTCCCGGTGGCGTTCTCGATGCCGACGAGCGCGTTGCGCCCGTCACCGGGGTTGGCCGGCCCGGCGCCGTACAGGAGGTCGATCTCGCCGTTCTCCCACAGCTTGACCTCGAAGTTCAGGCGGCCGCTTGCACCCCACGCACGGATGCCCTGGAACTCCAGGACGAAGGCGCGGTTCGGCGCGTCGCCTACGACGCCGTAGTCGACCTGGCTCTCCTCGTCGAGGTAGAGGTCCTGCCAGAGGGGGTAGATCGCGGCGTTCGGGGCCGCCGTCGACGGGATGCCTGACGGGAACCCGTTGTACAGGTCGGGAGCGAGGAAGTTGAGGTAGCCGTTGTCGGAGATCCACAGTTGCTCGTACTCCGTGCCATAGAACGGCACGGGGAACGGCAGGCGGAGCCGGCCCGCGATCTCGTCGCCCCACAGGGCGCTCTGCCCGGAAGCGTCCACCCAGTCGAAGCGCGATCGGGCGGCAGCCGTGGCCGAAGTCGTCCAGCTTGCGATACAGGCCCTTGTCGACCACGAGGTCAGGGCCGTCGCTGGAGATCTCCTCGGTCGCGGTCTCGGTGCACCCGCCCGCGCTGAAGCGCAGCGTGTAGTCGCCGATCGGGAGGACCAGGTCGTAGGAGCCGTCAGCCGCGGTCGTGACGGGCGCGACCGGCGTGCCGATGGCCGTGACGCTGGCATCCGCGATGGGTGCCGCCGTCCTCGGACCCGGTGACCGTGCCTCTCACGTGGAAGCGCGGGAGCGGGTCGAGGGTCCGCGTCCACCGTGCGTCGTCTCGTCCTTGACGATCGTGACCGGCCCGAGGGTGGCCCCGTAGTAGCCGAACGCGCGCACGGTCACGCCGTAGTCGCCGGCGGCGAGGAACAGGCTGAAGGTGCCGTCGGCCGCGGTCGTGACGTTGAAGGTCCGCGTGCCGTTGTCGGCCGTCACGGTCGCACCAGCGATGGGCACGCCTCCGTCCGAGCCGGTGATCGTTCCGGCGAGGGTGCCGCCGGTCTTGACCAGGTCCACGGCCGCCGCGGCGTCGATGCGCCCGTCGCCGTAGACGTTGTTGGGATCGCCGCCCGGGGCCGCGCCGCAGGTCGTGTCGATCCGGTCGAGCGCGGTGGCCTTCACCGCGTTCGCAATGCCGTCGAAGTCGCCGATCAGGGCCGGCCGCGCCGAGAGGATCAGCGCGATCTCGCCGGTCGTGTGGGGCGCGGCCATCGACGTGCCCGAGTACTCCTCGTAGCCGCCGCCCGGGACGCTGGACGCCACGTCCACGCCGGGCGCGGCGATGTCCGGGTTCCAGGCCTTGCCGTCCACGCCGGACGGGCCGCGGCCGGAGAAGTCGGCGATCACGTCGTCCGAGTCGGTGGCACCCGCGGAGATCACCTCCGGGAAGTCGCCCGGCGAGCCGCCGTCGCCGCAGGCGTCGCCCGGGTTGCCGGACGAGAAGACCGGGATGATCCCGGACGCGCGCCAGGCCTGGACGGTCTCGCGGTAGAACTGGTCGTTGGGGCCGCCGCCCCACGAGTTGTTGACGACATCGGGCCGGCGTGACGGGTCCGGGTTGTCGCCCGCGAGGTCGGTCGGGGCGAGGATGAACTGGCCGGAGGACAGGAGCGCGGTCTCGCTGCAGCCCATGTCCTCGCAGCCCTTCGCGGCGATCCAGCGCGCGCCGGGGGCGACGCCGATGTCCGGCGTGAACGGGCCGGGGCCGTCGCCGCCGGCGATCGTGCCCATGGTGTGGGTGCCGTGGCCGACGTTGTCGCACGGCTCGTCACCGCAGATGCCGGATGGGTCCCACCAGTTGTAGTCGTGGGTGAACGTGCCGTCGCCGTTGTTGCCGCGGTAGCTGCCGACGAGCGCCGGGTGGGTGTACTCGACGCCCGTGTCGACGTTCGCCACCACCACGCCCTGGCCGAGCACGCCTGCGTCCCAGGCCGCGGGGGCGCCGATCTTGGCGACACCCCACTCGGGATCACCGGACGCGGCGAGGATCGCCACCTTGCGTGTCGACGGGCTTGACCAGCGGGTAGACCTTCGGCGCCCGGACGACGGTGACGCCGTCCAGCGTCGCCATGCGCTCCGCCAGCTTGGCGTCACCTGCGACCACGAGGACGTTGGTGAGCCAGTACGTCGTCGCCTCGGCTCCGGCGGCCTTCGCGGCGGCCTTGGCCGCCTTCTGCGACTTCGCGGCGGTGGCCTGAGCGAGGCGACGACCGCCTTGCCCTTCGCCTCCCAGCCCTTGACCTTGCCGGCGGGGTCGAGGTCGGCGGTGGCGGCGAACTCCACCACGAAGGCGGAGAGCTCGCCCTTCGCGAGCTTGACCGCGAGGCCCTTCTCCACGCGGGCGCTCGCGGCGGCCGGCGCGTCCGGCGGGGGTGGGGCGGATCGCGCCGCGACGCCCATCGCCTGCGTGAGCACCAGGAGCGTCGCGAATGCGAGCGCAACGGCGCGCCGGGACATGGCCTACCTCCCCGGGTCCGGATCCGGACCCACTTCGGCCGAGCGGGGTGGTCACCTCGCCCGGTGAACCCGCGATGCTGTCTCCCCTGCGGCCGGGCATGTGCCGCGCGGCCGCACTGCCCGTCCCAGCGGGAGGGCGTGTCCGCAGTCTAGGGGCTCGTCAACGGGCACCAGTGCCGTTGTGCCTCGTGGGCCGGGGCGCCCGCGGTCCAGGTGGCCGCAGCGCCGCCCGCGGTCACGCCGTCGCGAGGCCCGACACCCACTCCGCTGAGCGACTGGTGCTCGCACTGTGCAGCGCCGTCGCGATTTGAGCGGCTCCTGCGCCGCCTGGGCGTTCCACCCGGGGTGGAGTGCACGATCGGAGCGCCCCATGCTCCTCCAGCGATGTGACCGCACGGTGTGTGGCTGTGGCGCTCAGCGCGAGGGCGAGCGCAGGAGGGGCGAGCCCCGCGCGGGGCTGAGGCTGCCTCAAGGCAGGGACACGCAGCAGGCCGGGCTCGTCAGCAGATCCTGGGCAGCTGCTCCCCGACCAGCATGTCCACGATCCGCTCGGAGCCCACGATCGTCCGGATCGTGACCATCCCGGGGTGATCCGCCACCACGGCGCCGATCACCACCGCCTCGGCCCCCTCGGGAACCGCGCGCATCGCCTCCAGCACGGCCGAAGACGACGACGCCGGCACGATCGCCACCAGCTTGCCCTCGTTGGCCACGTGCAGCGGATCGAGGCCCAGGAACTCGCACGCGGCGCGAACCGGACCCGGGATGGGCAGCGTGTTCTCCTCCAGCACCATCCCCACGCCGGACGCCGCTGCGATCTCGTTCAACGCGGACGACAGGCCGCCGCGGGTGGGGTCGCGCAGGACGTGGACGTCCGGCTCCACCGCCACGATCGCCGCAACAAGGCCGTTGAGCGCCTGCGTGTCGGACGCGATCTCCACCTCGAACTCGAGGCCCTCGCGGACCGACATGATCGCGACCCCATGCAGCCCGATCGGCCCCGACAGGATCACGACGTCACCGGGGCAGCCCGGTCGGCGGACGGCGCGATGCCGTCGGGCACCAGGCCGATGCCGGCGGTGTTCACGAACAGCTTGTCGGCACTGCCGCGGCCGACGACCTTGGTGTCGCCGGTGACGATCCGCGTGCCGGCCCTGGCCGCTGCCGCAGCCGCGGACGCGGTGATCAGCCGGAGCTCCTCGAGCGGCAGCCCCTCCTCGATGATGTAGGCGAGGCTGATCGCCACGGGCTGCGCGCCCATCATCGCGAGGTCGTTGAGCGTGCCGTTCACGGCCAGCTCGCCGATGTCGCCGCCGGGAAAGAAGATCGGCGACACCACGAACGAGTCAGTGGTGAACGCCAGCCGCGAGCCGGGGACGTCCACGATGGCCGCGTCATTGAGCACGCCGCCGGGCGCCGCCACCGCGAGCGACGGGGCGAGCACGTCACGCATGAGCGCGTTCGAGAGCTGGCCACCCGAGCCATGGCCCAGGATCACCCGCTGGTCCTCGGGGATGGGCGCCGGGCAGTAGGCGCCCGTGGCATCGATGGTGACGCGATCGGCGTCGGGGACGGTCATCGTCCGGTCTCCGTCTGGCCGCCCTGGCCGGGCGCCACGCTGATGAGCTGGATGGGCGCGGAGAAGCCACCGCCGACGCCGAGCCCGCGACCGGCCCCGAAGAACGCTGCGCAGGTGCCCTCGGACGACACCATCGGCGCGCCGAGGGGCTTCTGCGGGCTGCACAGCGTCCCGTAGGCCGTGCAGTCGAGCGGCGTCTTGTCGCCGGTGAGGATCGCGCCCGCGATGCAGGCGGGATGCTCGCTGGTCTGGATGTCGCCCACCTCGAACTTGGCCTCGGCGTCGAAGCGGGCGAACTCCGGGCGGAGGCGGTACCCCGACATCGGGATCTCCCCGATCCCGCGCCACTTGCGCGGGCCCACCTCGAACACGGCCATCACCTGCTGCTGGGCGAGCGGGACACCCTCGCGGGTCACGGCGCGGGTGTACTGGTTCTCGACCTCGTGGCGGCCCTCCTCCAGCTGGCGGATCGCCATGTGGATGCCCTCGAGGAGGTCGAGGGGCTCGAAGCCGGTGACGACGATCGGCACCTTGTACTTGGCGGCGATCGGCTCGTACTCGGTCCAGCCCATGATCGCGCACACGTGGCCGGCGGCCAGGAACGCCTGGACCTGGTTGGACGGGGAGTCCAGCAGCGCCGTCATCGCCGGCGGCACCAGCACGTGCGACACCAGGACGGAGAAGTTGTCGATGCCGCGCCGCGCGCACTCCGCCACGGCCATCGCGTTGGCGGGCGCCGTCGTCTCGAAGCCGACCGCGAAGAACACGACCTGCCTGGCCGGGTTCGCGAGGGCGATCTTCACCGCGTCGAGCGGGCTGTACACGATCCGCACGTCGGCGCCACGGGCCTTGAGGGCGAGCAGATCCGTGGACGAGCCGGGCACGCGGAGCATGTCCCCGTACGAGGTGAAGATGACGTCGGGGCGGGCGGCGATGGCGAGGGCCTTGTCGATCTGCTCCAGCGGCGTCACGCACACCGGGCAGCCGGGCCCGTGGATCATCCGGACGCCGTCGGGCAGCGCCTCGTCGATCCCCTGCTTCACGATGGTGTGCGTCTGGCCGCCGCAGACCTCCATCAGGGTCCAGGGGCGCGTGGTGATGCGATGGATCTCGGCCAGGATCTTCTTGGCGAGCACGGGGTCGCGGTACTCGTCGAGGTATTTCACTGGATCGGTCCCGTCGCGGATGGCGGGGTCGCAGGATTGAAGGTGAGGGCGCTGGGCGCGTCGTCGGACACGACCGCGAGCTCGTCCATGCCCTCGCCCATCGTCATCAGCTCGGGCTCCATGACGCCCATCTCAGCGAGGATCTCGAGCGTCTTGAGCGCCTCGTCCTCGTCGACCCTGGAGATCGCGAAGCCGACGTGGATGATGACGTAGTCGCCGACCTGCACCTCGGGGAGGTACGCGAGGCAGGCGTCCTTGCGCACGCCGCCGAAGTCGACCTTGCCCATCGCGAGGCCCGCCTCGTCGCGGATCTCGGTGACCCGTCCCGGGATTCCAAGACACATGCCCTCAGACCTCCTGCCCGAGCGTGGGGACGCCCGCTGTCAGTTCGCCTGCCGCGGCCAGCCGTGCTGCGCCGATCGCGGCCTGGCCGTAGCTCACGCCCCCGTCGTTGACGGGGACCATGCGGTTGATGAACGGTTCGAAGCCCTCGGCCGCCAGCCTGCGGAGCAGGTCGGACGCGAGACGCCGGTTCTGGAACACGCCCCCGGAGAGACACACGATACGCACCCCGGTCCGATCGCGCCCGTCAGCGAGCAGTGCGCTCGTGACCTCCACGATGGTGGCCTGGAACGCGGCCGCGAGCGCGCCGCTGGACCGGCCCGCGGCCTGGTCCTCGAGCAGTGCCGCGAGCGTGGGTCGCGGGTCGTAGACGGCCAGTCCGTCGACCCGGCCCATGCGCCATGGGAGGGGGGCCTCACGGCGGTCGCCGGCGGCCAGCTCCAGCTCGATCGCGGCCTGCGCCTCGTACTCGGCGGTGGCCCGGATGCCCAGCAGCGCGGACGCGGCATCGAACAGGCGCCCCGCCGACGACGCCACCGGCGCGTTGAGCCCGCGCTCGACCTGGGTGCGCACGAGGCGGACCTCGCGGGGGTCGAGCTGCGCGAGGAAGCGTGCAGCTGGGCCGCCTGCGTCAGCCATGTGGGCCGCGTCGGCCGTGACCTCCATCCCGTGATGCCCATAGGGTCATCGTCCGCGGGGACGTCCTCCGCCCCGAGCAGGTAGCCCAGCGCCATCCGGTACGGCTTCTTCACCGCCAGCGCCCCACCCGGCATCGGCGCCCGCCCGAACCGCCCCAGGCGGGTGTACGACCGCAGGTCCGCGAGGAACACCTCGCCTCCCCAGAACGTGCCGTCGTCGCCCATGCCCAGGCCGTCGTACGCGACCCCCAGGAACGGCTCCGTGATCCCCCACTCCGCCGCGCACGACGCGACGTGCGCATGGTGGTGCTGGACGGCGATCCGCCGGTCGGCCGGGAAGGTGGCGACGGCGTACTTGGTCGAGAGGTACTCCGGGTGGAGGTCGTGGACGACCACCTCGGGCTCGAGGGCGAGGAGGCGCGAGAGGTGGGCGAGGCCGTCGGTGAACGCGCGGTGCGTCGCGAGGTCCTCGAGGTCGCCGTTGTGCGGGGCCACGTGCGCCCGTGAGCCGCGCGCCAGCGTGAAGGTGTGCTTGAGCTCTGCGCCGACCGCGAGGAGCGGGCGCGACGCCGCGACAGGGAGGGGCATGGGCTCCGGGGCGTAGCCGCGCGCCCGCCGGACGACGGACTCGCGACGGGCGACCACGCGCGTGACCGAGTCGTCGTACCGGGCGCGGATCTCGCGGTCGTGGACGAGGAACCCGTCGGCGAGGCCGGACAGCCGGGCGAGCGCGTCGTCGTCGTCGGTGGCGAGGGGCTCGTCGGTGAGGTTCCCCGACGTGAGCACGATCGGCCGGCCGACGGCCTCGAGCAGGAGGTGGTGGAGCGGCGTGTACGGGAGGAAGACGCCCAGGCGGCGGTTGGCGTTGGCGACCGACGGGGCCAGGCGGGGCACCCCATTGCGCCGGGCCTGGAGCAGGACGATCGGCCGCGCCGGGCCTGTCAGCAGCTCCCGCTCCAGCGCACCGACACGGCAGAGCGCCTCGGCCGCCGCCAGGTCCCGGACCATGACCGCGAACGGCTTCGCCCAACGCCGCTTCCGGTCGCGCAGGCGCAGGACGGCCTCGTCGTCGGTGGCATCGCAGGCGAGGTGGTAGCCGCCGAGGCCCTTGACTGCGACGACCCGCCCGGCCTGGAGCGCCGCGACCGCGACCGCCAGCGCATCCTCCTCGTGCGCAACGGGTGCGGGCGCGCCGGTCGGCCGCCACGAGAGCCTCGGCCCGCACGCCGGGCATGCGACAGGCTCCGCGTGGAAGCGCCGGTTCGCGGGATCGCGGTACTCCGCCTCGCACGCGGCGCACAGCGGGAAGGCCCGCATCGTGGTCTGGGCGCGGTCGTACGGGAGCTCCTCGATGATCGTCGCGCGGGGCCCGCAGTTCGTGCAGTTGGTGAACGGGTAGCGGTGGCGCCGGTCGCCCGGATCCCACAGCTCGGCGAGACAGTCGTCGCAGGTCGCGATGTCGGGCGGGAACAGGCGGTCGGTGGCCGCCGCGACCACGGATTCGTCGATCTGGAACGGGACGGGGAGGTCGCGCGCGAGCGGGTCGTCGCCGGCAAGCGAGCCGGACGCGTCACGCGCTCCACCCGGGCGCGCGGCGGCGCGTCGCTCCGCAGGCGGCGGGCGAAGGCGTCGAGCGCGGCCACGGACCCGGCCGCCTCGATCTCCACGCGGCCCGCGGCGTTTCTGACACGGCCGACCAGGCCCAGTTCTGTCGCCAGGCGCCAGACGAACGGCCGGAACCCGACGCCCTGCACGACGCCTTCGACGAGCAGCGCGCGAGCCGTCACGGGGGACACGGGATCACCGGCGGCCGGGACGCGGCCGTCCGAGGGACGGGTGCAGCCATGCTGTCATGATCCACCGCCGTGTCCAGCCCGCTGCCTGCCGAACGGCCCGCAATGCCCAACCGGTCGGCCGGTCACCCGCGGGCAGGCGGCGGGCCACCCGGCCCGGCGACGGGGTCAGGTGGCGGGCGTCGCGGACTCGCCGGTCGGGGTGGGGTCGGCCGCCGGGGCCTGGGTCGGGCCGGGGGCGGGAGTCGGGGTCGGCTCGGCGGCGGGAGTCGGGTCGGCGGTCGGGTCGGCCGCCGGGGTCGAGGTCGGGTCGGCGGTGGGGGCCGATGTCGGGTCGGCGGGCAGCGTCGGCTCGACCGTCGGGGTTGGGTCAGCCGGCGGCGCGGTGGTCGCGGGCGGGTCGGCGGTCGGGGTCGGAGTGGGGGTCGGTGTCGGGGTCGGAGTCGGGGTCGGTGTCGGGGTCGGAGTGGGGGTCGGCAGGCCGCTCCGCACTGGCACCACGAGCACCCAGCGTCGATACCACTCCGAGGCGCCCCGTGTCGCGGCCACGGAGCCAGGGAGCCCACTGCGCGTGTACCCGTCGCGATACGGGCTGTCCGTCTCGCGATAGCTCTGGAACCGGTAGTGCAGGTTGCCGCTCCGCAGGCTCCAGGTGCTCACCCTGAGGTTGCGGATCCGGTTCTGGCGCCACGGGTCCGACAGGTACACGGACTGGACGACGAACGCGTTCGACACTGCAGGGTCCTCGCCCACCACGACGTACCCGGTCATGATCTGGGCGTGGCCGCCGGCCCAGCCCAGCACGCCGACCGGCATCCCGTACCGGGCGATCGCCTTGACGGCCGACTTGATCGCTGCTCCAAACGACGCGTAGGACCGGTCCTGGTACACCATCCGGGACGGGTCGGTCATCGCCGCAGAACCCCATCCGTAGTAGTTCAGGGCATTGCGCCAGCCGTGGGCATCCGACCCGGACGAGGCGGACCGGAGGGTGTCGTGCGAGCGCGAGAACGCGAGGATGGACGTCATGTCGCGGGTGTCGGCCGGGTTGGGGCTGTTACGTACCCGGTACGGCGTCCAGCGGAACCCTGCGCCACCTGTGCCCCGTCCGGCGATCGTGTTCAGCATGGTCATCACTGAGGCCGCCGTGCACGCCGCGAAGTACGGGTCCTGGTAGACGAACGCACTCGGGACGTCAAGGTTGCGCGACCACGTGCTCGATGCCTGAACCTGGGCCGGAGCCGGGACGACCGCGGCCAGCGCGAGCACGACCGCCGCGATCCAGGCCGACCCAGTACGGAGGATCGTCGGATGCGGCGATGGGCGTCTTGCGACATCTGGCGGCGCCAAGCGAGCGACAGGCAACCAGCACCTCGGTTCCAAGGCCCTCACTGCCGAAGCGGGCTCGCTGGGCGTCAGGCTCCCTCAACCATACCCGGCACACGCTGCGCAGCAATAGGCCGGTAGACTGCCGAACGGTGGTCCATCGGGACCAGGAAGCGACCAGGAGGCCTCAGTGTCCGACGGGCACGTCATCACCGTCATGGGGCCCCGCGCCGCATCGACCCTGGGCGTGGTCGATGCCCACGAGCACCTCCTGCTCCGATCGGCCGCGACACCGGCCGACGCCTTCACCGACGTGGAGCGCTCGATCGCCGAGGTGCGCGAGGGCCGGGCGTCCGGGCTCGGCGCGATCGTCGAGATGACGCCCATCGGCCTGGGGCGCGACCCGCGCGGCCTGCGGGCGATCAGCGAGGCGACGGGCGTGCCCGTGATCGCGGCGACCGGCTACCACCGCGACCTCCACTATCCTGCCGGCCACTGGGTCCACCAGGCGCCCGTCGGGCTGCTCGCGGATCGCATCCTCGCCGACCTGCGACACGGCATGCACCCCGCCGACTGGCTGGATCCGGCCCTGCCGCCCGACGCGGCACGGGCGGGCGCCATCAAGGGCGGCGCCTCGTACCACCGGATCAGCCCCTCGGAGGGACGGCGGCTCGAGGCGATCGGGGCGGCGAGCGCCGCGACCGGCGCCGGGATCCTGGTCCATTGCGAGGTCGGCACGGCGGCCCACGACATCATCGACCTGCTCGAGGCGGCCGGCGCCGGGGCGGACCGGATCGCTCTCGCCCACATGGACCGCAACCCGGACTGGGAGCTCCACGCGGAGATCGCCGCGCGCGGCGTCACGCTCGAGTACGACACGATCGGGCGGACGAAGTACCACCCCGACAGCGTGGTGCTCGACCTGGTCGAGCGCGTCGCGGCCGCCGGCCACCTGGAGCGGCTGATGCTGGGGCTGGACCTCGGCGCGCGCTCGTACCTGCGCGCGTACGACGGCGGGCCGGGCCTGCGCTACCTGATGACTGCCTTCGCACCGCGCCTCCGCCGGCGTCTCGGCGACGACGCGGCCGCCCGGATCCTCGTCGCCAATCCCGCCCGGTTCTACGCCGTGCCCGGCGGCGGGGAGGCCTGGGCGTGAAGGACCGGTACGACGTCGTCGTCGTTGGCGCGGGGTCCGCGGGATCCACGGCCGCGATCGCCGCGGCACGGGCGGGCGCACGCACGCTGCTCGTGGACCGGCTCGCGTTCATGGGCGGCACCTCGACGGCCGTGCTCGACACGTTCTACGCGTTCTACACGCCGGGCGACCGCCCTCGCCGGGTGGTGGGCGGCATCGGGTGGGAGGTGGCCCGGCGCCTCACGGCCGACGGCGTCGCCTTCGAGCGGCCGAACACCTACGGCGCGGGCACCGGCGTGACCTACGACGCCGAGGCGCTCAAGGTGGTCTGGGAGCGCATGGCCGAGGATGCCGGCGTGGAGCTGCTGCTGCACACCTGGGCGACCGGCGTCCGGGTGGTCGACGGCCGGCTGGTCGCGGTCCGCCTGTGGAACAAGGGTGGTGAGGCTGGGTGGAGGCGGGTGCCTTCGTGGATGCCTCGGGCGATGCCGACGTCTGCGCCATGGCCGGCGTCCCCCACGATGCACCGGGTGACGGCGGCACGGTCCAGTCGCTCTCGACGCTGTTCAAGGTCGCCAACGTCGACATCGCGCGGGCGTCGGCGGTGCCGAAGCAGGAGCTGTGGCGGCTGATGGCCGAGGCCGTCGCGTCGGGTGCCTACCGGCTGCCCCGCATCGAGGGCTCCTGGCACCGCACCCCGTACGAGGGCGTGGCGCTGATCCACATGACCCGCGTGCCGAACGTGGACGCGACCGATCCCGAGCAGCTCACGGCGGCCGAGATCGACGGGCGGCGCCAGGTCCAGGAGTACCACCGCTTCCTGCGCGACCGGGTGCCCGGCTTCGAGCGAGCGGTGATCGTGGCGACATCGCCCGCCATCGGGGTGCGCGAGAGCCGGCGCGTCCACGGGGTCTACCGGCTCACCCGCGAGGACGTGCTGGGCGGCGCCCGGTTCGCCGACGAGATCGCCCTGTGCGGCGCGCCGATCGAGGACCACGGGTCAGGCGGCGACACGGCGTGGGCCTACGTCGGTGGCAGGGAAGGCGGCGGGTCGGCGGCAGGAGGGATCTACGGCATCCCCTTCCGGACCCTGGTGCCGGTCGGGATCGAGGGACTCCTGGTGGCGGGCCGCTGCTTCTCCGCGACGCATGACGCCCACGCGTCCGCCCGGTCGATGGCGACCTGCATGGCGATGGGCCAGGCGGCAGGAACGGCAGCCGCGATGGCGGTGGCAGGGCGGCGTGATGCCGCGCGCGGTGGCCGCGGACGGGTTGCGGGCCAGGCTGGCCGACGACGGCGCGCTGCTCGAGCCGGTCGACGTGGAGGTGGGCAGGTGAGCAGGAGCGGGAGCGGGCGGTTCGAGGGACGGGCCATCCTGGTCACCGGGTCCACGGGCATGGCCGCCTCGGCGGCGCAGGCGATCGCCCGCGAGGGCGGGCTCGTGTTCGCGGTCTCACGCACGGCCGAGCGGCTGGCGGATCTCGCGGCCGGGATCGAGGCCGACGGCGGCCGGTGCGCGTGGCACGTCGCAGACCTGCGCTCGGAGGCGGACGTCGAGGCGGCCTTCGCCGCATTCGACGCGCTGGCCCCACGGCTCGACGGCGTGTACAGCGTGGCGGGGATCTCCGGGCGCCGCTTCGGGGATGGGCCGCTCCACGAGGCGACGCTCGAGGGCTGGGAGACCGTCATCGCGTCCAACGCCACCTCGCAGTTCCTGGTCGCGCGGGCGGCGGTGCGACGGATGCTCGCCCAGGAGCCGGACGCGCACGGGTCGCGGGGCGCGGTCGTGCTGATGTCGTCCACCCTGGCGACGCATCCCGCGCCCCAGTTCTTCGCCACCCACGCGTACGCGGCCTCGAAGGGCGCGATCGACGGGCTGACCCGGGCACTGGCCGCCTTCTATGCGCCGCACGGGATCCGGGTCAACGCCGTGGCCCCGTCCCTGGTCGCCACGCCGATGAGCCGGCGCGCCCAGGAGGACCCGGCGATCCTGCGCTACCTCGCCGCGAAGCAGCCGCTGGCCGGCGGCCCCATCGCGGCCGACGCGGTCACGGCGACGCGCCCTCCACCTCCTGTCCGACGACGCGGCGATGGTGACGGGCCAGGTGATCGCCGTCGACGGCGGCTGGAGCGTCAGCGAACCGGCGACCTAGCGGCGGCGGCAGGGCCCGGGCCCTGCCGCCGGCATGGTGCGCACCGGGCGCTCGCACTATGCGGTCGAAGCGCTCGATGCGCGGCTGGTGCGCAGGTCGTGCGGGCATGGCCCTGCGGAGCGCACGGGGGCGCACGGGTGGCGCACCGGGCGCTCACCGAGCGACGTCACCGCTCCGTGTGCGCGCCGGGTGCACACGGACGCCTCCACCACCCCAGACGAAGGGCGATGCCGCTCGCAATGAGCGTCAGGTGGTCAGCGTCAGGTGGTCAGCGGTCCAGCAGCAGCCCCACCTGGGTCCGGTTCGGCAGGTCGCGCGCGCCGCCCTCGCGGTGGACCTTGAGTGCGCCGACGGCGTTCCCCCAGCGCAGCGCCTCTGCGAGCGGCAGCCCCTCGACCCTCGCCGCGATGAACCCGGCATCGAACGCATCGCCGGCGCCCACCGGATTGCGCAGCTCCACCGCGAAGCCGGGCGACCGGACAAGGCGCCCCTCGGGCGTCGCCGCGAGTGCGCCACCGGCGCCCAGGCGCGCCACCACCGTCCGTGCGTCACCTGCCAGCGCCAGCGCCGCCGTCTCCACGGAGCCCACGTCGTGCTCGCGTGCTCGGGCGAACGGGACGATCTCCTCCGGCCCGCTCCCGAACACCACGTCGGCGAGGTCCACTGCCTCCGCGACCGCCGTCTCGACCGCCCGCGGCAGGCCCCACAGCTCGAGGCGCAGGTTCAGGTCCAGCGACACCGGCACGCCGGCCGCCCGTGCAACCTGCATGGCCTCGAGGACGGCCGATGCCACCGGCTCGTGCCGCAGGCACATGCCGGTCGTGTGCAGCCATGCGGCGCCACCGATCAGCGACGCATCGAGATGCGGCGGGCGAGAAGCGTGCGAGCGCCCCCATGTCGTGCGGCCAGACCACGAGATGGCGCCCGCCGCCCGGCTCGAGCATCGCGATCACCTGGCAGGTCGCATCGTCGGGAAGGACGACGAGGCCCGCCGTGTCGACGCCGCTCGCGCGCAGCTCAGCGGCCAGGCTGCGCCCGAACAGGTCGTCGCCGACGGCCCCGTGGAAGACCACCGGCACGCCCAGCCGTCGCCAGCGCCGCCGCCGTGTTGCCGGCCGTCCCGCCGCCGGTCAGGCGCGGCTCACCGGCCGCTCCGCCCAGCCCGCTCCGCCCGCGCTCGGGGAGCTGGATGGTCAGGTCGGCGTTGACATCGCCCAGCACGACGACCGGACGTCCGGCAGACGCGGCAGCCACCCGTCACCCGGCCTTCGCGGCGGCCGCGAACGCCGCCACCCGCTCGACGTCCTTGCGGAAGCCGCCGTCCCCGAGCGGCCGGTTGGTGTGGGTCAGCGAGTCCACGCCCCACGGCCGCACCGCACGGATCGCGTCGGCAACGTTCTCCGGCGACAGGCCGCCCGCGAGGATCACCGGCACCCGGACCGTCTCGACGATCCGGCGGCTGACCGACCAGTCGTGCGTGATCCCGCTCGCCCCGACGCCCGGGATGTCGGGCGCCTGCGTGTCGAGGATCAGGTAGTCGGCGACCTCCGCGTAGGCGCGCGCCTCGGCGACGGACTCCGGGCCCGTGACCGAGACCGCCTGCATGATCGGGACCCCCGGGCACCCGCGACGCGGAGGGCAGCCACCAGCGCCGGCGTGACCTCGCTGGCGAGCGGACACAGGTGCAGGATCGCGGGCTGCACCACGCTGACCAGCTCCTCGATGAAGGCCGGATCCATGTCGACGGTCAGCGCCACCACCCGCGCCCGGTCCCCCACCGCGTCCACGATGTCGCGCATCGCCGCCAGCGACGGCAGCTCGCCCGGCAGGCCCTGCGGCGGCGTGATCCCGACGTGGTCGGCGCCCGCGTCGATGCAGGCGAGGGCCTCCTCGACCGACTGCATCGTGTAGAGCTGGACGATCACCCCGCGACCTGCTGCCCGACCTGCTGCCCGACCTCCTGACTGCCGTCCGACGCCATCAGTGCGGGCCGCCGACCCAGCCGCGGCCGCGGGTCACCCGCAGCACGTGGAGGTCGTCGTCGAGCTCGACGAGGTGCGCCCGCATCCCGACGGCCAGGTGGCCGCGATCCGTCGCGCCCAGGAGCGCCGCCGGGTTCGCCGACGCGGCGGCGACCGCGGCAACCAGCGGCACGCCCGAGGCGACCAGGTTGCGCACCGGCGCTGTCGAGCGCGATCACGGACCCGGCGAGGGTCGTCGTCCCGAGCAGCGTCGCCCGCCCGTCGCGGACCTCCACCTCCAGCCCGCCGACCACGCCGCGCCCGTCGCGGGTGCCGGCGAGGGGCAGCGCGTCGGAGACCAGGATCAGCCGGTCCGCGGGCTTGGTCCGGCGGATGATCGGCCAGAGCGCCGGGTGGACGTGGTTGCCGTCCGCGATGAGCTCCACGTAGGCCTCGTCGTCCGTCAGGGCCGCGACCGCGAGCCCCGGCAGCCGGTGGTCGACGCCGGTCATCGCGTTGAACAGGTGGGTCGTCGTCCGGCCGCCGGCCGCGTAGCCGGCGCGCGCCTCCTCGAGCGTCGCGTTCGAGTGCCCGATGGACGCGCGCGACCCCAAGCGCCGTCAGCCGCTCGATCAGCTCGAGGGCGCCAGGCAGCTCCGGCGCGATGGTGATGATCCGCAGCCCGTCCAGGGCGGCGTCGAGAATCGGCGCCGGCAGCTCGGCGGGCGTCCGCAGCAGCGCCGCCTCGTGGGCGCCCTTGCGCGCCGGCGCGATGAACGGACCCTCGAGGTTGAAGCCCAGCGGCTCCGCGCCGCCGGTCGGGTTCGTCGCGCATCCAGGCCCGGACGCGCTCGGCGAAGCGCGGGATCTCGTCCTCGGGGAGCGTGGGCGCGGTGGGCAGGAACGACGTCACGCCGCGCTTGAGCAGCGCGTGGGCCATGCCGGTGAGGGCATTGGCGTCGCCGGTGGCGTCGTGGCCGCCCCAGCCGTGGACGTGGACGTCGATGAACCCGGGCGCGATGTACGGCCACGGAGGCGGCCTGGCGGTTGCCGGGCTCCGGGACGACCGCGGTGATGAAGCCGTCCTCGATCACCAGGTGGCCGGGGACGACCTGGTCGTCGAGGACGAGCCGTCCCTCGACCAGCTGCTCAGGCACCGTTCGCCTCCCGGAGCGCCGCCCGCATCGCCAGCAGGTTCGCCGCCGGCACGTTGGGCTGGACGTTGTGGACCGAGGCGAAGACGAAGCCGCCGTCGCCGCGCAGGTCGTCCACGCGCCGGAGGACCTCCTCGCGGACCTCGGCCGGCGTCCCGGAGCCGAGGACGCGCTGGGTGTCCACGCCACCGCCCCAGAAGACGATGTCGCGGCCGAACTCGCGCTTGAGCTCGGCGGTGTCCATGTTCGCGGCGGAGACCTGCACGGGATTGAGGATATCCACCCCGATCTCGATGAGGTCGGGGATGAGCTCCCGCACGGCGCCGCAGGTGTGGAAGAAGACCTTGGCGTCGGTGTGGGCGTGGAGCCAGTCGAACAGCTCGCGGTGGAGCGGCTTGACGAGCTCGCGGTAGGTGCGCGGCGAGAACAGCGTGCGCTCCTGGCCGCCGAGGTCGTCGGCTTCGACCAGGACGTCCGCCCATGGCCCGACCTCGGCCAGTGCCCGCTCCCAGTACGCGATCTTGATCTCCAGGATCCGCTCCATGATCCGCCGCGCGAGGTCGGGCTCCGCGGCGAGGTCCATGTACCCCTCCTCGAAGCCGCGCAGCTTGAACAGGCCCTCGGTGAGGCCGCCGCAGATCGACCCGATGGCGACCGCGCGCTGCTCCTCCTCCGCGAACCTGCGGCGCATCGTCGGCCATGCCGGTGTAGCGGGCCGGGTCGGCGGCGTCCGGCCAGGCGTAGGCCTCGACATCGGCCATGGTGCGCTCGCCGGCCAGCGGCGGGGCCCAGGCGTCGTAGTAGAGCGGGTTGGCCAGCGGCATCCGGCGGCCCACGCCCCACTCGTCCATGTACGACGCGGTGCTCGGCGTCCTCGGTGATCACGCGCGTGTACCCGGACCCGCCGCGCGGGCTCACGAGGCGGACGTCGCACTCGAGCGCATCGAGCACGTCGGGCTCCACGTCGGCCAGCTGCTGGGTGATGTCCACCACGCGGGCATCGCGCGGCGCGAAGACCCAGCGCGGGGCGCAGGCTGCTCGTAGGCGCGGGCGTGGATGCCGGTGACCCGGGTGCCGCCCAGGTCGAACGGGATCCGGTCAGGCTCGACGTGGGCGAGCGCCGCCCGGACGCGGTCGCGGGAGGTGGTCACGGTTCGGGTTCGCTCCTCCGGGGTCAGTAGCCCACCGACGGCATCCAGGCGCCCTCGGGCTGCTGGTAGATGCCGATGGTCATCAGGTTGGTCACGAAGAACACGCGCAGCCCCTGCTCGAGACACCAGCGGAACAGGTCGTTGTTGTCGAGCGGGACCAGGAACCCGGGCGTCCCGAAGTCCGCCGACTCGCAGATCAGCGCGCGCAGGTCGTCGTTGGTCTCCGCGACCGAGTGGGCGAAGTAGTTGATCCTCGTCGTGTACCCGGTGATCCGGCCCAGGCGCTCCACGACCCGCGCCTCGCCCGCCTCGATCGCCTCACTGACCTCCACCGACCGCGCATGGCCGTGCACCCGCAGGCAGAGCGAGTTCATCGCGTACTCGTCGTCGACGGTGGCCGGGCGCACGTCGTAGCCCGGGCAGGACCCGCTGGAGTGGCGCGCCGTGCATCGCCGCGAACGAGTCGCGGACCTCGAAGCCCAGCTTCGCGTACAGGCTCAGCGAGCGGTTGTGGTACGCGATCTGGACGAGGCGGACGCCGGCCGCACCGCGCTCGTGGAAGCGCGCGAGCATCGCCTCCATGAGCTTCCGCCCGACGTGGTGGTCCTGGGCGTCCGGGTCCACGCTCACCGGGCCGATGGCGAAGATGGGGCCGCGCTCGTCGAGGAAGGACGATCCGACGACCCGGCCGCTGGACTCCGCCACCACGCCGTAGACCTTGGGGTGGTTGATGAGCCAGCGGATCGGCAGCGGAGGCCGCCTCCACCGTGGGGAAGTCGTGCGGGAAGCCGTGCTGGTCGGCGAGCGTGGAGAAGGCCTCGTAGCAGATGCGGCCGGCCTCCTCCCAGTCGGCATCGAGCGCCTCGCGGATGAGCACGCCCGATGACGCGGGCGCCAGCGTGTCCATGCGGTCTCCTCCCGGTCCTAGCCGGCAGCGGTGGCGGGCGTGTAGTAGCGGCGGTACTCGCCCGGCGACATGGCGCACGAGCGGTAGAACACCTTGTAGAACTGGTTGAGGTTGGTGTAGCTGACGGCCCGCGCGATCTCGGCCACGGACAGGTCCGTCGCGAGCAGCAGGCGCTTGGCCTCGGCGACCCGGACCTGGGTCACGTACTCCTTGAAGCGACACGCCCGTGACGTCCTTGAACACGTGGCGGACGCGGGACGGGCTGACGTGGACCAGGTCGGCGACGTCCTCCAGCGTGATCTGCTCGCGGTGGTTGCGGTCCACGTAGGCGAGGACGGGACGGATCTGCTCCCGGCGGTCGGCGGCGGCGCGGATGGCGCTGGCGCGTCGCACGGGCGGCGGGATCACGGTTGACCAGGGCGATCGCCGTGCGCAGGGTGGCATCGGCCAGGAACCGCTCCGCGGGGTCGCTTCGGACGTGGATGTCGCGGAGCCGGTGCATCAGGACGGCGATCTCGTCGGCCAGCGAGGGTGCCGCCGCGGACCCGGGGCGAGGCGGTCCGCTCGTCCCAGCGGAACGGCGCGAGGTAGCCGAGGTCCAGCGGCCGGCAGCCTGGCCCGGCGAGCAGCTCCGGGCGGAACAGGACCAGCAGCAGGCGCAGCGGCCAGCCCGGGTCCGCGAGGGCCACGTGGGGCTGGCTGTTGTCGATGAAGAAGATGTCGCCCGGCTCCGCCCGCAGCGCCCGCTTGCCGAACATGAAGCTCGCCCGCGCCGTCGAGCACCAGCGCGATCTCGAAGTGATCGTGCCAGTGCATCGGATCCCCGTCGCCCAGGGCCGTGTACTCGATCACCGCGAGCGGGAAGTCCGGGTCCATGTCCTGCTGCCAGACGTAGGTGGCCATGGCGGTCACCGTGCGCAGGCGCAGCCGCATCGGACAGGGCCGTATGGAGGGTTTGGACGGTCCGGCTGGGACGGCGCGACCGCTTCTGCCACTCCTTCGACCGTGACTGGCATTGCCGGGGCGGGGCGGGCGGCGGACGATCAGGCCATCGATGCCTGCGTCCCGCCAGGAGTCTGTTGTCATGGCCTTCCCGAACCTGTTCAGCCCGCTCCAGATGGGCTCGATCACGCTCCCCAACCGGATCGTCCACGTGCCCACGGACATCAGCTCGTCCGCCGCGGATGGCGAGGTCGTCGGAGCGCGACATCCACCACCACGGCAACATCGCCAAGGGCGGCACCGGGCTTCGTGATCGTGGGCGCCACCACGCCCGATGCCTCGACCGGCCGCCCGACGGTGACCTGCCTCGTGGCCGACGGCGACAACTACGTGCCCGGGCCTCGCCCGCCTGGCCGAGTCGATGCACCGCTACGGCGCGAAGTGCGCCGTCCAGCTCCAGCACCCGGGGCGCCAGTGCGCGATCCCGCGCTACAACACGCTGGGCGCGACCGACCGGGTGCTCAAGCTGCCGTGGTCCGCGGGCCACGAGATCATCTACGAGAACGCGGAGGAGAAGGGCAAGGAGATCCGCGAGGCGTCGATCCCCGAGATCCTCGAGCTCGTCGACCTGTTCTCCGAGGCCGCCTGGCGGGTCAAGCAGGCGGGCTTCGACGCGGTGGAGCTGCACGCCGCCCACGGCTACCTGCTGTCCGAGTTCATGTCGCCCGTACCTCAACATGCGCACCGACCGGTTCGGCGGCTCGTTCGAGAACCGGATGCGCTTCCCGCTCGCGGTCATCGACTCGATCAAGAAGAAGTGCGGCAAGACCTACCCGGTCCTCGTGCGCTACTCGTTCGAGGAGTGGTGCCCGGGCGGCCGCGACATGGAGGAGGGCCTCGAGACCGCGCGCGTCCTGGAGCGGGCCGGGGTCGCCGCGCTGGACCTGTCGCAGGGCATGCAGGAGTCCCCGGGCGCCGGCTTCGACCCGATGCAGTACCCGCAGGGCTGGGCGACGTACGCCGCCGAGGCGACCAAGAAGGTCGTGAAGATCCCGGTCATCACCTCGCACTCGCTGCGCGACCCGGAGTACTGCGAGCAGATCCTGGCCGAGGGCAAGACGGACCTCGTGGGCCTCGCGCGCCAGCTGCTGGCGGACCCGTACTGGCCGGTCAAGGCGAAGTACGGGAAGGTCAAGTCCATCCGCAAGTGCATCTCGTGCCTGGGCGGCTGCTGGCAGGAGTCGCTGATGGCCAAGCACGAGATCGCGTGCTCCATCAACGCCGCCTGCGGCAAGCCGGGATACGACTCGATGGCCCGGACCGGGCGGCCCGTGAAGGTGGCCGTCGTGGGCGGCGGCCCGGCGGGCATGGAGGCGGCGCGCATCGCCACCGAGCGCGGGCACCAGGTCACGCTGTTCGAGAAGCACGCGGAGCTGGGCGGGGCGATGCTCTACGTCTGCCTCGTCCCGGGCAAGGAGAAGATGCGCTGGTACCTGGACTGGATCCGTGACCAGCTGCTGGACCTGGCCGTGGACATCCGGCTCAACCACGCACCGACGGTGGACGAGCTGCGCGGGTTCGATCTCGTGCTCAATGCGACCGGCGCGGAGTCGTTCGTGCCGCCGGTCGTCGGCGACGCGTCGCGCATCGTCCCGTTCGAGGAGACGATGGCCTGCCCGAAGGTGGCCTGCGAGTGCCACCCGGGCGGACGGAGGATGCGCAAGCTCGGCGAGCGCGTGCTGCTCTGGGGCGACTCCTACGCGGCTGCGGACACGGCGGCCTGGCTGGCCGACATCGGGCGCAAGGTCACGATCGTGACCGAGAACCGGGAGTTCGCGGCGGACTGCGAGGTCATCCACATGTACGTGCTGCGCAAGCGGTTCGCGCAGACGGACGCCGAGGTGCTCTCGTCGAAGCCGTTCAAGCACCCGGTGGACGTGATCACCTCGACCACGGTCGCCGAGATCCACGAGGGCCGGGTCGTGCTCCAGGACAGCGCGTTCAACCGGCACGAGCTGGAGGTCGACGACGTGGTGACGTGCCACACCCGCCCGGTGCTCGCGCTGTTCGACGAGCTGCGGGCGGCCGGCGTCAACGTCCTCAACGTGGGCGACTCCGTTCGCGCCGCGGAACCTGTACCACGCGGTCAAGGAGGGCTCGGCGTTCGGCCTGGCCGTGGACGAGCACCTGCTGTTCAACCCGAACGGCGCGATCCTCGACGACCTCCCCCTCGACGTACTGGCCCAGCTGACCCGGAACGACGGGCCGGGCTATACCGCCAAGCGGATGGTGGAGCTCATGGCGGCCGCCGCCAGGTAGACCCTGGGCGGGCGCCGTGCCCGCACCCTTCCGACTCTCCCGCCGGTCCCGTCCCCCCCACGGGGCCGGCTTCATGCCCGGGCTGCCGGTTCCCCCCCACCGGTGGTCCGGGCCCTTTCATGCCCGACACGAGCAGGCCGCGCACCGCGACCGGCCACGCGCGACGACCTACCGCTCCTCAACCTCGAAGCGGACGTCCAGCGCGTACCGGTCACCCGGGTAGCGCGACTCGGTCGCCTCGATCGGGCGGCCCTGGCGGGTCCGTGATCACGCGCCGCTCAACGAGCAGCGGCGTCCCGCCTCGCACGCCGAGGAGCCGCATGTCGTCGGGACCGGCCGCCTCCGCGGAGATCGTCGCGTTGCCGCGTCGCAGGTTGAACCCGGCCCGCCCGAGCGCCTCGTGCAGCGAGCCCGCCTCCAGGTCCGCGGCCATCACGACATCGGACGTCCGCCGCACCAGGATCGCCGTCTCAAGCGCAATCGGCACCCCGTCGGCAAGCCGCAGGCGTCGCACCACGACCACTGGCTCGGTCACGCGCAGGCCCAGGAGCGAGGCCTCCGACGCCGATGCGGGCCGGATCTCGCGCCCCAGCAACCGCGATGCCGGCACCCGCCCCAGCCGCTCCATCTCGTGCGAGAAGGCCATCAGCCGGTCCGCGTGCCGGTGCGACGGCGGTGCCACCGTGAACGTCCCCCGCCCCGGGATCCGCTCGCACGAGGCCGTCCTCGGCCAGGCGCTGCATCGCGTTCCGGGCCGTCATCCTCGACACGCCGAACTCCCGGCAGAGCTCGTCGTCGGACGGCAGCCGCTCACCCGGCGGCAGCGACGCGACACGGTCCCGCAGCGCCAGCTCGATCTGGCGGTACTGCGGCAGCCACGCGACGCCGGCGACCGCGTTCACGTGCGACGTCCGGCGGTCAGCATCGGACGTGACCGGTCAGCATCACACCAGCCCGGCGCGTTCCGCACCGTGGACGGCGGCCCCGATGGACCCCGCCCACGTCCCGAGCTCGGCCGCGACCAGCTCGACCTGGTCGGGCGCCGTGGTCGTCGACGCGGCGCGCGATCTCGGCGCGGATCGGCCCGAACACCAGCTCGCCCGCCTGCGCGACGCCGCCGCCCAGCACGACCTTGTCGGGCGAGATGACCGTGATCATGTTGGAGATGCCGATGCCCAGGTAGCGGCCCCAGTCGGCCAGGCCCCCGAGCGCCCGCGCGTCGCCTGCCTGCGCCGCCCGGACCGCCTCCTCGGCGGTGGCCGTCCCGCAGGCCGCCGACAGCTGGTCCGCCCGGCAGTACGCCTCGAGGCAGCCGCGGTTGCCGCAGCCGCACCACGGCCCGTCCGGGTCGATGGTCTGGTGGCCGATCTCGCCCGCGGTCCCGTCGTGCCCCTGGTGGACGCGCCCGTCGATCGCCAGCACGCCACCGACGCCCGTCCCCAGCGTGAGCCCGATCATCGACGATGCCCCGCGCCCTGCGCCCAGCCGCAGCTCGGCCAGGCCGAACGCCCGCGCGTCGTTGATCAGGAAGGCGGGCACGCCCACGGCGGCCGCCACGGGCGGTGCGACCGGATGTCCCAGCCCACGGTCCCGGCACGTTGACAAGGAACCGGGTCGCGCCGGTCTCCGGGTCGTAGAGTCCGGGTACGCCGATGCCGATGCTGCCGACGGGGCCGCACCGCGCGATCGCGGCCAGCGCGACCTCGGCCAGCTGGGCCGTGACGACCGCCGGCACGTCCTCGGCTGCGCCATCCAGCCGGGTGGGCACGCTGTCGCGGTCCACCATCGACCACGTCCCGGCGCCGTGCTCCACGACGGCCCACTTCAGGTTCGTGCCGCCCAGGTCCAGCCCCAGGTGACGGGTCACATCGTCGGCCACGTCAGCCTTCGGCGGTGACGCGCGTGTAGGCCGCCGCCACGATCACGATGATCGAGCCGAACAGGATCTGCCGCACCGGCTCCGGGAACCCGAGCACCGTGAGCAGCGACGAGAGCACGGTCAGGATCAACGCTCCCACGATCGTGCCGGAGAACCCGCCGCGACCGCCCATGATCGACGTCCCGCCGATGACCGCGGCCGCGACCGACGGCAGCACGTACGTGTCGGCCAGGTTCACGTTGGCGACGTTGGTCAGGCCCGAGATCATGAACCCGGCGATCCCGGCCAGCAGGGCAGAGATCACGTACAGCACGACGATCACCTGCCACGAGCGCGCGCCTGCGAGCCGGGATGCGATCGGGTTGTCGCCGATGGCGTACAGCTGGCGGCCGAAGCCCGTCCGCTTGAGCGAGAAGATGATCAGGATCGTGAGCGGGATCCAGATGATGAGGCTGTAGGGCAGGACCTCGAACAGCGTCTCCGAGCCGATCGTGCGGAACAGCGGCGGGACGCCGGCCCCGGTCTTGACGAAGATCCGCTGCCAGACGTTGGAGAAGCCCAGGATGATGAGGCTCATGCCCAGCGTCATGATCAGCGGGTGGACCCGGAACACGCCGATGCCGATGCCGGTGATGATGCCCGCGAGGGCCGCCGCCGCCAGGGCGATGAGCATGGCCGGGATCAGGCCCTGCGAGCCCACCAGCGTGGCCACCATGAAGCCGGTAAGGGAGGCGACCGCGCCGACCGACAGGTCGATGCCGCCGGTGAGGAAGGTGATCGTCTGGCAGGCGCCGAGGATCGACAGCGGGATGGCGGCGCGGATGATCACGCCCATCCAGTTGGCCGTGATGGTCTCGGGCCGGACGAGGAAGATGACGAAGACGAGGAGCCCGAGGAGGGCGAACAGGGGGATGAGCGGCCGGTCGCGCAGGAGGCCGCGCAGGCCGGTCGAGCGCATGGCGGCGTGGACCTCGGGGGCGGGGGCGGACGCGGCGCTCATGCGCGGGACCTCCGGATCTCGACGAACGAGCCGATCATGACCACCCCGATCAGGATGACGCCCTGGAGGACGGTGGCGAGGTTTGAGTCGAGCTTGAGGAACGTCATGTCGGTCCGGATCATCTGGAGGACCATGACGCCCACGATCGGCCCGAAGACGCCCCCGCGGCCGCCGGCCAGGCTGACCCCGCCGAGCACGATCGCGGCCACGCTCATCAGCGTGTAGGGCCCGGGCACCGGGGTGCCGATGCCGGTGGTGGCGGTGAGCGAGAGCCCGCCCAGGGCCGCGAACAGGCCCATGAGCATGTAGGCCGCGACCCTCGTGGGGCCGACCCGGACGCCGGAGCGGAACGCCGCCACCCGGTGGCTGCCGATCGCGTAGATCGACAGGCCCAGGCGGCTGCGACTGATCGGCAGCCAGATCACGGCGACCACGACCACCAGCACGACCGCGGCCTTGGGGATCCACTCGTTGAGGAGCGGGCCGGCGACGAGGTCCTTGAGCCAGTCCGCCGAGGCGCCGCCCGGCCGCTGGAGCACCAGCAGCGCCGCGCCCGCCCAGACGAAGGACATCGCGAGCGTGACGACGATGTCGGGCACGCGGGTGATCACCACGACCGCGCCGTTGACGAGGCCGATGAGCATGCCCAGCACGAGCACGCCCAGGACGATGGCGATCGACAGGCCTTCCGCGGTGTCCGGCGAGCCATCGATGGCCTGCTTCATGAGCGCCGCCGAGACGACGCTCGAGAGCGCCATGACCGACCCGATCGAGAGGTCGATGCCGCCGGAGATGACGACGATGGCCTGGCCGACGGCGGCGAGCGCGAGCGGCAGGACCGCGATCCCCAGGTTCTGGATGCCGGTCGCGCCGTACGTGGGGTTGATGAGCTTGGTGAAGACCAGCAGGACGCCGAGGAACCCGAGCAGGCCGATCGTCCAGGCGTTGTTGCGCAGGAACGTCGCGAGCGGGTTGGGTCGCGTGACGACGATGGCGGGGGCGGCGGCGGTCATCGGTCGCCCTCCGGCTGGACGGGCGCCGGTGGCCCGGCACCTCAGCGGCTGCCAGCTCGGGGATCACCGCGTCGGACTTCAGGTTGTAGGCGGCCCGCAGCAGCGTGGGCTCATCGGCCTCGGCGACGGGGATCTCGGCCACCAGGTGCCCGTTGAAGATCACGACCGCCCGGTCGCAGGCAAGCTGGATCTCCTTGAGCTCCGACGTGTACAGCAGCACGGCGGCGCCGGCCTCCGCGAGGTCCCGGAGCAGGACGTAGATCTGCTGCTTGGTCCGGATGTCGATGCCGCGGGTGGGGTCGAAACAGAGCATGGTCGTCACGCCACCGGCGACCCAGCGCGCGATCGTGACCTTCTGCTGGTTGCCGCCCGACAGGCGGCGGACCTCGCCCTGCGCCCGCGTGTCGATCTGGAGCTTCTCGATCGCCCCGTCCACCATCTTCTTCTCGCGACCGCCGCGGATCGGGCCCCAGGCGCCCAGGCGCGTGGTGAACGGGAGCGCGATGTTGTCCCGCACCGACTGCTGCATCAGGAGCGCCTCGGCGCGGTCGGCGGGCACGTAGACGAGGCCCGCGCGGATCGCGTCGGCAGGGTGGTGGAAGGTGACCGGCTTGCCGTCGATCTCGAGGGTGCCGCCCTTGGCGCCGCGCGGACCCGGACAGGATGTCGAACAGCTCGTCCTGGCCCTGTCCCTCCAGCGCGACCACGCCCAGGACCTCGCCCGGGTACAGGTCGAACGACACGTCCTGGAGCTTGGCGCCGAGCGCGAGGTTGCGTGCGGCGATGCGCGGGGTCGCGTCCGACGCGCGGACGTCGGCCGCGCGGTCCACGACCGTCTGCATGTCCTTGACCACCTGGCCGAGCATCAGCTCGACGATGCGCTCCTCGGACCCTGCGCTGACGTCCACGACGCCCACCGTCTCGCCCTCGCGCAGGACGGTCGCGCGGTCGCAGACGGCCGCGATCTCGATCAGGCGGTGCGAGATGAAGATGACCGATCGGTCCGTGCCGCGCGTGCGTCCCACGACCTCGAGGACCCGCTCGGTGAGGTTCGCGGGGAGGGCGGCCGTCATCTCGTCGAGCATGAGGACGTCGGGCTCGGTGGCGAGGCCGCGCGCGAGGTCGATGATGCGCAGCGTGGCCAGCGGCAGCCGTCGGGCCAGCGTCATCAGGTCCAGGCCCTCGAGTCCCAGCTCCGCCAGCCAGTGGCGGAACGGCTCGACCGGGGTCTCGGTGAGACGCAGGTTGGAGCGGATGTCCAGGTCCGGGATCAGCGCCGGCTCCTGGTACACGGACACGAGACCGCCGCGGCGCGCCTCGCCCGGGCTGTGCACTTCGCGCGGCCGGCCGCGCACGGCGAGCTGCCCGCTGTCGGGGTGGATGTTGCCCGTCAGGATCTTGACGAAGGTGCTCTTGCCGGCACCGTTGGCGCCCATGAGGGCATGGACCTCGCCCGGTCGGACCGCGAGGGACGCGTTCTTGAGCGCGACGACAGCACCGAAGGACTTGGAGATGCCGGTCGCTTCGAGGAGCAGGTCCGTGGTCGTCGCGGTCATGGGGCCTCGAGCTGGTGGTGGATGCGGTGAGGGTGCCGGCGGACCGGCACCCTCACCCTGGTCAGAGCCTGGAGAGGTCTACTCGCCCGGGCCCTTGCAGGCGACGGCCTGCTCGGGGGTGTAGGTCGTCCAGCCGTCGATCAGAATGCCCAGCGGCCAGTTCGGATCGAGGCCGTCAACCTGCCAGGAGGCAAGCAGGGCCTTGCCCTCGTCGGTCGCGTTGTCGGCGACAACCGGGACGAGGAGCACGGTGTTGGGCTTCTCGGCCGTCGGATCGGTCTGGACCGTCTCGCCGGCGAGGAGCTTGTTGGCGAGGTTGACGCCGGCGCCGCCGACGGCCGCGGTGTTGGTCACCGCCGCGCCCTTGAGGCCCGGGTAGTCAGTCTCGTTGAGGAGCTGGCCGACGAACGCGCCGAGGTCGGCGCCGACGATCGGCACGAAGTCCTTCTTGGCAGCCTTGATCGCGTCGACGATCTGGCTGTCGATGCCGGAGGTCCAGATGCCGCCGATCTCGTCGTACGCGCCGGACGCGATGAAGTCGTTGATCAGCTGCGTGCCGACGGCCGGATCCCAGCCGGTGGCGACGCCGTCGGCGTTCGGGAGAACCTCGATGCCGGGGTTCTCGGCGAGCGCCTTCTGGAAGCCGATGTGGCGATCGTTGTCGGCCGGGTGGCCGGCGAGACCGCGCATGTAGTAGACCTTGCCGGTGCCGCCCATCTGCTCGAACAGCCACTTGGCGCCAAGGTAGGCGTAGTTGACCTGGTTGTTGTACAGGTTGTAGGCGTAGTCGTTGTTGACGTACGCGTCGACGGAGACGACCGGGATGCCGGCGGCCTTCGCCTCGTCGATGGCCGGGCTGAGGGCGTCAGCGTCGTTCGGGTTGACGACGATGGCGTTCACGCCGGCCGCGATGAGGTCGCGCATGTCCTGGAGCTGGCCCGCGGCGTCAGTGTTGCGGCTGATCAGGTTCAGCTCGCCCACCTTGCCTGAGGCAAGCGCCTCGGCCTTGGCGGTGCACATCTGCTCCTCGCGGAAGCCGTTGCCGACGCCGCCGCCGTTGCTGTAGCCGATCTTCCAGGCCGCTGCCGCGGGCTCCTCGGTCGGAGCCTCGGTCGCCGCCGGAGCCTCGGTCGCTGCCGGAGCCTCGGTCGCTGCCGGAGCCTCGGTCGCCGCCGGGGCCGCGGTGGCCGCGGTGCCGCCGCATGCGCCCACGATGATCGCGATCGCGCCGATCGCGATGGCGGCGCGGGCCTTACCCATCTGCTTCATGTAGCACTCCTCCTGGTGGCGGCCGGGGGCTCCGACGTGGAGCAAGGTCCGCCAACGATCACCTATCGAGCTGTACGGTCTCTCCGGCGTCACCCACCTCCTGTCTGGTCGATCGCACGGGCGAGACGCCGCGCATGCTCTCGATAGGCTGCATCGAACAACTCCCGGGACCGCTCGGCGCCCACCGCGCTCGCGCGCGTGATCACCGGTGGCATGGCCCCGCGCTCCACGAGGAGCTCGGCGGTCCGGGACTTGATGGCGTTGACAATGGCGACGGCGCCGACCGTGGACAACGGGCCGACAGGACTGTCCAAGCCGACCAGTGACACTGTGGCGTCGTGGACCGGGGAACACAGGTCCAGGACCAGGTCCGCCTCCTCGAGCAGGCGCCGCCCGGCGGCGGGATCCGGCTCGGCGGAGAGGGACTGGGCGATGGACGTGACGGCGATGACCTTCAGACCGCGGACCTTCGCACCGCGGGCCATCTCGACGGGCACCGCGGTGAGGCCGCCGGCTGAGAATACGATCATCACGTCGTTCGCGCCGAACCGGAAGTTCCCGAGGATCACCTCCGCGAGGCCCGGCATCCGCTCGATGAACATCGCCTGGCGCTGGCCGTTGGCGCCCACCACCTGGGTGTGGAAGGTCATCGACAGCTCGGCGATGGGATTGAAGCCCGGGTAGGAGCCGTAGCGCGGGAACATCTCCTCCACCGGGATCCGGGAGTGCCCGGTGCCGAAGAGGTGGACGAGGCCGTCGCTGGCGATCGCCTCGGCGCACCACTGGCTCGCGGTCTCGATGCCGCTGGCCTGGGTCTCCGCAACGCGTGCCAGCACGGCCGCCGCATCGGCGAGCCACCTGGCGGCCGCGTTCGGCGCAGTCATCATGCGCGCCGCTCCAGCAGGGCCTGGTCCAGCGTGACGGGCTCGAAGCGGCCGCTGCGCATGGAGCGGTAGGCGGCGTCGAGGATCCCGTTGACGATGTAGCCGTCGCGGAACGTCTCCTGCGGCTCGCGGCCTTCGGCGTACGCGCCGACCACGTCGGCCATCATCAGGTCGTGGCCGTGGACCCGGACCTCGTCGGGGACCGGGAAGATCCAGCCCGTGTCGGCGTCCGCCTTCTCCACCACGTAGCCCGTCGGCCGCTCCACGAATGCCTTGAGCGAGCCGACGGAGATGTCGGTGATGAGGCGGCCCGCATCGCCGTAGGCCTCGAAGCGGCCCTCGAGGCCGCCCTTGGAGGTCCACGAGACGTCCACGGTGGCAGCCCGTCCGTCGGCGAAGCGCATGACCATCATGGCGTTGTCCTCGCCGGTGGTCTTCGCCCCGTGGACCAGCGTGGCACCCCAGGCGAAGACGTCGGTGACGACGGCGTCCTTGCCGAACAGGAAGCGCACGTACTCCGCGCCGTGGCTGGCCATGTCGAGGAGCGCGCCGCCGCCCGCCAGCTCCGCATCCCAGAAGTGCGGCGCATGGGGTCCGCTGTGGCCCTCCCGGGCGCGGGCCGTGGTGAGCGTCCCGATGGCGCCGGAGCGGACCATCTCCCGCATGCGCAGCAGGTCCGGGTTGAAGATCACGTTCTCGAGGTAGGCGTTGAAGACGCCGGCCTCGTCGACGGCCCGGAGCATGTCCTCGGCCTCGGCGGCGTTGCGGCCCAGGGGCTTCGTGCAGGCGACGCCCTTGCCCGCCTTCGCGAGCGCGACGACGGCGTCGCGGTGGAGGTGGTTCGGGACGGACACGATGACGAGGTCCACGTCGTCGGCTGCGCAGAGCTCATCGAGCGACGCCACCGGCCGGCAGCCGAACCGCTCGGCGTAGGCGGTCCGGCGCTCCTCGCTCGCGTCGCAGCCCACGGTGAGGACCGCCTCGCGGACATAGCGCAGGCCCAGGGCGTGGAACTCGCCGATGAACCCGCAACCGAGCATGGCGATGCGGACCGGAGAGGTCATCTCAGTACCCCGTCGTGTCTGCGGGAGCGGCGGCAGCCGCCTCCCCCGCCTTGCGGGCCCGGAAGTCCAGGATCATCGCCTCGGTCGCCGTCGCGCCGATGCGCGTCACCCCCAGGTTCATGACGTCGATCAGCGCGTCGAGCGTGCGCACGCCGCCCGCAGCCTTGACCTGGATGTGCGGGCTCGTGTTCGCCCGCATCAGCCGCAGGTCGTCGTGGGTGGCCCCGGACGGCGCGAAGCCGGTGCTCGTCTTGACGAAGTCGCCCCCGGCGGCCTCGGTGAGCCGGCAGGCCCGGATCTTCTCGTCGTCGGTCAGGTAGGCGTTCTCGAAGATCACCTTGACGATGGCGCCCGCCGCGTGGGCGATCTCGCAGATCACCTTGATGTCGTCCTGGACGTCCTGGTCACGGCCGCTCTTGAGGGCCCCGATCTGGATCACCATGTCCAGCTCGGTCGCCCCGGCCCGCAGCGCGTGGACGGCCTCCATCATCTTGATCTCGGTCTCGTGGTTGCCGTGCGGGAAGCCGATGGTGGTGCCCACCTTGACGTCGGTCCCTTCGAGGATCCGGCGGGCCCGGACCACGTCGGCGGGACGGACGCACACGGACGCGACGTCGTACGTCGCCGCCAGCTCGCAGCCGGCCTCGACGAAGGCGTCATCGAGCTCCGGGCGGAGGAGGCTGTGGTCGATCGTCTTGGCGATCTGGCGCTCGGTGAGGTTCTGGATCGTGAAGGTCATGTCGCTCCGGTTCAGGGGCAGGACGGGCGTCAGTGGCAGTACGGGCGCAGGACGTCGCGCGCGATGAGGAAGCCCTGCTTGACCTTCTCGTCGGTCCCCTCGAACCGGCGGTCCTCGTGCTCGATGATGCAGTCGCCCTCGAAGCCCTGGCGGTACAGCTCGCCGTGGACGACGCCCCAGTCCACCTCGCCGAGGCCCGGGATGCGCGGGATCTGCCAGCCCATGCCCATGCTGAACACGCCGCGCTCGTACAGCCCGTCGCGGTCGATCATCAGGTCCTTGGCCTGGTAGTGGAGGACGTGCTTCCCGAACTCCTTGAGGAAGCGCTGCATGTCGATCATCTGCAGGATGAGATGGCTCGGGTCGAAGTTGAGCCCGATCGTGTCGCCCCACTGCTCCAGGATCCGGCGCCACATGCGCGGGGTGGTGGCGATGTTGTGGCCACCCGGCCATTCGTCGTACGAGAACAGCATCGGGCAGTTCTCGAGCGTGATCCTGCGGCCGTGGTCCTGGGCGAACTTCACGATGTCCGGCCAGACCCGCAGGGCCTCCTCCCAGTTCTGGTCCTGGTTCTTCGAGCCGTCGCCGCCCATGAACGTGTTCACGAGCTCGATGTCCATGAGCTCGGCCGCCTCGATCACCTTCTTGAGGTGGCCGATGACCGACGCGCGATGCCCGGGATCGGGGTGCAGCGGGTTCGGGTAGAAGCCGAGGCCGGAGATCGACAGGCCCTTGGCCTCGATCTCGGCGCGGATGTCGTTCGCCTGGCCGCGCGGACAGGTGCGCGACGTCGATGTGGCTGGTGCCCGCGTAGCGGCGCGTCGGCCCGGTGGCCTTGGGCCAGCAGGCGATCTCGAGGACCTCGAACCCGTTGCCGGCGGCCCAGTCGGCCACCTCCATGAGCGGGGTCTCAGGGAACGGTGCGGTGAGGAAGCCGAGCTTCATCGCGTCTGCTCCTTCGTGGGGTTCTGCATCAATCCTGGGCGACCTTGACCCACGACCCCGAGCGGGAGCTCTCGAGGACCGCGTCCCCGATCCGCATCTCCTCGTGGCCCGCGGCGAAGGTCGCATAGCGGGGCTGCTCCGAGGGCGCGCCCGCGACCACGTCGGCGTAGACCGCGGTGAACACCGCGCCGAACGTGTCCGCGAAGCCCTCGACGTGGCCGCCGGGGAGGCGGGCGGCCGCGCCACCCTCCGCGTTCATGAGCGCCGGGTTCCGGAGCAGCAGCTCGTTGGGCCGGTCGCGATGACCGATCCAGAGCGAGTCTGGCTGCTCCGAATCCCAGGCGACGGCGGAGGAGGAGCCGTCGATCTGGTACTGGAGGCTGTTCTTGCGCCCGGGCGACAGCTGGCTGATGTTCACGCTGCCGCGGGCGCCGCCCTTGTAGCGGATGAGCACCGAGGCGGTGTCCTCGGTACGGATCTCGACCGGGATGGTGTCCTTGGCGCGCTCCGTGGAGAACGTCAGGACCTCGCCGGCCGGCTTGCGGCGGACCGGGATGAAGGTGGTCAGGTCGGCCATGACGGCCTCGACCTCGAGCCCCGTGACGAAGCTGGTCAGGTCCAGCCAGTGGCTGCCGATGTCGCCCACGGCGCGGAGGGCGCCGCCCTGGTCCGCCTCGAGGCGCCAGTTCCAGTCCGTGTCGAACAGGAGCCAGTCCTGGAAGTAGTGGCCGGTGACCATGCGGACATCGCCGAGGTCCCCCGCCCTGACCATGGTCGCGACGTGCTGGTTGAGGGGGTACCACCGGATGTTGAAGTTGACGGCGTTGACGAGGCCACTGCGCTTGGCGAGCGCGACCAGCTCCGCGGACTCCACGCTGGTCATCGCGAGCGGCTTCTCGCACACGACGTGGCGGCCGGCGGCGAGGATCTGCTTGACCTGTGGGTGGTGGAGCTCGTTGGGGCTGGTGACGTGGACGACCTGGACGTCGGGGTCGGCCAGCATGTCGGCCATGTCCGCGTACGCCCTGGGCAGGCCCAGCTCCTGTGCCCGGCGGGTGCCGAGGTCCGGGCTGGCGTCCAGGAGGCCAACGACGCGCACGCCGATCCGGCGCAGTGCCTCGATGTGCACGGTGCCGATGAACCCGCTGCCGATCACGGCGGTCCCGATGTCGCTACGGCGCGTCACTGCGGGTGCTCCTCCTGCTGGTCCGGCGGTCCGACCCCGACCGGCAACCAGTCTATACAGCTAGACCGATCGATGGTCCTAACGCCTGGCCGACGTGGCCCGGGCGTGGGGCGCCACGCACGAGATCGTAGCGCGAGTTCGTGCTGCCATCATGCTACTTCTGCATGTCAACGGCAAAAGCACGTGCAGGGCGGCCGCGCGACGTGTAGCATCCGGCCCGTGGACGACCGATCCGCAACCAGTCGAACCCCTGAGTCAGCCCCTCTGCCGGATGAGGCGCTGGACGCCCTCGTCGCGGTCCTCGACGGGGTGCGACTGGGGCGCGCGCGGTCCCGCGGGGACCTCGTCGCGGAGACCGGCCTGTCGCGCGGCGTTGTCGCCCAGCGGGTCGGCGAGCTCCTCGAGCGCGGCCTCATCACCGAGGGCGACGTCGGGCCGTCCACCGGCGGCCGGCCGCCACGCCAGCTGGCGTTCCGCGGCGATGCCGGCCATCTCCTCGTCGCGGATCTTGGAGCCACGTCCATCGACGTGGCCGTGACCACGCTCGACGGGCGGATCCTTGCCCACATCGACGAGCCCGCGGACATCGCGTCGGGGCCGGGTCCTGTGCTCGATCGGGTGGACGAGCTGTTCGAGGAGCTCCGGGCGCCGCGGCGGCGGCTGCCGGGACGGCTCTGGGGCGTGGGCATCGGCGTGCCCGGACCGGTGGAGTTCCAGACGGGCCGGCCGATCTTCCCCTCGATCATGCCCGGCTGGGACGGCTACCCGCTCCGCGAGCGCCTCGCCGCCCGGTACGAGGCGCCCGTCTGGGTGGACAACGACGTCAACGTGCTGGCGCTGGGCGAGTGGCGGTCGGGCGTGGCGGCCGGCCACGACAACGTGGTCGTCGTGAAGATCGGCACGGGCATCGGCGCCGGCATCATCTCGGATGGCCGGCTGCACCGCGGGGCGCAGGGATCCGCGGGAGACGTGGGACACATCCACGTCTCCGATGACCGTACGGTCATCTGCCGCTGCGGCAATACGGGGTGCCTGGAGGCGCTCGCCGGCGGCGAGGCGATCGGGCGGGATGCCGAGGTGGCGGCGCGTTCGGGCCGGAGCGCGCGCCTGGCCGCGGTGCTTGATGCCCGTATGGGCATCACCGCCGAGGATGTCGCCCGGGCGGCATCGTTCGGCGACCCGGTCGCCGTGGAGCTGCTCCAGGGGGCCGGCCGGCGCGTCGGCCTGATGCTGGCGAGCGTCGTCAACTTCTTCAACCCGTCGCTCGTGGTCATCGGTGGCGGCGTGGCCCAGAGCGGCGACCTGCTGCTGGCTGCCGTGCGCGAGGTGGTCTACGGGCGCGGCCTGCCGCTCGCGACGCGGGACCTGCTCATCCAGCGGTCGTCGCTGGGATCGCTGGCGGGCGTGATCGGCGCATCGGCGATGGTGGTGGACCAGCTCTTCAGCCGCGAGTCGCTCGCCCTGTGGGTGGAGGCTGGGGCGCCCGCGGGCATGGCCGAGGTTGCGGGGGCCGCGACGGGCTGACGCCGGGCGGTGCATGGCCGCGGGCCGCGGGTTGCGGGCCGCGAGTTGCCGAAGGCGCCTACTGCTCGCCCATCACCCGCCGGTACGCGGTGCCTACCAGCATGAGGCCCACCGATGCGGCGAGTCCGAACGCGGTCTGCACGACGCCGGCCCAGGTCATCGCCCCGTCGAGCAGCGTCATGACGAACCACAGGGCCCACAGCGAGAACATCGTGAAGCCCGCCGGCAGGACGACCCTCAGGGTGCGCCGCTGCCAGTCGCTCAGGGCGGGACGCTCGCGTTCAGACGACATCCGGTGGCTGCTCCTGCTAGTCGTCGTTGAGGCGGCCGCGGTCCACGCCCTCGTAGCTGGTCGTGGCCTGGCCGCTGCTCGACATCTGGTTCTTCCCGGTGAGAACGGCCTGCTTGTGGACCTGGTCCGTGTCGCGGCGCCCGTCCACGTCCGGCGGCGGCCCGTCGCTGCCGATCCCGCCATCGGGCAGGAGGTCCACGACAGCGTCGATCACCCGGCGGATCGGGTCCACGTCCTTGTCGGTCGTGTGCTGCTTCTCGCTCATGCGCTGCCTCCCTCCTCGGCCTGCGGGACCGGTTCGCCGTCCCAGTATCGCTCCCTGCCGCAACGAGGCGTCCCTGCCGCAACGAGGCGTCCCCCACCCCGGCGGCGCGATGGCCTACCTCCGCTGGAGGTCCGACGCCGCCGCATCGTCCGCGAACACCACGAGGTTCTGGTGGCGGCGCAGGTACGACGCCGGACAGTCCGGACCTTCCGGCTGCTCGAGCGCCCGGCGCAGGATGTGCGCCTTCCGCTCCCCGGTGGCCAGCAGCCAGACCTCCGACGCCTCGAGGAGGCGGGACAGCCCCACCGTGATGCCGGCGGTCGGCGTGGACGCTGCGCCATAACGCTCGGTCGCAGCCTCGCGGGACGACACGGCCAGGCGCACGAGCCGCGTGCCATCATCCGGTCGGGACCCGGGCTCGTTGAACCCGACGTGCCCGTTCATGCCGATCCCGAGGATCGCGAGGTCGAGGCCACCATCGGCAACCTCCGCGTCGTGGGCCGCGGCAGCGGCCTCCGGGTCGGGCCCGTCAACGTCGATCGGGACGAACCGGCCGATCCCGCCGGTCACCTTGTCCACGAGCTCGTCCCGCAGCCGGGCGTCGCACCGGGCGGAGTCGCCGGGCGGCAGCCCCACCCACTCGTCGAGCAGCACCACCGTGGCGCCGGCCAGCGTCACCTCGCCGCGCCACTCCGCGGCGACGATCTCCGCGTACACGGGCGTGGGCGTGTCGCCCGTGGGCAGGCACACCCGCAGGTCCGGGCGCGCCTCCACGCGAGCGGCGAACCGCTCGGCCACGACGCGCGCCCAGTCGTCGGCGCGCAGGACCTCGAGGCGCATGACGCGACGCCCTACCGACCCACGATGAGGGATGTCATCGCCAGCGCGGTGTGCACCAGCTGCGCGCACTGGGCGTGGACGTCACTGGATGCGCGATGCATGCGCCAACCGTGGAGCGGGGAGGGCGCCGGACCGCACGACGGGCGCACCAGACGCGCACCTGGCGACGCGACTGCACGGTGTGCGCGCCTCGTGCTCGTGCTTGCGACCCGTCGACCAGATGGCGTGCGCATCGCTGGCCCGCTCCTATCCGACGATCCGGTCGACGTAGTCCCCGTCCCTGGTCTTGAGGATCAGCTTGAAGCGCCCGTCTGGCAGGAGCTCGCGCTTGATCACGGTGTCGCCCTCGAAGAGCTCCGGCTTGACCTCGATCCTCGGGGTGGTGCCGCCGCGCCAGTCCAGTTCGACCGGCTCCCACTGGCGGCTCTTCGCTGACCGGTAGGCCGCGTCCATGACCGCGTTCACGACGTAGCCGTCGTACAGCGTCTCCTGGGGCGTGCCGCCGTTGTCGATGGCGTTGAACATATCGGTGAACATGTCCACGTAGCCCAGCTCCGACACCTCGTCGCCCACCGGGAACAGCCAGCCGGCCGCAGTCTCGGCCTTCTCGGCGACGTAACCAGCGGACCCGCCCGCGGTGAACATCTCCATGCCCGTGCGCAGGAAGTGGTTCAGCCAGATCGTGCCGTGGGTGCCGGCCACCTCGTCGCGCAGGTCCATCCCGCCGCGGAACGTCCAGCTCACCTCGAACTGGCCGATGGCCCCGGACTCGAACCGGATCAGGGCGATCGCGTTGTCCTCGTCGTCGATCGGGTGGACGTAGCGGTCGGTGGTGCACATCACCTCGACCGGCCGGTTCCCCTTGCCGACGAAGTTGCGGATGATCTCGATGCAGTGGCAGCCGAGGTCGATGATGGGCCCGCCGCCCGTGAGCCGGCCGTCCCAGAACCACGCGCTGTGCGGACCCGGGTGCGTCTCGCGGGAGCGGACCCAGGTGACCTCGCCCAGGGCCCCGTCCTTGACGGACTGGATGGCCTTGAGGGTCTTGGGCGTGTAGCAGAGGTCCTCGAGGTAGCCGCCGAAGACGCCGGCGGCTTCGACCGCCTCGAGCATCCGCTTCGCCTCGGCCGCCGTCCGGCCCAGCGGCTTGGTCACGAGCACCGACTTGCCGGCTGCCGCGACCGCCTTGACCGCCTCCTCGTGGAGATGGTTCGGCAGCGCGACCACGACGACATCGGTCTCGGGATGGCGGATCGCCGCCTCCATGTCCGTCGTGAACTCCGGGATCCCCCACCGCTCGCTGAACGCCTGGCCGCGACCCTCGGAGCGCGAGTACACGACGCGGACCCGGTCCCGGCCGCGCTGGCCGTGGAGGGTCATCGTGTAGAAGTCGCCGATGAGGCCGGTTCCGAGCATGGTGATCGCGTGGTTCTGCATGCCGCTCGCTCCAGGATGTCCAACCAACCGAGGGTGGTGCTGTGTCCCGGATTCTAGGCTGCGGCATGGGGGCGCCGCCACGCGGATCCGGGCGGGCGGCTCGGACGGCGTCGGCCCCGGGTCAGCCGGCGTGTGCCGTGGGTCAGTCGGTGTCGGCCCCGGTGGCGTCTGCCTCCGCCTTCGGCAGCGGCGGCCACGGGGCGGTCTCCATCATGCCGACGCCATCGAGCATCTCATGGCGGCTGATCCGGTCGCGGTTCACCAGCACCACGTCACGCAGGACGGGCTCGTCCGGTCCTCCGACGTCCATGGTCACGTCCGTCAGGGGCACGAAGCGGGTCCAGCCGGCGAGCGAAGCCAGCGGCTGCGCGGCCGGCGACCGGTGGAGATGCCCCCGGATGACGTACGGCCCGACCTGCAGGGCCACCGGGTCCTTGATCGTGCGCTGCCGGCGCGCCGGGTCGCCCTGGCGGCCGGTGACCTCGATCACGTGGAGCTCCCGACGCTCCACCTCGACCTCGTCCATCTGGACCTCGCGGCCGTCATCGAGTGCGGCCAGCGTCGCACCGTAGAACGTGACGACCTCGAGCTCGTTGACCTGGTCGCTGAGCCGGCCCTCACCCAACTCGACCTCACCGCGGACCTGGCAGTCCTCTGCCCAGGCGACAAGCTGCTCGCGCATGACGGGCCTCGATTACGACCGCTCCGGCCTGGCACTCCCGTGCCGCCGACACGCGGAGCATAGACGTCTCGCGCCGCGCATGCAGGGGCCGCGAGGCCCCATCGATCAGGGGATGGCGGCAGCCGCCTGCTCCGCCAGCGACTCGTCGGCCGTCGAGATCACGTAGACCTGGCCGTCCGCGGCGCGCACCCAGTCCTTCGCGAGGCCGTCGCCGTAGTCGAGCCTGGTCCACTCGTCCGTCCCAAGCGTCACCGGAGCCCTGGTCACGCCTGCTCCCGAGGCGGCGAGCCACGAGTCGAACACGAGGTCCTGGACCTTGTCGAGGTCCATGCCCTCGACCCTGAGGGCGAGGATCGAGAGGTCCGACTCGCCCTGCTCATCGAAGGCCTGGGCCACCTGGAACGCGTCGACGTCGAGGCCATCGGCGCGCAGCGCCGCGAGAATGGCGCGGCTGCCCTGGTCGTCGGCGAGGATCGTGGAGCCCGTGGCGCTGTCGGCCATGAGCGCGATCTGGCCCACCTTCGTCGGCAGTGTGGCAACGAGACCCGGCACGGCCGGGCTCTCGACGGCAGGCTCCGCGGACGGGTCCACCGGTGCCCCGACAGCGTCGTCCGAGGCCAGGGGATCCTCGGAGGCAACCGGCTCCGCCGTGGACGCCGAGATCGTGCCGCCGTCGCCGCCGAGCGCCTTGTCGAACGCGGAGGCGAGCTGGTCCACCTCGGCCGGGCTCGCGTCGCCCGAGGCCGCGAGGTAGACCACGATGGGTCCATGGCGCAATTGCAGGAACACCGAGCCCGTCTCGTCGGTGCCGCTGTAGGCCTGATCGCCGAGATCCGTGCGCTCGGTCACGGTCTGGCCGGCGTCACTGGCGGCCTGCTGGGAGAGGGTCACGGATTCCGCGGCCCCCTTGGCGAAGCAGGTGACCGTCGCGTACACGACGGCTTGGGCGCCAGTCTCGGCATCCACCATGGGTCCGAGGAACGACATCGTCTTGCGCTCGAGGTCGTACTGCTGGGCGGCAACCGTCCAGCCGTCCGGCAGGTCGGCCGTTGCGGGAGTCGTGTCCCATGCCTGCTCCTGGCACCGGGGCGCGCCCGACGCGACGAAGCCCCAGGCGGCGAGGCCGAGGGCGACGACGGCGACAAGCAGGCCGGCGAGGGCGACGACACGGGTGGTACCGACGCGCTTCGCCAGCGCCTGGTCCGCGCGAGGCGGGGGCTGCTCTGCCGGCGTGGGTCGAGGGGTTCTGGGCGTGGTCATGGGTGCAAGCATGCCCTGCCTGCGCCGGAGATGCGGAGACGCGTACTGCCTGGATGCCCGGCCGGGTAGGCTGGAGGCACCGGGATGCCGGATCCCGCCAGCCTGCGGAGCCTCCGATGCCGATGACACCCCGCGAGCGCGTGCTCGCCACCCTGGCCCACGAGGTCCCGGACCGCACACCGATCGTGCTCGGGCCGTCGAACGCGACCGGCATCAAGATGGCCACCTACCGGCGGATCAAGGCGCTGGCCGGTATCGAGGCACCGGACGAATACCTCTACGAGTGGCCGGAGCTGGGCACCGCGGCCCTGGACGAGGCGACGTACGAGCGCCTGCATGCCGATGTCCGTGGCGTGCTCGACCACCTCCCGGCCCACGTCCGTGCCCGCAACGCCGCCCGCGAGCCGCACTCGCCGTTCATCGACGACTGGGGTTCCGGGCAGGTCGAGGGCCGCGAGGGCGAGTGGTTCCCCGGCTGGCACCCGATCCCCGATGTCGTCTCGATGGACGAGCTGGCGGACTATCCATGGCCAGACATGACCGACCCGACCCGGTTCGAGGGCGTGCGCGCCGAAGCCCGGCGGCTGCGCGACGAGGGCGTGTACGCGACGATGGGCGTGCCCTGGCTGGCGTTCCCGCTGGAGCGGGCGTTCGCGCTCCAGGGGACAGACGCCTTCCTCGCCAACCTCGCAGCCGAGCCGGACTTCGCAGAGGCCCTCCTGTGGCAGACGCAATCCCTGTGCAAGGCGCTGCTGGACGGATTCCTGCGCGAGTGCGGCGACCTCGTCGACATGGTGAAGATCGGCGACGACCTCGGCTCCCAGGTGGGGCTGCTCATGTCCCCGGCGATGTACCGCCGTATCCTCAAGCCGATCCACGCGGACCTCATCGCGTTCATCAAGGCGCGGACCGGAGCGGCGGTGATGTTCCACACCGACGGCGACGTGTACGACCTGCTGCCGGACTTCATCGAGATCGGGGTGGACGTGCTCAACCCGGTGCAGGCGTCGGCCGGCGGCATGAGCGACTTCGCGGGCCTCAAGCGGCGGTTCGGGCGGGATCTCGTCTTCTGTGGCGGGATGGACACGCATCACGTGCTGCCGCACGGGACCCCCGACGAGGTTCGCGCGGAGGTCCGCCGGGTGATCTCCACGCTGGGCGAGGGTGGGGGCTACATGCTGGGCGCCGTGCATACGGTCATGGGCGACGTGCCGCCCGAGAACGTGCTGGCGATGGTGGACGCCGTCGAGGAGTTCGGGCGCTACCGGACCGGCGGACGGTAAGGTTCGCTCACCTTCGCGCCATGAGGATTCCTGCCTGATGCGGCTCTACGCCATCGCCTGCGACGTCGTCGCCCGACCCGTCTACCTGTGCGCCGCCCGCTCGAGGCACGTCGTGGACATCCGGCTGTACGAGCGCGGCCTGCACAACGACCCCCGGAACCTCCGGGAGCGGCTGCAGGAGGCGATCGACGCGGCGCCCGCCAACGCCGACGCCGTGGTCCTGGGCTACGGGCTGTGCGGCGGGGCGACGGCGGGGATCGTCGCCCGCGACAAGCCCGTCGTCCTGCCGCGCGCGCACGACTGCATCACGCTGTTCCTCGGCGCGCGCGAGCGCTACGAGGACGAGATGGCCAAGCCCGCGACGTACTGGTACGTCGCGGACCAGCTCGAGCGCAACGACGGCTACAAGGCCGGGGTCGGCGGCCTGGCGATCGGGTCCGACACCGACGCCCAGGTGGACGCGGTCCGCGCGGAGTACGTCGAGAAGTACGGCGAGGACAACGCGGACTACCTGATGGAGATCCTCGGCGGATGGCGCGCCCACTACGGGCGGGCGGCGTTCGTGTCGATGGGCGTGGTCGACGAGTCCGGGCCCGAGGGCGAGGCGCGCGACGAGGCCGACCGGCGCGGCTGGGCGTTCGAGCGCATGGAAGGGCAACATGGTGCTGCTCAAGCGGCTGCTCGACGGCGACTGGGACGACGACATGCTGGTCCTGCAGCCGGGCGAGCGCCTCGCGATGAGCTACGACGACGCGTGGTGAAGGCGGTCCCGCCGGTCTGAGCGTCCGAGGCTCGGACGCTACTCCGCGCCGAGCCGTCCGGCGCGGAAGGCCAGCGACGTACTCGCCGCCGAACGGGTCCCGGCCCAGCAGCATGTCCGCGGCCAGCCGGTACGGCTCGCTGTCGCGGTCCGCGGCGAACACGCGCGCCAGGTCCGACGCGACCGGGTCGATGATCCCGCTGTCGATGCCGGCCTCGGCGGCACAGGTCGATGAACGTGTCGTTGAGCAGCTTGCGGTTCGGCATGCCGAACGACACGTTGGACAGGCCGCCGGTCAGGTGGATCGCCGTCGCCGTACTCGGCCCGCAGCTGGCGGGCGCACGTCGAGGACGTGCGCCGGCGCGTCGGCTCGAGACCGCCACGGGCAGCACGAGCGGGTCCACGTAGAGCCGGTCGCCCGCGATGTCGCGCGCCATCGCGAGCTCGATGAGCGCGATCGCGTTGGCCACCCGCTCCGCGGCGTTCGGCCGGCATGCCCCGATGCCCCGCTGGCCGCGAGGATGACCGCGCAGTCGAACTCGGCAGCGAGGTCCAGGACCTCCGGGCGCTCGATCGACGCCGAGTTGAGCAGCAGCCGCCCGGCCGGCCGCGTCGACGCCGCGATGCCCGCCGCCAGCACGGCGACGTCGGACGAGTCGATCGACACCGGGATCGCCGGCCGTCGCCTCGGTCGTGGTCGACGAGCCAGGCGATCGCCTCGGCCCGGATCGCGGACTCGGCCGAGACCTCGTCGGCGTTGAGGTCGAGCCAGTCGGCGCCGGTTGTCTCCTGGCGCCAGGCGAGCGTCTGGACGTAGCGCGCCGCCGTGTCCGCGTGCTCGCCACCGTCAAGGCCCCAGCGGATCGCGCTCTGGACGTGCTTGATCTTGCCGTTGGCGAAGTCGCGCGCGGCCGCGAGGTCCGGGTGGACGGGCAGGACGAGCGACTGCCCGTCAGGCGTCGTGAACGCGATGCCGACCGCCACCGTCGTCGAGCTCGACGGCATGCTTGCCGGTCCGCTTCAGGACGCGCGTGGCGTGGATGTTCTCGCCGACGACCTGGAACGGGACGCCCGTGCGGTCGAGCTTCACGAGTGGATGTCCTTCCTGGCTGCGGGGAGGGGTGGCGGGGCGTCACCGCCGGCTGCGAGCGCCGCCTTGGCGGCCTTCGCCGCCTCGGCCCGGCCGTAGTGGTCACGCCCGAGGAACGTGTTCGCCCAGGCGCTCGTCCGGCGCAGGTCGTTGTCCTGGACCACGGGCTCCCGCTCCAGCATCGCCAGCTCCTCGCCGTAGGGCTTGAGCCGCTTGTAGGCGTCGGCCCAGACGCAGGTGTGGCCCGGGACCTCGCACATGCCGTCGTGGGCGCCGCCGCAGGGGCCGTTGCGCTGGTTCTTCTGGCAGTGGCTCTCGGGGCACAGGTACGCGATGTCCGGCAGCGAGCAGTCGCCGCAGTCGCGGCAGTCGAACATCGGCAGCTTGGCCGCCTGCTCCAGCACGTGGAGCGGCTTCTCCACGTGGTACCGCTCGCGCTGCCTCGTAGACCCGCTTCCAGGCGTCGAAGCCGGGCGAGCCGGGCTCGAACACCCGCTCATGCAGGAGGCGGTTGACCTTGTAGAACGGGGCCACGCCCACCCGCGGCCGCGGCGCGGGCCGCGGGCGTGAGCGAGCGCGCATACCCGCGGTGCACCTCGTCCGTGTTCAGGCCGGCCCCGTCGCTCTCGAACGGCTGGAACGAGCCCGGCAGGCCCCAGCTGACGTCCTTGACCAGCGAGCGCCAGTCGTCGGCCGGGTGCGCGTCCGCCATCTCGAGGATCCTGGCGATCTCGCCTGCGTCCCGGTGACCGCTGATGTAGATGCCGGCCATGCCGACGCCGCGCGACACGACCAGCTGCTTGGCGGCGAACTCGAGGAAGAACGGCGCGGCCCTTGTCGGGGCTCTTCGCCTGCTCCTCGGCCACCTCGAGCAGGGCGTCCGTCACGACGCAGCCGGGCACCTTGCCGGCGTTGAAGGCGCGCGCCACCGGGGCGGACAGGATGTACGCGTTGCCGACCACCGGGATCGCGATGCCCTCGCGGCGCATCCAGCGCAGCAGCGTGTCCTGGCGGCGCGCGTCGTAGCCCACCTGGGTGATCGCGTAGTCGGCGCCGGCGCGCGACCTTCATCGCCAGCTTGAGGAACTGCGGGATGAGGTCGCTCTCGAGCCGCTTGAACGGGTCGATCGCACAGCCCGCCAGAAGCGGTTCGCCTCCGGGTCGGGCGCGCCGTCGGCCGCGGCCTTGCCGACGGCCTCGTCGGAGCATGCCTCGCGGAGCAGCTGGAGCAGGCCACGGAGTCGATGTCGAAGACGGGCCGCGGACCGCCCTCCCAGCCGTCGGCCGGGTAGTCGCCGGTGAGCGCGAGCACTGTCGTTCAGGCCGCGCGACAGCAGGTTCCAGCCCAGGCTCTGCATCGCGTTGCGGTTCCGGTCGCGGCAGGCGACGTGGACGATGACGTCGTGGCCGTGCTTGGCGGCCTCCTCGCCCAGGACGTCGGGCGGCAGCTTGGCGAAGCCGCCGGCGTTGTCGGTGATCGAGAGCGCCGTGATCCGGCTGTTGCCGGCCAGGTCGGCGGCCATCTTGAGCGGCTTCTCGCCCTTGGCGTCCTGGAGCGCGCCTGCCCACGGCACCAGCTCCACGATGGTGGCGAAGCCGCTGGGGTCCTGCAGCGTGCGACGGAGGGCGCCGGGGCCCATGGGCGACGTCGGGGTCTTCTTGCGCACGGCTGGCTCCAAGGGTTGCTAGATCCCGATCGGCTCGAACATGCAGCCGTCGACGAACAGGTCGAAGAAGTCCGGCTCCGATTCGAGCTCCACGTGCTCGATCCGGGCACACAGGGTCTCGAGCTCCGCCCGGCGGTCCCTGCGCAGGAGCAGCGTACGCGCTCCGGCGATGGACGCGTTGCCCACGCGCTCGATGCGGTCCTCGGGCGCAGGGATGAGCAGCCCGATCGCCACGGCGGAGGCGGTGTCGATCGCGTTCGCGAAGCCGCCGGCGAGGTAGACCCGGTCGAGGTCGCCGGGCTCGAGGCCCAGCTTGCGCAGCAGCACCCGCTGGCCGACGGCCGTGGCGGCCTTCGCGATCGCGAGCTGGCCGACATCCGCGCGCGAGAACGTGATGGGCCGCTCGGGGACGACGAGCACCTCCTTCGCCTTGTCGGCGAAGGAGCCGCGGTCCGACATCCACTCCGCGCGCCGCAGCTCCGCGAGGAGGTCGACGAGGCCCGATCCGCAGATCCCTTCCGGCTCTGCGTCGCCGATGACCGTGATGTCGAACCGCCCGTCGCGCAGCGCGACCTTCTCGATCGCGCCGTCCGCCCCCGGCATGCCGTAGCGCACGCCACCGCCCTCGAACGCCGGACCCGCCGGGCTCGATGCCGCCAGCACGCGCTTGCCGTCGGACGCGATGATCTCGCTGTTCGTGCCGATGTCCACGAGCAGGAACGAGCCGCCGCGCTCGATCGCGTTCACCGCGACCAGGTCGGCCGAGGCGTCGGCGCCCACGTGACAGGCCACGAGCGGGCCACCGATGATGCGGGCCTGCGGGTTGACGAGCAGGCCCAGCTCGTGGCCCTTGCGGGTGATCGTGGTGGTGGCCGACTCCCCGGCGCGCCAGGCGCGTCTCGGTGACCGAGCGGTACGGGATGTGGCCCATGGGCCGGATGTCGAGGCCGAAGAACAGGTCGCGCATCGTGGGGTTGCCCACGACGAAGGCGTCCACCAGCTGGCGCCGGTCGATGCCGAGCTCGCCGCACAGCCGCTTGAGCTCGTGGTTGAGCGCCCGGCGGAGCGCGAGGCGCATCTCGCCAGGCACGTCGCCGTCGTAGCTGATGCGGGTCATCACGTCCGACCCGCCGAACCGCTGCGGGTTCTCGAGGCCCACGACCGCGAGCACCGCACCGGTCGCCAGGTCCACCACCTCGAGCACGACGGTCGTGGTGCCGACGTCGATGGCCAGCCCGAGCGCCGGGCCGAACGCCGACGCCGATGTCCGTGCCGTCGAACGCCTGGTAGCGGCCATCGACCACGGTCACGGCAGGCTCGGTCTCGACCTCGCCGACCGCCTCCGGGGCGAGCAGCACCCGCAGGCGGCGACGCAGGATGGCGAACTCGACGTCCCGCTCCGCGTGGTCGACGACCGCCTGGCAGGCGAGCCGGAAGGTCGGGCCGAGGAAGGTCTCCTCCTTCGTCCGGGGCGAGAGCTGGTCGCTGCCGCTGCGGATCTCCACCACGCACTCGTGGCACGTGCCGGCACGCTTGCACGACGCCGGGACCACGACCGACAGCTGGCCGGCCTCGTCGAACAGCGAGCGGCCGGGGACGAGCGGGCGCCGTTCGGCCCCGTGGATGACATGCGGCATGCTCAAGAGTCTCGCGTGCGCGGGCAAGGGCCCGGATGGTCGACCGGCCCGTGTTCCACGGGTCATTCTGCCCTGTCGCACCGGGCCCCCGCGGCCTGACGCTGGCCTGACCTGATCCCGTGGAGGATGGTGTCCTTGGTTTCGTCTGGCTCGATGACGGCCGTCCTGCCGCCCCAGGCCCGCTCGCAGCGCTACGACCGGTTGACGCCGGCCCAGTGCGCGCGCCTCCACGACGCCAGCATCGCCATCCTCGAGCGGACCGGCGTGGTCATGAAGGACGCCGAGGCGGTCGAGCGGCTCCACGGCGCCGGCGCACGGGTCGACGGCGAGCGGGTGTTCGTGCCTGGCTCCCTCGTCGAGTGGGCGCTCGGCGTGGCGAACCGCGCCGTCACGCTGTACGACCGGTCGGGTGCTCCGCGCTGCGCCCTCCAGGGCGACAACGTCTACTTCGGCCCGGGATCGGACTGCCTGTCGGTCATCGACCACCGGACCGGCGAGCACCGCAGGGCCGTGGAGCGGGACGTGGTCGACGGCCTGACCGTCTGCGACGCGCTCCCCAACATGGACTTCGCGATGTCCATGTTCCTGCCTGCGGACGTCGCCACCGCGCTGACCGAGCGGCGCCAGATGGCGCTGATGCTGCGCCACACGACGAAGCCGCTCGTCGTGGTCACCTACGACGTCGACGCGATGGTCGACGCGATCGCCATGGCCGAGGCCGTCGCCGGCGGACCCGATGCCCTGCGCGAGCGCCCGATGGCCGCCTTCTACATCAACGTCACCCGGGGTCTCGTCCACAACGGCGACTCGATCCGCAAGCTCATGGTGCTCGCCGAGAGGGGCCTTCCCGCCCTGTGGATCCCGGTCACGTCCGGTGGCACGACCGGGCCCGTGACCCTGGCCGGCAACGTGGCGGTGAACAACGCCGGCGTCCTCGCGGGCCTGGTGCTCGCCAACCTGGTGCGCGAGGGCACGCCCGTGGTGGTGCCGGGCTTCGGCGGCGAGTTCCTCGATCTGCGCACCATGGTCGACCCGTACGCGGAGCCCGACTCGCTGGGCGTGGTTCCCAGCCTCGCCCACCACTACGACCTGCCGATGTTCGCCCTCGCCGGCGGCAGCGACAGCAAGACCGTGGACCAGCAGGCCGCCACCGACGCCGCCCTGACCATGCTCCTGACCGCGCTCGCCGGCGGCCACCTCATCCACGATTCCGGGTACCTGGAGTCGGGGCTGACCGGGTCGCTCGTCCAGCTCGCCATCTGCGACGAGATCGCGGCCTGGATCCGCGCGGCCATCGAGCCCGTGGCGATGGATGACGAGGCGCTCGCCCTGGACCTGGTCCACGACCTCGGGCCGGACGCCTCGTTTCTGGAGGCGCAACACACCCTCGACCACTACCGCGAACACTGGTATCCCACGCTTGTCGACCGGCTGAGCCGTCCCGCCTGGCTGGCCCGGGGCGGCGCGACCCTTGGGGAGCGCGCCGCCGCCCGCGTGGAGACGATCCTGTCCAGCCACCAGGCTCCACCGCTCCATGGAGCGGCGGACCTGGCGATCACCGAGATCCTGGAGCGGGCGGCACGGACGCCCCGCGCAGAGCCCATCCCCTAGGCGTATCAGGTCCCGGGCCAACCCGGGCTTGGAGGAGAGCAGCACATGAGCGAGGAACTGTTCGCCGGCCTCAAGCAGGCGGTCATCGACGGCGACGCGACTGCGGCGGCCGCACTGGCCGAGAAGGCGCTGGCGGATGGGGTATCGCCGCTGGACGCCATCGACAAGGGCCTGGTCCCCGGCCTGTCGTACGTCGGTGAGGAGTTCGGCAAGGGCGAGCTGTTCCTGCCGGACATGATGCTGGCGGCCCGCGCCATGCAGCGGGCGACCGCGATCCTGGAGCCGGAGCTCCAGGCGCAGGCGCAGACGCGCAGCGTGCTGGGCCGGGTGGTCCTGGGCACGGTCAAGGGCGACATCCACGAGATCGGCAAGAACCTCGTCGGCATGATGCTCGCGACGTCCGGCTTCGAGGTGAAGGACCTGGGCGTGGACGTCGCGCCGGAGCGGTTCGTCGAGGCAGCCCGGGAGTTCAACGCGGACATCGTCGGGGTGTCGGCCCTGCTGACCACGACGATGGCCGGGCAGCGCACCGTCGTCGAGCAGATGGCCGCCGCCGGGCTCAGCCCCAAGTGCAAGGTCATCGTCGGCGGCGCGCCGGCCAGCGCCAGCTGGGCGGCCGAGATCGGCGCCGACGGCTACACCGAGGACGCGATCGGCGCGGTCGCCCTCGCCCGCCAGCTCGTCAGCGCCTAGGCACTCGTCCGGCACGGGGTCCCGGCTCCCCCGAGACGCGAACGAGCCGGCGCATCGAGCTCGCCGGGCCGCAGCGTCGGCCCGGCCGGAGGCAGACATGTTCACAACTGCGATGGCGGCGACGGACAGCCCGTCGCGCCCCTCGCTCCGGATCCTCTCCCCCGAGGCGATCCGCCGGATCCACGAGGCCACGCTCGAGATCATCGAGACGGTCGGCGTGCGCTTCCCGTCCGAGCAGGCGCTCGACATCTGGGCGGCCAACGGCGCCACGGTCGACCGGACGACGTCGATCGTCAGGGTGCCGGCCCACATCATCGAGGCAGCGCTGCGGACCGCGCCGCCCGCCTACACCCTCGGCGCGCGGCGCCCGGACCAGGACCTCCCGCTCGACGGGAAGCACGTCCACGTCGCCACCGACGGCTGCGGCATCGAGGTCCTCGATCCGTGGACGCTCGAGGTGCGCCGCTCCACGCTGGCGGACACCGCGGGGATCGCCCGGGTCGCCGACGCCCTTGACGCGATCTCCTTCCACTGGGTCGCCGTCTCGGCCCAGGACGTGGACCCGGCGATCCGCTCCGTGACCGAGCTCGCCACGATCTGGCGCAACTCCACCAAGCACGCCCAGACCGAGAGCGTCGTCACGGCCGCCGAGGCCCGCACGGCCGTCGAGATGGCCCGCGTCATCGCCGGCTCCGACGAGGAGATGCGCCGCCGGCCGCCGCTCTCGCTCATGCAGTGCACCATCAGCCCGCTCGCCCACGACGGCGGACCCATCGAGGCGTCGCTGGTCGCGGCCGAGGCCGGCATCCCGGTGGGCTTCATGACCATGGCCTCGTGCGCGTTCTCGGGTCCCGCCACCGTGGCGGGCTCGCTGATCGTCGGCAACGCCGAGGTCGTGACGGCCATGGCGCTGATGCAGCTGGCCTACCCGGGCTCGCCGGTGTACTACGCGGCCGCCCAGACGGCGATGGATCTCCGCTCCGGCGCGTACACCGGCGGCGGCCCCGAGGACTTCCTGTTCGGCGCAGCCACCAACGAGCTGTCCGACTTCTACAACGTCCCGCTGTCCATGGGCGCGTTCGCCACGGGTGACCACACGTCCGGCTGGCAGTCCGGCCTCGAGAACGGCCTGTCGTCGTTCATGGCCACCGTCTCCGGCGCGGACATGCTCCTGGGCGTGGGCCTGCTCCACGGCTCCCGGATCTGGTCGTACGAGCAGATGGTGCTCGACTGCGAGATCAGCGGGATCGTGAAGGCGGTCGTGAACGGCATCCCCACCGATGACGCCGCCCTCGCGCTCGAGGCGATCCGCGAGGTGGGCCCGGGTGGCGAGTACCTCACGCTGCCGCACACCCGCGGTGCGATGAAGGGCCTCTGGAAGTCGACCTACATGGACCGCCGGCCGTACGGCCAGTGGCAGGCGGACCCGGACAAGTACCACCGCGACGCCCTCGAGCGCGCCCGCACGCTGCTGCGCGAGCACCAGCCGGAGCCGCTCGACCCCGCCGTCGATGCCGAGCTCAGCCGGCTCATCGAGACCCACGCGCCGGCCCCCGTCGGCTGACGTTCCCGCCCATCCCGGTGCCGGCCCCGCTGCCCTTCGGGGCCGGCACGCAACCTGGAGGCTGACGCATGCGACCCCGTTTCGAGCTCCTCGACCCCGCCCTGATCGACCGCGTCGTGAACGAGGCCCTGGAGCTGCTCGTCACGCCCGGCATCAAGGTGGAGGAGCCCGAGGCGATCGCGCTGCTCGTCGCCAATGGCGCCACCGCGGACGGGATCCGGGTGTCGATCCCCGAGGCGATGGTCCGCCGTGCGCTGGACACGGTCCCGCACAGCTTCTCGCTCTACAACCGGGCGGGCGAGCCGGTGGTGGGCTACGGGTCGGGGCGGGTGCACTTCGATCCAGGGTCCTCGGGCGTGGCCGTCCTGGACCCGGAGACCGGTGACACGCGCCGCTCGATGGCGGCGGACCTGGCGCGCGTCATCCGCGTGGCCGATGCGCTGCCCGCGTACGACGCCGCCTCCACGGCGATCGTGGCCCACGACGTGCCCACCGAGATCGGCGACCTGTACCGGGTGTTCGTCGTGCTCATGAACACCGGCAAGCCGATGATCACGGGCGCCTTCTCGCCGCGGGGTTCGTCGGTCATGCTGGACCTGCTCGCGCTCGACGCGGGCGGACGGACCGCCCTGGCCGAGAAGCCGCGCGCGGTGTTCGACGTCTGCCCGTCGCCGCCGCTCACCTGGTCCGAGTTCGCCTGCCGCAACGCGATGGACCTGGCACGTGCGCACGTGCCGGTGGAGCTGATCTCGATGCCGCTGGCCGGGGTCGCGGCGCCGGTCACGCTGATCGGGTGCATCGTCCAGCACGCCGCCGAGTCCCTGGCGGGCGTGGTGCTGCACCAGCTGGCGGAGCCCGGCGCGCCGATCGTGTGGGGCGGCGCGCCAGCGATCGTGGACATGCGCTCGGGTGCGACGCCGATGGGCGCCGTCGAGACGGCGATGATCAACGCCGGGAACGCGGCGATCGGCAAGTCGCTGGGGCTCCCGGTCCACGGCTACATGGGCGCCTCTGACTCGAAGATCGTGGACGCCCAGGCGGGCTACGAGTCGGCGACGACCGCGCTGATCGGCGGCCTGGCCGGCGTGGACATGATCTCCGGTCCCGGCATGATCGACTTCCTCCTGGCCCAGAGCCCGGAGAAGCTGGTCCTCGATGCGGACATGATCGGGATGGTCCAGCGGCTGCTGCGGGGCGTGGGTACACCGACCGAGACGCTCGCGACCGGTTTCTTCGCGGATGCCGGGCCCGAGGGCCGGTTCCTGGAGCTGCCCGAGACGCGGAAGCTGTTCAAGGGCGAGCAGTACCTGCCGTCGAAGGCGTTCAACCGCGACTCCCGCCGGTCCTGGCTCGACGGTGGCGGACTCGACGCCTACGGGCGCGCCCACCAGCGGGTCGAGGAGATCATGGCGCTGCCGGTGAATGGTCCGGCCCGCGAGCTGGGCGTGGCCCTGGCCGGTTGCGTCCGCGACGCGGGGGCGCCGTTCGGGCTCGGCGAGGCGCTGCCGGGCGTGCCGGAGGACCTGGTCCGGTAGGTCGGGCGCCCGTCGAGCGGGTCGGGACGCTGCCGGGCGGGTCGGGACGCGACCGGCCCTTCCGCGCCGCGACCGGCCCCTCCGCGCCGCGACCCCGCGACCGGCCCCTCCGCGCCGCGACCCCGCGACCGGCCCCTCCGCGCCGTTGTCCACGGGTCAACGAAACCCCGGATCGGGCGCCAGATCCGCCCCACTCGTGGGGTTTCGTTGCCCTGGGGGCAGCAGCATCCCGCAAAACCCGCCATAAGTACGATGTAAGCCCCAGATAAGGCCATTGCTGTTGACTTGACCGCAACAGGCGGTCGAGGGATGACTGGCGATGGGCGAGACAGACCTGCAGCGGGCCATCAGGGAGCATCAGGCCCGGCAGCGAGCGGCGATCGGCATGGAGATCAAGCGCGCGCTAGTCGAAGCCAACATCTCGCTCCGGGCTCTCGCCGCGGGGTCCGGCATCGACGTCGGGCACCTCTCGCGGGTGCTCGCGGGCGATGCGTCCCTTAGCCAGGATGCCCTGGTCGCCGTTGCCACGGCGCTCGGCTGCGACGCATCCCTGAAGCTCTTCCGCTCCACCGGTCCCCGTGTCCGCGACCGGCTCCAGGTGCGCATGCTCGAGGCGATCCTGGCGGACCTCCACAGCCGGTGGGTCGCGCGGCTCGAGGTCCCGGTGTGGCGGCCCGCGCGAGGCGTCATCGACCTCGTCCTACGGGACCGCTTGACGGGCGACCTCGTTGCCGGGGAGGGGCAGAGCCTGCTGCATGCGGTGGAGGCACAGCTCCGCCACGCCAACGAGAAGGCGGATTCACTCCCGTCGGCCAGCGGGTGGCCCTGGCAGGACCGGATCGATGCACCGAGGACGAGCCGCCTGCTCGTGCTTCGTTCCTGCCCTGCGATGCACGACCTCGTCCGGGCACTGCCGATGACCTTCCGGGCGGCGTACCCGGGTGACACGCGCGAGGCGGTCGCATCCCTGCGCGGGTCCACGCAACGGTTTCCCGACGCGGCGATCGTCTGGGTGAGCATCGACGGCGCGAGGACGCGCCTGCTCGATGGGCTGCCGCGCGCGCTTGCACCGTAACCTCGACGAGTGGCGGTTCTGGGCCCCTGCCGGTCGTGTGTCGGGCGACCGACGTTGACAAGGGCGAGGCCCGTGGGACGATGCGCCTGACCGGCGTCGGCCATGCAGGTCGCGCGGTCCGGAGGCGAGGCGTCCCATGCCCCACTACCTGTTCACGGCGCGCTACACCCAGGCAGGCATCCAGGGGGTGATGAAGGAGGGCGGCACCGCACGGACCGCAGCGGTCCGGGAGCTCGCCGCGAGTTTCGGGGGCCGGGTCGAGGCCCAGTACTGGACCTTCGGCGAGGACGACTTCATCACCATCGTGGAGCTGCCCGACAACGCCGCGGCCACCGCCGTCGCCGCAACCGTGGGCTCGTCCGGCGCTGCTGCCGTGACGACGACCGTCCTGCTGACCGCGGACGACGTGGATCAGGCTGCGCAGCGCAAGGGCACCTACCGGGCGCCCGGCCAGTAGTTGGGCTACGGGGCACGTTCATCGGCCTGCGGATGGAATCGCTCCGCAGCCGCGCCCCGGGTCAGAGCGGCTTGAAGCGCGCCTGGAAGAACCGCAGGTACTTGGGCTCGTAGACCATCTCGAGGCCCTTGGCCTCGGAGCGCGGCGTCGTAGCAGGCCTTCACCGACTCGGCCACGACGTCCATGTGCGCCTGCGTGTAGACGCGCCGCGGGATCGTGAGGCGCGTGAGCTCGAGCTTGGGGCGCTTGTGGTCGCCGGTCTTCGGGTCACGGCCAGCGGACACGATGCCGCGCTCCATCGAGCGGATGCCCGAGTCGAGGTAGAGCGTACGCCGCCAGCGTCTGGCCCGGGAACACGTCCTGCGCGAGGTGCGGGTAGAAGCGCTTCGCGTCGAGGAAGATCGCGTGGCCGCCGATGGGCCGCACGATCGGGATGTCCCACTCCTCCAGCAGCTCGCCCAGGTACCGCACCTGGCCCACGCGCGCAGCGGACGTGCTCGTCCTGGACCGCCTCCTCGATGCCGATGGCGAGCGCCTCCATGTCGCGCCCGGCGAGGCCGCCGTACGTGTGCAGCCCCTCGAACACCACGACGAGGTTGCGCAGCTCCTCGAACGTGTCCCAGTCGTTCACGGCGAGCCAGCCGCCGATGTTGACGAGGTTGTCCTTCTTGGCGCTCATCCAGGCGCCGTCGGTGTAGGAGCAGAACTCGAGCAGGATCTGCGCGATGGACTTGTCCGCGTAGCCCTCCTCGCGCTCCTGGATGAACAGCGCGTTCTCGACCATGCGGGTGGCGTCGAGCATGACCTTGATGCCGAGCGGCTCGCACAGCTCGCGGATCTCGCGCACGTTGGCCATCGAGACCGGCTGACCGCCGGCCATGTTCACGGTGCCCGCGAGGGAGACGTAGGGGATCTTGTCCGCCCCGACCTCGGCGATGAGCGCCTTGAGCTTGTCGATGTCCACGTTGCCCTTGAACGGCAGGATCGCCTGCGGGTCGTGGGCCTCGTCGATGATGACGTCGTGGAAGGTGCCGCCCGCCTTCTCCTGGTGCTCGCGGGTGGTCGTGAAGTACATGTTCCCGGGGATGTGGTCGCCGGGCTCGATCATGACCTGGCTGATCAGGTGCTCGGCGCCGCGGCCCTGGTGCGTCGGGACGATGTGCTTGTAGCCGTAGAACTTCTGGATCGCCGCCTCGAGGTGGTAGAAGTTCCGGCTGCCCGCGTACGCCTCGTCGCCCAGCATCATCCCGGCCCACTGGCGGTCGCTCATGGCGGACGTGCCCGAGTCGGTCAGGAGGTCGATGTAGACGTCGTCGCTCTTGATGAGGAACGTGTTCCAGCCGGACTCGTCGAGGGCGGCCAGGCGCTGCTCGCGCGTGGTCACCTTGAGCGGCTCGACCATCTTGATCTTCCACGGCTCCGCCCAGGACCGGCGGCCGTGCTGCTGGCCCATGGTGTGGAGGGAGGACGGGCGCTCGTTGGTCACGGGTCGGGGCTCCTCGGGTGGTGGGGTCGGGCCGGATCGCCGGCCCTGGCCTAGCCGATGGGAAGGGCGGTGGTGCGCTTGACCTCGCGCACGACGAGGCTGGTCTGGATGCGCGCGATGCCGGAGATGGTGTTGAGCCGGTCGACCAGGAAGCGCTCCAGGTCGCGCCGGTTGCGCAGGGCGACGCGGAGCACGTAGTCGTACTCGCCGGTCACGTGGTGGACCTCGAGGACCTCGGGCGCCGCGATGACGGCATCCCGGAAGCGCTCGACATCGTCGTGGCCGTGGGCCCGGAGGCCGACGGAGACGAAGCACAGGAGGTCGAAGCCCGCCTGCTCGCGGTCAACGAGGGCGACGTACCGGTCGATGACGCCGTCGCGCTCCAGGCGCCGGACACGGCCGTGGGTCGCTGCCTGGCTGAGCCCGATGCGGCGGGCGAGGTCGGCGTTGGAGAGCCGGCCGTCCGCCTGGAGCTCGCGCAGGATGGCGTCATCGATCTCGTCACGAGCGTGGTGTACCACGGCGATGGCTCCTGGTGGTGGCAATCTTCGGTCAGACACTCACAATATCGAAGATCGTTCGCCGCATGAACCCCAAGGAGCGAGGCGTCTTCTGCGAGCGCAGTGCGCGAGGAGCAGGGCCCGGACAAGTAGAGAGCCGGAGCCGACGTGCGGCCCCGGCTCCGGGTAACGGTGCGAGCCGGTTACCCGGCGGCGTCCTCGCTCGTGGCGGGCAGCGCCACCGTGACCGTGCGCTCCTCGGTGCCGCGCACCAGGGTCACCTCGAGCGGGAACCCGGTCTCGCGCAGCGCGTCGTGAAGATCGTCCACGTCGGCGACCACGCGTCCACCGGCGGCGACCAGCAGGTCACCCTCGGCGATGCCGGCGGCCTCGGCGGGTGACCCGCCCTCCACGCCCCGGACCAGGACACCGTCACGATCGGGAAGTCCGACGGACCGGCGCAGGCGACGTGCGACATGCGCCGGCGCCACCGCGATGCCCAAGCTGCGGCCGGTCGCGCGTCTCGCCGCGGGCGAGTGCGTCCACGCGCGCCTGCAGCGCTGCATCGGCCGGGAGCGCGAGGTAGAAGCCCTCACCCACCCGGTTGGTGTTGAGGCCCACCAGGGCGCCGCCGGCGTCGAGCAGCGGGGATCCGGACGAGCCCGGCGCCATCGGAGCGGTGTGCTCCAGCGACCCCGAGATCAGCCGGCCGCCGGGGCCGCGGAACGCGCGCTCCACCGACGAGACGAAGCCGAACGACACGCGCGTGCCGCCGGACGGCAGGGCCGCCGCCGCGAACACGGCGGACCCGATGGTGGCGCCGCCATCGGACCACGAGATGGCGGGCGTGGGACCGGTCTCGACCTCGACCACGGCGAGATCGCCGTCCCAGTCGACGGCCTTGACGGTGCCGCGGGTCACGCGGCCGTCGGCGAAACGGACGGTCACCTCGCCGCCGCGGAGATTGTGGGCATTGGTGAGGACGCGGTCGGCGGCGATGACGACGCCGGAGCCACGGACACGGGAGCCGATACCGACGACGGACGGGCCGACGGCACCAGCGACGGCGGCGACGGCTTCCTGGAGCTCGATGAGGACGGACACGGGACGGAGTACCTCGATGTGATGCCTGCGACACGAGGCACAGGTGCCTGGTCGGGCGGTAGGTTGTAACTTGCGATTTGCAATCTACTACTGACCCCGTCAGGACGCAAGCCCGTCGCCTACCATGTGCCCATGACGCCGCCGTCCGATCCCGCCGCGCCGCCCACCGCCCTCGGCACGGCGCTGGATCGCGTCGGCGACCGCTGGAGCCTGCTCCTGGTGGAGGCCATGCTCCCGGGCTCCCGCCGCTTCGGCGAGCTGGGCGAGGCGGTGCCGGGCATCGCGCCGAACATCCTGGCCGACCGCCTGCGCAGGCTCGAACGCTCAGGGATCCTCCTGGCGACGCCGTACTCGAAACGCCCCCTGCGCATGGAGTACGCGCTCACAGCCGACGGACACGAGCTGGCCGGCGCGCTACGCCTCCTCGCCGACTGGGGCTCGAGGCGCGGCGGCACGGGCGAACCGCTTCGTCACGAGGTCTGCGGCACCCCCCTCCAGGCCCGCTGGCACTGCCCCACCTGCGAGCGCCTGGTCGAGGACGACGAGCCGGACGAGCTGACCCGGCTGTAGGCGCCCGCGGCGCGCGCCGCCTCTGCGTGTTGCATCCAGGCGGGCCCCTGGCCAGGCGAGTGAACGAGAGCCCCGAGCCCACCGGCACGTCGCCGGGCGAGGCGGATTGAAGCCATTCGAGACGAGACCCCGCAGGACGGCTCTCTGGGCGGAGCGCACGCGGGCTGCGCGCGCGGGCTGCCTCTCCTGGCGAGGCCAAGGCCGGGGCCAAGGCCGGGGCCAGGGCCAGGGGCCCGGGAGCCAGGGGCCCCGGAAAGGCCCTTTCGGACCAAGCGGCTACACTCGCGCCGAGGCCCGGCCAGCAGGCTGGACTCCCCCACCTGTTGGAGATCGCGTGCACGTGCCCGCTCCCCGGAGGGGTCCGGTGGCGCAAGGTCTGGCGTGACCTCCTCGAGCACCGGATCCGATCCGTCCTCGTCGTCCTGTCCATCGCTGTCGGCGTGATGGCGGTGGGCACGATCGCGGGCGCGAACGCCCTCCTGTCCCAGAACCTCGCCGCGGGCTTCGCGGCCACCAAGCCCGCGTCGGCCGGCATCTTCACGACCGTCCCCTTCGACCAGGACCTCGTCGACGTCGTCCGGCGCATGCCCGATGTCGCCGAGGCCCAGGGCCGCCGTTCCGCCACGGCCCGCATGGAGCTCGCCAGCGGGGACACCGTCGCGATCGCGCTGACAGCGCTTCCGGACTTCGCCGAGCAGCCGATGGACCTCGTCACGTCGGAGTCAGGCACGTGGCCGCCGGCGCGTGGTGAGATCGTCTTCGAGCGCTCGACCTCGCTCCTCGTCCCCGACCTCGTCCAAGGGCAGCCGATCACGATCCAGATCGGCCCGAACAGGACGGAGATCCTGACGGCCGGGGGCTTCGCGAGCGAGCCCGGCGCCGCGCCCGCCTACATGTTCGGCCAGGCCATCGGCTACGTCACCTTCGACACCCTGGAGGACCTGGGCTTCAGCGACTCCTTCGACGAGATGCGGATCCTGGTGGCCGACCCCGACGGCACGCGCGACCGGAACCGCGAGGTTGCCCTGGCGGTGAAGGACCGGATCGAGAAGGCGGGCGCCCCTGTCGCCTTCATGCAGATCTCGACGCCGGGCGAGCACCCCGCGCAGGACCTGCTCAACGCGGTGTTCATGATCCTGGGCGCGATCGGCCTCCTGAGCCTGGCCGTGTCCGGCTTCCTGGTCATCAACACGATCTCGGCGATCCTGGGCCAGCAGACGCGCCAGATCGGGATCATGAAGGCGGTGGGCGCGCGTGACGGGCAGATCGCCGCGATCTACTTCGGTATCGTGCTGGGCTACGCGCTCATCGCGCTGGCGGTGGCGCTGCCGGGCGGGGCGCTCGGGGCATGGGCGCTGACCAGCTTCACGGCGGGCCTGCTGAACTTCGAGGCCACGACGTTCTTCGTGGAGCCCGGGGTGATCGCGCTCGAGATCGCGATCGGGCTGCTGGTGCCCATGCTGGCCGCGGCCTGGCCGGTGTACCGCGGCGTGCGGGTGACGGTACGGGAGGCGATCTCGTCGGCCGGCATCTCGGACGGGTTCGGGCGCTCGCGCTTCGACCGCGCCCTCCAGCAGATCCGCGGCCTGTCCCGCCCGACCCTGCTGTCGATCCGGAACACCTTCCGGCGCAAGTCCCGCCTGGCGCTGACGCTGCTCGCGCTGATGCTGGGCGGCGCCGTGTTCATGTCCGTGTTCACGCTGCGCGCGTCGCTCGTGGCGACCCTCGACGACACGCTGCGCTACTTCAACTACGACGCGCAGGTCCAGCTCACGCAGCCCGCCCGGACGAACATCCTGGTGCAGACGGCCGAGCAGGTGCCGGGCGTCGCCGCGGCCGAGCCGTGGACCATCGCGCAGGCGCAGCGGGTGCGCCCGGACGACACGACCGGCGGCAACCAGATCGTGTTCGGCCTGCCCGATGGCGCAAGCACCGTCAGCCCCGTGCTGGAGGAGGGCAGGTTCCTGGTCCCGGGCGACGGCAACGCGCTGGTGGTGACGCGCAACTTCCTCGACGACGAGGCCGACGTGAAGGTCGGCGACCGGATCACGATGCGGACAGGTCCGCGCGAGGCGGAGTTCACGCTGGTGGGCATCGTCCAGTCGCCGACCCAGCGACCGTTCCTGTACGCGCCGTCGTCCGCGCTGGACACGCTCACGCGCGACGCCGGCAAGTCACAGCTGCTGATGCTCGTGACCGAGCAGGGCGACCCAGCGTCACAGCGGACGGTGGGCGACGCGGTCCGGGACACGCTCGACGCGGCCGGCATGGAGGTGGCGCAGGTCCAGACGCTGTCGGAGATCCGGGCGACGGTGGACTCGCTCTACGCAGTCATGCTGCTGTTCGTATCCGTGATGGCGCTGCTGCTGGGCTTCGTGGGCGCCCTTGGCCTGGCCGGGACGATGACGATGAACGTGGTGGAGCGCTCGCGCGAGATCGGCGTGATGCGCGCGATCGGGGCGCGTGACCGCTCGGTGCTGGGCGTGTTCATGACCGAGGGGCTGCTGATCGGGGCGCTCGCCTGGGGGGTGGGGGTCCTCGTGATGCTGCCGATCTCGAAGGTCCTGTCCGATGCGCTCGGGAACGCGTTCCTCGACAAGCCACTTGCGTACACGCCGGCCATCGACGGGGTCGTGTACTGGTTTGTGATCGTGGCGATCCTGTCGCTCGTGGCGAGCTTCCTGCCCGCGTTCCGCGCGACGCGGCTCGCGGTGCGTGAGGTGCTCGCGTACGAATGAGCGCGCCCGTGCCCGGCCGCCGTGGCCATTGCCAGTCCCAACCGCCCGAACCCGGGCATGATGCTTCCGTCACACCCATGAGGCCTCGCGCATGACCGCTGCTCCCATCGCCCCCGCTCCCCGTCGCCGCTCCAGGCTGCCGATGGTGGTCGGGATCGTGGTCGTCCTTGCCATCGTGGCCGCGCTCCTGGCCGTCATGGGCGTGCTCCCGGGTGGCGGCGCGGCGTCGGTCACACCGGATCCTTCGGCGTCCGTTCCGGGCGTGATCCCGGCCGATGGAAACGTGGTCGCCGAGGGCCGGGTGATCCCGGCTGTCTCCGCCGAGATCGCCGCGGCGTCGGGCGGCAAGGTGGCCGTCGTGAAGGTGGCTCCTGGCGACACGGTGGCGGCCGGCGACGTGGTGCTCGAGTTCGACCACGCAGCCGCCGACCTCCAGGTCGAGTCGGCGGCACAGGCGCTGGCGGCGTCAGAGGCCGGGGTCAAGCGCGCGAAGGCCTCGGTTGCCCAGGCGGAGGCAGGGGTCGACCAGGCCCAGGCCGGCGTCGCCCAGGCGCGGGCCGGGGTCAACCAGGCCCAGGGCAGCCTGAGCGCGGCGAGCGGGTCGGTCAACCAGGCGGTCGCGGCATGGAATGCGGCCAAGGCGGCCCGCGACGCCCTCCCGAGCGGGACATCGAGGGCCCAGAAGCGCCAGGCCGATGCGCAGGTCTCGCAGGCGGCGGCCGGAATCTCCGCCGCGCGGGGCCAGCGGGCCGCTGCGTCGGCGGCGGTCTCGGCGTCACGCGGAGCGGTGGACTCGGCGCAGGCGGCGGTGACCTCGGCACGGCGGGCGGTGCTCTCCGCGAAGGCGGCCCTGGAGGCGGCCGAGGCCGATGCCCAGCGCGCGGCGATCGCGGTACGCCAGGCCGAGGAGGCGCGCGACCAGCTGCTGCTGACGACGCCGGTCGCAGGCACGGTGCTGTCGGTGGAGCCCGAGGTCGGCGACCTCGCGCAGCCGGGGGCCGTGCTGGTCCGGGTGGCGGACACATCGGCGTGGCGGTTCGAGACGACGGACCTCTCGGAGACGTCGATCGCGCGCGTCCGCGAGGGGGCGCCGGTCAGCGTGACCGTGGACGGGCTGCCGGGCGAGGAGATCGCGGCAACCGTGGAGTCGGTCGGCGACTTCGGTCTGCCGAGCCAGGGTGACATCGTGTTCCAGGTGCTGGCGGCGCCGACGGGTGAGGTGCCGGACGGGCTGCGCTGGAACATGACGGTCACGATGGACATCGAGGGCGCCGAAGCGGGGAGCTGATCGAGGGCTCGACCGCCGGGAGCTGATCCTCCCGGGGATCGCGGGCACGGCTCGTCCGATTCCACGCCCGGTGAGTCACCTGCGCATCAATCCGGGCCCGGCCCCGCACGATCAGGTCGCGAAGGTCGGGTTTCGTGGTGCGGTCACGCGGGCGCCCGTGCGCGTTGAGTCAGTCGCGCATCAATGAGGCCTGCGTGCAGCGGTCGGGCGCTGCTGGAAGGCCGGGACCTGGTCAGGTGGTCGGCAGCGCGTCCGCCATGAGCGGATCGAACCCGTCGCTCCTTCGGGCCACCGCGTCGGCGCCCAGCGCCGGGGTCCCGATGCCCATCGGCTGATCCACGAGCGCGTTCGGCCCGCCCTCCTCGAGGCTCGCAAGCGCATTGTGGGCGGCCCGCACGCAGCGTTCCGCGTGCTCGAGCGCGAGCCCGGTGAGCGTCCACGCCTCGCGCGACGAGCGCAGCCCTGACGCCACCGTCGCAGCTGCCGCGGTGGCCGCGACACCGGCGCGGACCTCGGCCTTGGAGCTCGCACCGAGCGGCCGCCGGAGGACCAGGTCGACAGGTCCCGCGTCGGGAAGGACGGCGGCGGTGATCGCGTTCCAGGTGGCCGCCGTGGCCGGCGGCAGCTCCGGCTCGACGAAGACGAGGTCATGCTCAGGGAGGAGCGCCCGCCGCAGGACCACCTCGGCCAGCGTGCGGGCGGCCGGGCCCGGCTCGTCGACCATCCAGTCAGGCACGGCGCCCACGAGGACGTTCGCGGGTGCGAGGCCGTCGTGGACCGCGAGCTCCACGGCAAGCAGCTGCAGCGCGAGCGCCCGGCCGGCACGCGTCGCCGGATCCGAGGGCATGCCCGCCGCGAAGTCCTGCCCCACGACCAGCGGTCCCGCCGGCACGAGCACGCGGACACCCGCCCGGCAGAGCATGCGGTTCGCGAAGACATGGTCCGCGAGCGCGCGGTCCGGGTGCACGCGGCCCGCCACGATCTCGCGCATGGGGTCGGCAACGACCGCGTCGATCCGCTCGAAGGCGGCGACGACGGCCTGGTCCGGGGCGGCGAGCGGCTGGGCCTCGGTGAGCATGCGGACGTACGCGCGACGGCGCGCGCCGGCCTCGTCGATGTGCCTGCGAAGGACGGCGAGCGCGCGCTGGGCACCCGTGGGGACGGGCGGGCCGGTCGGGTCGTGGACGTCGAGACCGCCGCGGGACGTCGGGCCGGCCCGCCAGGGCTCCACGTACCCGCCGATGCGGGCGAGGCCCTCCGAGAGCTCGCGGGCCGGCGGCACCCGGACGGCGATGACGCCCGCGCCGGCATCGATGGCATCGGCCGCCTCGTCGAGCGCGTCCACGATGGCCGGGCTGCCGAGGGTCACCCCCACCCAGGGCGGGGAGGCGTCGCCGAGCAGCGAGACAAGCTCCCGGCGGGCAACCCGGTTGGCGTCGACCCGCTCGAGCGCGTGCCGGAGCAGGCGCCCGGCCGTGGCGGCGGCGGCGGACCGGTGCACGGGATCGGCGAGGAGCTCGGCTTCGAGGCCGAGGTCGACGTTGCCGGCCGCCACATCCAGCGCAAGCTCTGGGGCGGACCGGTCGTACTCGTCCATCGCGAGGGCGAAGGGCAGGATGATCCCGCCGGCGAGACGGCGCGGGTCAGGGCCCAGGAACCGGTCGATGACGCCGGCGGCAAGCGGCTGGCCCTCGCGGTCGGTGCCGGTGACGCCCAGCATCCGGAGGATCGCCCGCTCCTGGCCTGCGGTCGTGGCGGTGCGAGCCTGGGCGGCCCATGCAGCGGCCAGCGCACGGGCACGCTCACGCAGCTCCGTGAGAGCAGTGGGATCCCCGAACCCGGCCATGGGCGCCAGTATGCGGCGCACGGCATCACGTCGTCAGCCGGATCGCGGCGGGCAGTTCGGGGCGCGTTCAGGACGCGGCCGCGTCCTCCCGCCCGTTCAGGACGCGGCCGCATCCTCCGGTCCGGTACGCGCCACGGAGCCGATCCACACGTGCCCGTCGGCGAAGCGCTCGGCCTTCCAGATCGGCGCGCGCGCCTTCGTCTCGTCGATCGCGTACCGGGCGGCGTCGAACGCGGCGCCCCGGTGCGGTGCAGCGGCAACCACCAGGATCGACGCCTCACCCAGCGGCACCGACCCCACCCGGTGGACGATCGCCAGGCGGCGCACCCCGAACCGCTCCTCGATCTCGTCGGCGATCTGCTCGAGCACGCCTGCCGCCATCGGCTCGAACGCCTCGTAGTCGAGGGCCTCGACGGAGCGGCCGGCATGCAGTGCGGCCTCGGCCTCCTGGCCCGGCGCCGGCGTCCCCGGCGAGATCCGCGTCCGGCCCAGGAACACCACCACCCCGCCATCCTCGTCGGTGGCAACGCGTGCGGCCAGCTCCGCACCCAGCGACTCGTCGAACGGAGCCTCGCGAAGCTCGATGACCCGGATCGCCTGATCGGGCTGGACAGCGTCGTCGGAACCGCCGCTCACCGGCGGGATGCAGGCGATCTCGTCGCCATCGGCCAGGGGCGTGCTCGGGGCCACGTAGTCCCCGTTGACCGCGAACCGCAGCGATCTCCTCCCGGGAGCGAGCGCCGGCACCACCTCGACCACGGCCGCCCAGGCGTCCTCCACCGTCGCCCCGATCGGCATCTCGAGCAGGAGCAGCTTGGTGCCCGCGGTCTCACGCTGCATCGCGAACAGGCGGACCCGGATCCGCATCGGCGGGAGCACGCTCATCCAACCACCTCCTAGACCAGCAGCCCGGCGCCGAAGTAGAGTCCCGCGGCGACGATCGTCCCCGCCGAGACGGTTCCGACCTTGATGTAGAGCAGGCCCGTCGCCGACTCCATCGAACGCGTCTTCGCCGTCTGCAGCGCCGCCCACGACACCACGAGCGGGAACACGAGGCCGACCAGGAGTCGGAGCCAGACGAACAGCGCCCACTCGCCGAACAAGGCGGCGAACGGACCTCCGGTCGCTCCCGGCCCGATGCCGAAGCCGGTCCAGATCACGAACAGCACGAGCTGGATGGCCACCACCACGAACAGCGCCCGCGTGATCACCACCAGCGGCTGCTCCGGCAGCTTGGGCGTCACGAGGTACCAGTGGCCGAGGATCATGGCGGCGAAGACACCGCCCGTGGCGAGGGAGAGCATGACGAGCTGGACCATGAGCCAGGCGATGCCGGCCGGGTCGCCGCCCCATGACAGCGCGCCCAGCGCCAGCGCGAGGAACCCGGCGATGAGTCCGGCCACCCCTGGGATTCGGCCGCGTCCACCCCGCGCGATGACCACCATGGTGACCAGGGCCAGCAGCGTGAACAGCCCGAGTGCGACGCGGCGCGGTGCATCGAAGGCCGGGTTGCTCGTGACGGGACCCACGACGACCACCGGCAGGGCGCCGTCGGACAGCCACGCGAGCACCCCGAACGCTGCCGCGGAGAACGCGGTGAAGGTGAGGAACCCCTTGGTCGCCCCGGTTCGCAGCCGGGCCGCCACCGCGACAACGAAGGAGCCGATCGCGAGCGCGGACACCACGGTCCAGTTCACGAAGGCGAGGTTGGCGGCGATCTGCTCCGATGACATCCCCGGGAGTGTATCCGCAGACCCCCTCGCTCCCCCGGGCTGGAGGCAGCCAGGGCTGGAGCCAGCCCGGCTATACGGACGCCTCCCGCTGCCGGCGTGAGCGCCTGACCGACACACTGTGCGGCGCAGTCGCTCGATGAGCACCCCGTGCACCAGTCGCGTGCCGGTGGGCCTCCCCCAGCGCACGGACGGCGCGGGGAGCGCTCAACCAGCGACGTCACCGCTTCGTGCGAGCACCGGGCGCTCAAGTGCCGCCGGGGGATAATGCAGGCACGCCCGCCGACAGGGACGCACGCCGACAGGAGGCCACACGCATGGCGATCGGACGCGACACCACGTTCACCTGGCTGGGCCATGCAGCCGTCGAGGTCCGCACCCCTGGCGGGCGGACCGTCATCTTCGACCCGTGGTACGGCAATCCCATGAGCCCCCGCTCCGCCGACACGGTGACGACCTGTGACGTCCTCCTGGTGACCCACGGCCACGGCGACCATCTCGGCGAGGCGCTGTCGATCGCCGCGCGGCTCCGGCCGGCCTGGCCCTGCATCCACGAGATGAGCCTGTGGCTCTCACGCCGGCTCCCGGGTGGCGCCGACCAGGTCACCGGCATGAACAAGGGCGGCACAGTCGAGGTGGCGGGCCTCAAGGTCTCGATGGTCCCCGCGGAGCACTCGGCCGGCGACTGGAACCCGGACGCCGGGACCACGCTCTACCTGGGCGAGCCTGCGGGCTTCGTCGTGGAGCTGGAGAACGGGTTCCGGATCTACCACGCCGGCGACACGGCGGTCTTCGGCGACATGACACTGATCCGGGACCTGTTCAAGCCGGACCTCGCGATGCTGCCGATCGGCGGGCACTACACGATGGATCCCGTCGGCGGCGCACTGGCCGCGGAGCTCCTGGGCGTCGGCCACGTCCTGCCGATCCACTGGGGCACGTTCCCGGCGCTGGCGGGCACGCCCGAGGCGCTCGCCGATGCCATCGCGGCCCGCGGCGGAACGGCCCAGGTCATCCCGTGGAGGCCCGGCGACACGGTCTCGTAGCGCTGGAGCGGTGCGGGGGCGCACCTCCAACACCCGCCCGCCACGCGGTCCGGGACAGTCCGGTGCACTCCGGTCGGGTCGGGCACTCCCCTTAAGGAAGACGATCCGGCCATGGTGCCGCGATCGCGCATGGCCGACGCTTCCCCTGCCGCTCCAGCGAGCGAGCCGCACATGCGGCCTCGACCGCGGGTCGACAAAGGCAAACCCGGGGTGACCCGGGGACGCAAAGCCACGGGACTCCATCGTGGAGTCAGCCGGGTTGCCGAACCACGCACACATCGGGGGGTGGGCGTCCACCCGGGACATCCGCCCGCCGGCAACATCGGAGGTCGCAGCATGCGAGTCGTTTCCACTACTGGCGCAGCGGCGCGCCATGCGCTCATCGCGGGCGTCGAGGGGCTGCTCGTCGCGGCGATCCTCGCGGCGCTCGTCATCGTCCTCGCCCCCGTCTACACGGGCGCCGGGACCCTCGCGGGCAAGGCCGGGGCCGCCTCCGGCAGCAGCAGCATCGAGTTCGTAGGCACCGGTGAGACCGCGCGAAGCGTTGCCTCTTACGGGGACACCGTGACCACCGTCTCCAGACTGGCCCGGGACTACTACCTCGTGTACGTGCGGCTGACCTGCCGGCAGTCCGGCGACGCGGTGCTCGAGAAGTGGGTGAACATCAAGACCGGCGACTGGACCACCGATGGCCGCGCCAGCTTCACCCTCGCCGGCCAGAACTGGGATGGCGGCGGGGCAGCCTGCCGTGCGGACCTGCTGCAGGCGGTCATGAAGGGCGGCCAGCGAACCTACAAGGTGCTCGCGTCCGCCGATCTCTCCGTCGGCGGCTGATCCTGCCACACCAGACACGCAAAGAGGGCCGGCCCGGTGGGCCGGCCCTCTTCGTTATGGTGCTTGGAGGGTTACTCGGTCTTGCTGCTGAGGCCGTCCTCGTCGCAGTGGCCGGGGCCGATCTTGCCCGTGTTGTACGAGCCAAGGATGCCGGCCGTGCTGATGAAGTCCTTCCGGATCGGGTTGTTGCCCTTGAGGGCGGCGATCTGGTCCGGGGTGTACTTCTTGAACAGCTTCTCGGCGTTGGCGATCGCGTCGGTCACGCTGGACGGGGCGGAGGCCTCGTTCAGGATGTTGAGCACGGCCGCCTGGTACTGGTGGGCGAGCTGGTAGTAGGCGTTGCCGCCCGGTGCGGTCCAGAAGACCTTGTGCCAGCTGAACCCGGTGTTCGGCGAGAAGAAGAGCTCGTCGGCTCCGTTGCGGTCGCCGTCTCCGTTGGTCCACGTGGCGCCGGCATCAGAGCTGTACCACGCGTCGAGGAGGGCCCATGCCTCGTCGTACGGGGCGGGTCCGAACTCGCTGTGGGTCTTCCAGTAGCCCTGGGTCAGGGTGCAGCCGCCGCACGGGATGTTGATGTCAACGGTCCAGCTGGAGCTGTCCTTGGTCCCGGAGTCGTTCGTGGTGAACGTCGCGGTGTTCTTGTACTGGTAGGTGCCGCAGACCTCGTAGGGGCCCACGAACATGAAGTACTTGAAGGTCTTCGAGGTGTTGCCAGGCTCGGCGCAGAATTTGCCGAGGTCGCCGTACTTGCTGTCGGTGAGATCGACGCACTCGTCGGTCTCCTCGTCGAGCTTCCACGTGAAGTCCTGCCCGGCCTTGAACTCCATCGTGTTGAAGGTGACCGTTGCGACGTTCCTGGTCGCTTCGGGCTTGGTTGCCCCAAAGTCGATCGAGTAGCCGCACGATGCCTTCTCGCCGGCCGGAACGGTCAGCGTGTCGTCACCTGCGCCGCCGCCACAGTCAATGACCGCAGCGGTGCCGCCGATGGCGTCGGCGACCTTGACGTCCATGGCCGCCTTCGGGTTCGCGTTGGCGACAGTCACCTTGCCGGTGACGAGGTAGCCCGCGTCCGTCTTGGTCGCCGAGACGGTGACCTCGTAGTTGACCTGGAAGCTCTGGCCGACCGCCAGCTCGAGCGCCGTCTGGTCGCCCGTCTTCTTGATCGTCCAATCCCAGTCCCGGTCGAACGTGGCGTCAGCCGTCTTGCTCGCGACAGGCGCGAAGCAGTTCAGCTTGACGGTGGCGTCGTCCTTCTGGCCGGTCTCGGTGATCGTGGCGGTGTTCTTGTAGGTGGCGCTCCAGGCACCATCGGCGTACTTGGAGACGTCGGTCGGGCAGGCGAAGTCCTTGGTGTAGGACCAGCTGTCGTCGCCGCTCGCCTTCCACGACGCACCATTGGTGTCGGTGACGTTGATCTCCGGGGAGCCGACCACCTTCGCGGTGAACGCGTACTCCTTGGAGGCCGTGAAGTCGATCTTGTTCATGGTCGCGGTCGCGGTGTTGGTGCCGGGATCCGCGCTGGCGGGAGCTGCCGTGTACTTGCAGTCCACGGAGCCGCCCTTGGGGACCGTGACCGGGTTGGTGCAGTCGGTCAGGGTCGCGATCTCGTTCGACGACAGCTTGTCAGACAGGCTGACGACCATGTCCGCCGACGGGTTCGGGTTCTTGATGGTGATGACGCCGTTGACGGCGTAGTTCGACGGCGTAATGGTCTGGTCGACCGCGACCTTGTAGTCGTGAGTCGTGGCCGGATCGCCGATGAACTTCCAGTACTCGCCGTCCTTGGTCTTGTCGATCGTCCAGGTGTAGGTCTTGTCGTACGAGCCTGCGGCCGTCTTGCTGACGACCGGGGCGTAGCAGTTGACGTCCACCTTGGCGGTGTCCGTCTGGCCGGTCTCGTTGATCTTGGCGGTGTTGGTGAGGCTGTAGCTGTAGGCTCCGTCCTTGTACATGGCCGGGTCGCTGGAGCACGCGAAGTCCTTCGTGTACTTCCACTCGGCGTAGGCCCCACTCGCCTCCCAGTCCTCGCCGGTCAGGTTGTCGTCATCGACCGTGATGACCGGGTTCTTCTCGCTGGTGGGGACGCTGCTGAACACGATGGCAGCAGTGCCGGTCCAACTCGCGCCACCGAATGCGGCCGTGGCCGTGTTCGTCGTGCCGAACGGGTTGCTGTTCGGGCTGCTCTGGGCGCCCGTGTCGTAGGTGCAGGTGAGCGTTTCACCCGCCGCGACCTCGAGGGTCGGACACGTCACCGGTGCGTTGATCCCGCCGGCCAGGTCGCTGACGCTGGAAAGCGTCATCTTCGCGGTCGGGTGCGGGTTCTTGACCTGGATACTGCCCTTGACGCCCCACTTGTCATCGGTGGACGTGGGATCGACGCTGACCTTGTAGTCGTGGGTGACCTTGCCACCTGCGAACAGGTCGTACGTCGCGTCCTTGTCCTTAGTGATCGTCCACTCCCACGCGCGGTTCCAGTACGTCGAGGCGTCCTTGGTCACCACCGGGGCGTAGCAGTTCACCGTGACCGTGACATCGTCGTAGGCACGGTCTCGGCGATGGTCGCGGGTTCGTGACCGTGTAGCTGTAGGTGCCGTTCACGTACTTCGCCGTGTCCGTCGAGCAGCTGAAGTCTCGGTCGTCGTCGAACGTGGTGTCACCGGAGGCCGAGCCCGAGAGAGGAGGCCGCGTCGGAAACGCCGAAGTGTCGGTGACGTTGACGGTCGAGTAGCCGGTGACCGTCGGGGTGAACGCTGCGACGTTCGCCGTCCCGCTGAAGGGCACCGGGTTCCCATCGACGATCGCGGTCGCCGTGTTGACGCCCGCTGCGGCAGAGGCAAGACCTGTCACCGTGTAGTGGCAGACGACGCTGTTGCCGGCCTTCACGGTGAACGGGCACCGCGCAGTCGCTGAAGACACCACTCGTCTTCGCTGCCCGACTGGTCGAACACGTCCGTCACGCGATGACGACTTGGCATCGACGGCCTTCTCGTCTCCGTCGGGGAGCTTGGCCGGCACGGTGATGGTGACCGTGCCGGTCACCTTGATGTTGCTGTCGGTGACCGTCTGGTCGACGTCGATGTCGTAGTCCGTGTCGTCGCTGGTCGCCCGCGAACAGGTTGTGGGTGAGCGGGGTGCCGGACTTGTCGATCGTCCAGTCGTACTCGCGATCGAAGCGTTCCGATCGCGGTCTTCTGCCACTTGGACGAATGGCAGACTTCTCGGTCGACCACTCCTCGAACCCGTCGTTGTTCGCGTAGTTGGCGCCGAACTGGCTGCAGACGGTAGAGCCAGGTCGACGCAGCCAGCCTGCGCCGTAGTCGCAGTTGTGACCGCTGTTGCGACGAACTTGGACTCAGGAACGAGCATGCTCAGGTCACTCACACCGCTGCCCGCCGGAGCGTTGCGATAGTCCAGCTGAGCCAGCTTGTCCCCGAGGTCGAAGATCTTGGTCGACGACCGCCGCTGAACGTGCCGGCCGTACGGTCGTAGCCATTGGGAGCGGCGTGACCCGACGACGTAGAGCCGCAGCTCGTCGAGCGAGAGGAGCGGCGCTCTTGCAACCTGGTTGATGTCGAGGTTGAAGACGGCGGTAGGCTGATGCCGTCGCTTCACGCGTCGGGATCGTGCTGAGGAGCAGCGCCTCGGTCCATGCCGCGTCCTCGTCGAACTCGAGCGGGCGTAGTCGGTGTTGTAGCCTTGGACCACGTCCTTGTTTGCGCTCGATCCTCGTGAACGGGTCGAGGATGCCCGTGCCAGCCGAGTTGGGAGGGGACCCTGCTGGAGATAGACGCCATCAACCGTGGCGCTCGATCCCGCAGCCTGCAGGTTGATCTCGACGCTGCCCCAGACCGGCAGCGCCAGCCCCAGCATGAGCGCAGCGCCGGCAATCAGCGCGGCCCCGCGTGCGAGTCGTCTTCGTTGCCGTGCCATCAGCTACCTCCCTAGTCCTTTCGACGCTTGCCTATCGCGGGGTGGAGGCGCGGCACAGGCCGCGCGATCCGGGACGAGGCATCGTCCAGGTGGGTTGCGGAGCATTCGTCGAGCGCGTCGCACGCCGGGCATACGCGGACCAGGGTCGTCGCCTGGTGAACACGATCCGGATCGGGCACGGCCGATGTCTGCTCCCTGGCTCGCGATGCAACCCCTTGTCTCTTCCCCGAGAGGTCGCGGCACCGCGCTGGCCAACCGTCCAACCCCCGACGGAGCGTCAGCCAAGGCCTAGTCTGGTAGTCCATTCGTACTGGGTCAAGAGACAGGAGTACTAGACGGAGCCGAATCCGGCGGGGGTGTCGCGAGGACGACACCCCCGCCGGATCGTCCACCACGATGCTGTCGTCCACCGAGGCCGCGACGTTGCGGCAGGCGCTACCATCGCCGCCGTCGCGAGACATGGTGCCTCGCGGCACCATTGCAGGACTAACGACCCCTGCACACCCTGCCATCGGCGCCTAACGGGTGATGGCGGCCGCCGTGCACCATCGCCCAGACTGCACACCGTCAGCCTCGCGGGAGTTCGCCCGGTGGCCGGCACGACAAGGGCAAACCCGGGGTGACCCGGGGACGCAAAGCCACGGGGCTGGCCCATCCGCCAGTCAGCCGGGTTGCCGAAGCCGACGGTGGCCTCGCCGCCATCCCACAGAGGAATCCCGCGCATGACCACCAAGACCGCGCTCCGCCAACTGCTCGCGGCCACGCTGCTCGCGTCGCTGACGCTCGGCACCGTCGCTGCCCCCAGCTTCGCCGGCAAGCCCAGCGCTGGCGGCGGCTCGACCACCGCAACCGTGAAGGTCGACAACGGCGTCTACGCCGGGACCACCACCGCGTATGCGGGCCCGGCGAGCGCCACGTGGGTTCGCGCCATGTGCTACCAGAACGGCAAGATGGTCCTCGAGCAGTACCGCCAGTTCGACGGCACCCGCCGCGCCACCCTGCAGCTCGGCCCCACGCCCTCGTGGCCTGGCGGCTCGGCCACGTGCACCGCGCAGGACGGCTACTGGCGCAGCGGGTCCACCTGGCGGGTGACCTCCACCTCGTCGTTCAGCGTCTCCGGCTGACGATCTGACCAAGGCATGAAGAAGGGGCCGGCCCGATGGGCCGGCCCCTTCGATTCGGTCGCTGATCCGGGGATCAGTTGGGTGTGAAGGCCGGTGCCAGGTCCGGCAGCTCGACGGACGGGGTGTAGATCCCCTCCTCGAGGCCGCCGAAGGACGCCCCGCCGAACGTGGTCAGGCCCACGTTGCAGAGGTCCTGCTGTGTCAGCGGAGAGCCGTCAGCGCCCTTCCACCCGAGGGTGGCGAAGTCCGCGTCGGTCATGGTCTGGGTGACGGTGGCGTCCAGCGTGACGGTCCCGTCCACCAGGGTGTCGGTGCCGTCGTCGCACGTCAGGACGATGAGGCGGAACAGCTTCACGTTGACGAATGCCGTGGCCCGCTCGATGTCGGGATCGAGGAGGGTCATGTCGTCGTCGAAGTTGAACGGGCCCGCGCCGCCGTCGGGGATCGAGTAGCCCGTGGGGGCCGCTGTCTCCTCGACCGTGTAGCGCCCGAGGACGAGGCCGGAGACCTCGAGCTCGCCCGGGTCCTTGTCCTCGTCGACCGCATCGTCATCGGTGACGGGGAAGCAGTCAGCCTCGGCCAGGGCCGCATAGAGCCCGGTCGCGCTCACGAGATCGTGGGTCCGGCAGACCTCGAACGAGGCGCCGCCGAGCGGATCGCCGTGGTGGTCGACCTTGTACCAGCGGACTGAGCCATCGACGTAGGTCTTGACGACGCTGTCGTCGTCCTCGGCCGTGGTCGAGTCGCCGCTGGAGAGGTTCATCGTCACGCCGCCGTGGATGACGGTGGCGCTTGCCGAGCCCGTGACGGTCCCGGCGGTGTCGGAGTTGAACACGACGACGCACTTGCCGTCCGCGTCCGTCCCGGTACCTGTGAACGTGTCACCGGAGACGTCGCAGGTGGAGGCTGCCGTGTCGAGCACGTGCACGGCCCCGCCCGCGTCGGCGAGCGCGACGTCGACCGTCCCGTCAGCGACCGGATCGAACAGGTTGCCATCGCCCTTGTCGAGCTCGAGCAGGGCGGTGAAGGTGTGCGGCTCGCCGATGCCGTTGGTGCCGTCGCCGGTGATGGACAGGCGGGCATCGATCCAGGTCTTGAGCACGCTCTCGGCACCCTCGGCCAGGGCGTCGGTTCCGGTCGCGACACTGATCGCCTCGCCCTCGACCGTGATGATCGCGGACGCGGTGCCGGTCGTCGTGCCGGTGGTCGCCGAGGAGAAGGTCACGGAACAGGTGCCGAAGGCCGCACTGTTCGTGTCGTCAACGGTGGTGCACTGCTGGTCATCACCGCTGGCCGCGCCGTTCGCGTCCACGAGCTGGACATCGACCAGGACTCCGCCGACCTTGGCGAAGCCGCCCGCCGCACTGGTGTCCTGCCAGGTGGTGACCGTGAAGTCGTGGTCGTCGCCGACGCGGTTGGTGCCGTCGCCGGTGATGTCGATGGCCGCATCGACCCACTTCTTGAGCGCGCTTGCGCCGGCGTTCGTGGTCGAGTCGGTGGACGTCGACACGGCGATCTCCTCGCCCTCGACCGTGATGGTCGCCGACGCGGTGCCGGTCGTCGTGCCGGTGGTGAGGGACTTGAACGAGACCGAGCACGTGCCGAAGGTGGCGAGCAGATCGTCATCCTCGGTGGTGCATGTCAGGCTCTCGCCCGTGAGCAGGTCGTAATCGGCGCCGTTGTCGTCGACCAGGGCGAAGGTGACGTCGACCCCGCCGACCTTGTCCATCGTCGCATCGAGGCCGCTGCCCTCGGCGCGTGTGGTCGCGGTGAACGTGTGGTTGGCGCCGACTCGGTTGGTGCCGTCACCGGTGATGTCGATTGCGGCATCGACCCACACCTTCGCGACCTCCTCGTTAGCGGCCACGGTGGCGTCGGTCTTGGAGCTGACGCTGATGTCCTCGTCCTCGACCGAGACCGTCGCAGTCGCGTAGGCGGTGTTGACGCCAGTCGCATCTGACTTGAACGTCACGGAGCAGGTGCCGAATGCGGCGTCAGCCGGCGTGTTGTTCGTCGTGCAGGTCTTGTTCGGGATGGCATCCGCGCCGTTGGCCTCGGTGAAGTCGACAGTGACCTCCACGCCACCCTTCTTGGCCATCGTGGCACCGTCGCCGCTGCCCTCGGCATAGGTGGTGACGGTGAACGAGTGGTTGTCACCGACGCGGTTGGTCCCGTCGTTGGTGATGTCGATCGCCGCGTCCACCCACTTCTTGAGGGCATCCTGGTTGGCGGCCGTCGTGGCGTTGGCGGACGTGGTCACGCCGATGCTCACGCCCTGGACCGTGATGGTCGCAGACGCGGTGCCGGTGGTGGTCCCGGTGGTGTCGGAGTCGAACGTGACCCCGCACTCGCCGTTGGCGTCGGTCGTGCAGGTCTGGTTGCCACCCGATGCGGCGCCGTTGGCATCGGTGAGCGTGACCGTGGCCACCACCCCGGACGCGGCGACGTTCGCGCCACCCTGGCCGTCGTTCTTGTAGGCATGGACGGTGAACGTGTGGTCGTCGCCGACGCGGTTGACGCCGTCGCCCGTGATGTCCAAGAAGGCACTGGGCTTGTAGTTGTAGAAGGTGCACTCGACGTCGTCGCCGGAGCCCATCACGAATGAGAGGGACCGGCCGGCGACGTTCACGGTGTCGCTGCCACTGAAGGCCGCACCGTTCTTCGTGCAGACGAGATCGCCCGTGTACCAGCCGGACTCGGCGGCCTCGGCGATGGTGTAGGTGCCCGACGGCACGTTCTCCCAGCTCCGGGTCGCGGGCAGCGCGTCGGCGCCTGTGCTCGGGTCGGCCGGGTCGGTGTCAAGGCTGAACGATGCCGGCAGCACGCTGCTGGCCGGGCCGGTCGTCGTGTAGTTGAAGTTCTTGGGATCGGTGGTGTCCGGGCCCGTGACCTTCGTGACCGTCACGGAGCCGCAGGTGGAGATAGAGCCCTGCGCGAAGTCGTACAGGGTCGCGGTGGTCTCCTGGCTGGAGCGGGTGTTCGAGAGGAAGTCGCTGAAGCAGGAGTCGGAGAAGGAGGTCGTGTCGAGGTTGATGCCGCCCTCGAAGAACGTCGCCGCAGGGTAGGCGCTGTTCAGGCCGAGCGTCTTGGACGCGTGGGGCCAGATCGGCTTGTGGGTGATGATGTTGGTGGTGGCGCACAGGTCGAGGTTCTGTGAGGTGGACGAGCCGCGGACGCAGTCCACGCCCACTTCGACCGGCTGGGCTGAAAGCGAGCCGTTGGCGCCACCGATCCACTCGTAGGCCTTGATCGTGCTCACACCGCCGCCGTTGGTGAACTCGGACACGATCAGCAGGTCACCGTCCTGGTGGTTGCCGGTGAACTTGTTTCCGTTGCCGGTGCCGCCGGGCTCGCACCCGACGTTGCCCGCGCCCAGGAACCAGAAGCCGACGTTGTTCGAGCCGTTGTCGATGTACTTCTCGAGCCCGAAGTACAGGACCCGCTGGCCGAGGTCGTTGCGGATCACGGTCGAGTAGGCGTTGATGATGTCGCCCTTGTCGGTGGTGTTGTTCGCGCCCACGCAGCTCCAGCCGGAGATGGGAAGGATGTCCTTCGACCCGGTCGTGTACGTGGTCGGGTCCGCCGGGTCGAACTGGGTCGTCCCGCTCTTGACCTTGGTGGCGTAGTCCTTGACGAAGTCTGCGTCGAGGAACGCGGCCGGCCAGTTCGCCCGGTCCGCTCCCGTCTGGTCGAAGACGCTGTCCCAGTCCCAGGGACCGGCGAAGTCGCCGGTGAGGACACTGTTGGCGTTGGGGTAGCCAGTGGTGAGGTCGCTCGCGAGGGTGTTGCCATCGAGCTGGAAGCCCTCGTCATGGACGGCGAGCACGAGTCCAGTGGCGAAGACGCCAAGGGCAACGGTCGCGGCGAGTACCGCGATCCATCCCCTTCGATGCGGTGGCGACCACCGCTTGGCCTTGATCGGCGACATCCTGTCCTCCCTTGGCTCGCCGGTGGCCGACGAGCAACGTTGGGATGACTACGAGCCCCGCGAAGTCGGCGGGTGCGGCGCGGCCATCCAGTGGCCGCCGCGAGCCATCACGCCGACGCCCTGGCGGGCGACGATGCGACGCTTCCCCGTGACCCGGGGCGGGAGTCGGGCCGACCACCCCCGAGTGGTGGACCCGATACATGCCATCTTGACCCAATGGTCCCAGCGAATACAAGCCACATGTACCTGTCATCTACACGACATCTGTCGTATGCGCCTGCACCGGCGCGCGCAAGGTTCAGCCCAGGGGCGCCACGGTCTCCTCGACCACGAGGGCGTCCACGACAACCACACCGCCTGGTGCGGCGATCACCGGGTTGAGGTCGATCTCGATGGATCGCCGGGTCGTCCACCAGCAGCCGGCCCAGCTGCGCCACCAGGGCGGCGAGCGCCTCGAGGTCCACGCCCGGGCGGCCTCGGACGCCGTGCAGCAGCGCGCGCCCCGCGGAGGCTCGGTCGAGGCGCGCGCGGACCTCGGTCTCCGCCACGGGGGCGAGCAGCACGACGACATCGTCGAGGACCTCGGCGAGGATCCCGCCGAGGCCCACGAGCACCACCGGACCGAAGACCGGATCGCGCCGACCGCCGACGATCACCTCCACGCCGGCCGGCGCCATCGGCTCCACGAGGAACCCGCGCAAGCGTGCGCCGGCCCGGGACGCCGCGGAAGCCAGGGTACGGGCCGCCGCGTGGAGCCCGTCCTCGTCGGCGACGCCCAGCACCACGCCCCCGGCCTCGGTCTTGTGGGCGAGCCCCTCCGCGTCCAGCTTGACGGCGACCGGCCCCCCGCCCAGGTCCCGCCACGCGACGACGGCCGCGTGCGCGTCGGCGGCCCACCGGTACGGTGTGACCGCCAGGCCCGCCGCCGCGAGACGCTCCAGCGAGTCGCGCTCAGAGAGCACCCGCGTGCCCCGCGTCGTTGCGCACGCCCTCCGCCGCAGCCGCAGCGAGCGGGTCGAGCGTGGCATCGGCGCCCCAGGGGACGTGGTCCGCGGCGAGGGCCGGCCACCCGGCGCGTCGTGGGCCCCGCTCGAGGCGGATGGCACGCCGCCCCTCCCACCGGGCGAGCCGTGCGATCGCCGCGAGCGACTCGGTGGCACCGCGCAGCATCGGCATGCCGCCGGCCGCATCGAGCACCGCCTTCACCTGCTCGGACATGTCGCCCGAGGTCAGCGAGATGTGGACCGGGAGGATGTCGGGCCGGTCGGCCATCGCCTCGATCAGCGCGCGGGACACGGTGGTCGCCACATCCACCTCGGAGGGCAGGTCGCGGAACGGGCTGTCGTGGACCACCGCCAGCACGTCGTACGCGCCCGACGCCGCCAGCGCCTCGAAGGCCACGCGGTAGGCCACCCGCTCGTCGTCGGCGCCCCACGGGTCGAGCGGGTTGCCGATGTAGCCCATCGTCGGCAGGCCCGTCGAGGATCGCGGCCGGGCGCGCCTCCGGGACCGGCGGCAGGTCGATGCCGGTGCGCTGGCGCGAGGTCGGCGACCAGCGACGCCTCCCCGGTGGACACGGTCACCACCCCGGTCCGTCCCAGCCCCACGCCCGCGGTGCAGGCGCCCGGTGCCCGCGATCAGCTCCGCCTGCTCGACGAGCTCGTCGAGGTCTGCGCAGCGGATGACGCCGGCCGCATCGAGGGCGGCATCGGTCACGCGGTCCTCGCCGGCGAGGCTGCCGGTGTGGGCGATGGCGGCCGCCTGCGCCTGCGCGGAGCGGCCCACCTTGACCGCCAGGATCGGCTTGCCCATGGCGAACGCCCGGTCCGCGAGGGCGAGGAACCGCTCGGGCCGCTTGAAGCCCTCGACGAACAGCATGACCGCGTGGGTCTCGGGGTCGTCGAGGCAGTACGCGAGGTAGTCGCACACGTCGAGGACCGTTTCCGCGCCCACGGAGACGACCCGGCTGTACCCGATGCGGGAGCCCGGCGCATGGATGAAGGCGTCGGTCACGCTGCCGGACTGGGAGATCCCCGCGACGTGGCCCCGCTTGAGCCACGGGTTGACATCGCTGATGTAGATGCTGGAGTTCGTCGTCCAGTCGACCATGCCCATGCAGTTGGGGCCGAGGACCACGAGGCCGTGGCGGATGCCGATCTCGCGCACGGTTCGCTGCATCTCCGCGGCAGCCTCGCCGCCCTCGACGACGCCACCCCCGAAGATGACGACGGCCGGTACGCCGGCGTCGGCCGCCTGCTGCGTGAACTGGGCGGCACGAAGCGGGTTGACGGCGAGCACGACGGTGTCCGGCCGTTCGGGGAGCGCGTCGAGCGTCGGCCAGCAGGGTGATCCCGCCACCTCGGTGTACGTGGGGTTGACGAAGTGGCAGCGGGTCTCGCTGCCCATGACCGCGAGGTTGTCGCGCACGACGGGGCCGATGTCGTTGCGCGGGCTGGCGCCGACGATGGCGATCGAGCGCGGCGCGAACAGGGGCCGCAGGTCGATGCCCGTGCGGGCATCAGGCGCGAGGACAGTCGTCGGGGGCGGGATCCCCAGGGGACGCCGGGCGTGTGTCACGGGTCGCCCGCTCAGCCGACGACGGCGTCGACGCCGCGCTTCTCGAGCGCGCGCGCGATCACCAGCCGCTGGATCTCCGACGTGCCCTCCCAGATGCGGTCCACGCGCAGCTCGCGCAGGTACCGCTCGGCGGGGAACTCGCGCATGTAGCCGCGCCCGCCGAACACCTGGACCACGCGGTCCGCGCACCGGAACGCGGCCTCCGAGGCGAACAGCTTGGCGATCGAGGCCTTCGCGTGGACGACCTTCGGGTTCGCGCCCTGGTCCATGAGCCAGGCGGCCTCGCGGGTGAGCAGGCGCGCGGCCGCGGCGTCGGCGGCCGAGTCGGCCAGTGGGAAGCTCACGCCCTGGAAGTCGTAGATCCGCTGGTCGAACTGGATCCGGCTCGGTCGCCCAGTCGACCGCGAGCGTCAGCAGTCGCTCCATCGCCCCCGTGCAGCGGGCCCCGATGTGCAGCCGCTCCTCGACGAACCACTCGTTGGTCATGACGATCGGCCTGGCCGATCCCGCCCAGGACGGCGTCGGCCGGCACGCGCACATCGGTGAGGGTGAACTGCGGGTGGCGGTCGGCGAACGTGTGGGTGTAGTCGGGGTCGTGGGTCATGACCACGCCCGGGGTGTCGTAGTCCACGAGGAACAGCGTCGGCAGGCGCGCCCGTCATCGAGCAGGTGGCAGTGGAAGATCATGAAGTCCGTGTTGGCGGGACCCGTGACGAACCACTTCTCACCGTTGAGGACGTACTCGCCGGTGGCCGCGTCGCGGACGGCGGTCGCCTCGAGCGTGCGGGCGTCGGACCCCTGGCCCGGCTCCGTGATGGCGTAGGACCCGCTGCGCTCGCCGCGCAGGCTGGGGACGAGGTAGCGCTCGCGCTGCTCGGGGGTGCAGTGGACGAGCGCGTTGTACGCACCCGGAATGTGGGCCCACAGGCCGCCGGTGGCCTGGCCCAACTGCTCGTGGACGAGGACCTGCTCCAGGGTGGACCAGCCCTGGCCGCCGATCGACTGCCGGCAGGCTGCCGCCGTGCAGGCGCAGGTCGATGGCCCGCTGCCGGAGCTCTTCCACGGTCGCGGGCGGCAGGGTGTGCGTGCGCTCGAACTCGGCCTCGAGCGGCTGGAGGTGCTCGACGACGTAGGTCCGGGCGCGCTCGCGCAGGTCCAGCTGGGACGGGTGTCAGGGTCAGGTCCATGCGGCGGAGTGTCGCGGAGCCGGTCGCCGCGCGGACGGGTGGGTTGCGGCGGCCGGGACGGCGCACCGGACCGGATGCGGCGTCGGGGCGTCGGGGCGCCGGGGCGTCGGGCGCCGGGACGTCAGGCGTTCGGGTCGCGGAGCCGGATCCCCGCCGCATCCTCGGCCAGGCGCACGGCCGAGAGGCCGCCGGCGTCGTCGCCATACAGGGCGCGCGCGCGCCGGTGCAGCTGCTCCACGAGTGCCGCCAGCTCCATCGGCACCCCCGCCTCGCGCCCGAGGTCGACGGCCAGCCCGAGGTCCTTGGTGACGAGGTCGAGGGGGTAGCTCGCATCGTAGTCCCCCGCGAACACACCCTCGATGTCGCGCCGCAGCAGGTTCGAGCCGGCTGGTCCGTCCACCAGGGCACGCCGCAGCGTCGCGGTGCTGACGCCCGACTTCGCCCCCAGCACGAGCACCTCGGCCGACGCCGCCGCATTGATGAGCCAGAGCAGCGTGAGGCACAGCTTCACCACGTATCCCGAGCCCTGGCCGCCGACATGCTGGATCCGCTCAGGTGCCGCGATGGCCTCCAGCACCGGACGGACCCGGGCGAGATCACGCGCCTTGCCGCCGACGAAGACGTGCAGCAGGCCGGCCTCGACGTCGCGGACCATGCCGGCCACCGGTGCGTCCAGCACCGCGACCCGGCGGGCCGGCGCGTCGAGCGTCACCGCCCGTGCCGTCGCGGGCGACGACGTGCTCATGTCCATCCAGATCGCGCCGTCGCGGAGGCCCTGGAACGCTCCGGACCGGCCGCCCATGACGGCCTCGATCTGGCGTGGGCCCGGGAGCAGCGTCACCAGGATGTCGCACGACGCGGCGGCGCCAGGGGCCGTCTCCGCAGCGATCGCGCCCAGGGCGACCAGGGACTCTGTGGCCTCCGTTCGGGCGTCGAACACGACGACGGCGAAGCCGGCCCGGCGAACGCGGGCGGCGACCGGCGCACCCATGCGCCCGAGACCGATGAAGCCGACGACGGGACGGTCGCTGCCGCTGGGCCAGGCCATGACACGCTCCTCACCACGTGCCCGCGCGGTCGATGCGAGGCTGCACCGCCTAGCCTACGCCCGTCGCCCGACGCGTGGGCACTCGCCCAGCGTGACCGGTGGATCAGTCCTCCGGCGCCCTCGGGTACGTGCCGAGGACCCGGACCACCTCGGTCTCGCCGCGCAGCTCGTCGAGGGCGGCGGCGAGCACCGGGTCCGCCGGGTCGCCGTCGAGGTCCACCCAGAACAGGTACTCCCACCGCATCTCGGCCTCGGTCCAGGGTCGGGACTCCAGGCGGACGAGGTTGATGCCGCGCGTCGCGAACGCGCCCAGCGAGCGGTACAGCGATCCTGCCACGTTGCGGACGGCGAACACGAGCGAGGTCCGGGGCGGACCGCCGACGGCCGACGGCGCCGCCTGCGCCCGCACCTCGGCCTCCCGCCCGGGCGCCGACAGCACCGCGAACCGGGTCCGGTTGCTGTCGCCGGACTGGATGTCCGCCGCGACCACCTCGAGGCCGTACAGCGGTGCGACACGGGCCGACGCGACGGCTGCCGCTCCCCGCTCCCCGCGCTCGGCGACCTGCTTGGCGGCACCGGCGGTGTTGTACGTGGTCAGGATCTGCCACGGGCGCGAGGCCAGGAACGCGTCCGCCTGCGCCAGGGCGGCGGTGATCGAGTAGACCCGTTCGATGGAGTCGAGCGTCTCGCCGGGCAGCGCGAGGAGGGCGAGCCGGACGGGCACGGAGACCTCGCCCGCCACCGGCAGATGGAACTCCCAGAGCAGGTCGGAGTTCTCACGGATGGACCCCAGCAGCGACGACTCCACCGGCACGACGCCCGCGTCGACGGTGCCGTCACGGACCGCCTCGAACACGGCACGGAACGAGGACATCGGCACGGGCTCCGGGGCCACGAAGAACCTGAGCACGGCCTCTTCTGCGAAGGCGCCCGGCTCGCCCGTGTAGGCGACCTTCGGCCGGCCGGCGCCCGCGAGCGCTCCGCTCATGGCCGCCTCCCGCGCGTGACCTGGACCGACACGGGGACCGCCAGCGACCCGTCCGGCCTCCGGTGGGCGACGCACAGGTCGTCGAAGGCCGAGCGGATGGCTGCCTGCACGTCGGCCGGCTGGTAGACCACGAGCGAAGGCACCCGGACGGCCGAGTCCAGGATCCCGCGCCAGAGCGTGCCGGCGTCGGGGACGGCGGCCTCGAACATGATGTGGCTGATGCCCACCTGCTCGAAGCCGGCCGTCAGGAACAGGTCGCGCAGCTCGTCATCCGATCGGAAGTTCACCGGCCCCGCCGGCACCCCGGACGGCGCGGGCGCCCCGACCGCGGCCACCGCGTCCAGCATCAGGCCCAGGATCCGGTTCCGCCGCGGCGCATCCCAGGCCGCGATCGCCAGCCAGCCCCCGGACCGGAGCACACGCCGCGCCTCGCGCATCGCCAGCTCGGGCCGCCCGACGTGGTTGAGCACGAAGTTGCCGAGCACCGCGTCGAATGCATCCTGGCCGGCCGGGATCGCCTCGAACGTCCCGGTGCGGAACGGGATCGACGGGTGGGTGATCGCGGCCCGCCGGACCATCGACGGCGCGACGTCGATGCCGACCGTGTCTGCGCCGAGCTCCGCGGCGGCGGCGGCGAGGTCGCCCGGCCCGCAGCCGACGTCGAGCACCTGCTGCCCGGCCGCGACCTCCGCCGCAGCGAGCAGCGTGCGGCCCACCCGGCCGGTGATCGGGCGCAGGAAGTCATAGGAGTCCGCGACCGCCTCCCAGCCGGCGGCCTCGAAGCGGTTGAACGCCTCGGCATCGACGGGGACCGCGGATGCGGGAGCGTCGGGCACGGGAGCGGCACGGGAGCGGGCACGGGAGCGTCGGGTGCCGGCGTCGCGGACGAACCCGGCGCGGCCTCGCCCCCGCCTACCGGTTGAACCACCCCGTCGTGTCGATGGGCTCGGCGTCGGTGTCGAGCTCCGCCGGCACATCGGCCACCAGCCCGTCGCTGCCGCCCAGCGCCGATGCCGCGGCCTCGGGCGCGCCCGCCCACGACTCGGCGGCGAGCAGCCCGTTGAGCGCCTGCACGTACGCCTCGACCGACGCCGCGAGGATGCTCGTGGACGCCACCTCGGCGGCGAACTCGCCCTCCGCGCGACCGCCGGTCGCACCCGCCGGTGGGGCGACCCGCACGGACGCACGGCCTTCGGCATCCGTCCCCTCGGCCAGCGCGTGCACGTCGTAGGCGACCAGCCGCGGCTGACCGCCCAGGATCGCCTCCAGCGCCGCATCCACGGCGGAGAAGAGCGCGTCGATGGCGCCCGTCCCCTCGGCCGACGCCTGCCAGTCGCGCCCGCCGCCCGACAGGACGACGGCAGCGCGGCTGGTGACGTTGGATCCGGACGTGACCGTCCACCGCTCCAGGCGGACCGGTTCGCTCATGCGCTGCCTCCGTTCGGGACCGCCACTGCCTCGGCGCTGGCGCCGGCACCGTGCCCGTTGACGGTGGTGAAGTGGCGCTCGTCGCGCCGCTCGACCTCTGCCCCGCCCTTCCAGATCGCGTACTCCAGCGAGTCCGCGAGGGCCTGCGCCGATGCCGCGATGATGTTCGTGTCGCTGCCCATGGTGGTCCAGGTGGACGAGCCGTCCTGGGAGTCGATCATGACCCGCGTCCGGGCCGCCGTCGCGGTCGCCCCGTCGAGGATACGCACCTTGTAGTCCACCAGGTGGACCGCGTCCAGCACCGGGTAGAACGCGCGGAGGGCCTTGCGGAGCGCGCCGTCGAGCGCGTTGACCGGACCGTTGCCGTCGGCGGCGGTGTGCAGGATCTCGCCCGCGACCTCCACCTTGACCGTGGCCTCCGCGAGAAGCTCGCGCCCGGAGCGCTGTTCCACGAGGCACGTGTAGTCCACGATCCGGAACGGCGCCACGTAGCCGGGCATCGCACGGTGGACCAGCAGCTCGAACGACGCATCGGCGCCCTCGAAGGCGAGGCCCTCGTTCTCCAGCTTCTTGATCAGCCGGCTGAGCTCCCGGGCATCGAGGACACCATCGAGCTCGAGGCCCAGCTGGCGCGCCCGGATCGAGGTGTTCGCCTTGCCGCCCAGCTCGGAGACGACCAGGCGCCTCGCGTTGCCGACGGCCGTCGGGTCGACGTGCTGGTACGAGTGCTCCACCTTCGCCACCGCTGCGCCGTGGACGCCGCCCTTGTGGGCGAAGGCGGACCGGCCGACGTACGGCTGGTAGTCGTTCGGGCTGAGGTTGGCGATCTCGGCGACGGAGCGCGAGAGATCGGTGAGCGCGACCAGGTCGCCGCCACCCGGAGGCGTCAGCACGCGCTCGGTCTTGAGCGCGAGGTTGGCCAGGATCGAGACCATGTTCGCGTTGCCGCAGCGCTCGCCGTACCCGTTGATCGTGGCCTGGACGTGGCGGACGCCGGCCTGGACCGCGGCGATGGAGTTGGCGACCGCGAGGTCCGCGTCGTTGTGGGTGTGGATGCCCCAGGTGATGCCGGACGTGCCCGGGTCGGCCTCGATCGAGCCACGGACGTCGCCCAGGATCGCGGTGATCTCGTCGGTCAGGGTGCCGCCGTTGGTGTCGCACAGGACCAGCGTCCGGGCTCCGGCCTGGTAGGCCGCCCGCAGCGTGGCAAGCGAGTAGTCGCGGTCCCCCTTGTAGCCGTCGAAGAAGTGCTCCGCGTCGTAGACCGCCTCGCGCCCGTGGTCGACGATGTAGCCGACCGAGTCCGCGATCATGTCCAGGTTCTGGGCGGGCGTGGCCCCCAGGACCTCGGTCACGTGGAGCAGCCAGCTCTTGCCGAAGATCGTGACCACCGGGGTCTCGGCGTTGACGAGCTCCTGGAGGTTGGGATCCGCGGCGGGCTTGTTGGCCTTGTGGCGGGTGCTGCCGAACGCGGCCAGCTTGGCGGTCTGCCAGGTCAGCTTGCGCGCCGCGGCGAAGAACTCGATGTCCTTGGGGTTGGAGCCCGGCCAGCCGCCCTCGATGAAGGGGAAGCCGTACTCGTCGAGCATGCGCGCGACGCGCAGCTTGTCGGCGAGGCTCAGGGTGATGTTCTCGCCCTGGGTGCCGTCGCGGAGGGTGGTGTCGTAGAGGATGACGGGCTGGTCGGTCATGGGGCTGGTTCCGTTCGGTGGTGCAAGGGGAGGGACTGGCGATCCGGTTCGGCCGGCCACCCGCTCGCGGAGCGGGCACCGGCCGTCAAATCGCGATCCCGTCCCCGATGATCCTGGCCATCTCCCGGGTGCCCACCAGCGTCACCGCGGTCCCGCTCCCGGCGGCGCCCGCGGCCAGCAGGTCCTTGGTCCGGTAGCCGGCGTCGAGCGCCTCGTTCACGGCGGCCTCGACCGCGTCGGCGGCCTCGGGCTGGCCCAGGGACCAGCGCAGCATCATCGCCGCGGACAGGATGGTCCCCAGCGGGTTCGCCAGGTCCTGGCCCGCGATGTCCGGGGCAGAGCCGTGGATCGGCTCGTACAGGCCGTGGCGGCCGTGCGCGGTCTGGCGGATGCCCAGCGACGCCGACGGCAGCATCCCGAGCGAGCCCGCGATGACCGCAGCCTCATCGGACAGGATGTCGCCGAACAGGTTCTCGGTGACGAGCACGTCGAAGCCCGCCGGCCACTTGGCGAGGGTCATCGCGGCGGAGTCCACGAGGCGGTGCTCGAGCTCCACGTCGGGGAAGTCCACGCGGACCTCCTCGGTGACCTTGCGCCACAGGCGGCTGGTGGCGAGCACGTTCGCCTTGTCGACCTGGGTGACCTTCTTGCGGCGGCCGCGGGCCAGCTCGAACGCCAGCGTGACGATGCGCCGGATCTCGCCCTCGGTGTACCAGAGGGTGTCGATGGCGGCGCGCTCGCCATCGGGCTGGCGCGCGCTGCTCGGATGGCGTGCCGAAGTACAGGCCCGACGTGAGCTCGCGCAGGATCAGGCAGTCCACGCCTTCGAGCAGCTCCGGCTTGAGCGGGCTCGCGCCGATGAGCTGGGGGAAGACGGTGATCGGCCGCAGGTTCGCGTACAGGCCCAGGCCGCCGCGCAGCGCGAAGAGGGCCTGCTCCGGGCGCACGGTGGCGTCCGGGTTGTCCCACTTCGGCCCGCCGACCGCGCCCAGGAGCACGGCATCGGCGGCACGGCAGGCCTCGACGTCCTCGGGCCGGCAGGCGATGCCGTACGCATCGATGCCGGCGCCGCCAACGACGAGGCTGTCCCACGCGAAGTCGAAGCCGAAGCGGCGGCCGGCGGCCTCGAGGACGCTCACCGCGCCCTCGATGACCTCGGGGCCGACGCCGTCACCCGGGATCAGCGCGACCCGGTACGTCGTCGGTGCCGGGTCCGTCCCGGCGCTGCCACCCTCCGTCACGGGAGGTCCTCGACCTCGCGCCTGCCGACGAACGCCACCTCGACCCCGTTGATCTCGGCGCCGTGCAGCTTGTTGGCCGCCACGAGGTACGCCTCCAGGGACGCCTCGATGATGTTGGTGGACAGGCCGTGGCCGGTCACGACCAGGGCACCCGGGCCCTCGTCGGACGAGCGGCGGGCGCGGACGAGGACCTGGCCCTGCGCGTCGCCGTCGCCGGAGACGGCCTTGATCTCGTAGTCGGACAGGACCGGGAACCAGCCGAGGACCGGCTGCACCGCCTCGTCGACCGCCTTGTAGAGGGCGTTGACGGGGCCGTTGCCCGTGGACGAGCCTGCCTTGGCCTCGCCGGCCACGATCAGGCTCACCGAGCCCACGCTGTGGCCGCCCGACGCGGAGCTCACGCTCCAGCCGAGCATCTCGATGGAGCGCGGCACGTCGGCCGTCTTCTGCTCCACGAGCGCCACGAGGTCCGCGTCGGTGACCTCCTTCTTGGTGTCGGCCAGCTGGATCGCCGCCCGGTAGACCGCGTCGAGCTGGTCGCCGTCCACCTCGTACCCGAGCTCGCGCAGCTTGCCCTGGAGCCCGCGCCGGCCGGACAGCTTGCCGATCGACAGGGTGCTCCCGGCGAGGCCGACCGACTGCGGGGTCATGATCTCGTAGGTGAGCGGGTTCTTGAGGAAGCCGTCCTGGTGGATGCCGGACTCGTGCGCGAACGCGTTGGAGCCGACGATCGCCTTGTTGGGCTGGATCGCGAAGCCGGTCAGGTAGCTGACGAGGCGGCTGGCCGGGGTGATCTGCTCGGTCTGGACGCCGGCCGCGAGGCTCGGGAACTGGCCCGGGCGCGTGCGCAGGGCCATGACCACCTCCTCAAGGGAGGCGTTGCCGGCGCGCTCGCCGAGGCCGTTGATGGTCACCTCGACCTGGCGCGCGCCCGCCTGGACGGCGGCCAGGGTGTTCGCGGTGGCGAGACCGAGGTCGTTGTGGCAGTGGACGCTGATCACGGCCTGGTCGTTGATCCGCCGCTTGACCTCGCCCACGAGATTCCCGAACTCGGACGGGATCGCGTAGCCGACGGTGTCCGGGATGTTGAGCGTGGTGGCGCCGGCCTCGGTGACCGCCTCGTAGACGTCGAGCAGGTACGGGATCTCCGTGCGACTCGCGTCCTCGGCCGAGAACTCGATCTCGGCGTCGCGGCCCAGCGTCTCGCGGGCCCACTTCACCCAGCGGACAGCCTCGTGCAGGGCGTCCTCGCGGGAGATGCGGAGCTTGTGCTTGAGGTGGATGTCCGAGGTGGCGATGAACAGGTGCAGGTGGGGCCGCTCGGCGACGCCGATGGCCTCCACCGCGCGCTGCGGGTCGCCGTCCTTGCAGCGGGCCAGCGCGGCGACCGCGATCCCGCCCCTGGTCTCGAGGGCGATGCGGCGGACCGCCTCGAAGTCGCCCGGTGATGCGCTCGGGAAGCCCGCCTCGATGACGTCCACCTTGAGGCGCACGAGCTGGCGCGCGACGTCGAGCTTCTCCGCTGCGGTGAGGCCGGCGCCGGGCGCCTGCTCCCCGTCCCGCAGGGTGGTGTCGAAGATCCGGATCCTGCCGGCCTTGACCCCCTCGCCGAAGCGAGGGGTGATGGCCTCGAATGTCATGGCTGCTTCTCCGCGCCCGGTACCGAGCTGGCCACGGCCTGGGCCTGGCCGGCCTCGACGACGACGGGCTTGAGGAACGGCATCTGGGCTCGCAGGTCGGCGCCGACCTGCTCGATCTGGTGGTGCTTGTCCTGGTCCCGCATCTCCTGGAACTCACCACCGCCGGCGTCCTGGACCGCGATCCAGCGCTCGGCGAAGGAGCCGCTCTGGATGTCCGTCAGGACGTCCTTCATGGCCGCCTTGGCACCCTCGGTCACGCGCGGGCCGCTGACGTAGTCGCCGAACTCGGCGGTGTCGCTGACGCTGAAGCGCATGAAGTTGAGGCCGCCGCGGTACATGAGGTCCACGATGAGCTTGAGCTCATGCATGGTCTCGAAGTAGGCGAGCTCGGGCTGGTAGCCGGCCTCGACGAGCGTCTCGAAGGCCGCCTTGATCAGCGCTGAGACGCCGCCGCAGAGGAGGGCCTGCTCGCCGAACAGGTCGGTCTCGGTCTCCTCCTTGAAGGTGGTCTCGAGGACGCCCGCGCGGGTGTTGCCGTTGCCCTTGGCGTAGGCGAGGACGCGCGCGCGGCCGGTGCCGCTGGCGTCCTGCTCGACCGCGAACAGGGCCGGCACGCCGCCGCCCTGCTCGTAGACGCTGCGGACAAGATGGCCCGGGCCCTTGGGGGCGACCATGCCCACGTCCACGCCCGCCGGCGGCTGGATCCGGCCGAACCGGATGTTGAAGCCGTGGGCGAACATGAGGAGCTTGCCGTCGGCCAGGTTGGGCTCGATCTCGGCGTCGTAGACGGACTTCTGCACGGTGTCGGGCAGGGCGATCATGATCACGTCGGCGGCCTTGACGGCATCGGCGACGGTCATGACCTCGAAGCCCGCGGCCTCGGCGAGCGCGCGCGACTTGGAGCCCTCGGCCAGGCCGACGATCACCGTCAGGCCGGAGTCGCGCAGGTTCGCCGCGTGGGCGTGCCCCTGGGAGCCGTAGCCGAGGACCGCGATGGTCTGCCCCTCGAGCGCCGAGAGATCGGCATCGGCGTCGTAGTACATCTTCGCGGTCACAGCTTGAGCGCCTCCTCGATGGAGCCCGCGCCGCGCAGCATCACCGTTGCGCCGGTGCGGACGAGTTCCTTGATGCCGTAGGTGCGGAGCAGCGCGACAAGCGCGTCGATCTCCGCCTCGGTGCCATGCGCTTCGACGATCACCGACTCCGCGGAGATGTCCACGATGGCGCCCTTGTAGAGCTCCACGATCTTGATGACCTCGCCGCGGTTGGAGTCCGTGGCGCGGACCTTGACCAGGGCCAGCTCGTGCTCCACGAGCTGGTCCTCGGTGACGTCCTGGACCTTGAGCACGTCGACCAGGCGGTACAGCTGCTTGGCAGCCTGCTCCACGGCGACCGCGTCCCCGTGCAGGGTCAGGGTCATCCGGCTGATGTGCTCCTTGTCGGTCCGGGAGACCGCCAGGCGAGTCGATGTTGAAGTTGCGGGCCCGCATCAGGCTGGCCACCCGGTTGAGGACGCCGGGCCGGTCCATCACGAGGACGACCAGGATGTGGCGCTGGGGCTTGCCGGTGCCCGGGACCGGGCGGACGGGCGGTGCCTGCGTGGCAGTCTCCGGGCTCATTCCTCGGGGCCTCCCCACTGCTCGATCAGGTCGGACAGGCCCTTGCCGGCCGGCATCATCGGGAACACGTTCTGCTCCTGCTCGATCTCGAACCAGATGAGTGCCGGCCCGTCCACGGACTGGGCGGCCTTGATGGCCGGGTCGACCTCGTTGGCGGCGGTGGCCTTGAACGCCGGGATGCCGTACGCCTCGGCGAGCTTGACGAAGTCCGGGCCGGGCAGGTGGCTGGAGTGGTAGTTGCCCCCGTAGACGATCTCCTGCCACTGGCGGATCATGCCCAGCTTCTTGTTGTCGAGGATCGCGATCTTCACCGGGATCCGGTCCGCGGCGAGGGTCATGAGCTCCTGGCTGGTCATCTGGAAGCCGCCGTCGCCGCAGACCGCCCAGGTCTCGGCCTCGGGGTAGCCGAGGGCCGCGCCCATGGCGGCCGGGACGGCGAAGCCCATCGTGCCGAGGCCGCCCGACGAGATGTGGCTGTTGGGGCGCTTGAACTTCGTGTAGCGCGCGAGCCACATCTGGTTCTGGCCGACGTCGGCGACGTAGGTGGCCTCGTGGTTCGTGAGCTCGCCAAGCCGCCCGACCACGTAGTCGGCGGTCATCGGCCCGCCCTGCTCGGTGGTGCCGGATCCATGCCAGGAGCTGCTGACGGACTCCTGCTTCCATTCCTCGAGCTGGGCGAAGTACTCCTTGCGGGCGTCGGGGTCCACGTGGTGCACGAGCTTGGTCAGGCCGCGCAGGACGTTGCCGGCATCGCCGACGATCGGAACCTCGACGCTGACGTTCTTGCCGATCTCAGCCGGGTCGATGTCGGCGTGGATGATCCGGGCGTACGGGGCGTAGGTCTTGACCGAGCCCGTGACCCGGTCGTCGAAACGCATGCCGAGGGCGATGATCAGGTCCGCCGACTGGATCGCACGGTTCACGTGCTTCCAGCCGTGCATGCCCATGTAGCCGTAGGCGAGCGGGTGGTCCTCGTCGATGCAGCCGATGCCCAGGAGGGACCAGGCGACCGGGATCTGGGCCTTCTCGGCGAAGACCTTGAGGTCGTCCCAGGCCTCGGCGATGAGGACGCCGTGGCCGGCGAGGATCAGCGGCCGCTTGGCGTGGGCGATCTCCCTGGCGGCGGTCTTGAGCTGCTTCGGGTGGCCCTCGGTATTGGGCCGGAAGCCCGGCAGGCCGGCGATGACCTCGTCGAGGGAGGGGTGCTCGACGGCGGTCTCGCCCTGGAGGGCGTCCTTGGTGAAGTCGATGTGGACCGGGCCCGGGCGGCCGGTCTTCGCGATGTAGAAGGCCTCGGCGACGACGTGCGGGATGTCGTCGGCGTTGCGGACCAGGTAGTTGTGCTTCGTCATCGGCAGGGTGATGCCGGTGATGTCGATCTCCTGGAACGCGTCCTTGCCGATGAGGGCGCCCGGGACGTTGCCGGTGAGCGCGACCATCGGGACGGAGTCGAGCTGCGCGGTGGCGATGCCGGTGACGAGGTTGGTGGCACCGGGACCGCTGGTGCCCATGCAGACCCCGACCCGGCCGCTGGCGCGGGCATAGCCGTCGGCCGCGTGGGCGCCGCCCTGCTCATGGCGGACGAGGATGTGGCGGATCTGCGGGTAGTCGCCGAGGATGTCGTAGAGCGGCAGGATCACGCCGCCCGGGTAGCTGAAGAGCGTGTCGGAGCCCTGGAGGATGAGGGCCTCCATGAGCGCGTCGGCGCCGATGCGCGTGCGCTTCCTGCCACGGACCTCGTGGAGCATCTCCCGGCGCGCGTGCTCGATCGCCTCGGCGGCAGCCGTACCCTCGGCGGGCACGTGGCTCCGACGCGGCGCCGGCGCGGCGCCGGCGGCCGGACCGGCCGTCGACTCGCCCTTCGTCATCGTCATCTCGTGTTCCTGGTCCCTCTCTCCGGTTCGTCCCGCGACCACCGGACATACAAAGACCCTCGCCACCCGGCGAGGGTCCCTTCGGTTCTCGGTGTCCGGCGCCTCAGTGGGTGCCGTCCCTCCGTGTTCCTCCGTTCTCCCGCCGGGAGCCGGTAATGAGGAGGCCGAGAAGGCCCTCAAGGCCGGCAAGAAGGGAGCGAAGAAGGTCGAGAAGGGATACGCCGTTGGAGTGGAGGTCCCGGACGGGCACGGACACGCGGCGGCCATCCGACGTCACGACGACGGCGACCCGGTCCTTGCCGCTGAAGAAGTCCAAGCGTCCAACTCCTGTTGCCCGCGCCTGCGGCGGGTTTGGGAAGTCTAGGGGACGAGCGTCCGCGCTGCAACCGCCGTGCCGAACCGCAACGTTCGGCCGGTGTGCGCTCCGGCGTCCGGGTGGCGCGCCGGCCCGCTGGCGTCGGCCGGCCCGCTGGCGCGCGGCCGGCGCGCTGGCGTCGGCCGGCCCGCTGGCGTTCGGCCGGCCCGAACGGATTCGTGCCCGCGCAGCCCGATGGTCGGCCTGACCGAACGGTCGGGTTGCGGAACCGGCCGCTGGACCCCGCCTCGGTGTCGGACTGCTCGCCCCGGCCGAACAATCGCGACCATCGGCCGCAAGTCCGTTCGGCCGGGCCGAACACCTGCACCCGGCCGCCATCGTGGCGACAGTGGGCGACGCCCGTAAGCGGCCGATAAGCGACGTGTGGTTGAGTGCTGCCATGAAGCGGACCAACCTCCAAGGTGCCGCGGACCGGCGCGCCGCGACCCAACATGGCGAACTTGCCGAGCGCCTTCGCGACATCACCGCCGATGCCGGTGTCAGCCGCCGCGTACTCGCGACGACCAGCGGGCTTTCGCTCGGCTACGTCTCGGACGTCCTGGCAGGCACCCAGAACCCCACGCTCGAGGCCTACCATCGGCTGGCGGCCTCGCTGGGGGCGGACCTGTCCGTGAAGATCTTCGCCAACACGGGTCCCCACATCCGGGACCGCTGGCAGGCACCCATGCTCGAGGAGGTGCTGCGCGTCCGTCACCCGCGTTGGGAGCCGTACCTCGAGGCGCTCGTGACGCGGCCGGCCCAGGGCTGGATCGACCTCGTCCTCCACGAGCGTCGCGAGCAGCTGCTCCTCGCGACCGAGCTCCAGTCCGAGATGCGGCGCCTGGAGCAGCTCATCCGCTGGCAGGCCTCGAAGGCGTCGTCACTGCCCTCGTGGGAGGGCTTCGTCCACCTCGGCGAGGCTCCGCGCATCTCTCAGCTGATGATCGTGCGGCGCACGCGCGCGACTCGGGCGGTGGCCGCCCAGAACGAGCGCCAGCTCCGCATCGCGTTCCCCGCCCATCCCGATGATGCCATCGCTGCGCTCACCGGCACCCAACCCTGGCCCGGTGCCGCGCTGGCCTGGATGGTGGTGGACGCGAACGGGGCTCGCCTCGTCCCCGGCCGGTGACGCTTGCGCCCCGGTGACGCTGCACCCCGGTGACGCTGCCGTACCCCGGTGACGCTGGTACCCTTCACGATCCGAACGACCGCAGCAGAGCAGCATCCGGCATGAGCACACCGCGCACCCTCGTCGAGAAGATCTGGGACCAGCACGTCGTCACCGAGGACGACGGCGCCCCCGCCCTCCTCGCCATCGATCTCCACCTCGTCCACGAGGTCACCAGCCCCCAGGCCTTCACCGGGCTCCGCGCCCGGGGCGCCAGGGTCCGCCAGCCGGGCAAGACCGTCGCCACGGCGGACCACAGCACCCCGACCACGCCCCGCGGCCTCCCGATCCTCGACCAGCAGGGTGCCGCCCAGATCAGGCAGCTCGAGACCAACTGCGCCGAGTTCGGCATCCCGATCCACGCCTACGGCAGCGACACCCAGGGCATCGTCCACGTCATCGGCCCCGAGCTCGGCCTGACGCAGCCCGGCATGACCATCGTCTGCGGCGACTCCCACACGGCCACCCACGGCGCGTTCGGCGCGCTGGCGTTCGGCATCGGGACGAGCGAGGTCGAGATGGTCCTCGCCACCCAGACCCTGCTCCAGCGCAAGCCGAAGACCTACGAGGTCCGCGTCGACGGCACCCTCAAGCCCGGCGTGAGTGCCAAGGACATCATCCTCGCCCTCATCGCGAGGATCGGCACCGGTGGCGGGACCGGCCACGTCTTCGAGTTCACGGGCGAGGCCATCCGCGCGCTCAACATGGAGCAGCGGATGACCATCTGCAACATGAGCATCGAGGGCGGCGCGCGGGCCGGTCTCATCGCCCCCGACGAGACCACCTTCGACTACATCCGCGGCCGCCGCCACGCCCCCACGGGCGCCGATTGGGACGAGGCCGTCGCCTACTGGCGCACCCTCCCCACCGACGAGGGCGCCGTCTACGACAAGACCATCGTCCTCGACGCGAACGAGCTCGAGCCGATGGTCACCTACGGCACCAACCCGGGCATGGGCATCGGCATCAACGGCCACGTCCCCACCCTCGACGAGATGCCGGACGACTCGGCCCGCCGCGGCCTCGAGAAGAGCCTCGCCTATATGAACCTGGAGCCCGGCCAGGCCATCGCCGGCCAGCCGGTCGATGTCGTCTTCATCGGCTCCTGCACGAACAGCCGCATCAGCGACCTGCGCCTCGCTGCCGCCGTCCTCAAGGGCCGGAAGGTCAGCGAGACCACGAGGGTCATGATCGTCCCGGGCTCCCAGCAGGTGAAGGCCCAGGCCGAGCGCGAGGGTCTCGACGAGATCTTCAAGGCCGCCGGTGCCGAGTGGCGCGAGGCCGGCTGCTCGATGTGCCTCGCCATGAACGGCGACCAGCTCGCCCCCGGGCAGTACGCCGTGAGCACGTCCAACCGCAACTTCGAGGGCCGCCAGGGCAAGGGCGGCCGCACGTTCCTCGCCAGCCCCCTCACGGCGGCGGCGAGCGCCGATCAACGGCGTCGTCACCGATCCGCGCACCATCGAGGGTGTCGAGGAGCTCGTGACCGTCGGCGGAGGGTACTGAGCCATGCCGGAGCCGTTCGTCTCCTTCTCCAGCAAGGCGATCCCGATCCGCGCCGAGAACGTCGACACCGACCAGATCGTCCCCGCGCGCTACCTCAAGGTCACCAACAAGGACGGCCTCGCGGACGCCCTCTTCCACGACTGGCGCTACAACGAGGACGGCACCCTGCGGGAGCCGCGCTTCATCATCGACGAGCCGCAGCACGCGGGCGCGAAGATCCTCGTCGTCGGCGACAACTTCGGCTCCGGATCCTCGCGTGAGCACGCGCCGTGGGCGCTGCGGGCGTGGGGCATCCAGGCCATCTTCTCGACGTCGTACGCCGACATCTTCAAGAGCAACAGCCTCAAGAACGGCGTCCTCCCGATCGTGGTCGACAAGGCCACCCACGAGCGCCTGTTCGCGCTGGCCGAAGGCGACCCCGATGCCGAGTTCCGCGTGGACCTCGCCGAGCAGGGCGTGCTCCTGCCGGATGGCACCACGCTCGACTTCGAGATCGACCCGTTCAGCAAGATGATGCTGATGGCCGGCACCGACGAGATCGGCTATGTCCTCTCGAAGGACGACGCCATCGAGGCATGGGAGGCCGCGAACCCAGCCCGAGTCGACACCCGCATCGGGACGCCGCTCGCGGTCTGACGCCGCCCGCGGCTCGCGGTATGACGCCGCCCACGGTCTGAAGAACAGGGCGGCCACCGGTCGGCCCTCGGCGGTGACCTGGTGCCACGCAGGGACAGCTCCGCGGCGCCATCCGGGAACGTCGGGGATACTCGGAGAGTGAACCCCTTCGACGTCGTCGCGCTCCTGCTCCTCGTGCTCGCCGTCCTGGCTGGGATCCGAACGGGCGCGCTCCCGCAGATCGGCGGCATCGGCGGCGCGGTCGCCGGGCTCCTGCTGATGTTCAACGCGGCCCCCTGGCTCATTGACGTGACCCGCGGCCTCGAGCCGATCCCGCGCGCCCTCGTCGTGCTGGGCACGATCCTGGGGGCGGTGATCATCGGCGAGGTGGTCGGGTCGGCGGCGGGTCGGGCGGCGGCCGGCCTCCTCGGGCCTGGCGTCCTGTCGGGCATGGATCGCCTGGCGGGCGGATTCGTCGGCGCGGCCCAGGCGATCCTCATCATCTGGCTCGTGGGCGGCCTCATCGCCGCAGGTCCCTTCCCGGCGCTCGCCGCCGAGGTCGCGGACTCGGCGACGGCCCAGACGACGGACGCGTACCTCCCGCCCGCCACCGAGGTCATCGGCAGCATCGCCTCCGCGCTTGGCGACACTGGCCTCCCGGATGTCTTCGTCGGCCTCGAGCCGATCCCGCTTGAGGCCGTGGACACGCCGACGGGCAGCGCCGCCCAGCAGATCGCGGCCGCTGCCGTCGCGGGCACCGCGCGCGTCTCCGCCCTCGCCTGCGACACGCAGATCGCGGGCACGGCCGTCGTGGTGGCGGACGACTACCTGGTGACGAACGCCCACGTGGTCGCCGGCGCCTCCACGATCCGGGTGGCCCTGGGCGACCAGCTGCTGGACGCGCGTGCCGTCCTCTTCGATCCGCAGCTGGATCTCGCGGTCCTCCACGTGAAGGGCCTTGACGGGAAGGTGCTGCGGTTCGCGGCGAGCGATCCGGACCGTGGGACGGCGGGCGCCGCGATCGGGTTCGCTGGTGGCGGCCCGATGGTCATCCTGCCCGCGGGCGTCACCGGCCAGTACGCGGCGACGGGGCGCGACATCTACGGCACATCCCGGGTCACGCGCCAGGTCATCGAGCTCCGGGCACAGGTGGAACCCGGCGACTCGGGCGGTCCACTCGTGCTCGAGAACGGGACGATCGGCGGCCTGGTGTTCGCTGAGAGCAAGTCCGACGTCAACGTCGGTTACGCGCTCACGCCCACGGTGGTCGCGGCGGCCATGGCGCCGGCGATCGGACGGACCGGAAGCGTGGACCTCGGCCCCTGCATCCGCTGACCGGGACGGCGCAGCTCGGCGATTGGAGCAATCCACCGCCAGCCTGACCCACCAGCGCGGTTACGATGGATCGCATGCCTGACACCCTTCCGCCGGCCCTCGCCCTCCTCGCCGCCGACTACTGGGAGGCGTTCCTCGAGCGCAATCCCGTCGGTGCCACGGCCATCGGCGACAACCGCTTCGGGGACCGGCTCGACGACCACTCGCCCGAGGCGACGGCCGCCGCGCTCGCCGGACTGGACGCCTTGGCCGGCCGTCTGGATGCCACTCGTGACGACGGCACGTGGACCGGCGAGGCCCGCCTGACCCGCGCCGCGCTCGACGAGGCGATCGCGTCCGACATGCTCGATCTGCGCACGGGGCTGCGCGCCTGGAACGTGGACCCGCTGGACGGCATCCCGACAGCCCTGCTGACCATCGCGGACTTCCAGCCGCTCGCGACGCCGGCCGATGGAGAGCGCGATGGTGTCCCGCTGGCGCTCGATGGGCGCCTTCACCGACACGCACCGGTCGAACCTGGAGCGCAGCCTGGCCGACGGGCTGGTCGCCTGCCACGCCCCCGCTGACCGTGTCCGCGCGATGCTGGCCGAACTGCTGGCGGCCGATGATTCGACCTGGCCGCTGCTCGCGCCGCTGGCCGGTGTCCAGGCCGGCTCGCGCGCGCTGGCCGCCTGGTCCCCAGCCGACCGTGACCGCTTCGCGCATGGCCTGCGCGCCGCCGTGGCCGACTCCGTCCGGCCGGCCTTCGCACGTCTGCATGCCACCCTCGAGGAGCGGATCCTGCCGGCCGCCCGCCCGGACGAGCAGCCCGGACTGTGCCACGTCGAGGGCGGCCTCGACGCCTACCGCGGCCTCATCCGGGTCCACACGTCGCTGGACCTCACCGCCGAGGAGCTCCACGCCACCGGCCTCGCCGAGATCGACCGCATCGACCGCGAGCTGGCCGAGCTGGCGGCCCGCACGCTCGGCACCCGCACCCTGCCCGACGCCCTCGTCGCCCTCCGTTCGGACCCGGCCCTGCGCTTCACCACCCGCGACGAGGTCCGCGCCAAGGCCGAGACCAGCCTCGCCCGTGCCACCGAGGCGATCCCTGACTGGTTCGGCCGCCTGCCCCAGGCGCCGTGCGAGGTCGTCGTCATGGGCGATCTCGAGTCGGAGCACTCCACGATCGCCTACTACCGCCAGCCCGCCATCGACGGCTCGCGGCCCGGCCAGTACTACATCAACACCTGGAAGCCCGAGACCCGCACCCGCTACGAGGCCGAGGCTCTCGCCTACCACGAGGCGATCCCGGGCCACCACCTCCAGATCGCTATCGGGCAGGAGCTCGAGATCGAGGCCGAGTTCCGGCGCCACCTCGGGCCCAACGCCTACTTCGAGGGCTGGGGCCTGTACACGGAGCGCCTGTCCGACGAGATGGGCCTGTACACCGGCGACCTGGACCGGATCGGGGTGCTGTCGTTCGACGCGTGGCGGGCGTCACGGCTCGTGGTGGACACCGGGATGCACGCGCTCGGGCTGGACGCGCGGGCAGGCGATCGACTTCATGCTCGCCCACACCGCGCTCGCCGAGAACAACATCGTCAACGAGGTGGACCGCTACATCGTCCTGCCCGGCCAGGCCCTCGCCTACAAGACCGGCCAGCTGGAGCTGCTGCGCCTGCGCGCCGAGGCCAAGGCGCGCCCTGGGGCCGGCGTTCGACATCCGATCCTTCCACGACGCCGTGCTGGGCAGCGGCGCCGTCTCGCTGCCGGTGCTGCGGCGCGATCGTGGAGGCGTGGGTCGCCGGGGTTGCCGGGCCTGCGGGGTTGCCGGCGTCACCGGGACTCGCGGCTGAGCCAGAACCGGCGAATAGTCAGAGCACGACTGCTCGTCAGGGTCGGTCCTGCCAGATCCACGCCACCCGACTACCTGACAGGAATTGGGCCGCCAACCCGCCCGAATGCAGCCGAATCGGGGCGGTGAGCGCCTTCATTGGAGCCTGTGTTCCGGACGAGCACGCGTCCTTTGACTATCTGGCAGAAGCCGTCCGGGGGGCGAAGGGCCGCGGTGGGGCGTGATGGGCCGAGGGCCGAGGGCCGGGGCGTGACCCTTCAGCTGGAGTCGGACTGCGGGGCCGCCGTGTCGCGACGGTCAGGTGGCGGCAGCGTCCAGCGAGCGGACACGCTCCGCCAGCGCCTGGAGCACCGCCGCGCGCACGACCGGGTTGTCGTCGATCATGGAGTCGAACTCCCGGTGGGCGAGGACCAGCAGACGGCAGGCACTCGTCGCGGTGGCCGTGGCCGTCCGCGGGCCGTGGTCGACCAGGGCGATCTCGCCGAGGAAGTCGCCGGCGGCCAGCGACCGGAGATGCTGCCCGCCCCGCGTGACGTCCACGCTGCCCTCGACGATGACGAAGAACTCGCTCCCCGACCGGCCCTCGGTCATCAGGACCGTGCCCGCGACCACGTCGACCTCGTCCACCATGGTCGCCAGCTGGGCCAGGGCCCGCCCGTCGAGGTGCGCGAAGAGCGGCACCTGGGACAGCAGCTTCGTCTTGTCCATCGGGCATGGCCTCCAGTGTCGCCACAGGGCCGTCCGGGCGAGTGGGCGGAGGATACGGCTCGAGGTGCGGCACCACAAGTGGGCGCATGGCCCGTACCCTGTTGGGACACAACCCCGCCGAGCGTCACCACACCCGACCCCGAGGATCCCATGGCCGCCGACCGCCCGCTCCCCTACTCCCGCCCCACAGATCCCGGCAAGCGCCACAGCCACGCGCTCACGGACGGGCCGGACCGCGCTGCGGCGCGCGCGATGCTCAAGGCCGTGGGCTTCACCGACGACGACCTGGCCCAGCCGATCATCGGCGTCGCGACGACGTGGATCGAGACCATGCCCTGCAACCTCAACCAGCGGCGGCTGGCGGAGTTCGTGAAGGAGGGCATCCGGGCCGCCGGCGGCACGCCGATGGAGTTCGGGACGATCTCGATCAGCGACGGCGTGTCGATGGGCACCGAGGGCATGAAGGCCAGCCTCATCAGCCGCGAGGTCATCGCGGACTCGATCGAGCTGGTGGCGCGAGGTCACCTGTTCGACGGCCTGGTCGTGCTCGTGGGCTGCGACAAGACCATCCCGGCGGGCGCGATGGCGCTCGGCCGGCTCGACATCCCGGGGCTGGTCCTCTACAACGGCACGATCATGCCCGGCACCTACAAGGGCAAGCCGGCCGACGTCGTGACCGTGTTCGAGGCCATCGGTGCGTACCGCGCGGGCAAGATCACGCTCGAGGAGCTGTACGAGGCGGAGAACGGGGCGTGCCCTGGCGCCGGGGCCTGCGGCGGCCAGTTCACGGCCAACACGATGTCCACGTTCCTCGAGTTCGTGGGCCTGTCGCCCGCGGGCCTCGAACGGCATCCCGGCCGAGGATCCGACGAAGGACGAGGCGGCCCGCGAGGCCGGCGAGCTCGTGATGACGCTGGTCCACCACGACATCCGCCCGTCGCACATCGTCACCCGCAACTCGATCGAGAACGCGGTCGCCTCGGTTGCGGCTACCGGCGGCCGCACCAATGCCGTCCTCCACACGCCCGCGATCGCCGCCGAGTTCGGCATCGCCTGGACCGTGGACGACTTCGCCGCCGTCGCGGATCGCACGCCACTCATCGGTGACATGCGGCCGGGCGGCCGGTATGCCGCGTCCGACATGTACGAGGCGGGCGGCGTCGCCATCGTCGCCAAGGAGCTCCTGAAGCAGGGCCTGCTCCACGGCGAGGAGAAGACGGTGGACGGACGCACGATCGCGAAGATCGCGGCCGACGCCGTCGCGACGCCCGGGCCAGCAGGTCGTCCGCCCGATCGAGACACCGATCAAGCCGTTCGGCGGCTCACCATCCTCAAGGGCTCGCTCGCACCCGAGGGCTGCGTCGTCAAGCTCGCCGGCCACGAGCGCCGCTCGCACCGGGGCCCGGCGCGCGTGTTCGACAGCGAGCACGCCTGCTACGCTCGCGGTGCAGGAGCGCCAGATCAAGGAGGGCGATGTCGTCGTCATCCGCTACGAGGGCCCGGTCGGCGGCCCCGGCATGCAGGAGATGCTGTCGGTCACGGGCGCGCATCCAGGGCCAGGGCCTCGGCGAGTCCGTCGTCGCTCCTCACCGACGGCCGGTTCTCCGGCGGCACGCACGGGCTGATGATCGGCCACGTGGCCCCGGAGGCCGCCGTGGGCGGGCCGATCGCGCTCGTCGAGGAGGGTGACATCATCACGGTGGACGTCGACGCGAAGGAGCTCAACCTCGAGGTCGACGCGGCCACCCTCGCCGAGCGACGCGCCCGATGGAGCCCGCCGGCCGCGCGCTACACGAGGGGTGTGTTCGCCAAGTACGCCGCGCTCGTGTCCTCCGCGTCCGAGGGCGCGGTCACGTCCAGCGCGGCTCTCCAGCGTGCGCTCGCCGCCCGGGCCGGCGACCGCACGTAACCCAGCCGCCGGATCCCCGGCCAAGGAGGCACCATGGGGCTGCGGCTCTCGTTCAAGACCTCGCCGCAGCGGGTCGACTGGGCCACGCTCGATGCGACCTGGGCGCTCGCGGGCGACCTGGGCGGCTGGGATGGCGCGTGGCTCAACGACCACCTGACCGACATGGACCCCGATGTACCTGGGGCATCGCTGGAGGCGTTCACCCTTGCGGCGACGCTCGCCCACCGGGTACCGGGGGTGCGCATCGGGCACGCGGTGCTGTCGAACACGTTCCGCCATCCCGTCCTGGTCGCGAAGGCGGCCATCGTCATGGACCACGCGACGCAGGGCCGGTTCGCGGTCGGTCTGGGCGCGGGCTGGTTCGAGGGCGAGCACGAGCCGTTCGGGATCCCGCTGCCGCCCATCGGGGAGCGGATCAGCCGGCTGATCTCCGCGGTCGAGGTGATGCAAGCGCTGTGGTCAGCGGAGGCCGCCACCCCACCAGGGGTCTCGCGGCCGGATCCCTACTACCCGCTGTCGGGCGCCGTGTGCGCACCGGGGCCGTTCACGCCGGGCGGACCCCCGGTGATCCTCGGCGGGCAGAAGTCGCGAGGGATTGCACTGGCGGCGCGGCGCGGCGCGGGCTGGATCCTCACCGGGACGGAGGCCGGGCAGGTGGACTACTTCATCGAGAAGCGTGACCTGATCCTCCGCGCACTGGAGGTCGTTGGGCGGGACCCGGCTGGCTTCGGGATCATCGGCCAGGTCCACTGTGCGGACAAGGCCGCCTCTCGCGCGACGGCCCTCGCGAACGCCCGGGCGATGGTGGACGCCGGCGCGACCGAGATGGTGATCGGCGTGCCGGCGGTGCTCGGACCGTCGGTGCTGGAGCAGGCCTGGCGCGACGTGTACCTGCCGCTCCGCGACGAATTCGGGCCCGCGGCGTGATGGTCCAGATCGCCCGCGTCGACACGTCGGACGAGCAGGCGGTTGCCACCTACGTGCGCATTCGCAATGCCGTCGCGCCTGAGAACGGCGACTCGGCGGAGCAGGTCGCCTGGAACGAGACCACGTACCCGGGCGAGAGCGCGCTCCTGCTCGCGCTGTCCGGTGATGGCGCCGCCATCGGCACGGCGACCGTCGGCCGGGTCTACATGTACGGCCCGACGCACGAGCGCTTCTGGCTGGGCATCTGGGTCCTGCCCGATGCCCGGCGGCGCGGGGCGGGGCAGGCCTTGTACGAGGCGGCGAGCGACTTCGCGCGCTCGGCCGGCAAGACCGGCTTCTCCACGCAGATCTCCGAGATCCACGAGGACGGCCTGCGGTTCCTGGTCAATCGAGGCTTCGTCATCATGGAGCGCCAGAAGATGGTCCGACTGGACCTCACGGACGTCGCCGCGCCAGACCCGGCACCGCCCGACGGTGTCCGGATCCTGACCCTGGCCGAGCGGCCTGACCTGCTCGACGGCGTCCACGCGGTGGCGATCGAGACGTTTCCGGATATCCCATATGACGATGAGCCGATCCGCGTGGGAACCCTCGAGGAGTTCGTCGCCCGCGACGTCGATCGGACCGGCATCCCGCACGACGCGTTCATGGTCGCCGTGGACACGACAACCGGGATGGTCGCTGGCTACGCCAGCCTCATGCTCGATCCCGGCGACCCGAGCCTGGCGTTCCACGACATGACCGCCGTCCTGCGGGCTTACCGCGGCCGCGGCATCGCGATCGCCCTCAAGCGCGCGACCATCGCGTGGGCGGTCCAGCACGGGCTCCGGGCCCTCGATACCGGCAATGACGAGGAGAACGGCCCGATGCGCGCAGTCAACGCCCGCCTCGGCTACCGGCCGGTGCCCGACTGGGTGGGCCTGGACGGTCCGCTCGCGCCCCACTGACCATCCGGCCAGGCGACTGCGCGGAGTCAGGTGGGATCGACTCCGGGCAACGTCACCGGGAAGCCGTAGCGCGCCTGTCCCCGGTCGAACGTGGCCAGGCGGGCCGCATCCGAATCCACGGCGGCGGCCACGATCAGCGCATCGGGGATCGGCTGGCCCGGCATCGACCTGGCGCGGACGAGCAATTCGACCAGGACGTCCGTCCGCATGCCCAGCACCCGCACGTTCTCGCGCTGCACGAACGCCACCAGGGCGTCAACGAGCTCGAGTTGTGGGACCTCGTACTGGGTACGGAGCACGTGCGCGCACTCCACGAGTGCGACCGGCGACACCCCGAGTTCCTCGGAGGCTCCGTCCACGAGGTCCGCCGCGGCTCGGGCCTGCTCCACGGGCGTGCCGACCAGGTACCGGACAAGCACCGACGTGTCGAGCGCGATCACGACGGATCCTGGTGGGTAGCCCGCCCGCTTCCGTCCTCGCCGTCCCACGCTGGATCCGGCGTGTTCCACGCAGCCTCGCGCAGCGACGCCCAGCGCTCGTCATCGGGCACCCGGCCCACATGCCCGCGCAGGGCTCCGGCAAGCGATCGCCGATGCCGCCCGGGGACGATCTCGATCACGATCCGGCCGCCCTCGACACGCTGGACGGCCTCGTCTCCGGCATGGATCGAGAGTTGCTCGCGAATCGCCTTCTCAATCGTGATCTGGCCGCGTTCTCCTACTCGACTGGTCATGATATGGATGGTAACGAGCATGCCTACTGATGGCAACCGGCAGCTGGGTGCCAGACCCTGCGGCGGCAGACCCGGCGGACCCGGCGGTGCCAGGCCCGGCCTGACCGCCCGTCCGGGCGGCATACTTCGCTCGTGACCATCGACCTCAACGGCATCCGCCTGCGCAACCGCCTGCTGACCTCCGCCAGCCTCCTCGGCTACGGCGCCGGGAAGAACCGCCTGATCCTGTACGGCCTGTCACCGATCGCCCAGTGGGTGCCGCTCGATCGGTTCGGCGCGGTGACCACCCGAACGGTGACGCTGCAGCCGCGGGAGGGCCACTTCACGCTCAAGGAGGACTGGTCGCTCCGCGAGTTCCCGGAGATGCTCCGCCTCTACGGCCGTGCGCTGCATCGCGTGGACTCGGGCTGGCTCAACGCCTTCGGCTGGTCGAACATCGGCATCGAGCGCTACTTCGACGAGTACTTCCCCAAGACCGCGAAGCTCAACCGCATCGTCAGCGTCGGCGGTTTCAGCCCCGATGAGGTCGAGCATCTCGTGGAGACCGTCAACGAGCGTGCGCGACCCGGCGAGATCGCCGCGATCGAGCTCAACGCCTCCTGCCACAACGTCAACTTCCCGTTCGCCACGATCCTGGAGGAGGCCCTCGCCCGCGCGGTCCGGACCAGCCGCCACCCGGTCATCCTCAAGGTCAGCCCGGACGAGGACTACCGCTGGCAGGCCGGCCTCGCCCAGCGCTACGGCGCCGCCGCGGTCACGGCCATCAACACCGTGAAGGGCCTGCGCCTCAACCCCGAGACCGGCGAGCCGTACCTGAAGAACCGCTACGGCGCGGTCTCGGGACGCGCGATCAAGCCCATCGGCCTGCGGGTCGTCGCCGAGCTGCGCGACGCCGGGTTCAGGCTCCCGATCATCGCCAACGGCGGCATCGCCACCTTCGACGACTGCCGCGAGTACTTCTGGGCCGGCGCCGACGCGGTGAGCCTCGGCTCCGCGGTCTGGCTCAAGCCGATGCCGCTCTACACCCTTGGGCCGGTCGACGGGGTCAGGATCCGGCGCCTGATCGACAGGGTCGCGCGGTACACGCCGCCTGCTGCCGCGCCCCACTGGGAGCCCGGCATGACCCCGGCCCCGGAGCCCGCGCCGGAGCCGATCCGCATCGTGCCGCGCTCTGCGGCCGAGCAGCACGCGCCATGACCGGGCAGGCACGCGCCATGACGCTGCCGCGCGTCGCCGTCGTCACCACCGGCGGCACCATCGACTCCATCGGCGCGGACCGGCTGGATCTCGCCGCGTACCTCGAGACCGGCATCCGCCTGGAGCCCGGCGCCCTGCTCGCGGGCATCGCCCCGGAGCTCGCGACGATTGCCGAGGTCGTCGAGATCCCGTTCCGGCGTCTGCGCGCGCACGCGATGACCGACGACGACCTGGCCGACCTGGCAGACGGCATCCGGCGCCTGCTTGACGCTGGCAACGGCGAAGCAGCGGGGCAGGGCACGGTCGACGGCGTCGTGGTCACCCACGGCACCAACACGCTCGAGGAGACCGCGTGGCTCCTCCAGCTGGTGATCGCCACCGAGCGCCCCATCGTCGTCACCGGCGCCATGCGCCCGGCCTCCGCGCTGTCCGGGGACGGGCCGCTGAACCTGGTGAACGCCGTCCGGGTCGCGGCATCGGAGCACGCGCGTCGCCTCGGCGTTCTCGTGGTCCTCGACGACACCATCCACGCCGCACGCGACGCCACCAAGTCCGACACCCTGCGCGCGCATGCCTTCCGCGACGGTGCGGCGGGCCCGCTCGGCTGGATCGACGGCGATGGGCGCCTGACGCTGGCCCACCTGCCTGCCCGCGGCTGGCAGCTCGAAGGCCGGTTCGAGGGCACGGACCTCCGTACCCTCCCCCGGGTCGACATCGTGGTCACCTTCCAAGGGGCCGACGGCGCGCTGGTCGACGCAGCCGTGGCAGCCGGGGCGAAGGGCATCGTCAGCGCGGGCTCGGGCGCGGGCTACCCCACGGATCTCGAGGTCGAGGCGCTCGAGCGTGCGTCCGCCGCAGGGGTCGCCGTCGTCCAGGCGTCGCGGGTGGGCGCCGGCCGAGTCCCGCCAACCCCGTCCATCACGCGCCGGGGCTGGATCGCCGGGGGAGATCTCAACCCGTGGAAGGCCCGGATCCTGCTCCGCCTGGCGCTTGCGCTCGGGATCACAGATCCGCAGGCCCTCCAAGCCCTCTTCGACGAGGCCTGAGCCTCAGGCGTCGGGCGAGTCGATCACCGGCAGTGGACGACGGGCCACGGGTGGCCGAGGCACCCCCAGCGGGATCACCGGCAGCTCGGCACGCGCGACCGCCGGCGCCTCGCCGTGACAACGCTTCACTTTCTGCCCAGAGCCGCAGGGACACGGATCGTTGCGACCGGCAACCGCGACCGCCGCCGCGATCTCCGCGTTGTACCCGGCCAGCAGCGGCATCACCTCGCGCGCCTCACGCCCGGTCTTGAGCAGCCGCACGATCACTTTGGCCGGCCGGTCGATGTGCCGGAAGAACCGCATGTACCCGGCACACAGGTAGTTGAGCCCGGGCTCGCCGTCGGGCGTCGTCAGGAACCGGTTCTTGGGGCACTCCCCGTGACACGCGAAGCGGACGTCGCACTCCCGGCACATCCGGGGCAGCGTGTCCCGCTTGGCCGCCCCGAAGGCGAGCTGCTGGGGCGACCCCACCAGGTCCACCATCGGCAGCTGCCGTATGTTGCCGAGGCGATGCTCGGGCTCCACGAAGTGGTCGCACGAGTACAGGTCGCCGTTGTGCTCCAGGGCCAGGCCCGCGCCGCAGGTCTCGTTGAACACGCACAGCCCGGATCCCGCCGCGCCGAAGTGGTTCCGGATCGCCGCCTCGAAGGTCTGCACGTAGACGCGCCCGACGTCGTTGTGGACCCACTCGTCCCAGATCGCTGTCAGGAACCGCCCGAACTGCTCGGGGCGCACGGATCGCCCCGAGGCCGCCATCCCCCGCATCGGGTCCGGGTGGCCGTGCTCGTCCACGCGTTCGACGACCGGGATGAACTGCATCCAGTCCGTGCCCACCTCGTCGCGCAGGAACCGGTAGACCTCCAGCGGGTAGTCGCCATTGAGCCGGTTGACGGTGGTCAGGACGTTGTATTCGACCTTGTGCTCCTGGAGCAGCCGCAGGCCGCGCATGACGTCGTCGAAGGTGGCCTTGCCGCCCTTGTCGACACGGTTGCCGTCGTGGAGCGGACGCGGCCCGTCGATGGAGATCCCGACGAGGTACCCGTGCTCGGCCAGGAACGCGGCCCACTCGTCGTCGATGCGGGTCCCGTTCGTCTGGATCGTGTTCTCGAAGGTCATCCCGGGGCGCCGGTACCGCTCCTGGAGCTCGTGGGCCCGCCGGAAGAAGTCCAGGCCCATCAGCGTCGGCTCGCCGCCCTGCCAGGCGAACGTGACCCGGTCGGTCCGGTGCGCCTCGATCAGCCCGCGCACGTACGCCTCGAGCGTCGCGTCGTCCATGCGGAACGACGAGCCCGGGTGCATCGCCTCCTTGTCGAGGAAGAAGCAGTACGTGCAGGCGAGGTTGCAGATCGCCCCGGTCGGCTTGGCCATGACATGGAAGCGCGGCGGGGCCGCGGGGACGACGTCGGTCACGCTGACAGTCTAGGCCCCGAAGACCACGGACCAGTCGCGGCGCATGCTCACCACGGTCCAGCCCAGGCGCGCGGCAGTCTCCAGGATCGGCTCGGCTCCCGGGTCGGTCGCCGACCGGCTCTCGTACGCGTATTCCCGCTCGGCGTCGTCGTGGTCGATCAGGATCGCCAGCGACGGCAGAGGCCCGGTCGAGGCGAACTCCAGCATCTCGGCGTCGCCGGCGGAGTTGCCGGCCGCGAAGATCGGCCGGACGCCGACATGCGCCTGGATGAGACGCGGCTTCGGCTCGCCCTCGTTGACGAACCCCCGGACCAGGACCGGTCGCCGCACGAGCACCATCCGCCCGGCCCGGCGCTCGACCTCCACCTCGACGGCCGTGCCCACCACGTCATCGGGCGGGACCCCGTAGGCGGCCTCGGCAAACGAGCGGACGAACTCGACACCGCCGCCCGTGACGACGAACACGCGGAACGCGTTGGCACGCAGGAGGTCCAGCAGCTCCAGCATCGGCCGGTAGACGAGGTGAGGCCAGGTGACGCCGAACCGGGGATGGCGGGCTCGTGCGAGCCATGCGGTCACCGCGGCCGAGTACTCGTCCACCGTCCACCCGGCGTGCGTCGCGAGCACGACGGGACCGACAGCCTCGGCGCCCATGGCGAAGGCACCGCCGAGGTCACCCGCGAGCAGTGCGCGGACCACGGGCTGATCCGCAAGCGCCGGATCGGCGGCTGCCTGCTCCCGGAGCCGCTCGAGCAGGAACAGCGCCTGGGCGTAGGTCGGCCGCTCGCACCACAGCGTGCCGTCGTTGTCGAACACGGCGACGCGCGCTGCGGGCGCGACGAAGGTCGCCGAGCCTTCGGCTGTCACCCGCTGCGATGAACTCGAGGATGGACGTCCTGGCGGGGGTGTCCCGCCAGGACGCGAGGCTGCCGGTCAAGACGTCAATGGCCGCCCTGCATCATCGCTTCCATCCGCGCGAGCACCTGGTCCACGGTGAAGCTCGCCGCCTTCATGCGCGGCGGGAACGCCATGAACGTCTGCAGGAACTGGCCGACGATCTTCTGCGACGGGATGATCAGGTACACGCGGTCCAGCACCCAGTCGTAGTAGGTGTTGGAGGTCGTGGGCGCCCGCTCGAACGGGTCCGTGCGCAGGTTGAACAGGAGCGGGACGCGCAGCTGCGACGAACGGCTCCGCCCAGACCTGGAGCGTGCCCGGGACGCCGCTGCTCCGCGAACACGAGCTTCCAGTTGTCGTAGCGCGTCGCCACGAGGTCGCCGTCGTCGCTGAAGTAGAAGAACTCGACGCGCGGGCCCTTCGCCTCCTCGCCGGTCAGGTAGGGCAGGAAGTTGTAGCCGTCGAGGTGGACCTTGAACGTCTTGCCGTTCGCCTCGTGCCCCGCCAGCAGCTTGTCCTTGACCGCCGGGTCGCCGGCCGCCGCGACGAGCGTGGGCAGCCAGTCCATGTGGCTGATGATCTCGTTCGAGACCGTGCCCGGCCGGGATGTGGCCGGGCCAGCGGATCATCTCCGGGACGCGGAACGCGCCCTCCCAGTTCGTGTTCTTCTCGGACCGGAACGGGGTCATCGCGCCGTCCGGCCAGCTGTTCATGTGCGGACCGTTGTCGGTCGAGTAGATGAAGATCGTGTCGTCCGCGATGCCCAGCTCGTCGAGCTTGTCCAGCACCTGCCCCACGTGCCGGTCGTGGTCGATCATCGTGTCGTGGTACTGCGACTGCCACCGCCCGGACTGGCCCACGGACTCCGGCTTGGTGTGGGTCCGGAAGTGCATGTGGGTGGTGTTGACCCACAGGAAGAACGGCACGTCGTCGGCGTGCTTGCGCTCGATGAAGTCGATCGCGCCGCTGATGATCTCGTCGTCGATCGTCTCCATCCGCTTCGCGCGTCAGCGGACCGGTGTCCTCGATCGTCTGCGTGCCGTCGGCGTTCGCCCGGCAGCGCAGCACGCCGCGCGGCCCGTAGTTCGCCTTGAAGTCCGGGAAGTCCTCGGGCTTCGGGTAGTCCTCGTGCTCCGGCTCCTCCTCCGCGTTGAGGTGGTACAGGTTGCCGAAGAACTCGTCGAAGCCGTGGGCGGTCGGGAGGTGCCTGTCCTGGTCGCCCAGGTGGTTCTTGCCGTACTGCCCGGTGGCATACCCGAGCGGCTTGAGCAGCTCCGCGATCGTCGGGTCCTCGTCCGGCATGCCGGCGTCGGAACCGGGCATGCCCACCTTGGACAGGCCGGTGCGATAGACGCTCTGCCCGGTGATGAACGCGGACCGGCCGGCGGTGCAGCTCTGCTCGCCGTAGGCAGTCGGTGAAGCGCATGCCCTCGTCGGCGACGCGGTCGATGTTGGGCGTCCGGTAGCCCATCAGCCCGTCGCTGTAGGCGGACAGGTTCGTGATCCCGATGTCGTCCCCCCAGAAGACGACGATGTTGGGCTTGCCGTTCGGCATCGGTGACTCTCCTCGCGGGCGGCGGTCCGATGAGTGCAGGTGTCACGTCTCGGGTCCGTGCAGTCTAGGCCGTCCGGCCCCGGATCGGTCACCGAGTTCGATTGAGGCATGATGTCGGGGTGACGCAGTCCGACGCCGCCCTCCACCGACCCTCCCGCCGCCCTCCCGTCCGCCGCCCTGACCGCTGCCGAGTGGGACGCCCGTGCCACCGAGCTCGTCGGTCTGCTCCGGGACCTGATCCGGATCCCGTCGATCAACCCGCCCGACCCGCCCGGACGCCGAGATGGACGCTGCCGTCTTCCTGGCCGACCTCCTCCGTCGCGAAGGCCTGGCGCCCGAGGTGATCGAGTCCGCGCCCGGTCGCGGCAACGTCACCGTCCGCCTCCGCGGCGACGGGACGCGCGGCACGGGCGCTCCCGACGACGCGCTGCTCCTGCTCTCACACCTCGATGTCGTGCCCGCCAACCCCGCCGACGGGTGGACCCACGATCCCTTCGCCGCCGACCTCGCCGATGGCTACGTCTGGGGCCGGGGTGCGGTGGACATGAAGGCGATGGTCGCGCTCGAGACCATGGTCGTCGTCATGCTCGCCCGCCGGGCGCGTGCGGCGGGCCTCGACCCCGCCCGTGACCCCATCCCGGGCCTCCGCCGCGACGTGCTCTACACGTGCACTGCCGACGAGGAGGCCGGCGGGCGCGAGGGTGCGGGCTGGCTGGCCGCGAACCGCCCCGACACGCTGCGTGCGTCGGGAGCGCTCAACGAGGCGGGCGGCGTCTCGGTGGAGCTGGCCGGCCGCCGCTTCTACCCGATCCAGGTGGCCGAGAAGGGCTTCGAGGTCTTCAAGATCCACGTCCACGGCACCTGGGGCCACGGCTCGATGCCGCGCGACGACAACGCCGCCGTCATGGCCGCCGAGGTCGTCCGGCGCATGGCCATCCCCGGTGAGCCGCGCCTCACCCCCGTGATGCGCCGGTTCCTGGCCGGCATCCGCGACGCGCTGGGGCCGGACCAGGCCGTCCTGCTCGAGGCGATCGCGCAGGCCGAGGACGACCCGCGCCGCGCCGAGGCGGCCATCGCCCGCCTGTGCGACCCGATGTACGCCCGCGCCGTCCGGGCCCTCGTCCGTGACTCCATCAGCCCCGATGTCATCCACGCGGGCGTCAAGTACAACGTCATCCCCGGCGAGGCGATGGTCGAGATCGACTGCCGCATCCTGCCCGGCACCACGCCGGACGACATGCGCGAGGAGGTCATCGCCCGCCTCGGCGACCTCGCCGACCGGTGCACCGTCGAGCACGTCATCGGCCGGCCGCCAGTCGAGGCCCCAGCCGAAGGCGAGCTCTACGACCTGATGGCCGCCATGATCCGCGCCCACGACCCCGATGGCATCCCGGTCCCCGTGATGGCCCCGTTCGCCACCGACGCGAAGTCGACATCGGTCCTGCTCGGCGTGCCCACGTACGGCTTCTCACCGCTGCGGCTGGAGCCGGACGAGCGGTTCCTGGAGCGCTTCCACGGGGTGGACGAGCGCGTGGGCGTCGATGCGCTGCGCTGGGGCCTGCCCGTCCTGTACGACGTGGTGCTCGGCTACTGCGGCTGAGGAACCTGCCTGGGCGACCGCGCGCTGACTCCTGCCTGGGCGGCCGCGCGCTGACTCCTGCCTGGGCGGCCTCGCGCTGACTCGGCTGGGTGTCACAGAGCAGGTGGCCGTGCAGACGGCGTGCACCTAAGTCGACTTGCGTGCACGGCGCACGCTCAGACGGGTCGCTCCTGACTCCCACGTGGTTCACGGGCCGCGGGAGGAGTCGGGCCGCGCGCTGACTCCTGCCTGGCGGCCGCGCGCTGACTCGGCTGGGTGTCACAGAGCAGGTGGCCGTGCAGACGGCGTGCACCTAAGTCGACTTGCGTGCACGGCGCACGCTCAGACGGGTCGCTCCTGACTCCCACGTGGTTCACGGGCCGCGGGAGGAGTCGGGCTGCGAGACGAGCACGTGCCGCGGGGCAGTGAAGACGTCAGCCGGGCGGCTCCTCCGTCCGCAGCAGCCGCTTGCGGGAGGACAGCCGGTTCGTCGCGAGGGCCGCGACACCCATCGCCACCAGCGCCCGCTCGGAGCGCGGCATCGGCCGGACGAGCGCGAGGAACTGCTCGGCCCGTGCCCGATCCACGATCCGCAGCGTCGCCTGTCCACGCGGCGTCAGCCACACGGACCGCTGGCGGGCGTCGTCCTCCTCCACCCTGCGCTCCACCAGGCGCCGCTTCTCCAGGCCGTCGACCAGGCGTGAGGTCGCTGACGGCGAGCGGTTGATGGCGTCGGCCAGGTCCGCGATCGTGGTGGTCGCCCCCTCGGCGAGGACGTAGAGCGCCGCGAGCTGCGTGAAGCCCAGCTTGAGCTCGCCCAGCTGGGAGGCGAACCCGATCACGAGCTCCCGCCACAGCGAGCGCCCCATCGCTACCCGCTCGGAGATCTGGCGCACGTTCTGGATCCGCATGCCCGCGGCAACCACCGGCGCAGAGAGGTCCGCCTCGAAGACGCGCGCGATGACCCGCGGCGAGGCACCCCGACGACTGGTCGGCCGGATCATGGACGCGGGTAGCGGCGGCCCGTACGCGGGGTCCGAAGGACGAACGCGCCGCGACTTCACGGTGGGCGTGGACTTGGGAGCGGCTTGATCGTCGGGATCTGTCATCCCGTGGTCCTCAGTGGTGTGCGGCTCGGGTGGCCGGCGTCCGCAACCGCCCTGCGCAACGCCGTGCGCACGAGCCTATGCCCAGCCCGATATTGCTGCAAGCGTGCACACATTCCGCCGTGGAAGTCGCGCACGCCACGTACAGTGCGCCACGATGAGCACGCATTGCCTATGTCTTCCCCGGTCAGGGGTCCCAGTTCGTCGGCATGGGCCATGCCCTTGCCCAGTCCTCCCCCGCCGCCGCCGCCGTCTGGGCCGCCGCGGACGCAGCCCTCGGAGAGCCGATCAGCAGGCTCGCCTGGGAGGGCCCCGAGGAGGACCTGAACCGGACCGAGAACAGCCAGCCCGCCCTGCTCGCCGCCTCGATCGCCTACCTCGAGGCCGTGAAGGAGCGCTGGTACGAGCTCCAGGTCGACATCCCCGAGCCCGCCTTCGCTGCCGGCCACTCGATGGGCCAGTACACCGCCCTTGTCGCCGCGGGCGCCCTCGACCTTGCCGATGCCGTCCGCCTCGTGCGCATCCGCGGCCAGCAGATGCAGGCATCGGGAACGGGCAGGGAGGGCCGCATGGCCGCCTTGATCGGCCTCGACGACGCGCGCCTCCCGGAACTGGTCGAGCGTGCATCGGTCCACGGCGTCTTCGGCGTCGCCAACCGCAACTCGCCGGGCCAGGTCGTGGTCAGCGGCGAGCGGGCAGCCGTGGAGGCCGCACTCCCGATCGCGAAGGAGCTTGGTGCCAAGCGCGCGATCGAGCTGCCGGTCAGCGTCGCCGCCCACTCTCCGCTCATGGCCGAGGCCGCGTCCGCCATGCGCGAGGTCCTCGCCGGGATCACCTTCCATGATCCCGAGCCGCCGCTCCTCGCCAACGCCGACAGCCGGCCGATCACCACGGCCGAGGGCTGCCGGAACGAGCTGGTGGACCATCTCACCACCGGCGTCGACTGGGTCGGTGCGGTCAAGGCCATGGAGGCCGCCGGCATCACCGTCTTCATCGAGGTCGGGCCAGGCCAGGTCCTGACCGGCCTCATCAAGCGCATCGCTCCCGATGCCACGGTCATCGCGCTCGACGACAAGGGCGCACCCGACCGACTGGCCATCCCCTTCGCCGACTCGGCAGCCGTCTAGGCAAGCGGACCCTCCGCCTCCTCCGCCGGCGCGCCCACATCCCGACCACCCGCCAACGAACACCCGCCCACGAACACCCGCCCCGCGAAAGGAACCAATGCGCCAGCCCGATTACACCCGCCGCGTCGTCGTCACCGGCCTCGGCGTCATCAGCCCCGTCGGCAACGACAAGGACACCGCCTGGCGGAGCCTGCTCAACGGCGTGTCCGGCCTGGGCGAGATCACCAAGTTCGACACGACCCCGTACCGCAACAAGGTCGCGGGTGAGGTCGTCGACTTCGACCCCAAGGCGTGGATGGACGCCAAGGCGGTGCGCCGCAGCGAGCCGGCGATGTGGTACGGCGTCGCGGCCGCCAAGCAGGCCATCGCGGACTCCGGGCTCGAGATCACCGATGCGAACCGCGAGGACATCGGCGTCGTGTTCGGCACCGGCGCGGGCGGGCAGACCCTGATGATCGACAACTGGGCCGTGCTCAGGGACCAGGGGCCGGGGCGCGTCGCGCCGACGTTCATCGCGAACGGCCTCACCGACTCCACGTCGGGCATGATCGCGATCGAGACCGGCGCCATCGGCCACAACATCTGCATCGTCACGGCGTGCTCCACGGGCACCAACTGCGTCGGCGAGGGCGCGGAGCTGATCCGCCGCGGTGACGCGCACACCGTCATCGCCGGCTCGTCCGAGATGCCGCTCCTCGAGGTGGGCCACGCGGGCTTCGGCAACATGCGCGGCCTCGGATCACCCCGGGAGGGCCGCCCGATCGCCGACACGAGCCGGCCGTTCGATCGCACCAGGGACGGGTTCGTGCTCGGTGAGGGCGGTGGTGGCCTGATCCTCGAGGATCTCGAGATGGCCATGGCGCGCGGCGCGCATATCTACTGCGAGGTCGTGGGCTACGGCGCGGCGGCCGACGGCTGGGACATGATCCAGCCGATCGAGCACGGCGTCGGCTCGGCGCGCGCGATGCGGGCGGCCCTCCAGCGCCGCGGCGTCCCGGCGGACGAGATCGACGTCGTCAATCCTCATGGGACCAGCACCCCTGTCGGGGACAAGCGCGAGGCGGAGGCGCTCTGGGGGGTCTTCGGCGACCGCGCGGCCGCATCCCGCCAGTCGCTGCTGGTGAGCGCGACCAAGTCGATGACGGGCCACATGATGGGCGCCGCCGGCGCATTCGAGGCGTTCGCGACCGTGATGACCGTGGCCGAGCAGACGGTCCCGGGCACCATCAACTACGTGGAGTTCGACCCGGAGTGCGACCTCTGGGTCCGCCAGGACACCGTGCAGATGCCGGTCCGCTACGCCCTGTCGAACAACATCGGCCTCGGCGGCCACAACGGCGCGATCATCTTCAAGCGCTGGGACGGCCGGTGACGAGAGGTCCGCGGGTACAATCGCCCACCGAACGAATCTCCCCCTGCTGAGGCCAAGACCGTGCCTTCGACCGACCTCTCGCGCCGCGCCGTCGTCACCGGCATGGGCGCGGTCATGCCGATCGGCAACGACTTCGAGACCTACTGGACGAACCTGCGGAACGGCGTGACCGGCACACGCCGGATCACGACCTTCGACCCGTCCGAGTTCGAGGTGCAGATCGCAGCCGAGGTCCTCGACTTCGACCCGACCGTGGCCATGGACCGCAAGATGGCGAAGCGGATGACGCGCTACATCCACCTCGCGATGGGCGCAGGCAAGGAGGCGATCGCCAACTCCGGGATCGACTTCGAGGCGATGACGCCCGAGGAACGCGACCGCGTCGCCGTGGTCGTCAACACCGGTGGTGGAGGGATCGAGGCCGTGATCGACGGCACGCACATCGCGGACTCGAAGGGTCCGCGGTTCGTGTCGGCGTTCGCGATCCCGGCGCTGTCGGGATCGATGGCGGGCTGCCTGCTCTCGATGGACTACAAGCTCACCGGCCCGGTGATCACCCAGGTGGCCGCGTGCGCCACGTCCGTCATCGCATTCCAGGATGCGCTCCGGCTGATCCAGACCGGTGAGTGCGACGTGGTCATCGCAGGCGGCTCCGAGGCGCCGATCTGGCCGATGGGCGTCGCGGCACTGGCCAACATGACGGCACTGTCGAAGCGCAACGACTCGCCGGAGACGGCCTCGCGTCCGTTCGACGCGACCCGCGACGGGTTCGTCCTGGGCGAGGGTGCCGGCGTGGTCGTGGTGGAGTCGGCGGAACACGCGCTCCGGCGCGGGGCAACGCCCATCGCCGAGATCATCGGCGGAGCGCTGACGGCCGATGCCTTCCACATCTCCGCGCCCGATCCCACGGGCCGCGGCCAGGCCCGGGCCATGGTCAACGCCCTGCGGGCCAGCGGCGTCGCGCCCGACGAGGTGGACTGGATCGTCGCCCACGGGACATCCACCTCGCTCAACGACGTCACCGAGACGCGGGCGATCAAGGCGGCGTACGGATCGGCAGCGGCGGGGCGGGCGATCTCATCGCCCAAGTCGATGATCGGACACCTCGTCGGGGCGGCCGGCGCGGCGTCCGGGCTGGCGGCCATCGGCGGGATCCGCGACCAGGTCATCTCGCCGACGGCGAACCTGCACACGCCGGACCCCGAGTGCGACCTGGACTACGTGCCGCTGGTGGCGCGGCGGACCAAGGTGGACACGGTCGCGATCAACGGCTTCGGCTTCGGCGGCCAGAACGCGGTCACGGTCTTCCGCCGCTTCGAGGCGTAGACGCGGGGCGTCGATCCGCTGGCCGCGGCGAGGTCTCCGGCCCAGCCACCTTACCGTCAGCGCACACACTGTGCGGCGACGGCGCTCTCCGCGCACCAAGCGGATGGCTGATGCGCTGGGCAGCCCCTCGGCCTGCTCCGGGCGTACGCCAGGCGAGCAATCGACGTCGCCAGTGCCCAGTGCTTCCGCCGGGTGCACGACGTCGCGGCACGGGGCAGGCAGTAGTCAGCCGGCTCAGCGGGAGCGGACGATCCTGGTCGCCACGAACCAGTAGCGGCACGCGTCGGTCGACGTCCAGGGCTCCTCGCCCCACTTCCAGGTGCACTCCGCCGCAGCGGGATGGTCGAACTCGCCCGTCACGGCCAGGCGATCGCCCACCCGAAGCGTCGCTCGGGTGCGTGCTGGCGGGATCGACGTACAGCAGCGTGTCGAACGGCGGGCACGGAGGGCCTGGGACGCTCCCTCGCGGCGTGGCGAGCAGCGCATAGCGATCGCTGCCATCCGACACGGTGACACGAGCTCCGTCAAGCCATCGAGGCCGGAGCGCCATCCCCGGGTCGTACTCGCATCCCACCTCGTTGGCCACGACCTGGGCCTGGATGGTGATCGGGACGCCGCTGAAGCATGTGATCCGGGCGCCCCTTGGCGTCGCGTACACCTCGAGCGCGGTTGCCGGCTTCTCAGGGCAACGCGCCCGACCGTGCCGCAGCCATGCATCGCCGTCGCGGCTCGCGACTGGCACCCAGATGGACGAGCCCCAGATGCCCTGCGGCTCCTGGTCCATGCCCTGGACGCCGGTGAGAGTCGCGTTGATCAGCTCAATGCGATACCAGTGGTAGCCGGATCCGTGCTTCGGGCCCTCCAAGATCAGCAGGCAGGAGCCCTTGGCAAGCATCGGTATGAACCGGGAGTCCTCCAGCGAGTGGCCGTTGCGGGCACGCACCGCGTCTGCGACAACCACGGCGCTGTCACCCGGCTTGAAGGTGACTGGGGGCGGGCTCGCCGGCAGCTCCAGCATCGCAGTCGGCGCGTGGGTTGTGGCCGTGACCGGCGCGCGTCGGTGCAGGCGAGCTCGAACCGCTGTCGGGAGCCCCGGCGTGCGATGGACTGGTGCCGCCGGCCGTGCAGCCGGCCAGCGCGACGACCAGCGCGGCGACCAGCGCCAGGCCTGTGAGCCGCCTGCATCCTGTCATCGTCTCCGCCTCCGCTCCAGGACGCCGAGGGTGAGACGCGCGGGGCAGTGCTCGCTGGTGTGCCTCGCCTATCGCTCGCGGAGCGAGCGGCCCTCGTAGGCTTGCCCCGGCTCCGCTCCTCCGGGCCTGATCTCCGACCGCTGCGGGGGCCGTCCGTTCGGAGCCTGCGATGCACGCTCTGCGCCCCGGCCTCTGCCCTGGCCTCGTTCGGCAGGAACGAGCGGCTCCGGGCGTCGACCGCCCTTTCGTTCGGCGCTACCGATCAATCTGGCGGCGAGACGCCCGTTCCAGCGTCCGAATGCTCGCCCTGCCCGAACGAGGCGGGTCTCAGACCCCGCTGGTGCTCGTCATCACCGAACGCGACCGGGCGGCGCTCGCGCGGAGCGTCGGGGCTGGACGGGGGCGGACGGGGGCGGTCGTGCCCGGGCGCGCGGGGGCGGACGGGGCCGGCACAAGACGGGGCCTCAGCGGAGCGGGCGGCCCTCGTATGCCTCGAGCTTCACGACCGTCTCGTCCGGGATCGCCATCGGGCGCTCCGTGGCGTAGTCGTACAGGACGAGGACGTCCTCGGCGGTGGCGACCAGGCGTGCGTGTCCGCGGGGGCTGTCCTGGGCTGTCACCCGGTGCTCCATCGTGAACGACGTGCGCCCCAGGCGCCCGATCCGCGACTCCACCGTCAGCGGCTCCCCGAAGTAGGAGGGCGACCGGTACGTGACCCGGATCTCGGCCAGGATCAGCGACTCCACCGCGCCGTGGGTGACCAGCGCGAAGGGCACCCCGGTGGCGGCCTCCCAGTAGTCGAGGCGGGCTGACTCGCAGAAGGTGAGGAACCGCGAGTTGTTGGTGTGACCCATCGCATCCGTGTCGCCGAACCGGATGATCACGGGGAACCTGTGCGGGAAGTCGCCCGGCAGGTCGCGCGGGTCGTCAGGGACGGCGAGGCGGAAGCGCGCGGGAAGCTCGGTCACGCCCGTGAGCATACGCCCGAGGTCGCCATACGACGTCCTCCGGCGCAGGATGGCCGGGAAGGGCAGGCCGGCCCGGTGGCACGTGGCAGGACCACGCGGACCGGCCGCCCAGGGGATCAGCCCACGGTGTAGCTCGTCACCGAGCCCTTGAGTTGGACGGTGCCTCGTGTGAGGAACACCTTGCACTTCGAGCCGGCTGGGATCGACTGGAGGTAGACGGGCATGTCGGTTGTCGGCACGCCGCCGACCTCGTAAACCCAGTCGACGATGTCATCGCGCTGCACCGTCCGGCCACCGCGGTTCGGCAGCTGGCACTCGTTCTGGACCTGGAACTCGTACGGGACCACCGGGCCCACGCTGGTGACCGACACCTGGACCCACAACGTGGTCCCGGACGCCGGTGCACCGAGCAGCTCGGTGTCCCCCGTGTACAGCGGGCCAGCGCTCGCCGGTGAGGCGAGCATGAAGACGGCCAGCAGCCCTGCGGCCACCGCCCTGGATCGACGCATGAGGGCTCCTTCCACGCTCGTGGTGCTCACTTGCAGACGCTCGTGCTGGCTGGCTCGCCGTAGCCGAGGAGCCACTTGAGCGGAGTCTGGCCGGGCAGGATCGTGTCCGCGTCCCAGATCGCGTCGGCGATGCACTGGTGGCCGTCGGCATTGACCCAGACGCCCATGCCCTCCGTGGTCTGCGACACGCGCAGGATGACCACCGGAGGATTGATCATCGGGCCGGGGATCAGCAGGTACTCCGGGAACTTGCGCCCCGTCTCACCCTCGATCCACCACGGCTCGTCGCTGCCCAGGTCCACCGTCTTGGAGTGATCGTCCGTGTAGCTGCCACTCGTGCCGCACAGGTGGCAGACCTGCTCGAGCTTGAGGGTCACCTCCATCTTCATGTCGTGACCCTTGAACGGCGTATACGTGTCGACCACCACCCAGCGGTAGCCGTTGGGCCCCTGCTGGAACGGCGCAACCGAATCGGCCAGTGTCTTGTTGAGCTTCTGGAACACCTTGTCGATGGTCATCAGCGCCGGTGGCAGTTGGAGCCAGCGCTGCAGGCAGCTCTGCATCGCGTCGATGACGCCGACGCACAGCGTGGTGATGTCGGCCGTGAGCTCGGCATCCGCGAGCGGGTACGGGTTCGGGTAGTTGGGGACCGCGATGACCAGCTGCGGCCGTTGCGAGGCCATGATCCGGGTCATCTGCAGGATCGTCGTGTAGTTCTTGCGCATCTCGTCGAACAGCGTCTGGTTGGCGAGGATCGACGCCGCGCAGGCGTTGCCGCCCGAGAAGTCGTGGTCGCGCAGCTTCTTGAAGCAGCTGTCGATGAGGTTGACGATCGTGTCGTTCTGCTCGCCCAGCTGGATCGTGACCAGGTCCGGACGCATGTTGTAGGCCTTCGACAGGCCGCCGTCGGTGATGAACTCCTTCGAGGTCTGGCCGTTCTCGCCCTGGTTGTAGACACACCAGCCAGGCGCAAACAGGTGGTCCTCGAGGAGCTGTTCCGGATACCGCTTGGCATTGTCATTGAGGTCGTGACCGGCGGGGATGTCGTCACCCGCGGCCACGTAGATGCGGCAGCCGGCGGCGGCGTCGGCGGCGGGAGCCGCGTCGGGCCGGGCGACCGGCGTCCACGCGACGCCGCTGAGCAGGGTCACGCCCGCGAGCACGGACAGCAGCCGCCGGCTCCACCGACGTGACCTGGGCCTGGATGTGGATCGAAGCATCGGATTGGTCCTCCGGGAGTCGGGTCCGAGTGGGTGGGGCGGCGGCCCCGTGACCGGGGCCGCCGCCCTGGGATCCCTATTCCTCGAAGGTGGTGAACTCGATTGCGGGCCCGTTGTTGTCGTTCGTGAACTCGTGGGCCGCGTCCAGCGGCGGGCCTTCCGGGAACAGACCGTCCGGATCGACGGACGCGCTGCTCACCAGGATCTGGTGCCGCCGCCGATGTCGGCATCCTTCTCGGCGTCGCTCGAGGTTGTGGTCACGGTGACCACGACCCCTTGCCCGCCGAGCAGGTCGCCGTAGCAGTCGACGTACGTCGAGTCGGCGAGGACTCCGAAGGTGAAGAAGCTCTCCGGCAAGCAGACGAACCCGGCCGTCGCCGATGCCGAGTCGTACTGGACGCCTGATGGGCAGGCTGAAGCGGACGACGACGGGCCCGTTGCCGGTGGTCGGGATGTCGCCCGCGTTGCTCGCGGTGGTGATGAAGGTGACCGTCTGGCCATCGGCCGTGATGGGATCCGGGCTGTCCAGGATCCCGCCGATGACCAGGTCCACGCAGCCGGTGCACAGGGCCGCGCTGGTCGACGTCGTCTCGGTGTCCTGGTTGTTGGCCTCGCTCGCCTCGGTGACCGTGTCGCCCGAGTCCGCCTTGACGGTGAGCTCGTGCGTGCTGGGCGAGGCGCCCGAGACCATGAACGTGACCTTGACCTCGGTGGCCTGGCCGGCCGGCAGGTCCGGTCCGGAGCAGGTGACGGTGAGCCCGCTAAGACCGCCGCACGTGAAGCCCTGCGAGGCGCTCGCGCCCACGAAGGTCAGGCCGGCCACGCTGTCCATCGTGGCCTTGATCTCGAATGCGCCACTGCCACCGGTGCCGGCGTTGCTGACGGTGAACGAGTACGTCACGTTCTGGCCGATGTTCGCGGGATCGGGCGAGTCGGTGATGTCGGACAGGACCAGGTCCACCGAGGTGCCGCCGACGTTCGTCGTCACCGACGCCGACTCGTTCGGCGTGCCCTCGTTGACCTCTGCCTTGTTGGTGAACGAGGTGGTGACCCCGTCGTTGACGGTGACCTCGATCGTCGCCACGGTGGACGCGCCCGCCGCGAGGGCGGAGCCCGAACAGGTGACGATGCCGGAGGCCTCGGCGCAGATGAAGCCGTTGGTGGCGTTCGCTGAGACGAAGGTCACCTCGGGCGGGAGGTCGTCGGTGATCGTGACCCCACCGGCCGTCGGGGCGTTGCCCACGTTCGCCACCGTCACGGTGTAGGTGAACGTCTCGCCCGGGGTCACGGTGCTGGTGCTGGCGTTCTTGTTGATGTTGAGGTTGGGCTCTGCCGGCGGCTCGACCGCCGTGGTCTTGGTCTTGCAGTTGTCGAGTTCGCTGGTCTCGTCGATCAGGTGGCCGGGATCGATGCACGCCTCGTTGTCGAGCGTGCCGCCGTCGGCCGTGATGAACACGTGGACGGTGATCTCGACCGGCTGATCGGGTTCAAGGTCGCCGGTGCAGGTGACAAGGTTGACCGGGTTCTCCTGCGTCTCGCAGGCCAGGTTGCTCTTGTTGGTGGAAACCGAGAGCGGGATCAGCCCGATCGGCAGGTAGTCAACGACGACCGCGTTGAACGCGATCCGCCCGTCACCCCACGTCTTCTCGTTGACGACGGTGATGACGTAGTCGGCTTCCTGGTTCTGGTTGGCCGTACTGGGTCCTTCCTTGCTCACGACCTTGAGGTTGACCTGGGACTCCACCACCGTCTGCAGAGCGGAGGTGTTGTTGGTCTCGTCGCCCTCGGGGATCACCTGGTCCGGGTCCACGATGGCCGTGTTGGTCAAGACCTGCCTGATGACCCCGGGGTTGGACGCGATCCGGTCGAGGCCGACCGGTGCCACCACGAACACGTCGATGGTCCGGGAGCCGCCGTCCTGCGGGACCGTCCCGCCGATGCAGTCGATCACCGTCGGCTGGGCAGGCATCAGGCCGCAGGTGAACGCACCGGCACCCGGAGCGCTGTCCGCGGCGCTGAAGAAGGTCACATTCGACGGCAGGAAGTCGCGGACGCGCACGTTGAACGCGTCGCCGTCCTCGCCGCCGTTGACGACTTTGAGTTGGTAGTGGATGACCTGACCAGTGTCGACGCGCACCCGGCCGTCGCCGAGGGTCTCCTGGTCGAGCTCGGCGACCTGGGTCTTCTCGACGCGCAGGTCGATGTACGGGCGGTTGCCGCCATTCGCGACCACCGTGTTGAGCGAATCCTGGTTGTTGAACTCATTGCCCTCGGGGATCGCGTTGCCCGGGTCCACGAAGGCCGTGTTGGTGTAGCTGCCGGGCACGTCGGGCGCCCAGACGTTGATCTCGATGACCCGCGTGTCGGCAATCCCGCCGGTCACGCCGGCAAGGACGCCACCCGTGCAGCGGACCACGCCCTGCGCGTCCGGACCCTGGCAGGTGAAGGCATCGGCCTCGCCGGACGCGGTGTCGGCCGCGTCGATGAATCGGAAGCCGGCCGGCAGGCGGTCGGTGACCACCACATCCGAGATGGGCTGGCTGCCCCAGTTCGCCACGGTCAGGTGATACGTGACGATGCCGTTGCGGGCAGCCGGGTTGGCCGGGTTCGCCTGGGTCTTGTCGACCGTCAGCTCGTAGACCGCGTTGGTCGCGGTGCAGTCCACGAGGCTGGTGCACGGCCGGACGGTGGTCTCGAGCGCCGAGTCGTTGTCGAACTCGTTGCCCTCGGCAACCGTGTTGTCCGGGTCGACGCCAGCGACGTTCACGATGTTGCCGGGGATCGCCGGCGCGTAGACCGTGATCCGGATCGTCCGGAACGTCGGCACGGTGCCGCCGCCGTCGGGGATCACGTTGATCGAGCCGGACAGGTCGCCGCCGACGCAGGTGACCACACCGCCGGTGGCCGTTCCGCTGTGGCTGCAGAAGAACGCATCGGACAGGCTTGTGCCCACGTCGGTGTCCTTGGCCGAGATGAACCGCGTGCCGCTGGGCAGCGTGTCCAAGGCGCGGATGGCGCTGACCGGGTCGGTGCCCAGGTTGGACACCTTGAGGTCGTAGACGAGGATGCCGCTCGTGGCGACATCGTCGGCCGGACTGTGCTGGAGCTTCTCGATTGCCAGCTGGTGGTACGCGCCCTTGTCGGCGTTGCCCACCTCGACCGTCGTCGTCTCGGTGTCGAGGTTGTTGAGCTCGTTGACCTCGTCGATCTCGTTGAGCGGATCGACGCGGACCTCGTTGTGCATGCTGCCCACGGTCGCCCGGGCGAACACGCGGATCTTGATCGTGGCGATGTCGTCACCGGGGCCGGCGGGCGCAGGGCCGGCCGGGTTGTAGAACTCGGCCTCGGTGCCCAGCAGGTGGCCACCGACACACTCGATGACGCCCCCGTACTGGGCGCCGTTGTGGGTGCACGTGAAGCCGTGGTCGTTGTCCGGGATGACCGACAGGAAGACGGTGTCCGCCGGCAGCGTGTCGCGCACGCGGATACCGGTCACGTTCTGCGTGCCGACGTTGTCGACGTAGACGGTGTAGGTCTGGGTGCCCCGGGTCGCGATCGGGTCGTAGCCGTCGCCGAGGTCCGTGGCCGTGCCCGGCACGAGCGCGGGTGCACCGGTTCCGGGCGGGTCGGCGCTCTTGGAGTCGCCCTTCCAGACGACGAGGTCGATGCCGGTCGTGACCTGGGTCGTCTCCGTGTCGGTGTTGTTGGTCTCATCTGGTTCGAAGATGGCGTTGTTCGGGTCGACCGTCACCGTGTTGGTGATGGTCCCGGTTCCGGGCGGCGCCACGAGGCGCAGCTCGATCCAGCGCGTGGCGGCAGCCGGGACAGTGCCTCCGGTGCACGTCACCACGTTGGCTGCGTCAACGGCGCAGGCGAACCCGCCGTTCGTGCTGTAGCTGTCGAAGATGACGCCAGCCGGCAGCGGATCGCGGACGCGGACATTGCCGATCGCGTCGCCGTTGCCGCTGTTGCCCACGACAAACCGGTAGGTGAGCCCGCCGAGGCACACCGGGTCCGCAAGCAGCGGCGTCGGGGCACCGGACGCCGGGCTGCCGGCGTAGTTGTCCGGCGGGTTGGCGAGGTGACCGGTCACGTCGGTGGGCCAGGTGCGCGCGCAGGCCGGATCGGGCGAGTCCGTCTTCACGATCGTGAAGTCGATCGACGGGCGCACGGTGGTCGACTCGGAGGCGGTGTTGGTGACGCCGACGTTCCTGATATTGCCGTTGACGGTCGCAGTGTTGAACAGGTTGCTGCCGGCGGGGGCGATCACGCGACCCGAGATGGTGACGGTGATCGTCCCGCCCGCGTTGAGCGAGCGGACGGAGCAGACGACATCCGGGGCGTTGACGACGCAGCCGCGTCCGGTGCCCACGGTACCGTTCACGACGACCTGGCTGGCCGTCAGGCCCGTGGCCTCCAGGCCCTGCGTCGCGTCGCTGATTCGCACGTCGTCCGCGCGGCTCGTGGCGTTGTTCTTGACCTGGATCTTGTAGGTCAAGGTCTCGCCGGGGTTCACCGGGTCGGGTCCGGCTCCGGCGTCCCAGGCGCCATCCTGGTCCGGCTTGCCGTCGCTCTTCGAGATCGCCAGGAGCGGGCCCGCGGGCGGACCTTCCAGCGCCGTGTTGACGCTGGCCGAGGTGTTGTTGAGCTCATTGGACTCGGCGATCGCGTTGTCCGGGTCCACGACCGAGGTGTTGGTGATCTGCGTGCCGGTGCCAGGCGAGATCGCGTTGATCTTGATCGTCGCATTCTGGCCCTGGTTGACCGCGCCACCAGTGCACCTGACCGTGATCGGATTGGCTGGGGCGTCGCTCGAGCACGTGAACAGGCTCGTCGTCTCGAACGGGACGGCCTGGAGTGTCACGCCGGACGGAAGGGTGTCGATGACGACCGACGTTCGCGGTGTTGGCCGTGCCCACGTTGTTCACGGTCAGCGTGTACGTCAGGTTCGCGTTGTAGCCGATGCTCGTCGGGCCGGTCTTGTTGATGCTCAGGTCCGGCTTCGGGTCGCCGCCGCCGGTGCCGCCGCTGACCAGCACGGACACGCTCCCGGTCGTCGTGAAGGTCTGTGCGGACTTGGTGCCGGTCACCGAGGCGGTGTTGTTGAGCGTCGTGCCGTCGGCGGCCGTGACCTGGCCGCGGATGGTGACGGTCCAGACTGCGCCCCCGTTGAGCGTGCCGGCGTCGCAGGTGACGACGTTGCCGTTGGGCCCGCCCTGGGAACAGCTGCCCTTGGAGCTCGTGATCGTGAGCTGCGGCACCGCCGGCGGGGTCTGGATCACGCCGACGCCGTTGACCTGGTCGGTCATCACCACGTTGTTGACCTTGGAGCCGCCGGTGTTGGTGACCGTGATCGTGTAGGTCAGTTGCGCGCCCGATGCGACGGGGTTCGCGCTCGCGGTCTTGACCACGGAGACCGGGCTCACCGGGTCCGCGAGGACCACCGGCGTGACACCCAGCTGGATGAGCAGCGTGGTCGCTGCAACAAGTGCCAGCGACCTCCGAGCGAGCCCTGGCCCGCGACTCGCGGGCAGACGAGGCTGATGGGCGCGGAATCCAACTCCGGACACTTGTGTCCTCCCCGATCGGCCGCGGCGGTCGTACGCGATCAGCCGATAGCACTCCATGTGGGTGACAGGTGGCTGGCAGGCCGTGCGGAGGCAGCCGTGACCGGCGCGTGCGTCAAGTGGTCGACGCAGCAGCGCGGTGACGCGGTGGGCTGGGACATGGCCCCTCCGGCACAGGCAGCGCTCGGCCGGCAGACCCGGCGCCGCCAGCAGCCCCGAGCTGCAGCAGCGTTGCACTCCCTGTCCGGGCGTCGTGACCGAGGCGGTGAGTATCCGCCGCGATACCGACCGGGTCTATCGGCCAAATGTCGCGGATTGCAGCCACGCTGCTGCAAGGCGTCCAGCCGATCGTTCGGTGCTTGCGCGTTGCGCACGCGGAACCTTCCACGGCATGCACACGAGACTCGAGACCGTAGACTGGCCGAGGAGGCGCCAATGCACGCGACGCGCACCGTCCTGGTCACCCTGGTCATTGTCACCGGCACGCTGGCATCCGGCTGCGGCCAGGTCCAGGGCATGCTCATCGAGCCGTTCGTGGGCGCGGTGGACGACTGCAGCCCCAGGATCGAGGCCGCGCTGTGCCGCCGGATCGCCGAGACGGCGGTTGCCGCGATCGGCGGACCGGCGGTCTCGGCTGACACCTTGAGCGTCAGCACCTGGGACTCCTGCGAGAACGACCAGGTCGTCGGAATGGCACCGGCGGCCGCCAGGGGCACCACCTGCTACTCCGTGATGGGCGGCGGCTATGCCGGTGGTGAGCGCCTCGGCAACGGAGCCAATCGCGGCGGAACGCCCGTCGAGATCGAGGCCGTCGTGTGGTCGGACAATGACGGCACGCTCCACGCAGCGGTCCAGACAGCGCCCGTCGAATTGGTGCCGTAGTCCTGATCCGGTGGCGGGTACCCCGCCTCCGTCCTACTCTGCCGCGACCACCTCGAGCATGCCCACCTCCGTCTCCTCGGGGAGCATGCTCATCACCATGTAGGTGCCGGGTTCCGAGAGCTGGAACCGGAGCGACACCGTCTGGCCGGGCCGTGCCACCACGTCCATATTGGGGATGCCCTCGACCGCCCAGTCGCGCACGACCGTGTCCGCGTTGAGGAACTTGAGGACGTGCCACTCACCGGCGGTGACCATGACCTCCTCGGGGAAGATCCCGTCGGCGGTGGCCGTCACGGTGATGGTCGGCAGCGAGGCATTCACCGCGCGGTCCGCCGCCAGCACGCCGCCCGCCAGCGCCAGGCCCAGCAGGCCGATCACCAGCAGGAATGCGCCGTCGCGCACGACGCCAAGCGGTCCGCGCCGGAGCTGCTTCACGTGCCCGGGCCGCACGTCGACCTTGCGCAGTCGCAGGGAGTTCGTGACGACCGAGACCGAGGACAGCGCCATCGCGGCCGCCGCGAGCGCCGGGTTGAGGGTGATGCCGAACGCCGGGTAGAGGACGCCCATGGCCACCGGGATCAGCAGGACGTTGTAGGCGAACGCCCAGAACAGGTTCTGGCGGATGACCCGGATGGTGGCCTTCGACAGCCCGATGGCCGATGCCACCAGCCGAGGATCGCCACCGATGAGCGTGATGTCGGACGCCTCGATCGCCACGTCGGCGCCGGTGCCGATCGCCACGCCCAGGTCCGCGCGGGCAAGCGCCGGCGCGTCATTGATGCCGTCGCCGACCATTGCGACCTTGCGGCCCTCGGCCTGCAGGCGCTCGATCATCGCGTCCTTGTCGCCGGGCAGCACCTCAGCGATGACGCGGTCGGCGGGAATGCCGACCTGGCGCGCAACAGCCTCGGCGGTCGCGCGCTGGTCGCCGGTGAGCAGCCAGACCTTGAGCCCGGCGCCGTGCAGCTCGCGAACCGCCTCGGCCGACTCTGCCTTGACCGGGTCCGTGATGCCGATGAAGCCTGCGGCCACGCCATCGACTGCGATGAAGACGACGGTGCCGCCATCCGCCGCGATCGCGTCCGCCGCACCCGCAAGCGTGCCGGTGTCCGCGCCCCGCTCGTCGAGCATGCGCCGGCTGCCGACGATGACCTCGGCCCCATTGATGAGGCCGCGCACGCCGCGCCCGACGATCGCCTCGAAGCCGTCGGCCTTCGCGAAGCCCAGCTCCGTCTCGCGGGCCTTGCGCACGATCGCCTCGCCCAAGGGATGCTCGGAGCCCTGCTCCAGGGACGCGGCGAGGTCGAGGACACGGTCGGCGTCGAAGCCTGTCGCCGCGACGACGGTCGTGACCACGGGCCGTCCGAGCGTGAGGGTGCCGGTCTTGTCCATGACGACCGTGTCGATGCGGCCGGCCGCCTCAAGCGCCTCGCCACCCCGAACGAGGATGCCCACCTCGGCGCCCTTGCCGGTGCCGACCATGATCGCGGTGGGCGTTGCAAGGCCCATGGCGCACGGGCAGGCGATGATCACGACCCCGATGAAGGCGGTCAGCGCGAGCGTGAACCGGGGCTCCGGGCCGAAGACGAACCACACGACGAATGTGCCCACGGCGACCAGGAGCACGACCGGGACGAAGACCTCGGAGATGCGGTCGGCCATGCGCTGGATCGGGGCCTTCGAGCCCTGCGCGCGCTGGACCAGCTCCACGATTCGGGCGAGCGCGGTCTCACTGCCGACGCGGGTGGCCCGCATGACGAACGATCCCGTGGTGTTGATGGTCGCGCCGATGACCTCGTCGCCCGGGTTCTTGGTGGCCGGGATCGGCTCGCCCGTGAGCATCGACTCGTCGATGGCGGACATGCCCTCGACGACCACGCCATCCACGGGCACCTTGTCGCCGGGGCGGACGCGCAGGAGATCGCCGGGCACGACGACCGCGAGATCGACGTCCTCCTCGACGCCGTTGCTGATGCGGCGGGCGGTGGTGGCCTGGAGGCCGACGAGGCGGCGGATGGCGCCCGTCGTGCGGCCCTTCGCGCGCGCCTCGAGCCACTTCCCGAGCAGGATCAGGCCCAGGATGATCGTGGCCGAGTCGAAGTAGGTCTCGGGATGCAGCCCGGCCGCGTGGACCACTTCCGGCCACATCGTCACGAAGACGGAGTAGCCCCACGCCGCGCTCGTGCCGACGGCGACGAGGGTGTCCATGGTCGCGCCGCCGTGCTTGCCAGCCCGCCAGGCGGCCTTGTAGAACCGTGCACCCGCCCAGAACTGGATGAACGTGGCCGGCCACAGGATCAGCTTGTTGATCTCCGTCATTCCGATCACGGTCTGGGGGACGAACATCAGGACCATGAACACGATCGCGGCCGCGATCGACACGATCGCCATCCGCAGCGTCTCGCGCTGGGCCTTCTCGCGCTCGAGGTCCTCCTCAGTCATCTCGAGCTCGAGGGCAGCGGTCCCGGTCGGCGCGTTGGCGGCGGCGGGGGCGGCTTCGGCCTTGACCTCGTAGCCGGCGGCTTCGACCGCCTTCACGAGCTCCTCGCGCCCGGCGACGGACGGGTCGATGCGGACGGTGGCCTTCTCGGTCGCGAGGTTGACCGCGGCCTCCTCGACACCCGGCGTCTTCTTGAGGAAGCGCTCGATCCGGTTGACGCAGGAGGCGCAGGTCATCCCCTCGATCGGGAGGATGATCTCGATGGGCTGGAGGTCGGTGGGGACGCTGGCATTCATACTATGGGGGAGTATAGGCGCCGCGGTCCGCGCCCGAAACTCAAGACTTGCTCAACCGGCGGGCCAAGACCATCGCCGTCAGATGGCCGCCAGGCTCTCCTGGGCGTTCGGTGGCACCGAACGGTTTCGCGCGCTCGGCGACGAACGTTCGGCCCCACCGAACCATTCGACGGGTCCCGTGTCTCCTCAAGCCCTCCGGACCCTCCGAGACGTGCCGACCGTTCGGTCGCACCGAACAACCGACCCCACGGCCGCAGATTCGTTCGGTGTCACCGAACAGAGCTCGCCAGCCCAATCGGCAGCCGGGTGGGAGCGCAGATGCCGATCGGTCAGGCTCGGAGATTGCCGCTTTGGCAGCATGACGTTATGCTGTCATCATGGCCGACAAGAAGAAGGTGACGCTCTACGTCGATGCCGAGGTGATGCGCGCCGCGCGCGTCCGGGCGGCGCGGACGGATCGTCGCGACTCCGAGGTTGTCGAGGAAGCGCTCCGCGCGTACCTGGGGTTCGACGTCCTCGCGAGCGTCTGGGCCAGGAGCGAACTGACGGAGGACGAGGCGATGGCGCTCGCCGTCGAGGCCACGCACGAGGTGCGGGCGGAGCGGCGTGACGCGCGCGGTACTTGACACCAATGTCCTCGTCTCGGCGTTGATCAGCCCGGGCGGTCCCAGCGCGGCGCTCCTCCTCGAGCTGCGGGCCGGCGCCTTCGAGCTGGTCGTGTCGCCGCTGCTGCTCGAGGAGCTCGAGGACGTCCTTGCGCGGCCGAAGCTGCGTGCGTGGGTCACGCGGGCTGAGGCAGCCGCCTACCTCGCCGTGATTCGCGAGGAGTCGATCCTCTACGCCGATCCCCCACCGAGCGGCTCGACCCTGTGCGCCGACCCCGACGACGAGTTCCTCATCGATCTCGCCCGGGCCGCCGGCGCGGACACGATCGTGTCGGGTGACCGGCACCTGCTCGACCTGCGACCCACGCTCCCGGTCCTGTCTCCGGCCGAGTTCCTCTCCCGCCTGCGTGACATGTGACTGAGGCTCCTTCTGCGTCACCTAGTCCTAGTGGACTGTTCGCGTGCGGTGGCCAGGTCGCTCAGCGGCCGAGCGTTCGCCGGAGGTCACCGAGGAGCAGGAACAGGTGCAGCGGGTCGGTCGGCGAAGGCTCGAACTCCGCCTGGTGCAGGTAGAAGGCGCGAGCATCCTCGTCCTCGCAGTGGATCAGCAGGGCCCGCGCTCCGATCACGTCGGCAGCCGCAGCAACCCCGAGGAGCGCGTCGCGCAGGAGGAGCCGGCCGAGGCCGCGGCCCTGCTCCGTGACGTCCACGCCAAGCCTCGTGAGGAGGATGACCGGGACCGCGTGACGCCCGACGCCCTTGAGCACCCGGCCCGGCGCCTCTGCCGGTGCGACCGAGCCCGCAGCGAGCGCGTGATAGCCGACGACGACCGGCTGATCCACGAGGGTCGCCACGCGCACGCGGGACGTGTCCGAGCGATGCGCCTGGAGGGCATGCCGACGCAGCCAGTCGGTCTGGGCTGGTGATCCGCAATCGAAGGCGGCGGTGACGTGCCCCGGCGAGATCGGCTGGACCGGGCCGTATCTCACGCTTCGTCGGCGCGCGGCTCCCGGAGGAGCGCGCCGAGGCGCGGCAGCTCCACCGGCTCACGGTCGAGCGCTGCGGCGAAGGCCGCCCACCGGTCCGGCGGCAGGCTGAACTGCGTGCGATCCGCCATGGTCGCCCGGGCGGCGATGGCGGCCGCCGTCACCACGAAGTCCGTCAGCGTGGTGCCGGCCTCCACGGCCGCGCTCTCGAGCAGGCGCTTCTGGTCCGAGGTGATGCGGAGGTCCAAGCGTTCGGACTTGGTGGACTGTACGGTCATCGTACGTACATGATGTGGGGTCGGGAGGCTCGACGTCAAGTTGTCGGCCGTGGTCCGGCCGCGCGCCGGGCGTCAGCCGCGGCCGCCACGCACGAGGACGGGCCTGACCACGAGGCCCTCGATCCCGGCGAAGTCGTCCGGGTTCGCGGTGTACAGCGGCAAGCCGTCGCGAGCGCCGTGGCGGCGATCATGGCGTCGAACGAGCGGGCGGCCGGCTTCCGGCCCGATCGCCGGTAGGAGGCTGCAACCAGGCTGAAGGCGCGCGAGGCAGCAGCATCGAACGGAAGTGGATCGAAGTCGGCTTCTGCCTGCTGGACCGTGGCAAGACGTCGGGCGCGCACCCCATCGTCGGTGGCGACCAGCGGCCCGACGGACAGCTCTGTCAGGGTCACCGCCGAGATCAGGGCGATGTCCGGGAGGTCCGAGGCCTAGGCCAAAGCGTGCAGTGCGAGTACGACGCTCGTGTCGAGCAGGCCCTCGGGATCGCTCACAACGACTGGTCGATGACGTCGTCGATGTCGCGACGGAAGGCCTCGGCATCGATCGCCGGCAGGCGCCGCCAGCGCGCGAGCAGGGCCGCGGCGCTTATGTCACGCGAGCGCAGGGGGCGCAGCTCAGCGACCGGCCGGCCGTCCCGGGTCACCGTGACCCGCCCCGACGCGGCTGACAACCTCGCCGCCGTGGTTGCGCAGTTCCCGGATCGTCACGGTCTCCATGCGCGGCTGCGCATCGCCGGTAAGACTCGCGTCAACCATGACGCAGGGCCAGCGTGGAGCGGAGGGGAAGGGCACGGCGGTTTCCCCCCTTGCAGCGTGTCCCCCATCGGGCTGCTGCCGGTCGCCGGTCCCCACCTGGCGGCTCACCCCGCCCCTCCGTTCGCACGGTGGCCACCGGCGCGCGGCGGCCTACACCGACGGTAGCCGCCTGAGCCTGGCATAACCAGTGGGGAGATCCCTATGCGCGGATAGGGAAAACCCTATGCACCGGCCTGCCCGGCGGCCTCACGGCAGCCCGGCCCGAGCTCGAACAGGGGCACCTTCTCGGTGGACGCGGGGAGCAGGACCAGGGTGTCCCAGGGCACCTTGAGCCGGTGCGGGCCGGAGCCCCAAGGGTCCCTCGTGGAGTCCTCGAGCAGTTCGACCGACGACCACGGCGACGACGAGCGGGCCGAGCAGGAGCTTCACGACTGTGTCGTCAGTGCTATCACCTGGACGGTCACGGCCGCGTGATCTCCACCGTGACCGAGCCTTCCATGCTGGTCGTGGTGCCTGCGGCCGCGGCGTCGCGACAGGCTGCAAGCCGCGCGTCGAGCAGGCCACCCCGATCGCACAGCACTGGATCACCCCCGAGGACGGACCGCCACGTGATCGCGGTGTACGAAGGGGTGTTACCACGTCCGTCGGGGACGCAATGGCCCTCCGCGCAGGCGACAGGTCTTCACCTCGGCGAGTCGCGGCCCACCGCGACCGTACGCCGCCTGGTACGTCTTCACCAGTGGGGAGATCCCTACCCCGCGATGGGGAAACCCCGATCCCCCGGACCTAGCCCTCGAGCCAGCCCTCGCGCTCGCCCAGGAGCGCGAGCTCGGTGCGGGACCCGACGTGCCACTGGTCGAAGAGGCGGGTGAGGTACGCCTCGACGGTCTTGGGGGACACCGACAGGCGGCGGGCGATCTCCTCGTTGGACTTCCCGGCGGCGAGGAGGCGGACGACCTCGAGCTCGCGGGGCGTCGGGACCGAGGCGGCGTCGAGCGCGCCGAGGTGGGCCGCCGCGTAGGAGGTGCCACCCGCGGCCGCGGCGCGGATGGCGGCAACGACCTCCCCGGTGGGCGCGGTCTTGAGCAGGAAGCCGGACGCGCCGCGCTCGACGGCGGTCCGCGCGTAGAGGGGGCGGTCCCAGGACGAGAGGACGACGAAGGCGGGCGGCCCCGACCGCTGCACGAGGTCGAGGCCCGAGCCGTCAGGGAGCCGGACGTCCACGATGACGACGTCGCAGGGCGTAGCCGCCAGCGCCTGCCGGGCATCGGCGAGGCTCGCTGCAGTCCATGCCACCTCCAGGCCCTCCTGCTGGGCGAGCGACGAGGCCAGGCCGTCGAGCACGACGGGGTGGTCATCGACGACACCGATGCGGATCACGCCTGGGCCTCCCACCTGAACCTCACGGTGTACGCATCTGCGGTGCGCTCGATGTCCACTTGGCCGCCGACGGACGCCGCGCGATCACGCATGGAATCGAGGCCGAAGTGCCCGAGCCGACCGGCCGGTGCGGACGGTGACGGGCCGCTGTGCGGACCATCATCGACGATGACGAGGTCGATGGCATCCGACGCGACGGATCCCTCCACCCGGAGGGTGCGTCCGCTGCTGTGCTGGATCGCGTTGGCGCATGCCTGCTGGACGATCCGGAAGACCGCCGTCTCGAGGTCGGCATCGAGCCGTGTGCCGGGAGCGAGGAGGTCGTCCACCTGTACCGTGACCGCCCAGGCCGGGTTGGCCTCGCGCAGGGCGTCACCGAGGTCCTCGAACGCGGCGACGAGCCCCAGGTCCTCGAGGACCGGGGGCCGCAGCGCCGTCACGACGTCGCGCAGCTGCGCCGCCACCTGCCGCAGGGCCGCCGTCTCCGCGGGCATGTCCGGCCGGGCGTCGAGCGTGCCGGATGACCGCGGCCAGCTCCTGGAGGGGCGCGTCGTGGATGTCGCGGGCAAGCCTGCCGCGCTCCTGCTCGATCGCGCGCAGTTCGGCGCGGCGCCGCACGTCGCCGATGACGGCGCGCTCGAGCACGCGGGCGCTGGCCCGCCGCGCGGACGGGTACACGAGGAGCAGGGCGATCGTGGCCGCCGCCACGGGGAGTGCGGGCAGGTTCAGCGCGAGCAGCCCGACCAGGGCCGCCGTGAAGACTGCGGGCAGGTAGACGAGGTCGAGCGGGTTCGGGCCGGAGGGTGCGGCCAGGCGCCGCAGCAGCCGCTGTCGGTCGGTCGCCGCGGCGAGCGCCACGAGGGAGGCCACGCCGCGAGGAGCGGGAGGCGGGCGACATCGAGCACGTCGAAGGCGGCCGGGCACGACGCGAAGGGCCAGGAGCCAGGCTGCGGCGAGCAGCGACGGCGATGCCGCGGGAGCCCGTGCCGGCCGCACGGCCCCGGGCGACGATCGCGAGCGCGGCTGCTCCGGCGCAGGAACGCGCCTGACCCCGCGAGCGGAGATCAGCCGAGGTTGCCCGTCCGCAGCAGCGGCACGGCGCGATCCCGACCGCGATCGGGATCAGCGCTGCCGCCGGAGCGTGACGCTCTGCAGCATCAGGACCGCGGCGAGCAGGACGAGCGCCGCCCCGACGACGGCAACAGGCATGCTCTGGCGCAGCTGCGCGAGGTGGCTCGACCGCCAGGCTGGCATGAGCCCCGCCGGGGCCCTCGGCGAGCAGTTGCCAGCCTTCGCCCGACGCGCCATCCTGCAGTTCCAGACACCGTGTCGCCCTCCCGGATGCCGTCACGCCACACCGGTGCCCCTGGCAGCACGTAGGCGACCGTGGCCCCGTCATCCGAGATGCCGCACTCCCCCATCCGGGTCCGGCGGTCGCGGCCATGACGACGCTGTAGAGGGCGAGAGCGCGTCGCCGCCGCGACGAACAGGCGCCCGGGCCAACTCCTCATGCGCACTGCCGCATTGTCGCAGCACCGGGCTAGGGGAATCCCTATCCGCGCGGTAGGGATCTCCCCGATTCCGCGGACCTTCCTGCGCGCGAGGCTGTGGGTGGAGCACCAACAACCGCCGCCTTGAGGGGAACAACATGTCGAAGCCGCAAGTCGCCCGATTCCTGAGGCTCGTGTCTTGGGGCAGCCCTCGCGCTCCCGGTCGGCCAGGCCGCCGCTGCGACCGGAGCGCCGCGCGGTGCTCGACGGGAGGCCGATCACGCTCGAGGAGGCGGCCGCACACTCCTGCCACGACTTCGACTACCCGGTGCTGACCTGCTACCGGACCTCGGCAGAGATGGAGCAGGTGGCGGCGGCCCGGTTCACGGCGGACGCCATCGCGTCCGCGGCCGCTGCAACGGGCTACGTGGTGGTGTTCGAGCACGGCGCCTACGGCGGCGCCTCGCGGACAATCTCGCAAAGCTACGGGTACCTGGGCGACATCGGCTTCAACGACAAGATCAGCTCGTTCAAGTCCTACGGCGCCACGGGCCGGTTCTTCGACAACGCCCCGCCAGGCGGCCTCGCCTACTCCTTCTCAGGGTCGACCTGGGTCACGTACGTGGGCGACATCTACAACGACAAGTTCAGCTCCGTGACGCTGTACTGACGTGGCGCCGACCATTGGCACGATCCCGAACGTGCACCGGCGGACCACTGCGCCTTGGCGCCTCTTGCGCAGGAGCCGGCAGACCATGTGGCTCCCGTTGGCGATCGCGACCGCAGTCACTGCCTGTACCGAGCGAGAGGCGCCTGTCTCGGTCGCGCCCGCAGACCATCCGGGGCCCACCGCCTCGGGGCAGGCTGCAGTCTACGTTCGCAACGCACTGTCCACGGAGGTGTGGCTCGCCATCGCGGTTGACGCCGAGGTGACAGGCCGGTTCAGCGCGCCGGGTCACCAGGCGAGTGGCGGCTGTCACACGATCGCCGGCGGATCCGACGTTCTGCTGTTGGGCCGCGACCGGGACAACCTCGACGGGTCAATCTCCATCCTCGACCGGGGACTGCCAGCCGAGCCGGAAGTGCTGTGGTTCGACTTGGCAGCGGACGGAACGTGGACGAGTGGCACCGGAACTCCGGCCTGGTGGACTCCAGCGCCACCTCTGACGTGCTGAGGAACCGCAGCACCTTGCGCGCTCTCGTCCTTGCAGCGGTCGTCCTGTCCGTGCTCATCGTCGGGTTGTCGATCACCCTTCGCCGGGAGGCCACGGACGTCGCCCCTCGCTCGGACCGCTTCTGGGAACTCCTTGCAGTCAACGGGTCACCAATGGCCCACTTCGAGACGCTCGACGCGATGGCCGACGAGTCCGACCTCGTGGTGGTCGGCCGGATCGTCAACGTGACCCCAGGACGGGAGGTGCGCGACCTCGACGCCGAGACGGAGGGGTATGCGCGCGAGGAGGCCTCCGTCTACTTCGCGGATGCGACGCTGGTCGTGGATGAGGCGCTCAAGGGCGATCCCGGCACGGACGTGAAGCTGCAACTGCTCCTGCCGCAGCCCGGGGTGCTCGAACAGGTCCAGCCGGACCTGCCCACCGAGCGGGGCATCTACTTCCTGCGCGACATGGGCGCCTACTTCGCCAAGGAGAACCCGGAGTCCGGCCTCGCGACGACCCTCAAGGGCACGTACGACTTCGTGAGCCCGCAGGGGCTCATCCGGGATCTCAATGGGGCCGTGGGCGTCGCGGCTGATGAGGGCGACACGTTCCTGCACGAGATGTCCCAGCGCACGTTCGAGGTCGTGCTCGTCGAGGCAAGGCACGCGGCGGCCGACTGAGGACTTCAGCCCCGGCCGAGCATGATGTCGATGCCGGCGAGGGCGAGCTCGAGGTTCGAAGCGGACAGGCGGCCGGCACGCTCTGTGAGGGCAGCGCGGTCGAGGGTCACGAACTGCGACGCGTTGGCGACGGACGATTTCGGGAGGCCGGTGGCCCGGGCGGACAGGAGGACGTTGCCGGGGCCTCGGCCCACCGCACGTTGCTCGTGAGCACGATGCACACGATGGTGCGCAGGGCACTCGTGTTGAAGGCGTCACCCTGGATGACGACGACGGGCCGGCGGTATCCGGGCTCGGAGCCGGCAGGTTCGCCGAGGTCGGCCCACCAGACCTCTCCCTGCGCGATCACCACTCACTCGAGTGCAGCATCTGGCGGGCGGCTCGAGTGGTGAATTCGTCCGCGCCGGCATCGCCGACCTCCGCCACCACGGCGTCCAGCCGTGCCGTCACCTCGTCGGGAGCATGCCGGGCGACATACTCGCGCAGCGCTGCGCTGTACACCTCGCTCCTCGACCGCTGCGAGCGGCGAGCGAGGCGGTCCACCTGCGCGAACAGGTCATCGGGTACGGACACCGCGGTCTTCATACCCGGAGTATAACCACTCGGTCGGGTAGGGCTGCTGTTGGTGAGCACGGTCGTGGTCCGGCGTCGCCGGCCCTACTGACGGTTCGGCGCGGAGCCAGGCTCCCCGACTTGCCACTCCAGCCACGTGTCGGGGTCGACGCGGGGGCGCGCGACCCAGGCCTCGCCGTTGCGGACGGCGATCTCAGGCGGGAGCGCGTGCGAGAGGAAGAACGGCATCGACTCGGTGGCCCCGTAGGCGCCGACGTCCAGGACGGCGACCAGGTCCCCCACTGATGGCGCAGCGGTCATGGCGTCGCCTGACGCGAGCACGTCGAGGCCGGTGCACAGCGGGCCCGCCAGCGTGACCGGGCGGTCGGAGGTGGCTGATGCGGGCGACGAGGCCGAGGCCGGGCCCGTGAGCACGCGGACGCGGTGCTCCTGGCCGACGAGCGTGGGTCGGAGCACGTGGTGGATGCCGCCGTCCAGGATGGCGACTTCGCGGCCGCCGACGCGCTTGCGGTCGACGACGCGTGTGAGGTAGGCCCCCGACGCGCCGACGAGGAAGCGTCCGGGCTCCAGGAGCAGGCGGGTGGCCGCTGTCGCGGGGTCGGCGGCCAGGCGGGTGGCCAGCTGCGTGAGGCGCGCGCCCAGAGCCTCAAGGTCCAGCTCCGGTTCGTCGTCGGCGTACGGGATGCCCAGTCCCCCGCCGCAGTCGACCAGGCGGAGTGCGAAGCCAGTCTCGGTCGCCAGCCGGACGCCGGTGGCCACGGTGGCCTCGATGTGGTCGGCCAGGACGTCCGCGTCGAGCAGGTTGGACGCGCCGAACGCGTGGACGCCCCACGGCTCCAGCCACGGCGACCCGGCGGCCATGAGCGCGGCCGCGCGCAGGTCGTCCCAGTCCATGCCGAACTTGCCGGCGCCCGCGTCGCCGATGATCCGGACTCGCTCGTGCCGGGCGGCGTCGGCGGCGTTGGCGCCGGAGCAGGACCGGCTGGCGGCGGCCGAGCGACTCCGCGATCCGCGCGAGGCGGCGCAGCTCGTTCACGGACTCCACGGTGATCACGCGGATCCCGGCCTCGACGGCCGCGGTGAGTTCCTCGTCCCGTTTGCCGGGACCCGTCATGAGGACCCGCGCCGGGTCGATCCCCGCCCGCAGGACGTGGCGAAGCTCGCCGCCCGACGCCACGTCCGCGCCCAGCCCGAGCCCGCCCAGGTGCCGGAGCACCGCGAGGTTCGGGTTCGCCTTGACCGCGTACGCGAGGTCGAACACGGGCGGCAGCGCGGCCCGGAGCGCCGCCACCTGCGCGGTCACGACGTCGAGGTCGTACACGAACGACGGCGTCCCGAAGCGCTCCGCGAGGTCGGCCGGGTCGAGCCCGGCGAGGCGGCCCTCGCGCAGCACCTCGTTCCGCATCACCTCGCGTACCTCCGTCATCGAAGAGCATCCTCGAGCGCCACCCGGGCGTCCGTCCCGGCATCGCGATCCTTGACCAGCAGCGCCACCGACGCCGACAGCCCGTGCTCGGCGGCGAACTGGCCCCGCAGCGCGCGCGCGTCCCGGCACCACGACGGCACCCGGCGGCACGGCCAGCGGCGCCTCGAGCGTACCGGTGATGACCCGCTCGCGGACCATGTCGTACAGGCGCGAGGTCCCGGTGAGCGTGACACCCGCCGCGATGACGGCGCCGACGCCCACCAGCACGCCCTCGAGCAGCGCGGAGCCAGCGCCCACGAAGGCGTCGTCCTCCACGATGACCGGCCGCGCGCCCGCGGGCTCCAGGACGCCGCCGATCGACACGCCCGCGGACAGGTGCACCCGCGCGCCGATCTGCGCGCAGGAGCCCACGAGCACGTGCGAGTCCACCATCGTGTCCTCGCCGATCCACGCGCCCACGTTCACGAACGACGGCGGCATGACCACGACGCCGGGACCCAGGTACACGCCGCCGCGGACGGAGGTCCCGCCCGGGACGACGCGCCACGGCCGGCCGGCGTCGAGCGCCGCCACTGCCTCGGAGGAGCCAAGGAGGTCGCGGAGCGGGAGGCCGACGCGGTCGCGGAACTGGAAGGCGCCGTCGAGGTCCCAGGTGGCCGTCGTCCGGTCGCGGAAGCAGGCCAGGATCGCGGCCTTGACCTCGGGGTCGGCACGCCAGCCGCCGGGCGCGTCCGCGTCGGGGATCGCGGCGCGCCGGCGGCCGGCGTCGAGGTCTTCGAGGATCGAGCCTGTCGCGGTGGCGTCCGCGGTCACGCGGCCACCTCGTCGTCGAGATCGGCCGCGTCGGGCCTGTCGGCCTCGATGGCCGTCGCCGGCAGCAGGTCGAGGTCGCGCAGGATGCCGGCCAGGCGCTCGCGCGGTGCATCGGTCAGCGTGCAGGAGCGGCTGGCGGAGCGTGTCGGTCTCGAGCAGGCCCATCGCCACCATGCCGGCTTTCACCGGCACCGGGTTCGGGGCGCCCTGGAAGTTCGCGCGCAGCAGCGGCAGTAGGCGGTTGTGGATGCGCTGGGCCTCGGCGACATCGCCCGTCGTGCCATGCGCGGACGAGCGCGCTCATCTCGCCCGGGACCTGGTTCGACGCGACGGAGATCACGCCGTCGCCGCCCATCGCGAGGATCGCCAGGGTCGCCGCGTCGTCGCCCGAGAGGACGGCCACGTCGCGCGGGCGGTCGCGGCAGATGACCGCGAGCTGCTCGATGTTGGCGCTGGCCTCCTTGACGGCGATGACGTTGGGGTGCTCGGCGAGGCGCAGGAAGGTGTCGGCCTCCACGTTGGCGCCGGTCCGGCCGGGCACGTTGTACACGATGATCGGCAGGCCGCCCTCGTCGGCGACGGCGCGGAAGTGGGCCTCGAGCATGCGCTGGTCGGGCTTGTTGTAGTAGGGCGTGACGATCAGCGCGGCATCGGCGCCCAGTGGCCGCGGCCCGCTGGGTGGCCTCGATGGAGCTGCGGGTGTCGTTGGAACCGGTGCCCGCGATGACCGGGATCGCGATGGCGGGAGGGGCGGGCGGCCACTGTCTCGACGGCGATGCGGATGCAGGTGTCGCGCTCCTCGGCGGTGAGGGTGGGCGACTCGCCGGTGGTGCCCACCGGGACGAGGCCGTCGATGCCGGCCATCACCTGCCAGGCGGCAAGCCGGCGGTAGGCGTGCTCGTCGAGGGCGCCGTCGGACGTGAAGGGGGTGACGAGGGCGGTGAAGGCACCGCGGAGTGCCGGGGTGGTGCGGTGGGTGGTCTCGCGGTTGAGGGTGGTCATCTCGGGGTCTCCTGGGGGTGTCAGCGGGTGGTCGGAGTGAATAGACGTCGTCGGTTATGCAGTCATCGGATGCATAGGCTGATCAGGCCGGCACGGCCACCGGCGCGGCGACCAGGAGGTCGTCCACGACGGCATCGAAGGGGTGGAGACCGGGCTCCCGGGTCTCGGCCATGAGCCAGCGGGCAGCCGCCAGCGCACCGTCGGCGTAGGCGGTCCGGTCCCGGGCGGTGAGCCGCAGCTCCACCGACTCGCCCGGCCCGTCGAAGGTCACGAGGTGGGTGCCGGGCGCGACGCCGGCGCGGATGCCGACGACCTCGAGGGCAGGGCGGGGGTCGTCTGCGTCGGACACGTCCGGGCCGGACCAACGCGGGTCGGCGGCCACGATCCGGCGGGCCATCGTGCGGGCGGTGCCGGACGGGCGGTCGGCCTTGCCGCGACGATGCCACTCGACGATGGACGGCTCGAAGCCGCCGGCGGCGCCGTACCAGGCGGCCGCCGTCTCGACGAGGCGGAGGAAGAGCGCGGCACCCAGGGCGAGGTTCGGGGCGACGACCGCCGCGGCATCGTGCTCGAGGAGGAGCGAGCGGACACGCGGCAGGTCGCCGTCCCAGGCGGAGGTCCCGATCACGAACCGGCGGTTGCCGGCGGCGAGAGCGTGGGCGAGGTTGCCGGCGACGGACTCGCCGCGAGAGGTCTCGATGACGACGTCGGCGAGAGGGGCGGCGGCGCGGGTGCCGGTGGCGGTGGGGCGGCCGACGACACGTGGGCGCGGCCAGGCCGGCGGTCAGCGCGGCGGAGGCGATGGCGCCGCCGAGGCGGCCCGGTCCGTAGATGAGGAGGTGCATGTCGGACGTCCTTTCGTCGTGGATGCCCCACGGCTCCGGAGGTCCGAAGAATCACAAAGGCCGCGGCACCGTTCGTGGTGTCCGCGGCCCCTTCGTCGCCTCCGGTCCCGGAGGCTCAGGGTTCGTCGCTCGCGCGCCGTCAGAGCCCCAGGGCCCGAGTCTTCCGACTGGGCCGCCACGGCTTCTTCTTGGCGTCGAAGGCGACGAGGTTGCGGTGCGTCATTGCGGGCGCAGTATGCCGTCCTCGGCGCGAGATGTGCAAACATTTCATCGTGAGTAGGTTCTATGCATACGCGGTGACGGCACGGGTGCCCTCCGACCTGGGCCCGGCCCGGCTGGCGGCGACGGCGGCCGGCGTGGTCGCGGTGGAGCTGCTGGGCTCGGACGAGGGCTTCGAGGGGGGCCTCGCGCACCGCGGCATCGTGGTGGACCGGCGCGGGGCCGGGCCGCAGGCAGACGCCCATCTCGCGGCGGCCGTCTCGGCGGTGGCCGCGCTGCTGGCCGGCGACCCGGCCGAGACGGACGCGATCCCCGTCGACCTCGGTGACCGGCCGGACTGGGACCGCCTCGTCCTGGGCGCGGTTCGCTCGATCCCGCGGGGAGCGACGGCCTCGTACGGGGAGGTCGCGCGACGCATCGGTCGGCCCGGGTGCGGCGCGGGCCGTGGGCGGCGCGGTGGGCCGCAACCCGGTGGGCCTGCTCATTCCCTGCCACCGCGTCATCGCGGGCGACGGGACGCTGGGCGGCTACGGTGCGGCGGCGTGGGGCGGGATCGAGGCAGCGCTCGACCTCAAGGCCGCACTGCTGGCGCTCGAGGGGCTCACGGTCCGACGGACCCGCCGGGTGTCGCCGGGATGACAGCGCAATTGCGGTCGCGGGGGGTTCCCATGTGGGCCATCCGGCCCTACAGTTGCAGGCATAACGGACCCCGATCAGGCGCCCGGCGCAGGAGATCCGCATGACGGACCAGGACAAGGACCAGTTCTTCACATCACGACTGCCCGGGACCGGCGGTGACTTCATCGACTCCCAGGACGTCGAGGGCCACGCCATCCGGCGCGACGAGGACCAGACCATCCGCCGCGATGACGCCGAGACCGGCCTGTACAACCCGGGCCCGACCACCCAGGGCGAGATCATCTACCGGGGACCGCGCGACAACCCGCACGGCGATCGCTGACTCTCCTCCCAGCGAGCGCACGGCCGGCCCGAAAGGGCCGGCCGACGTGCGTCTAGCGGGCGTTGTCGGCGGTCGCGGCGAGCAGCGTCTTGACCTCGAACGGGCTGATCCCCGGGTGCGCTGACCGGATCCGGGCCGCCAGGCCGGCGATGTGGGGCGCGGCGAAGCTGTTGCCGGTGACCTCCATCCGCGTGCCGCCTCGCCACGCGACATCGACGTTCACGCCGTGGGCCCCGAACTCCACCGGCGGCGAGGGGTTGTAGAACCACGCATCGGCCGTGGCGGCGTCGTGGGCCGCAACCGACAGGACAGCGGCGAAGAGCGACGGGTACGAGGCCGCGACCACGTTGTTCGCAGCCGCCACGAGGAGCACCCCCCGGAAGTACGCCTCGTCGGCGAGCTCATGGAGGGTCCCGAAGAACGCCTCGGAGCGGGACGAGAGCGAGAGGTTGACCACCGACGCGCCCGACGCCTCGATCGCCCACTGGATCCCGGCTGCGAAGGCGCCGCCGTTGCCGCGGTTGTCAGGCCCGAGGACGCGGATCGAGACGAGCTCCGCCTCGGGTGCGAGGGCGTGGACGATGCCCGCGCAGGCGGTGCCGTGCCCGACCACGTCGACGGGCTCGGCGGGGACCACGTCCCAGGCCTCACCCCGCCGCTCCACGGCGACCGACGCCACGAGGCGGCCCCCCAGCGCCGGGTGCGAGCCCTCGATGCCGGAGTCGACGACGGCGACGCGGACACCGCGTCCAGTGCCATCGCCGAAGGCCCACGCCCGGTCCACGCGCCCCCACGGCCCGTGACGCTCGAGCGACGCCCGGCGCGCGGCGGCGAACGGCTCGCTCCACGCGGGAAGGTCGGTCACCGCCGGAACGAGCGGTGCGGCGGGCGGGCAGCCCGGCGCGCGAGCGCGTCGAGGATCTCGACGACCAGGTCCACCTGGTCTGGGGCAGCGTTGCGCGCTCGCGCGACGGCATCGGCCAGCGCCCACAGGCGCTCGCCCTCCTCGCCGTCAAGCGCGACGGTGGCTTCGGCCACGGCAGCCTCGAGTGCCGCGGCATCGGCATCCGGGTCCTCGGCAAGCCGCATGAGCGTGCGCCGCAGCAGCTCCGTCGCGTCACGTTCCACGCGGCTGGCCCGGATCGCGACGGTCGCCTGGCGCGCGAGCAGCGATCGCCAGGTCCAGCTCGCGCAGCCCGAACCCGCCGTCGCCACGCCGGTCGAGCACCTCGAGCACGCCGATCGAGCCCGCGTCGTCCACCAGGGGCACGGCGAGGATCGAGCGCGGGACGTAGCCCGTCGCCTCGGCGACGGAGCGGTCGAAGCGCGGGTCGGCGGTCACATCGCTCACCGCGAGGGGCTGCCCGGTCGTGAACGCGTAGCCGGCGATGCCCTCGGACGACGGGATGGCGAGCCCGACGGCGCCCGCTGCCGCGGGACCTGCCGCGACGCGGATGACGAGCCTGTCGGTCGCGCTGTCGTGGAGCAGGATCGATGCTGCCTCGGCGTCGAACAGCGTGACGGTGGTCTCGGCCACGGCGCGGAGGACCGCCTCGCCCCCAGCGGGCTCGAGCCGGCCCGCGGCGGCGGCTCGGGCAGCCACGGCCTCGAGGGCCGCAAGGACCACCTCGCCCCGGTCCCCGGGCATCGCCGTGCCCGTGCGTTCATCGACCACCGTCAGCCTCCACCGTGCGACAAGGCAGTCATCGTAGCGACCCACTCCCCTACACTCACGCCCAATCCCGCGCCTCGGGTTCGACGCTGGCGCATCGGCGGGATCGCGTGGACGAGGAGCACGATGCAGCAGCAGCACGGCCCGGCGCGTGGGCGGGGGCACGCATGAGCGAGACGGCGGCGGCGCCCGCAACGGTCTCCGCGTTCGCGGTCTTCCGCCGGCGCGACTTCGTCCTGATGTGGCTTGCCCAGCTGGTCTCGACCGCCGGGTCCGCCCTGACCGATCTCGCGGCGGGCATCTACGTCTACTCCATCACCGGGTCCGCGCTGGCCGTCGGGTTGACGCTGATGGCCACGGCGGTGCCGAGCCTGGTGGTCGGCCTGATCGCCGGCGTCTTCGTGGACCGCCACGACCGGCGCAAGGTCATGATCGCCAGCAACCTCGGCCAGGCCGTGGTCGTCGCGACCATCCCGTTCCTGATCGGGGGCCCGATCTGGCCGTTGTACGTCGCGCTCCTGCTCAACGCGGGCGTCAAGCAGTTCTTCGACCCCGCGTACGACGCGCTCATCCCCGAGCTCGCGACCGACGAGGAGCTCACCGCGGCCAATGCGTTCCTCCAGATCGCGTCCTTCGGCTCCACCGCCATCGGCTTCGCGGGCGCCGGGCTGCTTGCCGCAATCGACATCCGGCTCGCCTTCGTCATCGACGCCCTCACCTTCGTCTTCTCGGCGGCCTGCATCGCCCTCATGAAGGTCAAGAGCTCCCTCGACGTGCCCGAGGAGGCCGCCTCCGTGCGCCTGGTGATCACCAACCTCAAGGAGGGCATCCGGACGATCTTCAACACGCCCACGATCCGCTCGCTGTTCCTGCTGGGCGCGCCGGTCTTCTTCGCGTTCGGCCTGTGGAACGTCCTGCTCCTGCCGATGGCGATCGAGGTCCTCGGCGGGACGGAGTTCGAGTACGGCATCCAGGAGGGCGTCACGTCCATCGGCTTCGTGGTGGGCTCGCTGTTCATGGCGAAATACGCACCGAGGCTGCCACTCGGCACGTGGATCTTCGTCGGCTGCGTGGGCATGGGCGTCACCGGGATCCTGTACGGGATGGCCACCAGCATCTGGATCGGCATCGTCTGGGTGGCCCTGAGCGGCTTCTTCAACTCGCCCTCGGCCGTCGCCCGGTCCACCCTGCTCCAGCGCGCGACACCCCGCGAGATGCGTGGTCGCGTCTTCTCCGCCCTGTACGTCATGCGTGACGTGATCTTCCTGCTCGGCATGGCCGGAGCCGGCCTCGCGGACGTGCTGCCGGTGCGGGACATGATCATCTTCGCGTCGAGCATCCTGGTCGTGGTCGGCGTCGTCGCGCTCGTCGCCCCCGGGATCGGACGACCGGCAGCCGAATGGCGACGCGGTCTTGTCGCCCTGCGCGCGGCCCGGACCGGAGCCGTGGGGACCGTGCGGGCTGCCACGCTCGCCGACTTCGAGATCCTCACCGGGCGCCTGGCGACCTTCACACGTCTGACCCCGTCCCAGCGCTCCGCGTTCCTCAAGGACGCCATCGTGCGCGACGTGCCCGAAGGCGGCCGCATCGTGACGGTGGGCGAGATGGCGACCTCGGCCTACTTCATCCTCGAGGGCGAGGCGGCGGCCGGCGTGCCCGAGGAGGACGGCGGCTACCGGGTCCTGCGGACGATGGCCGCGGGCGACTTCTTCGGCGAGATCGCGGCCCTGACCGGGTCGCCGCGGACGGCCGACGTCGTCTCGGTCGAGGCGAGCTCGCTGCTGGAGGTGCCGGCGACGGCCCTGCGCGCGATCATGGAGAACCCCGACGTCAACAAGCTGCTGCTCGACACGCTGAGCGAGCGCCTGAGCCGCACGAACAACCCGGACCTGCCGCGCCTGGCGACGATGGACCAGGCCGCGCTGCGGGACCTGCGGACGGTGCAGCCGACGGTGGAGGCACTGCCGAGGGCGTACGCGGAGAGCTGAGGGAACGCCGCGGGCGCCTGGCCGGCGGCGCCGGGCGGTGTCGTGCGGGAGGCGCCGACGGAGGCCACGTCCGCTGGGCGAAAGGGACGTGAGAAGGCCCGGCCCCCGCGACGGGGAGCCGGGCCTGGTTCAGCAGCTGCTAGCGGTTGCCGGGCGGAGCGCTGATGTCGGCGTTGACGGACGGGTCGCCGACCGGTGCGATCAAGGCCATCGTGGTCGGGACGCCCGTGCCGGTCTGCCCGATCGTGCTGCCGGCGGCAACCTTGTAGGCAGTCGTCTTGCCGCCGGAGGTGCTGTAGACGGTGAGCCCGAACTTGTCGTTGGCGCCACCGGTGGCGGCATCATAGGCGTCGTAGCGGAACGTCAGGTTGGTGCTCGGGGCGAGGGTGTAGGGCGCCGCTGTGATCGCGTCGAGGTACTGGATCGTGACCTTGCCGATGGCCGTGCCGGTGATCGGCAAGGTCGACGACTGCGTGGTCGATGCGGACGTCAGCGACGTTGACCGGACCACCACGTCCACGTCCCGGCACGTGCTGCTGAGCGGGCCGCACGTGATGAGGTTGCTCGCTGTGCTCGTTGAGGTGTTGATCCGGATCCGGTAGCTGTAGGCGAAGTTGCCGACTGCCGAGCCTTTCGCCTTCTTGATGTTGAAGCCGAAGTAGCCGCGGGCGTCGTTGGCGGTGCTGTCCCGCTGGGGGTTCAGGTTGCCGCCACCGACCACGTACGTCGAGCTGCCTGGGTGGATGGCGAATGCGGCCACCGTGCGCTGGGCGGTGTAGTTGCCGCTGGCCGACAGGTCGACGGTGACGATGTAGGCGTCATCGGCGAGGGATGGCCCCGCAATGGTGGCGACACCGGCCGTGGAGACCGGAGCCGTGAACGGACCCCACAACGGCGTGGCAGAGCATGTCGATCCGCACCCGGCCAAGAACACCCTGAAGGTCGCGGTCACCGGGGTCGTCGCGAAGTCTGGGGTGGGTCCAGCCGCCCCGCTGGCGAGCATGCTGGACACGCTCACCCGGAAGGTCGGGGAGGTCCCGGACGGGACAAACCAGTCGCCGATATAGGTGCTCCGCAGGTACGCACTGGCGATCGAGAAGGACTGGGTAACCGACGGAGCGGCGAGGTAGTTGGCGTTGCCGGCCTGGTCGGCCGTGATGGTGCACGAGCCCGCACCGGTGATCGTGACGGTGCTGCCGGACACGGTGCAGTTCCCGGTGGCCGAGAAGGTGACCGCGAGCCCGGAGCTGGCCGTGGCGCTGACCGTGAACGGCGCGTCGCCGAAGGCCTTGCCGGCGAGCGGGCCGAACGCGATCGTCTGGCTCAGCTGGGCGATCGCGAAGGTCTGGGGAACCGACGGCGCAGCGAGGTAGTTGCCGTTGCCGGCCTGGTCGGCCGTGATGGTGCACGAGCCCGCGCCGGTGATCGTGACGGTGCTGCCGGAGACGGTGCAGTTCCCGGAGGCCGAGAAGCTGACCGGCAGGCCGGAGCTGGCCGTGGCGCTCACGGTGAACGGCGCGTCGCCGAAGGTCTTGCTGGCCAGCGGACCGAACGTGATCGTCTGGCTCGCCTTGGTGATGGTGAACGACTGGGACACCGGGGTGGCGGCGTAGTCCGCGTTGGTGAGCGTCGCCGTGACCGAGTAGGTCCCAGCCGCGGTCGGCGCCGTTGCTGTCGGGCCGTAGGTCGTGCTGCCGGTGCCACCGTAACTGAGGCCCACGCCGGGCTCAAGGCCGACCGGGTTCGTGGCCACGATCGGGTTCTTGGGGCTGCCGTCATACGCCTGGGTCAGGTTGGACAGGGTGATCGTGGCCGTCGCCTTGGCGATCGAGAAGGACTGGGGAACCGACGGAGCGGCGAGGTAGTTGGCGTTGCCGGCCTGGTCGGCCGTGATGGTGCACGAGCCCGCACCGGTGATCGTGACGGTGCTGCCGGACACGGTGCAGTTCCCGGTGGCCGAGAAGCTGACCGGCAGGCCGGAGCTGGCCGTGGCGCTCACGGTGAACGGCGCGTCGCCGAAGGTCTTGCCGGCGAGCGGACCGAACGCGATCGTCTGGCTCGCTGGGCGATCGCGAAGGTCTGGGGAACATCCGGGGCCGCCGCATAGACGGCATTCCCGCCCTGCGAGGCGGTGACCGAGCAGGAGCCCGCGCCGGTGATCGTGACGGTGCTGGCGGAGACGGTGCAGTTCCCGGAGGCCGAGAAGTGCTGACCGGCAGGCCGGAGCTGGCCGTGGCGCTCACGGTGAACGGCGCGTCGCCGAAGGTCTTGCTGGCCAGCGGACCGAACGTGATCGTCTGGCTGAGCTTGTCGATCGCGAAGGTCTTCGAGGCAGTGTCGGCGTCGTGGGCCGCGTCACCGTAGAACTCGGCGGTGGCGGTGGCCGTGCCGGGTTGGGTGTTGTCGGTGTAGGTGACGGGCAGCGGCTGGTTGAGGTCGTCGAGAGGGGTCGTGCCGTCGACGCGTGCGGTGCATGGCTCCTGGGCGGAGCCGGTGTATGGGACGCCCGTCGTCGGACAGTCCACGACGACGTTGGAGGCCGCCTTGTTGATCGTGATCGTGTACGAGTTTCCGCTGGACTGGTAGGCGCCATCGCCGAGGAAGCTGGCGGTCAGCGCGTACACGCCTGCGGCCGAGGAGACCGGTAGGTCGATCTCCACAAACCCGTCTACGTCGGTGTCGTCCCGCTCCGCGTGGCGGAGCCGAGCGTGGCAATGACGAGCTTGCCCGCTACGGGTTGTTGCCTGGATCGCTCTTGAGCGTGGGCGGTGACCTTTGGCGGTCGTCCCATAGGTCTTTGCGCCCGGTCCGCTGATGGACAGCGAGGTCGCGGGCAGCTTGCTGCCGTCGACGCCCCACAGGTAGTACGCGCCGAAGTTGTCGTTCAGCGTGACGGTGCCGGCGTTGTTCGCTGCCTGCACCACGAACGGCGTCCCCTTGGGGAGCGTTCGAGTGCCGCCCCAGATGGCGGTGTCCGTAAATCTTGGGTGAGGTCGAAGGACGCCCACGCCTTTATCCGGGGTCACGTAGGTGACCCACACGTCGTGGATGCCCGCACCATTCGTGTCGTCGCCGAGCACCCGGACGCTGACCTTGCCGGTCGTGGCGTCGCTGGTCACGCCGAACACCACCGGCGGCAGTGACTTTGATCCCCTTGGCGTCGCCGTTGATGTAGTAGAGCCGCAGATCGAGCCCGGTGTATCGACGGAGGTTGACCGTGTCCTGGCCGGGCTGGATCGCCTTGTGCTGGGCCGGGGTCACGAGCAGGCTCGTCTGGTTGCCGCCGGTGAGGAGGCCCCAGTAGTTGGGCTTGCTGAGCGCGGCGAGCGACGGGTAGAAGACGGGCGAGTCGAACGAGGTGTGCGTGGTCTGGGAGCCTCCGTGGCCGGAGCGCCGCTGAGCGGCACCACGGTCGACTCCTGGAACGTCCCGCCGCGGAAGCCAACGCCCCGCAGGACGTAGTTCGACTCGCTGGGCGTGACGTTCTCGAGCTGCAGCGGCAGCGCGGGCGCGCCGGGTTCGGTGTAGACGCCGTCGGCGCCCTCGTACCAAGTGGCGGGCCCGGGCAGGGTGCCGGCACCGACGACGTCCAGCTTGCTTTGGCGACTTGGGGGGTGCTCGGCGTCTGCCTCTCGACACGTCGACCCACTTGAGGCCGGTGGCCTGCGGGGTTTCCCGGGAGGGTTGACGCCGCCGGAACCGCCCTGGGGCGTCCCGAGGCGACCGGCCGAGAAGTCCACGCCGAGCATCGGCAGGCCGTAGAGCGCCGCCTCGAGGAGCGACTTCTCGTGGAGGTCACCGATGGCCGGGGTCTGCTTGAGGTAGGCCAGCTTCGCTGCCAGCAGGGCATTGCCGATGCCGACCGGGCCCGACCCGTAGCGCAGCTGCTTCGAGAACTCGTTGTAGATCCGCTCGCTGTACTCGAGGAAGTCGGTGTCGCCGTACTGGTAGCCGGTGCCCAGGATCGAGGTCACCTGCCTCGCGCGCGAACGCCTGCGTCCAGTCGAGGGTGCGGGTGACGTTCGCGATGCCGTCCTCATCGACGATGTTGTAGCCCGAGTGGCAGCCGATGCTGAAGATGATCGTGTTCTTGAAGTTCGGCGTGGCTGCGACGGAGTCGGTCGTCATGACCGTCGCGAAGTCGGCCGCCAGTGCGCTGTTCGCGCTGAAGTGCCCGCCGAGGAACGTGATGTCGTTCTGCGACCCAGGAGCTCGGTCTTGCAGGGCGGTGGCGGTCCAGCCGGTCGCCGGCGAGCGCGCCCGTACGGGTGGATCAGCGAGCGGCCGGCCAGGCCGGTGCCGGCGTCGAGGTTCGTCTTGACCGCCTTGGCGGCGTCCTCGATGAAGTCGTAGCCGGTCACGAGCGAGGTGCTCGGGCTGACCACGGTCTGGTCGAGGTAGGCCTGCGCCATGCCGGTGATCTCACCCGGGGTCTCCACGAGCCGCCGCGACCCGGGGAGGTCCGGATCGGGAAGTCGACCGGCCCGAGGGGGATGGAGATGGTCGAGCCGTAGGCATCCTGGCCCAGCACGTAGTTGCTGCGGAGGCTGGCCTCGGAGGCGGAGGTCGCCCTGGAGCCGGCGGGAAGTAGTTGACCTCAGGGCCGATCGAGGAGGTGTCCGGGTAGCGGAAGAACGGCACGACGTTGTCGCCGCCGGCGAGGACGACGTACTTGACGCCGCCCGAGGTATTGCCCTTGCGGTAGGCGTCGACGACATCCTTGGCCGCCTGGGCGACCAGGTTCTGGGCGTAGACGCAGCCCGGGTTGGCATCCGCCTGGACCTGGAGGTCGCGGACTCGACCGGGGCCGGCGAGGTCAACGACGACGCCATTCGTGGCGGTGGCCAGCTGGCCGAGCTTGGAGACCATCGCCGAAGTGTCGGCCGTGCCGAAGCGCGACGTGTCCGTGAGGATCACGGTGTCCTTGGCGTTGGCGATCGGGCCCGGCTTGGTGCCCTTGGGGCTGACGGCCGCACACAGGTTCCCGTCCACGGTCACCTTGAGCGTGAACGGGCTGTCCAGGCTGGCGGCGCCGTTCTTGCCGTTGACGCGGATGTAGAAGTCGCCGGTGCTGGTCCACGTGTTGGACGCGGCAAGCTCGTCGGCGAGGCCGAGGTTGTTGGACCAGGCGATGAGGCTGTAGAGCTGGGCCGCGGAGAAGCTGTCGGCCGAGAAGCCGGAGCCGAGAAGCCGGATACCGCTGAACCCGGAACCGGAGAAACCGGAACCGCTGAAGCCGGAACCGCTGAACCCGGAGCCGGAGAAGCCGGATCCGCGAGAAGCCGGAACCGGAGAAGCCGGAGCCGCAGAAGCCGGAGCCGCTGAAGCCGATGCGGGTGAACCCGGAACCCGAGAACCCGGAACCCGAGAACCCGGACCCGGAGAAGCCCGAGCCGCAGAAGCCGGAACCCGAGAACCCGGAGCCGGAGAACCCGGAGCCGGAGAACCCGGAGCCCGCGAACTCGGCGCTCAGCTTGGTGAGGTTCTGCTCGGTCGTCAGGGTGTCGTAGGTCTGCCTGATGTCCCGGAACAGGTAGACGTCGTAGTCCGCGGGGAGGCCCGTACAGGTCGAGCCGAGACGCTGCCACCCGGGGCGACGGGCACCTTGAACCAGCGGGCCGTCCCGGGCTGGTCGATCCAGGTCCCGGACGCGTCGGCCGCGCCGCCGCGCGATCTGTGAGGGCGCGGGGCCAGGTGTCGTTGTCAGGGCTGTTCACCACGCAGTTGGACTGCGGCCGAGACCGCCCGCGACGCCCGGCGTGCTCGGCCGGACCGGTGACCTTCGCGGCCGACCCGAAGTCGGCGTGGACACCGGGGAAGACGGTCCGCCGAGGCGAGCGCGATCGTGACGAACGATGGTCGGCTCGGACGTCCGTGGTCGCCTCTGACCGGGGGCGTGCGGCGTTGGCGAGCAGCGCCGCGACCGTCGCGGCGCGGCTGGACGCCACGTACAGCTCAGAGTCGGTACGGCCGCGGGCCGGCCAGGACGTAGCCCCGGGTCGCGTCTTGCCGAGGTCGTACGAGACTGGCGACGCCGTCTGTCGCGGCACCCCGATCGGGGGGACGCGCGCGCGCCCGGCCACCCGTCGGGTGCCGGGATCGTGATCGGATCGCGGGACCCTGCACCAGCTCCAGCGGCTCGCCGTCGTTGGCACCGGCGCGGGGATCGCGAACGTGGAGCCGGCTCCACGACGGGTTCGACCCCCAGATGGGCACGACCGACACATCGTCGAGGGCGATCCCGAAGCCGCCGAGCCGGAGTTCGTCGACGCGAACTCGAGCAGGGTGGTTGCCTCCGCTGAAGCTCGCCGCGCCGCGATCGCAGGCGATGGTGGGCCGGGTGTAGCCGTAGGGGTGCGTGAACGTGTCGAGCGTGGTCCCGTCGGCCTTGACGTCCATCCGGGGGTCCCGCTCATCGGGGTTCGCGGAGGTAGCCGAAGGCGACGCGATACGTGTGGCCCGCGATCGTCGGAATGGACTTGCTGGATCGCGCCGGGTGCAGCGCCATCGAGGTCAAGCGACTGGACGCCCTCGTCAGCATCCCAGTACTCGCCGATGTGGTCGACCGATCCGGTCCACGGCGACGCCAGGGGTCCGGCGGGGCTCGACCCCGCAGCGACGTGTCGTACGACGCCGTGTTGGCGACCGGGAGCTGCTCGAAACCTCCGTTCACCACGGTATTGAGGCCGACCTTGAGGGTGCCCTGGAGGACGTTCGGGTGTCGTAGTTGCTGCCGCTGATCCGGAACGAACTCGTCGCCGGCCTGACGGCGACGGTGGTCGCTCCGTCGTAGTCGAAGCCACCCGATGGCTCGGTGCGAGCAGTTCTGCGGGCCGCCGGTGAGGACCGACGAGTAGGCCGCCGAGCCGCCGGCAGGCTTCGTGAACGTCTCGAGGCGCCACGACGGACATCGAAGAACCCGTGGAAGCCGGTCAGCCGCCAGGCCAGCGGGATCGTGCCGGCGCTGGTCGCGGTCGCCTTGAACGTCCAGTCCGCGTCTCGGACAGGCCGGCCGGGTCGGGCTGTACTGGAACTCGCGAGCCCGACCCGTGCCGGGGTGAACGGTCTGGGCCGTGCCGGGCCCGTCACCCGACCACGTGCCCGTGGTGCCGTCGCCGCGAGACCACGCCCAGGACCGGCAGCGCCTGCGCGAGCAGCATGCCGGCGGCGAGGACGGCCAGGACCAGCAGGCGGAGGACGGCGTGCGATCCCGCGCCGACCTCGCACCTCGGGGACTGGCCGCGTTGGCCGCATGACCGGAGTGGAGTGACACCTGGAACCTCCTGGAACGTGGCACGCGGGTTTGGGACGTGCGGATGGACCGGCCCAACCCCGAGGGCGCGCCGAAGCGCAGCACGTGACCGTTGGCCCGTTTGCCTAGTCCCTATGGACTACAGGCCACACGGGCGGGCGTCGCTCGCAGGCGGAAGTGCGCCTGCCTCAGGCCGTGAGCGCCGCGCAGACGGACCACGGCCGCTCGCGCCACCGCCGCCGCTGGTCGCGCACCCGCCCAGCTCGACGGCGGCATCGCCGCCCCGGCCCGCACGCTCACGCGCCGCCGCCAGGCTCTCGGCGAGCTCCTGCTCGCGCGCCGCCGGCCGGGCCGCCCCGATGTCGGCCCGGAGCCGGTCCGGCACGCCGAGCAGCTCCAGCCCCACGTGCGGGTCGGTCCTGGGCCGCGAGCACCGCGACGTCCTCGAGGACCTCCGCCAGGTCGTACGGGTCGTCCAGGCGCGCGAACGCGGCGATCGACTCGCGAAGATCTCGCAGGCCCCGCCCGGTCGCCGAGGCCTGGCACGCGCCTTGCCGAGGTTGAACCGCGCCAGCGACGAGCAGCCACGGGTCGCCGACCTCGCGCGCGAGCGGACCGACTCCCGGTAGCGCTCCGACGCCTCCGCGAACCGCCGCTCGTAGAGGTCGATCACCGCCAGGTTGTTGAGCGACAGCGCGATCGCCCAGCGGTCGCCGAGCTCGAGGTCCGCACCGCGAGCGCCTGCTCGTTGAGGCGGCGCGACTCCACGAAGTCGCCGGAGTACTCCGCGACGATCGCGAGGTTGGACAGGCAGGCGGCCCAGCTGGTCCTGTCGTCGAAGCCGCTCCCGGATCGCCAAGCTCTCGAGGTAGCGTGTCCTCGCCTCGTCGTATCGCCCGCGCTGGGCGCGATCGTGCCCGACAGGTGGAGGACGACGCCGACGCCCACGTCGTCATCGAGCTGCTCGTGACAGGGCCTGGGCCTCCGTCGATGCGCGCCGTGACGTCTTCGTAGCGTCCCTGCTTGCGGGCGACCTCGGCGAGGGCGGAGAGGGCGTCGGCCTCGCCATGCCGGTCCCGAGCTCGCGGGCCAGCGCCAGGCGGCCTCGTCGTCTCGGCCGCCTGCGTCCAGTCGCCGGCGAGCTCGCAGCGCCTTGCCGAGGCGCAGCAGCCCCGCCGCACGCACTCCCGGCCGTGAGGAGCGGGACGAGCCGCTGTAGGTACGCGACGGCGGCGTTGTTCGCGTAGGCGGCCCGGCGGCGTCGGCCGCCTTCGACAGGTACTCGCGCTTCTTGTCCTCGCGGTCGCTCCGCCAGTAGTGGTGCTCCAGCAGCGGTAACGCGTCCGCTCGAGGTCGTCCGGCTCGGTGCGCTCGAGGAACTCGCCGACGCGCCCGTGGAGCACGCCCGCAGCGCGAACGGCAGGCTCTCGTACGCGACCTCCTGCGTGACGCACGTGCTTGAACATCCACGCCTGCTCGGCCTCGCGGTCCGGGGCCACGAGGTCGAGGGCCCGCAGGCTCTCGAGGTGGTCCAGACGACGTCGATCGTGCCCAGCTCCTCGTAGGCGCCCGGCAGGATCGGCGCGTGGAACACGCGTCCGACGACGCTCGCGACCTTATCGTCCGGCGCGGCCCCTCGGCGGCGGCGTCGATGCGGCTGAGGACGAGGCTGCTGGAGGCTGTCGGGCAGCCGGACGGCCTCCACGGCGTCGGCGTCGGCGGCGTCGATCCCCTGCGCGACGATGAAGTTGAGCAGCTCCTCGACGTAGAACGGGTTGCCCTCGGACCGCGCCGCCACGAGCTCGACGAGCGGATCCGGGATCTCGGCATCCTCGCTCACCGAAGCTGCTGTCATCTTGGAGCGGACCAGCTGGCCACCTCGTCGGGCGCCATGCGTGTCCAGGGCGATCTCGCCGAACCGGGCAGGCGCTCGACCCCGAGCCCGCCGCCGGGCTCCGTCGCGGGCCGGTAGGCAAGGACGAACAGGACGGGCAGGGCCGCGGTGGCGCGCGCCGAGGACCTCGAGCAGGTCGCGCGACAGCTCGTCGATCCAGTGGCAGTCCTCGAGCACGACGACGAACGGCTCCTCCTGCGAGCGCGCCCGGAGGCACATGAGCGAGGAGGTCCTCGAGCGAGGTCTTGCGCAGCTTCGCGTCGAAGGCCCGGTCAGCGTCCGAGTCCGGGATCGACAGCCCGACCACCTCGCCGAGCAGCGGTGCGCGGGCGACGAGCGCCGGGTCGAGGCCGCCGGAGCCGCCGTCCGAGCGCGGCGACCTGCACCTCCTCGGGAGTCGTCGTCGTCGAGCCCGAGCAGGCGGCGCCAGATCTCGCGCCAGACGAAGTAGGTCGTCTTCGTCCCGAACGCCTGGCACTCGCCGAAGGCGACGACGTGGCCGCGCCGACGGACGTTGCGCACGAACTCCGCGACGAGCCGCGACTTGCCCATGCCGGCCTCGGCCGCGATCCCGACGATCCGGCCGTCGCCCGCGATCGCCGTCCGCGCGCCGCTCGAGCGTCGCCAGCTCTCGGCGCCGGCCGACGAGGCCGAGCTGGAGCGGGTCTTGCGGCGGCGAGGCGCGCGCCGAGCGAGCCGTTCAGCGCGTAGGCCGTGATCGTCGCGGACTTGCCCTTGACGCGTCAGCGCCGGGAGCTCCTGCCAGATGAACGCCTCGCCGCGCAGCCGCGGACCTCATGGGCTGACGTAGATCGAGCCCGGCGGGCGCCGCGGACATCAGCCGCGCCGAGAGGTTCACCGCGTCGCCGAGGCACACGAACGTGCGCCGCATCGCATGGCCGTACGTGCCGCTCCGCAGCCGGCCGTAGGCATCCCGATCTGGATGTCGCGGGCCGTCGGTCCGGCCTCGAGGTCGCGCAGCTCGAGCGCCGCGGCGGCCGCGCGGGCGGCGTCGTCCTCGTGGGCGATCGGCGACCCGAACACGCCGTAGAGGTATGCGCCCTTGTCGCCGAGGGTGAGCTGGAGGACGTTGCCGCCGAACCGGTGCATGATCTTCTGGGCCCGCCGGACGAACTCGTCGAGCTTGTCGATCGCCCGGTCGTCGTCGTCGTAGTCGATGCCCGCCGAAGCGCAGGAACACCGGGTAGGCCGGCCGCAGCTCCGCGAGGAACTCGCCGCGGCCGGTGCGGAGCCGCTCGTACACCGCGGGCAGGAGCCACTCGCGGACCACCGCCTCGGGCAGCGCGTCGGCGGCTCCGGAGCAGGCGCGTCCGGGACGTCGACACGCAGCCCCCGCACGACGCCGAACGATCCGGCCGCCTGCCGCCTCGCCGTCGCCGCCGTCGCGCAGCTCGAGATCGACGCGGTCCCCGACCGACGCCACCGCCGAGGGATCGAGCACGACCTCGCCCTTGTCGGTGTGGTGCTCGGCATCGGCGAGGTCGTCGATGAGGCGGCCCGGCGAGGACGTCGATGAGCTGGATGGCGGGTCGCCGACGACGAACCGGCGCGCCCGGCCGACGGCCACCGCGACCTTCACCGCGAGCTGGACGTCGCGTCCCGGCCGGCGTCGTGACCGTCCCGACGCGGGCCATCGCCTCCTGCATCGCGAGGCCGCACGCGGTCGCCCGCATGCCGTCGTCGCCGTCGATCCAGCAGGTGATCGCGTCGCCCGAGAAGTAGATGACGTCGCCGCCGAAGCGGTCGAGCTCCTCGATGACCTCGTGGAACACGCGGCCCAGGGTGGCGGTCAGCTCCTCCGCGCCCCGCTGCGGGCCCGAGCTCGTCGCGCCAGGGCCTCGGTGAGCGGGGTGAAGCCCGAGATGTCCGCGAAGATGGCCGAGCCGGTGACGCGGTCCGGGATCGCGACGCCGGTGGTCAGGGCGCGGCGACGGTCCCGGGCGATGTAGGCCTCGGGGTTGTCGCGGGCAGGGACTCCGAGGCGGGGGCGGCCATGGCGCGCAACCTTGCACCACGGGCCCGCCGGGCGGGTTGCGAACGTGGAACGGCGGGGGCGAGCCGGAGATCAGCCCCGGGGGACGGGCCGCATCGGGTAGACGCCCACGACGACGGGCGTGACCGGGTCCAGCGAGAGCTCGTAGCCCACGTCGCCGCTCGCGAGGAGCTCGCCCATCAGCCGCGCCTCCATCGGGGGCAGGCCGATGAACACGGTCTTGGGCCCGAGGCCGGACCGGGGAGACGGTGTCGTCCTCGCCGCCGATCCCGAACCGGCGGCGCAGCTCGTGCATCGGGATCCAGGGCCGGCTCTTGATGAAGCGTCGCAGCTGGGCCGTCGTGCAGGTCACGCGCTGCTCGAAATCGCCGGCCGGTCGCTCGGGCGAGGTCGGACGGGCGACCTGCGCGGGAGCCTCGGCCCCGGCAGGTCGAGCAGGGACCGGCTCAGGCTCGGGGCGGCCCGCTCCCCCGCCAGCGTCCCGCGGCGTTGGTTGCGTCGGCTGCGTCGCGAGCGACCGTGACCTGCGCCGGCACCTCGGACGCGCCGTGCGGTGCGTCCGGGCGGCCATCGACCCCGGAGAACGATGCGGGCGAATCACCGGTGGCCGCCGGGCTCATGGCTGTGCCGGGCGTGCCGGGTCGCGGTCTGCCGTCGCGGTGCCGGGAGTTCCGGCTGCGCCGGCTCACCGGGCGTGCATGCGAGGGCGGACGGCCCACGCGGGAGGGTGCGTCATGACGGGTCCCATGTCGGAATCGGCGCCTGGCGTCTGGGCAACGCCGATCGGCGGATGATACCCCCGGACCCCGGGTGCCGCCCCCGGGGACACCATCGCCGCCGTCAGCCGGTGACGACGAGGAGGTCCCGTGTCACCTCGTTGAGGATCACCGGGCCATCGTCCCCGCAGACGACGATGTCCTCGATGCGCGCGCCGTACCGGCCCTCGAGGTAGATCCCGGGCTCCACGCTGAACGCCATGCCCTCGGCCATGCGCTCCCTGTTGCCCGCCACCATGTACGGCTCCTCGTGTCCCTCGAGGCCGATGCCGTGCCCGGTCCGATGGAAGAACGCCTCGCCGTAGCCGGCGTCGTCGATGAACATGCGGGCCACCTGGTCCACGCGCTCGCAGGTGATGCCGGGCCGCACAACCGCGGTCGCGGCGGCCTGGGCGTGCTGGAGGACCGAGTACAGCCGCAGGAACGCCGGATCCGGGCCGGCCGCCGGATCGCCCCCGGTCACCCAGACCGTGCGCGTGATGTCCGAACCGTAGCCGCCCAGCTGCCCGCCGATGTCGATCACGATCGGTTCGCCGGCCTGGATCACGCGATCGCCCGGGTCGTGGTGCGGCGAGGCGCTGTTGGGCCCCGAGGCCACGATCCAGAACTCGGCGTGGTCGTGCCCCTCGGCGACGAGGCGTTCGCGGACCTCGCGGGCGACGTCGGTCTCGGTCCGGCCCACCAGGCGGCCGGTCGCGATCGCGAGCACCACGCGGTCGGCGGCGTGGGCTGCGGCCCGCAGCAGCGCGACCTCTTCCGCGTCCTTGCGCATGCGCAGCGTGCGCAGCACCGCCGACGCGAGCGTGAACCGCGCTCCTGGAAGCACGCGCTGGAGGCCCAGCACGAAGGCACCGCGCATGCCGTCGGATATCGCGACCGCGCCCCCGGTGTCCGGCAGCCCGCCCGCCGCCTCGAGCACCGACGCCACCAGCAGCATCGGGTCTCGGTCTCCTCCCAGGTCGTCACCTCGACCGCCCCGGCGATCGCGGCCGGGCAGGTGCGCGCGGGCGTCACCTCGAGACGCGGCGCGACCAGCGTGACGGGCGCCCCCGGGCGGGTGGGGAGGACGAGGAGCGTGAGCCGCTCGAGCGGCAGGGCCTCGTAGCCGGTGAGGTATCGCAGGTCCGCGCCAACGCTCACGAGCAGCGCGTCGAGACCTGCGGCTGCCGCGGCCTCCCGTGCACCGGCGAGGCGCTGCCGCGTAGCGCTCCTGCGGGATGCCCAGGTTCATGGCGTCGTCTCCGTCGGGTGGCGGAGGGTCGCGATCCAGGCCCCGAGGTCCCGGTCGCCGTGCTCGAAGAGCGCGCGGTAGGCGAACACGTGCGAGGCGCCGGCCGCCTTGGCAGCGCGTCGGGTGTCCGCGTCGTCGTGCTGGCCGACGGCGATCGCCGGCACATGGGAAGCACCGGCGGCGGCCAAGGGCTGCCACCCCGTCATAGGCGCGCGCGGTGAGGTCCACGATGCAGCCGGCAGCACCTTCGAGCGACTGGGCGAGACCGGTTGCGGAGCGCACCGGCACCGGCACCCCACCCGCACGCCGGACGCCGTCGGCCAGTCTGGTGGCCCAGATCAGGTCATCGGCGAGGATCGCGATCCGCAGGGCGGCGTCGGGCTCCGGGGTCACCCGAGGCCGGCGACGAGGTGACGGAAGATGTCCGCCGCGGCCACGACACCGATGGGCCCGCCATCCTCGACGATCGGGATGTGCCGGAACTCGCCCACCGCCATCTTGTGGATGGCCACCGCGAGCGTGTCGTCATGGCGCAGGATCACCGGGTCACAGCTCATGAAGTCCTCGACGCGGTAGAGCTGGAGCCGCTTGTCGGCGGCCTTCACCACCGCGTCACGGTCGGTGAAGATGCCCACCAGGCGGCCGTCGTCGACGACCAGCAGGCAATCGGTGCCCGCCTCGTGCATCGCCCGGATGGCGTCATCGGCCGGCATCGACGGTGGGATCGACCGGGTACGACCCGATTCCAAGGGCATCGAGGTGGTCGCCCAGCACGGTGTCGCGGTAGGTGATCGCCGAGCGCGGCGAATCCGAGGTGGCGGAGGTCCGCACCGCAGTTGGCGCAGGAGTCGTCGCCTTCGAAGTTGTCGGTATTGCAGACGGGACAGAGCATCGGACTACTCCACCGTCCAGGTCTCGCCTGCGAGGAGCAGCTTCGCAAGGTCACCCTCGCCCTGCTTCTCCTTCGCCTGCGCGATCTGGGCGTCCACGAGATCGGAGTGGGTGGGCCGCTGCACCTCGCGCAGCACGCCGACCGGGACCGGGTACTCCGGCCAGAACATGCGCGAGATGATCAGCGCGTAGTACGGATCCTCCGCGTACTGGTCGTGGACCAGCAGGTCCTCCTCGGTGATGCCGTTCTCGCCGAGGGTGACCACCTCGGGGTGGAGGCCGTTGAGCCGGATGCCCTTGTCGTGGTTCTTGCCGAACACGAGCGGCTTGCCGTGCTCCAGCACCAGCATCCGATCATCGCGGACGTCGCGCTCGGTGAACTCCCGCCACGCGCCGTCGTTGAAGATGTTGCAGTTCTGGAGGATCTCGACGAAGCTGGCGCCGCTGTGGCGGCCGCCGCCTCGAGGGTGTGCTGCATGTGCTCGGTGTGGGTGTCCACGGTCCGGGCGACGAACGTCGCCTCGGCGGCGATCGCCATGGTCGAGCGGCAGGATCGGCCGGTCCACGGAGCCCATCGGGGTGGACTTGGTCCGCTTGCCGAACTCCGAGGTGGGCGAGGTCTGGCCCTTGGTCAGGCCGTAGATCCGGTTGTTGAGCAGGAGCATGGTGATGTCCACGTTCCGGCGCATCGAGTGCAGGAAGTGGTTGCCGCCGATGGACAGCGCGTCGCCGTCGCCGGTGATCACCCAGACCGAGAGGTCCGGCCGGGCCAGCTTGAGGCCGGTCGCGAGCGTCGGGCGCGCGGCCGTGGATGCTGTGGAACCCGTACGTGTTCATGTAGTACGGGAAGCCGGCCGGAGCAGCCGATGCCCGAGACGAAGACGATGTTCTCCCGCGGGCACGCCGAAGTCGCGGCATGACCTTCTGCGTCTGGGCCAGGATCGAGTAGTCCCCGCAGCCGGGGCACCACCGGACCTCCTGGTCCGCGACGAAGTCCTTGCGGGTGAGCTTGATGGGGGCAGTCTCGTTGAGGGTCTCGGTCATCGCTCAGCTCCGCTCGGCGAGGAGGCGGTTGGCCTCGTCGACGATCTCGGTGATCCGGAACGGCTTGCCTCGCACGCGGCCGAAGCTCACCGCGTCCACGAGGTACGTGCCGCGGAGCACGAACCACAGCTGGCCGAGGTTGAGCTCGGGGACCAGCACGGTCCGGTAGCTCCGCAGGATGTCGGCCAGGTTCTGCGGGAACGGGTAGAGGTGCCTGATGTGCGCGTGCGCGACGGACTTGCCATCGGCATGGAGCCGTTCGACCGCACTGCGCAGGGCGCGCCGTAGGTGCAGCCCCAGCCCACGATCAGCAGGTCGCCGGAGGACGGTCCGAAGACCTCCGGGTCCGGGATGTCATTGGCGATGCCCGCGATCTTGTCGCGGCGCAGCAGGTCATCCGCTGGTGGTTGTCGGCGTCGTAGCTACCGTGCCCGGCCGTCGAGCTTCTCGAGGCCGCCGATCCGGTGCTCCAGCCCCGGCGTGCCGGGGACGGCCCACGGCCGCGCGAGCGTCTCCGGGTCGCGACCGTACGGGAGGAATCCCTCGCGTTGCGGCGGTGGGGATCGAGATGTCCGGCAGCTCGTCGAGGACCGGGACCCGCAGGGCTCCGCGCCGTTGGCGAGATCGCGACGAAAGCGTCGGAAGGTACATGACCGGGGTCATGTACTTGAGCGCGATGCGCGACGCCTCGATCGCCAGGGTGAAGCAATCGGCGGGCGTGGCCGGCGCGAGCACCGCCACCGGCGACTCGCCGTGCGCGCCGTACAGGGCCTGGAACAGGTCGGCCTGCTCGGTCTTGGTGGGCAGACCGGTGGACGGGCCGGCGCGCTGGACGTTGACGATGACGACGGGCAGCTCGGTCATGACCGCGAGGCCGATCGCCTCGGTCTTGAGCGCGAACGCCAGGACCGGAGGTGCCGGTAGGCCGAGCGCGCCGCCGAAGGCTGCGCCGATGGCGGCGCCGATGGCCGCGATCTCGTCCTCGGCCTGGAAGGTCCGGACTCCGAACGCTTGTGGTCGCCAGGTACTGGAGGATGTCCGTGGCCGGGGTGATCGGATAGGAGCCGTAGAAGAGGTCGCGCTTGCGCACGGCGGCCGCGGCCAGGAAGCCGAGGGCCGTGGCCTCGTTGCCGGTGATGTTCCGGTACGTGCCCGGGGCCAGCTTCGCCTTGGGCACGCGGTAGGTCTGGTGGAACATCTCCGTGGTCTCGCCGAACGCGTACCCGGCCTTCAGGGCGCGGCGGTTGGCTTCGGCGACGACCGGCCGGCTACCGAACTTCTGGTCGATCCACTCGATGGTCGGGGTCATCGAGCGCTCGTAGAGCCAGAACATCAGGCCCAGGGCGAAGAAGTTCTTCGTGAGGTCGACCTGCTTGCTGGTCATCTCCGAGGCCCTCGAGCGCTCCAGCGTTGAGGGTGCCGATCGGGACCGGGAAGAGCTTGTACTGCTTGAGCGAGTCGTCGGTCAGCGGGTTCGCGGCGTAGTTGGCCTTGGCCAGGTTCGAGGCCGTGAACGCGTCGCTGTTGACGATGAGCGCGCCGCCGGCGGGCAGGTCGCCGATGTTGGCCTTGAGCGCCGCCGGGTTCATGGCGACCAGCACGTCCGGCGCGTCACCCGGGGTGTGGATGTCCGACGCGGAGAAGCTGATCTGGAACCCCGACACACCGGCAGGGAACCCGCGGGGGCGCGGATCTCGGCCGGGTAGTCCGGGAAGGTGGAGATGTCGTTGCCGAAGACGGCCGCGGTCCGGGTGAACTGGGTACCCGTGAGCTGCATGCCGTCGCCGGAGTCGCCGGCGAACCGGATGGTGACGCGGTCGAGCTCCTGGACGGTGCGCTCGACACTCTCGGAGGTGGTCATCCGCCTTCGGCCTGCTCCATGCGCTGGTGGGGACGGGGAGGGAGGTTCAGGAGGTCTTCGGGGAAGGACTCCGCGAGGAACTTGAGGATGTCGATCTGGCGCACGACGCCGACCAGGCGTCCGGCGTCATCCACGACCGGGACGTTGCGGAACCGGCCCTCCTGCATGAGCACGAGGGCGTCGCGCACGGTCTGCTCCAGCCGGAGGGTGCGCGGGCTGGTGTTCATGTGGGCCTCGACGGTGGCGTCCACGTCGACGCCGGCGGCGACGTCAGGGCCGACGAGGCGCCCGAAGATGTCGCGCTCCGTGAGCACGCCGAGGAGCCGTCCGTCCTCGTCCGTGACGAACACGGAGTCGCCGGTGCCGGTCCGCTGGATCGTGCGGATGCAGTCGCCGATTGACGTGTCCGGCGGCACGGCCACCGGCTGCCGTCGCGAGACGACCCTGAGGGTTGGGATGCCAGGCGGGAACGCGCGCTACTACGGCGCGCTCGGAGAACTCAGCCACGGGCAAAGTGTACGCGAGCACGCCGGAGGTGGCGATCTGTTGCGGTGCGGTTGCGGACGGCCATGCGGACCGTTCCGCACCGGCCGATCGGCCCTCGGGGTTGGGCGGGCCCGGCGGGCGCTGCAGCCGGCGTCGCTGGCGGGCTCTCCGGTGCCGCAGCCGGGGGTACCCTCGATCGTCGTGGACAGAGCACGCCTGTTCGGCATCGGCCTGGTCGTGGTGTCCGCCGTGGCATACGGCTCCGGCGGCCTGTTCGCACAACCGGCGTACGCGGCCGGCATCGACTGGATGACGCTCATGGCCTGGCGGTTCGGCCTCGCCGCGGTCCTGTCGTGGGTCCTGGTCCTCACACGTCCAGCGGCTCGCGCCGCAGTCCGCGTCCTGGAGCGGCGCGCGATCCTCGTGGCGCTGGGGCTCGGGGTGTGGTTCGTGTCGAACAGCGCCACCTACTACGGCGGCATCGAGACGGTGCCGCTGTCCCTGGCGGCACTGATCATCTACATCTATCCGCCGGTGGTCGCGGTGCTGGCGCTGTTCGTCGGCCGGCCGCTCGAGGGGCGGCGAGCCTGGACGGCCCTGCTGATCGCGGTGGCCGGGGTCGTGCTCGCGGTGGGCGGGATCGACACGTCGGTGATGCCGCCCCTCGGAGGGCTCCTCCTGATCATCGCGTCCCCGCTGTTCTACGCGGGCTGGATCGTCCTCGCGGCTCGCCACTCCGGGGAGACCCGGGAGGGGACGGGCGCGCAGTCAGACCGCTCGACCAACGCGCTCGTGATGGGCGCGGTGATCCTCACCGGGACGGCGCTCTCGTACTGGATCACTGCCCTCGCGATCGGTCACCCGGTGCTCCCGGCCGAGATCCCGGCCGACGCGTGGCCCGGGATCCTGGGCGTGGCGCTGGTGGCCGGGTTCGTCGCCCCGCAGGCGTTCTACGCGGGCGCGAAGCACGTCGGCGCGGCTCAGGCGGCGCTCCTCTCGACGGTGGAGCCGCTCTGGACAATCGTCGCGGCGGGCGTGCTCCTCGGCGAGACGCTCACCGGGATGCAGTGGGCGGGCGGGGCGCTGATCCTGGCCGGGGTGCTGCTGTCGCAGACGCGGCCCCGGGGGGCGCGCGGCGGACGCGGCACGGGCCCGGTCGACGATCCGGTGCTCCCGCAGCCCGTGGTGCGCTTCGCGGAGGAGTAGTTCCGTCGCGTCCCGCCTACCACCTGTCCCATCCGTCCCGATTCGGCCGGAGCGAGCACGTGCGGGACCCGGGAGCCTCACTGTTCGGTAACGGCGAGCGTTCCGGCGCTGGATCGGGCAACTGGTCGTCGATTTGCTCGCCGAGGCCGACCGATCGGGCCTCTGGGGCCTGGAACCGCTCGCTTCGCGCGAACGGGTACGAACGCGCCAAGACCCGGCTGTGCACAGACCCGACGCGGCGCGGGGTGGGTAGGGCAAGCCATCGCGGTTCGGTGGCACCGAACGAACCTGCCGCACTAGGGCCGGCCACGACGTGCCCTACGGCTCGACCCAGCGCTCCGCGGGCTCGAGCAGGAACCGTTCGAGCGGGATCCCGTCGCCGCCAACGAGGAGTGGCCGGATCGGGCCGAGGCCGCCGAACGCGGCCATGAACGCGGCAGTGCCCGGATGTGCGGCAGGGGCCCGTCCGCTCTTCACCTCGATCGCGGCCAGACCTCGGGCTCCCCGCACAACGAAGTCGACCTCGCGGTCCCCGTCTCGCCACCACGACAGCTCGAGATCGCCCATCGCTGCAGCGTTGGCCAGGTGCGCACCCACCGCAGACTCGACGAGGCGCCCCCATGCCTCGCCATCGGCCCGTGTGTCGGCGAACGAGCGCCCCGACTGCGCCGTGGCTAGCGCCGTGTTGAGGACCTGGAGCTTGGGGCTCGACGCTCGGCGGCGGACCGCGTTGCCCGAGAACTTGGGCAGGCCCGTGAGCAGGCCGGCGCCCGCCAGCAGCTCGAGGTAGTGGGCGAGCGTCGTCGTGTTCCCGGCGTCGTGGAGCTGGCCCAGCATCTTGGTGTAGCTGAGCTCCTGCCCGCTGTAGCGGCAGCCGAGCTCGAACAGCCGCCGCAGCAGTGCCGGCTTGTCCACGCGGGTCAGCAGCAGCACGTCACGGCTGATGGTCGTCTCGACGAGGGCATCGAGGATGTACCGGCGCCACCGGGTCTCGTCGCCGATCAGCGGCGCCGCGCCGGGGTAGCCGCCGAAGTAGATGTACTCGTCGAGCGTGATCCCGAAGGCGGCCCGCATCTCGGCGAATGACCAGTGTGGGACTCGGATCACCTCAAACCGGCCAGCCAGGCTCTCGGACAGTCCCTGCTCCACGAGCAGCGGTGCCGATCCCAGCAGGACAACATGCAGGCCTCGCCCGGCGCGGGCGTCCTCGTCCCACAGGCGCTTCACCGACTCCGACCAGCCTGCGGCCTTCTGCACCTCGTCGATCACGAGGACGGCGCCATCGGGGCCGGCCTCGAGACGCGCCGTCTCCCACTGCGTGGCGATCCACTCCGGGCCACGAAGAGATGGCTCGTCGGCGCTGGCCATGCGGACCGGGACCGGCAGGCCCTCGACTGCCTGGGCCACGAGCGTCGACTTGCCCACCTGCCGCGGACCTGCGACCACCTGGATGAACCGCCGGGGCTCGTCGAGACGCCTGGCGAGCTCGGCCGCCTGCGGGCGGCGGTATGGGACTCCCTTGCCTGAACTACTCATCATGTTGAGTAGTCTTGCCCAAGGCCCCGAGGATTGCAAGCGATCGCAGGTGGGTCAGCACTGACCCGATGACCAGGCGTCAGTGACCGGTGTTCCGCCCTGCCATCACCGCTCCCCGTGGATGCGTCACAGGGCCGCGCGCGCCGCCGCAAGCTGGGAGCGGGCGCCGTTGGCCACGAGTCCGATGTCCGCCCCGATGCCCAGGAACGTGAACCCGCGCGCCCGGTACCCGGCGACCTCGTCCGCGCCGCGGACCAGCATTCCCGGGGCCTTTCCGTGCGCCACCGCCACCGCGGCCACGTGGTCCAGCGCCTCGATGAACCGGGGGTTGGTGAACTCGCCCGGGATGCCCATCGCGTGCGACAGGTCGGCCGGCCCCACGAACAGCACGTCGACCCCGTCGATCGAGGCGACCTCTCCGGCGATGTCCACGGCCGCGGGCGACTCCACCTGGAACACGCCGAGCACGTGGTCGTTGATCGCCGCCACGTCCGGGTGGGCCACCGTGAAGTAGCCGGCGCCCCGCGTCGCCTGTGCGAGGCCCCGGATCCCGACCGGCGGGTAGCGCATCCAGGACAGCGTCTCGCGGATGTCCGCGATGGACTCGAGGCGCGGGATCATGACCCCGTCGGCCCCGAGGTCAAGGATCCGGCCCACCCGCATGCGCTCGGCCGAGACCACGCGCACGAGGCCCGCTGTCGGCGTCCCCTGGATCGTGGTCAGCAGGCCCAGGACGGCGGATTCCTCGAACATGCCGTGCTCGAGATCGACCATCAGCCAGTCGTAGCCGGCCCGGGCCATGACGTCGGCGGCGGCGATCGATGCCGAGCATCACCCACAGGCCCAGCGTCGGCTCGCCGGCGAGCACGCGGCGGCGGAGATCGGGGCGGGGCGGGATGGGAATGGGGATTGAGCCGGATCCGGAGGGCGAGGTGGGAGTGGTCATGGGCCGATGATGCCCCACGCGGGAAGGTGTCGCGCGGCGGAACTTGCGGCTCCCGCACGGGTCGGGCATCGTGTGTGCCCGTAGGCAGGCAAGGGAGGGTCGATGGCTGGCACAGTCCTGGTCGTGGACGACGAGCAGCACATCCGGCTGCTGATCGAGCAGACGCTCGAGGAGCTGCTGGACGAGGGCGTGGAGCTGTACACCGCGTCCGACGGCGAGGAGGCGCTCGCGGCCATCGAGGCACAGCGCCCGGACCTCGTCTTCCTTGACGTGATGATGCCCAAGCGCAACGGGATCGAGGTGTGCCGGGCAGTGCGCGAGGAGCTCGGCAATCGCGATGTCCACATCATCCTGCTCACGGCCAAGGGCCAGTCGGCGGACCGCGAGGAGGGCCTCGCCGCCGGTGCCGACCGGTACCTGACCAAGCCCTTCGACCCCGACGAGCTCCTGGCGATCGCACGCGAGGTCCTGGGCGCATGAGCGAGCTCGGCAGGCTCATCGTCCGCCACCGCCACGTCGCCCCGATGGTGTCGGCGCTGCTGGCCGGCATCGACGCGGCCATCACCGTCCGCGATGTGGCCGGCGAGGCGATCATCGAGCGTGGCGCGCCCGACGGCACGCACGCGTCCGAGACGACCGGGCGCCACGAGATCACCGTGGACGGCGAGGTCCTCGGCTGGGTCGAGGGCGGCCGACCCGCTCGCGGCGTCGCTGCGGTGCTCGCGTACGCGGCCGCCCGCGAGCGTGACAAGCGCTCGCTCGCCAACGAGGCGCTCGAGCGGTACCGCGAGCTGTCCCTGATCTACGACCTCGCGGCGGTCATCGGCGGGCATGACGACCTCGAGCCGATCGTGGAGACCGCCGTCACCGAGCTCTCGCGGCTCCCCCACGGGGCACGCGGGTTCCTCCTCCTCGCGACGGCGGATGGCAACGAGGCGCCGAGGGCGACGAAGGCGTGCTGCGGCCTGCCCCGGGCGCCGATGGGTCCGGCAGCCCCGTGGACGGGGCGCTGACCGGCATTGGCATCGTCGGCACGGTCGTGGCCACCGGCGTGCCGGAGCTGCTCGAGGACGCCGGCGCGGATCCCCGCGCGACGGAGGCGGAGCGCGCCGGCGGCTCGCTGGTCGCGGTGCCGCTGCGGGCCGGCGACCGCACGATCGGCGTGCTGGGCGCAACGGCGACGGGCGGCGTGTTCAGGGCGGCGGACCTCAAGGTCGTGACCGCGATCGCCGCCCTGGCCGGGCCGGCGATCGGTCGGGCACTCGGCGTCAGGCCGGCCGCAAGTGACGGAGACGACCACTGAGCTTCCGATCCGGCCGCTCCGAGCCCGCATCGCGGGTCGGCCGCGGCGGCATCCCCGACCCTGCCGAGGAGGTCGAGCGAGCCCTGCATCGCCGCCTCGCGGAGCTCGCGGGGATCAACGCCATCGGCATCGTGTTGGCCTCGATCCACGATCCGGACCAGCTCGTGGAGCGCGGCCTCGAGGAGATCGTCGGCCGGCTGGGCTTCACCCACGGCCTCATGGCGCTCGTGGACGGCGATGACGACTCCATCGGGTCGTGCCGGCTCGCCGGTCCGCCTCCCGCCGACGGGCGCCCCGATCCGATCGCGGACGTGCGTGCGATACGCGTCGATGGCGACGACCCCGGGGCCGCGCTCGCCCGGCTCGCCCGTGCCGAAGGCCCGCTCCACTTCCGCGATGCCGACCGCGATCCCGACGAGCGGAACCGCGGCCTGGCCGCGCTGCTCGGCTCCACCGGGTTCGTCGGCACCCCGCTCACCAGCCAGGGCCGGGTGGTCGGCGTCCTCGTCGTCAACGACCGGCGCGCCGGGCGCGCGCTCGAGCCCGCGGACGGGCCGCTGCTGTACACGATCGGGTCGCTGTTCGCGGGCGCGCTGGACTCGGCCCGGCTGCAGGCGGAGCTCGAGGCGCAGAACCGCGCCCTCGAGGATCGCGTGCGTGAGCGGACCCAGGACCTGCTCGACGCGATGGTCGAGGCCCGCGAGGCACGCCAGGCGGCCGAGGAGGCGAACGAGGCGAAGAGCCGGTTCCTCGCCAACGTCTCTCACGAGCTGCGGACGCCGCTCACGTCGGTTGTCGGCTTCGCGAAGCTCAACCGCAAGCGACTCGAGGAGACGGTGTTCCCCGTGGTCCCGCGTGAGGACCCGAAGGTCGACCGGGCCATCCGCCAGACCGGCGATACGCTGGGGATCATCGTCTCGGAGGGCGAGCGGCTGACGGCGCTCATCAACGACCTCCTCGACCTTGCCAAGATCGAGTCCGGACGCTTCGAGTTCCACATGGCACCGCTGCGCATGGAGGACGTGGTCCTGCGCGCGACCGCCGCGACGTCCTCGCTGTTCGAGACAGCAGGCCTGCCCCTGAGGACGGAGATGGAGCCCGACCTGCCGGCGATCACCGGCGACATGGACCGGCTCGTGCAGGTGGTGATCAACCTGCTGTCAAATGCCGTGAAGTTCACGTCCGCGGGTGGCGTGGACGTCCGGATCCACCGTGATGGCGAGGCGCTCCGGGTCGAGGTGATCGACACGGGCAGGGGTATCCCGGACGCGGACCACGAGCGGATCTTCGAACCGTTCCGCCAGGCCTCTGACACCCTCACCGACGCTCCCAAGGGAACCGGGCTGGGCCTGCCGATCTCACGTCAGATCGTGCACGCCCACGGGGGCGCGATGGGCGTGAGGTCAGTGGTGGGCACGGGGTCGACCTTCTGGTTCACCGTGCCGGGCGGCGGCCCGATACCGGAGGCCGGCGGGCCGATCGGCGGCTGACAACGGGGCGATCGGCGGCTGACGGCGGGCTGGCAACCAGAAAGTCAGGGGGTACCAGTACCTGTGGGCCATGCCGATCCCCCGGTCGTGGAGGCTACGTTCCGATTCCTCTTCGGGGAAGAAGGCCCGCCCAACCCGACTGGCAAAGGAACATGCAGATGGACAAGTTCAAGTACGCCTCCCAGCGCGCAATGGTCCTCCTCAGCTCCCTCGCTGCGTTCGCCATCGTGATCCAGGGAGCCAAGCGCTGGTTCTGACGGAGACCCCACCACAGTCAACTGCCTTGCAGGTGCCCACCGCCGAGGCCTGAGCCGTCGGGAGTCCATCCCGGCGGCTCTTGGATTCCGGGGCACGCTCGGCGGGTTCTCAGCACGTGGCGCCCGTCCGGCCTATCCTCGGCGGCGTGCACACCGACCAGCCGGAGCCTGACGGCGGACCCCTAACCGAGCTCGCGCCGGCGCCCGGCGAGCCCGAGGCGATCTTCGTCGTCGGCGTGAGCCGCAGCGGCACGACGCTCCTCAGCCGGGTCCTGGACCACCATCCCCGGGTGGCGATCGCCCCCGAGAACCACTACATGCGGCACCTTCTGCCACGGCTGGGCGTCCGCCACGACGTCCGGCGTCTTGGTGACCTCGATGACGATGCCGTCGTGCGGCGCATCGCGGCGCGCATCGCAGAGGGCCGACTCCAGGGACTGCGCTGGGCCCGCGCCAACAGCCCCTTCTTCGTGTGGCTCGCCCGGCGGGTGCCGCGCGAGACGCTGGAATCACGCCTGCTGGCTGCCGAGCGCACCGAGCGCGGTCTCTTCACCGCCCTCCTGCGCATCTACGCCGACACCAAGGGCAAGCCCATCATGGGCGAGAAGACGCCGGCCCACGTCGCCTGCGTGGACGAACTGCTCGAGTGGTACCCGGGCGGCAAGGTCGTGCACATCGTCCGCGACCCACGCGGCGTCTTCGTGTCCGAGCTCCGCCGGCGGACTGGGAACGCGACCAGCCTCCCGTACCGCTGGCTCGTGCACATCCCTCCCCTGATGCGAGGATTCATCCTGCTGCAGGTCACCTGGGCATGGGCGCAGGCGGTCAGCTGGCACCGGCGCCTGTCCACGGCGCACCCCGACGCCTACCTTGCCGTCCGCTTCGAGGACCTGGTCGCCGATCCCGAGACGACGGTGCGGCTCCTTGCGGAGTTCCTGGGCATCCAGGAACACGGGCGGATGCTCCGCCAGAAGGTGGTGTCGAAAGGCGAGAACCTGGGCGATTCCGGGTTCGACGTCGAGGCGGCCGAGCGCTGGCGGCGATCGATCCGCGCGTCCGACAAGGGCGCGCTGGAGCGCCTGCTGGGCCGACGGCTGCAGGAGATGGGCTACCCCGCCGAGTAGCCCGCGGCGTCAGCCGCGCCCGCGCTCGCGCCAGAGGTTGCGCAGGATGAACGACACGTTCGCGGGGCGCTCCGCGAGGCGGCGCATGAAGTACGGGTACCACTGCTGCCCGAAGGGCACGTAGGTGCGCACCCGGTAGCCGGCCCCAACCAGCTGCTCCTGGATGTCGCGCCGGATGCCGTACAGCATCTGGAACTCGAAATGGTCACGCGCGATCCCCTCGGCCTTGGCGACCTCGACGGCCCGCCTGATCAGGCGCACGTCGTGCGTGGCAAGGCCCGGGTAGTTGCCCTCGCGCATGAGCTTGAGCATGAGGCGCTCGTAGGCGGCATCGACGTCCGCCTTGTCCTGGTAGGCGACGGACGCGGGCTCCTTGTACGCCCCCTTGCACAGCCGGACGCGACCCCGCTCCGCGATGATCTGCTCGACGTCGATCTCGGCACGCTTGATGGCCGCCTGGAGCACGATGCCGACGTCGCCCTTGTCGAGGTCGCCCGCACCCGCCGGGCGGACGGCCCGCCACACCTCGAGCGTGTCGTCGACGGTCGTGTGGTCCTCCATGTCGATGCGGAGGAAGCCATCCAGCTCCACCACCTTGGCGACGATCCCGCCGATCGTCTCCTTCGCGAGGTCCTTGGAGATTCCGAGGCCCATCTGGGTGGGCTTGAGCGAGACGTTGCGATCCAGCCCCACGGCCGCAAGGGCGTCGAGCACGATCGGGTAGCGGGCGGCTGCCGCGCGCGCGTCCTCCTCGTGGCTCACCGACTCGCCCAGGATGTCGACCGTGGTCCCCATCCCCTGCTCGTGCAGGGCCTTGATGGCGGGCAGCGCCTCCTCGAACGATTCCCCCGAGATGAAGCGACGGACCATCGGCCGCGTCACCGGGACCTGGGTCGCGAGGTCGCCGATGGACTTGCGGTGGGACAGCGTGAGGAGGGTGGAGCGCATCGCGCGCTCGGCGGCCTCGCTCAGGGCGGAGTTGGCGGGCATGGGTGCCTCAGTTCAGGGCTTGATGACAGCTGGTGCGCCGTACGCGGCGTCGAGCGCCGCAAGCAGCCTCTTCTCGTCGCGACGGGACAGGAACGCGTAGACGAGGTGGCCGGCGATCGCGAGCGTCCAGAGGAGCGCGACCAGCGCGAAGGCGGGCGTCGCGGCCCGCTGTGCGTCGGCCCACTCGGCCGGAAGCCGGCTCGGCAGGTCCAGCAGGCCGACCATGCCGACGATCCACAGGAGCGCCGCCCCGACGGTGTAGCCGAGGGTCATCGCCGACATCATGCCCAGCGGGTTGCCCAGCGAGAGCGCGGCGATCTTGGGCGCGTCCGGCGGGTAGAAGTAGGCGGCCTCGAGCCGGTGTGCGACGAGAACGTCCCGGCCTAGGCGCGCGTTGATGGCGCGCTCGAGGTACTCGGCGTGGCGCCGTGCGAACACCGTGTAGAAGAACAGGTAGCCCGTCTCCAGGAATGCGAAGGGCACGAGGAACGGCACAGCGATCACCGCGGCCGGGAAGATCCCGCTGCCGGCGATCACGAGCAGCGCAAGGATCATCAGCAGGTACGTGCCGAATCCGCTCGAAGAACCGCTCCGAGTAGCCGAAGAGCATGCCGCGCATGCGGGCGAGCTGGTTCTCGAGGATGCGGAGATCGTCTGAGGTGGGCGCCTGGGAGTGGCCGTCGCCGGCCGGAGTCGTGTCCATCGCCGGGAGGATAGCGCCCGGCGTTCGGCCCGACCGGGTGCACGGTCCCCTAGTTGGCAGGCCCGTGGTCACCTCCGTGCCGGGACTCAGTGGAGACCATGCGCTGATCCGGCTCGGGGTCACCAGCGGCGACTCCCTGCATGCGATTGGCACGAACATCGGACTTGGAGCCAATCACCCGCACGCCACAACGGCTCCTGACTCCCACGAGGGTCGCGGCGGCGGACCTCGGCGCGCGGCAGACCTCAGCGCGCGGTGGACCTCGGCGCGCGGCGACCCTCAGCCCGCGGTGTCGCCCGCCGTCGTCTCGGCCGCCGCGTTGTCGGCCGCGAGCTGGGCCTCCATCTGGTCCCCCACCTCCACGGTCCGCCGGTAGGCCGCCCAGACGGCCTCCGAGAGGACGGTCCGGAGGCGACCCGACTCCAGCTCGTGGAGCGCGGCAGCGCTGGTGCCCGCCGGCGAGGTCACGGCGTTGCGCAGGACGGCCGGGTGGTCCCCCGACTGCTTCGCGAAGCGGGTCGAACCCTCGAGCGTCTCGATCACGAGGTCATGGGCGATGTGGCGCGGGAAGCCGAGATGGACAGCCGCATCGATCAGCGCCTCCATCACGAGGAACACGTAGGCCGGTCCGGTGCCCGAGACGGCGGTCGCCATGGCGACGAACTTCTCGTCGTCCACCTCGAGCTCCGCGCCGAGCACGCCTAGGAACGCCTTCGCCTGGGCGCGCTGATCGTCCGTGCAGGCGGGTGTCGCGTACCAGACGGTCATGCCCTTGCCGATGCGGGCCGGCGTGTTGGGCATCGCGCGGACCACCTGCTGGTGGCCGAGGGTGCCGACCAGCGCCCCGGTCGTGGGCCCCGCGAGCACCGAGAGCACCACCTGCCCGTCCTTCAGGTTGGGACGCAGCTCCTTGCCCACCTTGGCCAGCATCTGCGGCTTCACGGCCAGCAGCACGAGGTCCGCGCCGACGACCGCCTCCGCGTTCGAGGCAACGACACGGATGCCGAGCGCGGCCTCGAGGGCCGCCCGCCGGTCTGCGCGCGGGTGACTGGCGATCACCAGGTCCGGGGTCACGAGGCCGCTGCGCAACAGGCCGGCGAGCATGGCCTCGGCCATGACGCCGGAACCGACGCAGGCGATGGTGCGGTTGGCGAGGGGTGACATGGCCCCGGGAGAATACCACCGGGGTGGGCCGATTCCCGGGCCTGGGTCCGTGGCGGAGGCCTGGGCGCAGCGGCCTGCGGCAGCGTGGCAGGGCGATGGCAGAATGCGTCAGCGGGCGACGGCCGATGCCACCAGGAAGAAGCGGCCCGTCGTGCGCATCTCGACCTCGACGAAGCCGCCACGCATGATCGCCGCCTCCAGCAGCTCCGGTGCATGGTGGCTCCAGGTGATGCCGTCGGGTGGCCCTCCGTCGGCATCCGGCCGCAGGTCGACGACCGCCAGCGCGCCCCCGTCCCGGAGCCGGTCGCGCAGGAGCTGGGTCGCGGTATCCAGGCCGGCGCCACGGACGCGGCCCAGCAGGAACGAGGCGACGAGGGCGTCCGCTGCGGGCTCGTCAGGTCCACGGCGAGCCCACGGATCGCGCACGTGGAGGTGGGCCATCAGCCGATGCGCGACGAGACGGGAGCGCGCGACATCGAGCGCCGCTGCATCCGGGTCCGAGGCGTGCAGCTCGCCCTTCCCGGCCAGCAGCGGCGAGAAGAACCCGACGCCGGCGGCGGGCTCGAGGATCCGTCCGGCCAGTGGCTGCGCGTCCAGCCACCGGGTGACCATGTCCAGCTCGGCGTGCCAGGGGGTGTCGTGGATGGCGCCCCGCTCGAACTCGCCGCGGCGCAGGAACCAGTCGTCGGGCAGGGCCTCCGCGGAGGGCACGGCCGGGCCCCGCGGCACAACGGGCGCCGGCAGCCGGGCAGCCGGCGGACCTGCCTCGTGCACGGCACGCCCAACGCCGCGCGCCTCGAGGCCCGCCCGCAGACGTCCTCGGAGGAAGGGGTTCGAACTTGCGTTGCCGAGGCACTCTGGGCACAGCTGCGCCCAGCCCTCGAGGTCGTCAGGCCCGCGTGTCTGCCAGTCCGTCCCGCACCAGAGGCAGCTGAATGTCGCCCGATACGCCACCCTACGACACCCTCGCCCAGGACGACGGCGGCGCGACACCGGCGCACGCGAGCGGATCGACGAGCTCGGCAAGCGTCTCGATCCCGGCAATCACGCGAGGACCCGGCCGTGAGAACAGGCCGGCATCGACCACGAACACCCGGCCCTGCTGCACGGCCTGGAGGTCCCCCCAGGCAGGTGGACGGGGCGTCACGGACCACAGCGACACGGCCTCGTCCAGCGCCAGGTCCTCCGGCAGCAGGACGATGATCTCCGGGTCCATGTCGGCAACGTCGTTCCACGACACGCGGACGGGCAGCGTGCCCTCGCGACCGAGCAGCTCCCAGCCCCCGGAGAGGCGGACCTGGTCCGGCACCCAACGGCCGACCGACCGAGGCGGGTCGAGGCCCTCGAGGAGCACCAGTCGCGGCGGATCGAACCCGCCCTCGCGGCGGTCGATCACGATGTCGTCGACGGCCTTCAGGCGTTCGCGGAGCTGGGCGACGAGATCCAGTGCCTCGTCCTCGGCCTCGGTCATGGCCCCCACCGTCGAGATGGCATTGAGGACCCCCTCGACCGAGGTCGGCGCAAGCGTCAGGATCTCCGCGTCGAGGCCGGCGTCGTCCAGCAGCGCCCTGAGGACGCGCGGATCCGGGCACCCGTCCTCGAGTGCCCCGCTGATCACCAGGTCCGGGTCCGCCTCCTGCAGCCGCTCGATCGTGATGCCGTGAGGCCCCGTCACGCGCGGCACCGCGAGCGCCTCACCCGGGACGTCGCACCGGTGGGAGACCCCCACGAGCTCCTCACCGAGGCCAAGCGCGAACAGGATCTCGGTGGCGGCGGGGAACACGGAGGCGATTCGCACGAGCCCAGTCTACGGGCCGCGGAATCGAAACGGCCCCGCTGGCGCGGGGCCGTGCGACGGTCGGGGGGAACGGTCACCCGCTCCCCGGATCTCGTCAGGCGGGCTTGAGGACCTCGAGAGCCGCACGGGCCCCCGCCTTGTCGCCGAACCACTGGGCGTTGATCGGCGTGTAGCCCACCCACTCGGCCGGCACGCTCTCCTCGGGGAAGATGGCGTTGACGGGGCACTCGGGCTCACAGGCGCCGCAGTCGATGCACTCGTTGGGATCGATGTAGAGCATCCGGTCCGTGCCCTCGTCCTGGTGGATGCAATCCACGGGGCACACGGACACGCACGCCGTGTCCATCACATCGACACAAGGCTCGGCGATGACGTACGTCATGTTTGGAAGCTCTCCTGAGTTCGTGCACGTTCGCGAGCGCCCGGGCCTCCCGCGCGCCATGGCAAACCTTACCACCGCACCCGCGGGCAATGGTGGCCCTAAGGACACGCCAACAAGTGGCGGATGGTCCCGGCAGGCGTGCCGCAGGCCGGCTTCGGGCAGGCCGGACGGTGCCCTACGGCGACGCCGCGGGCGGCGAAGCGACGGGCGAAGCGAGCGCGGGCATGGCCGTGGGCTTCGGGATCGGGTTGCCGGCGCCGTCCACGAACCTCACCGGCACCACCATCCCCTTCGCCCAGTGGCCTGGGATGTGGCAGCCCACGAACCATCCCGACGCATCGGACGCGGCGTCGAGCGGGACGGTCCATGTCACGTCGAGCAGCTGGCCGGACTCGGCAACCACCCGGACGCCATTGAAACCATCCGGCTCGGGCACGAACGGGGTCGGGCCGGGAGGCGCGTCGACGGTGACAAGCTCCGCCTCCTCCCAGGCGAGCTGGTCGTCCATGTTCCCGAAGATGGCCTCGTGGATGACGAGCCCGCCATTGATGACGTTGAGGCGCACCGTCTCGCCGGGCACCAGGTCCACCACCGGGGGCACGTACGCGTAGTCCCGCATGATGACGTTGAGGTCCCGCGGGGCGCTGCTGGTGCCCGGCTGGACCGGCGGGGTGGGCGTTGTGCCACCCGCGCCGCACCCGGTGACAACGGCAGCGCCCAGGAGGACGGCGGCCGCGATGCCGGTGCGAAAGCGGGACAGGCTGTGCATGCCCCCATGATGCGGGAGGTGCGCGGAAGAGGCCGTCGCCGGTCTTGGACCGCCGCCTCGCAGGATGGGATCGCCCTTGACAGCGGCACCAGCCTGCCGCAAGGTGCGCGCCACCTCCTGGGGTGGGCGTCCCACTCCGGGTGTCGACCTCGCGCTGCAGCACCGATCCCCGCGTACCCCGAGGAGCACCTGCCCCGTGACGATCGCTCGCGATCCGTCTGCCGCCGCCTCAGCCCCCCTGCCTGCCGTGCCCGACGCCGCCGCAGCCAGCCCGGCCGTCCACCTCGAGGGCCTCGTCAAGCAGTACGGCGATGTCACCGCGGTGGCCGGCGTGGACCTCGAGATCGCCGACGGCGAGTTCTTCTCGATGCTCGGCCCCTCCGGGTCCGGAAAGACGACGACACTGCGCATGATCGCGGGCTTCGAGGTTCCCACCGCTGGCCGGATCGTCCTCCACGGCAGGGACGTGACCGGGCTCGCGCCGTTCGAGCGCGACGTGAACACCGTCTTTCAGGACTACGCACTGTTCCCGCACATGACCGTCGGCGACAACGTCGCGTACGGGCTGGTCGTGCGCAAGGTGCCCAGGGCCGAACGTGAGCGGCGGGTCAGCGACGCCATGCGGATGGTGCGGCTGGAGGGCTACGAGAAGCGCAAGCCGTCCCAGCTGTCCGGCGGCCAGCGCCAGCGCGTCGCCCTCGCGCGCGCGCTCGTGAACCGCCCGCGGGTCCTGCTCCTGGACGAGCCGCTCGGCGCGCTCGACCTCAAGCTCCGCGAGGAGATGCAGATCGAGCTGCACCAGATCCAGCACGACGTCGGCATCACCTTCATCTACGTGACCCACGACCAGGAAGAGGCCCTGACCATGAGCCACCGCATCGCGGTGTTCAACCAGGGCCGCATCGAGCAGGTGGGCGCGCCCGCCGACGTCTACGAGCGACCGGCCACCCGGTTCGTGGCGGGCTTCGTGGGAACCTCCAACCTCATCGGCGGGGCGACCGCCGAAGCCATCACGGGTACGCGCGGGCTGTTCACCGTGCGCCCCGAGAAGATCCACCTCGCCGACCGCGACACCGTCCCCGGCGAGGACGAGCACGGCGCCACCGGGACCGTCCGGAGCGTCGTCTACCTGGGACCGGACACCCGGTACCACGTGGCGCTGGACGCCGGCGGCGAGCTGGTGGTGACCCAGCAGAACCTTGCGACCTCCTCGATGGAGGCGCTCGAGCAGCAGGGGCGCGCTGTCCGCCTGACGTGGAAACGACAGCATTGCCGGCCGGTCGCGGACGGGTCGGCACCGGAGGAGGAGACCGAATGATCCAGCAGAGGATCCTGGCGCTGGCCGGGGTCGTCGCCCTCGTGGCGGCGGCGTGCGGCGGAGCGTCGGGCACCCCGGCGCCCAGCCTGAAGGCCGAGATCGGCGAGGGCGAAGGCAAGCTCAACCTGGTCATCTGGGCCGGCTACGCCGAGCGAGGTGACGTGGACCCGGCCTTTGACTGGGTGACGCCCTTCGAGGAGGCGACCGGCTGCAAGGTCAACACGACCGACATGACCGACTCCAACAACGGCGTCGCGCTCATGCAGTCGGGCGACTACGACGGCATCTCGGCATCCGGCGACGCGACGACCCGCCTCATCAAGGGCGGCGAGGTCGCGGCGGTGAACACGGCCATCCTGCCGAACTACAAGAACGTGTTCGAGGGACTCAAGAACCTGCCCCACAACACGGTCGACGGCGTCAACTACGGCGTTCCGCATGGCCGCGGCCCCAACGTGCTCATGTACAACTCCGAGGTCCTGGGCGAGGCGCCCACCTCGTGGGATTCCGTCTGGTCCGACGACTATGCGGGCAAGATCAGCGTCTATGACAGCCCGATCTACATCGCCGATGCCGCGCTGCGCCTCAAGCAGACCAACCCGGAGCTCAAGATCGACAACGTCTACCAGCTCACCAAGGAGCAGCTCGACGCCGCAATGAAGCTGCTCGAGCAGCAGCGTGACAGCGGGGCTCTCTACTGGGGCACCTACTCCGATCAGGTCGCCTCATATGCCGCAGGGGACGTCGTCACTGGCACGTCCTGGATGTTCCAGTCCAACCTGCTCAAGGGCGAGGACAAGCCGATCGAGGCCATCCTGCCCGAGGAGGGCTCCACAGGCTGGTCCGACACGTGGATGATCTCGTCCAAGGCCAAGAACCCCAACTGCATGTACAAGTGGATGGACTGGATGATGTCGCCCGAGGCGAACGGCCAGGCGACGGTCTGGTTCGGCGAGGCACCGACGTCCCAGCAGGCATGCGACTACGCGGAGACCATCTCCCCCGGCCACTGCGAGGCGACCCACGCCACCGACGAGGCCTACTACGACAAAGTCCACTACTGGTCCACGCCGCAGGCCGACTGCGCAGACAAGGACGACGCCACCAAGTGCGTGACCCAGGAGGACTGGGTCCAGGCCTGGACCAAGCTCCGCGGCTCCTGAGCCGGGGCGCCTGAACCCGCGCCTCCAGGAGGGGCCCCCGGTCACGGCCGGGAGGCCCCTCCGCCATCCCTCAGGCGCACCCGGCGCCACACCACGACTCCGCCGCTCCATCGAGTACGAACCCACCGCCCGATGACCGCGACCTCAGGCACCATTCCTGCACCGGATCAGCCGCCCCTGCCCGCGCCGCGATCGAGTCCGGCGCGCCGCGTGTCGGCGTGGCTGCACCCGCGCCAGCGGGTCCGGGCGGGTCTGCTGCTCCTGGGGCCGCTCGGCTGGCTGGGCATCGCTTACCTGGGGTCGCTGTTCGTGCTCCTCCTGAATGCGTTCTGGAGCACTGACGAGTTCACGGGCGAGGTGGTCCCGTTCTCGTGGACGCTCGACGCGTTCATGACGATTGCCAGTGAACCCGTCTACCAGATCGTCGCCCTGCGCACCATCGGCATGGCGGCCCTGGTCACCATCACCGACATCATCCTGGCCTTCCCGCTCGCGTACTACATGGCACGTATCGCGTCGCCCCGCAAGCGCTCCGCGCTCGTGATCGCGGTGCTGATGCCGCTGTGGGCCGCCTACCTGGTGAAGGTCTACGCCTGGCGCACGATCCTCCAGGGAGATGGCCTCGCAGAGTGGATCGTGACGCCGCTGGGCCTTCCCGCCCCCGGCCTCGACGAGATCACGAATGCGTGGCTGGTGCTCTCCTACCTGTGGCTGCCGTACATGGTCATGCCGATCTACGCAGGGCTGGAGCGGATCCCAAAGTCGCTCCTGGAGGCCTCCTCCGACCTCGGTGGCCAGTCGGCCGTCACGTTCCGGAGGGTGATCCTCCCTCTTGTGCTGCCCGCACTCGTCGCCGGGTCGATCTTCACGTTCTCGCTGACCCTCGGCGACTACATCACGCCCGACCTGGTCGCGGATGCGAAGTTCATCGGCAACGTCATCTACGACAACTCGAGCCTGGGCAACCTCCCGCTGGCGGCGGCGTACTCGCTGGTGCCAATCGCGGTGATGACCATCTACCTCCTCGTCGCGCGGCGCCTTGGCGCGTTCGACTCGCTGTGAGGCCCGCGCGATGATCGAGCCACGCCTGATCCGCATCCTGCTCCGCATCGCCAGCGCCGGCGTGCTTGCGTTCCTCTACCTGCCACTCGTCGTGCTCGCGCTCTACGCCTTCAACCCGAGCAAGCTCCAGGTCTGGCCACCGACAGGCTTCACGCTCCACTGGTTCGGCGAGGCACTGGCCAACTCCGCCCTCATCTCGGCCATCGGCAACTCGCTCATCGTGGCCGTCCTCGCCACAGCCATGGCGCTCGTCCTTGGCACCCTCGCCGCCCTCGCCGTGCAGCGGTACGACTTCTTCGGGCGCCACACGATCTCGTTCTTCCTGATCCTGCCGATCGCTCTACCAGGTGTGGTGACAGGCATCGCGCTGCGGACGTCGTTCGTCACGTTCGGTATCCCGTTCGGGCTGTTCACGATCATCGTCGGCCATGCCACGTTCTGCGTGGTCATCGCCTACAACAACGTGATCGCGCGGCTCCGCCGGATGCCCGTCTCTCCAGAGGAGGCATCCGCCGACCTGGGCTCGGACGGCTTCCACACCTTCCGGCGGATCACCCTGCCCGGCATGGGCACGGCCCTCGTGTCCGGTGCCCTCCTTGCCTTCGGCCTCTCGTTCGACGAGATCATTGTCACCAACTTCACCGCAGGCGCCGGCACCCAGACGCTGCCGATGTGGATCCTGACAGCGATCCAGCGCCCCACCGAGCTGCCCGTGGTGAACGTCGTGGCGCTGGTGATGGTCCTGATCTCGGTCGTGCCGGTCTGGCTGGCGTCCCGCATCGCCTCGGACGGAGCCGCCCTCAGCAGGGGCTGAACCGATCGCGGCTACGGCCAGCGCCGCCCGCGCGACCGCGGACGCGTGCCGTTCAGTGCCATCGCTTGGCTCCGTCGACCACCACGACCAGCGCCGGCAGGGTCATCAACAGCCATGCTGCGCCCATGGCGAGGGCGCGCCCGTACCGTGTGCGCATGTTCACAGCCTCCATGTGCCCGCATCGCGCGGGCCTCCGCCCCGTTCGGTCCCGCCGTGCGTGCCCGGACCGGTCACGGGACGGCATGATGCGCCGCGGCACTTACGCACCGCTTATGCACGACGGCGTGCCGATGTGGACAGCCGCGGGAGTACGATCGCGGTCATGGACCAGCCGACGCCTGCCCTCGATCCTCGAAGCGCCCTCCTCGCCGAGCGCGAGCGCGTCCTCGCGGAGCTGGCGGACACCGAGGTGGAGGCGCCGGGGCCGATGACCTACGGATCCCAGGCGGCCGCGGCCACCCACGTCTTCGAGCAGCAGCGCGACCTCGCGTTGCGCGATCACAACCGCGCCCACCTGGCCGATGTCAACGGCGCCCTCGCCCGCCTGGACGCCGGCACGTATGGCTGCTGCACCGCCTGCGGCAAGGAGGTCGCCGCTGAGCGCCTCGAGGCGCTTCCGTGGGCCGCCCTGTGCATCGACTGCCAGCGGACGAAGGGCCGCAGGTGACCGTCGAGGCCGGGCCTGCACCCGAGCCCCGTCTCGTCGGCCTCGAGGACATCCGGGCTGCGGCCGCCATCCTGCGAGGTGTTGCCCTGCGCACGCCGCTGGTCCCGTTCGGCCGGCCCGAGCGCCGCCACTGGCTGAAGGCCGAGTCCCTCCAGCCGATCGGCGCGTTCAAGATCCGCGGCGCCTACCATGCGGCGGCCACGCTCACCGCCGCGGAGCGGGCCAACGGGCTGATCACCTACTCCTCGGGCAACCACGCCCAGGGCGTCGCGCGAGCAGCACGCCTGCTCGGCGTCCCGGCCGTCATCGTCATGCCCTCGGACAGCCCGAGACTCAAGCGCGACCGGGTGGCCGAGGACGGCGCCGAGATCGTGATCGTGGGCACGGCGTCGGACGAGCGCAAGCGCGTTGCCGAGGAGATCGCGGCCGCCCGCGGGCTCGCCGTCATCCCTCCCTACGACGACCCGCGGATCGTCGCGGGCCAGGGCACGTGCGGCCTCGAGATCGCCGAGGACATGCCCGAGGTCGCGGCTGTCCTCGTCCCCATCGGTGGAGGCGGGCTGGCGGCGGGCATTGCAGCGGCGATCACGGCCCTCACCCCGGGCGCGCGGCTCATCGGGGTTGAGCCCGAGCTCGCCGCCGATGCACGCGAGAGCCTGGCCACCGGACGGATCGTCCGCTGGGAGGCGGACCTCGTCAGCCGCACGATCGCCGACGGGACCCGGACGCAGTCGATCGGCGTGCTGAACTTCGCCCACCTGACCCGCCAGCTCGACGCCGTGGTCACCGTGTCCGAGGAGGAGATCGCGGCGGCCGTCCGGCTGGCCGCGGAGGAGGCACGGCTGGTGGTGGAGCCGTCCGGCGCGCTGACTGCGGCGGCGATGCGCTTCCGGGCAGGCGAGGCCGGGCTGGACGGGCTGGATGGACCGATCGTGGGCGTGGTGTCGGGCGGCAACGTCGATCCCGATGCCTACCTGCGCTACCTGGAGGCACCGGTTCCAAGGCAGGGCTGAGAGTTCGTCACGCCTGCGGCCCGTCATGCCTGCCCGTCACGCCCGGGGGCTCGCCGGCTCCCTCGGGGACCGCCGCGGCCGACGTGGACTACGATTGGCCGATCCACCGACCCGGCCCGCCGTCACGACTGCCCGACCGACCCGGAGGCACCACCATCCGCTCGCTCCGCACCCGTCTCCTCGTGCTCGTCGCCCTCGCGGCGGTGGTCGCCACGCTCACCGGCGCATGCGGTGGCGGCGCCACCTCGCCGGGGAAGATCGGCCAGCCGGCGCCCGCGATCACGGCGACGGCGCTCGACGGCACGCAGGTCGATCTCGCCGCCTTCAAGGGCAAGCCCGTCATCGTCAACTTCTGGGCCTCGTGGTGCGTCCCCTGCCGCGAGGAGTTCCCGCTCTTCCAGCAGAAGCTTGCCGAGCTGGGTCCGACCGACGGCCTCGAGATGATCGGCGTGCTCTACAAGGACGAGCCCGAGATGGCCCAGCGGTTCCTGTCCGACTTCGGCGAGGCCTGGCCCACCGTCGCCGACCCCGAGGGCGCACTTGCCGACGCCTATCGCGTGGTCGCACCGCCGCAGACGTACTTCATCGACGCTGAGGGCATCCTCCAGGCGATCCACATCGGCCAGGTCGATGCCGAGGATTTCGACGCCCAGTACGCCAAGATCAGGCCGTGACGGGCCAGGCGCCCGCAGCCGACGACGCGATCGCCATCCACGTCGACGGGCTGCGCAAGTCCTACGGCAGGGGCGAGATCCTCGCCGGGGTCACCTTCGACGTCCGCCAGGGCGAGCTCCTCGCGCTGCTGGGCCCCAACGGCGCAGGCAAGACCACGACGGTCGAGATCCTGGAGGGCTACCGGAGCGCCGACGGAGGCACCGTCCGTGTGCTGGGCCTCGATCCCGCGCACGAGGCCCGAGCCCTCCACGCCCGCATGGGCTTCATGCTCCAGGAGGGCGGCGTCGACAACAAGATCTCGCCGCGCGAGGCCCTGCGCCTGTACGCCCGCTTCTACCGCGATCCCGAGGATCCCGAGCAGCTGCTCGAGCTGGTGGATCTCGGACGTGCTGCCGACACCCGGTACCGGCGCCTCTCGGGCGGTGAGAAGCAGCGGCTCGGCCTGGCCCTCGCGCTCCTCGGCCGCCCCGAGCTGCTCGTGCTCGACGAGCCCACCGCCGGGATGGACCCGGCCGCCAAGCAGGCCACCCGCGAGCTGATCGCCGCGCTGCGGGCGGCCGGCACCACGATCCTGCTCACCACCCATGAGCTGGCGGACGTCGAGCGCCTCGCGGACCGGGTGGCGGTGCTGGATCGCGGCCGGCTCGTCGCGCACGGGTCGCCGGCCGAGTTGACGGGGGCCGCCGCCCAGCGGGTGCGGTTCCGCCTGTCGATGGCGCTCTCGAGCGATGATCGGGCCACGCTCCCGGCATTGCTGGGCGTCGCCGACGCGATGGTGGTGGCGGCCGGGGCCGGCGCGCACTACGAGCTCACCGGCCTCCCCGGCGCCCCGGACCCGCGGCTCGTCGCCTCCCTGGCAGCCTGGTGCGCGGAGCGGGGCCTGCTCCTCACGGAGCTGCGCCTGGGCGCCGCCAGCCTGGAGGAGCGATACCTGGAGCTTGTCGGCGCCGACGTGGCCGAAGGGGCCGGCGTGGCCGAGTTGGCCGACGGCGGAGGTGACCGCGTGGGTGCCGCATGAGCGGACGCACGCTGGGCGCCGGCATCCCCGCCCGACCCGCCTCCTGGCCCACGATGGCAGCAGCCCTCGCCCTCCACGAGCTGCGCGTGGCCCTCCGGCGCGGCGAGAGCCTGCTCGTGACGTTCGTGATCCCGGTGGGCGTGCTGCTCGTGTTCTCGGGTTTCGACATGGGCGTCGGGGCAGGGACCGCCGGCCCCGCCGGGGTCCAGCGCGTGCTGCCGGGGTCCATCGCGCTCGCGATCATCGCGGCGTCGCTCGTGTCGCTCGCGATCGGCACCGCGTTCGAACGCCAGTACGGGGTGCTCAAGCGGCTCGGGGGAAGCCCCGCCGGCTCGTCCGTGGTGGTCGCGGCCAAGACGACGGCCGTCATCGTGGTGGAGGCCGTGCAGCTGCTGCTCCTCGTCGGCCTCGGCGTCGGCGTGCTCGGGCTTCGTCGCCGGACCGGGCGCCTCCGCTCCCCTGGTGGCAGCGGGCCTGGTCGGCGGCACCGTTGCGTTCGCGGGCCTCGGGCTCCTCATGGCCGGGACGCTGCGCGCGGAGGCGACGCTCGCGCTCGCGAATCTCCTGTTCCTGCTCGCCCTGGTGCTGGGCGGGATCGTCGTGCCGCTGGAGCGGCTGCCGGGCGCGATCGCAGCCATCGCCGAGGTGCTGCCGCCTGCCGCGCTGGTGAAGGTGCTGGCCGTCGGCCTCGGCGCGCTCGATGCCGACGCCACCGAGGCGCTCGCGATCCTGGCCGGCTGGGCCGTGGTGCTCGCCGGCCTGGCCGCCCGCCGGTTCTCCTGGGACTGACCACCGGCTCGGACTGGCGCTGATCACCGCCGGACATGACGGACCCCCTGGCCGCCAGGGAGGGAGCGGCACAGGGGGTCACACACCTCGCCCCCCGTCCCGACCGGGGGATCCGGGAACGCTGGGTGCTCGGTGGTCCGGGCGTTGGCCCGTCGTCATCCTCCCCGGTTCCCCGGTCGGGACGTTGCCATGATGCGAGCGTCCGGTCCCGGAACCATCGTCGCGAGGTGGCAGATCGCGCGCCATCCGGTTGCGCGAAGGCTGCATCCGGGGCCACCTGTCGTGCGAAGGATGGGAAGATCCACATCCCGAGAGGTATCCGCCCGACATGTCCGTCATGCCCGCCACCGCCGCACCCCGCCGCTCCGACATCACCCGCCAGGCCGTCACCGTCCTCGCCTTCCTGTTCACCGTGATGGTCAACGTGGCCGCCAACGCCGTGCCGATCAACGGCCAGATGACGAGAGCCATCAGCGACCGGTTCGACATCTTCGTCACCCCTGCGGGCTACGTGTTCGCCATCTGGGGCGCCATCTACCTGCTGCTCGGCGCTTTCACGACGTGGCAGGCCCTGCCGCGCAACCGGGCCGACGCGACGCTGCGCCGGGTCGGCTACCTGCCTGCCCTGTCGGGCGTGCTCAACAGCATCTGGCTCGTGCTGTTCCACTACGAGGCATTCGCGGCCGCGCTGGGCGTGATCGTCATGCTCCTGGCCACGCTGATCGCGATCCACCTGCGCCTCTGGGAGCACCGTGCCGAGCTCCGGGGCACCGCGTACTGGACCGTGCGTGCCCCATGGTCCGTCTACCTCGGCTGGATCACCGTTGCGACCATCGCCAACACCACCCAGACGCTCTCGTTCGCGGGCTTCGACGGCTTCGGGATCGAGCCGGCGCTCATCGCCGCGGTCGTGCTGGCAGTGGGCATCGCGATCGCCTCCACGTTCGTGTGGCGGTTCAACGATGCCGCGTACGGCCTCGTCATCGTGTGGGCGTATGCCGGTGTGGCAGTCAAGGAGTCGGACACGCTCGTCGTGGCGGGCACGGCAGCAGCCGGCGCGGCCATCGTGGCGCTACTGGTCGTCGTCAGCCTCGTGCGCAACCGTGCACCCCGGGCATCCCATATCGAGGCACCGCAGCCGGCCTGACGGGCGCAACCGGCGGCAGCTCCACGGGTGCCGTCAGGGCACGCCAGAGGGCCGATGGCCTATGCTCGGCGCGTGACTCGCGCCCGCGCCTCAGCACGCACACGTGCGCACCTCGGCTCCATCCGGTTCCTCGCGCTCAGCACGCTCGGCATCCTTGTCGCCCACGACACGATCTTCGTCGCCCAGTACGGGATCGGGAGCGGCTACGAGGCGGCGATGGCGCAGACGGGCCACGGCTACTGGCCGGCGTTCGTCCTGTTCAGCCTTCTCCTGGGCGGCGTCGGAGCGCTCAGCCGCCGCACGAGCGCTGTCCAGGCTCGGCCGCAAGGTGCGTGGCCTGCCGGCCGTCGCCGCCCACTCGGGGCCGACCGGCCTATCGGGCCGAGGTCCGCCGCCTGTGGCCGCGGCTGTTCGCGGTCGTGCTCGTCGGCTTCTTCGTCCAGGAGAACGTCGAGCATGTCCTCGCGGGTGGTGGCTGGCCGGGCCTGTGGGTCCTGTCCGCACCCGACTACCCGCTCGCCATCCCTGCGATCCTCCTGGTCTCGGGCCTGCTGGCCGCCGCCGGGGGCTGGCTGCAGTGGCGGCGGCGACGTCCTCATCGAGCGCCTGCGGGCGGCGCACGCGGCCGTCCTCGCCCACCGTCGGCACGCGGACCGCGCGCCGCACCGCCGCTGGGCCCTGCTCGCGGCACTCCTCGCGAACCGCTGGGCCCTCCTCCGTCGTGATGCCGAGCGGGCACCACCGCTCACCAGTGCCGCCTGAGCCTTCCGGCCGCCCTCACCGGGGTCCGGCCGTCCCTCGCGAGCGCACGATCGGCTCCGCGTCCCATCGTGCCGTCCATCGGAGCAACCGCATGTCCAGTCCCTTCGAACGGGTGGGTCGAACCGCCCTCGTCATCGCCTCGGCCGCCGTTGCCGCGAGCCTGCTCGCAGCGTGTGCCGGGTCGTCCGGGACGGCCATGCCGTCGATGGTGATGGTCGAGACGGTGACCATGCCGCCGATCGGATCGCGCGAGACGGAGGTCGACCCGCCGGTGGCCGCGCCGCCCCTGGTCTTGATCGACCAGGACGGCAAGCCCTTCGATCTCGAGGACCTGCGGGGCAGTGGCCCCGTGTTCGTGTACTTCGGCTACACGCACTGCCCCGACGTCTGCCCCACGACCCTCGCGGACATCCGCGAGGGGATCAAGGAGGCGGGCGTGCCGGCCACGGTGGTCTTCGCGACCGTCGACCCGGCCCGGGACGATGCGGCGGCGATGAAGCAGTACACGGGCTACTACGGCGAGGGGTACATCGGGCTCACCGGCACGGCCGTGCAGGTCGCGCGAGCGGCCGCGGACTGGGGAGTCCAGTACCGCCAGCTCCCGTCCGAGTCCGGCAACGGCTACGCCATGGCGCATTCCACCGAGGCCTACCTGCTCGACGCCGACCTGCAGCTGCGGCATCGAATCTTCTTCGGCGCCGGGTCCGACCTGATCGCCGAGAAGCTGCTCGAGGTCTCGAAGCCCTGACCGCGGATCCGCGGTCCATCCCTGAGGAACCTGTTCGGATGAAGCTCTCCCTTCCCGCCCGCCTGGGCGCCCTGCTCGCCGTGGTCGTCATCGCGGGCGCCTGCTCGTCCGGGTCCGGTTCGGCCGGTGCGTCCGGCAAGATCGAGGTCAGCGATGCCTGGGCCCGCACCTCGCCGATGATCGAGGGCGCGGGCGCCGCGTACATGGTCATCAAGAACACCGGCAGCGAGGCCGATGTGCTGATCGGGGCATCAAGCCCGGCGGCCAAGTCCACCGAGGTCCACGAGACCTACAAGGTCGAGGAGTCGCCGGCTGCCTCGATGGATGGCGGCATGGCGTCGCCGGCTGCCTCGGCGGACGGGGGCATGGGCTCCGGCGGCACGATGATGGGCATGCGCCCGATCCCCCGGCTGGAGATCCCGGCGGGTGGCTCGGTCGAGCTCAAGCCCGGCAGCTACCACATCATGCTGATCGAGCTCGTCGCCCCGCTCAAGGCGGGCGAGAAGATCGACATCACGCTCACGTTCGAGAAGGCGGGCGAGGTCAAGGTCACCGCCGAAGTCAAGGACATGTAGGTCGCGCGGCCCGGGCCTTCGGGGACCATCCTTCCCGCAGGGCGACCGTTGCGTGCACCGACGGCGCACACCTTGGCGGCGAATCGTAGCGGCAACGCACGACACGGGAAGGCCGCGCCGCGTGTTGGTCACGGTCGCCCGCGCGCGCAGTCTCGAGCATCACCAGGCGGATGGCACAGCGATCGGTCCCTGTGCGGGAACCCGGCGCCGGACAAGCAGAAACCCCGGGGTGGTCGAGTCCCGGGGTTTCAAGGAAGATGCGATTGGTTGCGGGGAGGGGATTCGAACCCCTGACCTTCGGGTTATGAGCCCGACGAGCTACCGCTGCTCCACCCCGCGGTGGGACTGCGCAGTCTACCCGAGGTCCTCGGAAGCGTCAAAGAACGCGCCCAACCCTGCGCCCCGGTGCAGGTCGAGCGCCGCCACCCGTGCCGCAAGCGCCTCCTGCCAGACCTCGACCGCCGTCGGCCACCAGGCGTCGATGAAGCGCTCGGAGCCGTACCAGTCCGTGCCGATCGACTGGCCGTGGTCGGCATCGTCGAGGGTGATGGCGCGGGCGCCCGGGAGCAGCGCGCACTCGAGCGGGATCAGCCCGTCCCCGGTGATCTCCCCGGCTGCGTCAGCGGCCACCGGATCGGGGACCAGCGTGCGGTAGACGCGCCACGCCCGCCGCTCGCGCAGCGTGCCGTGGGGACGACCGGTCATCCGCCGCGAGCCGACGGCGAGGTACCCGGTGCCCGGAGCGAAGGCCGGGCCGGGCACCACGCGGTTCGCGAAGGCCGCTGCCTCGGTCCCGGCGCGCCGCGGGTCGTGGTCGAGCGAGACCACGTGCGGCGTCCCCAGTGTCACGATCGCACCGATGCGCCCCGAGGCGTTGAGGCGCCGTCCGGCGAACGGCTCCTTCGCGGTCAGGATGCGTGCCGACATGCCGCCCGCCGAGTGCCCGATGACGAGGACCGGAGCACCCTGCGCGAGCTCCTCGGACCGGGCCGAGGATGCCAGGAGCGCCCGCCCGGATCGCGTCACGATCGGCCCGAGGCCCCGGCTGCGCGGCGAGCAGCCAGTCCATCGTCCACACGTTGCCGACAACGACGTCCGCCGCGCCGCGATCCAGCAGACGCGCCGTGAACGGCCGGTAGAGCGGGGGCGAGGTGAGGAAGCCACCGAGCACGAGCACGACGGGTGCGGGCATGGCGCCCGCCCGGATCACCTCGACCCACGTGCGGTTCCTGTCGCTCACGCGATCTCCTGCCCAGCTGGCAGCCGTCTGGTCGGCGACATCCGCCGGCGCAGGGGACGCATGCGCCGTATGTGGCTGCAGCGCCGTCGTACAGCCGCCGTCCGCCGATGGCGAGCCCGACGGCCAGCGCCCCCAGCATCGCCACCGTCGTGGCCACGAACGGGATGCGGAGGTCGACAGCTGCGGCGTACCCGCGAGAACAGCGACGCGATGATCGTCCCGAGCGTCCCCGCCGCCCCGAAGATGCCCTGCGCCGTCGAGGCCTTCCCGGCCGGTGCCGAGCGCGCGATCAGGAGGTACAGGGCAGGCGACGCAGCGGCGAAGGCGGCTCCCTCCACCAGGCCGACGACGACGACCCACCACACCTGCGGCACGATCACGTAGAGCACCCCGCAGACCGATGCGACCAGCAGGCCGATCACGATCTGCCAGAAGCCGCCACGCCGGTCGGCGAACTTGCCGAACCAGCCGGACACGAGCAGGACGGGGAGGGCGAAGGAGAAGAAGGTGAGGCCGATCGCCGCGGGCCCCGCTCCCAGCGACGTCAGGTACAGGCTCCACGTCACCTCGTACGAGCCGCTTGCGAAGTAGGCGCTCACGTTGAGCGCCACGCCCGCGATCAGGAGGCGGTTGAACAGGCGCGTCGGTCGCTCGGCGAGGTCGGCCGCGCCCGGGACGTCCTCAGCGGGCGTCTCGTGGGCGCGGACGTGGACCTCCGGCACGAACGCGAGCACCAGGCCCGCCGACACGAGCAGGGCCAGTCCGGCCACCCAGAACACGACCGTCGGCTCGCCCACGATCGCCGCCGCGAGCCCGCCGATCACCGGGCCCAGCATCAGGCCACCCATCTGGGCGGCCCCGTAGAGGCCGAACGCCTCGCCCCGCTTCTCGGGCGGGTTCGCGTCGACGATGTAGCCGCGGGCGGCGGGGTCGTAGATGGCGGCGGCCAGGCCGGCGAGGCCACGCAGGACGATGAAGGCGAGCGGGACCACCGCGAACAGCGGCAGCACCGCGAAGACGGCGGCGAGCAGCAGGCCCACGACCATCATCGCCTTGCGCGACACGCGGTCCGCGATCCAGCCGAACACCGGCTCGCCGAGGAGCCGCGCGGCCGGCCAGGCGGCCACGATGATGCCGAGGGTCGGCAGATCGACGCCGAGATCGGTGAAGTACAGCGGCAGGATCGGCAGGAGCGCCCCGAAGCCGAGCCAGATCACGGCCTCGGCGATGAGCAGGGGGAGCATCCGGCTCCACGCGGAGAGCCAGGCGGTGATGCGGTTGTGCACGGGATCCTGACGGTACGTCAGGGCATCCTAGCCGAGCCGGGGGCGGGCGGCCGCCCACGGTGCGTGGCCCGCAACCGGTCGAGCCCTATGATCCGGAGGTGAACCCCGCCCTCATCGCCCTGGTCCTGGTCGCGGCGCTCGTGGCCCTGCTGCCTGTCTGGCGGCTGCGGCTCGCCGGCTGGTCCCGCGGTGCGCTGGTCACGGCCTGGGCGCTGTACGCGCTCGGCATCTTCCTCGCGGTGCGATTCGCGGGCCCGATGCGCTTCCTGCTGCCGATCCTCGTCGTGGCCTACGTGGCGCCGTTCATCGTCGGACCCGAGCGCATGGCCCGGGTGCTGAACCGACGCGCGAAGGCCGAGCCGCCGCCGGTCAAGAACGTGACACCCCCACCGCCGCACCTGCTGCCGGGAGCGCACGAGGATGACCGTGGCGAGGGACCCGGGACAGGCGGAGGCCGTGACCCGGGGCCCAACCCGGATGACCCGCGCACGTGACCGGGCCCATCGCGCTCCACGGTGGCGGCGAGTACGTGGCCGGCGACGAGGCCGCGATGGACGCGCTGCTCGAGGCCGGGATCGCAGCGTGGCGTGGCTCTGGGCCCGTCCGCGTGGTCCTCGTCCCGACCGCCGTCGCACGGCATCGACCGGATCTCGCGGCCGCCCACGGAGCGCGCGCCTTCCGGGAGGCGGGCGTGCGGGCCGGCATCGTCACGGACATCGTGGTCGCGCCGGTCCTCGACCGCGGGTCCGCCGCCGACGCGGCGATCGCCGCCCGCTTCGATGACGCCCACGTGATCCACCTGCCCGGCGGCGACCCGGACCTGATCCCAGCGATCCTGCGCGACTCGCCCGCCTGGGCGGCGATGCGGCGGGCGCACTCGGCAGGCGCGTGCCTCGCGGGCGCCAGCGCGGGCGCGATGGCCCTGGCCGAGCGCCTGTGGACCCGGGACGAGCCCGATGGACGGCTTGGGCGTGGTACCCGGTGTTGCCGTGCTCCCCCACTTCGATCCCGGGCGCCTCGCGACGTGGCAGGGAGCCGTCGACCCGGAGCGACTGTTGACCTGGCTCGGGCTGGACGAGCAGACGCTCGTCATCGGGCGACCGGGTGGCCGGTGGCGGGTTGCCGGACGCGGGCGGGCGTACGTGGCGGCATCGGGCGCAGGACAGCCCATGGTGACGGCCCGCCACGGCGGAGTCGCATCGTCATCGGCTGACTGGAGCACGCGGCCCTCGCAGCGGCGGCGGCGTCGGCTATCGTCCGCCATGGCCTGCGCGCACGTTCGACCGGTCGCCCTGGCGCCTGGAGCCCGGCGTCTCGTTCCTGAACCACGGCTCGTTCGGCGCCTGCCCGGAGCCGGTGCTCGAGGCGCAGCGCGTCTGGCGCGACCGCCTCGAGGCGGAGCCCGTCCGCTTCCTCGGGCGCGAGCTCGAGGGCCACCTCGACGCGGTGCGCGCGGAGCTCGGCGCCTTCCTCGGCGCCGATCCCGAGGGCCTCGCCTTCGTGCCCAACGCCACGCCGGGCATATCCACGGTGCTGCGCTCGCTGCGCTTCGCGGCCGGCGACGAGCTGCTCGTCAACGACCACGAGTACAACGCCGCGATCCTCGCGCGTGCGCGCCGCCGCCGAGCGGGACGGCGCGCGGGTCATCGTCGTGCGCATCCCCTTCCCGATCGACGGATCCGTCGCAGGTCGTGGAGGCCGACCTCGAGGCCGTCACGCCGCGCACCCGCCTGGCGCTCGTCGATCACGTCACGCGCCCGACGGCGCTCGTCTTGCCGGTCGCCGCGATCGTCCGCGAGCTGGACCGGCGCGGCGTCGACACGCTGGTCGACGGCGCCCACGCGCCCGGCATGGTCCCGCTGGACCTCGACGGCGCTCGACGCCGCCTACTAGACCGGCAACTGCCACAAGTGGCTGTGCGCGCCGAAGGGCGCCGCCTTCCTGTGGGTCCGCGAGGACCGGCGCGCCGCGCATCCGGCCGCTGGTGGTCTCCCACGGCGTCAACGACGCCGCGCACGGACCGCTCGCGCTTCCGGCTCGAGTTCGACTGGACCGGCACCGACGACCCGACGCCGTACCTGGCGATCCCGGCGGCGCTGCGGTTCGTGGCGGGCGTGCCACGAGGACGGCTGGACCGGGCTCACGGCCGCCAATGCCGCAAAGGCGCGGGCTGCTCGGGACGCGATCTGCTCCGCGCTCGGGGTGCCCGCGCCGGCACCCGACACGATGCTCGGCGCAATGGCCGCCGTGCCGCTGCCGAACCTCGCGCCCACCGCGGCCGCTGCCGAACGGCTGCAGGCCTCGCTGTACGACGACGACCACATCGAGGTGCCCGTCTACGCCTTCCCGGTGCCCGCCGCCCTGGCCGCCGGCGAGGCACCCGGCGAGCGTCGATCGTCCGCGTCTCGGCGCCAGGCCTACAACCGGCCGGACGAGTACGCCTACCTCGGCGGAGCGGCTCGCCGCGAGGCCTGCGCGGCGCCGTCGTCACCCGCGCTCGCTGCTGGGACGCCTGCGCCGCCACTGAGATCAGGTGCGCTGGGCAGGACAGCCCAGCGAGCTCGCCGGACGCGCGCGCTCGGCCTACCGCCCGTCGAGCGGGATCCGGGCTCCGTTGACCGCGCCGCGCGCCGGCGACGCGAGCCAGGCAAGCGGCCTCGCGCAACCTCCTCGGGCGTGACCCACGACGCGTTCGCCCTCGGACGGCGCCGTCTCGCGCTCGTGCGCGGCGTCGACCGCCTTCACGACCAGCAGGTTCGCGGTGATCCCGTCGGCCGCATGCTCGCGGGCAACAGAACGTACGAGCACCTCCTCGGCCGCCTTGGCCATCGCGTACGACGCTCCCCGGGGCCCAGGTGTCGAGGCGAACGGCGACGAGACGGCCACAACCCGCCCGAACCCGCGGGCCACCATGCCCGGCAGCACCGCCTGGAGCATGTTGAGGGTCGTCCACAGGTGCTGGTCCAGCATCCGGCGGACCTCGCCCGGATCGAGGTCTGCGACGCCTGTGCCGCCCGTCCAGCCGCCCACCAGGTGGAGCAGCACATCCACCCGGCCGAAGCGTGCCTCGACGCCGGCCACGACCGTCCGGGCGACCGCGGGGTCCGTCAGGTCCCCCGGCACCGCGACCACCGACGCCGGGTCGAGCCCGAGTTCGGCAACCAGCGCAGCGAGACGCCCCGCGTCGGACCCGTTCAACGCCAGCGACGCACCGTCCGCCGCAAACCGGCGGGCGGCCGCGCGGCCCGTGGGACCGGTCGCCCCCGTGATGAGCACGACCGGGCGATCACGCACCGGACGCATGTCAAGGCTCATGCCCGGCCTCCGCTCTCCGTGCCCGCCACCCGCCGACCGCGGCGCGGGTAGATCACGAGCATCGACGCGGGCTCATCGTCGATGTTCTCCACGTCGTGCGGCACCGCCGGATCCCAGGCCAGGTAGTCACCCGGGCCAAGCTCGGCGACGTGCTCGCCCTGCGTGAGCCGCCATCGGCCCGTGAGCACCACGTGGTGCTCGTCGCCCTGGTGGGCATGCACGCCGGTCGCGTGCCCGGGCGGCACGGACACCTCGAGGATGCAGACGTCACGTGATGTGCCGGCGTCCACCTCCGACATCACCACGCCGGACGGCCCATCCACCCGCGGCGCGGTCCGGGAACCGCACCACGCGTGGCGGCATCGTGGAGTCCAGCAGGAGCCACGCGGGCGGCACGTCGAGCGCACCCGCGATCGCGGCCAGCGCCTCCAGCGACGGGACGGCCTTGTCGTTCTCGATCTGCGAGAGGTAGCCGATGTTGAGTCCGGCGGCCTCGCCAACCTGCGCAAGCGTGAGGCCGCGCGACTGCCGCCACGGCGGACCTCGGTCCCCGACCGCGATCCGCGGCGACCCGCCGCGGCGATTTGTCCTCTGACAAAACCCCTTGACCTCCACACAACTCGGTGGCATAGTTGCATCTGCAACCAATTCTCGT
>CAVONT010000004.1:0-99914 GCA_963697365.1 uncultured Chloroflexia bacterium
TCGGTACCGGCGAGCGGCAACGGGGGTCGACTGTCGCCTTGCTCGCTGCGGGCGAGCACATCGGCGGTCGAAGCGGCCCGAAGAGCCGGATCTGGCTCCGAATGCTCGCACGGGGCGAGCAATCGCCTGACACCGGCCGGATTCGCTCGGTCCTGGCGAGCACCCTGCGAGGATCCAGGCGAGCGCCCTCCGACGCCTCCGACGCACCTCAGCGAGGTGCTCCTCCCGGACCGATCCGTGATGAACCGCCTTAACGTCCGAGGCGGCTCCCGAAGGAGCCGCCTCGTTTGCTGTCCCGGTGAAAGGCCTGCTCTCCCGAGCCGACCCTCTGCCACGCTTCAGGACCATCTATCTCGTCGGCTTAACCGACTACCCTAACCCAACCTACCCATGTTCCTGATGCTGGGGCAGCGCATTGGCTGACTGGCAGCATCGATATCCTACCGATTCAGTCCGGATTAGGGAAGGGTTTTCTCTGCACCTTTGGTGAATATCCCTTAACAGTCTCGTTGCGATCGGGAGTCGGAACGGTTCAGGCCTCCGGAGGCGCGTCCTCGACAACGGTCACGGACGTCATCGCGATCGGGTCGTTGGGGAGGTCGCGGCTGTTCCGGGGCTGGCTGGCGATGGCATCCACCACGTCGAGGCCCTTGGTGACCTGGCCGAAGATCGTGTAGTTCTTCGGCAGCCCGTAGTCCTTGTGCATGATGAAGAACTGCGACCCGTTGGTGTTCGGGCCGGCGTTCGCCATGGCCAGGGTGCCGCGGGTGTAGTCGCCCTTGAACGGCTCGTCGTTGAACTTGTAGCCCGGACCGCCCGTGCCGACGCGGCCGGTGTTGAGCGACGCCTTCTTGCCGAACTCGCCGTCGCCGCCCTGGATCATGAAGCCCGGGATGACGCGATGGAAGATGACGCCGTCGTAGAAGCCGGCCTTGGCGAGCTTCACGAAGTTGCCGGCGGCAAGGGGCGCGCCGTCGGTGAACAGGTCGGCCTCCATCGTGCCGGCATCGGTGGCGATGATCACGCGGGTCATGGGCTGCTCCTCGTGCGGGTGACGCCGGCACCTCGCGCCGGCCAGGGCGTTGGCGCGACTACGGGGTGCTGACGGTGGCCTTCTTGATGACCACCGGGTTCTCCGGCTGCTCGACCCCGGCCGCGGCCGCGGTGATGGCGTCCACCACGTCCATGCCCTCGACCACCTCGCCGAAGATCTGGTACGTGTTGTAGCTCTCGAGGGGCCCGCGGGCCGCATCGTCGGTGACGATGAAGAACTGCGAGCCGACGCTGTTCGGCTGCGCGGTGCGGGCCCAGGCGACGGTGCCCCGGCCGTACTTGGCGGTGACCGGCTCGTCCTCGATCGTGTAGCCCGGGCCGCCGGTCCCGGCCATGCCGGGGATCCAGTCGGGAGCGCGGCCGAACTGGCCGTCGCCGCCCTGGATGACGAAGTTGGGGACCACGCGGTGGAAGATGACGTTGTCGTAGAAGCCGCAGTCCGCGAGGGCGACGAAGTTGCCCGCCGCGATGGGCGAGAGGTCTGCCTTGACCTCGATGACGATGTTGCCCTTGTCGGTCTCGAGCGTGACCGTGCGGGTCTCGCCCGCCGGCGAGCGCGTCAGGCTGCGACTCCGGGCAGCCGGGCGGATAGGTGGGCCCCGGGTGGGTCGGCTCGGGCGTGGGGGTCTCGGGCGCCAGCGAGGGGATCGTGGGCAGCGGCGAGGCGGCGCCGGTTCCACCCCCGCCGGTGCAGGCGGCGAGCAGCAGCGGGACGGCGACGGCGGCCAGGACCCAGGTGATGGATCGGCGGTTCGCGGGGCGGTTATCGGCGGTTCATGCGGTAGCGGCCTCCAGGGCGGCAGGAAGGTCGATGGCCCCGGAGAGGATGGCCTCCCCGAGGATGCAGCCGGCCACGCCGGCATCGCGCAGCCGGCGGATCCCGGCGATGTCGTTGACTCCGCCCGCGACGAGGACGTCCACGTCGTGGCGGCGGATGAGCGAGTCCAGGAGCGAGGTGTCGGGGGCCGCGCCACCGTGGCTCAGCACCACGCGGTGGACGCCCGCGGCGACCAGTTCCTCCACAAGCGTATCGAGGGTTGGCGGATTCGTCCGATTCCAGGGGTAGGCGGCGATCCGGTCGGGCCGCGGATCGAGGCCCACGGCGAGCCAGTCACCCGCCACGGCGACGCACGCGCGCAGGTCGTCCGGGCCGCTCGACGATGGCGGTGGAGAGCACGGCGCGCGTTGCGCCGGCCGCGAACGCGAGCCGGATGTGGTCGGCATCGCCGAGACCGCCCGCCACCTGCAGCGGCACCGCGACCCGGGCCGCGACCGCGCCGATGACCTCCAGGATCGCGGGTGCCCCGCGCATCGCCCCGTCGAAGTCGACGAGGTGGATGCTCCGGGCGCCCTGGGCGACGAGCTGCTCCGCGATCCGGTCGGGACGGTCCGTGGGGGCGCCGGTGCCGGACGCCGCGCCCGGCCAGTAGACGAGACGCGAGCGGCCGCCCTTGACGTCGATGGCCGGGATGATCTCCACGCGATCAGGCGCCGTTCCGCAGCAGGCGGGCGTGGAAGCTGATCGGGAGCGAGCCGTTCGTCAGCAGGGTGTCGTGGAAGGCCTTGAGGCTGAAGGCCGCACCGCGCCGCTGCCGCTCCTCCTCGCGCAGGCCCAGGATGAGGACCTTGCCCAGCAGGTACGAGAGCTGGTAGCCGGGGGTGTAGGTGTAGCGGCGGACCTCGGCCCGGGCGTTCGCCTGCTCGAAGGCGGTGTGCTCGACCATGAAGTCGACCGCCTCGTCCTGCGTGAGCTCGCCGCGGTGCATCCGGATGTCGAGGATGATCCGGCAGGCCCGCCACACGACGTCGGTCCACATGGCGACCCGGAACGCGGGGCCGGCGTCGAAGCCCTCCTCGCGCATCATCTGCTCGGTGTACATGCCCCAGCCCTCGACGAACTCGGGGGCCTCGGTGAGCATCCGGGTCAGGCTGGGATGCTTCGCCGCCACCGCGAGCTGCAGGTGGTGGCCGGGGTAGGCCTCGTGGATGCTCGTGTTGGAGATCGACGCCCAGTAGTGCTCGCGCATGGCGTTGGGGTCGTTGTCCACGGCCGGCGTGACGACGTACAGGCCGCGCTGGTCGGCGTCGAACCGGGCAGGGCTGAAGTACGCGGCGAAGGGCATGACGCTGCGCAGGTACTCGGGCGTCTCGATGACCTCGAGGACCTCGTCGGCCGGGATGCTCGCGAGGTCGTGGGCCAGGATGTGGGCGCGGGCGCGCGACATCGCGTCGCGGTAGCCCTCGAGCGCCCCTTCGAACGTGGCCGGGTGGTCGTTCTTGAGGCGGTCGATGACGGCGAAGACGTCTGCCTCGGGGTCCAGCTCGCGGGCTGCGGCCCGCCGTGCGTCGAGCGCCGTGTGCAGCTGGTCCCAGCCGATCTGCAGGATGGCGTCGGCGTCGAGGTCGCCGAACGCGCGGCGCCGCACGAGCTCGTCGTAGCGCTCGCGGCCCAGCGGCCAGTCGTCCGTCCCGCCGGCGATCGTGCCCTCCAGCCACGCGGCGTAGGCATCGAGTGCCCCGTTGGCCCGAGCCGTGGCGCGGTCCAGCCGGAGCAGCTCGCGCTCGTCGACGATGTGCGCCGCGGCAGCGTGGACCTGGGCGAAGAGGCCGGGCAGGTCCTTCGCATAGCGCAGCTCGACCTTCTGCCATGCGGCGACCTGCGGGCCGGCGGCGCGCGACCGCGCCTCCTCGAGGAACCGCGGGACCTGCTCGAGGCGGTCGGTGATGCGGGCAAGGCGCTCCGTGGCCGGCCGCGCCCCGCGGGCGAACAGCAGGAACACGGCGTCGCCGATCTCAGCGGCGGCGTGCCCGGCACGCTCCCAGTGGCGGACCTCGTCCATCTCGAAGACGCGCAGGCGCAGGTTGTGGATCTCGAGGTCACGCTCGAAGCGGGCGGTGGCGGACAGGCCGTCCGTGGCCAGCGCCTCGATCGCGGCCAGGTGGTCCTTCTCGTCCTCGATCTCGGCGAGCACGGCCTCCCGGGTCCCGTCGCCCAGGCGCCCGTCCTCGGTGCCGGTGCCGATGTACGTGGCGAAGGTCGGGTTCGCGAGCAGGAGCCGGCGGACACGCGCCTCGACAAGGTCGTAGAAGCGGCTGTCGAGCGGACCCTCATCCGGGGCGGCCGCCGGACGAGGGAGCTGCAGGTCGGCCAGTGTGCCGGTCATGGATCCTCCGGGCGCACCCGCGGGGCCGGCGGGCCGCGTCGGGCTGGTGGGCTGCACGCTCAGGCGACGCCTGCGGGGGTTGGCGTGGTCGTCGTGAGTGCGTCGGCCACGATCTCGACCACGCGATCAACGTCGGCGGTGCCGATGCCGTAGTGGGTCACCGCCCGGATGGTGCCGTTGGCATAGGGGACCATGAGGACGCCACGCGAGGCGAGGGCGGCGAGGAAGGCATCGCGGTCGCGTTCGACGCGGAACAGGACGAAGTTGGTGACCGCCCGATCCGGATCGAGCAGGTCGCCCTCGGGCTGGGCGATGCCGCCGGGGGAGCGGACACCATCGAGCGCGGCGAGGCCCTCGGCGAGGCGCCGGGCGATGGCGTGATCGTCGGCCAGGCGGGCGATCATGCCGTCCGGGCCCTCATCGAGCGCGACGAGGCCGGCCGCAGCAAGGACGCCGACCTGGCGCATGCCGCCACCCAGCAGTTTGCGCGCGCGGCGGGCGCGGGCGATGAACGGTGCAGGCCCGACGACGACCGAGCCGATCGGCGCGGCGAGGCCCTTGGACAGGCAGAAGGTGACGGTGTCGGCCGGAGCGGCGAGCGCCTGGGGGGTCACGCCGAGCGCGACGGCCGCGTTGAAGAACCGGGCGCCGTCCATGTGCAGGGGGACGCCAGCCGTCGCGGGCGATCTGTGCGACCTCCTCCACGTATTCGAGCGGGAGCGGGCGGCCGCCGGTGTGGGCGTGCGTGTTCTCGATGACGATGAGGCCGGTGATGGGCTCGTGGTAGTCGGTCGGGTCGCGGAAGGCGGCACGGATCCGGGCCGGGTCCATGGTGCCGTCGGGCCGTTCGGGCAGCGCGCGGATTGTGGCACCCACGACGACCGCATGGCCGCCGGCCTCGTCCAGCACGGTGTGGGTGGTCTCGCCCGCGATCGCCTCGTACCCGCGCGGGAGGTGGGCCATGAGGCTCACGAGATTGCCCATGGTGCCGCTTGCGACGAAGAGGCCCGCCTCCTTGCCGAGCAACGACGCGGCGCGGGCCTCGAGCTGATTGACGGTGGGGTCGTCACCGAAGACGTCGTCACCGACGCGGGCTTCGGCCATCGCGCGGCGCATGGCCGGCGTGGGGTGGGTGACGGTGTCGGAGCGCAGGTCGATCACGGGCGTTTCGAGAGTCATGGTGCGGCGAGCATAGCGCGGGCGAACACGCCCTCTACAATCGGAAGCGGGCGGCGCGGATGCGCCGCGGAGTGGAGGTTTCTGGATGACCCTGATCATCGCGCTCATTGCGATGGCCATCGGAGCGCTGTGGTGCTTCTTCGGCTGGCGCTTCTTCCTGTTGCTGCTCCCGCTGTGGGGCTTCCTGGTGGGCTTCAGCGTCGGCATCGAGGCGATCACGGCGCTGTTCGGTGACGGCACCCTCGCGACGGTGACGTCGTGGGCCGTCGGCTTCGTGCTGGCCCTGATCTTCGCGGTCCTGTCGTGGTTCTGGTGGTACTTCGCCGTCGCGATCCTCGCGGGCTCCGTCGGGTTCGCGCTCGGCCAGGCCGCCTGGGGCCTCATCGGCAGCGAGACCGGCCTCATCGCGTTCGTGCTGGGCCTCGTGCTCGCGGTCGTGTTCGCCGTCGGCGTCCTGGCGCTGAACGTGCCGCGGCTGCTGGTGATCGTCCTGTCCGGCCTCGGAGGATCGGCTGCGATCCTGGCCGGCTGGTTCATCCTCACCGGCGCCATCCCCTCGGACAGCATCCGCTGGGTGCTGGTCGGCAAGGAGATCACGGACCAGTGGTGGACCCTGATCGCCTGGGCCGTGATTGCGGGCGCCGGGATGATCGCGCAGCTCAAGGTGCCGGCCTTCGGCCCGACGCAGTACGAGTACTCCAAGGAGACATACCGCTACTAGACGTCGTACTCGAGGCCCGGGACCGGACGCCCATCCGGCTCCCGGGCTTCTTCATGTCCGTGCCGGGATGCCCGTCGCGCGGCGCCCACCGTCGCGCCGCGCCCCCGTCCGTGTTGCCCACCCGGTGAGCATCGCGAGCCGGGCCTGGCGCCGGGCCGTCCCCCGGGATGTCCGCGTCGTCTCGAACGGTGCTCGAGTCGGGACCGTGCCGCCTAGCCGTCGACGGGCGCGGTGAAGTGGTCGTCAGCAGCAGGCGGCTCTGAGCCAGGCTCGGGTTCCACCTTGTTGCGCAGCAGCGCCGCATACGGCCGCGAGGCCGGGTAGGCCTCCATCAGGGCCAGCAGGCCGACGGTCAGCGGCACGGCCAGCAGGGCACCCGCCGCACCGAGGATCCACGCCCAGACCACCACCGCGATGAACACCACGAGTGGCGAGAGGTTGAGCTCCGAGCCCATCACGATGGGCTGCAGGAACTGGTCCTGGATCATGTTGATCACGACGTACGCGATGAGCACGATGCCCGCCGTGACCAGCCCGCCGTCCAGGAAGGCGACGACGATCGTGGGGACCATCGCGATGAGCGAGCCGACGTTCGGGATGAACGAGGCGAGGAACACCAGGAACGCCCACAGGAGCGGCAGCGGCACGCCCAGCACCACGAGCACCACCAGGATCGCGACGGCCGCGAACAGGCCGAGCTTGGCGCGCACGACGATGTAGTGGCGGAGGTCGAGGCCGAACTGCTCGACCCCGCTCAGCAGATCGCTGCGGGCGCCGAAGGCCACGAGCGCGCGCTGGCCCATGGAGCTGCCGCCAGCCAGCGCGTAGACCATCGTCAGGACGAGGACGAGGATCGCGACACCGCCTCCGGACACAGCCGACGCCACGGGCCGGATGAAGCCGGCGATCCGCTCGGGCGAGAGCACCTCGAGGATCGCGTCGAGCTCGAGGGTGATGCCGAAGCCCGCGAGGATCGCGGTGATCCTCTCGATCTCCACGGCGACCGTGTTCTGGTACTTGGGAACCTCGATGACCAGCTGCGCCACCGAGAGGGCGATCATGCCGAAGGTGACGAGGATCACGACCAGGACGGCGATCAGCGTGATGGCCAGCGCGCCGCCGTGCTTGATCCCCCGTCGCTGGATGGCCGGGATCGCGGGGTAGGTGAGCAGGGCCAGGAACAGGCCGAAGATCACCGGTACGACCAGCGAGGCGATCTCGCGCAGGAGGATCGCGGCGAGCAGGACGAGGACGAGACCCGCAACGGCAGTGAACGGGCCCGGCGGGACGCGCAGGCCCGCCACGCCCCCCGGCGCCCGGATCGTGCCGCGCCGGTCGGCAAGGGCGGATGCGGGCGCTCCGGTTCCGACAGGGGCGGGTTCGGACATCGCGGTCTCGGCAGAGGCGGGTTCGGGCGCTGCGGTCTCGCTCATGTCGGCGACTGTACTGCGCCGCGCGGGCTCAGGCGCCCTTCGCAGGGGCTTCGGGGCTCGCGGTCCGGTCCGACGACGCCGGCTCGGCCGAGGCCACCGGAGCAGGCGCTCCGGATGGCACCGCCTGCATGCCCTGCGCTGCCTGTGCGGCCACGACGCTGCCGATGAGGTCGCTTCCGCCGAAGGTCACGACGGCGTGCGCGTTGCCGGCCAGCTCCTGCATCGCTCGGAGGCGCCCGGCCTCGAGGTCGTAGCGTGCGGCGAGCGGGTTGGCCGCCAGCCGCTCCTCGAGCTTGGACAGGCGGATCGCCTCGTTCTCCGCCTCGAGCTCCACGGCGTGCCGGCGCGACTCTGCCTCCTGGGCGATGAGCGCGGCCTGGTCGGCGAGGCGACGCTTGTCCAGCTGGTAGGCCTCGGCCGCCTCTGCGATCTGGAGGGACGCCAGGCGGCGCGCCTCGAGCGACTCGGTGATGGCGGCCGGGAGGCTCACCCGCGTGATCGCCACGCCCGAGATGCCCACGCCGTACGGATCCAGCTTGGGGGCGACCACGTCCTGCAGCCGCGCCGCCTGGACGGCGCCGAGATCCAGGGTGGACAGCGCGTCGATCGAGCGGACGAGCATGCGGACGGCGTCCTGGCAAGCAGCCTGGATGTACTGGTCCGCGTCACGCGCGGTGATCGCGTAGACGAACTTGACCGGGTCCGAGATCCGGATGGTCAGCAGCGAGTCAATCGTGATGCCGATGCCGTCCGCTGAGCGGACCTCCGTCACCGGCACGTCGAACGCGATCTCGCGGGTGGTGACCACGTGGGACAGGGCGACGAGCGGGCTGACCCAGCGCACGCCCTGCTCGAGCACCTTCTGGTGGCGGCCACCCTTGACCACCAGCCCCACGGTGCCCGGGGGCACCCGGATCATCAGCCTCGACAGGAGCCCGACGACGATCAGGACGGCGCCCGCGATCACGATCACTGCCTTCAGAGCCGTGGCCAGCGGGACGAACAGCCCGGAGGCCATGATGCCGATGGCGATCAGGATGATGACGGGATTGACGGGTGCCTGGCGGCGGACCCGGACGACGACCGGGATGCGGCCGAGCTCGTCGGCGCGCTCGATCGCCTCGCCCGCCTCGAGCGGGCCGGCCTCCACCTCGATGAGCTGGACGTATGGCGCGGCGGCCGCGAGGTTCGCGGCAGAGGCGCCAAGGTCGGACAGGACGTCAGAGCGGGAGGGATCGTCGCTCACGGCTGGGGGCTCCTAGGGGCGGTGGCGGAAGGTCGGGTCGCCGTGATGGTGGCCACGCCGGGCACGGTGCGCGAGCCGGCTGGAGTAGGCGGGCCGGCCGAGGTGGACGAGACCCTGCCGGTCGTGGCGGCCGGCGGCCTGCGGGCAGCCACCATTCGTGGCACTGGCGATTGCCGGTACACGCTCGGGATCCCGACGCCAGCCGCGACCAGGGCTGCCCTGTCGCGGGCCTGCTTCCGGTCCTCGCCTGGCAGCACCCCGGCGGGGGCGGCCGGATCGCTGAGGCGACCGTTCGCGTACCTGACGAGGTCGCGCGAGATGGCGACGATCGGCGCCGCTGCCAGCAGCCACAAGAAGCCGAACTGGCTGAGCACGACGATGGCCGGGATCAGCAGGCCCGGATGCACGTCCAGCACCCCGCGCGACATCCGGGTCTCGACAGCCGTGGAGGCGAGCTTCACCGCGCCGATGTAGATGATCAGCGACACGACGAAGGTGTCGGGCCCGCCGATCGCGAGTGTGAGCAGGAGGGGGAAGAAGCCGATGAAGAACCCGAGCTCCGGGATCAACTGCAGGGCGCCCAGCAGCACCGCCGCTGCAACGCCGAACCGGAACTCGCCGATGCCCAGCTCACGGGCTGCCGCGAACCCGATGTAGATCAGGAGTCCGGCGACGATGGCCAGGAGCAGGCGGACCCGCAGGAAGGTGCTGAGGGCGCGATCGACGATCCGGAACAGGGCATACACGTCCTTGCGGATCGCCGGCGCGAAGAGACGGGCGCCGCGCTGCTTGATGGCGCGCTCGTCGGAGACCATGGTGAGGATCCAGGCCGGGATCACCAGCAGCCCGAGCAGCGTGGACAGGGTGCCCACGACGCCCAGGATCTGGTTGGTGACCATCTGGGCCACCTGGTCGACGAACCCCTGCAGCACCGCCTGCAGGTTGGTTGAAACCTGGGTGAGCAGAGTGACCACGATCGAGCGCATCGGCTCCGGTATCGCGCCCAGCTGCTGCTGGAGTCGGGCGACCCATGCCTCGAGCTGATCGACGCTCGGCAGGCCGTCAACGACGGCGGAGACGCCCGCGATGAGGGGTGGGACGACCACCGCGACCACGCCCACCAGGATGCCCACCGCCACGAGCTCCGCCAGGAGTGCGGCGAGGACGCGGGGCATGAAGGCAGACAGCCGGTTGGCGATCGGCAGGACCGCATAGGCGAGGATCGCTCCCACCACGAACGGCGCGAGCGCCGGCCACGATGCAACGGCCAGCCACGCGGCGATGCCCACCACGCCAAGGCCGAGGAATCCGCGCGTGAGGGCCTGCGGACTCACCGACTGGATGCGCTCCTTGAGCAGACGCCAGCGCTGCCCGGCGCGGACGCGGGCCTCGGGGGCGGCGGAGAGGGTCATGCGATCGGGCTCCTGGCAGGACCGGCGGGGTGTTCGCCGGTGACGAGGGGAGACGGCTGCGCCGGAGTATAGGCCCGTCGAACGCGCCTGCCGACACCCGGCCGGTGTGATGCAACGGGGGCGCCGGGAGGGCCATTGGGGCTCGGGGCAACGCCGCTCCGGTGCTCGAACGGCCGTTGGCGTGCCAGCGGGACCCCTGCTATCATCCGCCGTCGGCCGCGGACCCGTGGTGTAGCGGCCCAACATGCCAGCCTGTCACGCTGGAGATCGCCGGTTCGAATCCGGTCGGGTCCGCCATCCATTCCGATTCCTCGCACGCCCCGTCCGCCCGCCCGGACGGGGCGTTCCTTTTGCCCCCGGCTGCCCGCCGACCGCTCCGGCGACGTGCGTCTGCTCGCGGGGTAGACTCGGCGCGCACATGAGCGTCCGCGATCCCGGATTCGATCCGCGCAAGCAGCACCCGCGCAGTGGAGCCCACCCGCTGGGCAGCCGCCACGCGGGGTCGTCGGCTGCACCACCGGTGCCAGCGCCCGTGTCGTCCAAGGGGTCGTCGGCCGCATCGCCGGCCGATCCGCCCGCCACATCACCCACGACGCGACGGCGGCGCCAGGGAGCCGGGCACCCCGGCGGCCCAAGCGGTCCCGGTGGCCCTCGGGGCTCGTCGTCGTGGTTCCTGCCGGCCGTCGGGATCGTCGCCCTCCTGCTCGTGATCGGGTTCGGGTTCGGCTCGGGAATCGTGGGGCGCTCCGACCCGGCGGCCGCCGCGACCTCCGCGCCCGGAGCGACCGCCCCGCCCGGCGCGATCGATGACGGATCCTCGCCGCCGGTGACCGCCGAGGGGTCAGTTGGTCCGGGCGCCACCGGCGAACCGGCCGCTGCTCCAGCCACCGATGGTGCTCCAGCCACCGATGGTGCGCCGCCCGCCGAGGAGAGCGCCGCGCCCGTCACCCTCGTCGAGGCTGACGTGCCCATCGTCCCCGTCACCAACTTCCGCTCGGCGAGGACTGCCGTGAAGGCGGCCGATGTCGCCGCCATCGCCGAGCGGCACCGGTGCCTACAAGGGCCTCGTCCTGCTCAAGTCCGACGCCGAACCGATCCTGGCGGCCCTCGGCCTCGACCGCTCCTCCCTCGGGTCGCGCCTGACCACCGTCAAGTCGCCGCGCGCGCTGCAGCAGCACCTGTCGGCCAAGCGGGGCTCGCTCGGTTTCCTGCGCGCGGACCAGGTGGACCCGAGCGTGCGCGCCCTGTCGTGGGGGAACAAGAGCCTGTTCGGCAACGACCGGGTCAAGAGCCTCGCGAAGTGGCCGCTGACGGCCCGCCTCCAGGCGCCGGAGGGCGCGGCCACGGCCTATGACCCCGGCCAGGCCTGGACGCTGGCTGCGGGCGGCGACATCCTGCTCGACCGCGGTGTGTCGCTGGCCAGTCAACGACGCGGCGCGCGGCGCCGACCACCCGTTCGACGGCGGCACGGTGAACATCACGGGACGCTGCAAGGACTGCTCCCCGATGGGCTGGGACCTGCCCTACACGAAGAAGACCGGCAACGCCGGCATCGTGCGTGAACTGCTCTCGGAAGCCGATCTCGCGATCGCCAACTTCGAGAACCCGGCGCCGGACGACTGGCGCTTCCACGGCTCCGGGATGATGTTCTCCGCCAACCCGAAGCACATCAAGGGCCTCGTCAATGCCGGCCTGGACTGGGTGTCGCTGGCCAACAACCACATGGGCGACTCGGGCGACGATGGCATTCTCGAGACGATCAAGAACCTCGACAAGTACGGCCTCGCGCACGGGGGCGCGGGCGCGAACAGCACACAGGCGCGCACCGCGACGCTGCTCAAGGCGGGCGGGATCACGGTCGGGATCCTGGGCTACGACTCCATCGCGGGCTACTACCGTGCGACGGCCACGTCACCGGGAACGGCCCGCCTGTCCGCCAAGGCACTGGCGAAGGACATCGCCGCAGCGCGCAAGGCTGGGGCGGACCTCGTGATCGTGTTCCCGCACTGGGGCGTCGAGTACAAGGAGAAGCCGTCCCAGTACCAGGTGTCGATGGGCCGGAGCCGCCATCGATGCCGGCGCCGACATGGTCATCGGCAACCACCCCCACTGGGTGGAGGGGATGGAGGTCTACAAGGGCAAGCCGATCTGGTACGCGCTGGGCAACTTCGTGTTCGACCAGTCCTGGTCCGAGTACACGATGCAGGGGATCACGCTCGAGCTCACGCTCCAGGGCACGGAGCTGCGCCAGATCCGGATCCGGCCGCACCTGATCATGGGCAAGGCGCAGCCGAACGTGATGGACCCGGCGACGGCCGGGGGCAAGTTCGTGATGGACCAGTTCTGGCGCTCGTCGAAGGGCCATCTCGACTGGTAGCTGCGGCCCGCGGCACGATCCGCCGTGCACCCCCGGGCGACGCGATAGGCCTGGCTCAGGCCCAGCCGTACGGACCGGGCTCGCGCCCGAGGATCCCCTCGAACAGGTCCGTCTCGTGGTCCGGCGCCGCGACCCGTGACTCGCGGCGGACGAACGCCTCGCGGAACCAGAAGTCGCGCCAGGCATCGGGGCCGAAGCGCACAAACGGGTTCTCGTCGCTGATCTGGGTCGCGTGCGCCCGGATGGCGCCCCACCGGGCATCGAGCTCGTCGGACACGTCCACCCAGGCCGTCACCGTCTCGTCCGGGACGAGCATCCGGGCGGCGTACGCCTCGAACTCGGCCAGTTGCTCGGGCGTCGCGTCCGGCGGGGCGGACCAGAACGAGCGCTCCCCGATGGCCTCCATGCGTCCCTGGATCGCGTCGCGTACGGACGCCGGGATTGCCTGCTCGTAGAGCTTGGCCGGGGCCCACGGCGCGAGGCCGCCCTCCTCGACGGGAACGCCGGTGCCGCCGTGCTCGGGCGCCAACTGGCCGGGGTACCACGCCGGGTCGCCGGCCCGGGCGAAGGCGCCCACCGCCACGAGGTGCGTGCGGATGTGGTCCGGGTGCCCGTACCCGCCGAAGTCGTTGTACGTCGTCATCACGTCCGGCCGGTAGGTGCGCACCAGCCAGACGAGCCGGCCGATCGCCTCGTCGAGGTCCGCCTGCCAGAAGGTGCGCGGGTCGCGGTTCCCCGGGCGGCCCATCATGTCGGAGTCCTTGTAGCCGAGGTTCTCCCACTCGGTCACGCCAAGGGCCTCCATCGAATGCTCCAGCTCGACGGCACGCAGCTCGCCGAGGCGGCGGTGGTTGTCGGGCGTGTCCATCTCGGGCACGACGATGTCGCCCATCTCACCGCGGGTGCAGGTGACCAGCACGACGCGGCGGCCCTGCTTCACCGCCTTCGCCATGAGGCCGCCGGTGCCGATGACCTCGTCGTCGGGGTGGGCGTGGGTGGTCATGAGGGTCGGGACGCGGGCGGGGGACGGGTCGCTCATGGGTGCATGCTATCGCCCGATCGACGCCGGGACCCCTCGCGGCGCATCATCGGGCGCAGGGATGGCACCATCACGGGCATGACGCAGCTGCCTCCGTCGGTCCTGATCCTCGTGCTGCTCGCGGTCGGCGCGATGCTCGCGGCGCTCTGGCGCGCTCGTCCTGCCGGAGAGCCGCCGCCTCGCGTGGAGCACGACGATGACCGTGTCGATGGCCGGCGCCGCGATCGCCACGCTCCCGCTCGAGCTGCTCGACATCGGCACGCCGATCGTCCGGGTGGCCGTGGGCGTGGTCGGCGCCGGCGTGGCCAGCGCGCTCGCGACCACCGATCCTGCTGGAGCGGGCCCGTCGCCGCTCGCGGGGCGTCGAGGCGTCGGTGGCCGACCTGATCGCCGGTGGCGAGGGCGAGCGCGTCGAGTTCAAGTCGACGGCGCGCTGGAACACGAAGACCGGCGCCAAGGATCAGCGCATGGAGGACGAGGTCGTCATCACCCTGGCCGGCTTCATGAATGCGACAGGCGGCACGCTGCTCCTGGGCGTGCGCGACGACGGCTCGATCCACGGCCTGGCCGACGACTACGCGGTGGTCCCGGGTGGCACGCGCGACGGGTTCGAGCTCTGGCTGCGCCAGTTGGTGGCAGCCCGGCTGGGGCGGGGGGTGACGGCGGACATGGGCGTGTCGTTCGTCTCCCTCGCGGGGCTGGACGTCTGCCGGATCGACGTTGCGGCCGCCGATCGTCCGGTGTTCGTCGGCGTGACGGGCGGTGCGCGCACGGCGGACTTCCACCTGCGGGTGGGCAACGCGACCCGCAAGCTGCTCACCGACGAGGTGCTCGACTACCAGGAGCGCCGCTGGGGGTAGGGCCGGCGACCGCAGCCGGCGCCCGCTCACCGGTCCGCAGCCGGCGCCGCTCACCGGGCCAACGGGTCGTCGCCGGCGCCCGCCCACCTGGTCCATCGGGCCATCTGATCCGCCAGGGAGTCACCAGCGCCCTTCGCCCGCACGGACCGTGCACGTAAGTGCGGTTGGCGACACGCGCCACGCTCGCGCGGGGTCCTCCTGACCCCCACGAGAGTCGGCGCCCTCGGATCGGGCGCTCGCACCCGCCCGCCCTCCCGCACCCGCCCGCCCTGGCGACCCGTGTCAATCGCGACGAGTGTAGGCTCCCGGGATGACCGACCAGCCCGTCCCCAGCACCCCGGCCACCCCGCCGACCCCGGCCACCCCGTCGACCCCGGCCATTGCCGCCCTCGAGGCGGCGGGCGTCCCCTTCCGCGTCGTCCGCACCGAGATCGCCCGCAGCGCCGACGAGAGCGCCGGGTTCCAGGGGATCCCCGTCGGCTCGCTGCTGCGCTCCATCCTCGTCCGCCGCGGCGCCGACGACTTCTTCTTCGTCCTCGTCCCGGGCGGCCGCCGGTTCAACTGGCCGAAGCTTCGCCAGCTCCTGGGCACGAACCGCCTGACGCTCCCCACCGAGGAGGAGGCCAAGGCCGAGACCGGCTACGTCCGCGGCGCGATCACGCCGTTCGGCGCACGACGGCCCTGGCCGGTGATCGCCGACGAGACGGTCATGCAGTGGGACGTCGTGGCCATCGGTGGCGGCGCGCGTGGCGTCAACGTCCATCTCGCGCCCGCGGACCTGGTCAAGGCGACGGACGCACAGCTCGTGGACATCACGGTCCCCGACGAGCCGAAGGCACCCGACGAGGTGGCGCCCGACCAGCCGACGGAGCCCGGCCCCGCTCCTGCCGAGGGCTGAGCGAGGGCTACCATCAACGGCATGGAGTCCTCCCCAGGCAACTTCGGCCCGCTCGCCGGGATCCGCGTCGTCGACTGCTCGACGGTGCTGGCCGGTCCGTACTGCACGATGCTCCTGGCCGACCTTGGCGCCGACGTGGTCAAGGTGGAGCCGCCCGAGGGCGACGGCACCCGCGGCTGGGGTCCCCCGTGGGTGGGCGACCAGGCAGCCGGCACCAGGACCGCGGCCTACTTCCAGGCGGTCAACCGCAACAAGCGCTCGATCCGCCTCGACCTCAAGACCGCCAGCGGGCGCGAGGTGCTCACCCACCTGCTCGCGGATGCGGACGTCTTCGTGGAGAACTTCCGGGTCGGCGGGCTCGAGCGGCTCGGTTTCGGTGACGACGTGCTCGAGGCGATCAACCCGGACCTCGTCCATCTCGCGATCAGCGGCTACGGCACGGTGGGCCCGGACGCGCAGAAGCCCGGCTACGACTTCGTGATCCAGGCCCAGGGCGGTCTCATGTCGATCACGGGCGCGCGCGACGAGGATGGCGGCGGAGCCACCAAGGTGGGCGTCGCCATCAGCGATGTCGTGACGGGCCTCTTCGGGACGGTGAGCGTGCTGGCGGGCCTCATGGCTCGCGAGCGCGGCCGGGTCCCCGGGGCGGGCGAGGGCCACGGCGGCCAGCGGATCGACGTCAACCTGCTCGCCTCCACGCTGGCGGTGCTGGTCAACCAGGCCCAGAACGCGTTCGTGTCAGGTCACGCCCCTGCGCGGCTCGGCAACGCCCACCCGAACATCGTGCCCTACGAGACCTTCGCCACGGCCGACGGCGAACTTGCCCTCGCGGTGGGCAGCGAGCGCCAGTGGGCGCGGCTGTGCGATCTGCTGGGCCGCCCGGACCTGCGCGATGACCCGAGGTTCGCGACCAACGGCGATCGTGTGGCCAACCGCGTCGAGCTGAGGGCCATCCTCGCCTCCCTGTTCGCCGCCCGGCCGACAGACGCCTGGCTGGACAGTCTCGACGTCGCCGGTATCCCGTGTGGTGCCATCAACGACGTCAGCGAGGCGTTCGCGATGCCCCAGGCGGTGGCCCTCGGCATGGTGGTGGACGTGGAGCACCCGGTCCTCGGCGCGGTCCGCCAGGCGGGCATCCCGTTCACGCTCTCGGTGACGCCCGCCTCGATCCGGACGGCCCCGCCGCTGCTCGGCGAGCACACCGACGAGATCCTCGCAGAAGCGGGCTACGAGGAGGACGAGATCGCACGGCTCCGGGCGGACGGGATGGTCTAGTGTCGTGTGTCATCGGGCAGCTGACATCCGTGTGAGCGCCGGGCCGACACACCGTGCGCTCCCGTCGCTGATTGCGCACCGGGCGCTCACGGCGTGCGCCCTGGGGGCCCGCCAGCGCACGACCGGCGCATGGGGTGCTCAACGAGCGACGTCGCGGCTCCGTGCGCGCGGGTGGCGCTCATCGGGTCGGCACGTCGCGGGGCCGGACCGGCGAAGCGTCGCCTGACCGGAGTGTGGCCGGGAGGCGTGGCCGGACCGGGGGCGGCCCGCGCTGGTGGCAGCCCGCGCTGGTGGCAGCCCGGGATCAGGTGTCCGGCACCCGGTGGCAGCCCGCGATCAGGAGTCTCGGGCCACCGCGTCAGTCGGCGGCGAGCCGGTCCTGCGTGTACTGGTAGTGCTCGCCCACGGCGCGCACCGCCGCATCGGCGTCCCGTGCCTTGATCGCGTCGGCGATCCGGCGGTGCAGCTCGACAGGCGGCGTCCAGCGCGAGCGACGCGTGGGACGCCAGGGCCGTCCGCATCAGCAGCACGGTCTGTGAGGCCAGGCCCTCGAACAGGTCCGCAAGGCGGCCGTTGCCGGACATCCGGCAGTACGTCCGGTGGAAGGCCATGTCCGCCTCCCAGGCGGCCGGCAGGTCTGCCCGCTCGTACGCGTCCTCGGTCTCCGCGAGGCGGGCGTACATCTCGGCGATCTCGGCGTCGGCGGCCCGGGCGATCGCGAGCCGTACCGCGGCCTCCTCGATGGCCCGCCGCAGGACGTAGACCTCCTCCAGGTCCTTCTCGCTCAGCGAGGCCGACGAACGTGCCGCGCCGCGGGAGATCCTCGACGAGGCCCTCCCGGGCCAGCTCCGTGAGCGCGTCCCGGACCGGCCCGCGCGACACCCCGAACCGCTCCGCCAGCTCGGTCTCGAGCAGCCGCGCGCCAGCCGGAAGCCGTCCGTCGAGGATCTCGTCCCGGATCTGGTCCGCGATGGATTCCCAGAGCTGCTTGTGCGCGAAGACTGACACGGATTGCCCTGGACCCTCACCACGGTGGCAGTGCCTGATGGCCTGCGTGTCTGTGCAGATTGCTTGTTGACATGCGGATTGTCAACAAGCTAGCCTCGCACGACCGGTCTCAGTGGGGACGTTGCGCCCCCCGCGCATCGGGCCGGATGTGACCAATGGACCTTTTTTTCGACACTCCGGCCGCGTTGCGACCGGGACAGGGCCGGTAGGGTTCGGCGCCTACCCGCACGACGCCTCCACCCGCCGAGTCATACCGCACCCGCGACAGGAGCAGAACTCGTGGCTGACTTCCCGACCCGCGCGAAGGTCGTGATCATCGGCGCCGGCATCGTCGGCAACAGCATCGCCTACCACCTGGCGCAGCCTCGGCTGGAAGGACATCGTCCTCGTCGACAAGGGCCCGCTCCCCAACCCGGGCGGCTCCACCGGCCACGCGTCGCAACTTCCTCTACCTGGTGGACCACAACAAGGAGATGGCGGAGCTCACGCTCGAGAGCGCCCGCCAGTACGAGGAGTGGGACGTCTACACGACGTGCGGCGGCCTCGAGGTCGCCCGCTCCGCAGACGCGCCTCGAGGAGCTGCGGCGCAAGGTCGACTCGGCCAGGAACTGGGGCATCGACGCCTACATGGTGACCCCGGCCGAGATCAAGGAGCTCGTCCCGTTCATCAACGAGGAGATCCTCGTCGGCGGGTTCTACACGCCCGAGACCGGCGTCTGCGACTCCCTCCGTTCGGCACGCTCTGCCGCGAGAAGGCCGAGGCGATGGGCGCCCTCACCTCGTTCGCGAACACCGAGGTCACCGCGATGGGCGTCGAGGACGGCCGCATCCGGAGCGTGACCACGACCCGCGGCACGATCGAGGCCGAGTACGTCGTCATCGCCGTCGGCGTCTGGGCACCGCTCCTGGCCGAGATGGCCGGCGCGTACATCCCGCTCACGCCCGTCGTCCACCAGATGGCCGACTACGGCCCGGTCCAGCTGCTTCGAGCAGTCCTCGCAAGGCGATCGAGTACCCGATCGTCCGCGACATGGACACGCTCATGTACGAGCGCCAGGACGGCATCGGCTTCGAGGTCGGGTCGTACGCCCACCGCTCGATCCTCCACGACCCGGAGACCATCCCCTCGAACGAGCAGGCCGCGCTCTCGCCGACGGAGTTCCCGTTCACCCAGGACGACTTCGACCCGCAGCTCGAGGACGCCCTCGAGCTGTTCCCGGAGATCCTCGGCGACGAGACGGTCGGCGCAGAAGTACGCGATCAACGGCCTGATCTCGCTCACCCCGGACGGCATGCCGCTCCTGGGCGAGACGCCCGAGGTCAAGGGCCTGTGGTCCGCCTGCGCGGTCTGGGTCAAGGAGGGCCCGGCGGTCGGCAAGTCCATCGCCGAGTGGATGATCCACGGCCAGCCCGAGATCGACTGCAACCAGAGCGACATCAGCCGCTTCCACGCCCACCAGAAGACCCGCCAGCACACCAAGGCCCGCGCGTTCGAGGCGTTCCCCAAGACCTACGGCATCGTCCACCCGGCCGAGCAGTACCTGTCCGACCGCCCGCTCCGCAAGACGCCGATGTACGAGTGGCAGAAGGCCCACGACGCCGAGTTCTTCGAGGTCGCCGGCTGGGAGCGCGCCCAGTGGTACGGCTGCAACGCCCCGCTCGTCGAGAAGTACGGCGTCGCAGACCCGGCCGAACGAGTGGGACGCCCGCTGGTGGAGCCCGATCATCAACGCCGAGCACCTCGCCATGCGCGAGTCGGCCGGCATGTTCGACCTCTCGTCGTTCGCCATCTTCGACATCGTCGGCGCCGGGCGCGCTCGACACGGTCCAGAAGGTGTGCGTCCGCCAGATGGACGTCGCCGTCGGCAAGGTGGTCTACACGCCGGTCCTGTCCGAGACCGGGCGGCTTCAAGTCCGACCTCACGATCATGCGCCTCGGGAAGGATCATCTTCCGGGTGGTCACCGGCGCCGCCCACGGCATGGCCGACCTGAAGTGGTTCAGCGACAACGCTCGCGCCGGACACCGCGCTCGTGGACCTGACCACCGCCTACACGACGATCGGCCTCTGGGGCCCCAACGCCCGCAGGATCGTCCAGAAGCTGACCCGCGCCGACATGTCGCAACGAGGCGTTCAAGTTCGGCACCTGCAGGACGATCGAGATCGGCACCCAGCTCGCGCTCGCGTCGCGGATCAGCTACGTCGGCGACCTGGGCTGGGAGCTCTACGTGCCGATGGAGCAGGGCCAGCGCCTCTGGGACGAGCTGTGGGAGGCCGGGCAGGAGCTCGGCCTCACGGCCTGCGGCATCGCGCGTCTACGGCACGACCGGCCGGCTCGAGAAGGGCTACCGCGCCGTACGGCACCGAGCTCGACAACGACTACAACCCGGTCGAGGCGGACATGGCTCACGCCGCGGCTCAAGGCGCCAGGACTTCGTCGGCAGGGCGGCGCTCGAGGCGGCGCATGGCCGAGGAGCCGGGCGGCCGTCTGCTGCACGCTCACCGTGGACGACCACACCGTCGCGCGCACCGGCGAGAAGCGCTACATGCTCGGCCGCCAGCCGATCGTCACCGCCGGACGGCACGCCGATCACCGACGCCAGGGGCCGCCGGTCCTACGCCAACTCGGCCGGCATGGGCCCGTCCCTGGGCAAGTACCTCCTGCTCGGCTACCTGCCGCCCGAGCACGCGGTCGAGGGCACCAGGCTCGTGCGTCCAGTACTTCGGCGAGCTGTACCCGGTCACCGTGGCGCGCGTCGGCTCCAAGCCGCTGTTCGACCCCGAGAACGACGCGCATCCGGGCCTGATCGGATGAAGGTCCTCGTCTGCATCAAGCGCGTCCCGGCCGTCGCCGGACGCATCACGCTCACCGACGACGAGCGGGCGATCGACGTCAAGTACCTGGGCTTCGCCATCGGCCCGCACGAGGAGTGCGCGGTCGAGCAGGCGGTGCGCCTCGTCGAGGAGCACGGCGGCGAGTCGGTCGTCCTCACCCTCGGCCCCGCCGAGGCCCTCGAGCAGCTCCGCGAGTCGCATGGCGCTCGGCATCAACCGCGGCGATCCACCTCGTCACCGACGGCGAGGAGTGGGACCCCGAGTCCACGGCCGGCGGCGATCGTCGACGCGATCCGCGCCGACGAGGCCGAGAGCGGCCCGTTCGACCTCGTGCTGCTCGGCAACGAGGCCGGCGACACGGGCGGCTACCAGGTCGCCGTCCGCGTCGGCCGCGCCCTCGGCCGGCCGGTCGTGACCGGCATCAAGGGCCATCGCCGTCGCGGCGCGAGCGTCCGCTGCGAGCAGGAGGTCGCCGGCGCCCGCGACGTCTACGAGCTCCCGATGCCCGCGGTCATCGGCGTGCTCGAGGGCCTCAACCTGCCGCGGTACCCGTCGGTGCCCGGCCGGCATCCGCGCCAAGAGCAAGCCCGTGGCCGCCTCCGAGCCCGCGCGTCCCGCGCCGAAGCTCGAGATGGTCAGGCTCGTGGTGCCGCCGGTGACCTCCTCGCAGGCCGAGATCCTGGGCTCCGGGCCCGAGGCCGCGCCCGCCGTCGTCGAGCTGCTCGCCAGCCTGGGGGTGCTCTAGATGGCCGCCGTCCTCGTCTACGTCTCCACCACCGACGGCGCGGCCGACGAGGTCGCGCTCCAGGCCCTGGCCCTCGGCTCGCAGCTGGCGGCCGGCGGCGACGTCCACGCGGTCGTCATGGGTGACGCCGCCGCGGCGGCCACGCTTGGTGCCTGGGGTGCCACCGCCGTCCACGTCGCGGAGCACCCGGGGCTCGCCGCTATGGCGCCCGACGCCCGTGCCCGTGTCATCGCCGACCTCGCCGACCGGCTCGGCGTGGACGCGATCGTCGGCCCCGGCACCGAGGCCGGCAACACGATCCTGGCCCGCGTGGCCGCACGCGCGGACCAGCCGTTCGCCGCCAACTGCACGGCCGTTGACGCCGGGCAGCCCGGTGGCGGTGACCCGGCTGCGCTGGGGTGGCAGCCTCTCCGAGGAGGCGGTCATCAACGCGTCGCGCGCCGATCCTCACGGCCGCCCCGCACGCGGTGGCGGCCGTCGAGACGGGCGGCTCCGCGCCCGTGACCACCTTCACCCCGGTCCTCGACGACGCCGACCTCGTGGTCCGTGTCGTCGACCGCACCGCCCCGGCCGCGTCCGGCGTCTCGCTCGCCGAGGCGAAGGTCGTGGTGTCCGGCGGACGCGGCGTGGGCTCCGAGGCGGGCTTCGGCCCGATCGACGAGCTGGCGGGCCTCCTGGGTGCCGCCGTCGGCTGCTCCCGTGCCGTGACGATCGCCGGCTGGCGCTCGCACACCGCACAGGTCGGGCAGACCGGGACCAAGATCGCTCCCGATCTCTACATCGCCGCCGGCGTCAGCGGGGCAACCCAGCACATGGCCGGCTGCAAGGCCTCCAAGAAGATCATCGCCATCAACAAGGACCCCGAGGCTCCGATCATGGGCGACGCGGACTATGCCGTGATCGGTGACCTCCACACGGTGGTCCCAGCCATCAGCGCCGAGATCCGCCGGGTGCGCGGGTCCTAGCGATGGCAGCCGTGCGTCCCGCGGTAGTCACCAGCCCGACCGGGAGCGTCCCCCCGGCCGGCGGGCTCCGCCGCACGGTGTCGTGGTCCCCGCCCTCCCCTGGGAGGGCTCCAGCCTAGAGAGGTACTGCCGACACCATCAGGCACTGGTTCATGGTTGCTGTTGGAGGAGGAGAACTCAGGTGATCAATTCTGGGACGAAGTACCGCATCGCCGGACTGCTGGCCGCTGCCGCGCTCGTGGTGAGCGCCTGCGGCGGAGCCGCAGCCACCCCGGCCCCCGCCACCGAAGCGCCGGCCGCCACGGAGGCCCCGGCCGCCACGACTGACGGCGGCGCCGCTGCCTGCACCGAGCCCGCTCCGGCCACGCTCAAGATCGGGGTCTCGGGCCCGTTCACCGGACCCAACGCCCTGACCGGCGAGGAGATCAAGAACGCCACCGCGATGGCCTTCGAGGCCATCGGCTCCAAGATCGGGCCGTACACCCTCGAGCCCGTCTACATCGACGACCAGTCCGATCCGGCCAAGGGCGCCGCCGCCTACGAGCAGGCCGTGGTGGGCCAGAAGATCGTCGCCGGCGTCGGCGGCTGGCACAGCTCGGTCGCCGTCGCCCAGATGGAGGTCACGGCGAAGTACAAGGTCCCGCACTTCTTCGCGATGGGCGCCACGGGCGTCGTCAACGAGAAGTTCAACAGCGACAAGGCCAAGTACGGCTACTGGACCGTGAAGGGCTGGCCGGATCCGGCCAAGCTGACCATCGGCTACGTCCAGGCCATCGAGGACGCCATCGCGGCCGGCTCCTTCAAGCCCGCCGAGAAGAAGGTCGCGATCTACGGCGAGGACACCGACTGGGGCCGCTCCTTCGGCCAGGGCCTCAAGGACCAGCTCTCGGCCGTCGGCTGGACCGTCGCGAGCGAGGACTACTTCCCGACGACGCAGACCGACTTCTCGGCCATCGTCTCCCGCTACAAGAACGACAACATCCCGCTGATCGCGGGCACCACCACGATCCCGGCCTCCATCGCCTCGTTCCTCAAGGCGATCGATGACTCCGGCATCAAGTCGCTCGTCGTGGCCGACGGCCTCGGCTGGATCGGCGACTGGTACAAGCTCTCCGGCTCGGCGTCCAACTACGTCGTGGACCAGATCCCGCAGTTCGCCTCCGATGCTGCCAAGAAGTTCGCGGCCGACTACGAGGCCAAGTACGGCAGCAAGCCCAGCCCGTCGGCGTCCGGCCTGTCCTACGACTTCGCCAACTTCTTCATCAAGGTCGCGCAGCAGGCGCTGGCCGACTCCTGCGAGATCACCAGCGCGTCCCTCCAGAAGGTCGCCACGGAGCAGCTCTGGACCGGCAAGCTGGCCTACACGGACGGAATCATCATGTCCAACTACGACTACGCCGAGGACACGATCCCGGATCCGGTCGTGGGCAAGGGCCACTACATCTTCCCGGCGCTCCAGTACATGGATGGCAACGCCACCGTGGTCTGGCCGGCCGAGGTCGCCACGGGAGCGATCCAGCAGAAGCCCTGACGGGTCCCCCGGCAACTCCTGACCCTTCAGTCCTGGGGCCGGCCCGGCCGGCCCCAGGACACCCGGTGAAAGAGGCGTATGGCGCTCCTCGAGCTCAACGGGGTCACCAAGCGGTTCGGTGGCCTGACCGCAGTCAACAACGTCACCTTCTCCGTGGAGCAGGGCGAGATCTTCGGCCTGATCGGCCCCAACGGAGCAGGCAAGTCGACGCTGCTCAACTGCCTCGCGGGGGCCTCCAAGCCCAATGCCGGCACCGTCCTCCTGGACGGGCACGACACCACGGGGTTCACGGCCGACAAGATGTGCCGGCTGGGCATCGGCCGCACGTTCCAGATCCCGCGCCCGTTCCCCGACCTGACCGTGCTCGAGAACGTGGTGGTCTCGGCGACGTTCGGGGATCCCCACATCCGCCAGCGCGACATCGTGGCCCGCGCCCAGGAGATGCTCGAGTACGTCGACTTCGCGCGGCCGCCCAGCACGGTCGCGTCCCACCTGAGCGCGCTCGAGCTCAAGCGGCTGGACCTCGCACGTGCGCTGGCCAGCAAGCCCAAGCTCCTGTTCCTCGACGAGTTCGCCGCTGGCCTCTCGCCCAGCGAGCTCGTGACCATCGCAGCCCTCATCCGCCGCATCCGTGACGACGGCACGACGATCGTGATGGTCGAGCACGTCATGCGGCTGATCCTCGACCTCTGCGGGCGCCTCGCGGTGCTCCAGTACGGCGAGCTCATCGCCTACGGCGAGGCGACCACGGTTGCCCAGGACGAGCGGGTGCGCGAGGCATACCTCGGCACCCACTACATGCTCTGAGCGGAAGACGACCGCGACCCCGCCGAGGCGGATCGCAGACATCCGGAGGATAGGGTGCTCCAACTCACCGGCGTCGAAGCTGGCTACGACCTGCTGCAGGTCCTGTGGGGCGTCGACCTGCATGTCGAAGAGGGCGAGTTCGTGGCCCTGCTGGGCCCCAACGGCGCCGGCAAGTCGACCACGCTCCGCACGATCGCCGGCTTCATCCAGCCCATCACCGGCTCCGTCGACTTCCGGGGCCAGTCGCTCGTCGGCGTGCCGGCCCACAAGGTGAGCACGATCGGGCTCGGCTACGTCTCCGAGAGCCTGAACCTGTTCCCCGCGATGTCGGTGTACGAGAACCTGCTCGTGGGGGCGCACACGATCCGCGACAAGGCCAGGATCGCGTCCAACGTCGACCTGGTGTTCGAGCTGTTCCCGCGCCTGTACGAGCGCCGCGACCAGCTCGCCGGCACCCTGTCCGGCGGCGAGCGCAAGATGCTCGCGATCGGGCGCGGCCTCATGCCCTCACCGTCGATGCTGCTGGTTGACGAGCCCTCCCTGGGGCTTGCGCCGATGGCGACGCTCACGGCCTTCGAGGCCCTCAAGGCGTTGAGCCAGCGCGGCGTCACGATCCTCCTCGTCGAGCAGAACGTGAACACCACGCTGCGCCTCGTGGACCGCGCCTACGTGCTCGAGCAGGGCCGCGTGGTCCTCGAGGGGACGGGCGAGGAGCTGCTCGGCAACACCCACGTCCAGGAAGCCTACCTGGGGATCTGAGCGACCCATGACTGCCGCAACCAACCTCAAGACCATTCCCCTCTGGAAGCGCTACCTGACGTTCACCTGGGGCGTCATCGCGATCCTGGTCCTCGTGCTGATCCTGTCGGCGTTCGTGCGCCCCTCGATCCTCGTCGACACCCTCGTGACCGGCGGCATGTGGGCCATGATGGCCGGTGGCCTGGCCCTCGTGTTCGGCGTGATGAACATCCCGAACTTCGCCCACGGCGAGTTCTTCATGATCGGATCGCTCGTGGCGTTCACGGTGTTCTCACCGATCCAGGAAGCCATGTTCGAGAACCCCGAGATGGTCGGCCTCAAGATCGTCGGCCCGCTTCCCGGGCATGATCGTGGCCGCCATCATCGGGTTCCTGTGCGGCGTGCTCCTCGAGGTGCTCCTGTTCCGGCCGCTGCGCAAGCGCAGCCGCCAGCAGTGGGTCATGAACACCTTCCTGCTCACCGCTGGGGTGTCGGTCATCCTCATCAACGGCAACCGGCTCATCTTCGGCAACGAGTTCCGCGGCGTCAGCCGGTACTGGGACGTCAAGCCGATCGAGATCCTCGGCCAGCCGGTGTCTGTCGACCGGGCGATGGTGTTCATCATCGCGATGGCGGTGATCGCCGTCTTCGCGCTGTTCCTGCAGAGGACGCGGACCGGGCCGCGCGATGCGGGCCGTCTCCCAGGACGAGACCGGCGCCCAGATGGCCGGCATCGCGCTCAACCGGGTGTTCGTCCTGACGATGGGCCTGAGCACCGCGCTCGCGGCGCTTGCGGGCGCAGCCCTGCTGTTCATGTTCCCGTCGTTCCCGGACGTGGGCATCCAGCCCCTCTACCTCGCGTGGTACGTGGTCATCCTCGCGGGCCTCGGCAACGTGCAGGGCGCCATCGTCGGCTCCTTCATCGTGGCCCTGATCCAGACCCTGACGGTGACGTTCGTCGGCATGGGCTGGGTGGACGTCCTGCCGACGGCGTTCATCATCCTCATCCTGCTGTTCAAGCCGTCCGGGCTCTTCGGCAGCGAAGTGAAAGGTGTCTGGGAGCAGTAGTGGTCACCTTCGACACCGCCAGCCCGGCGGCCATCGCCCAGGTCCGCGCCAAGACCCGCCTGTACTCGCGGGTCGGTTCGATCGTCCTGCTCGTGGTTGCCGTCGTGCTGCCGTTCATCCCGCCGTTCAACGGGCAGGACTACCAGCGCTGGCTGGTCGGCGCAGCGTTCATGGCCGGCATGGCCGTCGCCTTCGACTTCACCGCCGGCTACATCAACATCGTCAACTTCGGCTTCGCCGCCTTCGTCGGCGTCGGCGCCTACACGTCGGGCCTGCTCGCCGCCAACTTCGGCATCCCGCCCCGATCGGGATGGTGGTCGGCGGCATCGCGTCGGGCTTCGTCGGCCTGCTCACCGGCATGCTCACGCTCCGCCTGCGCGGCATCTACGCGGCGGTCATGACCTGGTTCGTCGGCCTCGCGCTGATGGGCCTCGCCCGCAACCTGACCGACATCACGCGCGGCTCGCTCGGCCTCAACGTGCCGCTGCTCCTCGACACCTCGGACAACCTGCCGTACTACTACGTCGTCGCTCGGCCTGCTGCTGATCACGATCGTGGTCCTCACGCCTGGTCATCCGCTCCAGGTTCGGCCTCGCGTTCCGGGCAATCGGCCAGAACCTGCAGGCCGCCAAGGCGTCCGGGCATCAACCCGACCCGGTTCCTCGTCATCAACTTCACGCTGTCGTGCTTCTTCGCCGGGATCCTGGGCGGGTTCTACGCCCACTACTACGGCATCCTGACCCCCGACATCATGCTCACCTCGCACACGGTCGAGGTCCTCGCGGTCGCCTACATCGGCGGGCGCGGGAGCCTGTGGGGACCCGCGATCATCGCGTTCCCGCTGACCATCGCGGTCGAACTGATGCGCACCAACCTCTCGGGCCTGCCGGGCCTGCATCTCGTCATCTACGGGATGCTCCTCATCGCCGTGATGATCTTCTGGCCCGGTGGCTTCGCAGGGGTGATACGCAACGTGGGCACGCGGCTCCAGCAGCGCTGGCTCGTCAAGGCGTCCGGATCCGATGCCGCCGGCGCCGGCTCGACGGGATCCGCGGGGGCTGCCAAGCCCGCCTGAAACGGCTCGTCGCCGGGCTCACGCCGGCCCGCCGGCTCGTCGCCGGCTGGCCGGCTCCATGGACTCGAGGAGAAGCATGCAGACGGTCGAACAGATCATGTCCCGCTCGGTCATCACCGTGACCCCCGAGACGTCGATCGCCGACGTCGCCCGGATCCTGGTCGACCGGGGGATCAGCGGCCTGCCCGTGGTGGACGACGCCAACCGGGTCGTGGGCGTGGTCTCGGAGGGGGACCTGGTCATGAAGGAGGCCGGGATCCGGCCCGCCGGGTCACGACTCTCGCTCACCCGGCACCGGGACGCCGAGGCGATGAAGCACAAGGTCAACGCGCGCACGGCGGGCGAGGCCATGACCTCGCCCGCTCTCACCATCGAGCCGTTCCGCGCCATCCGCGCCGCGGCGGAGATCATGACGGAGCGCAGGGTCAACCGGCTGCCTGTCGTCGGGAGCGACGGTGAGCTGCTGGGGATCGTGACCCGCGCCGACCTCGTCCGGGCATTCGTGCGCAGCGACGAGGAGCTCGAGGAGACGATCCGCAGCGAGGTGCTCATCCGGGAGATGTGGCTGGACCCGGACAAGTTCACGGTACGCGTGGATCAGGGGACCGCCTACGTGACGGGGGCGGTCCAGAAGCGCTCGACCGCGGAGGTGCTGGCCCGCCTGCTGGCGATGGTCCCGGGCGTCGTCGCAGCAGAGACCGACATCACCTGGACCGAGGACGACGGCGGCGTCACCACGCCCTGATCCCCGGGTCCCCCAACGATGGGGCGAAACGGGCCGCGGCCCTCGAGGCTCGACCCACGGGTCGACAGTCTGGGCCCGCAGCCCAGCGTGGAGCCCCTCGATTCCCCCCATGGTTGGGGCGCCGCAGCGCGGACGGGGCGCCGCAGCACGGACGGGGCGCCGCAGCACGGACGGGGCGCCGCAGGCACGGACGGGCAGCCGCCAGGCATCGGCAGCCCGGCCGGGAGGGAACCTAGGTGTCGGAGTCCGGGAACGACGCCTTGCGCCTGGCGATGAACTCGGCGAGCGCCTCCGAGACACCCTCGTCCATGGCGGGCTGCTCGTACTCCGCGCAGCATCTTCTTCCAGAGCTTGTTCGCGCGGGCCGGAGCATCAAGCGCGCCGTCCTCAGCCCACTGCTCGAACGAGTTGTTGTCCGCGATGTCCGAGCGGTAGAACGCCGTCTCGAAGTTGGCCAGCGTGTGCGCGGTCCCCAGGAAGTGGTTGCCCGGCCCGTTGGTGAGGAGCGTGTCCATCGCCTGGCCGTTCTCGGACATGTCCAGGCCGTTCACGAAGACGCCCATCATCCCGCACTGGTCCGCGTCGAGGATGAACTTCTCGTAGCCCATCGCCAGGCCGCCCTCGAGCCAGCCCGCTGCATGGAGCACGAAGTTGACGCCACCCAGGACCGTTGGCTGGAGCGTGGCCGCGGACTCGTAGGCCGCCTGCGCGTCGGGGACCTTGGAGGCGCACAGTGAGCCGCCCGAGCGGAATGGGACGCCGAGACGTCGGGCGAGGGCTGCCATCGCATAGAGGACCAGCGCAGGCTCAGGCGTGCCGAACGTGGGCGCCCCCGACTGCATGGAGATCGACGAGGCGAACGACCCGAAGACCACCGGCGCACCGGGTCGGACGAGCTGGACGTAGGCCATGCCCGCCGAGCGCCTCGGCGAGGGTCTGGGTGACGGTGCCCGCGGCGGTGACCGGGGCCATGGCGCCCGCCAGGATGAACGGGGTGATCAGGACCGCCTGGTTCGCCTGGGCGTAGGTTCGCGCTGCGCCGAGCATGATCGAGTCCCAGACCATCGGCGAGTTCGCGTTGCACAGCGACAGGGTGACCGGATGGTCCTCGAGGTAGTCCGCGCCGAACACGATGCGCGCCATGTCGATGGTGTCCTGCGCCCGGTCTGGGTGCGTCACCGAGCCCATGAACGGCTTGTCCGAGTAGCGCAGGTGCGCCTCGACCATGTCGAAGTGGCGCTTGTTCACCGGCAGGTCCACCGGCTCGCAGACCGTGCCGCCCGAGTGGTGCATGTGCGGGCTGCTGTACGCGAGCTTCACGAAGTTGCGGAAGTCCTCGATCGTGCCGTAGCGGCGGCCGCCGTCGAGATCGCGCACGAAGGGCGAGCCGTAGGCCGGGGCGAAGACGGTCGCGTTGCCGCCGATCTGCACACTCCGTGCGGGGTTGCGGGCGAACTGGGTGAACTGGCGCGGGGCGTTCGCCTGGATGAGCGTGCGGCACATGCCCCGCGGGAAGCGGACCCGCTCGCCCTGCACGTCGGCTCCGGCCGCCCGCCAGGTCGCGAGGGCCGCCTCGTCACGGAACTCGAGGCCGACCTGCTCGAGCAGGATGTCGGCGTTCTCCTCGATCCGGGCGAGGCCCTCCTCGGACAGGACCTCGAAGGGGGCGAGCTTGCGGGTCAGGAACGGGACGCTCTCGGCGTGGGCGTGGAGGCGCGCGGCCTGGCGGGCAGCACGACCACCGGACCGGCGATGGGTGGACTCAGCGGTCATCGGGTCTCCTCGGGGGCAGAGAGGGCGTCGGGTCCGCTGGACGAGCCGGCGACTGGTGTCGCTCGACGGGTTGGCGGATGCGGGGCCGGCCTGGCGCCGGCGTCGCCCGCCCTCGCGTCCGGCCGCGACGGCGAACCGGGGTGCGGGCAGCTCGACAGCAGCGGCAAGGTGGGTTGACGGAGCGGACTTGTGCGGGATCGCGAGCGCCTCGACGAAGTGCTCCTGGAAGCGGGGCTCCACGGCGGTCTCGATCTTCTCGACGCGCCGGACGACGGCTTCCACCTCGGCACGCGCGGCGCCCGACAGGAGGGCGATCAGCGCGCCCGGTGCCCGCCGCGTTGCCGATCGACTTCACGTGGGCGAGGTCGCAGTCCGGGATCAGGCCCAGGACCATGGCGTGCCTCGTGTCGATGTGGGAGCCGAACGCGCCCGCGAGGTGGATCTCGTCGACGGCGTCCACGCCCAGGTGGTCCATGAGCAGCCGCGCGCCCGCATACAGCGCGGCCTTGGCGAGCTGGATCGCCCGCACGTCGTCCTGCGTGACCAGGATCCGCGGCGAGCCCTCGTGGAGGACATACGAGAACGTGCGCCCGGAGGGCTCGATCCGTGGCGTGCGCGCGGCAAGCCCGCCGTCGATGACCCCGTCGGAGGTCAGGATGCCGGCGAGGAACAGCTCGGCGACCGCCTCGATGATCCCGGAGCCGCAGATGCCGGTGATCCCGGTGTCGGCGACGACCTTGCGGAAGCCCGGGTGATCGGACCAGCGATCCGAGCCGATGACCTTGAAGCGCGGCTCCAGGGTGACCGGGTCGATGCGCACCCGTTCGATGGCGCCCGGGGCGGCCCGCTGGCCGGACGAGATCTGGGCACCCTCGAAGGCCGGGCCCGTGGGCGAGGAGGCGGCGAGCAGCCGGTCGCGGTTGCCCAGCACGATCTCGGCGTTGGTGCCCACGTCCACGACCAGGCGGATCGGCGTGCGAGGCCTGCGGCTCGTCGGACAGGATCACGCCCGCGGTGTCGGCGCCCACGTGGCCCGCGATGCAGGGCAGGACGTAGACCCGCGCGCCAGGGCGCAGGTGGAGGCCCAGGTCGGCGGCGGTGGCGTGGACTGGCACGGTCCGTCGCCAGCGCGAACGGCGCGCCGCCAAGGGGCACGGGGTCGAGGCCCAGCACCAGGTGGTGCATGATCGGGTTGCCGACGAGCACGAGGTCCAGCGACGTCGTCCCGCTCCACGCCCGCCTGCGGCGACCAGGCCCGTGAACAGGTCGTCGAGCGCCTCGCGGACCGCGCGGGTCATCTCGCGCGGCGCCGTCCTCGTTGAGCATCGCGTAGGACACGCGGCTCATCAGGTCCTCGCCGTAGCGGATCTGCGGGTTCATGGCACCGGCGGACGCCAGCACCTCGCCCGTGACGAGGTTCGCGATGTGCCCGGCGATCGTGGTGGAGCCGACGTCCACGGCGATCCCGAAGACCGCCTCGCGCAGCCCCGGCCAGGCGGCGATGACGGCCCGGCCCGCCGTGGACCTCGTGGATGGCCACGGTGACCGCGTGGCCACCAGCGCGCAGGGCGGCCGGGAGATCGCGCACGACGGCCAGGTCCACCTGCAGGCCCGTCAGCCCCCACTCCCGCTCGAGCGCGGCGAGCAGGCGCTCCGCCTCGCCCGGACGGGACGGCCAGGTCCGGCCGGCTCCACCTCGACGTAGCGCAGGACGACGACCGGGTCCACCTCGAAGCGGCGCAGGTCGAGCGCCTTGCGGACCACCTGGCGATGCACCTGGCTCTCGGCCGGCACGTCGATGACGAGGTCGCCCTGGACGGTGACGGCGCAGGCGAGACGGCGGCCCTCGGCGAGGCCCTTGCGGCTCTGCGTACTCGCGCTCCTTGGCCGCGGAGCCCGAGAGGTTCCCGGGCGCGGACGTGATGCCGTGCTTGGGGAACTCGCCGGTCGCCTGGACCACCTGGCAGCGGCCGCAGATGCCGCGCGTGCCACAGACGGAGTCGATGTCCACGCCCAGCGAGCGCGCGGCGTCCAGCACGATCGTGCCCGTGGGGAACCGTCCCCGCCGTCCCGATGGCGTGAAGACGACCAGCGCGTCGTCGCCCCGCTCCGTCACTGGCGCCTGCCTCAGCCTGCCTGGCGGCGGCGGTTGACCCGTCGGCCACCCTCGGCGCCTTCTGGCGGGGCAACGCGGAACTGGCGGATCCAGCGCGCCGCGTCCTTGTCGTTGCCCATGAGCACGTCGGACGGCCATGACCGCGTGGCGGACGCCCTCGGCGATGGGGTTCGTGATGGCCGACGTGAGTCCGGACGCGATCGCCATGTCAGGAAGGCGGCGTTGACGCCCTCGCGGTTCGGCAGGCCGAAGCGACACGTTGGACGCGCCGCAGGTGGTGTTCACGCCGAGCTCGTCGCGCAGCCGGCCAAGCAGCCGGAACGACGCCGCGCCCGGCGGTGGAGACCGCGCCGATCGGCATGACCAGCGGGTCGACGACGACGTCCGCGCGCCGGGATGCCGTGGTCGGCAGCGCGCTCGACGATCCGCTTCGCGACCGCGAACCGGACGTCCGGGTCCATCGAGATGCCGGTCTCGTCGTTGGAGATGGCGACGACGGCCGCGCCGTACCTGCGCGACCAGCGGCAGGACGCGCTCGAGGCGCTCCTCCTCGCCGGTGACGGAGTTCACCAGCGCCTTGCCCTGGTAGACCGCGAGCCCGGCCTCGAGCGCCTCGACGATGGAGGAGTCGATGGACAGCGGGAGGTCCGTGAGCGACTGCACCAGCTGGACGGTGCTGCGCGAGGATCGCCGGCTCGTCGGCGAGCGGGATGCCCGCGTTGACGTCGAGCATGTGGGCGCCTGCCTCCACCTGGGCGAGGACATCGCTCTCGACGCGGCTGAAGTCACCGGCGGCCATCTCGGCGGCCAGCACCTTGCGGCCGGTGGGGTTGATGCGCTCGCCGATGATCACGAACGGCCGGTCGTCGCCGATCACGACCGTCCGGGTCGCCGACGAGACGATGGTGTGGGCCAACGGGTGCCTCCTGGGGCTGGACCGGTAGCGGGGCGCGGGGACGGCGCCGGCCTCTGGTTGCAGGGCGGGCCCGGCGGTCCCGGCCTGGCCGGGCGCCGGCGCGGTCGGGCTAGGCGACCAGCTGGCGGGCGGTCTCCGAGGCGACGGCGGCGTCGCGGCAGTAGGCGTCGGCGCCGATCGGCCTGCGCGAAGTCCTCGTTGAGCGGCGCGCCGCCGACGAGCACGATGATCTTGTCGCGGAGCCCGCGCTCCTTGAGCGTCGTCGATGACGACCTTCATGTACGGCATCGTCGTCGTCAGCAGCGCGGACATGCCCGAGGATGTCGGGCTGGTGCTCGTCGATGCGCCGCGAGGAACTTGTCGGCGTCGGTGTTGATGCCGAGGTCGATGACCTCGAAGCCGGCGCCCTCGAGCATCATCCCGACCAGGTTCTTGCCGATGTCGTGGATGTCGCCCTTGACGGTGCCGATGACGACCTTGCCGACGGGCTTGGCGCCGGTCTCCGCGAGCAGCGGGCGCAGGATCGCCATGCCGCGCTTCATCGCGTTGGCGGCGAGCAGGACCTCGGGGACGAACAGGATGCCGTCGCGGAAGTCCACGCCGACGATGCGCATGCCTTCGACCAGCGCCTCGTTGAGGACCCGGCTCGGGGACCAGCCCCGGCCGAGGAGGAGGTTCGTGCCCTCCGCGATCTCGTCGGCGAGGCCGTCGTAGAGGTCGTTGTGCATCTGCTCGACGAGCTCCTCGTCGTTCAGGCTGGCGAGATCGAGCTCCTGGTCGTCGGTCATCCGGCGGCCCCTCCTTGGTGGCCCTGGATCCGGCCGGCGGTGGGACGTGGCCGCGGCGCTGATGGCTGGGTTTCTCGGGTGGCGGTTCCACGATGTGGAACAATTCCGTATGATGGAACGGATGGTTGCGGCAGCGTAGGCCAGCAGGAGCCCGATGTCCAGAGTCCAATCGATCGAGCGAGCATTCGATGTGCTCGGCGCGCTCGGCGACGGGCCGCTCGGCGTGACCGGGATCGCGGAGCGGGTGCGGCCTGCCGAAGTCCACGGTGGCGAGGCTGCTCGACGCGCTGGTCGCCGAGGGAGCGGTGGAGCAGGTGACCGACGGCACCGATTACCGGATCGGGGAGCGCCTGGTGTCCCTGGCTGCGGGCGTGCGTCCCTCCCGGTCCCTCGTCGCCCTCGCCCGCCCGCACCTGGTGTCGCTCGCGGCTGCCACCGGCGAGGCCACCGGCCTGTCGATCCCGGACCGGGGGCATGTCCACTACATCGACCAGGAGGACAGTCCGCACCCGGTGGGCATCCGGGACTGGACCGGGACGCGCTTCCCGCTGCACGCCGTGTCGGCCGGGCTGGTCTTCCTGGCCCACATGCGGCCCGACGAGGTGGAGCGCTACCTGGCGTCGCCGCTCGAGCGGTACACCGACCAGACGGTCGTGGACCAGGTCGCCGTGCGAGCCCGGGTCGCGCGCGCCCGCGTGGACGGCTTCGCCTGGACACGCGACGAGGTGGCCGACGGGATCTCGTCGATTGCCGCCGCCGTGGCCGACGAGTCAGGCGAGGTGGTGGCAGCAGTCCACGTGCACGGGCCCTCGTACCGCTTCCCGGACCCGGAGGACGCGTCCGCGCAGGCGTCGGTCCAGGTCTGGATCGTCGCCGCTGCTGCAGCGATCAGCGCCAGCCTCCGCCGGGCTGGCTAGGCGGCATATCAGGGGCCCAACTCGGCGGCTGCGGGGTGGGCCCCCAGACATGTGGCGAATCGGGCAGTTGCACGCAGAGCTCATCCCCCAAATCGACGGAATCGCGCGCGAGCCACGAGCGCAGGCCGGCGAAACGCCACATGTTTGGGGGATGCCGCCGCTCGGGCGCGCGGCGCCCAGACCGCGTTCATGGAGACGAGCGGCCCGTAGGCAAGCTCGTCCTCGGGCCGCCGCCCTGGCCGGCTGAGCAAGTCCGTCGGGGCGCCGCTCAGCCGAGGGGCAGCCGCCGGTAGTGGCCGTCGCTCCAGGGGTCGAGGAAGTGGTCCATCGGCCCGTGGTCGAGGTAGTGCTGGTGCCAGCGGGCCATGGCCTCGCGGTCCAGCTCCACGCCGAGGCCCGGTCCCTCCGGCACCTGGATGACGTTGTCGGTCTGCCGGAACGGCCCGTCGACGATCACGTCGCCCACCTGCCAGCGGAACAGCGACTGGCTGGGCTCGGTGATGTGCGGCATCGCCGCGACCATGTGGAGGTATGCGGCGGTGCAGATCGCCGGCATCGCCGCTGTAGCACCAGAACCCGACGCCCATCGCCTCGCAGGCCCCGATGAACCGCACTGCTCGCGAGATCCCGCCCAGGACCGAGAAGTTCACGACGATCGTGTCGGGCACGCCGAGCGCCACCGCCCGCCGGATGTCCGGCACGTGGCTGGAGAACGGGATCGACGAGTGCTGACGGAGCGCCGCCATCTCCTCCCACGTGCCGACCGGGTCCTCGTAGTTGCGGACGTCGTACGGCTCGAGCTCGCGCAGGACCCGCCGCGCAGTGGCCAGCGACCACTGCATGTTGGAGTCGAGGCGGATCATCGCCTTGGGCCCGAGCGCCTCGCGCATCCGCCGGACGGTCTCGATCTCGAGATCGGGATCGCCGAGGATGAGCTTGCCCTCGAAGAAGGTCGAGCCGTGCTCCTCGCGCATCCGGAGGCAGTAGTCCACCACTGCCTCCGGCGTCATCTCCGCAGGCGTGCCGTCCGCCATGGCCCGGAACGAGAAGTACTCGGTGAAGGGGATGTCCTTGCGGACCGCTCCGCCCAGGAGCTGGTAGAGCGGCTGGCCCCAGGCCTTGCCACGCAGGTCCCAGAGCGCGATCTCGATCGCGCCGAACGCACGGACGACGGCATTGCCGTCGGTGTTCTGGACGATCTGCCAGGGCGGCACGCAGCGCCGCTCCAGGTCCGCGATGTCGAGCGGGTCACGCCCGACGATCCGGTCGGCCATGGACCGCAGGGCGGGCATGACCTCGTCCGACGGGGCCTCGCCGAGCCCCGTGAGCCCCTCGTCGGTCTCGACCTCGATGATGACCTTGGTCGTGCCCGGGTAGAGCCCGCCCGTCCACAGGAACGGGATGTCGAGCGGGATGTTGACCGGCGTGAGCCGGACGGCCGTGATCTGCATGGCGTCAGCCCCGCATCCGCGTGTTCTCGGGATCGAACACGGCGGTCGCGCCGACCGCAGCGACGGTCACCGGGTAGAGCTCGGCGATGTACTCGACGGCCAGCGTGGTCCCGACCACCGCCTCCTCCACGGGCAGGTAGGCCATGAGCAGGTGCTTGCCCACGGACACGCCGGTGGCGGCCGTGGTCACGAACGAGCGCCGGCCGTTGCGATCCTGGAGCACGGTGCCGTCCGGCTTGCAGACAGGCTCCTTGCCCAGGGGATAGCGCTTCACGCCCGACGACGACGTGGTCGACTCCATCGCCAGGGTGCACAGCAGGCTGGCGGGGCCGGCCTCGCGCTGCGCGAGGTAGGCGGCCTTGCCGATGAAGTCGGCATCCTTGACCTTGGGACGGGCCATGCCTGCCTCGACCAGGGTGCGGTCCAGCTCGAGCTCGTTGCCCATCAGCCGGTAGCCCTTCTCGACGCGCAGGCTGCCGCCGTAGGCCGCCAGGCCCACCGGCACGATGCCGTGCGGCTGGCCCGCCTCCATGAGCATCGTCCAGAGCCGGGCACCCTGCTCGACCGGGACATGGAGCTCCCAGCCCAGCTCGCCTGCGTAGCTGATGCGCGCCGCGAGCACCCGGACGGAGCCGATGTCGATCCAGCGGCAGGCACCGTACGGGATGCCCTCGTTCGAGACGTCGTCGGTCGTGACCGAGGCGACCACGTTGCGGGCCTGCGGCCCCCAGATCGCGATCATCGACCACGAGGTGGTGACGTCCGCGAAGTTCACCGAGCCGTCGGCGGGCAGGTGATCGGTCATCCACTGCATGTCGGCGTGGCCGGCGAAGCCTGCGTCGACCACACGGAACAGGTCGTGGCCCAGGCGCATGACCACGACGTCCGCGCGGATGCCGCCGGCCTCGTTCAGCATCTGGGTGTAGACCATGCGGCCGACGGAGACGTCAACCTGGCCGACGACCATGTGCTGCAGCCAGGCGAGGGCGCCCGGGTCCTGACACGTCCCACTCGGCGAAGGCCGGGTTCTCGATCAGGCCGACGCGCTCGCGCAGGGCAAGGTGCTCTGCGTTGGCGATGGGGCTCCACCAGCGGGCGTCCCACTCGTGCTCGCGGGCCATCACGCGGTCGCCGTACTCGGCCAGGAGCGGCTCGTTGCTCCAGTACCAGTTGGGGCGCTCCCAGCCGGAGATCTCGATGAACTCGGCGCCCAGGGCGGCGTGCTGGGCATGCGCGGCGCCTCGGCGGACGTCGCGGTCGGTGGCCCACTGCTCTGCCGGGTGGACGATCCCGTAGAACTTGGGGAACCACTCCGCGCCGCGCGACTCGACGTGGAACGGCGTCTTCTGGGTGTCGTAGAACCGCGCGATGTTGGCGCTGGCCGGATCCATCTCCGGCTTCCCGTCGGTCATCCACTCCGCGAGCATGCGGGTGAGGCTCGGCGCCTCCTTGATCCACATCGCGGCGCACGACCAGAGGCCCTTCACCTCGGGCGTCTCGCCCAGGAGCGGCATGCCGTCGGCGGTCAGCGAGATGAGGCCGTTGATGGCGTGCTTGATGCCCACCTTCTCGTTGCCGACGATCGCCGGGTAGAGCTCGAGGGCCTTCTCCATGTGCTCGTCGAAGTCCTCGGGCGGTGAACGGCATCTCGGTCGGCGTGAGGCGCGCCTGCTCGTTGGACGGGATGTCCTCGCACGGGCGACGAGGATCGAGCGGTGGGCGTACGACCCGATCTCGAGGTCGCCGCCCGCCTGGCGCTCGTACATCCGGGCGTCCATGTCCCGGATGACCGGGAAGGCCAGCGGGTTGTCCAGCGCCTCGAACTCGGGCACGGGGCCGACGTCGATCATCTGGTGCACCGCCGGCACGAGCGGGATCACCGCCCCGGCCATCGCGGCCACCTTGCGGCTCCAGACGCCGCCGCAGACGACGATGGTGTCGGCAGCGATGTGGCCCTTGGTGGTGGTGATGCCGGTGACCCGGCCGTGCTCGACGTCCACGCCCAGGACCTCGGTGTTCGCCGAGACCGTGAGGGCGCCCATCTCCATGGCCCGCTCGCGCCAGATCGTGCCGGCGTAGAGCGGGTCCACCACGCCGACCATCGGCACGTGGAACCCGCCGAGGATCTTGGTGTCGTCGAGGAACGGCATCAGGTCTCGCACGCCGGCCGGGCTGAGCAGCTCCGCCTCGACGCCGTACGCATGCGCTGCGGACAGCCGACGGCGGAGCTCGTGCATCCGCTCCTCGGTCCGGGCGACCTCGATGCCACCGCACCGGGTGAAGACGCCGAGGTCCGTGAACTGCTGGATCCCGTCGAGGCACCACTCGGTCATCTGGCGCGAGTACTCCACCGGGAAGGTGAAGGACGAGGCGTGTCCGGTGGAGCCGCCCGGGTTGGGCAGCGGGCCCTTGTCCAGCTGGACCATGTCCCGCCAGCCGAGGCGGGCCAGGTGGTACGCCAGGCCGTTGCCCGCGATGCCGGCTCCAACGATGACCACACGTGCGTGCGACGGCAGTCCTGCCATGGTCGTCCCGCCTCCTCCGTCTCCGACGTCCGGGCACCCGCTGCCCCGTCGGCGTGCTCGCATTCTCTCCGCGGGACGGGCGTTGCAACAGGTGCCAATTCCGGACCCTGCGATCGGCCGCGTGCTCAAACAGGCGGGCCTGGCCTGCGCGCTGTGGCCCGGCCGGCCAATTCGTTCCGGATAGCGGAACGATTTGGCTGGAGCGGGAGCGGGACGCTCGGGCGGGCCGTCAGCCCACCGAGCGGAGCACGGCTGACATCCGGGTCGCCGCGTCGGCGACGAGCCGCCCGATCGGAGCCTTCTGGCCGGCTGGCGGAAAACGGAACGAGGGTCCGTGCAGGGACAGGCAGCACGCGAAGCGCCCGCTCGCGTCGGCGACCCCTGCGGACACGGAGGTGACGCCGTCGTGCGCCTCGCCCACCACCCATGCGTAGCGCGCCTCGACGATCGAGCGCAGCCGCCAGCGCAGCACGTTCGGGTCGGTGATCGTGGCCGGCGTGGCGGCCTCGAGGCGTTCGGACAGGTAGTCCGCCATCTCCGCATCGCTGTAGCTCGTGAGCAGGACCTGGCCGCCCGAGGTCTGGTGCATCGGGAGGCGCGATCCGGTCCAGTCGCGGATCGAGATCTCGTGGCGTCCGCCGACCTGGTCGATGAACAGCGTGTGGCGCCCGTCCGGGAGGCCGATCATCGCGATCTCCCCGGATGCGTCGGCGATCTCGCTGAGGAACGGACGGGCGATCGACGCCAGGCGGTGGGCGGGCTGGATGCCACGGGCGAGCTGCCGCATGCGCGGCCCGACGTGGTACCGGCCACTGGCCATCTGTTCCACGGCGTGCTGGTCCATGAGGGCACCGAGGATCCGGGCCGTGGACGACTTGGGCAGGCCCACCCGGCGTGCGATCTCGCTGACGCCGAGCGGGCCATCCGCGAGGGCTTCGAGGATGGCGAACGCCCGGTCGACCGACTGGACGTGCGTCACCTGCCCCTTGCCCTGCCCAGGCCGGCGCACCGCATCGGTCCCAGGTGCCACGGCGTCACTCGATGCTGAAGAGGGGTTTCCCGAGCAGGGCGACATCGACCTCGACGCCGAGCCCCGGTGTCGTCGGGGCGGACCCCCGGCCGTGGCGCGAGACGGGGTGGGCGTCGGGAGCGACGTGCTCCAGCGTCCAGTCGTTGAAGAAGCTCGTCGAGAGCATGTCGTCGGCGGCCGTCGTGGCCGCGAGATGGGAGACGGCCGCGGTGGCGATGTCGCCGCCCCACGTGTCCTCGAGGGTCACGGTCATGCCAAGCCTGACGGCGAGATCGCGCATGTGCCGCGCCGCCGAGAGCCCGCCGAGCCGGCCGATCTTGAGGTTCGCCGACCCGGCATGCCCGATCTCCCTGGCGGCGACCAGCGAGGCAGCATCGAGCACGCTCTCGTCAGCAACGAGCGGGAGGTTGGTCACGGCCCGGAGACGGCCACTGTCCTGGAGCGTACGGCACGGCTGCTCGATGTAGACCGGCAGGTCGGCCATTGCCGTCACGGCGATCACGGCGTCCGTCAGGCGCCAGCCGCCGTTGGCGTCGCAGATCAGCCGGCTGTCGCCGCCGGCCTCGACAGCCGCCCGAGCGCGCGCCACGTCATCGGCCGGGCGGTTGCCCACCTTGACCTGGAAGCAGGTGATCCCGGCCTCGCGGCGCATCGTGACGTACTCGGCCATCTGCTCCGGCGGCCCCAGCGGCACAGCCTCGTAGAGCGGGAAGTCCACCTGCAGGACCCCGCCCAGGAGCGTGGAGACCGGCAGCCCGACGGCCTTGCCGAGGATGTCCCAGCAGGCCACGTCGATGGCGCTCTTCGCTCCCTCGAAGCCCATCAGGGTTGCGGCCATGCGCGCACCGACGACGCCGATATCGCGCGGGTCCAGGCCGAGGACGGCAGGCCCGAGCTCCCTGAGGGCCGCCCGCACGCCGCCGGTGAACGACGGCAGGTACGTCCCGCCGAGCGGACATGCCTCACCCCAGCCGTCGATGCCCTCGCTGGTGCGCACGCGCACGATCGTGGACGCCTCCTGCGAGGCCACGCGACCGCCCGACATCGCATACGAGCCATGGGCGTACGTCAGGACGTGCTCGTAGACCTCGAGTCCGATGATCCTCATCGTGGAGAGCTCTCCTCTGGTCCGCGTCCCGGTCAGGGCGCCCGCGGGAACGGTACACCGCCGCCGGGCGTCGTCGGACCCGCGATGCGTCAGGCCCGCGGGAGCAGGTTGGCCGCGTCGTAGGCAGGCTCTGCCAGGACCACGGCCGGCCGGCGATCACCCAGCAGCGCCACGGCGAGCTCCGTGCCCGCCGCCTCCGACCCGGTCGCGACGTACGCGAAGGCATAGCTCGACCCGGTCGCGTGGCCGTGCCCGCCCGACGTCGTCACGCCCACCGCGACATCGCCGGCGTACACCGGCTCGCCGCCGCGCGGGTCGTAGTCGGATGCGTCCACGGCCAGCAGGACGAGGTGGGTGGCAGCCCCCTCGGCCAGCCGGGCCTCGAGCGCGGTACGGCCCCGGAAGGCGTGATCGAAGCGGACGAACCGGAGCATGCCGGCCTCGACCGGCGTGATCTCGTTGGTCAGCTCGGCGCCCCAGCCCGCATACCCCTTCTCGAGGCGCAGGCTGTTCATGGCGTACAGGCCGAAGTCCGCGATCCCGAACGGCTCGCCCGCGGCCCACACCGCCTGGTACACGGCCACGGCCGACGCCATCGGCACGTGCAGCTCCCAGCCCAGCTCGCCCACGTAGTTCACGCGCAGCGCGATCACGTCCTGCCCCGCCACCCGGGTCTCGCGAGCCGTCAGCCAGGGGAAGGCCGCGTTGGACAGGTCCGCCTCGGTGATCCCGGCCAGCACGTCGCGGGCCCGCGGACCGGCGACGATCAGCGTGGTGTACGCCTCGGTGAGGTCCTCGATCGTGACGTCCTCGCCGTCGGCCACCGCCCAGCGGAGCATGTCCAGGTCCTGCTGGTGGGCATAGGCGCCCGACAGGACGAGGAACCGGTCGCCCGGCAGCCGGGTGATGGTCGCCTCGGTCAGGAAGCGGCCGTTGTCGGACAGGGCGTGCGCGAGCACCATGCCGCCGTCACGGCGCGGCATCCGGTTGGCGAAGACGCGCTCCAGCGCGGCACCCGCATCGGCCCCGGACACCATGTACGTCGCGAACGATGGCAGCTCCATCACGCCCACGCGCTCGCGCACGGCCCGGCACTCCTCGGCCACGACCGGGAACGCGTTCGTCCGGCGGAAGGTCGGCTCCTCCTCGGTGACGCCCGCCGGCGGGAACCACTTCGGGCGCTCCCAGCCGAAGCCCTCGCCGAAGATGCAGCCCTTGGCCGCCAGCACCGGGTACAGCGGGGAGGCCTTCGCGGGGCGGCCGTCGAGGCGCTCCTCGCCGGGCGGCACCAGGCGGTACATGTCCCAGTACTCGCGATGCGCCTTGGCGGACGCGTAGTCCTGGTCGCAGAACGGCCCGTACCGGCGCGGATCCATGCCCAGCATGTTGATCTCGGCATCGCCGTGGACCATCTGCTGCGCGAGGAACCGGCCGCAGCCGGGACCCTGGGCGATGCCGATGCCCGTGCCGGTGGCCAGCCAGAAGTTGCGCACGCCCGGCGCCGGCCCGACGAGCGGGTTGGAGTCCGGCGTGTGCGAGATCGCCCCGTTGACGACCTTCTTGATCCCGGCCTCGGCGAAGATCGGCATGCGCTCCATCACGCGCTCGAGGTACGGCAGGATCCGGTCCAGCTGGGGCTCGAAGAGCTCGAACGTGGAGTCCCAGGCCGGGCCGCCCTGCGCCTTCCAGGCCTCCTCGGTGTCCTCGGCCTCGTAGATGCCGATCAGGCCCGACTTCTGCTCCTGGCGGTAGTACGAGGAGCAGTGCGGATCGCGCATGACCGGGATCTCGCCGTCGCGCTCCAGGAACTCCTTGACCGGCCCCGTCACCACGTACTGGTGCTTCATGTTCGCGAAGCGCGTCTGGACGCCCAGCCAGGCCGACACGCGATCGGCGAAGCAGCCCGCGGCGTTCACGACGTGCTCGGCGGTGACGTCGCCCTTGTCGGTGCGCACGAGGAACTCGCCGGTGGGCAGCTGCTCGATGCCCAGCACCCGGGTGTGGATCGAGATGGACGCGCCCAGGCCCTTCGCCTGCTTGGCCATCTGGTTGCAGGCGGAGCTCGGATCGACGTAGCCGTCGTCGAGCGTCCAGGCGCCCGCGAGCACGCCCTCGGTGGTGACGAACGGGTTGATCCGCCGGATCTCGTCGGGGCCGATGACCTGCATCCGGAACCCCATGAGGTCCGACACGCCCGCGACCTTCTTGAAGTAGTCGAGCTCGAGCTGGTTGGTGGCGAAGCGGATGCCGCCCGCCTGGTGCCAGCCGGTGGCCTGCGTCTCCGCCTCGAGCCGGGCGTACAGGGCGTTCGAGTAGGCGTGGACCTTGGCGAGGCTGTAGTCGGCGATGAACGACGGGCACTGGCCCGCGGCGTGCCAGGTGGAGCCCGAGGTCAGCTCGCCCTTCTCGATGAGCAGGGCGTCCGTCCAGCCCTCCAGCGCGAGACCGTGGAGGAGGCCGATGCCCATGACCCCGCCACCGATGATCACGACCCGTGCCTGTGACTGCATTGCTCGGTCCTCTCTTCGCTCGTGCTCGTCCGGTGTCGCTGCCGGGCCCTGTCTCAGGTGGGCCAGCGGTCGTTGCCGGGCTGCATGGCGGCCCGGGGCAGCTGGATGTCGAGGCTCGCCCGGATCCGCTCGTCCAGCGCCGGGTCGAGATGGGTCGGGTAGTGCGTGCTCAGCGTCTCGCGCACGCGGTCGCGGGCTCGACCTCGGACGTCCACGCAGCCGTCCTCCTCCCACACCGTCGGCGGGCGGCGGTCGCCCACCTTCGGGTAGACGAAGTCGGTCTTCATCCGCGCGAGGGTGTCGTCCTGCCCGAGGAAGTGGCCGCTGCCGTGGACGACGTCGCGGATCTCGTCGAAGGCGAGCGTCTCCTCGCTCACCTCCACGCCCCGGACACCGCGCATCACCGAGCCGAGCATGTCGTTGTCGATCACGAACGACTCGAGCGCCACCGACATCAGGCTCGCGTGCATCCCGGCCGCCTCGAGCACCATGGACGCCCCGGCCTGGGCGGCGAGCGTGAGCGTGTGCGCCTTCTCGGCGCCCGACTGGGCGTCGGGGATCTTGGCGTCGGTCATGCCTGCGGAGGCGCCGCCCGGCAGGTCCCAGAAGCGCAGCAGCTGCGCGCAGGTGGCCGCCATCAGCCCCTGCTCGCCGCTGCCGCCGGACATGGCGCCGGTGCGGAGGTCCGAGACGAACGGGAAGAACGAGATGGGCGCGGCGCACTGCGGGTCCAGGAGCCAGGCGAACGTGAGGCCTGTGAGCCCGTCGGCGGCTGCCTGTGCCACGGTCCCGGCGAGGGTCACTGGCGCGGTCGCCCCGGCTTGGGGCGCGATGACCAGGTGGACCGGGACACCGGCCCGGATCCCCGCCTCGAGCGCGAGGCACGAGTCCGCGGCGAACCGCAGCGGCGGCACGACGAAGGTGCACGCGATCGAGGCGATGGGCCGCTCCCGCCGGGCCTGCTCGCCGCCGGCCACCATGGTGATGAGCTCCACGCCGCGCCGGACGCTGCCGTCGTGCACGAACGACGAGACGGCGTGCTTGGTGGATCCGGCCAGCAGCGCGTACAGCGTGTTGAGGTCCATCGCCTCCCAGCCGTCGACGTCGCGGGCGACCGAGGTGCGCCAGTTGAAGTGGATGTTGTCGAGGCTGTCGATGAGGCGGGCGATGTCGTAGACGTCCGTGATCGTCGACGGACGGGTGTGATCCGTGCCGAAGTCCACGATGAGCGGGGCGGCGCCCGCGGTGCCGAGGTGGACACGGCCACCGCCGATCTCCATGTCGTGACGGGGGTCCTGGCCTGCCAGGAGCACGCTGCGCGGCGCCTTGGCGATCACGTCCTCCGCCAGGGCGCGCGGGATGTGCAGCCGGCCCTCGCCGTCGAGCGTGCAGCCACCGGCCGTCATCACCTCGATCATCGAGGGCGTCGCGCCGGCGTACCCGATCTCGTCCACGAGCCGCAGCGCGGTGTCGTGGAGCATCTCGAGCTCGTGGCGGGTGAGAGGCTCATAGCGGCCGCCGACCAACCCTGCCGGGGCCACCGGCGCGATCGCGCCGCTGCGGGGCCGTTCCCGTCGGCCGGTTCGCGTCATGCCAGTCTCCCTCGTTCGGTCAGCGGGCCAGCGGGCCGTCAGGCCCGGATGCGGGCGTTGGCCGGGTCGTAGGGGGCCCGGAGGGACGCGCGTGGCGGCGAAGCGCTCGCCCGCGATCTCCAGCTCGTAGCGGCCGGCGGCGACCCAGTCCGGGTTGGCCGGCCCGCCGTCGGTGCGCTTGACGTAGCCCAGGCCGATGGACCGCCCGAGCGTGTGGCCGAACATGGCCGAGGTGATCCAGCCGACCAGCTCGTCGTCGCGCCAGATGGGCTCGTTGTGGTACATGAGCGGCTCGGGGTCGTCGAGGACGAAGGCGACCAGGCGCCGGGTGATCCCGGCCTCGCGCTGGCGCAGGAGCGCGTCCCGGCCGATGAAGCCGCCGGGCTTGTCCCAGGCCGCCGTGAACCCGAGGCCCGCCTCGAGCAGCGAGTCCTCGTCGCTCATGTCGTGGCCCCAGTGGCGGTACGCCTTCTCGATCCGGAGCGAGTTGAGGGCGTGGTACCCGGCGTGGCGGAGGTCGAAGGCGGCGCCGGCGTCCACGATCGCGTCGTAGACGTGCGTCGCGAACTCCATCGGCACGTAGAGCTCCCAGCCCAGCTCGCCCACGTAGGTGGTGCGAGCAGCCCGGGCGAACGCGTAGCCGAGGTCGATCTCGCGCGCGGCGCCGAACGCGAAGGCGGCGTTGGAGAGGTCGGCGTCCGTCATCGACTGCAGGAGGTCGCGCGAGCGCGGGCCCATGATCGCAGATGACGGCCTCGGCGGAGGTGACGTCGGTGAACGTCACGTGCGCCGTCGGGTCCACGTGCTTGCGCATCCAGTCGAGGTCGCGCATGCGTCTGGGTCCCGGTCGTGACGACCAGGAACCGGTCCTCGGCCAGGCGGGTGACGGTGACGTCCGCCTCCACCCCGCCGCGCTCGTTGCAGAACTGGGTGTAGACGATCCGGCCCGGCTCGACGTCGATGTCGGCCGTGCAGACCCGGTTGAGCTCGCGCGCCGCGTCCCGCCCGCGACCTGGATCTTGCCGAACGAGGTCTGGTCGAAGAGGGCGACGTTCTCGCGGACCGCGCGGTGCTCATCGGCCGAGTACGGGAACCAGTTCTGGCGGCCGTACGAGTACTCGTAGCACGGGCTCGACGCCGGCCGGGGCGTACCAGTTCGCGCGCTCCCAGCCGTAGACCTCGCCGAAGCAGGCACCCTTCGCGGCCAGCCGGTCGTGGAGCGGCGAGCGGCGGATGCCGCGCGCGGTCTCGACCTGGCGGAACGGCCAGTGCATCTCGTACAGCAGGCCGAGGGTCTCGGTCGTGCGGTCGTGCAGGTAGCGCCGGTTGCGCTGGAAGGGCATGAACCGCCGGATGTCCACCTCCCAGAGGTCCATCGGCGGGTGGCCGTCGACCACCCAGTCGGCGACGGCCTTGCCCGGCCCCGCCGCCGGACGCGAAGCCCACGGAGTTGAAGCCGGCGGCCACGAAGTAGCCGGGCAGCTGGGGCGCCTCGCCCAGGATGTAGCGGTCGTCCGGGGTGAAGCTCTCCGGGCCGTTGAAGAACAGCTGGATGCCCACCTGGCCGAAGACCGGGATGCGGTTGGCGCGCCTTGAGGATGTAGGGCTCGAGGTGGTCCCAGTCCGCCGGCAGGGTGGCGAACTCCGGCGTCCTCCGGGATGCCGTGCGTGGCCCACGGCTTGGCGCCGGGCTCGAAGAAGCCGACCATGAGCTTGCCGGCCTCGTTGCGCACGTAGGCCTGCTCGTCGGGCATGCGCAGGACGGGCAGGTCGGGGGCGAGGCCCGCCACCTCCTCGGTCACGAGGTAGAAGTGCTCCGCGGCGTGGAGCGGGATGACGACGTCGTCCTGGAGACCGAGCTCGCGCGCCCACATGCCGGTGCAGTTGACGACGTACTCGCAGGCGATCGTGCCGCGTTCCGTCTCGACGCCGCTGACCCGCCCCTCGCTGCGCAGGACGCGCGTGACCTTGGTGTTCTCGAAGACCTGCGCTCCGCCGATCCGCGCGGCCTTGGCGATCGCGAGCGTGGTGTCGACCGGGTTCGCCATCCCGTCGCCCGGGATGAACGCCGCGCCCACCATGCCGTCGGTGTTCACGAGCGGCCACAGCTCGCCGACGCGCTCGGGGGTGATGAACTCGATGTCCACGCCGCGCAGGCGGGCCATCGAGGCGTTGCGGCGGATCTCGTCCCAGCGGCCCTCGGTGTGGGCGACGAGGATCGAGCCGTGCTGCACGAAGCCGGTGGAGTCGCCGGTGCGTCGCTCCACCTCGCGGAAGAGGTCCTTCGCGTAGCTCGCGAGGACCGTCATGTTGTACGTCGCGCGGAGCTGGCCGACGAGTCCGGCGGCGTGCCACGTCGTCCCGGACGTGAGCTTCTTGCGCTCGAGGAGGACGACGTCCTTCCAGCCCCGCTCGGTGAGGTGGAAGGCGACGCTCGCGCCGACGATGCCGCCGCCGATGACGACGACACGCGCCTGGCTGGGGAAGGGGGTCCCTGTGGCCCCAGGGGCGGTGGCGGGCTGCCCGTCGTGCATCGCGGTCGGCTCCTCCTGCGTGCCCGGTGCCCGGTGGGGCGATGCCGGAGCGCGGATCATAACATCGCAATATTACGAATTGATAGGGGGGAGTTCAGGTGGCTTCGACTGGCCTGAGCAGCCCCTTCGCGGTATCGATCAGCAGGGCCCGCATCCGCTCGGCGTCGATGCCGGGAGCACCGAGCGCGATGCCCACGGACGCACCGTCGCCGAAGATGATGAACAGGTCGACGATGTCCTCCACGGGCAGCACCGGGTGGAAGGCCCCCGCCGCCACGCCTGCCTCGATCGCTGCGCGGAACGGCGGGCGCCATGCGTCGTAGAACCGGTCGAGCTTGGCGCGGAGCACGTCGTCGCGGGCCATGGCGCAGAACTCGATCCAGATCCGGCTGCGCCACAGGGCGGGCTCGGGGAGGGAGGCGGCGAGGAGGGTGACCAGCCGGGACCAGGCGTCGCCCACCTCCGGGTCGGCCGGCACGGAATCGGTCCAGTGGCGGAGGCGTCGCTCTGCGGACCAGTCGAACAGGTTCTCGATCAGGCGGTCGCGCGTGTCGAAATAGTGCTGCACGGTGCCGACGGACACGCCCGCTGCCTCCGCCACGTCGCGGAGGCGGCTGCGCTCCACGCCGTGGCTGACCAGGAGTGACTCGGCGGCGGACAGGATGCGCTCGCGCTGGGCTGCCCGAAGCGCCTCGTCCCGCGGACGTCCTGCCAACGCACGCTCCCTCCGCACTGGTGCCACCGGGCCATCGATCGTGGAACGGCATTCACCATACCGGAGTATGGCGTACGCATGGCAGGCGGTTGCGGGTGTCCGGCCTCCCTGGGCCGCCCCGGTTCAGTTGGAGGGGTCGCCGTCGCCGGCGCTGAAGATTCCGAGCGCCCCGTGACCGACGAGGTTGAACGCGTGGGTCACGAACGGGTACATGCCGTCCTCTGCCGCGGTGAACTCGACGATCGCGCCCTGCGCGGGAGCGAGGTCCACCGCCTGGGAGCCCCAGCCGTCCTCGTTGCCGCGGCGCAGCTCGATGCCCTCCTTGACCACGTTGTCGAAGATCGTGCCGACGACGTGGTACGAGCTGTCCACGGACGGCCCCGCATCGAGCACGAACACGCGGACACGTTCTTGCCGTGCTCGATCTGGATCGGGTTGTCGTCGTACTGGTTGGCGACGCCGTTGAAGACCACGAAGTCCGGCGCGGCGGCCGTCTGGTTGGCCTTGGCGTAGTCGGCCGGCGCGCCCTGGGCACCGAGGTACCACTCGCTCTGGACGAAGGCGAACTCCTGGTCGACCGGCGGCAGGCCACCCTTCGGCTCGACAATGACCATGCCGAACATGCCGTTGGCGATGTGGTGCAGCGCGGGCGCGGTGCCGCAGTGGTACATCCAGACGCCTGCGTAGTCGGCGGTGAAGGTGTAGGTGAACGTCTCGCCCGGCTTGATCTCGACCATCTGGTGGTTCATCGCGGTCTGGCTGGCGTGGAAGTCGATGGAGTGGCTCATCTGGCCGTCGTTGCGCAGGTTCACGTTGACTGTGTCACCCAGCTGCACGCGGATCGTCGGGCCGGGCACGGTGCCGCCGAATGTCCACGCGTGGACGACGAAGCCCGTCGGCGACCGTGATGTCCTTCTCGATGATCGGGAAGTCGATGTCGTGGACGGTGCCGGCGAGGAGCTCGGGTGCCTTCGGGTCGTACAGCGTGTACGCAGGGGCGTTGGGGTCGGCGACGGGGGCGGTCGAGACGGCGGCGGGAGCGGCGGGGGCGTCGCTGACGACCGGCTCCTCCATGCCGGGCATCGCGCTGGCCTCGGCACCGGCACCGGCACCGGCACCGGCAGCGGTGGTCGTGCCCTCGCCGGCAGCGTTGCCGGGCTGGTCGACGGGCGCCGCTTCGGCAGGAGCCTTTGGCGTCGACGGTGGCCCGAAGCTCCAGGCGGGAGGGGCGGCCGTGGCGCAAGCGGAGGTCACGAGCGCGAGCAGCATGATGGCTGCCAGGGGGCGGCGGCTGTGATCCATGGTGTGATCCTTTCACTGGGTCCCGTCGGCAGGTCCGGCGGGCCGCGCCGTCCGGAGCCTCCACGATGGGCGGGATCCCAGGGCACGACTAAACCTGTACTAACTTAGTATATATTTAGGATGATGGCAAGAGGTCTGATGACCGAGAGCCGGGAAGCCGAACAGCCAGGCGCACCAGTCCCGGGCCCTGCCCCGGAGCCTCGCCCTGTCCCACGGCGTGAGCCGCCAGCCCGCCAACCGCTGGCCGTGCCGCTGCGCACGGTGCCGCCGGTCGCGGGGCCGATGGGCCCCCATCGGCCGGGCCCGCGGCGCGCCGATGACCGGAAGGTCGCCGCCGCCTCGATCGTCCTCGCGGCCATGTTCCTGGTGCTGGCGGTCATCGCGCTGGTGGCAGGCGCGCTCGGGGCGGCCGTGGTGTCGCCGTGGCTGCCGCTGCACCTCGCGCTCGCGGGCGGTGCGTCCACGGCGATCGCGGGCGTGATGCCGTTCTTCGTGAGTGCCCTTGCCGCCAGCTATCCGGCGGACCGCAGGCTTCGGGAGGCCGCGGTGGCGCTCGTTGCTTCCGGGGCGGCCCTTGTCGCCCTGCACGGTGTGACTGCCGCGGCCGGCCTCCCGCTCGTGGAGGGGGTCGGGAGCGTCGGCGAGCTGGCGCCTCCGGCTGGCGGGACGCTGTACCTGCTGGGGATCGGCGCGACCGCGCTGGCTGTGCGAGACGGTGGGCGCGCCGGCCTGATGGCGCGGCGGCCCGTGGTCACGTTCGGGTACACCATGGCGCTGGTCAACGTCGCGGTCGGCGCGCTGCTCGCCACGCTCATGGTGGCGGGCTGGGAGCCGGTCCTGGAGCGCTGGGCGGTGCTGAAGCCTGCACACGCCTGGACGAACCTGATCGGGTTCGTGTCGCTGGTGATCGTGTCCACGCTGCTGCACTTCCTGCCCACGGTCCTGGGCACGCGGATCCTGCCCCGTCGTTCCTCGATCGTCGCGGTGTATGCGGTCGGCCTTGCGGCGCCGGTGGTGGTGGCGGGGCTGCTGCTCGGGATCGGCCCGGTCGCGGCGCTGGGCGGCCTGCTGGGCCTGGTCGGGGCGGTCGCCATGGGCATCGAGGCCACGGCCGTGGTCCGGGACCGGGGCACCTGGACGAGCGACGAGGGCTGGCACCGGTTCGCATCGGCAGGGCTGGTGAACGGCGTCGGCTGGTTCGTGGTCGGGACGGCGGTCGCTGCGTGGCTGCTCATCGCCGACGGTGCGACGGCCGGCGCCTGGTCCACGGCCCTCGTCGGGGCACCGCTGGTCCTGGGCTGGGTGGCCCAGGTGCTCATGGCGTCGTGGACGCACCTGCTGCCGTCGATCGGCCCGGGCGGCCCGGCCGACCACGCCATCCAGCGGCGGATCCTCGGCCGGGCATCACGAACCAGGCTCCTGGCGCTGAACGCCGGCGTCCTGCTGGTGGCCGTCGGCTGGCCGTCCGGGGTGCCGCAGGCGGTCGCCGCGGGCATCGCCCTGTTCGCGACCGCCCTGTTCGCGACGGTCGGCCTGACGGTCCGCGCGCTGCGGGTGCCGGAGCCCGGGAACCCGCGCCACTGAGCGCCCGTGGACGCCAGTCCGTGCGCCGTCAGGCGACGACGGACCGCTCGGTCATCGGCCTCGCTCCTTGCGGCGCGATCGCTGGCGCTGCCACCAGGCCTCGGTTGTAGGGTCGATCACGACCGGCGGCGACACGTAGCGGGTGGCCAGGCGACTCACGACGAACGCGGCCGTGATGCCGATCGCAACCGACCCGGCGAGGGCGAGGACCTGCACGCTGACGACACCCAGGTCCAGTGATCGCCATCCGGATAGCGAGTCCCGGCAGGCGTCGGTGGTGCACGTCAGTGACAGCAGCCCGGCTGCGAGGAGTGACAGCGCCATGCCGGCCAACCCCACGATCACGAGGAACAGGCCGAGCCGGAAGATGCCCCGCCCGAGCGTACCGGCTCGACCGGATCGGCGCCCGAGCGGGACGGCAGCGACGGCTGCGGCAGCGACGACCGCAAGCATGAACGGGTAGGCCGCGAAGGTCATGCCGAGGAGCGGCGGCAGGCCGAAGACTCCGGCCAGGCTGCCGAGCACCCACGTGGTGGTCGATCCACTCATCCACTCGGCGGACCGTGCGGCGTCGGGCCAGCGCTCCTTGTACGACCGGCCCGGCGGGGCGGTCTCGGGCATCGGACGTGGGCTCCTTGAGGTGCCTGGACGAGGTGGCCATTCTCCCACTTTGGGAGCGCGCCTGTGAAGTCAAGCCAGGCCGGTGGCAGGCTCCCAACGTCTGTGCTGGCCTGCCTGCGGGTCCCGGCGCCCGGATGCGCGCCCAGCGTGCGTACGGGCGGGTGGGGTGCGATTCCTGCGCGCCTGGCGCGCGGGAATCGCGGTCTCGGGTCCGGGAGGTGCGGATCTGCGCGCTGGACGCGCAGGAAGGACAGGCCACGCTCCCCTAGGCGCGCCTGGCGCGCATTTCCTTCGGGGGAGAGGTACGGGGTCGGGTCGATCCGGGAGGTGGGGGCGAGGTACGGGGCCAGGGGCGGGGGCATGCGGCCGATCTCTGCCCGCCGGCCGATTTCTGCCCGCCACCGGCGGCTGCCCGCTGCTCCGCCGTGCCGGCCGCTACGCCGTGTGGTCCGCCATGTCGCGAAGGTTGGCCGCGGCGAAGTGGCGGAGCAGGGCGTCCTGGCCCTCGAAGAAGGTGTGGTGCACGTCGCAGAAGCCGTCGAGCCCGCATGGCGCACCGCGCAGCACACAGGACTGGCGCCGCGAGTCCCCCTCCACCGCCTCGATCACCTCGAGCAGCGAGATCGTCGCGGCATCCCGCGCGAGCCGGTACCCGCCCAGCCTGCCCGGCAGCGCCTCCACCAGGCCCGCGCGCTGGAGGTCGGTGAGGACCTGCGGCAGGAAGCGCACGGGGATGTCCATCGCGTCCGAGATGCGCCGCGCCGACAGCAGGCCGTTGCCGCTGCCCCGCGTGAGGGCCAGCATGGCCCGTACCGCGTAGTCGCCCCGTTTGGTGAGCTCGAGTCGCATCGCCCGGAGTATGCGTCCCAACGGGCAGCCGTGCAGCCGGCGCCCGAGACGCTCACCCTGCCAGGGCGGGCCGGACGACGCTCACCCGGTAGACTTCGCGGATGCCCCGCTTCAACTACGGCGGTCAGGCGCTCATCGAGGGCGTCATGATGCGCGGTCGCGACGCCATCGCGGTTGCCCTTCGCCATCCTGACGGCCACATCGTCTTCGAGCACGAGCGCCTCGACACCGGCGCCGTGCACCGCCACAAGGCGGCGGCGTGGCCGTTCGTCCGCGGCCTCGTGATCCTCTACGAGCAGCTCGTCATCGGCACCCGCTGGCTGATCCGCAGCGCGGGTGTCCAGGCCGAGGACGAGGGCGTGGAGATCGGCAAGGGCTCGGTCGCCCTCATGCTCGGGATCACCGCGATCCTCGGCATCGGCCTGTTCTTCCTCCTGCCCCTGATCGTGGCCACCCTCACGGCCGGCTCCGTCGAGAACGACGTCGTCCAGCACTTCATCGAGGGCCTGACCCGCATCGTCATCTTCATCGGCTATCTGTGGGTCATCGGGCGCACGCCGGACATCCAGCGCGTGTTCATGTACCACGGCGCCGAGCACATGACGATCCACACGCTCGAGGCCGGCCAGCCGCTCCGCCCGGAGTTCGTCCGCACCCATCCCACCGCGCACCAGCGCTGCGGCACCGAGTTCCTCGTGGTCGTGATCCTGCTCTCGATCCTCGCCTTCAGCCTCGTCGGCCGGCAGCCCCCGCTCATCATGATCGCCAGCCGCATCCTGCTGATCCCGGTCATCGCCAGCATCGGCTACGAGCTCCTGCGCCTGGGTGCCCGCCACCGGTCCAACCCGATCGTCAAGGTGGTCATGTGGCCGGGGATCCTGGTCCAGAAGATCACCACCAAGCAGCCCACCGACGACATGATCGAGGTCGCGATCGTGTCGCTGGAGGAGGCGATGAAGGCCGATGGGGTAGCGCTGCCGGAGGGCGGCATGGACTACACGCGCAGCCCGATGCCCAAGCCGGGCGAGATCGCGGCCTTGCGCCAGGCCGAGGAGCTGGCGCAGAAGACCGAGGAGTCGGACGGCCCAGCCGGGGGGACGGACGGCCCAGCCGACGACCTGGCCGCCGCCCAGGCACCCGACCCGGACGCGCCGGCAGCCGGTCCGGACGCGCCGACACCCGAACCGGGCGCCCAGGCACCCGAACCGGGCGCCAAAGCCCCTCAACCCGCCGATGGCTGACGCCAATCTCGATCCGAAGCTGGAGGCGCTCGCCCGCCAGTACGACGAGGTCTCGGCGCAGCTCGCCACCCCCGAGGTCCACGCCGATCTCGACAGGCTTCGGACCCTTGGCCGCGAGCTCGCCCGCCTGGAGCCCGTGGTGGCGGCATGGACGGAGTTGGGCAACGTCCGCGGCCAGCTCGCCGACGCCCGCCACATGCGCGACACCGAGACGGACGACGAGCTCAAGGCGATGGCCCGCGACGAGATCGCGGAGCTGGAGGGCCGCGAGGACCAGCTGCTCGCTGACCTCAAGGTCTCGCTGATCCCGCGCGACCCCAACGACGACCGCAACGTGATCGTGGAGATCCGGGCGGGCGCCGGTGGTGAGGAGGCGGCCCTGTTCGCCTCCGAGCTGATGCGCATGTACATGCGCTACGCCCAGGAGCACAGGTTCGGCTCGGACATCATGAGCCTCAACGAGACCGGCATCGGCGGCATCAAGGAGGCGATCCTCGAGGTCACCGGCGACGGTGCCTACAGCCGGCTCAAGTTCGAGGGCGGCGTCCACCGGGTCCAGCGCGTGCCGTCGACGGAGTCCTGCGGCCGCATCCACACGTCCACCGCGACCGTGATCGTCCTGCCCGAGGTGGACGAGGTCGAGGTCGAGATCGACGAGGAGCGCGACCTCCGGATCGAGGTCAAGCGCGCGTCCGGGCCCGGGCGGCCAGTCCGTCAACACCACCGACTCGGCCGTGCGGATCACCCACCTGCCGTCCGGCCTGGTGGTCGAGATCCAGGACGAGAAGAGCCAGCACAAGAACAAGGCCAAGGCCATCGCGGTCCTCCGGTCGCGCCTGTACGACCTGCGAGCTGTGCGAAGGCCGCGCGAGCGCGACAGCGCCGAGCGGCAGAGCGATGGTCCAGGCGGGCGACCGCTCCGAGAAGATCCGCACCTACAACTTCCCGGACAACCGCGTGACCGACCACCGGATCGGGGCGACCATCCACAACGTGCCGGGCGTTCTCGAAGGCCAGCTCGACCCGCTCATCGACGCGCTCGTCATGGCCGACCAGGCCGACCGCCTCGCCGCCCTGACGGAGACGGATCCCTCCTGACGATGGCCGTGACCGTCGCCGCGCTCGTCGCCGATGCGGCCGCCCGCCTGGAGCGTTCGGGGTCCGACTCGCCCCGGCTCGACGCGGAGCTGCTCCTGGGGTTCGCACTGCACGTGGATCGCGTCGGCGTGCTCGCCCACCCCGATGCGCCTGTCCCGCAGTGGGCCTGCTGACGCCTTCGAGGCGTACGTCGCCCGCCGCGAGCTCGGCGAGCCAGTCGCCTACATCCGTGGCTTCCGCGAGTTCCACGGCCTGGCCATCGCCACCGACGCGCGGGCGCTCGTTCCCCGTCCCGAGACCGAGCAGCTGGTCGACGAGGCGGTCGCCGAGGTGGCACGGCGACTCACCGCGGCACCTCGCCCGCCCGGCGCGCCGCCGCTGCGTGTCGCGGACGTGGGCACGGGCTCGGGTGCCATCGCGGTCGCGCTGATCACCGTGCTCCGCAAGCGGCGGATGGACGTCCACGTGGAGGTGACCGCGGTCGACATCTCGCCAGACGCGCTGCAGCTCGCCAAGGAGAACGCGGTGGGCCACGGCGTCGCCGACCGGATGGCCTTCCGGGAAGCCGACCTGCTCGAGGGCGGCGAGGCGCCGTTCGACCTGATCTGCGCCAACCTGCCGTACGTGGCGGCAGGCGAGATCGACGGGCTCGGTCGCGAGCTCGCGTTCGAGCCGCGCGCGGCGCTCGATGGCGGACCCGACGGCCTGGACGTGATCCGCCGGCTGCTCGAGCTGCTGCCCCGGGTGCTCGACGCCGACGGGCTCGCGCTGCTGGAGATCGGGTCCGACCAGCGGGACGCGATCGGGGCGGCGGTCGCCGGGGCGCTCCCGGGCTGGAGGTGCCTGGTGCTCGACGACCTCGCCGGGCTGGCACGGATCGTGCGCGTGGAGCGGACCCGATGAGCGCCCGCAGGACCACGGCGCCGGCCAGTCGCCCCGAGCCCGAGTTCCCGGTCCGGATGCTCGCCCTGGACATCGACGGGACCATCGTCGGGCATGACACCACCTTGAGCGATCGGACCGTCGCCGCGATCCGCGAGGCCGTCGCCCGCGGCGTGCGCGTCAGCCTCGCCACCGGTCGCACCCCGGGGTCCGCCGTCGTGTTCGCGCTGCGTCTCGGGCTGGTCGACCCGATCATCGGCCACCAGGGCGCCGTGATCCGCGCCATGCCGGCCCCGGACCCCGCTGCCGACGCCGCGGTCCTCGCGTCGGGCGCCGTGCGCGGCCGGGTTGGCCGCCTGCTGCTGCACGAGCCCCTCGCGGCGGACGTCACGCGCGATGCGCTGGCCTGGTGCTGGGCCAACAACCTCCAGCCGCACATCAACCACCTCGAGCGCGTGCTGATCCAGGACGACGACCCGCATTTCGAGGACTACTCGAACTACTTCGGCAAGGCCGCGGAGATGTACCCGGACCTGGCCGCGGCAATCACCTCGCCCAAGTCGAAGGTGATCTCGGTGGGCGAGCCCCCGCGGCCGATGGAGCTGATCGGCGAGGCGCGACGCCTGTTCGCCGGCCGGGCATGGCCGACCGTGTCGCACCCGCGGTTCCTGGAGTTCGTGGCGCCGGGTGTGTCCAAGGGGCGCGCGGTCGCGTGGCTCGCGCGCCGGGCGGGCATCCCGATGAGCCAGGTGATGACGATGGGTGACGCGCTCAACGATCTCGAGATGATCGAGGCGGTGGGTCACGGGACGGCGATGGCCACCGCTCCAGCCGAGGTGCGGGCCGCCGCGCGGTACGTCGCCGCCCCGGTGGAGGAGGACGGATCGGCCGTGATGATCGAACAGCTCGTGCTGGCCTCGCCCGACGTCGCCCGTCGCACCGCCGCCCGCCTGGCGGAGGAGGCGCGGCCGCGGGCACGCCGGGCTGGCGAAGCGGCCGCCCGCGAGGGCTGCCCGCGCAGCGGCCCCGCGATGGGGTGCCGCAGCCGTGAGCTCCCTGCCCCGCATGCTTCCCGACGGCGACGCCGCCCGCGTCGAGGCCGTCGATCTCCTTCGCGCCGGTGGGATCGTCGCCGTCCCGACGGACACGGTCTACGGGATCGCCGCGGACATGGCCCTGCCCGACGCCATCGAGCGCCTCTTCGCCGCCAAGCAGCGCCCGCCCGAGAAGGCGGTCGCCGTCCTGCTCGCGGACGTGGACCAGGCGTGGGAGCTGGGCGTGCCGTCGCCCGCCGCGCGCGTCCTCGGCGAGCGGTTCTGGCCCGGCGGCCTGACCCTGGTCCTGCGGGTCCAGCCAGGCGTCGTCCTGCCGCGCGTGCTCGCCGGCGGCCACCCGACCATCGGCGTGCGGGTCCCGGATCACGACGCGCCTCGCGCGCTCGCCCGTGCGCTCGGGCCCCTGCCCACCACGTCGGCCAACGTGTCCGGCCTGCCGGACCTGCGCGATGCTCTCGAGATCGCCGATCGCCTGGGCGACGCGCTCGCGCTCGTCCTTGACGGCGGCCCGATCAGCGGCGGCCCGGCCTCCACGGTCGTGGACTGCACGCTCGAGTGGCCGTCGATCCTGCGCGAGGGCGCGATCCCAGCCGGGGCGATCGTGGCGGCTCTCGAGGCTGCGGGCGTCGCGCACGCGATCGAGGCCTGAGCGCCTCCGCGGCGCACGCCGGCCCTGAGTGGCCGACGCCCCGGCCCCACCGCTCCCGGGCGTGGGACAATGGGCCCCGCTAGCCGGCCCCCTGCCACGAGGTAACCCCGCCGTGTCCCACGCCGCCCCGTCAACCGCCTGGGCGTCCGTCGCCGATGTCGACCCGGAGCTCTGGGCGGCCATGGAGGCCGAGCGCCACCGCCAGGCGGACAAGATCGAGCTCATCGCGAGCGAGAACTACACGTACGCCGCGGTGAATGAGGCGCAGGGCACCTGGCTGACGAACAAGTACGCCGAGGGCCTGCCCGGCAAGCGCTACTACGGCGGCTGCGAGCACGTCGACGTCGTCGAGAACCTGACTCGTGCCCGGGCGCTCGCCCTCTTCCCAGGCGCCGATCACGTCAACGTCCAGCCGCACTCGGGCGCCCAGGCCAACATGGCGGCCTACTTCGCGGTCCTCAAGCCCGGTGACCGGATCCTGGGCATGAGCCTGGCCCATGGCGGCCACCTCACCCACGGCTCGCCGGTGAACTTCTCGGGCCGCCTGTACGAGGTGCACGCGTACGGCGTCGATCGCGCCACCGAGCAGATCGACTACGACACCCTCGCCGAGCAGGCGGAGCAGCGTCCGGCCCAAGGTGGTGGTGGCAGGCGCCTCCGCCTATCCGCGGACGTGGGACTTCGAACGGCTCGGCGCGATCGCCCACGGTGTCGGCGCACTGCTCTTCGTGGACATGGCCCACGTCGCGGGCCTCGTCGCGGCCGGCCTCCACCCGAGCCCGTTCCCGCACGCGGACCTCGTGACCACCACGACCCACAAGACCCTTCGCGGGCCCCGAGGCGGCCTCGTGTTCGCCCGTGCCGACCTGCCCGAAGGCGTGGACCGCGCCGACTTCCCGGCCCTGGGCAAGTCAACGCTCGCTGCCGCCGTCGACAAGTCCGTCTTCCCGGGCGTCCAGGGCGGCCCGCTCATGCACGTCATCGCCGCCAAGGGCGTCGCCCTCCTTCTCGCCGCCACCGCCGGCTTCCGCGAGGACCAGGCCCGCACCCTCGAGAACGCCCGCGTGCTCGCGGAGACGCTGGCAGCCGCCGGCGCCCGGCTCGTCTCCGGGGGCACGGACAACCACCTCGCCCTGGTGGACGTCACGCCGATGGGCGTCACCGGCCGCGAGGCCGAGACCCTCCTTGACGACGTCGGCATCACGGTCAACAAGAACGCCATCCCGTTCGACCAGAACCCGCCCAACATCGCGTCAGGCATCCGCATCGGCACCCCCGCGACCACCACCCGCGGCATGGGGCCCGGCGAGATGCGGCAGATCGGCAGCTGGATCGTGGAGGCGCTGCGCGAGCGCGAGTCCGAGGCTGTCCACCAGCGCATCCGGGGAGAGATCCTCGAGCTGACCGCGCAGTTCCCGGTTCCGGGCCTGCCGCGCGACCGCGCCTAGCATCACGGGCGGGGTCAGGATGGCCGCTGGTCGATGACGCTCATCCCCGGGTTCAGCGACTCGCTGCCGTTCTTCGTCGCCGCCTTCGTGGCCGCGGCGGTGGTGGCGCTCGTCCTGACACCGCTCGTGCGGCGCGTCGCCATCCGCCTCGGCAACATCGACCAGCCTGACAAGCGGCGCGTGAACGTCCAGCCGATCCCGCGCGGCGGAGGGGTCGCGGTCGCCATCGCCTTCCTCGTCGTCACCCTCGGCGGCATGGCGATCAACACGCAGACCGGCGACATCGCCATCCCCCGCTCGCTCGGACCCGGGGAGCTCGTCGCGCTGTTCGCCGGCGGCATCCTTGCCACGGTGCTGGGCGTGCTGGACGACACGTGGCAGCTGCGCGCCCGCTGGCAGTTTGCCGGGCAACTGCTGCTCGCCCTGCTGGCCGTGGCGGCAGGCGTCGTCATCACCTATGTCAACAACCCGCTCGGCCCGGGCAGCATCAACCTGTCCGGCTACTTCGCGGCGGGCTTCACGATGCTGTGGATCCTGGGGATGATCAACAGCATCAACTTCATCGACGGGCTCGACGGGCTCTCGTCGGGCATCTCGCTGATCGCGGCGATGACGCTGGGCCTGATCTCGCTGACATCATCCGTCGCGCAACCCTTCATCGGCATCCTGTGCTTTGCGCTGGCCGGTGCGCTGCTGGGCTTCCTGCGCTGGAACTTCCACCCGGCGTCGATCTTCATCGGCACCAGCGGCGTGATGTTCGTGGGCTACACGCTCGCGATCCTGTCGATCCTGGGCACCGCCAAGGTGGCCGTCGCCCTGCTCGTCCTCGGCGTCCCGATCATCGACACCTTCTGGATCATCGTCCGCAGGCTTGCCACCGGGCGCTCGCCGTTCACCCCCGACCGCGGCCACATCCACCACCGCCTGCTGGACCTTGGCTTGTCGCATGCCCAGACCGTGCTGGTGATCTACGGCCTGTGCATCGGGCTGGCCACGCTGACCTTCGTGCTGAGCGGCACCGGGCAGATGTACGCCTTCCTCGGCCTCGGGGTCGCATTCGGCCTCGTGCTGTTCGTCGTCACGCGCGGGGAAACCGGGGACGCTCTCGAGGCGGAGACGTACAGCAGTCCCACCGAGGAGGACCACGCGGCAGGCTGACGACACGCCGATCGGCAAGGTCGGCCTCATCCGGTCCGGTGCTAGCATCGCGCTCGCCGGTACCTGCGGCCGGTGCTCCGAGGTCCTATGCAGCCGATCCTCATCGTCATCCTGGTCGTCCTGGCCTTGATCGCGGCTGGCACGCTCCTGGCGCTCCGCCGCCACCGCCGCCGGACCGCCGCGAAGGTCGCTGTGGAGCCGATCGACGTGGCGCCGATGTCCCAGGAGGAGATCGCGTACCGGCTCGGCCTCGTCGAGCGGCCGGAAATCTCCGACTGGCCCACCCGGGCGGCGTTGCTTGCCGGCGCGGCGGCGTCGCTGGACCCGCAGGCGGCTGCCACCGGCGAGCTGAGCGAGGCCGTCGAGCCGCCGCCACCGGCCGTGGTCGCCGTGGCGACGGGTGCGGTGACCCTCGCCCCCGGTGCGGTCACGACAGCCGGCGCGCCGCGTGACACGGTGGACTCGCGGCGCACCCGGCTGTGGCGGGACTCAGCGGCGGTCCTGCTCGTCGGGAGCCTGACCTTGCTCGCAGCCATCGCCATCGCGCCCGGGATCCTGGGCGGGATGGCCACCTCGCCCGAGCCGGTCGCGCTCGCGATCCTGGACACGCCCGAGCCGACGGCCGTGCCGACACGCTCCCCGAGCCCGACCCCCACCCTGCGCCCGACGCCGTCACCAACGCCGAGGGCGACGCCGACGCCCTCCCCCAGCCCGACGCCCTCGCCCGTCCCGTCGGCCTCGTCGACGCCCCCAGTCACGGCCCAGCAGACCCCGAAGCCCACCCCCAGGCCGACGCCACGCCCGACCCCCAGGCCCACGCCCCGACCGACCCCCAGGCCCACGCCCCGACCGACCCCGAAGCCCACCCCGAAGCCGGTGGCCAGGCTCAATCTGAGCATTGCCTGCGTCAACCCGACGACGGTGCGGTACACGGCGTCCACGAGCGGTGTCTCGGTGAAGCGCTACGAGTGGTTCTTCGACTTCACGGGCAACCCCGGCACGAAGTCGGTGACCTGGGACTTCGGTGGACCGACCGATGCCGGCAGCATCGCCGTGGTCAAGGTCTACTTCACGAATGGCGCCGTCCGATCGGATGAGCGGGGCAACGCCCTCCTGCGATTGACGCGTGGCCGCTGGCCCTGCCGCACAGGTGCAGCGGGCAGAGCTCTCGATAGGCACACCCGTCCAATAGCGCGTACTGGCCGTGTGGGCGAACATGGGCTCCTCGGTCGAAGTCGGGAGGATCCCACGCGTGCTCCGGCGCCTGCTCACCGCATCGTTCATCACCCTGCTGATCGCTGCAGCGCTGCCCGCCGGCGTCCTTGCCGTTGCTCCCGTCGCGACGTCGCAGTCGGTGGCGACCGATGAGGACACCGGCATTGCCATCACGCTCGCGGGCACCGATGACGACCTGGATCCGCTGACGTTCACGGTCGTCGACCCTCCCGTGAGCGGCGAGCTCACTGGGGACGTGCCGGACCTGACCTACACGCCAGACCCGGACTTCAACGGGTCCGACAGCTTCACCTTCACGGCCAACGACGGGACCGACGACTCGGCGCCCGCGACCGTCTCGATCACCGTGAACCCGGTCAATGACGCCCCGGTCGCCGTGGACGATCCAGGGACGTCGTGCGGGCCTACGACCGCCTTCGGGGGCTCCTTCTTCATCCCGGAGGACTGGAGCGGCGGCTGGCCGGTCGGGTTCGAAGGCTGGTTCGCCCTCGCTGGCAGTTGCGCCCCCATGCGGAATGACTTCGATCCCGATGGCGACGAACTCACGTTCGAGCTTGTCGGCGACCCCCGCGCACGGTGCCGCAACCGCCCTGCCGGACGGCTCCCTCGCTTACGACCCGGAACCCGACTACAGCACGCCCCCCGGCTATGAGCCGGGGGGCAACTGGCTCTCCGACACCATCCGCTACCGCGTGTCCGACGGCAGCGCGTACTCCGAGGTCGCGAGCTACCGGCTCTGGATCGCGCCCGTCAACGACGCGCCGAGCTTCACGGCCGGAGCGGATGTGACCGTCGTCGAGGACTCGGGCGCGTACGCGTCGCATGGGCGTCGGCGATGAGCGCGGTCCCGAGCGAGGCGTACCAGACAGTCGACTTCCTCGTGTCGACGGACCATGACGTTCTCTTCGGCGACCTGCCGGCCATCGCGGCGGGCGGGACGCTCACCTTCACGCCCAGGCCGACTGGACGGGTAGCGCGACGGTCACCGTCCGTGCGCACGACGATGGAGGACTCGAGGACTACGACGTCCCCGGCGTGACTCCGGACGACATCTCGGAACCGGTCCAGTTCAGCATCGTCGTGACGCCGATGAATGATGCGCCGCCGGTCGCCTCCGCCGGATCCGGAACGCCCGATGAGGGCGGCCGCTGGATGATTGGCGAGCTCACCGCTACGACATCGACGGTGACGACCCGTCACGGCTCCGCGCGTCGTGCCACTGCGCCCACCCACGGCATCGTGGAGTTCCCGAGTCCGATCCCTGCGACGGCGTGATGCCCGAGCACCTGCCAGATCGGTCGGTCTATACACGCGACGGACAAGGACTACTGTCGGCCAGGACTCGTTCACGTACACCGCGACCGATGGCACGAACACATCCGCTCCTGCGACCGTCTTGATCGACATCTGCGGCCAATGCGCGCCCGTCTGCGACGGACGACGCCACCTCCATCGTCGAGGGCCGAGGTGCTCCCCAGTCCGCGATCGACCCCTGCTCTGACGTCGATGGCGACTCTCGGACCTACTGGCACGGGGCCCAGCGAACGGCGATGGTGCGTCGCGCCCGATGGCTCGTTGCACGTACGACCCGACAGCGGACTTCCACGGCACGACGGTTTACTGGTATCGCCGGCCGATGGACCGCGAACGTCTCGACCGCCCGCGAACCGTGACGATCACCGTCACGCCGGTCAACGACGCACCTGTCTGTACTGGGTTCGCCCAGCGCCGGCCTCGAGGATACAGGCCAGGTCGGACACGATCAACACCTGCTCGGACGTCGACGGGGACACGCTCGACCTACACGAGGGTCGCCAACGCGTCGCACGGCACAGCCACCGTGACCCGGGGACGGCGCGCTGGACCTACACGCCCGTCGCCGACTACAACGGCACCGACTCGTTCACCTTCCGGGCGTCGGACGGCATCGTCACCTCGAACACGGCCACTCGTCTCGATCTCGGTCACGCCGGTGAACGACGCGCCGGTCGCCACCGCGGCAGCGGTGACCACGAGCGAGGACACGCCAAGGCCATCACGCTGGCCGGCTCGGACGTCGAGGCCTCGCCCGCTCACCTTCACGGTCGTGACCAGACCCGCCCGCGGCTCCCTGAGCGGGACGGCACCGGAGCTCACCTACACGCCCGCAGCGAACTACCACGGTCCCGACAGCTTCACGTTCAAGGGCCAGCGACGGAGTGCTCGACTCGGCCGTCGCCGACCGTGTCCATCACGGTCACGGCCGTGAACGACCCGCCGGTCGCGAATGCACGAGGACGTCACCATGACCGAGGACACCGTGAAGGCGATCAGCCTGCACCGGCGCGACGTGGACGCGGCGTCCTGCTCCGCATCGGCGTACACCGGGCCGGCGCATCGCCCGCCGACAGACACCGCGCCGAACCTCACCTACGCCCCAACGCCCAACTACATCGGCGCCGACAGCGTTCACCGTAAGGCCAGCGACGGAGCGCTCGACAGCCGCGGTCGCAACCGTGTCCGACGGTCGGCACCGGTCAACGACGCGCCGGTCTGCACCGGGTTCGCACCTGCGCCGCCGATGAGGACGCCGCACCAGTCCGGCACGCCTCGCCTGCGCGGACCCTGACCTGGACGACCTCGACGTACGGAGCGTCGTCGGCCGCTCGGCACGGCACAGCGACCATCGACCCGGGTACCGGCGCCTGGACTTACGCGCCCGTCGTCCACTACAACGGCGCCGACTCGTTCACCTTCAGGGCGTCGGACGGCATCGTCGCCTCGAACACAGCCACCGTGTCCATCTCGGTCACGCCCGTCAACGACCCGCCCGTCGCCACCGCGCCAGGCGGTGACAACGGGCGAGGACACGTTCAAGGCCATCACGCTGGCCGGCAAGGACATGGACCTCGACACGCTCACCTTCACGGTCGTGACGCAGCCGGCGCACGGCACCCTCAGCGGCACGGCGCCGAACCTGACCTACACGCCCGTGGCGAACTACAACGGCCCCGACAGCTTCACCTTCCACGTGAGCGATGGCACTGCCAGTTCCAACACCGCAACCGTGTCGATCACGGTGAGTGATGTCAACGACGCGCCGAGTGGGCGCATCGACGCATCCGGCTACCCCGGGTTCCCGTATGTGCTGGCCACCACCACGACCGCCCTCCCCGTCCTCGCCAACGACATCGCCGGCCCGGGAGACACCGGAGCCAACGCGACGATGGCGATTACCGGCGCCGGCGCTGGATCGCTGGGCACGCCGATCGTCCAGCCGGGCGGCTCCGGGATCCTGTACGACCCACGCGGCTGCTCGACAGGCGACGACGTCTTCAACTACGCGGTCGCAGACGGTGGAGGTCTGGCCGATCCGAACACGACCGTCGTGGCCACCATCGTGCGTCCGGGCACCCACGGCTTCAGCAGCGCGCCGGTCACCGACACGCCGTCGGTGGGCCTGCGCACCGGTGCCAGCATCGGCAGCACCGTCCCGGTCCGCGTCTCGTGGTGTGGCGTCGTCAAGAGCGGTGTCAAGGTCAAGGGCTACCGCGTGGAGCAGAGCGCCAACGCCGGGGCGTCCTATCCCACCGTCGTGACCAGCTCGACCACCTCGACCTCCACCAGCCGCTCGATCGGCACGTCGCGCACCTACGCCTGGCGGGTTCGCACCAAGGACTCCGCACCGCGACCACGCACGGGCGCCTACCGCCGGTCGGCCACCACGAAGGCCTCGATCCTGCAGGAGGCGGCGGCCACGATCGTCGCGTACGGAGGCACCTGGCGGACCACGACCACCAGCAAGGCATCGGGTGGAAGGATGCGCTCGGCCACGTCCACCTCCGCGTCGGTGACCATTACGCTGGCAGCAGGCACGCGCCAGGTCGGCATCGTGGGTCCCAAGGGTTCCGGCTACGGCAGCTTCAAGGTTTGGGTGGACGGCGCGCCCGCCGGCTCGTTCAGTGAGCGAGCCTCGTCCTCCTCGTACAAGCGCGTGCTCTACGTGCGGTCGTTGAACCCGGCCACGGGCCACACCATCGTGCTCAAGCCGGCCGGCAACGGGCGCGTCTACCTCGATGCGATCGTCACGCTGCAGTAGGGGGGCCGACCACGTCGTCCCTTGGCCGGCGCGAGGCTCCCGGCGCCCGATTCGCCGTGACATCCGGCCGGCGATCCACGTGGGAGTCATCCGGGCCCCGGCCCCGCACGAGGCGGGCATCAACATCGACATTGCTGCCCGAGCCCCGCACTGGATGGGTGCTCCTGACTCCCACCGGGATCAACACCGGGTCCCACCGGGATCCGCGCTGGATCGCCACCGTGATCGCGAGCGAGATCGCGATCGGTACCGCCGCGCGGCGAGGCGTCCGCCTCCGAGTGCCCGGCCAAGGTTGCGGAACGGGGGCGGACCATGTTTCGATCAGCCTGTGCCCTCTGGTATAGTTCCCCGCGCGGTGAATGGTCGGGCATGAACACCGGTTTCGGGGGCATGTTCGCCCTCTTCTCCGAGATCGGCATGGTCCTCCTTGTGACGACCCTCGCCGGAGTTGCGGCGGGCTACTGGGCGGACCAGCAGCTCGGGACGGGATGGGTCTTCGTCCTCATCGGCTTCCTGGCCGGTGCGGGCCTCGGGGCCTTCGCGATCCACCGCCTGGTGACACGGTTCCTGAAGCGGTTCGACTGACCGGCCACGGAACGGGCACGGATGAGAATGCGTGGCCGATGGCCGCGCTGCTGCTTGGAGGAACCTGAGGCGCATGACCAGGACGGAGGGAGGAGCCCGATGAAGCGCTGGCACCGTGTCCTGATCGTCATCGCGGCCATCCTCGTCGTCGACGTCCTCGCCTTCATCGTCTTCCCGCCCTTCGACCCCATCGACAAAGAAGTGGTCGAGTGCGTCTACCCGATCTGCTTCATCAACGGCAACCTCGAGCTGCCGGCGCCCCACGTCGTCTTCCCGGCCGGCCACGAGCCCCCGCCCGGACTCGTGGTGTTCGACGTCAGCATCTCGTCCACCCTGCTGACCCTCTGGATCGTGGCGGTCGTGGTGATCCTCGCCTTCTGGCTCTCGGTGCGCTCGGCGAAGCTGGTCCCCAGCAAGCGCCAGAACATCGCCGAGTGGATCTTCGAGTCGGCCGCCAACTTCGGCATGTCGATCGGCGGACCAGGCGCGAAGCCCTACATCCCGCTGTTCGTCGCGTTCTTCCTGCTGATCCTGTTCAGCAATTGGTCGGGCCTGATCCCGGGCGTCGGCCGCGTGATCTGGTTCCGGGCCCCGACATCGGACGTCAACGTGACCATCGGTCTCGCCCTGGTCGCGTTTGTCTTCTTCCAGTTCCAGGGCTTCAAGCACCTGGGCATCGGGTACCTGGGCAAGTTCTTCCCGCTCCACGAGTTCAAGAAGGGCATCGGCGCGGGCCTGATCGCGATGTTCGTGGGGCTGGTCGAGCTCCTGCTCGAGTTCGTGAAGCCCGTCACGCTGTCGATGCGACTCTTCGGCAACGTCTACGGAGGCGAGGTGGCCCTCGGCGTCCTGACCGCGCTCACCATCGCCATCATTCCTCTCGCGATGTACGCCCTCGAGGTCATGCTGAACCTCGTCCAGGCGGTCATCTTCAGCACGCTCACGCTCATGTTCACCCTGGCGGCGATCGAGCATCACTCCGATGACGCCCACGAGCCGCACCCCGTACCCGCGGATCCCGAGCTGGCCACGGCCGGGACGCACTGATCACATAGGCACCTGAACCCGGCCAAACCCCGGGTCGCAAGGAGGGTTTCTCGCAATGGACCTCGGACCTCTCGGCGCCGGCATCGCCGCTCTTGGCGTTCTTGGCCCCGGCATCGGCATCGGCATCCTCGCGGGCATGTCGAGCAGCGCGATCGGGCGCAACCCTGACGCTGCCGGCCAGATCCGCGGCCTGGCGATCATTCTCGCGGCGTTCGCCGAGGGCCTCGGCGTGCTCGCGATCGTCGTCGGCCTCCTCGCGATCTTCGCCGGGTAATCGACGACCGTGGACATCCTCACCCTGGTCCGTGACGGCGTCCGACAGGTCGCCGTGCTCGCAGCTGAGGAGGGCGCAGAGCCGTTCCAGATCAACATCTTCTGGATCATCGTCGCAGCCACGACGTTCGTCCTGTTCTTCGTCCTGATCCGCGAGTTCGCGCTCGCAGGTCTCCAGAAGACCCTCGACGACCGCGCCGAGCGCATCGAGCAGGGCCTCAAGGACGCTGAGCAGGCCCGTCGCGACCGCGAGTCGGCCGAGCAGGAGCGGCTTGCCACCCTGCAGGAGGCCCGTCGTGAGGCGAACGAGATCATTCTCCGTGCCCAGAAGGTCACCGCGGATGCCCGCGAGCAGGACCTCGCGGCCACGCGTGAGGAGCTTGCCCGCCTCAAGGAGCGCGCCAGCGCGGAGATCGAGGCCGAGAAGCAGCGCGCGATTGCGGAGCTGCGCGGTGAGGTCGCCGACCTTGCCCTCAGGGCCGCCGGACGCGTGGTCGGCGAGGAGATGACCTCCGAGCGCCAGCGCAAGGTGGTCGCCGACTTCCTGGCCGGCAGCACACCCGACTCGAGGAACTGATGAGCAGGCCCGTCGCCGCCACCCGGCGCTACGCGGAGGCCGCCTTCCAGGTGGCCCTCGCCGAGAGCTCGCTCGACCGATGGCAGGCGGATCTCGCCACCGCGGCCGACATGCTCGCGCGCCCCGAGGTCGAGCAGGCCGTCACCAGTCCCGCCATCCCGCTCGCCCAGCGCCAGGCCGTGGTGTCCGCGCTCCTGGAGAGCAGGATCTCCCCGGCCGCCCTCCGGCTCGTCAGCCTCCTGGTCAGCCGCGGCCGGGGCAGTGCGCTCCCCCGCGTCAGCCAGGAGTACAACCGCCAGCTCAATGCCCACCGAGGTGTGGTGGAGGCCACGGTCACCAGTGCCGTGCCACTCACCGCGGACGAGACCGCCGCGATCCGGAGCCGGGTCGAGGCGATGGCCGGCGCTGCGGTCGACCTCACAACAGAGGTGGACCCCAGCCTGATCGGCGGCCTGACCATCCAGGTCCGCGACCGGCTCCTCGACGCCTCGATCCGCGGCCGCCTCGAGCGGCTGCGGGACCAGCTCAACAGCGGGGGACGCCTCCGCTAGCCCCCCGCCCGCGCGTCGGCCACAACCGGCGCGAACGGGAGCTCGCGTACGCCCGAACGCCTCAACGGAGACGCCATGGCCATCCGGTCAGACGAGATCATCAGCATCATCAAGAGCCAGATCGAGAACTTCGACGCCGCCACCGAGACCCGGAGTGTCGGTACGGTCGTCGAGGTCGGTGACGGCATCGCCCAGATCTACGGCCTGGACGCGGCCCTGTCGTCCGAGCTGCTCGAGTTCCCCGGCGGGGTGATGGGCATGGCCCTCAACCTCGAGGAGGAGACGGTCGGCGCGGTCATCCTGGGTGGCGCCACCACCATCAAGGAGGGCGACCAGGTCCGCACCACGGGCCGTGTCGTCGAGGTCCCGGTGGGCGAGGCCCTCCTGGGCCGCGTCGTGGATCCGCTCGGCCGTCCGCTCGACGGCAAGGGCGAGATCAAGGCGACCCGCACCCGCCCGGTCGAGCGCATCGCGCCCGGTGTCATCACGCGCAAGTCGGTCGACACGCCGGTGCAGACCGGCCTCAAGGCCGTCGACGCGCTGATCCCGATCGGCCGCGGCCAGCGCGAGCTCATCATCGGCGACCGCCAGACCGGCAAGACCGCCGTCGCGCTCGACACGATCATCAACCAGAAGGGCGGCGACCTCGTCTGCATCTACGTGGCCATCGGCCAGAAGATGTCGACCGTCGCCCAGACCGTCGCGACGCTCGAGAAGTACGGCGCGATGGAGCACACGATCGTCGTCGTGGCAGGTGCCGAGGATCCGGCTCCGCTCCAGTACCTCGCCCCGTACTCCGGCGTGGCGATGGGCGAGGAGGTCATGGAGGTCGGCGTCGAGATCGGCGGACGGCTCATCAAGGACGCCCTGTGCGTCTACGACGACCTCAGCAAGCACGCTTGGGCCTATCGCGAGATGGCCCTGCTCCTCCGCCGGCCCCCCGGCCGCGAGGCGTACCCGGGCGACGTCTTCTACCTCCACAGCCGCCTCCTCGAGCGGGCCGCGCGCCTCTCGGACGAGAACGGCGGTGGCTCGCTCACGGCGCTGCCCATCATCGAGACGCAGGCGAACGACGTGTCCGCCTACATCCCGACCAACGTGATCTCGATCACGGACGGCCAGATCTTCCTCGAGACCGACCTGTTCAACGCCGGCCAGCGGCCCGCCATGAACATCGGCATCTCGGTCTCGCGCGTGGGTTCCGCGGCGCAGACCAAGGCGATGAAGAAGGTCGCCGGGCCGCTCAAGCTGGACCTCGCGCAGTACCGGGCCCTGGCCGCCTTCGCGCAGTTCGCGAGCGACCTCGACAAGGCCACCCGCGACCAGCTGAACCGCGGCGAGAAGCTGTCCGAGATCATCAAGCAGCCCCAGTACCAGCCGCTCCCGGTGGAGAAGCAGGTCGCGATCCTCGTGGCCGCCACGACAGGCAAGCTCGACGACATCCCCACCGCCAAGGTGAAGGAGTTCGAGATCGGCCTGTACCGGTTCCTCGAGATCGAGCGGCCGCAGCTCCTGACCGACCTGGCGGCCTCCAAGGCCCTCACGGACGAGATCAGCAGCGGCCTCAACGAGGCGATCGACGCCTTCCGCCTGTCGTTCCTGGCCTAGGACGGAGGAACGTAGTGATTGCATTCCGCCGTTCCGACGGCCCGAGGCAAGGCGACGCCGAGCACGCGAGCGAGCGCACATCGGCGTGCGTGAGCGAGCGCGCGCAGGCGGCAACGCAGCATTCGGACCGTTCGCAACGGCGGCCGATGAAGTGGGCGACCAACAATGCCTAGCCAGCGTGAGATCCGGCGGCGTATCGGCTCCGCCAAGAACATCAAGCAGATCACCCGGGCGATGCAGTTCGTCGCGGCCTCCAAGCTGCGCCGTGCCCAGGAGTCCACGCTGGCCGCGCGCCCGTACCGCGAGAAGCTCGACGAGGTCATCGCGGACCTCGCCGCAGTGCTCGGCAGCGAGGATCATCCGCTCCTCGCGGGTCGCGACCTCGAGCACAGCCACAGCCGCCTGATCGTCATCATGACCTCGGACCGCGGCCTGGCCGGTGCTCTCAACACCAACACCATCCGTTTCGCGGCCCGCGAGATCACCGAGCACCCGGGCGATCTCAAGGTCGTGCCGATCGGGCGCAAGGGCCGTGATGCAATGCGCCGCGCGGGCGTCCCGATGGCCGCGTTCTTCGAGGGCCTCGGCGAGCGCCCCGGCTTCGCCGACGTCCTGCCCATCGCACGCCTCGTCTCCGACGATTTCATCGCCGGGATCTACGACCGCGTGGACGTCATCTACCCCCGGTTCGTCTCCACGCTCGTCCAGCGGCCGGTCATGGAGCAGCTGCTCCCGATCGTCCCCGCGGACGACATCGAGGGCATCCCGGGCCACCAGTTCCTGTTCGAGCCCAACCCCGGCGCCTTCCTCGAGGCTCTCGTCCCGCGCTACGTGGCCACCCGCCTGTACGCGAGCGTCCTCGAGACCACGGCGAGCTTCTTCAGTAGCCAGATGGTTGCGATGAAGAACGCCACGGAGAACGCCGAGGAGCTCATCGACGATCTCACCCTGTCGTACAACAAGGTCCGGCAGGCCAACATCACTCGCGAGATGGTCGAGATCGCGAGCGGCGCCCAGGCTCGGTAGGCCGGCGCAGACGAGGAGGCAATCCCACCGATGGCGACAGCCGCCCCTTCCGCGACCGGCCGGGTCATCCAGATCACCGGACCGGTCGTCGACATCGAGTTCCCCGCTGGGCACCTGCCCAGCATCTACAACGCGGTTGAGATCATCCGCGAAGGCCAGGCCCCGCTGACCTGCGAGGTGCAGCAGCACCTCGGCAACAACTGGGTCCGCGCCGTCGCCATGACCACCACCGACGGACTTGCCCGCGGCACCGTCGTCCGTGACACCGGCGCCCCGATCTCCGTCCCCGTGGGCGAGGTCACCCTGGGCCGCGTGTTCGACGTGCTCGGCAACGCGATCGACGGCAAGGAGCCGGTTGACCGCACCAACGTCCTGCCGATCCACCGCGCCCCCCCGGCCTTCGAGGATCAGACCACCGAGGTCGAGGTCTTTGAGACGGGCCTCAAGGTCATCGACCTGGTGTGCCCCTTCCGCAAGGGCGGCAAGGTCGGCATCTTCGGCGGCGCCGGCGTCGGCAAGACCGTCATCATCCAGGAGCTCATCAACAACGTCGCGAAGGAGCACGCAGGTGTGTCCGTCTTCGCGGGCGTGGGCGAGCGCTCCCGCGAGGGCAACGACCTCATCCACGAGATGACCGAGTCGGGCGTCATCAAGAGCACGGCCTTCGTGTTCGGCCAGATGAACGAGCCGCCCGGCGCCCGCCAGCGCGTCGGCCTCACCGGCCTGACCATGGCGGAGTACTTCCGCGACGTGGAGGGCCGCGACGTCCTCCTGTTCATCGACAATATCTTCCGCTTCACCCAGGCCGGCTCCGAGGTCTCGGCGCTGCTGGGCCGCATGCCATCCGCGGTGGGCTATCAGCCGAACCTCGCGACCGAGATGGCCGCGCTCCAGGAGCGCATCACCTCGACCAAGAAGGGTTCGATCACCTCGCTCCAGGCGGTCTACGTCCCCGCGGACGACTACACCGACCCGGCGCCGGCGACCACCTTCGCCCACCTGGACTCGACGATCCGCCTCGAGCGCGCCATCGCCGAGCTGGGCATCTACCCCGCCGTCGATCCGCTGACCTCGACATCGCGCGTTCTCGACCCCCTCGTCGTGGGCAATGAGCACTACGACGTCGCCCAGGAGGTCAAGCGCGTCCTACAGCGCTTCCGCGACCTCCAGGACATCATCGCGATCCTCGGCATCGACGAGCTCTCGGAGGAGGACAAGGCCACGGTCGCCCGGGCCCGCCGCCTCCAGCGCTTCATGTCGCAGCCGTTCACCGTCGCCGAGGTGTTCACGGGCCGGGCCGGCAAGTACGTCCCGATCCGCGACACCGTCGCCTCGTTCAAGGAGATCCTCGAGGGCAAGGCCGACACGCTCCCGGAGCAGGCCTTCTTCCTCGCCGGAACACTCGACGACGTTCGCGAGAACGCCGCCAAGCTCAACGCCTGATCCTCTCCCGTCGCCGTCGACGGCCGGGATCAGGTCCGGCGCCACCACGCAGGTCGCGCAGGCGGCGTGGGCGAAAGCGACCTCAGTCCGCAGACTGGAGTCGCCTTGAGCCCACACCGCCGGGAGCGACCGTCATTTGGAGCAGAAGATGCCGCTGCAGCTGGAGATCGTGACACCGGAGCGCCGCGCCTACGCGGACGAGGTTGACATGGTCCTCGTCCCGGGCATCGAGGGCGAGATGGGCATCCTGCCCCACCACACCCCGCTCGTGTCCCTGCTGGGCATGGGCGAGCTCAAGATCCGCAAGGGCGGCGACGAGGAGAGCTTCGCCATCGTGGGCGGGTTCCTCCAGGTCGGCCCTGACAAGGTCGTCGTGATGGCGGAGACCGCCGACATGGCGTCCGAGATCGACCTCGAGAAGGCCCAGGAGGCCCGTCGGGAGGCCGAGCGCGCACTCGAGTCCGGCTTCAACGAGGGCGCCGACCTCGCTGCCGCCCGTGCCCAGCTCCAGGCGGCCCTCCTGCGCATCCAGGTCGCCGAGCGCCGCCGTCGGGAGGGCCCTCGCTCGCGGGGGTAGACACACATGGCTGATGCCCGGCCGTTCCACTGGGAGTTCGTCCCGGAGGCCCCGCCACCGGAGGCGTTCCGCATCGAAGGCGGCCGGCCCCTCCGCGGGACCGTCCATGTCTCCGGCGCCAAGAACGCGGCGCTCAAACTGCTCGCCGCCGCCGTCCTGACCGGCGAGCGATGCCGCTTCGAGAACGTCCCCGAGATCGAGGATGTCCGCGTCCTGTGCGAGGTCCTCACGGACCTCGGCGTCGTGGTGGACCACCCTGCGCCCGGCGTGTATGAGATCGCCGCGGGCGACGTTGACTGGCTGTTCATCCCGCTCGAGGCCGCCGCCAAGATGCGCGCCTCGTTCATCCTGTTCGGCCCGCTCCTCGCCCGCTTCGGACGGGTGATCATCAGCAACCCGGGCGGCGACCGCATCGGGCGGAGGCCGGTCAACCTCCACGTGGATGCGATGCGAGCGCTGGGCGCCGACGTCGAGTACCGCAACGGCTACTACTACGCCCAGTCCCGCGGCAGGCTCCGCGGAGGCGAGGTCACCTTCCCGTTTGTGACCGTCATGGGCACCGAGAACGCGATGCTGGCCGCAACCCTCGCCGACGGCCACACGATCATCCGTCCCGCCGCCCAGGAGCCCGAGATCGACGATCTCATCGCGTTCCTCCAGGTCATGGGCGCCGATGTCCAGCGCACCGCCCCCGACACCATCGAGGTCCACGGGAAGCGCCGCCTGCGGGGTGGCACCCACAGCGTGATCCCGGACCGGATCGAGACCGGCACCTTCCTCGTGGCCGCCGCCGTCACGGGCGGCAGGCTGACCCTGGAGAACGCTGCCTGCGGCCACGTGGGCGCCCTCGTCGAGGTCATGGGCCGGGTGGGTGTCCCGGTGACCTGCGGGCAGACCAGCATCGAGATCGATGCCACCGGCCTGCGCCCGGGCGACCTGCGCCCCTGCGACATCGAGACGTCGCCATACCCCGGTCTCGCCACGGACGTCGCCCCGCCTACCTGCGTCCTGCTGACCCAGGCCGGCGGCACGAGCCTCGTCCACGAGGCCGTGTTCGAGGACCGGATCGAGTGGCTGGCCGAGCTCCGCAAGCTCGGCGCGCGCATCGACATCCACGACGCCAAGCACGCGAGCATCCACGGCCCGGCCCGGCTGCACGGTGGCGAGGCGTCCATCAGCGACCTGCGCGCCGGCGCCTCACTGATCCTGGCCGCCCTCGCGGCTGACGGCGACTCGCTGATCCACGGCGCCCATCACGTCCACCGCGGGTACGAGCACATCGACCGCAAGTTCCAGCAGCTCGGCGCGAGCATCGTCCGCACCGCCGACCGTCCGACCACCCCGACGCCCAACCCGGAGTAGCATTCCCGCCGTCATGAAGATTGGTATCGACCTCGGCACTGCGAACGTCATCGTCTACGTCAAGGGCAAGGGCATCGTCATCACGGAGCCCTCCGTCGTCGCAGTCGGCGAGGACAACAGGATCGTCGCGGTGGGCGAAGAAGCCCGCCAGATGATCGGCCGCACCCCCGGCAACATCCAGGCCATCCGCCCGATGAAGGACGGCGTCATCGCCGACTACGTCATCACGGAGGCCATGCTCCGCTTCTTCATCGGGAAGGCGACCAAGGGCCGCATCGGCTTCAGCCGGCCCGAGGTCATGATCTCCGTGCCCGCGGGCGTCACCTCGGTCGAGAAGCGCGCCGTGCGCGACGCGGCCCTCAAGGCGGGCGCCAAGGAGGCGTACCTGATCGAGGAGCCGCTGGCGGCCGCGATCGGGGCCAACGTCCCGATCTCCGGGCCGTCGGGGAACATGATCATCGACATCGGCGGCGGCACCTCCGAGATCGCCGTGATCGCGCTGGGCGGCATCGTGGTTGCCAACAGCCTGCGCGTCGGCGGCAACAAGTTCGACGAGGCCATCGCGTCGTACATCCGCAAGAAGTACAACCTCATGGTGGGCGAGCGGACGGCCGAGGACGTGAAGATCCAGATCGGCACGGCGCTGCCGCTGGAGCGAGAGCTGACCATGGAGGTCCGCGGCCGCGATCTCATCGCCGGCCTGCCGCGCACCATCCCCATCACCAGCTCCGAGGTGATGGAGGCCATCGAGGTCCCGCTCCAGCAGCTGGTCGCCGCCGTGCGCATGGTCCTCGAGCAGACTCCGCCTGAGCTGTCCTCGGACATCATCGACAAGGGCATGGTCATGTCGGGCGGGGGCTCGCTGCTGCGCAACGTCGACAAGCTGCTCACCCAGGTGACCGGGGTCCCGTGCCACGTGGCCGAGAACGCGCTGAACTGCGTCGCGCTCGGCACCGGCCTCGCGCTGGAGCACTTCGACTTCTTCAAGAAGTCCCTGGTCCAGCAGATCTGAGGCGGCGTGCGCGCCTTCATCGACCTGCACTGCCACACGTCGGCCTCGTTCGACTGCCTGGCCTCGCCTGCGTCGGTGGTGAAGGCTGCTGCCGGCCGGGGCCTGACCCATCTGGCGATCACGGACCACGACACGATCGAGGGTGCGCTGCGCGCGCGTGACGCCGCGCCCGACGGGCTGACCGTGATCATCGGCGAGGAGGTCAAGACCGCCGACGGCGACCTCATCGCGCTGTTCCTGGAGCGGGCTGTCGCGCCGCACCGGCCTGCTGCCGAGACCATCGCGGAGGTGCGGGCCCAGGGCGGGCTCGTCGGCATCCCGCATCCCTTCGACAAGCACCGCGGCTCGATGCTCAACGACCCGCGCCTCGAGGCGCTGGGCCGCCAGGTCGACTGGGTGGAGGCGCACAACGCGCGCGTCATCGGCCGGTCCGGCAACGAGCAGGCCGCGGCGTTCGCCACCGAGATGGGCCTGCCCGGCGTGGCGGTGTCCGACGCGCACTCGGCGCTCGAGGTGGGCGTCGCCTACAACATCCTCGATGGCGATCCCTCGACACCTGCGGGACTGCTGACCGCCCTGGACTCCATGGACGCCCTGGAGCTGGTCCGCGGACGGGCGACGTACTTCGTGCGCCTGATCACGCCCGTGTCCAAGGCGGTCAACGCCGCGCGAGGCAACCGGCGTGTGCCAAGGCCGGCCGGGGACCCGCCGTGAGCGGGCCGGACAAGCAGGACCTTCGTCCGGTGGCGGCCGACGCGGGCGAGCCGGTAGCGTCAGCCCCCATGGACACGAATGAGCCGGACCTCAACGCGGACGCGATCGAACGGATCTCGCTCTCGGCGCGGCTGCGTCAGACGAAGACCATCGTCTCCATCCTCGTCCCGCTCGCGATCATCGGCTTCTTCGTGGCGATGAACTGGAAGACCCTGTCGACCGTCCCGGGCTTGATCGCCGGCGCGAACCCCCTGCTCGTTCTGGTCGCGTTCGCCGTCTTCTATCTCGGGTTCCCGCTCCGCGGCCTCCGCTGGGCGCTGCTGCTCAGGGCGACCGGGTTCCGCATCCAGGTCCGCGACTCCACGGAGATCCTGTACCTCTCGTGGCTCGTGAACTGCCTGGTGCCGGCCAAGCTGGGCGATGTCTACCGCGCCTACCTGCTCCGCATCAACAGCGATGCCTCGCTCTCGCGGACGTTCGGCACGGTCTTCATCGAGCGCATCCTCGACATCTTCACCATCGCGATCCTGGGCATCGCCGCCGGGTACTGGAGCTTCCGCACCGGGCTGCCGCCCGAGGTGCAGGTCCTGTTCGGCGTCGCCGTGGTCGTTATCGTGGTGCTGGCGATCGCCCTGTTCACCTTGCGCAACTTCGGCCGGCCGATCCTGACCAGGCTCCACCTGCCGCAGCGGATGCTGGAGTTCTACGACCGCTTCGAGCAGGGCGTGTTCGGCGCGCTGGACCGGCGACAGCTGCCGGTGCTCGGGATGCTGAGCGTTGCCATCTGGATGACCGAGTCGTTGCGGCTGTTCTTCGTCGTCAAGGCGCTGGGCTTCCCGGACGTGGAGCTTGGGATCTCCGGGGCGGTCTTCGTCGCCCTGATCGGGTCGCTGCTCACGGCGGTTCCCCTGTCGCCGGCCGGTCTTGGCATCGTCGAGGCCGGCGTTGTCGGCGTCCTCACGCTGGTCTACAACGTGCCGCTGCCCGAGGCCACCGCGATCGCCCTGCTGGACCGCGTGATCAGCGTGTTCTCGGTGATCGTGTTCGGCTCGATCGTGTACCTGGTGTCGGGCAAGCCGCGCGGACGCGGGATCCGCGGCTGGGTCCCGGGCGCGGCCGCTGCGGGGTCTGCTTCGGCTCCGCCACCGGCTGCGGGGTCCATGTCGGCTCCGTAGGTCCAGGGGCCTGTCGCCCGCTCCGCAGGTCCAGGGGCCTGTCGCCCGCTCCGCAGCGCTGCGGCTGCCGTTCCGCGCTCACGCGTCCGCTCCCTGGCCCGTCCCTCCTCGATCGCAGTGACCCCGTCTGCCCGCCTGCCCGCCGGCGCTCGGCCAGGACGAGCACTCGCGGTGCCCGGAGGCCGAGTCGTTCGGTCCTGCCGAGCGATCCGAACCCGAATCGGGCGTCCCACCGCCAGTTCGATCGATCTGACCGAACAGTGGCCTGGTCGAGGGCCGCAATCGCTCGTTGCTGCCGAACAGGGCGGGCCTGCCGGGCGGGCACGGGGGGACCGGCAAGGCTACGTGGAGCCCTCCCCGTCTGCGGGGTCCGGGGCCCCCGGTACCCCGATCGGTTCATGGAGGACCGCACATGACCACACCAGATGTCCCACCGTCTGGCGGCACGGGTGCACCGGCTGTCAGTACCTATAGGTGATCGCGCGCACCGGCCCCGCACCGGATGCTTCTCCTGTCCCGCGCATCAGGCTCGCGGGTGAAGCCAAGGCAGAGCATGACCACTGAGAACGGCCGGGCATTCAACGAGTGGCTCCGGACCCAGCTCAAGGCCAAGAAGATGTCGCAGCGCCAGCTGGCGCAGGCCTCGGGTGTGGACCACTCGACGATCTCGCGGCTGATCCGCGGCGATCGCATGCCGAGCCTGGGCACGGCCACGAAGCTGGCTCGCGGGCTCCGCGAGATCCGTGAGGACAGCGACACGCCCGCGACGCTCGGTGTCGTGTCGGCAGGGCCGCAGAACCCGACCGCCCGGGTCGAGTACGCGCTCCGCGCCGACGAGCAGCTCACGGAGCCGCAGGTCCGCCAGATCATGGAGTACTACCTCGCGGTCCGGGTACGCCGGTTCGCGCGGACATACGCACCCATCAGCACAGTCGAACCAGGCAACGGCAGCACGACGCACGCCGGAGGCGTCTACGGACGTCCGGCGGGCATGGTGGGCAGCGGGGTTTCGAGCGGCATTGGAGCGCCGACGGCGGTCCGCACCGCACCGCCCTCGCGCTTCGCCGCACCGCGACCCGCGGCTCGGCCACCCAGGGCGCCAGGGCGCCCCTGACCAGAACATCGCAGGGCACTGACCCGGTCGGCACTCCACGGTCCGGGTCTCGGGGACAGCGAACGCCGGCTCATGCGAGCCGGCGTTCGCGATTCCTGCGTCTGCGGATCCACGAGCCTGACACGAACGCCGCCGGTGCCATCAGCCAGTAGACGAGCGGGCCGTGGTGGAACGTGCCCGTGGATGCCAGGGGCCCGAGGAGTGGGACGACGCCGTTGGCGGCGAGGTCGTGGATGGCAAGCATCTGGTCGCCCTGGTCGGCGTTCCACCGGCCCCGCCCGGCGAGGTCCGGGAGCCGCGTGACCGCAGCCAGCAGCAGGATCGCGGCGAGCCCTGCAAGCTCCCGTCGGTCTGGCCGTTCTGGCAGGCCTGGCCGGTCTGGCACTCCCGGCCGTCCTGGCCGGTCTGGCCGGTCTGGCTCTCCTGGCAGGGCGGCCGCGGTCGGTGTCGGGCTCACGCCCGCGCCTCGGCTGCGGCGTCTTCGACAGGTCCGACGCCTCCTGGGATGTCCTCCGCTGGCGCAGTGATGTCCTCCGCCGGCGCAGCCCGGCCTCGTGCGCTGCGCGTCGTGAACGCGGACGGCGGGAGCGCGTCGAGCGCACGACCGTCCGCCAGGGCCGCCACGCGCGCCACGTTGACCGCGTCCCAGCCCTCCTCCATGCCGGGTGTCTCGAGGTAGTACGCGGCGTGAGCCAGCGATGGGTGCGTCACGACGCGCCCGAGGCCCGCGGGGCCGATCCGTCCGGCGCCGATGTGCTCGTGCCGGTCCGTCCCTGAACCCATCGCCGAGCGCGAATCGTTGAGGTGGACCATCCGCACCCGGTCCAGGCCGAGCTCCCCGTCGAGACGGGCAACCAGGTCGTCGACGCCGGCGATCGTGTCGATCGGGTAGCCGGCGCCCCACGCGTGCGCGGTGTCGAGACAGAACGCGAACCGGGCGCGCGACACACCGGCGGCCGCGACAGCCTCGATCGATCGCCGCCAGCTCCTCGATCGTCGAGCCCAACCCGAAGCCGCCACCCGAACCGTTCTCGAGGACCAGCACGACGTCGGGTGCATCGGCGGCGGCGAGCGCGTCGACGCGGGCGATGCCCTCGGCAAGACGCCCGATGCCGGCCTCGACCCCCGAGCCGCGATGCGAGCCGATGTGGACGTTGACGAAGGCGGCGCCGTACGCCTGCGCGACCTCGAGCTCGTTGACGAGGAGGCCCACCGAGCGCTCGAACACGTCGTCGGCGGGGCAGGCGAGGTTGACCAGGTACGGCGCGTGGATTGCGAGCGGCGTGATGTCGTGGCCGGTGAGGCGGTCGCGGAACGCGGGCAGCTCGCGGGGGAGGGTCGGCCGCCGCTGCCACGACGTCGGGTTGTCGGAGAAGACCTGGAGTGCCGTCAGGCCGATCGCTGCGGCGCGGTCAGCCGCCTCGACCATGCCGCGGCCCAAGGGCAGGTGGGCGCCGATGCGTCGTCCGTCCGGGAGCATGCATGCAAGCGTAGCCCAGGGGAGCGTGCGCCTCGTGCGCAACCCTGCGCCGCCTGTCCCATACAGGCCCCGCGCAGGGCGTGCGCCCGTCCGTGCCTGTGCGGTGCGCGCCGGTCGACGGAGCGGCCGGATCCCGATCCTGCACCCAGGGGCTAGCGGGCCTTGGACCCCTTCTTCGCGGTGTAGTCGCCGCCGACAACCGGCTCGATCAACCCGTAGTTGCCGTCCTTGCGCTGGTAGAGGACCGCGACCCGCTCGGTCTCAGCGTTCACGAACACGTAGAAGTCGTGGCCCAGCTCGGTCATTGCCGCAACCGCGTCCTCCTCGAACATCGGCTCGATGGCGAAGCGCTTGGTCTTGACGATCTGCCGCTCTGGGGTCCCATCGGCCGTCCCGTCCGCGATCTTGCGGAGGATCTCCTTCTCCTCCTCGGGGCGGGCTCGGACGCGGGGCTTCTCCTTGAAGTCGATCGCCTGCCGCTCGACCTTGTCCACCACGACGTCGATGGCGGCCTGGTAGGACGCGCCGGTCGCGTGGCTCTTGAGGGCCTTCCCGTCGATGACGAGCGTGACGTCCGCGATGTGGGCGTCAGCGGCACTGCGATGCGACTCGTTGGAGAGCTCCAGCGTCACGTCCGAACGGTCATCGAGGAGGCGCTCGAGGCGGGCGAACTTCCGCTCCGCGTACTGCCGGACCCGGTCCGGGACCTCGAGGTTCTTGCCCCTGACGATCGTCCTCACGGGTGACCTCCCGGCGCTGCGAGCGCCTGGCTCTGGGGCGAGGGAGCCGTATGGGACGGGCTCCAGCTCGGACATCGAGTATAGCCAGCAGCGCCCGTCAGGCCGAAGTGCCGCACGTCGCCGCAACACCGCCGACCGTCACCCCGCGCGCGCGAAGGCACAGATCGCTCGCGCACGACGGCACTCATCGCTCACGCGCGACGGCACTCATCGCTCGCGGGCGACCGTCACCGCGCTGACCGCCCGGGCGCCCGCCCCCAGGAGCGCATGTGCGGCCTCGCACAGGGTGGACCCCGTCGTCACCACGTCGTCCACCAGCACGATCCAGCGGCCGCGGACGGCGGTCGCGAGCCTGTGGCGCGACCACGAATGCCTCGGCCATGTTGGCGGCCCGGTGCCGCCGGTCAAGGCGGAACTGGGGGGCGGTCGCGCGTGCCCGGACCACCGCCTCCACGCAGGGGAGCCCCAGGCTGGCCGCCGCCACCCGGGCCAGCAGCACCGCCTGGTCATAGCCACGCTCTCGGCGGCGCTGCGCGTGGACCGGGACCGGCACGAGGATCTCGCCGCCAGCTCCGGCCTGCCGCCAGCGCTCAGCCACCGCCTCCCCGAGCGGCACGGCCAGCCGCTGCTCCGCCGCGTACTTGAGCGCGTGGAGGGCGTGGCGCGTGGTGCCGCCGAAGGGCGCACACCACTCGAGCTGGAGGAGGGGGTGTGGCGGACCCTCGCCCAGGCCCATCGGTGTCCCCGGCGGCAGCGCGATCCGGGACCTGACCGCCGGGAGGCATTGCGGGCACAGGGCGGCACCCTCAGCACCGCATCCGGCACAGGTCGCGGGCAGGGCGAGGTCCAGGAGGCGGCCGACGGGCCGAAGCAGTGCGGTCATGCGTAGAGCGTGGTCATGCGAAGAGCATGACCGGCGCCACTCAACGGCGGCTTATCGGCTTATCGGCTGATCGTCTACCCGGGATCCTGCTCCAGGACCTCCACGTGGTCGCCCACGACGGTCCCCGACGCGTCGATCGTGCCTACGGGCAGCTCCAGCACGCCGTCGGCGCCGCGCACCAGCGGCACGATCCCGGTCCACGTCCGGAGCCCGCGATGCACGGACAGCACGCGCCGGGTCCCGTCCGGCTCCGGCCTGGAGACGAACACGGCGTCGATCGGGAAGCGCATGAACATCATGTGGATCCCGTTGCTGGCGGGCAGCCAGAGGCCGTCCCCGGCCGGCAGCGAGGGACGGCCCATCAGGCCCATGAACTTGGCCCAGAGCGACCCCGCGGTCTCCAGTCGCTCAGCGAGCACCGAGTCCCGGTCGAGATTGCGCGCGACCCCGCGCGGATTGGCTGTCACCAGAGACCCGGGCGCGATCGACGGTCAGACGCCGCCCAGGCCCTGCATGATCAGGATGATCGCCGGGCCAAGGATGATGATGAACAGCGACGGGAAGATGCACCCCACCAGCGGGAACAGCATCTTGATCGGCGCCTTGGCTGCCATCTCCTCGGCGCGCTGGCGGCGCTCGATGCGGAGCTGCTCGGACTGGACCTGCAGGACCTTCGAGATCGAGACGCCCAACTGCTCGGCCTGGATGACCGCGCCGATGAAGTTGGTCAGGGCCGGCACCTCGGTGCGCGGGACGATGTCGCGCAGTGCTTCGCGACGTGCCTTGCCCACGCGGATCTCGGCCAGCGCCCGGCGGAACTCCTCGGTGAGGGGCCCCTTCAGCTTCTCGACCACCTTGCCGAGCGCCCCGTCGAAGCCGAGGCCGGCCCGGACGGAGATCGTCAGCAGGTCCAGGGCATCCGGGATGGTCAGCAGGATCGCCTTCTGGCGCTTCTTGATCCGGCCGCCCAGCCAGAACTCCGGGGCCATGAACCCGATGCCGGCGGCGGCGGCGACCATCAGGATGTTGATACCGAGTGGCAGGGAGATGAAACCGGGGAAGACGAAGAGCAGGACTCCGATCCCGGCCCCGACGATCACGCCGATCGCCTTGATGCCGAGCCAGTCCGCCACGCGCAGATCGCCCGGATTGCCTGCCAGCGCGAGGCGCTTCTCCGTGGACTCGCTGAACGAGGTACTCGTCACGCGCGCCACGGAGCCCGAGAGGCGGCCCATCAGGGGCCGGATTGTCCGCTCGAAGACGGGCTGCTGGAGCTCCAGCTCCTCGAGGTTCTTGGCCTGCATGGACCCCAGCTGGGTCAGCCGGGCCTGGACCGGATCGGCCTTGGGGCTGGACGCGAGCCCGACGAAGATGAGCAGGATCGCGAACGCGGCGAGCGCCGCGATCAGGATGGGCATCATTCCTTCCACGGCTAGACCTCGATATCCACGATCTTGCGGATGAGCATGAAGCCGATGAACATCGAGAACCCACCGAGGAACAGGATCAGCACGCCGAGCGGGAGCCCCAGGAACCCGGGCGGGTTCATGAACAGCGGCGCCATGAAGGTGGGCGCAAGGATGAACAGGAAGCCGGCGAGGCCGATGGGCAGGAAGCCCACGACGTAGCCGGACATCCGCTGCTGGGCGGTCAGGGTGTTGATCTCGCCCTTGATCCTGACCCGCTCGCGGATGGTGAACGCGATGGAGTCCAGGATCTCGGCGAGGTTGCCGCCGACCGTGTGCTGGATGGAGATGGCGGTGGCCATCAGCTCCAGGTCGTCCGACCGCACGCGGCGGACCATGTTCTCCAGCGCCACATCGAACGAGAGGCCCAGGTTGACCTCCCGGATCACGCGGTTGAACTCGGTGGAGACGGGCGGCCGCCCCTCGCGGACGACCAGCTCGATGGCCTGCAGGAAGGACGAGCCCGCGCGCAGGGCGTTCGCGATCAGGGTGATCGTGTCCGGCAGCTGCTTGTTGAACGCCTTGATGCGGCCTGACTTGCGCCTGCCGAGCCAGAATCGCGGCAGCATGAAGCCGATCAGCAGCCCGATGATCAGGAAGAGCGGGTTGCCGAGCGCCGGGAAGACGACCGAGAAGGCGAGCATCACCAGCGGCACGCCGATCGTCACGCCGGCCCAGAGGAAGAGGTACTCGGAGACCTTGAGCTGGAGGTCGGCGCGGGCGATCTCGCGCGCCAGGTTGGCGCCGAAGTCCCGCTGCTCGACGACCTTGTTGAGCTGCGCCATCGTGGCGCTCGACTGGATCGCGGTGGCCAGGTTCTGGCTGTCACCGTCACCCTTGGCGGGCTTGTCGGGGCGTCCTGACGCATAGCGCTCGAGACGGGCGTTGATCCCGCTGCCCCCGCTCGACATCGCGATCCCCACCGCGATCAGCAGGATCGCGAGGGCCGCAACGCCGGCGATGAGGAGGGTCGTCGTATCCACGGCTGCTGGCTTCCCTCCCTGCTAGTACTCGAAGCCGAAGAGGCCCGGCGGCAGGTGGATCCCCTGGACCTCGAACTTCTCGACGAACTTGGGCCGGATGCCGGTGGGCTTGAGGCGGCCGTCGATCCTGCCTTCGGAAACGCCCGTCTGCTCGAAGACGAACACGTCCTGCATCACGATCACATCACCCTCCATGCCCTGGACCTCGGTGATGTTGGTGATGCGGCGCGAGCCGTCCTTGAGGCGCGCCTGGTGGACGATCAGGTCCACCGCGGAGGCGATCTGCTCGCGGATGGCGCGGACCGGCAGGTCGATGCCGGCCATCAGGACCATGGTCTCGAGGCGCGAGAGCATGTCGCGGGGGCTGTTGGCGTGGCCGGTGGTCATCGAGCCGTCGTGGCCGGTGTTCATGGCCTGGAGCATGTCCAGCGCCTCGCCACCGCGGCACTCGCCGACGATGATGCGGTCGGGGCGCATGCGCAGGGAGTTGCGGACCAGGTCGCGGATGGTGATCTCGCCCTTGCCCTCGATGTTGGGCGGGCGGGACTCCAGGGTCACGACGTGCTCCTGGCGGAGCTGGAGCTCGGCCGCGTCCTCGATCGTGACGATGCGCTCGTCGTTGGGGATGAAGGACGAGAGCACGTTGAGCGTGGTCGTCTTGCCCGAGCCGGTGCCGCCGGAGACGATGATGTTGAGCCGGGCCTCGACGCGGCGCGGAGGAACTCGACCATGTCCGGCGTGGCGGACCCGAAGCGGACCAGGTCGTCCACCGTGAGCGGGCTCGCCGAGAACTTCCGGATGGTGACGACCGGTCCCACGAGCGACAGCGGCGGGATGATCGCGTTGACGCGGGAGCCGTCGGGCAGGCGGGCATCGACCATCGGGGAGGACTCGTCCACGCGCCGGCCGATCGGGGCGATGATCCGATCGATGATCCGCATCACGTGGTCGTCGTTCTGGAAGACGACGTTGGTCAGCTCCAGGCGGCCGCTGCGCTCGATGTAGACCTGGCGGGGGCCGTTGACCATGACCTCCGAGATGGATTCGTCGCGGAGCAGGGGCTCGAGCGGTCCGAGGCCGATGATCTCGTCGGTGATCTGCTCGAGCATCCGCACCCGCTCGGCACGGGTGAGCGCGAGACCTTCCTCGTCGATGACCTTGCCGAAGATCTCCTCGATCTGCCGGCGGACCTCGACCTGGTTGGACAGGTCCAGCTTGGGGTCCAGGTCCTGGATGACGCGGTTCTGGATCCGGAACTTGACGTCCCGGAAGGACTCGCGTACTGGCGCCTGGGTCATCAGACGGCCGGCCGGCGCCTGTGGCGCGGACGGCGGACCGCCCTGACCCCCCGGCGTCGTCGCCGGCAGGTTCGACTGTCCCTCGGGTCCCGCCCCGGCGCCGGGACGGGCGCTCTCGATCCGCTTGAGGAGACTCATCGGCTATTCCCCTTCGACCGCGAACGGCCGCACCCGCTGCTGCATCATCGCCATGCGAACAACGACTTCTTCTGTGTCGCCTTCTTGCCCTCCACGAGGTCGGCTGCCCGAGAGCCACCGGCCACCGCGGTTGCAAGGCGCAGGACGTCCTGTGACACCTGCGCCTCCCTGTTGGACAGGAAGAACGGCACACCCCGATTGAGCGCGTACACGACGCTCCGGCCATCGGAGACGATCGTGTGGTCCACTCGCCGGCCGATGGAGTGCTCGACGTCGGCTACGCGGATTCCGAGCGAGGAGTCCGCGCGGTTCAGGACCAGCCTGACCTTGTCGGATCCATAGCCCAGTTGCTCGGCCACCTCCAGGAAGAGGCGGATGTTCTTGATGGACGTGATCTCGAGCGACAGCATCGTGAGGACGGTGTCGGCGAGATCGAGAATCGCGAGGGTGGTGTCGTTGAACGACGACATGCAGTCGACGATCACGACGTCGTGGGTGGCGCGCAGCGCCTCCAGCACGTGCTTGGTGCCCGAGGGCGTGATGAGCTCCGCCATCTCCGGGGAGGGCGGTGCCAGCAGCACCCGGATGCCGGCCGAGTGATTGATGAGGAACGTGTCGAGTGACTCCGGCTCCCCGGCCTCGAGCTCGGGCACCAGGTCAGCGATGGACTTGTTCTTGGGGTTGAGGTTGAGCAGGACGCCGACGTCGCCGAACTGGAACGAGGCGTCGACGAGGCACGTCCGCTGGCCCAGCTCCGTGGCCGCAGCGACTGCGAGGTTCACGGCGAGCGTGGTCCGCCCGACGCCGCCCTTGGGGCCGAAGACGGCCACGATGCGGCCGGGCTCCGCGTCCTCGCGGCCGGGGGCCGTGGACTTGATGGACGCCGCGGCGCCGGTGCCTGCCCCGGCCGGAGCCGGCTGGACGGCGATGCGTGAGAGCTTGTCGCGCTCCCGCGTGTAGACCTGGCGGATCGAGGCCGTCAGCTCGTCCGACGAGAACGGCTTGACCAGGAACTCACGGGCGCCTGCAAGCATCGACCGGCGCAGGTAGTCCGCCTCGCCCTGCACGGACATCATCACGACGGCCGCGCTGGGCACCTCCGACGACAGGCGTTCGGTGGCGGCGATCCCATCCATGTCCGGCATGTTGATGTCCATCAGGACGACGTCCGGCGTCAGCCTGGCGGCCATCTCGAGCGCCTCGCGCCCGGATGCCGCCGCCCCGACGACCTCGATGTCCGTCTCGAAGCCGAGCAGCTTCGCGAGGTGATCGCGGGTCTCCGGGATGTCGTCGACGATCAGGACGCGGATCTGATCTGTCATGGGTCGTTGCGGTGGCCTCGTGTGGTCGACAGGGTGGCGGAAGGAGCGCGCCGGGTTCGCCTGGGCGGCAGGGTGGCCCCGACGACGACCGACCGGTTCGTCACCGGCCGATCGGTCGTTCGGGCGTTCCTGTCAGGGCCTCGGCGTCTCGAACTCGGAGCCCGGGTAGGGCGTGGGCTGGATGACCTGGATCACCTGCGGCGGCAGGACACCCCGGTCGTCGACAAGGCGGCGGAGCGTGATGCCGCTGGTGGCGACGACGGGGCAGTACGGCTGGCCGTCGGCCGGCTCGGTCGTGCAGTCCTCGCTCGACCGGAGCACCAGGCTGATGTTGCCGTCCATCTGGCTGAACTTGATGACCTCGGCCTCCTGCATCGGGACCGCCAGGATGACGATCTGCTGCTGGCCGTTGAGGGTGGTGGTGGGCGCGGAGCTGGGGCCCGGGCTTGCTGCGGCCGTGTCCTGCTCGGGCGGCGGCGGCAGAAGGGTGCCCAGGACCTGGAGGCCCTGGGAGAGGACCTTCACGCTGGTGACCGGGTAGGGCAGCGTCTCGGGCGTGAAGTTGCCACCAGGAATTGGCTCCGGCGGGCCGGTGACCACGAGCGGCCACTTGTCCGCGGCCGTGAAGCCGCTGATGACGTCCACGAAGTCGCCGGGCTTGATCACCGTGCCGACGCCCGTGACCTGGTCCACCTGGACCGCCATGGCGACGAAGCCGGCCGGAGCTTTGATGTCCGAGACGTCACCGCCGCCGGTGAGGACGGTGCTGTCGATGAGCTGCTGGGCGGTGACTGCCGCACGCGCGATCTTGCCGATCACCAGCGAGGTGTCGCCGTAGGAATCCGCCGGCTTCTCAGCGATGGGGATGTCCTTGGTGGTGACCATGGAGCCGGTAATCGTCGTGCCGAGCGCGATGTCGGACCTGGCGACAACCACGGCGGCCGTAGTGGGTGGCGTCGGCGACGCGTTCCGTCCACCTCCGCCGTCGCCCAAGGTGAACACGATCAGTGCGAACACCACGATTGCGAGAAAGATCCCAATCAACAGGACCAGTCTGTTCGAGCGCTTCAACGAAAATCTCCCCGAGCCGATGTGACAGGCTGCACCACTCTAACAGGCCGTTTCTTGCAGGCGAGTAGCCAGATGGGCTAGTACCACTGGCAAGAATTGGGCAGATCGCACGCGTGAGGCAAGGTGTCTGCAAGGAAACAGCCTGGGCAGTGTCGCAATTCTGACACCGTGCCTGCTCACGGCATAGAGACAAACGGCGCAGGAATCAGACAACCCGCCGGGAGGAGCTCCCAGCGGGTTGCAGGATGAGTGCGGATTGATGCTTGCGGGCTTCGCAGGGCTAGGGGTTTGCCGAGGCTACGGCCTCTCCGATCGTCGTCAGTTCGGAACTGAGTGCGCTTCCCAGGAATGTGACGGCCACGACGGCCACCATGGCGATGAGCGCGAGGATCAGCGCGTACTCGGCGAGCCCCTGTCCAACGTCGCGGGTCGCCTGCCGGAGCAGGTCCCGGAGGCGCTCGGTCATTGTGCTCACGGAGGTCACCTCCCGTGTGGACGGGGTGCACCGGGGTTGGGTTTCCGGGTCCAGTGACCGCCCCCGGACGGTCACCCTGATGCCAGCGAGGTGGCACCGCTCCGAGATCAGCGTCGCCGGCTGCCGGGGTCGGCAGCCGGCGACGACAAAGTTGTCGGGAGGTCTAGATGGACGTGCCGATGGTGTTGAGGATGCCGGAGATCGCGCCGCCGAGGAACAGCAGGGCGACGATGGCGACGATGGCGATGAGCGCGAGGATCAGCGCGTACTCGGCGAGACCCTGGCCCTCCTCGCTGTCGAAGGAAAGGGAAGAGATGAGTGCGGGAAGGAACGACATGTCTGGTTCACCTCCTTTCCGAATGATGTCCACCCGAGGGCAGCGAGGCGACGGTAGGACCCTTGGTCGTCCGTGTCAATTGGCCCGATAGGGCTATGCCAACACTTGTGGTGCTTGCACGCCTACAGGCCTCGGGTGGCCCCGACTGAGGCCGAGCTCGATCAGGCGCTAACGAGAAAGGCCGCCGGGTTGTCCCGGCGGCCCTTCGAGCGTTGCGGGATCGGGCTAGATGGACGTGCCGACCGTGTTGAGGATGCCGGAGATCGCGCCGCCGAGGAACAGCAGGGCGACGATGGCGACGATGGCGATGAGCGCGAGGATCAGCGCGTACTCGGCGAGACCCTGGCCCTCCTCGTCCTGGTTGAACGAGGCGAGCAGCGAGGTGATGAGGGCCATAGAGTGAACCTCCAGAATGAGACCATTCCCCAACGAGACTGTCGGAGTGGCCTTACGTTACCCCTGGCCATCGGGGGACACCAGTAGGACGAAGGTCCTGCCCCCGCCGCGGTACCCGCTACCGTCCGCCCTGCCCCGCTTCGGGGATCAGGGCGACCAGGTCCGCGAGCCAGCCGCTGCCGAACACGAGCAGCACGCCCGCGATCGCGAGCGCCAGGACCAGCACGAGCGCCGTCTCGAGCGCTCCCGGACCTGTGTCGCGCGGCTGTGCAGGTGCGTTCACCCGTCGTCCCCGTCATTCCTGTTGTCCGCGTCGGCGGGGAGCGGTACCACGAGACGGACCTCGCCTCCACCGCCGGGGAACTCGATGGTCGCGTCGATCGATGCCGCCCGGGCGAGCACGTCCCGGCGCGTCGACGGCGGCAGCACCACGATCGCAGCCTCCTCGGCAGCCTCGACCGCGGCCTGGTGTGCGTCGGCACGGTCCTGGATCATCCGGCGCAGGTGGTCCGGCGCTTCACCGCTGGGTCCTTCGCTGCCGAGATCCGCCGCCACGGGCAGGGTGGCGTTCCGGTGCGCCACGAGCCGGGCCTCGAGCACGTCGCTCCAGTCGAGGCGGAGCGTCACGCGCTCCGGGCCGAGGCCAAGGTACGCGGCCATCGCCTCGTCGAGGATCCGGAAGAGCCGCGCTCTCGAGCGTCGACCGGAGGCGCCGGTCCTGGCCGACCGACTCGAACTCGACGGGGATGTCGCGCCCGGCGTCCCCGTTCGCGCGTGGAGCGGCGCAGGGTCGGCACGAGGCCCAGGTCGTCGAGGACCATCGGGCGGACGTCGAAGATGAAGTTCTTGGTGGCATCGAGCGTCTGCTGGACCATCGACACGAGCAGCCGGGTCTCACCGCGGGCGTAGGCCGGATCCTTGTCCACGAGCCGTTCCACGATCTGGGCCTGGAGCACGATGTTCGTGAGGCTCTGTGCCGGCCCGTCGTGCATCGCCCGCGCGATGTCCCGCCGCAGGTCCTCCTGGGCGCTCAGCACCACGCGGGACACGGACGGGGGCAGGTTCCCCGGTAGCTCGCCCTGCGTGTCGACGCCGGACGCTGCCGCGACGCCCTTGCCACCGGTGGCCGACAGTCCGGCGAGCTGACCCGCGGGCGCGCCCTTGACCTGCTCGAGGATGCCGGCGATCGCTGTGCGGTGGCGGACGAGCGCCTTGTGCTTGCCCTCGAGGACCTCGACCTGCGCCTCCATGAGCGTGGCGCGCTGGGTCATGCGTGACGAGCGTGCCGTACGCCTCCGCCAGGTCGTCGGGCGAGCGCACGTCCCGCGGCCGACAGCTTCTCCGCTGCCTGGGCGCGCTTCTGCTCGTGGCGCTCGGCCTCGGTACGGACCTGCGCGATCAGCATGTCGATCTCGGCCAGCTCGCTGTCGAGGCTGGCGAGATCGCCCTCCAGCTGGGCGGCAAGCGTGGTGGCGGCGTCGCCGCCGGGGTCATCGGTCATGGCGTGGGGAGCCCGGTCCGAGCAGCGCGACCGCGCTCAGTCCTCCGGCATCCGGATCCAGCCCTGGCGCATCGCGTACACGACGGCCTGGGTCCGGTCGTTGACCGACAGCTTGCGCAGGATCGAGCTCATGTGGTTCTTGACCGTCTGCTCGCTGATCGACAGGGCGTAGGCGACCTGCTTGTTGGTCATGCCCTGGGCGATGTTGTCGAGGATCTCGACCTCGCGCGGCGAGAGCGGCGCGAAGATCGGCGCCGCCTCCTGGCCGTAGACCGCGAGCTCGCGGAACTCCTTGAGGACGCGCGACGCGACGGCCGGCTTGGCGAAGACCTTGTCGTTGATCAGGTACTCGCCGGCCGACGACGCGGCGGATGATCGTGACGAGGTCGTCCGGGCTCGACGTCCTTGAGGATGAAGGCGGCGGCGCCGGCCTTGATCGCGTCGAACAGGGCGTCCTCGTCCTCGCTCGACGGCGAGGACGATGATCGCGGTCGACGGCAGCTCGCGCTTGATCCGCTGGGTCGTCTCGATGCCGCCGGGCGCCGGCAGCGAGAGGTCCATGAGGATGATGTCGGGCGAGGTCTCGAGCGCGCGATCGATCGCGGACCGGCGAGTCGTCGGCCTCGCCGACGACCTCGAGGTCCGGCTCCTGCGCGAGGATGTTGCGCGATCCCCACCCGGAAGAGGGCGTGGTCGTCGACGATCAGGATCCGGACCCGCTCGAAAGACTGGGTCCGGCGGTCGGGGCCACCGCGCCCGGCTCGCCAGGCGCGGCGACGTCGTCGTCGTGACCGTCAACCACCGGTCGGTCCGGCTTCCTGCACCTCGCCGAGACGGGGGGCGACCGGTGGGCCGGCTCCGGGAAACGCCGGCACGCTCGACATGGTCGCGGCGCTGCAATGGGTGAAGGACAACGCCGCGCGGTTCGGCGGCGATCCGGGCAACGTCACCATCTTCGGCCAGTCGGGCGGCGGCGCAAAGGTGAGCACGTTGCTGGCGACGCCGGCGGCGCGCGGCCTCTTCCACCGCGCCATCGTCATGAGCGGGCCCGCGCTGCGGGCCGTCACCGCCGACCGGGCCGACCGGGCCGCGCACGCCGTGGCGCGGGCCCTCGGTCTGGACCCGCGCCACGACCTGGACCGGCTGGCCGACGTGCCGAGCGCGGCGCTGATGACCGCGGCGGCGAAGGTCACGCTCGCGGGTGCTGGCCCGGGCCCGCTGGGGTTCGCCCCCGTTCTGGACGGGACGACGATCCTGGCGCACCCGGGCGACCCCGGGCCCGCGCCGGCCGGCCGCGACGTGCCGGTCCTGATCGGCTGCACGGCCGACGAGGCGGCCTTCATGTCCGCCTTCCACCCGCGGTTCGGCGCGTTCACGATGGACGAGGTCACGCCGGGACTGCGCGACGCCTGGGGCGAGCGGACCGGGGAGCGCGTCGAGCTGCTGCGCCTGTACGTGGCCCTACTGGACGCCGTCGTTCCTGCGGGCCTGGAGCCAGGGCATCGGCTTCCAGACCAGCACGTTCCTGCTCGCGGACCGTCGGGCCGACGGGGCCGGCGCACCCGTCCACGCCTACCTGCTGTCCTGGCGCAGCCCGGTGCTCGACGGCATCCTCGGCGCCCCGCACTGCCTGGACCTGCCACTGGTCTTCGACAACCACGACCGGGCCCGCATCGGTGGCGCCGACCCGGACGTGCACCGCCTCGTCGGCGAGGTCGCCGGGGCCTGGATCGCGTTCGCCCGCGAGGGCGACCCGAACCACCTCGACCTGCCCGACTGGCCCGCCTACACGACCGAGGACCGCTCGACGATGGTCTTCGACCGGCCGACCCGGCTGGTCGAGGACCCGGAGCCGGAGATCCGGGCCGAGTTCGCCCCGTCCCCGATGTTCCTCTGACGACCCGGCTGGGCCGACGGTGAGGCCGAACCGCCGGAGGCCAGCACCCGGCCGTCCTCGTCGAACAGGGCCAGCCCGACGGTGGGTCGTCGAGGAGCAGCTGGAGGCGGCGGTGCGCCTCGGTCAGCTCGCTGACGTCCTGGAGCAGCCCGGCGGCCAGGCCGGCACACTCGGGATTCACCCTGGCTGCACACGCACGGTGGGTACCCGTGGCCCGACGGGCAAACCGGCTAGACTCGTGCGTTGACCGTGTGACGGCCGGCGCGCAGCCGAGCGAGTGATGCCGGAGCTGGAGCCGGCGGAGCTGGAGACACAGTCAGCGGTCCGGTGTTCGGTGCTCTACGGGGTGATGTGTGCGTACAGGCAGGGTGTTGAGGTTCGATCAGGTTCGGGGCTACGGGTTCATCGCGCCTACCGGCGGCGGGGAGGACATCTTTCTGCACGCCAACGATCTGCTGGTCGACAAGCATCTCGTCACCGCGGGCGTGACGATGGAGTTCGAGGTTGAGCAGGGCGATCGCGGGCCGAAGGCGACAGGTGCCCGGCTGGTGCGGTCCGCGCCGCCAGCCGCTACGCCCGGCGCGCCGGCCGAGGGCGCGCCCGTGCGGGAGCCCGGTGACGAGGGCGAGGACTTCTTCTACGTCCCGTCGGCGAAGGAGTTCTCCCGGGAGGTCACCGAGATCCTCCTGCAGACCGAGCCGACCCTGACCGGCGCCCAGATCCTCGCCATCAGGCGCGGCATGACCCGGCTGGCCGAGAAGAACGGCTGGATCGAGGGCTAGTCAGCCTGGGGGGGCGAGCCAGCCGGCCGCCGGTCAGGTGAGCGACCGGGGGTCGGCGGGAACGTCGACGGCGTGCTCGCGCAGGGCGTCGAGCGGGACGAGCTCCAGGGCGCGGGCGTTGGTGGACGCGAGGACCACCGGGGCGGCGACCCCGGCCCGGTAGGCCTGCAGCCAGCGAGCGGCGACCACACACCACCGGTCGCCCGGCCGCAGGCCCGGGAAGGCCCACTCCGGCCGCGGCGTGGAAAGGTCGTTGCCGACCTCGCGCTGGTGATCCAGGAACTCCTTGGTGACCACGGCGCAGACGGTGTGGCTACCGAGATCCTCCGGTCCGCTGCTGCAGCAGCCATCCCGGGAGAAACCGGTCATCGGGTCAGTCCCGCACGGCTCCAGCTCGCCGCCGAGGACGTTGCGCTCGTCCGTCACGCCCTCAGTGTGGCATCTTCACCGCACTCGGCCACCGCCGATCCCGCCGGTTGACTCGCGGCCGGGCGGGTGGTGGCACGGCGTGGCACCGGCCGGGAAAGACCGGCGGGGCCGGAGGTGGCGCGGGCCGCAACGCCGGTCACCGCAACGCTCACAATCTGAGAAGGTTGTAAGGTATTCAGCGGTCGGCCACTGACGACGAGACCGCGCGGGGCACGGTTCGTGGGACGTTCGGCGGACCGGTTCGGCCGGTCGGCCCGGGTGGTGCGTGCGCGGGCGGCCGACGGGACTGTGATGGTGGCGTCGTCTCATCGGCGGCGGCGTCACGCCGTGGGCACGGTGTCGCCTCGCGAGGGGCGGCATGGTTGCGGGGTGGCAGGGGAGGGCACGGGCGACAAGCACGACGCGCGGCGGCGGGGCCCCCGCGCCGCGGAAGGGAGTCGGGCCATGGGGCGGGGTCGGGCCAAGGCGAAGCAGACGAGGGTCGCTCGGGAGCTCAAGTACCAGTCGCCGAACATCGATCTCGACCGGCTGCGCGCCGACCTCGGGGCCGTGTCGGACGACGGCTTCGGCGACCAGACGGACGGCGTGGACGGCCACGCCGGCTGGGGCGACCAGTACGAGGACGAGGAGGACGAGGCGCGCGCTTCGTCCTACTGAGTTCACGCCGACCAGTCGACGGCGAAACCCGGGCGTTCCAGGACGCCCGGGTTTCGTCTGCCTGGAGTTGAGCTGACCGGCCTGCGCCGGTCGGCGGCGACGCGCCGCCGACCGGGTCAGCGATGGGCGTCGAGCAGGTCCCGCAGGATCTCCGCCTGTTCGTTCAGCACGCCGGTGAGGATCAGGCGGGTCTGGTCGAGCAGGTCGGCGAGCAGCGGTGTCGACAGGGCGTAGTAGACGGTCGTGCCCTGCTTGCGGGTCGTCACGAGCCCGGCCCGGGCGCAGCACCCCCAGTTGCTGGGACAGGTGCGACGCCTCCAGGCCGACGTCGCCGACCAGCTCGCCGACGGACCGTTCCCCCTCGCGCAGCAACTCGAGAACGCGGATCCGGGCCGGATGGGCGAGGGAACGGAAGAACTGGGCCTTGAGGCCGTAGAGCGGGGTGGCCATCGGAATGTTCACCTCGCCGGCATACCCAGCCGGACGGCTGCGGGCCAGCCGCGGAGCTGATCAGCGGGCGGCGAACAGCGTGAGCCACCCGCCCCCCGGTGCAGAACGATCGTGGTGAAAAGTTTGGTCGACGGGGAAGGCAACACCTGCGAATCTTACGACATTGTCAGGTTAGGCGGCCGGCGGCGGTCAGCCGCGGCGGGCGAGGCGTCGCAGGCGGCCGGCGGGTGCGCGGGTGGCGCCGGTCGTCGCGGCTGGCCGGAAGCCGCGGGCGCCGGCCATGGCCCTCCTGGCCCGGACGGCCCGCCTGGCCGCCCTGGCGTCGAGCGCGGCCACGGCGGCCTTCCCGCCGACGGGCGGCAACTGCGCCGGCCGGAACGCGGCGGCGTACCGCGAGGAGCGCCGGTAGCCGTGCTGCCAGCGCAGATGGCTGTCCAGCTCGCTCGACGAGACGAAGTCGCTGTCGCAGCCCAGGTCGGCGCGCGGACACCGGTAGGCGATCATCAGTCCCCCCTCATGCTGGCGCAGCCCCTGTACCCGTGCGGCACGTGGCCGAAGCCCGGGGCAGACTTACTGCCATGGCGAGCGAATCCACGACCTTCTCCGGAACCCAGACGAGGCAGGCGGGCGACGTCGCGGCGGCGACGCGCGCGCTGCCGTCGACGGGCGCGCAGGACGAGGTCGTCGAGCTGTGCCGCGACCTGATCCGGATCGACACCACCAACTCCGGCGACAACCGCGGGCCCGGCGAGCGGGCCGCCGCCGAGTACGTCGCGGAGAAGCTCGCCGAGGTCGGCCTCGAGCCGCAGATCCTCGAGTCGCACCCGGGCCGGGCCAGCGTGGTCGCCCGGATCGAGGGCGACGACCCGTCGCCGGCCGGCGCTGCTGGTCCACGGCCACCTCGACGTCGTGCCGGCCGACCCGGCCGACTGGACGCGCGCACCCGTTCTCCGGCGAGATCGCGACGGCTGCGTCTGGGGCCGCGGCGCGGTCGACATGAAGGACATGGACGCGATGATGCTGGCGGTCGTCCGGCGACCGGCTCGCGCAGCGGGCGCAGGCCGCCGCGCGACGTCGTGCTCGCCTTCCTCGCCGACGAGGAGGCCGGCGGCATCTACGGCGCGCAGCTGGCTGGTCGACAACCACCCGGACCTGTTCGAGGGCTGCACCGAGGCGATCGGCGAGGTCGGCGGCTTCTCCTTCACCGTCAACGACGACCTGCGGCTCTACCTCGATCGAGACGGCCGAGAAGGGCATGCCTGGATGCGGCTGACCGCGCGCGGCACGGCCGGGCCACGGCTCGATGATCCACGACGACAACGCCGTCACCGAGCTGGCCGAGGCGGTCGCCCGGGTCGGCCGGCACACGAGTTCCCGGTGCGGCGTCACCAAGACCGTGCGGTCGTTCCTCGACGAGCTCTCCGACGCGCTCGGCATCGAGCTCGACCCGGAGCGACATGGAGGCGAGGCGCTGGCCAAGCTCGGCGCGCATCGCCCAGATGATCGGCGCGACGCTGCGCAACACCGCCAACCCGACCATGCTGGACGCCGGCTACAAGGTCAACGTCATCCCGGGCCAGGCCACGCGCGCACGTCGACGGCCGCTTCCTGCCCGGGCAGCGAGGAGGAGTTCCTCGGCCGACCTCGACGCGGCTGCTCGGCCCGGACGTCGAGCGCGAGTGACGTGCACGCCGGACCAGCGCGCTGGAGACCGACTTCGACGGCGCCGCTGGTGCGACGCGATGGCAGCCGCGCTGCAGGCCGAGGACCCGAGCGCGCGGGCCGTGCCGTACATGCTCTCCGGCGGCACCGACGCCAAGGCGTTCGCCGAGCTCGGCATCCGCTGCTTCGGCTTCGCGCCGCTGCGGCTGCCGCCGGACCTGGACTTCGCCGGGATGTTCCACGGCGTCGACGAGCGGGTGCCGGTCGACGGGCTGCAGTTCGGCGTGCGGGTGCTCGACCGGTTCCTCGCCGCCTGCTGAGCCGCGGACCGGCCGGCCGCCCGGGGCCGATCGGCTGGCTGCTGATCGCCGCGGTCGTGGTCGCGCTCGTAGGAGTCCTCGGCCATGGCGCGCACCACAGCTCCGGCGGCCGGCGGGTCGCGCTCTGGGGTGACTCCATGGCCTGGGAGGCGCAGGACGACTTCGCGGCCGACGTGACAGCCGCCGGTGACACCTCGCTGCTCCTGCACACCTACGGCGGCACGGCGCCCTGCGACTGGCTCTCCGACATCCGCAAGCAGTCCCGGCAGCGGCACCCGACCGTCGCGGTGCTGGCCTTCTCCGGCAACACCGGCACGAAATGCATGAAGGGCCGGGACCTGACCAGCGCGTACCGTTCGGACATCCTGGCCGCGGCCGCCCGGCTGACCCGCGACGGCGCGCACGTCCTGCTCGTCGAGGCCCCACCGAGACGGGACCAGACCGTCGACCCGCAGGGGCTCACCTCGCTGGATCATGTCTGGCAGAAGATCGCCGGCCAGGTGCCGAACACGACCGTGGTGCCCGCCGGCCGGGCCGTGACCGTCACCCCCGCCGGGAGGTTCGCGCAGACCGTGCCCTGCGGCCCCGGTGACGTGTGCCCGGCGGGCGGCCAGGTGACCGTGCGCAGCCCCGACGGCGTGCACTTCTGCCCGGTCGAGCAGCCGCCGATGACGCGCTGCCCGGTGCCGTCGGCCGGCGCGGCCCGCTACGCGCACGCCATGGCCGCGGCGGCGGTGCCGCTGCTCGGCCCCCTGCCGTCCACGTCCCCGACCGGCGGGCGGGCGCCCGCGACATGACCGCCACGACGATCCCAAGGAAGAGCAATGGCCACCGTCCGGGCGCTTGCCGTCCCCACCGCCGGGGTTCGTGATCGACGCCGCGACGATCTAGGGCGATCGTCCGGAACCGGGCGCTGGGCGCCCTTCGGACGCTCCGCCTGTCGGGCGCTGGAGCGCCCTCCCTACGCTCGATGTGGCTAGGTGTGGGAGGCGGTCGGTAGGGCGTCACGGCGGTCGGGTTCTGGCGGAACGCCGTCGCGGTCCGGCTGTTCGGCGTGGGCGAACACTCGATCGCCGGGAGTGGGGAACAACGGAGGGGCTCCGGTGACTTGAGTCGGTCAGTGTCAAGTTCCTTGGGTCTGCCGACCACCGCTCTGTTGACCGTGAGGGATGTGCTCCGTGACCCAGACTCGTGTGCTGCCCGTGCTGCCGCTCGACGACGAGGTCGTGCTGCCCGGCATGGTGGTGCCGCTGGACCTGTCCGACGCCGAGGTGCGCGCCGCCGTGGAGGCGGCGCAGGCCGCCGCGCGGTCCGAGCGGCGGACAAGCCGCGAGGTGCTGCTCGTGCCGCGCATCGACGGGAAGTACGCGGGCGATGGGCGCGCTCGGCACCGTCGAGCAGGTCGGCCGGCTGCCCGACGGCGAGCCCGGCGCGCGTCATCCGCGGCCGTCGGCCGCGTGCGGATCGGCGCCGGGACCACCGGCCCCGGCGCCGCGCTGTGGGTCGAGGGCACCGAGCTCGACGAGCCCGTGCCCGACCCGCTGCCCGGCGCCGTCGACCGAGCTCGCCAAGGAGTACAAGGCCCTCGCCACCAGCTGGCTGCAGCAAGCGCGGCGCCTGGCAGGTCGTCGACCGCGGTCCAGCAGATCGACGACGTCTCGCAGCTCGCCGACAACTCCGGCTACTCGCCCTTCCTCGACCACCGAGCAGAAGGTCGAGCTGCTGGAGACCGCCGACCCGGTCGCCCGGCTCGAGCTCGCCGTCGAGCTGGACGCGCGAGCACCTCGCCGAGCAGGACGTCGCCGAGACGATCGGCAAGGACGTCCAGGAGGGCATGGAGAAGCAGCAGCGCGAGTTCCTGCTGCGCCAGCAGCTCGACGCCGTCCGCAAGGAGCTGCGCCGAGCTGAACGGCGAGCCCGGACGGCGAGGAGCCGACGACTACCGGGCCCGCGTCGAGGCCGCCGACCTGCCGGAGAAGGTCCGCGAGGCCGCGCTCAAGGAGGTCGACAAGCTGGAGCGGACCTCGCGACCAGTCGCCCGAGGGCGGCTGGATCCGCACCTGGCTGGACACCGTCCTCGACTGCCGTGGAACGAGCGCACCGAGGACGCCTACGACATCGCCGGCGCCCGGGCGGTCCTCGACGCCGACCACGCCGGCCTCGACGACGTGAAGGAGCGCATCATCGAGTACCTCGCCGTGCGCAAGCGGCGCGCCGACCGCGGTCTCGGCGTGGTCGGCGGCCGGCGCGGCGGCGCCGTGCTCGCGCTGGTCGGCCCGCCCGGCGTCGGCAAGACCTCGCTCGGCGAGTCGGTCGCGCGCGCGCATGGGCCGCAAGTTCGTCCGCGTCGCGCTCGGCGGCGTCCGCGACGAGGCCGAGATCCGCGGCCACCGGCGCACCTACGTCGGCGCGCTGCCCGGCCGGATCGTCCGGGCGATCACGCGAGGCCGGGCTCGATGAACCCGGTCGTGCTGCTCGACGAGATCGACAAGGTCGGCTCCGACTACCGCGGCGACCCGACCGCCGCCCTGCTCGAGGTGCTCGACCCGGCGCAGAACCACACCTTCCGCGACCACTACCTGGAGGTCGACCTCGACCTGTCCGACGTGCGTGTTCCTCGCCACCGCCAACGTCCTGGAGGCCATCCCCGGGCCGCTGCTCGACCGCATGGAGCTGGTCGCGCTCGACGGCTACACCGAGGACGAGAAGGTCGCCATCGCCCGCGACCACCTGCTGCCGCGCCAGCTGGAGCGGGCCGGCCTGGACGCCGGACGAGGTCGACCGTCGACGACGAGCGCGCTGCGCATGCTCGCCGGCGAGTACACCCGGGAGGCGGGCGTGCGGAACCTGGAGCGGGCCGATCGCCCGGCTGCTGCGCAAGGTCGCGGCCCAGCACGAACTGGGCGAGCGGCGAGCTGCCGTTCACGGTCGACCGCCGACGACCTGCGCGGACTCATCGGGCGGCCGCACCACGTGCCGGAGTCCGCGCAGGACCCGGCCGAGCGGCGCACGGCGGTGCCGGGCGTGGCCACCGGCCTCGCGGTCACCGGCGCGGGCGGCGACGTGCTCTTCGTCGAGGCGTCGCTGGCCGACCCGGAGACCGGCGCGGCCGGGCTGACCCTGACCGGCCAGCTCGGCGACGTGATGAAGGAGTCGGCGCAGATCGCGCTGTCCTTCCTGCGCTCGCACGGCGCGGAGCTGGAGCTGCCGGTC
>CAVONT010000005.1:0-83275 GCA_963697365.1 uncultured Chloroflexia bacterium
GGGCCGAAGATCCACTCGACCCGCAGATCCGACGCGGGCTTGGTCTCCATCACGTGCCGCAACTCGTTGACGTAGGTGCCGATGCCCGTCACCCGCCGTCGCGCCATCCGTCCGTTGACCAGCACCAGGGGCGTCCGGCGGTCGGACGCGTCGTGGTTCTGCGCCGGCCCGGGCCGCGCCGCCTGGGGCGACCCGGAGTTCGCGTCGGCCCGAGAGGGCCATAGGCGCGATCGACGTGCGGTCATACGGGAGGTCACCTCGGCTGGCTCGGTCACATCCGCCGGCATCGTCGGTCGCCGAGCCGGAGCCGCCCGACCGGGGAACCGCGTCGCGCGCGGTCCGGTAGGGCCTCGCGACGCCGATCACCCTGGTCACGCCGCCGCCGACATGGGGCGTCCCACGATCGACGTCGCGAGGGAGCCTACAGGCAGCCCATCCGCGGTCGCCGCGCGCAGAGCAGCCCTGCGCGTGCGGGCCAGGCCGAGTCCGAGACGGAGGGCGGCGTCGACGCCGGCGAGCCACTCGTTGGCCATGTCGCAGTGCACGAGGACGCCGCGGATCGGGTCGTCATCGAGGAGAGCGCGGACCTCGGTGACGAGGGCCGGCAGGTCGCGCTGCGCCTGCTCGGGCGTCTTCAGCGGGTGCCAGCGCACGGCAAAGTCGGCGTCGACGTAGTCGGCCAGGCAGTGGCGGGTCCGCAGGCCCGAGACGATGGCGCCGACGCCCTGAGCGCGCCACCACTCCAACTCGCCCGCGCGCCGCTCGCGGTTGTGACTGCGTCCCGCCCCTCCGGGCCGCTCGGCGACCGCGAGCCTTCCCGGGATGATCCACGCGTACGTCCTCGGCTCCACGCCGCCCCCTCCCTCCGTCGATTGGAGGGGAGGATCCGCCCGGCACGACGCACCGCTCCAGACCGCTGCGTCACCACAGTGGGTCTAGGTCGTGCCGTCCTCCGGCACATCTGCGGGGTCGGGCACCGCCGCCCCGCGCAGCCAGTCGGGCACGGGCACCGTCTCACGCGTCCGGCGGTCGACGCAGACGTGGATCAGCTCGCCGCGCGCCATCACCTCGCCCCCACGCGAGAAGACGTGCCGGCTGCGGAACGAGGTCCGCCCGACCCCGCCGATCTCGGTGGTCTGGTCGATCACGTCGTCGAGCATGATCCGGCCGGCGAACGAGCAGCGGGTCTCGACGATCGGGATCCCCGGGCCCTCCTCGAGCAGGCGCGTGAAGGGGTGCCCGACCTCGACGAGCCACTCCGACAGGCCCCGGTCCATCCAGCGGTGGACCGCCGTGAAGTGGATCTGGGCCACGTCGACCTCGGACATGACCACGAGGAAGCGCGCCGTGTGGACGTGGGCGGCCATCGCGGGAGCCTAGCCACCGGGTCCCGAGCGCGCCGTTTCGCGCAAATAGCGGGTGATGCGGTGGTGGGTCGCGATGGGAGGGGGGTGATTCGGCGGTGCCCCGGCACTCGTACTTCCGCGCACCGGACGCGCCATTCCTAGACGAAAGATATATGGAGATTTTGTGAGATTCGGCATACCGTCCACCTCCGCTCATGCCTGAGCCAGCCTCCCCTCCCTCCGACGACGACCGCCGCCACGCGGCCTGCCTGGCCATGGGCTCGGCACCCGGCCTGATCCGCTTCGCGGCCCGGTACACGCGGTCGCTCCACGACGCGGAGGACGCCTACCAGCGGGCGATGGAGATCGCGCTGACCCGCGCACCGGTGACCGAGCAGCGCCGGTTCATGGCGTGGCTCCACACCGTGCTGCGCAATGAGGCGCTCGCCGTCGCGCGGGTCCGGCGGCGCGAGGGGCCGGGCGTCGAGGCCGACGTGACCGAGGCGTACGAGAACACGCTGGAGGCCGCGGTCAGGATCGACGCGCTCGCCGAATGGCGCGAGAGGTACCGCTCCATCCAGGACGGACTCGCCGGGCTCACCGACGCGCAGCGCATCTGCCTCGATGCTCCAGACCGCCGGCGTCAGCTACGAGCGGATCCGCGAGATCACGGGGTTCTCGTTGAGGAAGGTGGAGAGGTCGGTGCTCGAGGGCCGGTCCCGGCTCGCGGCCTGGGAGGTGCGCCTCGCTTCGGGGGAGGCGTGCGAGCGGCTCGACCCCGTGATCGGGCGCGTGGCCTCGGGACAGGCGACTGCGAAGGAGGCTCGGATCGTCTCCCGCCATGGGCGATGGAGCCTGATGGCATGACGGATCCGGCTGGCGCGATGTGCGTGAGGGGATCGGCGATGCGCCGCCCGGGACCGCCGATGGGACCCCGGAGACTGCCGAGGACCGGGCCATGACCGCCGAGGCGGCAGCGACTGAACCCGGGACGCGGCCTGGCGTGGGCCGTCGCCGCGGCGCTGGCTGCTGTTCGCGCTGATCGCGATCGGTGTGGTGGTCGCTCGACCAGCTGAGCAAGCGCTGGCTCGCCTCGACCCTGCAGTTCGGCGAGGCGATCAGTGTCCTGGGTGACTGGCTGAACTTCGTCCACTGGCGCAACGACGGAGCGCTGTTCGGGCTGCTCCCGCAATCTGCTCCAGCCTTCGCGCTGGTATCGCTCGTCGTGGTCGTGCTCATCGTCGTCTACCACAAGAAGGCGGGCCGGGGGATCGTCACGACCATCGCCCTCGCACTGCTCCTCGGCGGCGCGATCGGCAACCTGATCGACCGCCTGCGCTGGGGCTACGTGCTCGACTGGATCGACATGGGCATCGGGCGACTGGCGCTTCTACACCTACAACATCGCGGACGCGGCGATCACCGTCTCGATCATCGGCCTGATCCTGATCGCGCTGGTCCCCAGGGTGGGGGAGTGGGGCGCCGATGGCTGACGACGATCTCCGCCCCGACGACGATCTCCACCGGGACGCCGATGCGGATCTCGAGGTCGACGGTGACCTCGACGGTGCCGAGGACCTCGGTGAGTCGATCGGCATGGAGCCCGGGCCGCCGTCGATCGTCCCCGGCCCGCGCCGGCTCATCGTCCCTGAGGGCGAGGTCGTCCGGCGCGTGGACCGCTTCGTCGCCGACCGGACCGGCCTGTCGCGCTCGTATGTCCAGAAGCTGATCTCCGACGGTCGTCTCGTGGACGACCAGGGGCGACGCCTGCGGGCCAACTCCGAGGTGCGCGGTGGAGCCGTGGTCCTCGAGGTCCCGCCCGGCCGAGATCCCGTTCCACCTCGAGCCCGACCCGACGATCCCGGTCGACGTCGTCTACGAGGACGACGACATCCTCATCGTGAACAAGCCATCGGGCCTCGTAGTGCACCCCGCTCCCGGCCACTGGCAGGGCACGCTCGTCAACGCGCTCCTCGCCCGCGGCGACCACTACGGCGGTATCGCCGGCGTCGCCCGGCCGGGCATCGTCCACCGCCTCGACCGCGACACGTCGGGGCTGCTCATCGTCGCCCGCAACGACGCGGCCCAGGCCTCGCTCATGGCCCAGCTCAAGGCACGGCGCGTGCGCAAGACGTACCTCGCCCTGGCCCAGGGGTCGGTCGCCGCGTCCGTCGGCCGGGTCGAGGCGAACATCGGCCGGGACCCGAAGGACCGCAAGCGCATGGCCGTGACGCCCGATGGGCGGCACGCCGTCACCGGCTACCGCGTCCGTGAGCGGTTCGCGGGGTGGACGCTCCTCGAGCTGGATCTCGTCACGGGTCGGACCCACCAGATCCGCGTCCACCTCGCGGCGCTCGGGCATCCGGTCGGCGGCGACCCGGTCTATGGGACCGGCACGTCGCGCAAGGGCCCGGATGGCCTCGAGCGGCTCTTTCTCCACGCCTGGCGGCTGGAGCTCGTCTCGCCGACGACGGCGAAGCTGGTCCGGGTGGAGGCGCCGCTCCCGGACGAGCTGGAATCGGTGCTGGACGGGCTGCGCGCCGCCGAGGTCTCGGCGGGCCGGCGCCCGGGCGGAGGGCAGGCGTGACCGAACCGGAGAACCTCGAGGGAGCCCCAGGAGCGCAGCTGGTGATCATCAGCGGGCCGTCCGGCGTCGGGAAGGACACCATCATCGATGCGCTGCGCGCCCGCCCGCGCGACCCGGACTACCACTACGTCGTGACCTGCACGACCCGCGACCCCCGCCCCGGCGAGGTGCCGGGAGCCTCCTACCAGTTCCTGTCGCTGCCAGGAGTTCAGGGTGCTGCGCGACGCGGGCGAGCTCCTCGAGTGTGCCGAGGTCCACGGCAACTGGTATGGCACGCCCAGGCGCGAGGTCGTCGGGGCACTCGCTGCGGGCCATGACGTGATCCTCAAGATCGACGTCCAGGGCGCGCGGGTGGTCAAGGAACGGGTGCCGGACGCGCTGCTGGTGTTCATCGTGCCGCCCAGCCTCGAGGCCCTGTTCCAGCGGCTGCGCTCGCGCGCCACCGAGAGCGCCGACGAGCTCGAGATCCGGCAGCGGAACGCGGCGATCGAGCTGGCCCGCGCAGGGCGACTACGACCAGGTGGTGGTCAACGAGGACGGCGAGATCGAGCGGACCGCCGCCGAGATCGAGGCGATCATCGCGCAGGAGAAGCGCCGCAACGCGGAGCGGCGCATCCGGGTCGGCTGACGGCATGCCGCCGACGCTCGGCCTGGACACGGGCGAGAACCCGGTCGCCGATCGGGCGGGCCGGCTGGTCGAGGTCGCCGTCGATGCTCCGGGCGGGCCCGGGCCGCGGACCTACACCTACAGCGTTCCGGATCCGCTGGCCGGCGTCGCCACGGGCGAGGCGGTGCTGGTGCCATTCGGGAAGGGCGGCCGCCAGGCGATCGGGGTGGTGCTGGGCGAGGGCAGCCTGCCGCCGGGCGCGGAGGCACGGCCGATCGCAGCCAGGATCCGCTCCGACGGGCCGCTGCTGCCACCGCTGGCGCTTGCGCTGGCAGGTGCCATCGCAGACCGGTACCTCGCGCCGCTGGCCACGGTGATCCGCGCGATGCTGCCGCCGGGGATGCTGGAGCGCCTGGAGCTGGTGGCGGAGGTGACGCCCGCGGGAGAGGCGCGCCTGGGGGCGGTTGAGACCGGACTGGCAGCCGTGGACGTCGCCCTCCTTGACGACATGGCCGGACGGGCCCGCCCCGTGCGTGACCTTGCCGTCCCCGAGGGACGGGCGGGGCTCCTGCGCCGCCTGCGCGCCCTGGCCGATGAGGGGCTCGTGGACCTGACCTGGACGCTGCTCGGCGCGGCGGTCGGCCCGCGCTACGAGCGCCGGGCCTGGCTGACGTCCGAGGGACGGGCCGTCGCGGACACCCTGGCGATGGGCGAGCGGCCCGCCGGCCGGCCCCTGGGACCGCGCCAGCGGGCCGCGCTCATCGACCTGCTGGGCGACGAGGGGTCGTGGGCGGGATCGGCGGAGGGCGTGGCGGCCGCGGTCATCGCCGAGCACCACGGCTCGTCGGGTCTGGCCGGCCTCGTCCGTCGGGGCCTCGTCCGCACGGAGGTCAGGGAACGGCCGCGACGCCCCCTGGCGGCCCGGCCGCCCGGTCTGCGTGGTGCCCGGCCCCCCGGCGCCGCCCTGACGCCCGACCAGGCGGCTGCCCTGTCAGTGGTGCTCGGCGCGATCGAGGCTCGCGATCCCACCCCCGTCCTGCTCGACGGCGTCACCGGCGGTGGCAAGACCGCGATCTACGTCGAGGCGATGGCAGCCTCGCTGGCGGCCGGCCGGCCGTGCCTGCTCCTCGTCCCGGAGATCGCCCTGGCCACACCCGTCACCGATCGCCTCCGCGCGGAGCTCCCGGTCCGCGTCGCGGTCCTGCACTCGGGACTCGGCGACGGCGAGCGGGCCGACGAGTGGCGCCGGATCCGCGCGGGCGACGTGGACGTGGTGGTCGGCACGCGGACCGCGTTGCTCGCGCCGCTCGCGGACGTCGGGCTGATCGTCGTGGACGAGGAGCACGATGCGGCGTACAAGAGCGACCGCACGCCGCGCTTCCAGGCCCGGGACTCCGCCGTGGAGTTGGGCCGGCTGGCGGGGGCCGCGGTCGTCCTCGGGTCTGCGACGCCAGCCGTGGAGTCGATGGGCCATGCTCGAGCGGGACGCTATCGGCGTGCGGCGCTGCCCGTGCGCGCCGCTGGTGCGGAACCCATCGTGCAGGCCGTGGACATGCGGGCCGAGCTGGCATCGGGCAACCGGAGCGTGCTCTCGGTGGCGCTCGCCGACGCACTTGCCGCCCTCGACACGGCTGCCGGCGACCGCGCAATCCTCGTCCTCAATCGGCGCGGGACGGCATCGGTGGTGGTCTGCCGGGACTGCGGCACCGTCCAGAGCTGCCCGGATTGCGACCGCCCCCTCGTGTACCACCAGGCCGGGATCACGCTGCGCTGCCACCACTGCGGCCGGGCCTGGCCCATCGCCACGCGCTGCCCTGCCTGTGCCTCGCCAAGGATCAAGTACCTCGGCGGCGGGACGGAGCGCGTGGAACGGGAGGTCCGCGAACGCTTCGCCTGGCTGCGGGTGGGACGGCTCGACCGCGACGTGGTGGAGCGCAAGGGTGCCGCGGAGCGGGTCCTCGACGACTTCGCCGGAGGCCGCCTGGACGTGCTGGTCGGCACGAGCCTTGTCGCCAAGGGCCTCGATGTCGCCGAGGTCACGCTGGTCGGCGTCGTTTCGGCCGACATCGCGCTCAACCTCCCCGATGAGCGCGCGTCCGAGCGGACCTACCAGCTGCTCGCCCAGGCGGTCGGCAGGGCGGGGCGTGGCGACCGCCCGGGGCGCGCGTTCATCCAGACGTATCGGCCAGAGCACCGCGCCATCCGCGCGGTCGTGGAGCGCGATGCCGCCGCCTTCTACGACGAGGAGCTTGCGCTGCGCGAGCGGTTCGGGTCACCGCCCTATGGCCGGCTCGTCAAGCTGACGGTCGGCCTCGCCGATCGGGATGGCGCGGAGAAGGAGGCGCGCGCGATGGCGGACCGGCTCCGAGGTCGTGCGGCCGAACGAGGGCTGCGGGTGCAGGTGATCGGCCCGGCGCCCGCCTACATCGCCAGGCGAGCGGATCGGTGGCGGTTCAACGTGGTCCTGCGGGGAGCCGACCCCCTCGCCCTCCTCGAGCCGCCTCCCGGTGCGCCCTGGAGCGTGGACGTGGACCCGGAGTCGCTCCTCTAGACGCCGCCGCATCGCCCGGCACGGCCCTCTGGCCCGGTTGCGGGCACAATGGGGGCGAACACGCGATTCCGCCGCCCGGAGCGGCAAGGAGGCACCCGATGACGGACGAGCAGCAGACGACCCCTCCGCCCGACGGCGATCAGGCCGGGGAGCCGGCCGCACCGCCGCCGCCTCCCGGCGCCGAGGGTTCCGGAACGACCGGCGGGTGGGGAGCCGCCCCGGGTGGAGAGGCCGGAGCCGGCAACCCGCAGACCGCGCAGTGGCTGGCCCAGCTCGAGCAGATGATCAACGGACTCGCCTCCGCGGCCGCCCCGGCTGCCCGCCAGGTGGGTGCGAAGGCGGCTGAGCTCGCCGCGGTCGCCGCCGTCAAGGCGGGGCCCGCCGCACAGCGCGCCGCGGAGATCACGTCCGACTACGGCCAGCGGTTCGCCGAGCGTGCCGTGGCCGTGGCCACCGAGCTCCGTGCCGCCCAGGAGGCCGCCGGGACCGCCGAGAGCGCAGCCGGGACCGCCGAGAGCACCGCCGAGCCCACGGCAGCGTCCGCCGAGAGCGCTGCAGCGCCTGCTGAGAGCACCGCAGCTTCTGCCGAGAGCCCCGCAGAGGACCAGGGCGCGGGCATCTGACCGCCGCCCAGCACCCATCGCGGCCGCCCCGCCCACCGGGACCGGGGCGGTCGTTGGCTATACTCGGCCGACCATGAGCGTCAAACCCATCGTGCTCCTCGGTGATCCTCGGCTCCGGCTCAAGGGCCGGACCGTGGATGGCTTCGGCAGATACCTGCACGAGCTGCTCGACGACCTGGCGGACACCATGCGTCACGCCCCGGGCATCGGGCTGGCCGCCCCACAGCTGGGCGAGGAGCTGCGCGCCTGCGTCGTCGAGGTGGAAGGCCGGCTGTACGAGCTTGTCAACCCCGAGATCGTCAAGTCCACTGGTGACGATCGCGATCTCGAGGGCTGCCTCTCGATCCCTGGCTATGCGGCCTACGTCACGCGCAGGGAGAAGGTCTGGGTCGTCGCCCAGGACCGCAAGGGCAAGCGGATCAAGGTTGCCGGATCGGGCGTCCTCGGTCGCGCACTCCAGCACGAGCTCGACCACCTCGACGGCAAGCTGTACATCGACTACCTGGACTCGATGGACGAGCTGATCGCCATCGGCAGCGGCTCTCGCGACAACGGAGCCGAAGGCAGCGCCACGGGCGCGGCCGGATCGGAGTCGCGGATCATCCGCGCGACGAGCGCGCTGGCGTGACCTCCACCCCGGCCGCCGCCGGGCGCGTCCGGACCGTCTTCCTGGGCAGCGGGGCATTCGGCGAACCCGCCCTGCGCGTCCTTGCCGGCCTCTCTCGCATCGAGCTCGTCGGGATCGTCACGGCACCGCCACGCCCGGCCGGCCGCCGGCAGGTCCTGACGCCGACGCCGATCGGGATGCTGGCTGCAGAGCTGGATCTCGAGCCGGTCCTCACGCCGGAGCGTCTTCGAGCTCCCGCTTCCATTGACGCGATCCTTGCGATGGAGCCGGGACTCGCCGTCCTCGCCGACTACGGCCAGATCGTGCCGCCTGCCCTGCTCGATCTTCCGCACCGCGCGCTGAACCTGCACCCCTCCGCCCTCCCGCGGTGGCGCGGCGCGAGCCCGGTCCCGGCCACCATTGCGGCGGGCGACGCCGTCACGGCCATCACGCTGATGTGCATGGACGAGGGCCTCGACACCGGGCCGGTCGTGGCGCAGGAGGCGTGGCCTCTCGACGGGACCGAGACGGCTCCTGCGCTGGAGGTGCGACTTGCGGAGGCGGGAGCCGCACTCCTGGAGCAGGTGCTTGATGCCTGGCTCGACGGCATGGCCATCGCCCGACCCCAGGCGCTTGACGGGGTCACGCTGACCCGGCCGCTGCGGCGCGAGGACGGACGGCTCGATCCGGCGCAGCCGGCGGTGGTCCTCGAGCGGCTCGTCCGCGCGTACCTGCCGTGGCCCGGCACGTTCCTCGAGCTCGCCGGTGAGCGGCTGGTCGTCGGGATGGCGTCGGTTGCGGCGGGCCAGGACGGCGACGTTGCCGGGTCCATCGTCCGCGAGGATCGGCGGCCGGCCCTGGCAACGGCCGACGGCCGTCTCGTGCTCGAGACGGTGACGCCCCCCGGCAGGCGGCCGATGAAGGGCGAGGAGTGGCTCCGTGGCCGACGCGACATGGCGTGAGCCCGTGGCAGAATCGTCGCCCATGACAGAACCTGCCCCTGAACCCTCTGCGCTCGCCGCGGCTGCCACGCCGTTCGGCCTGCGACCTGCGCCGTCGGCGATCGCGCCGCGCGACGAACGTCCGGGGATCGGAGGGCTGACCCCCGGCGAGCTGGCGGCCTGGTTCGCAGAGCACGGCCAGCCCGTCTACCGCGCGAAGCAGGTGCTCGACGCCGCCTGGCGGGGCCGGCAGACATCGTTCGCCGAGATCCTGACGCTCCCGGCGGCTCTCCGCGACGAGCTCGCCCGCGCCTTCCGGTTCGACACCGTCGAGGACACCGAGATCCGTCTGACCGATGGGGGCCTGACGGAGAAGGCCGTCCACCGCCTCTCGGACGGCCTCCTGGTCGAGAGCGTCCTCATGCACTACCCGGCCCGGGATGCCTCGCGCGAGCGCCACACCCTGTGCATCAGTTCGCAGGCCGGCTGTGCCGTCGGCTGTCCGTTCTGCGCCACCGGTGAGCTGGGCATGGAGCGCGACCTCGAGGCCGCCGAGATCGTCGACCAGGTGCGACGGGCGGCGCGCAGCCTGGCCGCGGACGGGAGGCACCTGACCAACGTCGTGTTCATGGGCATGGGCGAGCCGCTCCTCAACCTGGATCGCGTCCTCGACGCCATCGCCGCCCTCAACGACCCGAAGCGGTTCGGGCTCGGCGCGCGGCACATCGCCGTGAGCACGTCGGGCGTCGTGCCGGGCATCCGGCGCCTGACCGCCCTGGGTCCGCAGTTCACGCTCGCGATCTCGCTCCACGCCGCACGCAACCCGCTCCGGGATGTCCTCGTGCCGCTCAACCGGCGCTGGCCGGTGGAGGAGGTCGTCGCTTCCGCCCGCGAGCATGCCGAGGCCACGGGACGGCGCATCACGTACGAGGCCACGATGATCGATGGCATCAACGACACGGACCTCGACGCAGACGCGATGGCCGAGCTGCTTCGTGGGGAGCTCGCCCACGTCAACCTGATCCCCATGAACCCGGTTGCGCACACGCCGTGGAGCGGCTCGCCGATCGCGCGTCTGGAGCGCTTCGCCGAGCGCCTCCGGGCGGCCGGGATCGCGACCACGATCCGCTTCAACCGGGGCACGGAGATCGGCGCCGCCTGCGGCCAGCTCGCCGCCGAGCATGCCGGCCAGCCCACACCCATCGTGGTCCAGCGCCGGCGCGAGCGACTGGTCGCGCAGAGTGCCGCTGCCCTCCGTGGCGAGCGCAGCGACGAGCCGGCTCCAGCCGGGATCGGAGAGGAATGACCACCGGCAGCCGGCGCCCGGCCAGCACCCTCATCGCCGCGAGCATCCTGGACTCCGACTTCACCCGTCTCGGCGATGAGATCCGCCGTGCGGACGACGCAGGTGCCGACCGGATCCACCTCGACGTCATGGACGGCCACTTCGTCCCCAACATCACGTTCGGCTGGAAGACCATCGAGGCCGTCCGCCGGGTCACGAGCCTGCCGTTCGATGCCCACCTCATGATCAGCGAGCCGGGCCGCTGGACCGAGCAGTTCCTCGACGCCGGCTGTGACTCGATCACCTTCCACGTGGAGGTCGAGGCTGCCCAGACGAGGCCGGCCCTCGAGCGCATCCGGCGGGCGGGGCGTTCGGCGGGGCTGTCGGTGAAGCCCGGAACGCCGCTGGACGCCCTCGACGCCTACCGCGACCTGCTGGACATCATCCTCGTGATGACGGTGGAGCCCGGGTTCGGCGGCCAGTCGTTCATGGCCGACGTCGCCGCTGCCAAGCTGGCCCCTGCGCGCGCGTGGCTGGACCCGGATGGGGCCTTCGAGGTGCAGGTGGACGGGGGCGGCCGTGCCGAGACCGCAGAGGCGATCGGGCATGGTGGGACGGACGTGATCGTGGTGGGCTCCGCCCTCTACCGGGCGCCCGACATGGCGGCGGCGGTGCGCCGCGTGCGTGAGATCGCGGACGCCGCCCGCACAGCAGCGCCGGCGCCCACGCCGGGCGGGTAGGGGACACCACCGTGCGTGCCCTGCTGCAGCGCGTCTCGCGAGCCGAGGTCAGCGTCGGCGAGCGCGTGACCGGCTCTATCGGCCCGGGACTGCTCGTGTTCCTGGGCGTGGGTGTTGGGGACGACGACGCGACGGCGGACTGGGTCGCGCGCCGGATCTGCGAGCTGCGGATCTTCCAGGACGACGAGGGCAGGACGAACCGCTCGCTGCTCGACGTCGATGGCGAGGTGCTCGTCGTCAGCCAGTTCACGCTCTACGCGGACATCCGTCGGGGTCGCCGGCCCGGCTTCACCGGCGCGGCCTCTCCCGCACTTGCCAAGGTGCTCTGGCTGCGCGTCGCAGCGGGCCTGGAGGTCGAGGGCGTGAAGCGCGTGGAGCTGGGCGAGTTCGGCGCGGAGATGGCCGTCGAGCTCGTGAACGACGGCCCGTTCACCATCTGGCTCGACACGGCCGACCGCACAGCTTCGGCGTAGGCTGACCGCTGCCGGTGGTGATGCAGCAGGGGGTCACCCGGGTCCGCACGACCGCCAGCGGCCCACGACACGACCGCCGGAGGACACACGAAAAGCCGGCCGCCTGCGCGACCGGCTTGCATCCCGGACCGGTTGAGGGTCTAGCGGGCGCCCTTGGTGGCGGTCCGACGACAGCGCGTGCAGACGAGCGCCTTCTCGGGCGCCCCGTTCTTGCCGGTCAGCGTCGTGACCTGGAGGTTCGGCTGGTAGCGGCGGTGTGCGCGGACGCGGTTCATTCCCGACGACTGCGGGTTGAATCCACCCATCGACACCTTGCCGCAAACGGCGCAGCTGCGAGCCATGGTCTGGTGGTGATCCTCTGCAAGGGGCCGTGGACGAGCGCACACCGACAGACCGGTGTGAGCGGGGTGGTATCGTAGCACAGCCTCCGGCGCCGACCCGGAGCCAAGTCGACGCCCGCCGGGCATCCGGCGGGAGCCCCGTCCTCGAGGAGGTCGCCGCTCGCGTGTCCGATCCGATTCCCGGCCGTTTGATCGTCACGCGTCGCGCCATCCGGGAGCTGGTCCGCACCGCGGTGGTCTCCAGCTACGGCGTGACAGGCTTCGCAGCGGGTGGCCCCGTCCGGCGTGTCCTGGAGCGGGTGGGCCTCGCGCACCCGGGCCTGCGGGTCGAGATCGAGCCGCGGCTCGTCGTCCACCTCCGCCTCACGGTCGCCTACGGCCTCCCCATTGCAGAGGTCGCGCGCCAGGTCGAGTCGTCCGTCCGCTGGACCCTGCGCAATGCGCTGGGACGCGAGCCTGACGAGGTCACCATCTGCATCGGCAGCCTCGTCCACCAGCAGCTCGGCGGCGTCCGGGACGGCGCGGCTGCGGCCGGCGCCGGGACCAACGAGCCTGGACCGTCGGACCTCGCAGCGAGCGGGACGGACGTCGCCTGATGCCGCGCCACTCCTGTGACGGCGCGGGCCTCCTCGCCGCCCTCCGTGCCGCCGTCGCCCGCCTCGAGGCCAACGTCGACGAGGTCAACTCGCTCAACGTCTTTCCCGTCCCGGACGGCGACACCGGCACCAACATGCTTGCCACCGTGCGCGCCGCGCTGGACGAGGCGGACAAGGTCGGGCCGGGCGGCGATGCGGAGCGGATCGCCCAGGCGGTGAGCTTCGGCGCGCTCATGGGTGCCCGCGGCAACTCCGGGGTGATCACCAGCCAGATCCTCGCGGGCATGGCCCACGGCCTCACCGGCAAGCGCCGTTTCAACGGTCTCGATCTCGCGTATGCGCTCGAGGCCGGCACCAAGAAGGCGTATGGCGCCGTCGCCAAGCCCGTCGAGGGCACGATCCTCACCGTCATCCGCGAGGCATCCGCCGCCGCCGTCGTCGCGGCCGAGCGTGACAACAGCGCGGTGGCCGTGCTGGCAGCCGCGGTCGACGCGGCCGAGAAGGCCGTCGCCAAGACCCCGTCCCTGCTGCCGATCCTGCGCGAGGCCCACGTCGTTGACTCGGGCGGCCAGGGACTGTTCCGACTGCTCCAGGGGGCCCTCGAGGCCGCCCGCGGCCGGGATGCTGCCGTGGCATCGTCCCCTGCTGCCGCACCGGCCGCGCCGCGCCCGATGCCGTCGGCCGCCCCGTCGGCCGAGGAGACCGCCTTCGGCTACGAGACCGTCTACCTGCTCCGGGCGAACGTGGGCCACGCGCTCGACGTGCCCGCGATCCAGGCGCATCTCGAGTCCATCGGGGACTCGGTGCTGGTTGCCGGCGACGCGCACATGGTGAAGGTCCACGTCCACAACGACCGCCCCGACGCCGTCATCGCGTACGGCCTCGGCCTCGGGACGCTGTCGCGGATCACCATCGAGAACCTCGACAACCAGGCCCACGATGTCCGCGAGGCGAAGGCAGCCGCGTTCGTCGGCGAGGAGGGCGGTCAACGGACCGGCCAGGTCGCGACCTCGGTCCTGCTCGCCCAGGCCGGCGCGGTGGCTGCGGGCGCGGCGGAGTCCAGCGGCGCGCCCACGCGCATGCCCCTTGGTGTCGTGTGCGTGGCGCCCTCGGACGGGCTCGCGGCGATCCTCGAGGACACCGGCCGCGCACTTCCGGGAGTTCGGCGCGTTCCGGATCGTCCGGGGAGGCCAGACGGCCAACCCCTCCACCGGCGAGCTGCTCGAGGCGGTGCGGGCCACCCAGGCCGATGAGCTGCTGATCCTCCCGAACAATCCCAACGTCATCCTGGCCGCGCGGCAGGTCGCCTCCATGACGGACCGGGTGGTCCACGTCGTGCCCACCCGCAACTGCGCCGAAGGCGTGGCCGCACTGTTCGAGCTCGACCCGGGCAGGGCAGCCGCAAGCCAACGCCGCCGGCATGACGGAGGCGGGCCGGAGCCTCCAGACGCTGCAGGTGACCGAGGCCGTGCGCGATGCCACCGTGTCGGGCCACAAGGTGCGCAAGGGCCAGACCATCGTGCTCGATCCTGACGACGGCCTGCTGGCGGTCGACAACGACAGCATGAAGGCCGTGCTCGCCGCCTTCGCCCGCCTGGCACCCGGCTTCGCGCTGATCACCGTCTACTACGGCGAGGACGCCACCCTCGACGAGGCCGAGGACCTCGCCCAGCGCATCCGCGAGGCGGCGCCGGGCCTGGAGGACGTCGTTCTCGCCCATGGTGGCCAGCCCCACTACCGGTACCTGATCTCCGCCGAGTGAGCGAGCGCAGGCGGGCCGCCACGCCGAAGGCCGGCCGATCGCTTCGGCCGCCGGCGTCCGTCCCTGCTCCGGCCAACGTGGGCGCCCTCCTCGCGGCGCCGCTCGCCCAATCAGGCATCGGCCAGCTCACGGCGCTCCGGCGCCCGGCCCGGCGGCTGGGTGTCGAGACCGTCCGCCAGCTCCTCTTCCACCTCCCGCGCCGGTACGACGACCTGCGCGAGATGCAGACCCTGGGTGCCCTGCGCTCGCTGGACGACGGCACCGTCGCGTCAGCCGACGTCATCGTCGAGGACGTGCAGCGTGCAGCAGACCTGGCGCAAGCGCGTGCAGGTTGCCAACGCCGTGTTGCGCGACGGCACGGGAGTCGCGCGGGCCACCTGGTACGGACGCCAGTTCATCGAGCGCCGGATCCAGCCGGGGGACCGGATCCTCGTGTCCGGCCGGATCAAGCACCGCAACGGCCTGGTCGTGTTCGAGGGCCCCGATTTCCAACGTGCCGATGCTGTCGACCTGCTCCATGTCGGACGGATCGTGCCCGTGTACCGGCTCACCGCCGGCCTCACCGCGAAGCGCCTGCGGGCGGCCATGCGCACCGCCCTCGACGTCGCCGGCTCGCAGTACCCCGAGTACCTCCCGCCCGAGGTCATCCGGGAGCATCGCCTGCCCTCGATCGCGACGACCCTCGAGGCGGCTCACTATCCGTCGGACTTCGATGCCCGCGACGATGCGCTGCGCCGGCTCGCCTTCGACGAGCTGCTCGCGCTGCAGCTGGGCATGGTGGGGCGGCGGCGGGCACGTGGCCGCTCGACCACCGAGGCCGTCCGTGTCGAGCCCGTCGATGATGCCCGCGTCCGGGTCGCCATCGCCGCCGCCATCTCGCGCAAGCTCGGCCACGAGGTCGCGCTCACGGCCGACCAGGAGCAGGCGATCGGGGAGATCGGGGCCGACCTCGCCCGGTCGACGCCGATGCTCCGGCTCGTCCAGGGGGATGTCGGCTCCGGCAAGACCGCGGTGGCGGCGTGGGCGCTTGCCGCGGCGGCCCTCGCCGGACGCCAGGGCGCGCTGCTTGCCCCGACGGACCTGCTCGCGAGGCAGCATGCCGTCACCATCAGCGACCTGCTCGCGGACATCGGCATCCCGGTCGTGCTGCTGACGGGGTCGCTGTCCGCCGAGGGACGCCGCAACGCCTACGAGGCGATCGCGACGGGCCAGGCGCCCATCGTGGTGGGCACCCACGCGATCCTCGTGGACAAGGTGGCCTTCGCGGACCTCGCGCTCGCCGTCGTGGACGAGCAGCACCGGTTCGGCGTGGAGCAGCGGGGTGCCCTCGAGGCCAAGGCGTCCCAGCAGCCGCACGTGCTCCTGATGACCGCCACGCCGATCCCGCGCACCCTGGGACAGGTGCTCTACGCGGACCTGGACGTGTCGACCCTGCGGACGCCCCCAGCCGGCCGGATCGCCGTCCGCACGGGGATCCGCCGCCCCGCCGACCTGGATGGAACGTGGCGGCGGGTGCGCGACGAGGCGGCCCTGGGCCATCGGACGTTCGTCGTGGTGCCACGGATCGGCCCGGAGGCGTCGAAGGCCGGGGACGAGGAGACTGGCTGGGCCGGCGACGAGGCGCTTCCCGACGAGGAGCTCGAGGAGGTCTGGGCAGCGGCCGCCGAGGCTGAGTACGAGCGCCTGACAGGACTCCTTGCGCCGCTGCGCGTGGGTCTCGTCCACGGCCGGATGAAGCCCGCGGACCGCGATCTCGTGATGGCGGCGTTCCGTGATGGCGGTCTCGACGTGCTTGTCGGGACGACGGTGGTCGAGGTCGGCGTGGACGTCCCGCAGGCGACGCTGATGCTGATCGAGGGTGCGGAGCGTTTCGGCCTCGCCCAGCTCCACCAGCTCCGCGGACGGGTGGGGCGGGGGACCGACGCCTCCTTCTGCGTCCTCGTGAGCGATGCCGCCGAGGGCACCACCGAGTACGAGCGCCTCAAGGCGGTGGCATCGACGAGCGACGGCTTCGAGCTCGCGGAGAAGGACTTCGAGCTGCGCCGCGAGGGCGACGTCCTCGGCCTGGCCCAGAGCGGGCTCCCGCGGCTCAGGGTCGCCACCCTCGCGAGCCAGGCGCACCGCGAGCTCGCAACCCGCGCACGGTCGGATGCCGAGGCCCTGCTCGGTGACGAGGCGTCGGTGGAGCGGAGCCACCCCGACCTCCACGGGGAGCTCGTGGACGGGTGGCTGGCCGGCGTGTACCAGGGCGATCCCGCGAGTGCCGCCTGATGGCTGACGCCGGGCGCGTGATCGCCGGCTCCGCGCGGGGCGTGCGGCTTGCAGCGCCCGGTCCCGGCACGCGTCCACTCACGGACCGTGTGAAGCAGACGCTGTTCGCGGTTCTCGAGCCGGAGCTCGAGGATGCGCTGGTGCTGGACCTGTTCGCGGGCTCCGGTGCCGGCGGGATCGAGGCGCTCAGCCGGGGCGCGGCGAGGGCGGTGTTCGTCGAGAAGGATGCGGGTGCCGTGCGCGTGATCCACGAGAACCTGCGGCGGACGCGGCTGGAGGCCGTTGCGCGCGTCGTCCGGCGCGACGCCCTCGCATGGCTGGCCGATGCCTCGGGCGCCGCAGCGTACGGCCCCTTCGACCTCGTCGTCTGCGACCCGCCGTACGCGGATGTCGCGTCGCTCGTGCGCGCGCTCGAGCAGGTTTCGGCGCACGTCCGGCCTGGCGGGCTCGTTGTGGCGAAGCACTTCTGGCGGGATGCACCGCCGGCACTGATCGGGCTGCTAGCATCGGAGCGGGAGCGCCGCTTCGGTGAGACGGCCCTGACGTTCTACCGCCGCGGGGACCCGGCGGGCGATGGAGGTGCGCACGCGTGAAGGTCGCGGTCTATCCGGGCTCGTTCGACCCGATCACCAACGGCCACGTGGACATCATCCGGCGCGCAGGCCACGTGTTCGACCGGGTCGTCGTCGCGGTGCTCGGCAACCCTCGCAAGTCGCCACTGCTGCCCGCAGACGAGCGCGCCGCCATCATCCGGTCGGTGGTCGCCGACGATCCCGATCTTGCCCGCGTCGTCGAGGTCCGCTCGTTCGACGGGTTGACGGTCGAGTTCTGCCGCGAGGTTGGCGCGTCGTTCCTCGTCCGCGGCCTGCGCGCCATCGCGGACTTCGACACCGAGTTGCAGCTGGCGCACAACAACCAGCGCCTGGCGCCGGACATCGACACCGTGCTCTTCATGACCAGCCTCGAGCACAGCTACATCTCGTCGAGCCTGGTGAAGGAGATCGCGCTCTTCGGTGGGGATGTCCAGCCGATGCTCCCGCCCGCCGCCGAAGCCGCGTTGGCACTCGCTCTCGCGGGCCGCAGGTAGGCGGTCACGCCGCTGCCGGCGTACGGGCACCCGGGCCTCGAACGCGCCGCGGACGGCACTGGCCGAGCCGCCCGACCGTGCCATAATCCTCCCGACCGCCCCGCCGGGGCGTGAGACCAGGGGAGGCCCCCGCTGGACATCATCTTTCTGGTCGAGCGGCTCGAGTCGCTGATCGCGAACGGCAAGCCTCTGCCGCTGACCCGCAATGCCATCATCGACCGCGATGCCGCGCTCAACCTCATCGACGAGCTGCGCGTTGCCGTGCCCGAGGAGGTCCGCGCCGCCAAACGGATCAACCAGGAGGGCGAGCGGATCATCGAGAAGGCGCAGGAGGAGGCGGAGCGCATCGTCGCGCGCGCCCAGGAGCAGGCGGCCTACCTCATCGGGGAGCGCGGCCTCACGGAGGCGGCCGAGGACGAGAGTCGCCGGATCATCGCCGATGCCGAGGCCGATGCGACCGATGTCCGCGCCGGCGCCGACGACTATGCCTCTGGCGTCCTCGCCACCCTCGAGGCCTCGGTCAGCTCCACGCTCACCCAGATCGAGCGGGGGATCCAGATGCTCGACGAGCGGCGGGCCACGTACCAGCCGGCGGTGCCCGAAGCGCCACTCGCCTACGGCGATGACGCCTACGCACCGGTCGCCGAGTACGACGAGGACGAGGAAGAGGGAGCTTCGCCGGCCGGTCGGCGATGAGCCACGACGGGCGGCCAACGTACCCGGTGGACCCCAGTGGCGACCCGCTGACCTTCGCTCTGTCCGGCCTCATGGCCGAAGCACCCGGCACCGTCCGCGAGTATCCGCTTGGTCCGGTCGAGGTCGAGATCGACGAGGACGTGACGCTCGGTCGCCCGGTCACCGGCCAGGTGAGGCTCTCCCGGACGAACCGGGGCCTCATCGTGGATGCGACGGTCACCACCACGATGGCGGGGGAGTGCGCGCGCTGCCTGCGGCCGGTCGAGGTGCCCGTGGACGCACGGATCGAGGAGGAGGTGCTGCCCTCGATCGATCTCGCGTCCGGCCAGCCCGTCCCGCTCGAGGAGGATGCCGATCCCGAGGCGCCCCGCCTCACCGACCACCACGAGCTCGAGCTCCGGCCCCTGGTGGCCGAGGCGGTCAGTCTCCAGGAGCCGATCGCCTTCCTCTGCCAGCCCGACTGCCCGGGCCTCTGCCCGGAGTGCGGCGAGCGCAACGAGCCCGGCCACGGCCATGGCGATGGCCCCATCGATCCGCGCCTCGAGGCCCTTCGGGCGTTCCGGTTCGACGCGGACGACGAGAACGGGTAAACTCCCCGCTCGGCCCCACGTCCTGCGGCGGCGCGTCAGCGCGCCCCGAAGGTGCGGGCAACACGACCTAGACCGCCACGCGGGCGCGCCCGCGCGCGCAACCGATCGAATGAGGAGCAAAGACCGACATGGGTGTGCCGAAGCGAAAGGTCGCTCACGCACGGCAGATGGACCGGCGGAGCCACCACGCCCTCACCCTGCCGCAGCTCGTCGAGTGCACGCACTGCCATGAGCCGAAGCTGCCGTACCGAGTGTGCCCGGCCTGCGGCTGGTACAACGGCCGGCAGGCCGTGGAGCTCAAGACGGCAGGCGGCGCGGGCGAGGATTCCGCGTAGCCAGGGCATGAGCCCTTGCCAGGACCAGCCGCGTACCACGACACCAGCAACGTCATGACTGCATCCGACGCCGCGCCCGAGCGCGGCGTCCGCGTTGCCGTCGACGCGATGGGCGGCGACCGCGGAGCGTCCGAGGTCGTGCCGGGCGCGGTCAAGTGGGCCGCGGACCACCCGGCTGACGCCGTCATCCTTGTCGGTGACGTGCCGCTGCTCAAGCAGCTCGCCCCCGATGCGCCACCCAACGTCAGCTTCGTGCACGGGCCCGAGATCATCGGCATGGACGAGCACCCGGCGCGAGCGCTCGCCCGCAAGAAGCAGGCCTCGATCCGGATCGCCACTGAGCTCGTCCGGGATGGCGAGGCCGACGCCGTTGTGACCGCCGGCCACACCGGGGCGGGATTCGCGGCCGGCAAGCTGATCCTGGGCTCGCTTCCTGGCATCGACCGGCCGGCGCTCGCCGTCCAGCTGCCCGGCTCGCGGCCGTTCCTGCTCCTTGACATCGGAGCCAACCCGGACTCCACGGCCGAGAACCTCGCGCAGTACGCGCGCATGGGCTCGATCTTCGCCGAGCGGGTGATGCACATCCCGAACCCCCGCGTGGCGCTCCTGAGCATCGGCGAGGAGAAGGGGAAGGGCGATGCGCGGATCGCGCGCGCGACCGAGCTGATCGACGAGACGGACCTGAACTTCATCGGCAACGTCGAGGGCCGTGACCTCAACACGTTCGTTGCCGATGTCGTCGTCTGCGACGCGGTCCTGGGCAACGTCGTCATCAAGTTCTTCGAGGGCCTGTCGGGCTACATCCTCAAGGACCTGCTCGCGGGTGAGTTCCGCCGCAACCTGCGCGGCAAGCTCGCCTACCTCCTGATGCGTCCGGGGATCGAGCGGATCCGGGCCCAGTTCGACTACGAGGTCGTGGGCGCATCGCCGCTGCTCGGCGTCCGGGGGATGCTGCTGATCACCCACGGATCCGCCCGCCGGCGCATGATCTGGTATGCCGTGGAGACCGCGGCGGTCGCCGTGCGCGGCCAGGTGACCCAGCAGATCGCCGACTCGCTCGGCATGCCGGATCTCGCGGAAGCGTCACCCGCGACGGATGGGGCCGTCGACCCGGCAAGGAGCGTTGACTGACATGAGCTCGCTGTCCGTCGGGACCGACGTGATCCGTGAGACCGTGCGCCTCGCGGCCCTCGAGGTTCCGGGCGTCTTGAAGGTCGGCCGCGGAGGCCGCCGCTGGCGCGTCCTCACGCGTGGAGCGCCGGTGCGCGTCCGTGTGCACGATGGCCGCGTCGACGTGACCGTGTGGCTGGTCGCCCGTCCCCGGCAACGCCTGGTGCCGCTCACCGCGCAGGTCCGGGACGCCATCGGTGCGGCCATCGAGCGACTGCTGGGCCTCGAGATGGGCTCGGTGACCGTCCTGGTCGATGGCATCGGAGGCTGAGGCCCGGCGTCCTCGCCGCGACCACGCCGGAGAGGACCGGGTCCGCAGCCGCCGCGCAGCCCGCCGTCTCGCGCTGGCGGCCGTGTTCGAGGCGGAGTTCGGGCAGCGGACGCCGGAGGCCGTCCTGGAGCGACACCTCGCCGAGGAGGGCGACGCGGACACGGCGGCCTACTCCCGGGAGCTCGTCGGGATCGTGACGGCCAACCGGGCGGATCTCGACGCGCAGATCACGGCTGCCGCACCCCAGTATCCCGTTGTCTCACTTGCCCGGATGGACCGCGCCCTGCTGCGTTGCGCCCTTGGTGAAGTGCTACACTCGCCCGCGACGCCGGCCCGGGTGGCCATTGCCGAGTGGGTTGAGCTTGCTCGCACCTACTCGGGGGAACCGATGCGGCGGCTTTTGAACGGCGTTCTCGGACGTGTTGTCCGGGAGCAGGACGTGACCCGTCGGGACACCCCGATTTGAGGAGGAGTCAGTGGCCAGCACCTACGATCGGCTCAAGAAGATCGTCATCGAGCAGCTCGGCGTCGACGAGTCCGAGGTGACTCCTGAGGCGTCGTTCGTCGACGACCTCAATGCCGATTCCCTGGACCTGGTCGAGCTCATCATGAGCCTCGAGGAGGAGTTCGGGACCGAGATCTCCGACGAGGACGCCGAGAAAATCCGGACCGTGCAGGACGCTGTCGACTACATCGAAGAGCACAACTCCTAGTCGGCGTCACCGGGGCACGATGCACCCGGCCGACGCGCTGACGGAGCGCCTCGGGCTTCCGATCCGCGACCGCGCCCTGCTCGAGCAGGCGCTGGTGCACAGCAGCTGGCTCCACGAGCACCCTGATGCTGCTCGTGGCCACAATGAGCGTCTTGAGTTCCTCGGGGACGCGGTGGTGAGTCTCGCCGTCTCCGAGGCACTCTTCACGCGCCACCCCACCGACGACGAAGGGGTCCTCTCCGCGCGCCGTGCGGCGATCGTGAGCACCCCCGGGCTCGCACGCCTTGCGGTACGCCTCGGACTCGGTGACTTCCTGTTCCTGGGGGAAGGTGAGGCCCAGCGCGGTGGTCGCGTGCGGCCGTCGCTCCTGGCTTCGGCATTCGAGGCCCTGGTGGGGGCGATCTACATGGACCTCGGGTGGGACGTCGCCCGCGACTGGATCCTCCAGTGGGCCGAGGCGGAGATCTCAGCGGACCAGGCGATGACCTCGCTCAAGAGCCCGAAGAGCCGCCTCCAGGAGCACACGCAGCGCACCACCGGCGACCGCCCCCTCTACCGTCTGGTCGAAGCCGTCGGGCCGGACCACGAGAAGCAGTTCCAGATCGAGGTGGTCGTCGCCGGGCGCGTCCTCGGCGTGGGCGAGGGGCCGTCACGTCGTGTGGCGGAGACGTCGGCGGCCGCACAGGCACTCGACGTGATCCGCGAGGAGCGCCAGCGGGCCCGGTCGGCCCGGACGGCCACGGCCACGGCCACGGCCCCCGAACCCGATCCCGAACCCGATCCTGACTCGGACGCAGACGCACCCGTCGATGACGGCGGCCTCGGCGTCGCCGGCTCGTGAGCGCCCCGGCCCGTCTCCTGGGTCTGCGTGTCCAAGGGTTCAAGTCCTTCGCCGAGCGCACCCTGGTCGAGTTCGGGCCAGGTGTCAGCGCGATCGTCGGTCCCAACGGGTCTGGCAAATCGAACCTCGCCGACGCCCTCCGCTGGGCCTTGGGCGAACAGGGGCGCAGCCTCCGCATCCGCAAGTCCGAGGATGTCATCTGGGCAGGCTCGGAGAAGCGCTCCGCGCAGGGCATGGCGGACGTGACCCTCGTCATCGACAACAGCGACGCCCTCCTGCCGGTCGAGTACACGGTCGTGGAGCTTGGCCGGCGCCTGTACCGGTCGGGCGAGAACGACTACCTGCTCAACAAGCAGCGTGTGCGCCTGCGGGACCTCCAGGACCTCCTGGACTCTGCGAACCTCGCTGAGAACGCCTTCCTGTTCATCGGCCAGGGCATGGTCGACCAGGCGCTCGCGCTGCGTCCGGAGGAGCGCCGGCCGCTGTTCGAGGAGGTCGCGGGAGTCCGGCGCCACGAGCGTCGCCGCCGCAAGGCCGAGGAGCAGCTGGGCGAAGCCGAGGGCAACCTGGCACGCGTCGAGGATGTCCTTGCCGAGCTGCGGCCGCAGGCCCGCCGGCTGGGCCACATGGCCGAGCAGCAGGCGACGCGCATGACAGCCGGCGAGGAGCTGGCCGCAGCGCTGATCGCCGCGGCGCACGGGCGCTGGCACGAGGCCGCAGAGCGATCGACCGGTGCGCAGGGTCGCCAGGATGCCGTGCGGATGGAGACCGACCGAGCGCTCGAGGCGCTCGAGACCGCCGAGTCGACCGTGGCAGCGATCGCCGCCTCGATGGCCGAGCGGGCCGACGCCGAGCGCGATCGCCGTGCCGTCCACGAGGCGGCGCGCACGGAGCTCACGGGACTCGGGCTGCGCGAGGCACGCGCGGCCGGCGAGATCGAGGCTGCCGCCCGCGATCGCCTGCGCATCGCCGGCGAGCGCGCCGCCGCAGAGGCCGACACCGCATCCCAGCGCAGGATCCTCGCCGAGGCCGTGCCCGAGATGGACCTCGAGCTCGAGGCAGCGCTCGGCGAGGCGGACCGTGCGCTGGCCGAGGCGCTCGCTGAGCTCGGATCGCTGCGAGCCGCCTCCAGGGCTCGGGGTGACGAGCTGGCCGCGCTGCGCCGGGCCGAGAGTGCCCGGGCATCCGAGGCCGAGACCGCCCGGCGCCGGCACGCAGAGTCGGACCGGCGCGCCGCCGACGAGCGGGCGAAGGCGGCAGCGTCCGAGGAGCGGCGCGCGCGCCTGGAGCTGGCGCTCGTCGACGCCCGTGCGGCGCTTGCCGCTGCGGCCGGGGAGGAGGCCGATGCCGTGGCCGCGCGGGAGGAGGCACGGAGCCGCTCCGACGCCGCCGAGGGCACCCGCCGTGCGGTCGCCGAGCGTGCCGCCAGGGCCGGGTCGGCGCTGGCGTCTGCGAGGGGCCGCCTCGAGCAGGTCCAGAAGCGGCTCGCCGAGGAGGAGGACCGGGGGATCGCGCGCGCCGCCCGCAAGGTGGGCGGCAGGCGGGTGGACGAGGATCTCGGCGTGGAGCCATCCCTGCGCGCGGCCGTCGAGGCGGCGCTTGGCGAGCTGGCCCGCGCCTACGTGGTGGAGCGCGGAGGGGCCGCATCCCTGGGCTCGGAGCGCGGGCACCTGGTGGTCCAGGAGCGCCTCGCGGCCGAGAAGCTCCCGGGCGGTGGCACGACGGTCGACCTCCGCCGGCTGGAGGATGTGCTGGCTGCGACCGGGGGCGGCCGCCTGGCCGATGCCGTGCGGCGTGATCCGAACGGAGCGGTGCGGGCACTGCTGGCCCGGGTGACCTGGGCGCCGGACCTGGCATCGGTCCTCGAGGTGCAGCAGGTGCTGCCGCTGGGCTGGCTGTGCGTGACCCGCGACGGGACCGCCGCGGTCGATCCGCTCACGGTGCGGTTCGGGCGTGGGGACTCGCCCCTCGAGCGGCGAGCGGAGGCTGAGAAGCTCGCGCGCGAGGTCGACGTGCTCCAGGCCGAGGCGGATGCCGCGGAGGCCGAGACGACGAGCACCGTGAAGGCGGCGACCGAGGCTCGGGCGGCGCTCGAGCAGGCACGCGCGACAGAGTCCGGCACGGCGGCCCGCCGCCGGCGCGCCGAGGACCTGGAGCGGGCCGCAGGTCGCGAGCTCGAGGCGGCGGCACGCGAGGCGGCATGGCACCAGGCCCAGGCCGAGCGGCTGACCGCCGAGGCAGACCGGGCGGCGCAGGCACTCGCGGCGCTCGAGGCACGGCCGGCGGCCGAGCTGCCGTCCGGCGACACCGCGGTGGCCGAGCAGCAGGCGGTCCGCGCGTGGGAGGGGCGGATCTCGGACCTCCGGTCGCGTCGTGACCGCCTCGCGAACGATGTCGCGGGGCACGAGCGCGCCCGTCGCGATGCCGAGGGCCGCCGGGCACGGGCGGAGGCGTCGCTTGCCATGGCGGAAGCCCGCATCGCGGGCGCGGAGCGGGACCTCGCGCTCCTCGAGGATCGCGAGAAGGCTGCCACCGACGAGCGCGACACGGTCGTCGGCGAGCTCGCCGCCGCCACCGCCCGCGAGCAGCAGGCTCGCGCGATGCTCGAGGGGCTCCTGGCCGACGACCGCGCCGAGCGGTCCCGCCTGGCCGAGGCCGAGCGCGCGGCCACCGCCGCCCGCGAGCGCCTGCGTGCAGCCGATGACCGGGCACGGGCAGCCGACGTCGCCGTGCTCGAGTCCCGCATGGCGCTCGACGCCCTGCGGGAGCAGCTCCTCGTCGAGCTCGCGGGCCTGGGCGAGGTGGGGCTCCGGCACCTGGCCGAGGCGGCAGGCGTGCCGGTGCTCGAGCTGGTCGGTCCCGAGCTGGCCGAGGCCGAGGCCGCGGCCGCGACCGGCGATGGCGGGCTGGTCGAGCCAGCTGACGTCCGGCCCGGCGACGCCAGCTCGCGCGCCTGGTCCGATGAGCTCGACGACGGCCCCGCCGAGGACTCCGAGACCGCAGCCTTCGAGCGCGCCCTCGACCTGCTCGCCCCACGCTGGACCGACGCGGCCCCGCTGGGCGAGACCCCGTCGCAGGGCCGGCTCACGACCCTCCGCCGCCGCTTCCATGAGCTGGGCGCGGCCAACCCGTTCGCGGTGGACGAGTACCGTGCCGTCCGCGAGCGCCTCGAGATGCTCGGCGCCCAGGACAAGGACCTGCGCGAGGCCATTGCCAAGACGCGCGCCCTGATCGCGGACCTCGACGTCCTGATCGCCACCCAGTTCCGGGCCACCTTCGCCCAGCTCGAGGTCGCCTTCGACAAGCGGTTCCAGCAGCTGTTCGGCGGAGGCTTCGCGAAGCTCATCCTCACGGATCCGGCGGACTTGTCGGCGACGGGCATCGAGATCACGGCCCGGCCGCCCGGCAAGAAGCCGCAGGCGCTCAACATGCTGTCCGGCGGCGAGCGCACGCTCACGGCGGTCGCGCTCCTGTTCGCGATGCTCGAGGTTCGGCCGGCGCCGTTCTGCGTGCTCGATGAGGTCGACGCGGCCTTGGACGAGGCCAACATCGGGAGGTTCACCGACGCCCTCCGCGAGCTCACGACCACCACCCAGTTCATCGTGATCACCCACAACCGCGGCACCATCGAGTCGGCCGACGCCCTGTACGGGGTCACCGTCGGCGACGATTCGGTCAGCCGCGTGATCAGCCTGCGACTCGATGAGGCGCAGGCCATCGCCGACCACCGGCGCACGGAGGTCCGTTCGGTCCTCGCGGGCGACGCGGCCGGCACTTCGGAGGGCAGGAAGCGCTGATGCCGTTGTTCCACCACGACCACAAGGACGAGCAGCCCGAGCTGGATCCCGAGGCCGAGGCGATCGCCGAGTCCGCCGAGCCCGACCTGGACGACGCTGACGCTCCCGAGGGCATGGTCCGCTCCCTGTACCCCGAGGGCGGCCTCGAGCCGGATCTCATCGGCGACGAGTGGAAGCAGGGCTCGCCCGACGAGGCCGTGCCCGAGCCGAACGAGCTCGAGTGGGATCTCGCCGAGGCGCCGGGCGCGCTGCTGGGTGGCACGGGCGAGGTCGATCCGGCCCCGATCATCCCCATGCCCGAGGTCACGCACGGGCGCCACGAGGATCCAACGAGCTGATGCGCTTCTTCCGGCGCGGCGGACAGCCGCAGGACCAGCAGCCCGAGCAGCCGGCGGAGGAGCGGGATGCCCCGGCCGAGGAGGCCCAGGCACTCGAGGCGCCGGCCGACGACCTCATCGGCGACGAGTGGCAGCAGGGCTCGCCCGACCAGGCCGTGACCGAGGACGTCCCGGTCGACGCCGTGCCCGCCCTCCACCCGGTCACCGGCGGGGCGGGGATCGTGGAGCCGGTGTTCGTGCCGGAGCTGGCGGCCCCGGAGCCGGCGCCGGTCCAGTGGGCGTGGGGCGCCGACTACAGTCCCGAGAAGGCCGACGCCGCCCGTCGCGAGCGGGAACGTGAGCAGCTGGAGGCTGGCCTCGAGAAGTCCCGGACCGGCTTCGGCGCCCGTCTCCTGTCCGCGTTCCGCAGCGGTGACCAGGCCGACTGGGACGAGATCGAGGAGACGCTGATCACCGGGGACGTGGGTGCCACGCTCTCCATCGACCTGGTCGAGCGGGCCCGCAAGCGCAGGGACGTCACGCCCGAGGAGGCGGTCCGCTCGGAGCTCGCCGGACTACTCGCCAAGCGTGACGCCGACCACTGGGAACCCACCCCGTCGGCCGAGGGCATGCCCGCCATCGTCCTCGTGGTGGGCGTCAACGGCACCGGCAAGACCACCACCATCGGCAAGCTGGCCGCCCGCGAGCGCGCCATGGGCCGCCGGGTCCTCCTCGCCGCCGCCGACACCTTCCGCGCCGCCGCCATCGAGCAGCTGGGGATCTGGGCCGAGCGGACCGGGGCTGACATCGTCGCCCACAAGGCCAACGCCGACCCGGCAGCCGTCGTGTACGACGCGCTCGACGCCGCCATCGCACGCCACGCCGACATCGTCATCGCCGACACCGCCGGCCGCCTCCACACCAAGTCGAACCTGATGGACGAGCTGTCCAAGGTCCGCCGCGTCATCGACAAGCGCATCCCGGGCGCCATCGTGGAGACATTCTTCGTCCTCGACGCCACCACCGGCCAGAACGGCCTCGCCCAGGCGAAGGCCTTCAACGACTCGGTGGGCCTGACGGGGGTGGTGCTGACCAAGCTCGACTCCACCGCCAAGGGCGGCATCGTGTTCGCGATCGAGAAGGAGCTCGGCGTCCCGGTCCGCTTCGTCGGGGTGGGGGAGAAGGTGGACGACCTGCTCCCGTTCGATCCGGAGGGCTTCGTCGCCGCGCTGTTCGAGTAGGGCGAGCGCCCAACAACGCGGCTGACTTCCCGAAGTCGATCGCGGAGATGGACATCTGCTATCCGGCTGACCTCCAGGCCTGACCGGCGCGCGCGCTAGGAGCGCGGGATAGGCTCCTGCGCCTGTCGATCCGCGCAGGCTCCGCACCGGCGTCAACCACATGACGCCCGCGCCCGCGAGCGCGAACACCGGCGCGAGGAACGCGGCCGTCCGCAGTCCCAACGCCTCGGCGACCAGGCCGCCCGCGATCGTGCCGCCAAGCTGGGCAAGGACCATCGCCACGCGCACCGTCGCGTTCACGCGGCCCAGCTGGCGGTCGCCCACGCGGGCCTGGCGGACGGACACCTCGGTGACGTCGAAGATCGTGACGGCGGTGTCGCCGATGACCTGCTGGCCCAGCAGGAACGCCACCGCGACGATGGGCAGGCCGACCGGAGCCAGCGGGATGAGCAGGTTGCCGATGGCTGCGACCACCAGCGACCCGATGACGAGGCGGCCCAGGCCGTAGCGGCGGACGGCGCGCTCCGCCAGCAGGGCGCCGGCCAGCGACCCCAGGCCGCCGAGTGCTGCGATGACGCCGATGATCGCGGGATCCAGGTGCAGTTCGTCGGTGACGAAGAGCAGCCAGGTCGCGCCGAAGACGCCCCACATTGCCGCGAGTCCCATGACCCCTGCGAGCAGACCGCGCAGGACCGGGTCGTGCGCGACCACGCGCAGGCCCTCGGCGATCTCGTGGAGCACCGGCTCGCGGTCGGCGGCGGGCGGGGGAGGGGGCTCAGCCTGCCTGATCCCGCCGAGCAGCACCGCGGACACGACGAACGAGATCGCGTCGAGCAGGATGGCGATCGGGGCGGTCAGCAGGTTCGACCAGGAACCCGGCGACGCCGAAGGCCGTGAACTCGACCGCTGCGGAGGTCGCCGTGAGCGCGCCGTTCGCGCGCACCAGCTCCGAGCGATCCACGATCGTGGGGAGGTAGGCGCGGTCGGCGACGTCGAAGAAGGTGGTCATCACGGCGGCCAGCGCCGCGACCACGAACACCTGCGGCAGGGACAGCCAGCCGCCGATCGCCGCGACCGGGATCGAACCGAGCAGCACCGCGCGGACCAGGTCCGCCACGATCATCACGGGCCGCCGGCGGAGCCGGTCGACCCACGCGCCCACGACGAAGCCGACCAGCAGCGCGGCGACCAGCTCCAGCGCGCGCAGCGCGGCCACCTCGGCCGGACCGGCGGACAAGGTCAGGATCGCCACGAACGGCAGGGCGATCCGCGTCACGAACGACCCGAACACCGAAACGGTCGCGGCGCTCCACAGGAGCAGGAAGGCGCGGTTGCGGCGCAGGCCGGGGCCGGGGGTCGCATCACCGGGGGGCGGGAGGGACTCGGCGACAGGCTCGAAGGTCACCGGCCGAGGGTACCGTTCACGAGCATCTCGCCAAGGATCGCGTACACTTCTCGCGCCTCGGTGTCGCCAGAACCCGCGCACCACCCGCCCGGCGTCTGCCGCGCGGCCTGATCCACACCGTCAGTACCAAGGGTCCTCGCCCCCGCATGTTCGACAGCCTCAGCGATCGCCTCCGCAGCACCCTGGCCGGCCTGACCGGTCGTGGTCGCGTGACCGAGGCCGACGTCGACGCCGCGATGCGCGAGGTCCGCCTCGCCCTGCTCGAGGCCGACGTCAACTTCAAGGTCGTCAAGGACTTCGTGGCGCGCGTGCGCGAGCGCGCGATCGGCGCGGAGGTCCTCGACAGCCTGACCGCCGGCCAGCAGGTCGTGAAGATCGTCAACGACGAGCTCACCGAGCTGCTCTCCGCGGGCGATCGGACGTTCCGCCTGGTCGGCAACCCCGCCGTCATCGCGCTCGTGGGCCTGCAGGGCTCGGGCAAGACCACGACGGCCGCCAAGCTGGCCAAGCACATCGTGAAGCTGGGCCGCGCGCCGCTCCTCGTGGCCGCGGACCCGTACCGTCCGGCTGCTGCCGACCAGCTCGAGACGCTGGGCAAGAGCCTCAGCATCGCCGTCTATCGGGCGCCCGCGGGCACCTCCACGGTGGACATCGCGAAGCAGGGCATCGAGCACGCCAAGCGGATCGGCCGCGACACCGTGATCCTCGACACGGCCGGCCGCCTCACCATCGACGACGCGCTCATGGACGAGATCCGGGCCGTCGCCGAGGCGTCGAAGCCCGTCGAGACGCTGCTGGTCGTGGACGCCATGACCGGCCAGGAGGCCGTGACCGTCGCCCAGGGCTTCGCCGCGGCGGTCAAGGTGACCGGCCTGATCATGACCAAGATCGACGGTGACGCCCGCGGCGGCGCCGCGCTCTCGATCGGCGCCGTGACCGGCATCCCGATCAAGTTCCTGGGCACCGGCGAGAAGACCGATGCCCTCGAGGTGTTCCACCCGGACCGCCTCGCCGGCCGGATCCTGGGCATGGGCGACGTGATGACGCTCGTCGAGCGCGCCCAGGAGGCCTTCGACGAGAAGCAGGCCGCGAAGCTCGAGCAGTCCGTCAAGAAGGGGAACTTCACCCTGGAGGACATGCTCGACTCCATGCGCCAGATGCAGAAGATGGGTCCGATGGGCCAGCTGATGGGCATGATCCCCGGCATGGGGGGCATGGCCAAGCAGGCACAGGAGGCCGTGGATCGCGGCGACCTCAAGCGGGTCGAGGCGATCATCCTGTCCATGACCAAGAAGGAACGGCGCGATCCGGGAATCCTGAATGCCTCGCGCCGGCGCCGGATTGCGAAAGGGTCGGGCACCTCGCTCCCCGAGGTCAACCGCCTGATCAAGCAGTTCGGCGAGATGCAGAAGCTGATGAAGCAGCTCTCCGGGGCCGGCGGACGCCGCGCCGCGATGGGCCAGCTCATGGGGCGCCGCTAGGCGCCGAGAGGAACACACCCATGTCCGACCAGGATCCGACCCAGCCGATCGAGGTGCCGGTGGCCCCGGTGCCCGCGGTTCCGCCCGTCCCGCCGGCGTCCGACGCCACGCCGGTGTGCCGCCGGGTCCGCCGCTCCCGCCCGCACCGCCAGCGGAGGTCGCGGCGTACGCGGCACCCGAGGCGCCCGCCCCCAGCCGGTGACGGCTCCGGCTGCCCAGGAGCGGCAGCGGGCCCGTGCTCGCAGCCGCCGTGCCCGTGGAGCCGGTGTCCGCGTCGTCCGGCGCGCGCCCCGGCCGCTCCAGGATCAAGTGGGTCGCCGCCGGGCTCGTGACCCTGCTCGTCGCGGGCACGGTCGCGGCGGGAACGCTCGTTCTGACGTCGGACTCGGGCGACGCGTCCGTCCTCGCCTGGACGCCTGCCGATTCCGTCGCCTATGCCGAGCTCCGCCTCGATCTCCCGGGCAGCCAGGCCAAGGAGCTGCCGGCCCTGATGAAGGCCTTCCCGGGCTTCGAGGACCAGGCCGCGTTCCCGATCAAGTTCTCCGAGGTCATGGACCGCGTGACGGGTTCGGCGTCCGACGGGAAGGTCTCCTGGAAGAACGACATCGAGCCGTGGTTCGGCGGCCAGATTGGCGCCAGCGTGGGCCCGCTGCCAACCAGCACCGACGCGATCGACGTCCGCGCGCTCCTCCTGCTCTCCGTCAAGGACGAGGCGAAGGCGACGACGTGGATCGAGGGCATGGTCAAGGCCGAGGGTGCCACCACGACCACCGAGACCGACGGCGATGTCACCATCACGCTGGTCACGCACCCGGGCCAGCCCGCGGAGATGGCCGACATGCAGCCGGCCTACGCCGTCATCGGCCCCGTGCTCGCCATGGGCGACCTCGACTCCGTGAAGGCGTCCATCGCCACCGACGGCAAGAACGGCCTGCCCACCGACAGCCAGTTCAAGGAGGCCGAGGCGTCCGTCAGCGGCGACCGCCTGGCCTTTGCCTACCTCGACGCCGCGGCCGTCACCGACGCCGCTATGGACCTCGCCGGCGCCGTGGGCGAGATGCTCCCCGAGCTGCCCGCCACGATCACGGACATGCAGGTGCCGTGGGCCGTGATGGCGCTCCGTGCCGAGGACGGCTCATTCATCATCGACACCCGCTCGCCCCATGTGGCGGCGATGGGCGCCCCCAACAACAGCCCGTCCACGCTGCCAGGCGTGCTGCCTCCGACCACCGTGTTCCTCGCTGAGGGCCACGACGTGGGTGAGGCGCTGGCCCGCACCAAGGACCAGCTCGCCTCCGAGCCGTCGCTCAAGGACGGCGTCAAGCAGGTCGAGGACGCGCTCCAGCTCCTGGGCGGCTTCGAAGCCGTGACCGGTTGGATGGGCGAGGCGGGTGTCGCGATCACGCTCGATGGCGACAAGGTCGCCGGCGGCCTGCTGGTGGCACCCACCGATGCCGCGGCAGCCGACCGCCTGTTCACCCAGCTCAATGGCTTCATCGCCCTCGCCGGCACCCAGGTGGGCGTCGCGGTGACCGAGGAGGACTACAAGGGCACCACGATCCATGTCCTCGAGGTCGGTGGCCTGGCGGCCATGGGCGGCGAGGCGCTTGGGGTGGGTGTCCCCGCCGATGCCACGCTCGCCTACGCGGTCACCGACGAGGTCGTCGTCATCGGCTACGGCACGGACTTCGTGAAGTCCGTCATCGACGCGAAGGACGGCGAGTCCCTCGCGGACCAGGACCGCTTCGCGGCGGCCCTCGCCCAGGCCGGGACGGAGCATGCCGCGCTCGTCTGGCTGGACATCGCCGCCGTGCGCGGCGCGGTCGAGTCGATGGTCCCCGCCGAGATGAAGACCGACTACGACAAGGAGCTCAAGCCGTACATCGTCGGCTTCGACTCCATGATCGGCACCACCACGCCCGGCGAGGAGATCGACGCCGGTACCCTCATCATCCGCACCACGGGCAGCTGAACGCGCTCGCGCCAACGCCGCCCCTGAAATACCCTTCCAGCCAGCAGAACGCGGGCCCGGCCCAAGGGCCCGCCATGGAGGAGCACCGCACCAGATGGCAGTCCGCATCCGCCTGACACGCGTCGGGGCCACGAAGCAGCCGACCTACCGGTTCGTCGTCGCCGACAGCCGCTCGGCTCGCGATGGCCGCGCGATCGACACGATCGGGCACTACAACCCCCGCACCGAGCCCGTGGAGGTCGTGGTCGACGAGGCCAAGGCCAAGGAGTGGATGGCGAAGGGCGCCCAGCCGTCCGACACCGTCCGCCGTCTCTTCAAGCAGGCCGGCATCCTCCCGGGCCACAAGTAGGCCCGCGATGGCAGCCGCAGACCTGGTTGAATACGTCGCCAAATCACTCGTCGACGACCCTGATGCCGTGACGGTCGAGGTGGTCAACGCCGAGGATGGGACGATCATCGAGCTGCACGTGGCCGAGTCCGACATGGGCAAGGTCATCGGGCGCAACGGCAGCGTCGCCAAGGCGCTCCGCACGCTGCTCAAGGTGACGTCCGCCCGCACGGGCGAGCCGGTCACCCTCGAGATCCTGGACGCCTAGAGGCCGCCATGGCCCCGAAACGCACGGCAGGCGGCGCCGACACGGTGCCGCCGGCCTCCGTGTCCTCCGTGTCCCCGGTGGACGCGCCCGCAGACCCCGTCGCGATGCCCGCCCGCCTGACCGTCGCCCTTGTGCGCGGCCTGCGCGGGCTGCGCGGCCAGGTCCGCGTCGAGCTCCTCACGGACCGCCCCGAGGAGCGGTTCGCCGAGGGCGCCCGCCTGTACCTGGAAGGCACCCAGCAGGTCCTGACCGTGGCGGAGTCGTCTGCCGTGGCCGACGGTCCCGGCTGGTGGCTGCTCTTCAATGAGATCGGCTCCCGCGAGGCTGCCGATGCGCTCCGAGACCGCTACCTCGAGATCGAGCCGCCCGTCGACGCGCGTGAGCCGGGACAGTGGTTCTTCCACGAGCTGATCGGCCTCAACGTCCGTTCGACGGAAGGCGAGGACCTGGGCACCGTCCAGGACATCTACCGGGCCGGTGGCGCGGAGGTGTTCGTCGTGCGTGGGCCGCGGGGCGAGATCGACATCCCGGGCGTCCGGGGCGTGGTCACCGAGCTCGCACCCGAACGAGGCGAGTTCATCGTGGACATGGCGGTGCTCGATCTCGACGCCCGACCCGTGGACGACGAGGACTACGTGCGCCCGAGGGACCGACGACCGAAGAAGCAGCCGAAGCCGAAGGGTCCGGCCCAACCGCCGAAGGGGACGCAGAACACGCCCAAGGGCGACGCCGGTGCCTCGAGCCCGAAGCACCCGAAGGGCGCGAAGGCCGACTCGCCCGCGAAGGCGGCCAAGCCCATCAAGGCGAAGCGGCCGAAGGCCGGCACGGGCACCTACACGCTGAGTCCCGAGGAGATCGCGGAGGCGATGGCGGCCGCGGGCCGCCCGATGCCTGTCATGCCACCGCCGGCGAAGCCCGAACCACCGCCCGACTGACCGATGGCGCTCGAGGTCGACGTCCTCACCCTCTTCCCGGCCATGGTCGAGGGGCCGCTCCGGGAGAGCATTCCCGGCCGGATCCTCGACTCGGGACTCGCGACCGTGCGCGTGCACGACCTGCGTGCCTGGGGCCTCGGGAAGCACAGGACGGTCGACGACTACACGTACGGCGGGGGAGCGGGGATGGTCCTGCGCCCCGACGTCGTCGCCGCCGCCCTGGGCGCCCTCCGCCGTCCCGACTCCACGGTCATCCTGATGGACCCGGCAGGCCGGACCTTCCGCCAGGGCGTCGCCCAAGACCTCGCTGCGCGCACGCACCTCGTCTTCCTCTGTCCCCGCTACGAGGGCGTCGACGACCGCGTCCGCTCGATGGTGGACCTCGAGCTGTCCATCGGCGACTACGTCCTCACCGGCGGCGAGCTGGCGGCGCTGGTGATCCTCGACGCGGTGATCCGGCTGCTGCCGGGCGCGATCGATGCGGCATCCACGGGGGAGGAGTCATTCGCGGACGGATTGCTCGAGTACCCGCAGTTCACCCGCCCCGCGGAGTTCGACGGGCTGGCCGTGCCGGCCGTCCTCGTGTCGGGCCACCACGAGCGGGTCCGGCGCTGGAGGCTCAAGGAGTCCCTGCGGCGGACCATGGAGCGGCGGCCGGAGCTGCTCGAGGGGCGATCGATGTCGAAGGAGGAGGGCAAGCTCCTCGGGGAGATCCGGGCCGAGGAGGCGTCCGGGCCTGACACGCCCGCCTGAGCATGCTATCCTCCGCCGTCGGCCCCGCCGCTGTGTGACTGGCCGCCCCGGAACCGTGACCACCGCAGCCGCCGCTGCCGACGACCGAACAAGGATCCACCAACCGTGAACGTGCTCAACGAGATCGTGCAGGACCAGCTGCGCACCGACCTCCCGGCCATCGTCCCGGGCGACACCGTCAAGGTGTCTGCGAAGGTCGTCGAGGGCAACCGCGAGCGCATCCAGGTCTTCGAGGGCATCGTGATGCGCATGCGCAATGCCGGTATCGCCTCGACGATCACCGTCCGCCGCATCGCGTCGGGTGTCGGCGTGGAGCGCAGCTTCAAGCTCAACAGCCCGCGCATCGAGAAGATCGAGGTCGTCCGCCACGGCCAGGTCCGTCGCGCGAAGCTGTACTTCCTGCGCAACCGCGTCGGCAAGGCCGCGACGCTCCGCGAGCGCCGCTAGCCTGCGGCGGGCCTCGAGTCCGCCTCGCGCCAAGCCACGCGACCCCCGCCTGATGCGGGGGTCGTGCCATGTCCGGGCCATGAGCGTTGTAGCCTGTGCAGGACAGGCGGCGATCCGACCGCCCCCAGGAGGGTTGCATCCCGTGGCTGAGCTCAAGACCGCCCACCTCGTGCTGATGGGCTTCTCCGAGGAGTTGATTGCCCGGAGCGTCCTCCAGTTGGTCAAGGAGGAGGCCGACGAGAAGGTCTTCACGCTGCTGGACTGGGCGCTGGCGACCAAGGACAGCGATGGCGAGGTCAAGCTCGAGGGCGACAAGGGGAAGGACCCCGGCGCGACGCGCGGCGGGCTCTTCGGCGGCGCCCTGGGTGTGCTCCTGGTCGCGGCCGGCCCGGTCGGCCTTGGCGCCGTGGCGGTCGGGGCCGGTATCGGTGCGGTGACAGCGGCCATGCGCGACAGCGGCATCCAGGACAAGGACCTCAAGGCCGTGGGTGGTCTGATGCGCGATGGCCGCAGTGGCCTCATCGTGGCGATCGAGCCCGGCGACGTGGACGCTTGGAACACCTTCGTGAGCAAGAACACCGAGTTCCACGCTGCGCAGCCGGTGCTCCACATCGACATCTCGCCGGACCACACCTTCGAGCAGGCGATCGAGGAGTACCAGGCCGCCCACCAGGGCTGATCCCGAGCTGTCGCGGGGGAGTCTGCCGCGCGACGCTTCCTGCGCGCCACGTCTTCCGCCGGCCTGCCCCGCTGAACCCGCTGGGAGTCAGGGGCCGGCCGTCCGTGCGCAGGACGTGCAGCGAAGTCGAGTTGGTCGCACATCCGCTGCACGGCGCACGCCCTGGTGACTCCGGGCTGGGTCAGCGCCACGCGGACGCGGGACATCCAGCGGTCGCGGGCTGGTGGGCGCCTCCCGCCGGTGCTAGATCGAGACCGTCCCTCGGACAACGCTGACCGTCCGGCCGCCGGTCCAGACGGAGCCGTCAGCGTCCCGGGTGATCGAGACACGGCCCGCCCGCCCGACCGCGGCACCCTGGCTGGCCGTGTACGGAGCCGTCAGAAGACCCCTCGCGAGGAGCCAGCCTGCCACCGACGCGTTGAGGCTGCCGGTCACCGGGTCCTCGACCACGTAGCCGTTCTGCGGGTACAGCGCGCGCAGCTCGACGGCAGCCTCGTTGCCTGTCGGGTGGAGCCCCACCAGCCCGAGGTCGAGGAACACGTCGCCCGGCACGATGTCCAGCACGGCCTGCGCGTCGCGCAGCAGGACGGCGACCCAGCCCGGGCCGTTGTCGACCCACTGGGCGTCGAGGATGTCGGCCCGGACCAGCCCGATGGAGGCGGCGATGCGCACGACCAGCTCCTCGTCGACGTCGCCCGAGCGGATCAGCGGCGGGGCGGCGAATGCGAGCGTTCCATCATCGCCCTGCCGTATTTCAACAAGCCCGGCGCCGCATGCCTGGACGATCACCCCTGCACGCTGGGGTCGCCCGCCTGCCTCGAGCCACGCGTGGCAGGTGCCCAGCGTCGGATGGCCCGCGAACGGGAGCTCGTCGTCCGGCGTGAAGATGCGAACCCGGTAGTCGGCGGCGGCGTCGTCGGGCGGCAGCACGAACGTCGTCTCGGAGAGGTTGGTCCAGCGGGCGAAGCGGCGCATCTCGCGGGTCGAGAGACCGGTGGCATCGAGGACCACGGCGAGCGGGTTCCCGAGGCCCGGTCCCGTGGTGAAGACGTCCACTTGGGCGAAGGGTCGGTCCATCCGGCAAGTCTGCCACGCCACGGCCACCGCGCCACGCCTGCCGACCCGCCGCGCTACGCTGTCCCGCGATGGCCGTGATCGTCCCCACCCTCCGCTACGAGCGCCCCCTCTGGACCGAGGGCAAGACGCGGATCGTGGGTGTCGACGAGGTCGGGGTCGCGCCCACGTGCGGGGCCGTCGTGGCGGCAGCGGTGATCATGCCGGTCAACTGCAAGCGGATCGAGGGCGTCCGTGACTCGAAGACCCTGTCCGCCCTCCAGCGCGACCGGCTCGCCCCGGTGATCCGCCGGCGCGCGGTGGTGATAGGGGTCGGGGCGGCGTCGGTGGCCGAGATCGACCAGCTCAACATCTACCACGCCACCCACCTCGCGATGCGCCGGGCGATCGCGCGCCTCGGTGGTCACGACCACGTCCTGGTCGACGGCAACCGGATCGCGAACTTCGAGCGGCACGTTGGCCCGTACACGGCGATCGTGGACGGCGACGCCAAGGTGTACTCGATCGCGTGCGCGTCGGTGGTGGCCAAGACCGTCCGTGATCGGATGATGGGCAACCTTGCCGTCCGGTACCCCGAGTACGGCTGGGAGCGCAACCAGGGATACGCAACGCGAGAGCACCGCGATGCGATCCGGGCCTTCGGCCTGACGCCGCACCACCGGCGCTCCTTCCAGGCCCTGCATGTGCTCCTCGCGGGCGACCAGCTGGCCCTGTTCGGCGCCGTCGACGAAGCGGGTGAGAGCGAGGCCCAGGACCTCGCGCCCGACGACGCCGACGTGCTGGCAGCGGAGGCGTTCGCCGCCGCGGTCTCATGATGCGCCGCACGGTGGCGCTCCACCTCGTGCCGCTGGTCGTGGCCCTGCTTGCTGCCGGGTGCGGCCCATGGCCGTCCACTCCGTCGGTCACCCTGGCCTCCGGACAGCTCGGCGACAGCTCGTGGAGCCTGGTCCTCGAGGACGCCGATGACGGCGTGTGCCTGGAGGTGGTGTTCCCGCCCGAGGCATCCGGCGTGTGTCCTGGCGAGGGCGGGTCCTTCGGGATCAACGTGTTCGACGATCCCGGCGGGAACGGCAGCATCCTGATCGCGCAGGTTGACGACCGGACGATGGTCGAGGGCGACGTGACGTTCGACCTCCGCCCTGGGGCACCGGTGCGCATCGTCGACGTGGGCCAGTACGGGCGACTTGCGGTTGCCGCCATCGAGGGTGACCAGCAGCCGCTCTCGGTCGTGCTGCGGAACGCCGACAGGACCAGCACGCAGACCATCGACGTCCCGTAAGCCGCGGGTAAGTCGAGGGCGTCATCGTGGGGGCATGCAGCGCCGGACGACAACCGCCGCACAGCTCGCCGGCGACATGGCCGAGGACGAGGTGGCTGGCCGCCTCGAGCAGGCAGGCTGGACGATCCTCGGGCGGAACGTGCGAGTCGGGCGGTCAGAGCTGGACATCGTGGCGGTGGATCCGGGGCCGGCCCCGGCACTGGTCGTGGTGGAGGTGCGCTGGCGGAACCGACGCGACTTCGGTCTGGCGGAGGAGTCGCTCGACCACCGCAAGCGGGCGGCGTTGCGGCGCGCCATCGGCACACTGCTGGAGGCTGGGTCGCTTCCCGATGGTGCCCGGCTGCCCCCGCTGCCCTTGCGTGTGGACCTGGTCGCGGTCGATCCGGCACCCTCAGGCGAACTCTCCGTCCGACACCACCGTGCGGTGCGGCCCTGAGGGGCTCGCGGCGCCAACGGTCGCCGGTCAATGGCGCCGCCGGGACTGACAGACAGTCAGAGTACGGTTGCTCGTCAGCGCTCCCGGCCAAATCGAGGCTCCGGCTGACCTCCCGCGAGCGTGAACGAGGCCGGTTTCACTGCCAGCGAGTCATGGGGCGCGGATGTGGCACGAACGAGCTGACGAACAGTCGTCCTTGTACTAGATGTCACCCGCGGCCCGGATCGTCTCGGACCGGTGGGTCCGGCGGGGCCACCGCACTCCGGCCGCGTGAGCCCCGGGACGGGCCGCGTGGGCCCCCGTGCTACACTCCGCCTTCGCCGCGGCATGTCCGCGGTGGTCAATCACGCCCGTCGCCGGCAGGTCGCCGGAACGGAGCCCACACGCGGACACCCGCCCGAACGGGGCGGTGCCCAGGACCGGCCGAGCTGCGCCGGCACCAGGCCCCCGTCGGAGGTCCGCGGAGGATACAACCGCAGGAGGCTGCCAGTGCCCACCGTGTCCATGCGCCAGCTCCTCGAGGCCGGCGTCCACTTCGGACACCAGACCCGTCGTTGGAACCCGAAGATGAAGCCCTACATCTTCGCGGAGCGCAACGGGATCCACATCATCGACCTGGCCCAGACGCGTCAAGCGCCTCGACTCGGCGCTCGAGTTCGTCTCGGAGACCGTCGCGCGCGGCGACTACGTGCTCTTCGTGGGCACGAAGAAGCAGGCGCAGGAGCCGGTCATGCAGGAGGCCATCCGCGCCGGCCAGCCGTTCGTCACCAAGCGCTGGCTCGGCGGCATGATGACCAACTTCGTCACCATCCGGAAGCGCATCGGCCTGCTCGAGCAGCTCGAGGCCCGCCAGCTCGCCGGCGACTTCGATCGCCTGCCCAAGAAGGAGGCCGCCCTCCTGACCGAAGAGCTGAACAAGCTCCAGGCCACGCTAGGCGGCATCCGCAAGATGAAGCGCCTCCCGGGCGCCATCTTCATCGTCGACCCGCACCGCGAGCGCATCGCCGTCACCGAGGCGAACAAGCTCGAGATCCCGGTCGTCGGCACGGGCGACACCAACGTCGATCCCGACGAGCTCGACTTCATCATCCCGGCCAACGACGATGCCATCCGCTCGATCCGCCTGCTCTGCCAGCTGGTCGCGGATGCCGCGATCGAGGGTGGCCGTGAGCGCGCGGCCCGCGCCTCATCCGAGGCCGAGGTCCGTGAGGCCCCGGTCGCCGAGGAGCCCGAGTTCGACCAGGTCGCCGCAGCCGACCTTGTGGCACAGCTGGCGGCCGGTGGAACGCTCTCGTTCGACCCGGAGCTTGACGACGACCTGCTGCCCGGCGCCCCTGCCGCAGCACCCGAGGCCGACGCCGCAGTCTGAACCTGGACCGGCCCGCCCCGGACGCTCCGGGAGCCCGGCCGGACCACCCTCCCCGGTGGCACGTGTCCGCCGGACAGGGGCGATCGACACACCCCCGGCGTGCAGCCCCGTCTGCACGCCCCGCGAATGAACAGGAGCACACCCGGAATGGCGATCACCGCCAGCATGGTCAAGGAGCTGCGCGAGCGCACGGGCGCCGGCATGATGGACTGCAAGCGCGCCCTGGAGGAGACCAACGGCGACCTCGAGCAGGCTGTCGCGAACCTGCGTGAGCGCGGCCTCGCCGCCGCCCAGAAGAAGGCCGGCCGCGATGCCCGCGAAGGCCTCGTGTCCAGCTACATCCACACCGGCGGCCGCGTCGGCGTCCTTATCGAGGTCAACTGCGAGACGGACTTCGTGGCCCGCACTGACGAGTTCCAGAAGCTCGTCAAGGACCTCGCGATGCAGGTGGCCGGCCTCGGCGCTATCTACGTGGACGCAGACCACATCCCCGAGGACGTCGTGGCCGCCAAGAAGGCCGCGCTCGTCGCCGACGATGCCGTCCAGGGCAAGCCCGAGAACATCCGCGAGAAGATCGTGGAAGGCCAGCTCAACAAGTGGTACAAGGAGGTCTGCCTTCTTGAGCAGCCCTTCCGCGACGAGGACCGCACGGTGCGCGAGCTCGTGACCGAGAAGATCTCGACGATCGGTGAGAACATCCGCGTGCGCCGCTTCATCCGCTTCGTGCTCGGGGAGGAGATGTGACGGACGCCGGTCGTGAGACCGGCTCCGGTGAGGGGCCGGTGACGGCCACCGCCGACGGCCTCCGCTACCACCGGATCCTCCTCAAGCTCTCCGGCGAGGCCCTGCTGGGGGAGCGCCAGTACGGCGTGGACCCGGCCTTCTGCGCGTTCGTCGCGCACCAGGTCGCCGCGGTCCACGAGATGGGCGTGCAGGTGGGCATCGTGGTCGGGGGCGGCAACATCTTCCGTGGCCTCGCCGCGTCGGCGAAGGGCATGGACCGCGCCACCGGCGACTACATCGGCATGCTCGCGACGGTCATGAACGGCCTCGCGCTGCAGGATGCCATCGAGCGGGCGGGCGTCCCGGTCCGCGTCATGTCGGCCATCTCGATGAACGAGATCGCCGAGCCGTACATCCGGCGGCGCGCCGTGCGCCACCTCGAGAAGGGCCGCGTCGCCATCTTCGTGGCCGGCACCGGGAACCCGTACTTCACCACGGACACAGCAGCCGCCCTGCGGGCGGTCGAGATCGGCGCCGAGGTGCTGCTCAAGGCGACCAAGGTGGACGGCGTGTACGACGCCGACCCGGTCAAGGTCCCCACGGCCACCCGCTACGACCGCCTCGGCTACCAGGACGTCCTCCGCGACCAGCTCAAGGTGCTCGACGCCGCCGCTGTGGCGCTGTGCTCGGAGAACAACCTGCCGATCGTGGTGTTCGATCTCAACGAGCCTGACAATGTGACGAGGGTGACCCGCGGTGATCGCGTGGGCACCATCATCAGCGCCTGAAGCAAGGGGACGATCCGATGACCAGCGAGATCCTTGCTGCTGCAGAGCACAAGATGCACCGCGCGGTCGAGGCCATGGAGCGTGACTTCCAGGGCCTCCGGACCGGGCGCGCCTCCACCGCGCTGGTGGAGCGCATCCACGTGGACTACTACGGGACGCAGACACCGCTCAACCAGCTCGCGTCCATCTCCGTGCCCGAAGCGCACCAGATCGTGATCCAGCCGTGGGACCGTGGCGTGCTCAACGCCATGGAGAAGGCGATCATGAAGAGCGACATCGGCCTCATGCCCAACGTCGACGGGGCGGTGATCCGCCTCAATATCCCGCCCCTCACCGAGGAGCGTCGCAAGGGCATCGTCAAGACCGTCCACAAGCGGATGGAGGAGGCGAAGGTCGAGATCCGCGGCCTGCGCCGCGATGCCAACGACCACATCAAGAAGGAGGAGAAGGACGGCTCGATCGGGTCGGACGAGGCCCATCGCGAGCTGGACCAGCTCCAGAAGATCACGGACCGGGTCATCGCCGACGTCGACCGGATCGGCGGGATCAAGGAGCAGGAGGTCATGGAGGTCTAGTGGCCCAGGCGCCGCTCGATCGACCCTTCGCGCGTCCCACCGACGCCCCGCCGCTCGCCCACGTGGGCGGGGCCGACGGCGCGGCGCCGGAGATCGTCATGCCCCCGGCAGTGGTGCCGCTGCTCCCGGCCGAGGAGCTGCCGCGCCATGTCGCGATCATCATGGACGGCAACCGGCGCTGGGCGAAGGCCCGCGGGATCCCGGACTTCGAAGGTCACGCCGCCGGTATGGAGGCCGTTCGCACCCTCCTGCGGCATGCCGTGACACGCGGGATCCCCACGCTCACGCTCTATGCCTTCAGCCGCGAGAACTGGGCGCGCTCCGACGAGGAGGTCAGCGGCCTGTTCGACCTCCTCGGCCGCGCCATCGCCAGCGAGACAGACGAGCTTGCCCGCGAGGGCGTTCGGGTCCGGGTGCTTGGGCGATTGGAGGAGCTTCCCCGAGACACGCGCGAGGCCATCGACGCCGCCGTTGCGCAGACCGCCGGCGGGAGCCGCCTCAACCTCAACATCGCCTGGAACTACGCTGGCCGGACCGAGCTCGTCGACGCCGTGCGCCGCCTCATCGCTGCCGGGGTCACCGCCGACCAGGTGGACGAGGGCACCATCGCCGAGGGGCTCTACACGGCTGGTCTGCCGGACCCCGACCTGGTCATCCGCACGGGTGGCGAGCAGCGCATCAGCAACTTCCTTATCTGGCAGTCGGCCTATGCCGAGCTCGTGTTCACCGACTGCCTCTGGCCTGACTTCGGGCCGGACGCGCTCGATGGCGCCATCCTCGAGTTCGCCAGCCGCACACGCCGATTCGGTCGCTAGGAGAGCCCATCGTGAAGACCCGCGGCCTGTCCGCGCTGGTGATCGTCCCGGTTCTCCTGGTCGCTGTGGCGCTCGGGCTGCCCGGTATCGCCCTCCTCCTCGTGGCGCTTGCCATCGTGGGCGGAACCGAAGTGTTCAAGCTTCTCAAGATGGCCGGCTACCCATCGCTGGGGCTGTTCGGGACGGTGCTCGCCGTCGCCTTCGTCCTCCAGGCGTTCCTGCAGCCGCTGGGCGACAAGGGCCTCCTGCTCGTGGCCCTCGGCACGGTCCTCGCAGGCGTGGGCGCATTCACCCAGCAGGACCCTCGCGACGGCCTCGTCGTCTGGTTCACGACCGTCTTCGGGGCGGTCTACGTCGGCCTTATCGCGTCGGTGCTCCAGGTCGCGGCGATGGCGCCGGCGCTGCCGTCGAGCGCGGTCCTGGCGCCGCTCCAGGCGGAGCGCGGCTGGGTCCTCCTGCTGGTGTTCGGCGTGTGGGCCTACGACACCGGCGCCTACCTCGTGGGCAGCCAGATCGGGCGGCGCAAGTTCCTCACCCACATCTCGCCGGCCAAGTCGATCGAGGGCCTCATCGGGGGCATCGTGGTCTCCACGATCGTCACGACCCTGATGCTCGCCCTGCTCGGGCAGAACGCGCTCGGGGGACTGGTGCTGGGGCCGGTGCTCGCGCTGGCCGCCCAGGCCGGCGACCTCGCCGAGTCCATGCTCAAGCGCGCGGCGGGCGCGAAGGACTCCGGGACCCTGATCCCGGGTCACGGCGGCATCCTCGACCGCATCGACTCCTTCCTGTTCGCGGGACCAGTCGTCGCGCTGTATGTCGTCGCCGTTGTCAGCTGACCGCGGCCGCCTGCGCGTCGCGCTGCTGGGCTCGACCGGGAGCATCGGCCGCCAGACCGTCGATGTCCTCGAGGCGCACGCGGACCGGTTCGAGGTCGTCGCGCTCGCGACCGGCCGCAACGCCCGAGAGCTCGAGGCGCAGGCTGCGCGCCTCCACCCGAGGGCCGTTGCTCTGGCCGATGATGCGGTCACCCTCGACCTCCCATCGGGCACCGTGCGGGTCCGCGGCGAGGACGCACTGCTTGAGCTCGCCACGCGTGACGACGTCGATCTCGTGATCGTCGGCACCGGTGGCGTCGTGTCGCTCCGGCCCACCCTGGCTGCCCTCGGACGAGGCAAGGTCGTCGCGACGGCCAACAAGGAAACGCTGGTCGCCGGCGGCCACCTGGTCATGGCCGAGGCCCGCCGCCAGGCCGCCGCTCGTGCCGCGAAGCTCGCCGGTGACCCGCTCGCCACGCCGCTCGCATGGCTGCGCCCCATCGACTCGGAGCACTCCGCCATCTGGCAGTGCCTCGTCGGCGAACCCAGGGAGGGGATCGCGCGCCTGGTGCTCACCGCGTCCGGCGGGCCGTTCCTGGAAACCCCGGACGAGGAGTTCGCGTCCATCACCCCTGAGCGGGCGCTCAAGCACCCGACCTGGACCATGGGGGCCAAGATCACCATCGACTCCGCCACCCTCGCCAACAAGGGCCTCGAGGTCATCGAGGCCCACTGGCTCTACGATGTGCCCTATGACGCGATCGATGTCGTCGTCCACCCGCAGAGCGTCGTTCACTCGGCCGTCCTGTTCGTGGACGGCTCTCTCAAGGCCCAGCTGGGCACCCCCGACATGCGCATTCCCATCCAGTACGCGTTGACCCACCCCGAGCGGCTGCCGTCCCCAGCGACGCCGCCCGACCTGGTGGCGGCTGCGCGCCTCGACTTCCGCGCCCCCGATGAGGGGCGGTTCCCGGCTCTCCGCATCGCGCGGGAGGCGGGCCGCCTGGGGCCGCGGGCGTCCGCCGCGCTCATCGCCGCCGACGAGGTGGCCGTGGCCCGTTTCCTCGACCGAACCTTGGACTTCCCCGGGATCCCGCGTCTCCTCGAGGCGGCCGTGCGCCGCTTCGGCGAGGGACCCGACCAGGCGCCTGACATCGAGAGCCTCGTCGCCCTCGACCTCGAGGTCCGCGCCGCCTTTGCGACAGGACCGGTGAACTAGATGACCGAGCTGCTCCAGTCCATCGGGACGATCATCGTCTTCATCCTCCTGCTGGGCGGGCTCGTGCTGATCCACGAGATCGGCCACTTCGTGACCGCGCGCGCCGCCAGGGTCAAGGTGCTCGAGTTCGGGATCGGGTTCCCGCCCCGGGCGAAGGTGATCAAGCGCGGGGAGGAGACGACCTACACGCTCAACTGGCTTCCAATCGGCGGCTTCGTCAAGCTCGAGGGCGAGGACGGCGACGAGAAGGACGATCCGCGCTCGTTCTCCAACCAGCGCCTGATCACCAAGATGGTGATCCTGGTCGCGGGCGTCGTGATGAACCTGCTGCTCGCCCTTGTGATCTTCACCGGGATCGCCATGTGGGGTGAGCCCGCGATCGGCGTGACGACACAGGAGATCGCCACCGGATCGCCGGCGGAGGCCATCGGCTTGCAGCCAGGCGACACGATCGTCAGGGTGAACGGGGTGGAATACTCCGCGTTCGACCAGCGCTTCCCGACGGAAGACCTCCGCTCGCTGGCCGGCCAGACGATCGTCATCGGCGTCGTGCACGTGGACGGGCAAGCGCAGGACTACACCGTCACCCTGCGCGTGCCGGCGTCCGAGACCGAGGGCGCGCTTGGCATCGCGCAGCTCTCTGGCAAGCAGGTCGGGACCATCGATCGCACGTTCGTCGAGGCGATCCAGGTCGGCTGGCAGCGTACGGTCGACGCCTTCACGATGATCCTCGGCGGTCTCGGTGACCTCGGTCGATCGATCGTGACCAATCCGACTGCGGCGCCCGAGGGGGCGGCGGGTCCCGTGGGGATCGCGTTCCAGGTGGGCGACATCATGTGGAACCTCGGCCCCCTCTACCTGCTGTACCTGGCCGGGCTCCTGTCGGCCAACCTGGCGCTCGTGAACATCCTGCCCTTCCCGCCGCTCGACGGCGGCAGGATGCTCATGCTGCTGCTCAAGGCGATCCCGGGCCTCGGGTCCAGGATCTCGCTGCGTGCGGAGCAGCTGACCTACGCGATCGGGTTCGTGGCGCTGTTCACGTTCCTGATCTGGATCACCGTGTTCGACGTCGCCCGCCTCGTTGGCGGAGGCAACTGACCATGGCATCGCCCGACCAGCTCCGTCCAGTCAGGCGGCCCACGGTCTCGGTCGATGTCGGCGGGGTCCTGGTCGGGTCGGCGCACCCGGTCGTCGTCCAGTCGATGACCAACACGGATACCGCGGACCCGGACGGCACCGCGATCCAGGTCGCGCGCCTCGCGCACACAGGCTCGCAGCTCGTCCGGGTGACCGTGAACACCGAGGAGGCCGCGGCGGCGGTCCCGGAGATGATCCGCAAACTGCGCGACAACCTGGGCGTGGACGTCCCGGTCATCGGCGACTTCCACTACAACGGCCACAAGCTCCTGGTCGAGTTCCCGGAGATGGCTGCGGCCCTCGCGAAGTACCGGATCAACCCGGGGAACGTGGGCACCAAGTACCACGACGAGAACTTCACGACGATCGTGCGGGCCGCGATCGAGCACGACAAGCCCGTCCGGATCGGGGTCAACTGGGGCTCGCTCGACCAGCAGCTGCTCACGGACCTCATGGAGGCGAATGCCCGGGCCGCCGAGCCACGCGACGCCCGCGACGTGATGATCGACGCGATGATCGAGTCGGCGATGCGTTCCGCGGAGCTCGCCGAGGAGGTCGGCCTGCGTCACGACCGGATCATCCTGTCGGCGAAGGTGTCAGGCGTCCGGGATCTCGTGGACACGTACCGGCGCCTGGCGCCCCGGTCGGACTACCCGCTCCACCTGGGCCTGACCGAGGCGGGCATGGCGATGAAGGGCATCGTGACCTCCACGGCCGGCCTTGCGATCCTGCTCAACGAGGGGATCGGGGACACGATCCGGGTTTCACTCACCCCTGAGCCCGGCGCCGGGCGCGAGCTCGAGGTGGAGGTCGCACAGCAGGTCCTCCAGTCCATGGGCCTGCGCTCGTTCCTGCCCCAGGTGTCCGCCTGCCCGGGCTGCGGCCGCACGACGTCCACGTTCTTCCAGGAGATGGCCCGCGACATCACCACGCACATCAAGGACCGCATGCCCGAGTGGCGTGAGCAGTACCCGGGCGTCGAGGACCTCAAGGTGGCGGTGATGGGCTGCGTGGTCAACGGGCCGGGGGAGTCCAAGCACGCGGACATCGGGATCTCGCTGCCGGGCACCTTCGAGGCGCCGGTGGCCCCGGTGTTCGTGGATGGGAAGCTCGACCGCACCCTCCGCGGCGACGACATCGTGCCGGTCTTCATCGGCCTGCTCGAGGACTACGTCGAGCGCCGCTACGCCAAGGCGTAGGGGCACGGGCGGGCCGGGGAGCCTCGACAGGTGAGCGAGGCCGAGCCTTTCCTGCTCATGCTGTGCGCGGTCGGCATAGCCGGCGGGCTTGTCATCCTCTGGCGCGGCCTCATGGGGCATCGGTCCGGTGCGCTGGTGGAGGGGCTGAGCACATCGCGGATCGCCACGCTCGCGGCAGGCGAGGTCCGGGTGACGGGCGTGGTGGAGACGGCCGAGGTGCTCCTGCGCTCGCCGCTCCAGGATCGCGAATGCGTCTGGTATCGCTCGCGGGTGGAGCGGTCGGGCCGTGGCGATGGCACGACCTTCAACGAGGAGCGGGGGATCGGGTTCCGCGTCCGTGACGGCTCGGGCGCCATCCGGGTCTTCCCGCGTGGCGCGCGGCTGGACATCCCCGTCCGCTTCAACGAGGGAACCGGGATGACGGGTGACCTGCCGCCCGGCCTTGCGCCGCGCCGAACCGCGGTGGTCATGGCGGAGCCGGTCGACCGCGAGGCGGCGATCGCGGCGCTCCTGACGGTGCAGCCCCCGGCCTCCTCGGACGACATCCCCGGCGTGGGCGGTGCCTTCGGCTCGGACGACGGGCAGCGGTTCATCGAGGCCCGCCTGGAGCCGGGAGACGAGATCACGGTTGTGGGCACGGCGCGGCCGTTCTCGACGCTGGAGGATCCCGCGACTGCCGATTCGCTCGAGGGTTCGCTCGACCCGCTCGGGGCGCTGGCGGACCCGGCGATCGCGGCCGACATCGCGGAGGCGCTCGCCGCTGGAACCCTCACCTCACCCGAGGAGGCATGGGGCAACGCCGCCATCCCGGGGTTCGGGATCGGCCGTCCGGTGCGGGCGCCGGAGCTGGACCCGGCAGCCGCTGCTCCAGCCCTTGCGACGCCCGCCGAGGCCGCGCGGATCGAGACGACGTTCGACATCGAACCGGACCTGCTGGTGATCGCCTCCGCCCCCGATGCGCCGCTGCTCGTGGCATGGGGTGGCCCGGCCGAGGTTGCTGACCGGCACCGCAGCACGTTCCTCGTGGGTCTCCTGGGCGCGGTGCTCGCGATCGTCTCGGCGATCGTCGGTGCGGCCCTGCTCACGACCGGCTGATCCGCGATGATGTCCGCGCCATGCCCCTGAACGACCTGGCCGCCCTGTTCGCGGTCGCCCTGGCCATCGCCGTCATCGGGTTCCTCGTCGTGACCACCTTCAACGACGTCGTCGCGCTCCGGAACCGGATCACGAAGGCGTGGGCGAACATCGATGTCGCCCTCAAGCAGCGGCATGACGAGCTGCCCAACCTCGTGGAGGCCGTGCGTGGCCTCATGGCGTTCGAGCGCGACCTGCTCGCGGAGGTGACGACACGCAGGGCGGCCTACTCCGACAGCGAGCCTATTCCGAGCCAGGCGGCGACCAGCGAGGCCACGACGAGGGCCGTCCGGCAGCTGCTCGCGGTGGTCGAGCAGTACCCGGAGATCAAGTCAGCCGGCAACGTTGCGAGCCTCCAGGAGGAGATCGCCCGGCTCGAGGACGTGATCGCGGACCGGCGGGAGCTCTACAACGACCAGGTGTACCGCCACAACACGCGGATCGGCCAGCTGCCTGGCCGTCTGCTTGCAGGCCTCTTCGGCTGGCGGCCGCAGCCCTTCTTCGCGGCGGATGCCGCGGCGCAGGCCCGTCCGGACGTCGTCCTCACCCGTCCCTGATCGCTCCGCCCCGGGTCAGAGCCCCGCGATCCGGCGGGCCCATCCGGCGTTGTCGGCGTCGTCCTCACAGGAGACGATCAGCGGGTCCACGCGGCGGTCGATCTGGGCGACGATCGCCGGGCCGTCCTTCCAGTGCTCCGCGTCGACGACGACGCTGAACCCGTCGTAGCCCGTCAGCCGGCGAAGGGTCGGTGATCCGTGCTCGCACAGCACCGCCCGCTCGTAGAGGACGGTGGTGATTCCCCCGTCGGTGAACCGGAGCGTGACCCCCTCGTCGCCGACGATCAGGCGCTCCTTGGGCCCGCGCCCGGGCAGGTGGAAGCCGGCCGGAGCGACCTCGCGGCCACGCACGGGCGCCTTCGAGACGAGGGGGGCCGGGTGGAAGCCCGCCGGCGCCTCGACCGCGCTGCTGGCGAGGAGCGCACTGACGCGGACGCTGGCCGCCGCCGCCTTCACCGAGTCCGTCGTGGCCGCCCGGCGGCGGGCCACGCCCTCGTCGGGCAGCATGATCGGCTGGCCCAGCAGCATGTCCTGGGCCTGCGTGTCCATGAGGCCGAAGACGACGGTCGGGTCGAGGAACATGCGCTCGAAGCCGTCGATCTCGCGGGAGACCTCCTCGTCGGTCGGTCCGTCGGTCGCAAGCTGCTCGACGGCGTCGATCATGGCTCCCTGGACCACGCCGACCTGGTCGCGGGCGCACTCGGTGCCGAGGAACAGGTGGCCAACGATGCCGGTGAGCGGGCCGTAGATCGCGGCGAGGTCGTACACGGTTCCCTGCTCGTGGCGCAGCGTCCGCTTCAGGCGGCGCTCCAGGATCCCGAGCACCATCGTCAGCTCGGGACTCCGCTCGCCGACGAGCGTCATGCACACCGCGTCCTGCTCCCAGCTGGCGAATGCGGGCAGCGGGAGGTCCGGGTCCGGCACGGGGAGGATCGGCGGCATCCGCGACCCCTCCGGAAGCGTGACCCGGAGGTCCGGCGGGGGTTCGCCGGAGAGCACGAGCATCGCGTTGCCGCGCGTGAAGAACGAGCGGCGCCAGGCGTCGATCGGCTCCGGCCCCAGCCAGTCGAGGCCGAACTCCGGTCCATCGGAGAGGCCATGCCCCTGTGGTCCGTACCGGAACCAGCGCATCTGGCCGTCGATCGAGCTGGGACGCTCGTTCGCCTCCTGGACGAGGACCCGGCGCTCGTGCGCGAGGCGATCGAGCGGGAGGTCCGCAAGGTTGGCGCAGATCCGGGCCAGGAACTCGGTGACCTCGTGGGGATGGCCGGTCGCGTGGAACACGGTGCGCGTCGGCTCGACGAAGCCGGACAACTCGTACTCCTGGTCCATCAGGCCCGTGAAGGCGAGATGCTCCACGAGGTGGGTGATGCCCCCGATCGGCCGCTGCTCGTCCACGCGCCCCACGCGGAACTGCAGGGCGGCCGTCAGGGGTCCGGCGACCGGGGACCACAGGGCGGGGACGCCGTCGATCTCCGTCTGGTGGATGACCGGCAGCTGGGGCTCGGACGGCACGCGGCTTGTCTCCATGCGGTGTGTGCCTCGAGCCTACCGGGGCGGCGTGCTCGGCGCAGGCCGAGCCGGGGGGTTGCGATTGAGGGGTCCACGCGCCCGGGTGTATACTTTCCGGCAATTACGCAAGGCCGCCGCAGGACGTGGGTGACCAGCCCACGTCTCTTTGTGTCGAAAGCCTTGGATGACGGATGCACGCAGCAGGGAGGCGCCAGGTGAGTCGCGACTTCGTTGGTGCGCTCCTCCAGCTCAATGCCGAGAAGCAGGTCAGCCAGACTGCGCTGATCCGCGCCGTGGAGGAGGGGATCCAGGCGGCCTACCGGCGCGTGGCCGGCGAGGAGGACATCTTCGTCAAGGTCGAGGCCAGCACCGGCGAGATCCGCGTCTTCCGGGGCCGCCATGTCGTCGACGAGGTCGAGAACCCGGAGTTCGAGGTCTCCCTGGCGGAGGCGCGCGGCGCCGACCCGGACATCCATGTCGGCGCGGTGCTCGAGATCGAGCAGCTCGACGCGGAGAAGTACGGCCGCATCGGCGCCCAGACGGCGAAGCAGATCATCCTGCAGCGGATGCGCGAGGTCGAGCGCGATCAGGTGTTCGACCAGTTCGCCTCCCGCGAGGGGGAGCTGATCACGGGCGGCGTGAGCCGCGTGGAGCCGCGGGCGATCATCCTCGATGTCGGGAAGGGCGTGGAGGCGATCCTCGCGACCAGCGAGCAGAGTCCGCTGGAGCACTACCGCATCGGCCAGCCCGTGAAGGCCTTCGTCCTCGAGGTCCGCCGTTCGGCGCGTGGGCCGCAGATCATGGTGTCCCGCACGCACAAGGGCTTCCTGCGCCGGCTGTTCGAGCTCGAGGTCCCGGAGATCCACGCGGGCACCGTCGAGATCAAGGCGATCTCCCGAGAGGCGGGATCGCGCTCCAAGGTGGCCGTCGCATCACGCCAGGACGGGCTCGACCCGGTCGGCGCGACCGTCGGCCAGCGCGGAACCCGCGTCCAGGCGGTCGTGGCCGAGCTGGCGGGCGAGAAGATCGACGTCATCCCGTGGAGCGAGGACGCCTCGGTGTTCGTCGCGAATGCACTGTCGCCCGCCCAGGTGATCAGCGTCCACGTGGACGAGGCAAACCGGGTCGCGAGCGTCACGGTGCCCGAGCGCATGCTGTCGCTGGCGATCGGCCGTGAAGGCCAGAACGCCCGCCTTGCCGCGCGGCTGACCGGATGGCGCATCGACATCCGCAGCGACGCGCAGCCCGTGGAGCCGGCACCGGTGCCGGAACCCGAGCCCGTCGCCGAGTCCGTGGCTGTCGCCGAGCCCGTTGCCGGGAGCGAGCCCGCGCCTGCGCTCGACGAGGCCTTCGAGCCGGAACCGGCTGGCGAGCCCGAGCCCGAGCCCACGCCCACGCCTGCGCCCGAGCCGGATCCTGCCTCTGCGCCCGTCGCAGAACCAACGCCCGAGCCGGAAGCGGCCCCCGCCGCCCCGGCGAAGAAGTCCCGTAAGAAGTCCTCCGAGGAGGTGTCGTCGTAGGCCCGGCAACGGCCGGTCGATCCCGGCCTTCCTTGCCGCGTCGGCTCCCGGAGCGGAGCTGCGTTGCCTGCCGTACCCCTCGGCCCAAGCGGGAGCTCGTGCGCATCGTGCGGACCCCCGCCGGCACCGTCACCATCGACCACACCGGGCGGCTCCCGGGCCGCGGCGCGTACCTCTGCCGGAACGCGTCCTGCTGGGACCAGGCCGCCCGCAAGCGTGCCCTCGAGCACGCGCTCAAGACCACCATCCCCACCGATCTCGCGGCGGCCCTGGCGGCCGGCCCATCGGGGCCCGCAATGCCGGCCCGCGGATCCTTGACTTCCGACGAAGGAGGAGCCCATGGCCAGGAGTAGGAGCGGCACCCGCGGCCGTCGAGGCCCTCGCAAGCCCCCGCGGCGCCCGGGCGGGTTCACGCCGGGCGGCGTCGCCACGGTCGACCCGAGCGAGCGAGGCGCTGTCGAGCTGCCGTCGACGATCACGGTCAAGGAGCTCGCAGAGCTCCTGGGCGTGAGTCCGGCGGACATCATCAGAGAGCTCATCAAGAGCGGCATCTTCGCCACGATCAACCAACTCATCGACCGCGACACCGCGTCGCTCGTCGCGGAGGAGCTCGGCTACGAGATCTCAGAGGCGGGCGCCGCCGACGAGGACGAGGACGAGGACAACGTCCCCGCCGCAGAGGCTGCCAAGGTGCAGCTCTGGGACGAGGAGGCGGACGATCCCAAGGACCTCCTCCCGCGGGCTCCCATCGTGACCGTCATGGGTCACGTGGACCACGGCAAGACCAGCCTCCTCGACGCGATCCGCTCCACCACGGTCGCTGCCGGCGAACGCGGTGGCATCACCCAGCACATCGGCGCGTCCGAGGTGACCACGAAGGACGGCAAGCGCGTCGTCTTCCTCGACACCCCGGGCCACGAGGCGTTCACCTCGATGCGCGCCCGCGGCGCCAAGGTCACCGACATCGCGGTCATCGTGGTCGCGGCCGACGACGGCGTCATGCCCCAGACGCTCGAGGCGATCAGCCACGCGAAGGCGGCCAAGGTCCCCCTCGTCATCGCGATGAACAAGATCGACAAGCCGGACGCCAACACGGACCGGGTCAAGAACGAGCTGGCCGAGGCCGGCGTCCTGATCGAGGACTACGGCGGCGACACGCCGCTCGTGCCGGTGTCGGCCAAGACCCGCGTCGGCATCCCGGAGCTGCTCGAGATCATCCTGCTGGTCGCCGACCTGCAGGAGCTCAAGGCGAACCCCAAGCGGGATGCCGTGGGCACGGTCATCGAGGCGCGCCTCGACAAGGGCCGCGGCGCCGTCGCCACGATCATCGTCCAGACGGGCACCCTGCGCGTCGGCGATGTGGTGGTCGCGGGCACCAGCTACGGCAAGATCAAGGCGCTCGAGAGCTCCGTCGGCAAGCGGATCACCAAGGCGGGCCCGGCGTCCGCGGCCGTGATCCTCGGCCTGTCGGACGTCCCCGAGGCCGGCGACATCCTGCGCGTCGTCAAGGACGTGTCGGTTGCCCGCGACCAGGTCGAGGCCAAGAAGATCGCGGCGGCCCAGGCGGCCGGCGCGGGCTCCGGGCGCGCGACCCTGGAGGACCTCTACCGCCAGATCCAGGCCGGCCAGGCCAAGGAGCTGAGGATCATCCTCAAGTCCGACGTGTCGGGCTCGCTGGGCGCGATCAACCACGCGCTGCAGCAGCTGTCCACGGACGAGGTGAAGATCAACATCCTCCACGAGGCCGCCGGCGACATCACCGACAACGACATCATGCTCGCGACCGCGTCCAACGCGATTGTCGTGGGCTTCAGCACCAGCATCACCGAGACCGCCCGCCGGGCGGCCGAGGCCGACGGTGTGGATGTGCGCCTCTACGACATCATCTACAAGCTCACGGACGACATCGATGCCGCCCTCAAGGGCATGCTCGAGCCGGAGATCGTGGAGGTCGTCGAGGGCCGCGCGGAGGTCCGCCAGCTGTTCAAGGTTGGCAAGACCACCGTCATCGCGGGCTGCTTCGTCACCGACGGACGCATCGTGCGCAACGGGTTCGCCCGCGTGTGGCGGGGCGGCAGGATCGTGGCCAACGACCAGCGGATCGAGTCGCTCCGCCGGTTCCGTGACGACGTCCGCGAGGTCGAGAAGAACTTCGAGTGCGGTATCGGCCTCGAGGGTTGGAATGATCAGGTCGAGGGCGACATCATCGAGTGCTTCACGCACCAGTCCAAGAGCCGTATCACCGGCTGACGGACCCTGGTCGGGGAGACCATGCGATGAGCCAACGCACCGAGCGCGTCGACGAACTGCTCCGGCAGGAGATCGGCGCGCTGCTGGCCCGGGAGGTCGCGGATCCGAGGATCGGTTTTGCGACCATCACCGAGGTTGAAACCAGCCCGGACCTGGGCCATGCCAAGGTCTGGGTCAGCGTGATCGGCCAGGAGGGCGATCGCGACGCGACGCTGCGCGCGCTCGCTGATGCGATGCCGTTCATCCGGCACGAGCTGGGCAAGCGCCTGCGCATCAGGCGCATCCCGGCGCTCCATATCCGTCTCGACGACTCCGCCGAGCGCGGCACACGCCTCCTGCACCTGCTCTCGGAGCTCGAGGCAGGCGTGGACCCGACGGAGATCGAGCCCTTCGACGAGTCGCTGCCCACGCCGGTCAAGCGGCTCCACCACGAGGAGGCCGTCGACCCGGATGCCGACCTCGGGGCGGCCGCTGCCGAGCACCTGCCGCCGCCGTCCGCGAAGGGCAGGGGCCGGCGCACCTACGGGCCGAAGGGGTCGGATCGTGGCGCATCCCGGCAGGGCCCGAAGGGGTCGGATCGTGGCGCCTCCCGGCCGGCGTCGAAGGGCGGCACACCACGGCCGGGTCCGAAGCGCACCGGGGGAAGCCACCGGTGACCGGGCACGTTGACATCAGCGGCATCGCGCGCGAGACCGTCCCGATGCCTGTTGTCGAGCACCTGCGCGGCGCCCGTCACGTGCTCGTGGTCAGCCACGAGAACCCCGACGCCGACACGCTCGGAGCGGTGCTCGGCGTGTGCCACATCGTCGAGGCGCTGGGTGGGCGCGCCACGGCGATCTCGAGCGATCCCGTCCCGCCGCTCTACGCGTTCATCGAGGGCATCGAGCGGTTCCAGTGCGACCCCGACCCGGCCGAGGCGTACGACCTCCTCGTCCTCTGCGACTGCGCAACGGCGGATCGGGTGGGCGAGGTGGCCCAGCGCAACGCCGCGCTGTTCACGAGCCTGCCGCGCGTCATCATCGATCACCACGCATCCAACAACGACGGCGGTGAGGTCGACTGGATCGACCCCGATGCTGCCGCCACCTGCGAGCTCGTCGCCCTGCTGGCTGTCCGGCTGGGCCTGCCGGTCGATCTCCACGACGGCGCGATGGCGGCCGCCCTCATGGCCGGCGTCGTGATGGACACGGCGACGTTCGCGCACCCCAATGCGACCCCTCGCACCCTTGCAGTGGCGGCGGCCCTGGTCGAGGCGGGCGCACCACTGTCCGACATCTCGCGGCGGTTGTACCGCACCAAGCCCGACGTGCAGCTGCGGCTGTTCGGCCGGGTGCTGGACCGGCTCGTCGCCACGGACGACCACCTCGTCGTGTGGTCAACGTTGACCGAGGCGGACCTGGCCGCGACAGGTGCGATCAGCGCCCATTCCGAGGGGATCATCGATCTCCTCGCCCAGGCGGAGGTCGCCGAGGTCGCGATGCTGTTCAAGGGTCACGCCGACGGTGGGACCCGTCTGTCGGTCCGCACGAAGCCTGGAGGCGTGGACGCCACCGTCCTCACGGGCGCCTTCGGTGGGGGAGGCCATGCCCGCGCGGCGGGAGCGTCCGTGCCGCTGCCGCTCGACGAGGCGATCCCGACCGTGCTCGCAATCGCCCATCGCCTGGCCGAGGAGGTCGGCCGGTGAGCCCCCGCGACCGGAGCGGTGGCCTCGACGGCGTCCTCGTGGTGGCCAAGCCGTCCGGACCCACCTCGCATGATGTCGTGGGCCTCGTGCGGCGCCTGTCCTCCACCCGTCGGGTGGGCCACGGCGGGACGCTCGACCCGTTCGCGGCCGGCGTGCTGCCGATCTTCCTCGGCAGGGCAACCCGTCTCGCCGAGTACCACCTGGGCATGCCGAAGCGCTACCGGGCGACCCTGTGTTTCGGGGAGACCTCGTCCACCGACGACATCGACGGGGAGCGGGAGCCGGTGGCGGGGGAGCCGGTCACCCGTGGCGGCCTCGAAGAGGAGCTGGCCCGCGTGCTCGGGCCCCAGCTCCAGGTTCCGCCCCGGTACAGCGCGGTGCAGGTCGAAGGTCGACGTGCGTACCAGATGGCGCGCAGGGGCGAGGAGGTCGAGCTCGCGCCGCGGTCCGTCGTCATCGAGGAGGCGACGCTGCTCGACTGGGATGCGTCGGATCCTGCGCGACCGATCGCCGTGGTGGACGTGCGCTGCTCTGCCGGCACCTACATCCGGGCGCTCGCCCGCGATGTCGGGGTGGCGCTCGGCAGCGGCGCGTACCTCGGTGCCCTCGTGCGGACGGCATCGGGCAAGTTCACCGCCGACGATGCGGTCTCGTTCGAGGAGCTGCGCGAGCACGCCGCCGATGGGCCGGCCGGGATCGTCAACGCCTTGCGGCCGATGGACGCCGGGCTCGAGGACATGCCCCACGCGCGCATCACGTGGGACGAGGTGCGGCGCATGTGGGAGGGGCTGGTGACAGGCCCCAAGACGCCGCTCGAGGTGCGCGACGCGCCGATCGTGCTCGCGATGGCGCCCGACGGGAAGGTGGCGGCCGTCTGCCACGCCGTGGGCGGGATCCTGCACCCGGACAAGGTCCTGGCCGAGCGTCCGTCGGCGGATGGTCGCCCGATCCCGGCTGCAGCGGCACCGGAGGGCTAGGGATGGATGTCGCGCGGGGGCTGGAAGACCTGCCCCGCAGCGAGGCACCTGCGTTCGTTGTCGTCGGCGTGTTCGACGGGCTGCACCTCGGGCATGCCTACTTGCTCGAGCACCTCGTTGCCGAGGCGGCTCGACGGGACGCCCGGCCCGTCGTCATCACCTTCGACCACCATCCGGACGAGGTCATCACCGGGCAGGCGCCGCCCCTGCTCTGTGACGCCCACGAGCGCCTGGAACGCCTCCGGGCGGAGGGTGTCGCGGCGACCGTCGTCGTCCACTTCGACCAGCGGCTTCGCGAGACCACCTACCAGGACTTTGTGGCGGCGATTGCCGCGCGGGCGCCGCTCGCGGGCTTCCTGATGACCCCGGACGCAGCCTTCGGCTACCGGCGCGAGGGGACGCCGGCGACCCTTGCAGCCCTCGGGCTGGTACTCGGGTTCGATGTCGTCGTCGTCCCTCCGTTCACGATCGACGGACGGTCGGTCCGGAGCACCGAGGTCCGCTCGGCGATCGCGGCCGGCGACCTCGACAGTGCGGCTGCGCTGCTGGGCCGACCGCACACGGTGATCGGCGTGGCGAGCAGGGACGAGGAGGGGAGCGAGGACGCCGTCGTCGCCTTCCCGCTGCCGGTGATGCTGCCGCCTGACGGCCGCTGGCCGGCCATTCTCGACACCGGTGCGCGCGAGCATCGCGTGGAGGTGCTGGTGGAGGGTGGTCGTCTCGTCGTGCCGCCAGTCCCGGCAGGATCGCGCGTTCGGGTCCGCTTCGGCGGCTGACGCCGTCGTCCACCGCCGGTCGGGCGCCGACTTCGCGCCGCGCGGACATACGGAAGTTGTGGCAGAGCATTGGAGAACACGATGGATGGACTTCGCTGGGGCGTGCTCTCGAGCGCCCGCATCGCGACCGAGAAGGTCATCCCGGGCATGCGCCGGGCCAGCCGCGCGCAGGTCGTGGCCATCGCGTCGCGCGATGCCGCAACCGCGACGCGCACGGCCACGGAGCTGGGCATCCCCATGGCACACGGCTCGTACGAGGCGCTGCTCGAGGACCCCGCGGTCGACGCGGTGTACGTCCCACTGCCCAACCACCTCCACGCGGAGTGGACGATCCGGGCCCTGGAGGCGGGCAAGCACGTCCTGTGCGAGAAGCCCATCGCGCTCACCGTCGCCGACGCCGAGCGGATGGTCGCGGCCTCGCAGGCAACAGGTCGCGTTCTCGCCGAGGCATTCATGTACCGCCACCACCCGTCCTGGCGCCTGGTGAAGCGGCTGGTGGAGGAGGGGCGGATCGGTCGCCTTGCGGCCGTGGACTCCTGGTTCTCCTACTTCCTCGAGGACCCGGCGAACATCCGCAACGTCCTCGCCTACGGTGGCGGGGCCCTGTTCGACATCGGCTGCTACTCGGTCAACCTGTCGCGCTGGCTGTTCGGTGCCGAGGCGACGTCCGTGACGGCCGCCGTCGTTCGGGACCCGGCATCCGGCGTGGACATCCTGACGACCGGCCACCTGGCCTTCCCCGGCGGGCTTGCGTCCTTCACGTGCGGGACGCAGGTGGAGCCGGACCAGCGCGTCCACATCTACGGGACGGCCGGGCGGATCAGCATCGAGATCCCGTTCAACATCCCGCCCCTCCTGCCGACGCGGGTCTTCGTCACCCAGGGCGGGGACCCGCCGGTCGCCCCCGCAACGGAGACGATCGTGCTGGAGCCCGCCGACCCGTACGCCTGCGAGGTTGACGCGTTCGCGGCGGTCGTCCTCGACGGTGAGGCCCCGGTCGTGCCGCTGTCGGACGCGGTGGAGAACCTGCGCACGATCGAGCGGCTGTTCGCGGCGGCCGATGGGCGCACGCCCGGCAGATCGACGTCGTAGCGTCGGCGGTTGGCGCCAGCCGTTTGGCGAAACCGGGATGGCCCTGCTATTCTCCGCGGGTCGAAGAACAAATTGTGTAGTCACGCCATCGTGTCGGAGGATCGAGTGCCGCTCGCGCGGGAGAAGAAGCAAGAGGTCATCGCGGAGTACGCCGTCAAGGACGGCGACACCGGATCGCCCGAGGTCCAGATCGCCCTCCTGACGGAGCGCATCCGGGACCTGACGGAGCACCTCCGCCGCTTCCCGAAGGACAATCATTCGCGCCGCGGCCTCCTCAAGCTCGTGGGCCAGCGCCGTCGCCTTCTCGCGTATCTCGTGAAGAAGGACCCCGCGCGCTACCGGGCCGTCATCGGCTCGCTCGGACTGCGCCGCTAAGCACCTGCCGCATCGCGACCCCGGGAGCGTCCCGGGGTCGTTCGCATCCGGCCCTGCTTTCCCGGCGAGCCCAGGCCATACCAGCCACAGGTCGCTCCACCGCTCACGACCAAGGAGGTCGTTTTCACGTGCCCACTCCCACCACGCTCGACATCGAGTTCGGCGGTCGCACCCTCACGCTCGAGACCGGCAAGATCGCCGGCCTGGCGGGCGGCGCCGTCACCCTGCGCTACGGCGACTCGATGGTCCTCGGCACCGCGAACCGGTCCGAGCCCCGCCCCGGCCTCGACTTCTTCCCGCTGACGGTCGAGTTCGAGGAGCGGATGTACGCCGCGGGCAAGATCCCCGGCGGCTTCATCAAGCGCGAGGGCCGCATGTCCGAGGCAGCGACGCTCGCCGCGCGCCTCACTGACCGCCCGATCCGCCCGCTCTTCCCCGAGGGCTACAAGGACGATATCCAGCTCGTTGTCACGGTCCTCTCGACGGACCACGAGAACGACCCGGACATCCTCGGCACCATCGCCGCGTCCGCCGCGCTCACCATCAGCGAGATCCCGTTCCAGGGGCCTGTCGGCGCCGTGCGTGTCGGCCGCATCGATGGCGAGTTCGTCCTCAACCCGACATACCCCCAGCTCGCGGACAGCGAGCTCGACCTGGTCGTCTCGGGCACCCGCGACGCCATCATGATGGTCGAGGCGGGCGTCAAGATCCTCCCCGAGGACGTCATGGCCGAGGCCATCCTCTTCGGGCATCGCGCGCTGGTGCCGCTCATCGAGATCCAGGAGAAGCTCCGGGAGCTCGTGGGCAAGCCGAAGCGCGTGCCGTACATCGAGCCCAACACCGACTCCGTGCTCACGTTCGCCGCCCTGGCGAAGGCGGGCGGCGAGTTCGTCGTCGTGGATGTCGAGACCACCGGCACCGACCCCAAGATGGCCGACCTCGTCGAGGTCGCCGCGGTGCGCGTCAAGGGCGGCAAGATCACGGACCGCTGGTCCACCTTCGTCAACCCCGGGCGCTCGATCGTCGGCAACCAGATGCACGGCATCACCGACAAGGACGTCAAGGGCGCCCCGACCCCGGCCGAGGCCGCCCGCAAGGCGCTCGACTTCGTGGGCGATGCGCCGTTCGTCGGCCACTCCGTCGGGTTCGACATCGCGTTCCTCCAGGAGGCCCTTGGCGACGGCACCCGTGTCGAGCAGGGCAAGTACCTGGACACGCTCGTCATCGCCCGCGAGGGTTACCCGGATCTCGAGAACTACAAGCTCGCGACCCTGGCCAACTACTTCGGCGTCGAGCTGAAGGAGAGCCACCGCGCGCTGCCGGACGCCGAGGCCACTGCGAACCTGCTCATCTGGTTCGGCAACGACCTCCCGGGCCGGATCGAGACCCTCAAGGCCGGCATCGCCGACGCGGTCCGCGCCGTCAAGGGCGACGCCGCTGCGTCCGCGACGAAGCTGGAGGCCGCCCGCCGCGAGGCGCGCGTCTCCAAGGGCCTGTTCAATCTCGTCCAGAAGAAGACCGTCCGCCAGCTCGTGCTGACCGAGGGCCTCCGCATGGACGGCCGCGCCACCGACGAGATCCGTCCGATCTCGGTCGAGGTCGGCCTGCTGCCGCGCGCCCACGGCTCCGGCCTGTTCACCCGCGGCCAGACCCAGGCGCTGACCGTCGCAACGCTCGGCGCGTCCTCGGACGTGCAGCGGATCGACACGATCAGCCCTGAGACCGAGAAGCGGTACCTGCACCACTACAACTTCCCGCCGTACAGCACGGGCGAGAACAAGCCCATGCGCGGCCCGAGCCGGCGCGACATCGGCCACGGCAACCTTGCCGCCCGTGCGCTCCTGCCCGTCCTGCCGTCGCAGGAGGAGTTCCCGTACGTCATCCGCCTCGTCTCCGAGGTCGTGGCCGGCAACGGCTCCACGTCCATGGCGTCGACCTGCGGCTCCACCCTCGCCCTCATGGACGCGGGCGTGCCGATCAAGGCGCCGGTCGCCGGCGCGGCGATGGGTCTCGTGCTCGATGGCGATACCGGCAACTTCGTCGTGCTGACCGACATCCTCGGCAAGGAGGACTCGATCGGCGACATGGACTTCAAGGTGACCGGGACGTCCGAGGGCATCACCGCCCTGCAGATGGACATCAAGGTCAAGGGCATCGACGAGCGCGTCATCCGCGAGGGACTCAAGCAGGCCCTGGCTGCCCGTCTCCACATCCTCGACAAGATGACCGAGGTCCTGCCGGCCGCCCGCGAGACGATGAGCGACTTCGCGCCGCGCATCATCACGATCAAGATCAACCCCGAGAAGATCCGCGAGATCATCGGCAAGGGTGGGTCGATGATCCGCAAGATCCAGGAGGAGACCCAGACCGAGATCAACGTCGAGGACGACGGCACCGTGGAGATCGCGGCCGTCTCCGGCGAGAACTCGCGCAAGGCGATCCAGTGGATCGAGAGCCTCACTCGCGAGGTCGAGGTGGGCGCTCTGTACCTGGGCAAGGTCACCCGGCTGATGGGCTTCGGCTGCTTCGTCGAGATCCTGCCCGGGCAAGGAGGGCCTCATCCGGATCGGCGAGCTCGCCGACTACCACGTGCCGCAGCGTCGAGGACGTCGTGTCCGTCGGCGACGAGGTCATGGTGGTGGTCACCGAGATCGACCGCCAGGGCCGGGTCAACCTGTCCCGCAAGGCGGCGATGCAGCGGCACCTCGCCAAGTAGCTCCGCACTGACAGACGCCCCCGGGGCCTTCGGGCCCCGGGGGCGTTCTCGATTCAGGCGAGCCGCAGGCGCTCCCCGGCGAGGTGCGTCAACCGGCGGGCTGGCCGCAGTTGGCGCAGAACTTCGCGCCCGGTGCGCGCTCCGTGCCGCAGCCGGTGCAGAAGGCCTTGGCGGGCACGGGCGTTCCGCAGTTGGCGCAGAACCTGGCTCCCGCTGCCAGTGCTCCGCCGCACGAGGCGCAGGCGGCGGCAGGCGATGCCGCGGGAGCGCCGCCGGGCCCCTGGACCCCAGGCTGGGCCGCTGCTGCCGGTGCCGCGGGCTGGGCCCAGGGCTGGGCCGCCGGTGTCTGTGCGGGTGCCTGGGCCGCCTGCTGGGCCGCAGCTGCCTTCATCGCGTCGGGGATGCCGAATGCGTTCGCGATGCCACTCACAAAGCTCGCGGCGGCCGCGCCGGCCTGCTCCGCGTCTCTCGCCTGCAGCTCCTCGCTGCGCGGCGAATCCTCCTTGCAGAAGCCGGAGGCCATGTCGAAGTCGGGGATGCACACGATCCGGCGGCAGGACTGGCATTCGGCGAAGTTGACCTTCACCTCGGCCCAAGCCTTCTCGAGCTCGTCGTTCGTCAGGGTGTTCCGGTAGCGGTCGTTGTCGACCTGGTTCGCGGCGGCGTTGCCGACCAGGGGGATGTTGCGCAGCAGCCCGCCAAACGCGGACTTGGTGATGGTCTCCTTGACCTCCTCCACGAGGACCGGCTGCGCGCGGTAGTCGCGCCCGCACGACTCGCAGGTGAACATGGCGTACGGCCCGGTGCCGTCGTTGTAGACGGAGTAGGGTGCCTTGCGGGTGGGTTCCACGGTTCCTCCGGTGCTGTGCGGTCACATCGGCGCGGTCCGGGACGAGCACGCGCCACCATGGCGGTGGCCGGGTACTCCGGATCATAGGCCGCAGGTGTGCCGCTCGCAGGGGATCCGCCGTGGTCGCGGCGTCACGACGATGGGGCGCCTGCACGCCCAGTACCATCGCCCGATGACCGCTGCAGACGACGATCCCGCAGACGACCCGCGCATCAGCACGGATCCGGCGGACCTCGACCTGGACTGGCTTCACGCTGCCCTGTCCGAGCGCGCCCACTGGGCGCTGGGACGGGACCGGGTCGTTGTCGAACGGTCGATCGAGCACTCGCTGGTCTTCGGGGCCTACCTGGGTGGCCGCCAGGTGGGGTTCGCGCGAGTCGTCACCGACCAGGCCACGTTCGCCTGGATCTGCGACGTGTTCGTGGACGAGTCGGCGCGCGGCCGCGGGGTGGGGAAGCGGCTCGTGGCCTCGGTGGTCGGTGATCCGCGGCTGCAGGGGCTCAAGCGCATGATGCTGGCCACCGATGACGCGCATGGGCTGTACGCGGCCTACGGCTTCGAGTCGCTCGAGCATCCGGAGAGGTGGATGGTGCGACCTTCACGCGCCACCTCGGGGCGCTGATCGCCGCCGCCCGCGCAAGGGGTCGCCGCCCGCGCAAGGGGTCGCCGCCCGCTCGGGTTGCCCACTGGGTGGGCCTACCGTTGGGTGCCGCGCGATTCCTGCCCAGCCACTGGGCAGAACCGCGGGGTTTCGGGCCTGGGAAGCGTGGAATGGCCCATGGGGTGGGCAGAAGTGACAGAGCACGCGCTGGTTGGCCCACCAGGTGGGCATCGCCCAACGGAGGCCCGGCGGAGGCCCAGCGGAGGCCCGGCGGAGGCCCGGCGGAGGCCCGACGGAGGCCAGGCGGGGGCCGGCGGCGGGTGGCGTGAACTGGAGACGCAGCGTTCGACCGGCCCTGGAACAGGAAACGCCCCCAGGCCTTGCGGCCCGGGGGCGTTCGAATTGAGGAGCGGGTTGGCTAGATCGAGGAGATCTGGCGGGTGAGGTCGGCGTCGCGGGAGTCAGTGCCGATCGTCTGTGCGAGGACGCCGAGGACTGCGACGACGATGGCGGCAAGCAGGAGTTCCATGTGCCATATGGTGCCGCGTCGCGTTCATAAGAGCAATCTCGTATGATGCACATAATGATCACACCTACTGATTATCAGTCGCCGTCGCCCGCACGGCTCCCCGACGTCCTCTCGGATCTCACGCTCCGCCAGCTGCTGAGTTTCCGCGCGGTCGCCGAGCAGGGCAGCTTCCACGCGGCCGCCGACGCGCTGGAGTACACGCAGAGCGCGATCAGCCAGCACGTGGCGGCGTTGGAGACGGTGCTCGGCGTGCGCCTCTTCGAGCGGTCGAGGGGCCGCCGCACGGTGAGCCTGACCGAGGCGGGGGAGCTGTTCCTGGGCCACGTCGTCCGGATCACGAACCGGCTGCAGGCCGCCCGTGCGGACCTCCTGGCCTACTCGGCGGGCGAGATCGGCACGTTGCGCGTGGGCGTCTATGCCAGTGTCGGGGCGCGCATCCTGCCGGGGATCCTGCGCCGCTTCGAGGCTGCATGGCCCGGCGTGGAGGTCCAGCTTTCGGAGGCGCCGGACCAGGGCCTGCTCGACGCGATCGAGCTGGGCACCCTCGACCTCACCTTCGGGATCCTGCCGCTGCCGGCCGGTCCCTTCGGGGCGGAGGAGCTGGCGCGCGACCCGTACGTGCTCGTGGTGGCCAAGGACGCACCGCTGGCGATGGCCCACGGCAGCCCGTCGCTCGAGAGCGTCGCGTCGCAGCGCCTGATCACCTTCCGGTCGCAGGGCGCCACTAGCATGATGGTCGACGACCTGCGGCGGCGCGGCTTGATGCTCGACATCGTGCTCCAGACCGACGACAACTCCACGGTGCAGGCGATGGCCCGCGCCGGGCTCGGTGCCGCCCTGGTGCCGCTCCTCGCGGTCAAGGCCGATGACCCGGACGTCGCCATCCTGCCGCTCGACCTGCCCCCGCGCCGGATCGCCCTGATCTGGCACAGCGAGCGGTACCGGACACCGGCGTCACGGGCCTTCGCCGACATCGCCGCCGAGGTCTGCGTGCCGCTCGCCGAGGAACTCGACGCGCTCCACCCGGGGGTCGAACGACGGACCGGACCCGCTCCTGCGTGAGCCGTACCCCGGCCGGCCTGCCGGAGCCGCCGGACCCCGCTGGTATACTCGCGGCCAGCCCAGTCACCGCGTAGAAGGCAGACGATCCGTGCCCCAGAAGCTCACCGTGGCCGTCGTCGGCGCCACCGGCGCCGTCGGTCGGACGATGATCAAGGTCCTCCTCGAGAAGCAGCTCCCGTACACCGAGCTGCGGCTCCTCGCCTCAGCGCGCAGCGCGGGCACCACGCTGATCGTGAACGGCACGAACATCGTCGTGGAAGAGGCCACCCCGGAGTCCTTCGAGGGCATCGACATCGCGCTCTTCAGCGCGGGTGGCGGCATCAGCAAGGAGCTGGCGCCCGAGGCGGCCAAGCGCGGCTGCACGGTCATCGACAACTCCAGCGCGTGGCGCATGGACCCGGCCATCCCGCTCGTCGTGAGCCAGGTGAATCCCGACGACCTGGACTGGCACGAGGGGATCATCGCGAACCCCAACTGCTCCACCATGCAGCTCATGCCGCCGCTGATGGCGCTGCGCGACGCCGTGGGCATCGAGCGCCTGATCGTGGACACCTACCAGGCTGTGAGCGGCACGGGCCACAAGGCCATCGTCGAGCTGGAGGAGCAGGTCAAGGCCCACGCCGAGGGCCGCGAGAAGGTCGCCAGCGTCTACCCGTACAACATCGGCTTCAACGCCCTCCCGCAGATCGATGTCTTCATGGACAACGGCTACACCAAGGAGGAGTGGAAGGTCGTCACCGAGAGCCGCAAGATCCTGCACCTGCCGGACCTGCGCGTCTCCTGCACGGCCGTCAGGGTGCCGGTGTTCATGAGCCACTCGGAGGCCGTCCACGTCGAGACGAAGGCACCCATCACGCCCGCCGAGGCACGCGAGCTGATGGGGAACGTCCCCGGCGTCGTGATCCAGGACGATCCGGCCAACAGGATCTACCCCCTTGCCGAGCACGCGGCAGGGTCCGACCTCGTGTTCGTGGGCAGGGTGCGCCAGGACCCGTCCGTGCCGGACAACAGGGGCCTCGCGTTCTGGGTGGTCAGCGACAACCTGCGCAAGGGGGCCGCCTCGAATGCCGTCGAGATCGCGGAGGTGCTGATCGAGCGCGGCTGGATCCGCAAAGGCAGCGACCGCCACGGGGCGAAGGTCGCCGGGGGAACGCCCGCGTGACCCCCGACGAGCGCCGAGAGGCGCTCGAGCGGATCGCCGACGACGTCCGTGCCTGCACTGCCTGCCGGCTCCACGAGGGCCGCACGCGCGCCGTTCCGGGCGAGGGCGACCCCGACACCGAGGTCGTGTTCGTCGGCGAGGGTCCCGGGCAGAACGAGGACCGCGAGGGTCGTCCGTTCGTGGGTCGTGCCGGGCAGCTGCTGGTGCGCCTGCTCGCCTCCATCGACTGGCGGCGCGAGGATGTGTTCATCACGAACGTCGTGAAGTGCCGCCCGCCGGCCAACCGGGACCCTGAGCCTGACGAGATCGCCGCATGCGCGGGCTACCTGCGCCGCCAGCTCGAGGTGCTCGACCCGGCCGTGGTGGTGACCCTCGGCCGGTACTCGATGGGCACGTTCAGGCCAGGTGTCCGGATCAGCCAGGTGCACGGGACCACCGCCACCGTCGATCCGGCCACCGGTGCGTCGAACGCGCTCGTCCTCGCGATGTACCACCCCGCGGCCGCGCTGCGCACACCGGCCCTCGAGGAGGAGAGCTACCGGGACATCGCGCGCGTTCCGGCCACGCTTCTCCGTGCCCGGGCGAGCCGCGCGAGTGCCGGAAGCACCGTGACGGCGGAGCCCGGACCCGCCATCATCGACACGCCCGAGGAAGCGTCCACCTCGAAGGTGGACGCTGTGCCGGCTCCCGCCCGATCCGCGGCCGCCGCCGACCAGCTGACCTTGTTCTGATCCCAACCCCCACGTACCGAGACAACGATGGCAGACCCCACGATCCCGCTCCGCATCATCCCGCTCGGAGGGGTGGGCGAGATCGGCAAGAACATGTACGTCTTCGAGTACGGCGACGACATCGTCGTCATCGACTGCGGCCTCATGTTCCCCGACGAGGAGATGTTCGGCATCGACCTCGTCGTGCCCGATGTCACCTACCTCAAGGACAACCGTGAGAAGGTCAGGGCCTTCCTGATCACGCACGCCCACGAGGACCATGTCGGCGGTCTTCCGTACGTGCTGCCGGAGTTCCCGGGCGTGCCCGTGTACGCGAGCACCCTGGCCCGTGGCCTCCTGGGCAACAAGATCAAGGAGCACAAGCTCCACAACAACCCGCTGCTCGAGCTGGAGCCTGGAGACGAGCTGCCCATCGGGCCGTTCACCGCCGTCCCGTTCCGCATCGGCCACAGCATCCCGGACGCGATGGGCATCGCGTTGCGCACGCCCGTCGGCACGGTCGTCCACACCGGTGACTTCAAGTTCGACCACACGCCGGTCGACGGCAAGCTGTCGGACTTCCACATCCTCGCCCGGCTGGGCGAGGAGGGCGTCATCTGCCTGCTGTCGGACTCGACGCGGGCCGAGAACCCGGGCTACACGCCCTCCGAGCGGATCGTGGGCGAGGCCTTCCGCGAGATCATGGAGCCGCTCGACGGTCGCGTGATCGTCGCCACCTTCGCGTCCAACATCGCCCGTCTCCAGCAGGTGCTCGATGCCGCCGGGGACATGAAGCGCAAGACCGCCGTGATCGGCCGGTCCATGGAGCAGAACTTCCGGATCGCGACGGATCTCGGCTACCTCAAGTACGAGCCGTCCGCCATCATCTCCAAGGACCGGATCAAGGACGCGCCGCCCAACCTCGTCATCGCGACGACCGGCGCCCAGGGTGAGCCGATGGCCGGCCTCGCGCGTATGGCCAACCGGGACCACCGGTTCGTGGAGATCCAGCCCGGCGACACCGTCATCGTGTCCGCGAGCCCCATCCCCGGCAACGAGGAGTACGTGGCCCGCACGATCGACAACCTCTTCAAGGCCGGGGCCAACGTCTACTACCACACGATCAAGCGGGCGCACGTCTCGGGGCACGCGAGCCAGGAGGAGCTCAAGCTGATGCTGGGGCTCACGAAGCCCACGCACTTCATCCCGATGCACGGCGAGTTCCGGATGCTGGTCCAGCACGGCCGCCTGGCCATCGAGACGGGTGTGCTGCCCGAGAACGTGTTCATCATCGAGAACGGGACGCCGATCGAGATCTTCCCCGACGGCTCGGCCCGGCGCGGCGCGTCGGTGCCGGCGGGCTACGTGTACGTCGACGGCCTGTCCGTGGGCGAGGTCGGCGACATCGTGCTGCGCGACCGTCGCGCGCTCGCCAACGACGGCATGTTCATGATCGTCATCCAGATCGACAAGCAGACCAACAAGGTGGTGGGCCGGCCCGAGATCATCACCCGCGGCTTCGTCCACGGGCCCGAGGAGGACCGGATCATCGAGGAGGCGATCCGGCGCATCCGCGAGGCCGTCGAGGCGCCCGGTGACCGGATCTCCGAGGTCGCGCTGCTCAAGGTCCAGATCAAGGACGGCGTGTCCAGGTTCCTGTACGAGCAGACCAAGCGCCGCCCGATGGTCTTCCCCGTGGTGGTCGAGGTCTAGCGGGTGGCGAAACAGCCCCGGACGTCCCGATCGACCAGCCCCCGCCCCAGGACGGGATCCACCCGCGCCCGGTCCACGCGGGCGCGGAGCTCGGGCACCGGCGGCAGCCTGCCGCGACCGAGGCTCTCGACGGGCCTGTCGCCGGACGTCATCCGCTCGCTCGTGGGGCTGCTCCTCCTCGCGGTGGGGGCGATCACGCTGATCGCCCTGATGCTGCCAGGGGAGGGGAGCCTCACCGACTGGTGGATCAGCATCTCCGGGCCGTTCTTCGGCACCGGCCGGTGGCTGCTGCCGTTCGTGCTGCTCCTGTCGGGCTGGTACGTGGAGTGGGGTCCCGGCAAGCAGCCGGGGGCACCGTGGGGCCGGACGCTGCTCGGCATCGGCATGGCCTACGTCGGGTTCCTCGGCCTCCTCCAGCTCTTCCGCGTCACGAGCCCCATCGATGGCGAGCCCACCGGGGGTGGCCGGATCGGCCGGCTGCTGACGTCCATCCTCGAGCCACTCCTCACGTCGCCCGGGGCCTTCGTGATCCTGGCCGTCCTGCTGGTGGCCGGCCTGCTGATCGCGTTCGATCTGCCGCTGCGCTCGCTGCTGTCCCCGGCGACGAGGGCTGCGAAAGCGGCCGGCTCCACGCTCCAGGACCGCACGACGAAGTCGACGGACGAAGCCGACGCGGCACCTGCAGCGCGCGCCACCGCCGCTGGAGCTGCCACCGCGGACAGCGCCACCGGGCGTCGTGGTCGCGGCGTACGCGTCCCTGCGGGTGCCGGAACGGTGCCGGGGCAGACGGGGGCATTCGGCCAGGACGCGGCAGACGCGGGCGTGCCGGTGCCAGTCTCGTCCGGGTCGGCGGGACCCATGTCCGCCACCTTCGCGCCCGCCCGCACTCCGGGCACGGCCAGCAGCGATGGTGCGGCTCGGCCGCCGGTGGCGCCGGCCCCCGCTGCCACGAGCGGCAATGGCGCACCCGGCGCCCCCGCCGAGACCGTGGACCCCGCATCCCCCGACGCCCTGGGCCACCCTGCAGACGAGCCCGTCGACGCGTCGCGTGCCGGGCTCACGGTGGACGACGCCGACTTCGTGCTGCCGCCCCGGGAACTCCTCGACCTTGGTGATCCGCCCGCCCAGCCGGCCGACTCGTCGGCCGTCCACGAGCGCAACGAGGCGATCATCAAGAAGAAGCTGGCGAGCTTCGGCATCGAGGCCGAGGTCATCGGCAAGAATGCCGGGCCGGTCGTGACGCAGTACGTCGTCCAGCCGGCGGCCCACATCAAGCTCAGCCGCATCGAGGCACTCGCCGACGACCTGGCGATGGCGCTGGCGGCGCGCAGCATCCGCATCGAGGCGCCGATCCCGGGCAAGGCAGCGGTGGGGATCGAGATCCCCAACCAGGAGTTCAACGTCGTCGCCCTGCGCCGGATCCTTGACGAGGTGGATCTGGGCGCGCCGCACATCTCGCGGCTGACGTTCGCCCTCGGCAGGGACGTCGCGGGCCGCGCCCAGGCCGTCGACCTCGCGAAGATGCCGCACCTGCTGATCGCGGGCGCCACCGGCTCGGGCAAGAGCGTCATGGTCAACGCGCTGATCACGAGCCTCGTCTGCAACGCGAACCCGCGCGAGGTCCGGATGATCCTCATGGACCTCAAGCGCGTGGAGCTCGCCTCGTATAGCGAGGGCGGCAAGCTCCCGCACCTGCTCGTCCCGGTCATCACCGAGCCCGAGAAGGCGAAGGCGGCGCTCAACTGGGCCGTCGAGGAGATGGAGCGGCGGTACAAGAAGTTCGCCGCCGTGGCCGCCCGCAACATCAAGGCCTACAACGAGAGCCCCAACGTCCCCGAGCGCCGCCGCCTCCCGTACATCGTCATCGTCATCGACGAGCTCGCCGATCTGATGATGCGCGAGGGCAAGAACGTGGAGGACCCGATCGTCCGGCTGGCCCAGAAGGCGCGCGCGACGGGCATCCACCTGGTGCTCGCCACCCAGCGGCCCTCCGTCAACGTCGTGACGGGCCTCATCAAGGCCAACTTCCCCAGCCGGATCGCGTTCGCGATGGCGAGCCAGATCGACAGCCGCACGATCCTCGACTCGCCCGGCGCGGAAGACCTCATCGGCCGCGGCGACATGCTCTACCAGCCCAGCGACCTGCCCCGGCCCATCCGCCACCAGGGCGTGTTCGTCTCGGACCGCGAGATCGCGGCCGTGGTGAAGCACTGGTGCGACCAGGTGGAGGACCCGAGGTACGACAGCGCCATCACGTCGCTCACCGGCCAGGCCGTGGGCAGCGTCGAGGAGCTCGCGGACGATGAGGCCGACCGGCTCCTCCCGGAGGCGGTCAATGTCATTCGGGAGTACGATCGCGCCTCGGCGTCCCTGCTCCAGCGGCGCCTGAAGATCGGCTACGCCCGGGCGGCACGGATCATCGACCAGCTCGAGGCACGTGGATACATCGGCGGGTTCGACGGTTCGACCGCGCGGGTGGTGCTCAGCCGGGACGACGTTCCGGGGGGCGGCGATGACGAGGACGAGGCATGACGACACGGGACGAGTCTCGGCGGAGGCGCGGCAGCGCGCGTGACGCCGATCCCGCGTATGCCACGGAGGCCGGGCCGTCGCTGCCCGAGCGCCTGATCGCCGCGCGCGAGCGCAAGGGCGTGGACCTGTATCGTGCCGAGCGGGACACGAAGATCCGCTCCCGCTACCTCGCCGCGCTGGAGGCCGGCGACTACCGCGAGCTGCCGGGGGCCGTCTACACGAAGGGCTTCCTGCGCAACTACGCGCTGTATCTCGGGCTCGACCCCGAGGACGTCATCCGGCAGTGGAAGCGGGAACGGGGCGACCTCGCCATCCCGGCGGAGCCCGTCCTCGCTGTGCCCAAGCCGCTCGCTGCGCCGCGCCAGGGCATCACGTTCTCGCCGGTGGCGATCATCGCCGTGCTGCTGGTGCTGCTCGCGGGCGCCTTCGCCGTCTACATCGGCGTCCAGCTCGTCCGGTTCGCGAAGCCGCCGACCCTCGCGGTCACGAGCCCCGCGCAAGCGGTCATCGAGGTCGCCGAGGACACCACGACCTTCCTGTTCCGAGGCACCTCGATCCCGCGCGCCACCGTCACGATCAAGGACGAGGGCCGCGACCAGCCGTACCGCGTCTCGGCCAATTCGTCGGGCAAGTGGGAGGCCGAGGTCGAGCTCCGGCGCGGCCGCAACCAGTTCGACGTGACCGCCCTCGACCCGGAGACCGGCAAGACGGCGGAGGAGGCGCCCCGCTACCTCATCACCGTCCCGTTCCTTGTCATCGAGGCGCCAACCCTCGCCGTGGTGTCGCCTGCGGAGGGGTCGCAGTTCGAGAACGGGGCCGTGCCCGTGAAGGGCACCACGTCCAACGCGAAGACCGTGTCGATCACGGCGTACCAGACGAAGACGGCAGACGGCGTGCCGGTGGAAGCCCCATCCACCCCAGATCCCTCGGCGTCGCCCGGCATGGCCACCCCTGCGCCCGGGGGTGTGGTGGTCGGCCCCATGACCATGGATGTGGCTGCGGATGGCACGTTCGACTCGCCGCTCGACCTGTCCACCGGCGAGTGGCGGATCGTGGTGACCGCGACGTCGCCGGAGGGCAAGGCGGTCTCGCTCACCCGCAATGTCGCCAGTGTCTACCGCGGTGTGAACCTGGTCGTGAAGATCAAGGGTGCCAACGCCTGGCTCAAGGTCTGGGTGGACGGCAAGCTCTGGAAGACGACCGGTGCCGCCGGCCAGGTCTACAACCCGGGCAAGACGCTGACCATCACCGCCAAGGAGACCATCGAGGTCCGGACGGGCAAGTCAAGCGCGACCTACTTCACGCTCAATGGCGACGACCTCGGGCGCCTGTCGAAACAGAGCAATCCGGCCACGTATCTCTTCGACCCGCCCGACCCGCCGGTGGAGACCGGGCGGTCCTGACATGGCTGACGTCGTCGTGGAGCTTGCCCGTCGCCTCCAGGCTGCGTGCCTGGAGCAGGGCCTGACCGTGGCGACCGCCGAGTCGTGCACGGGCGGTCTTGTCGCCCACCTGCTCACCGAGGTCCCGGGCTCCTCCGGGTACCTCCGCGGGGGCGTCGTGGCGTATGCGAACGACGTGAAGGAGGCGCTCCTGGGCGTGCCCGGCGATGTGATCGCGGCCCACGGCGCCGTCTCGGCGCAGGTGGCCCTCGCCATGGCCGAGGGCGCGCGGACCCGGTTCGGTGCGCACATCGGCGTGGGGGTGACCGGCGTCGCCGGGCCGGATGGCGGCACCGACGAGAAGCCGGTCGGGCTGGTCTATGTCGCCGTCGCCGGCGGGGGCCGGGACGCCGTGGTCCGGCGCTTCCACTGGCCGGGCGACCGGACCGCCAACAAGGCCGACAGCGCCGAGGCGGCCCTCCAGATGCTGCTGCTGCAGGTGACCGGCGCATGATCATGCGCGGCGCGGCCGAGATCGGAGCAGGGCTCGAGCATGCCCGGCCGTCGCGGCCCATCGAGGCGGGCGAGCGGATCCACGTCCTGGGGGCCCAGGGCGCCGGGGCGTCGGCGGCCGCGCTGCTGGCCGCGTGGGCCGGCGCGGACGTTGACGGCTGCGACCCCGGGGGACCCTCGCAGTACACGCCGGCGCTCGACTCGGCCGGCATCGCCATCGCGCCAGGCCATGACGCAGCCCACGTGACCGGATCCCGCCTGCCCGCGCGGCTGGCCGTGACGAAGGCGCTGACCGCCATCGACCCGGACCATCCCGAGCTTGCCGCGGCGCGCGCAGCGTTGATCCCGCTCGAGCCGTGGCAGCAGGTCGTGGCCGACGCGGCGCACGGCCGGCTGCTCCTCGCCGTCGCGGGCACGCACGGCAAGAGCACGACGTCGGGCTGGCTCGTGCACACCCTCGTGGGCGTCGGGGCGGACCCCGGCGCGTTCGTGGGAGCCCTGCTGCCGGCCGGCATCACCGGGATCGGCGTGGCGGCCACGGCGCGGCGCGGCACGGGTGACCCATTCGTGGTCGAGGCCGACGAGTACGCCGGCAACTTCGATCCGTACCGTCCCGACGTCATCGTCCTCACCTCGGCCGAGTGGGACCATCCCGACGTCTTCGCCGACGGCGACGCGGTGATCGCCGCGTTCGAGACCTGGATCCGCCGCGCGCAGGAGAGCCGGACCGACGACGACCTTCCCGTCGTGCTGGTCGCCAACACCGGCGATGGCGGCGTGGCGTCGCTGGTCGACCGCCTAGGCCGGCCGGACTGGGGCGGGCTGGTCGTGCGCACGGCCGTGGACCCGGACCACCCGGGCGATGCCGAGATCGAGGGCCACATCACGGCGGCTGATCCGGCCGGCACCACGATGACCGTGACGTTCGGGGACGGGAGCGCCTACGAGGTCCGCCTCCCGACGGCCGGCCGCCACAACGCGTCCAACGCCTTGGGCGTGATCGGTGCCTGCTTTGCCGCCGGCTTCGCACCAGAGGTGTCGCTTCCGGTGGTCGCGACGTTCCCCGGTGTCGGGAGGCGCCTCGAGCGCAAGGGCGAGGTCGCCGGTGTCGTGGTCTACGACGACTACGGCCACCATCCGACGGCCATCCGCGAGACCCTCGCGGCCGTGCGCCAGCGCGAGCCGGGGCGGCGGGCATGGGCGGTGTACGAGCCGCTCACCTTCCACCGCACGGCGGCCCTGCTCGACGCGTTCGCCGAGGTTCTGGCCGCCGCCGACGCCGTCGCGATCGCGGACATCTGGGCGGGCCGCGACCCGGACACCACCGTGGCCAGTGCTGCGGGCCTTGCAGCCGCCGTGGCCCGGCACAACCCGTCGATCGTCGCGGAGGCCCCCGGCTCCGTCGAGGCGACGGCAGCATGGCTTGCGGACCAGGTCGTCCCGGGCGACGTCGTCCTGGTCATGGGGGGCGGCCGCTCGTACCGGATCGGGGAGCTGCTGCTCGAGCACCTGGGTGCCCGGTGAGCCTCACATACGCGGAGGCCTTCGACCTGCTGGGACGCCTGGTGGACGCCCGGTCCCGGTACGATGGCGACCTGCTCGTGGAGCAGTTCACCGAGTCCTGCGAGGTGGCGCTCGATCCCTTCGAGTCTGCCCTGGTAGGGCACAATGCGCTGCGCGCATATCTGAATGACGCGGCCGTGGCCGAACAATGGTTCGACCTCGCGATCGAGCGACACTGGGTGTCCGGCTCGAGCGTGCTGGCCGCCTGGCACGCCAGCTGGACCAGGGTGGCCGACGAGGCGAAGGTCCGGCAGGCAGGGTTCCTCTCCGCCGAGATGGGGGAGGACGGGCGCATGACGCGCCTGAAGCTGTGGACGGTGTCCCGCGAGCACCTCGCGGGCTGACAGGAGGGGTCGATGGCGGGCGAGGTCTCGTTCGACGTCGTGTCGGACTTCGATGAGCAGGAGCTTCGCAACGCGTTGGACCAGGTCCGGCGCGAGGTGCAGCAGCGGTACGACTTCAAGGGCGCCCACGTGGACCTGACCCAGGAGAAGGACCGCATCGTGCTGGTCACCGACAGCGACATGCGGGCGCGTGCGATCCGCGACCTTCTCGAGTCGAAGGCCGTGCGCCGCAACCTGTCGCTGAAGATCTTCGACTGGGGTGAGGTCCTCCCGGCGGGCGGCAACAAGGTTCGCCAGGAGATCACACTGCGGCGCGGCCTGCCCGACGACCTGGCCCGCAAGCTCGTGAAGCAGATCCGGGACGAGTTCCCGAAGATCCAGCCGCGCATCCAGGGCGACGCGATCCGTGTCGTCGGCAAGTCCAAGGATGAGCTGCAGCGGGTGATCGCCTGGCTGCGCGAGCTCGACGAGGTCGTGCCGCTCCAGTTCGAGAACTACCGGTAGGAGGCGACGATGCCCGGCGCAGGCGCGGCCCGCAAGATCATGATCGTTGTCGCAGTCGTCGTGATCGCGGCGCTGCTGTTCGGCACGATGGCGACAGCGATGATCCCTTCGCCCACCTAGACTCAGTACCAGGCCCAGCGCAACCCCCACCGCAGGCACCGGCCACGGACGGACCGCCGTCCAGGCCGGAGAGGAGGTCGTCGATGCACCCGCAGCAGGACGAGCACGTCGAGCAGGTCGAGCAGGCCGTTGAACCCGTCGAGCCGGAAGCCGTCGCCGAGCCGGAAGCCGTCGTCGAGCCGGAAGCCGTCGCCGAGCCGGCACCAGTCGCCGAGCCGGCACCAGTCGCCGAGCCGGAAGCCGTCGTCGATCCGGCACCAGTCGCCGAGCCGGCACCAGTCGCCGAGCCGGCACCAGTCGCCGAGGCGGAGATGGCCGATGCCCCGGCCGCAGGGGACGTCGAGCACGGACCCGAGCCTGCTCCCCCCGGCGAAACGGAGCACCACGGCGACCCCCACCACGACGAAGACGACGCCGCGGCCCCCCAGGCCGAACCCGCCACCGTGGCCGAGCTGATCGCCGCCACCCTGCGCGCAGCCGGTGTCCGGATGGCCTTCACCGTCCCGGGCGAGAGCTTCCTGCCCGTCCTCGACGCGCTCGTTGCCGCGGGCATCCGGGTCGTGCCAACCCGCCACGAGGGCGCAGCCGCCTTCGCCGCCGAGGCGTACGGCCAGCTGACCGGCCGGCCAGCGGCCTGCTTGGGCACGCGCGCGGTCGGCGCGGCCAACCTGGCCATCGGGATCCACACCGCGACCGCTGATTCGACGCCGATGTTCGTGCTCGTGGGCGATGTGCGGCGCGGGCTGGCGGGTCGCGAGGCGTTCCAGGAAGTCGACCTCGTCGGGACGGTGGGCGCCTTCGCGAAGTGGGCGGGGCGGATCGACGACGCCGACTCGGCGGCCGCAACCCTCGAGGCCGCGGTACGCGCGACGGTCGAGGGCCGGCCCGGGCCGGCGTTCCTCGCGCTGCCCGAGGACGTGCTCGACCTCGCCGTCCCAGAGGGGACACGGGCGCCGGTCGTGCGGCCCCACCCGGAGACGCCGTCGACCTCGGACATCCGCGCGGTGCTGCACTTCCTCGCATCGGCGGAGCGCCCGGTCATCCTCGCCGGTGCCGGGGTGCTGCGCGCCCGCTGCTCCAACGATCTCGTCAAGTTCGCGGAGCTGCTCCACGTGCCGGTGATCGCCTCGTGGCGGCGTGGAGACGTGATCCCCAACGACCACCCGCTCTACCTGGGCATGACGGGCTTCGGGAGCCCGAGCGTGGTGCGCGAGCGGCTCGAGGCGGCCGATGCCCTCGTCGTCATCGGCTCGCGCCTCAACGAGCCCACGACCTTCGAGTACCGCGTGCCCGCGATGGGCCAGCGCTGGATGCACGTGGACCTCGAGCCGCGCACCGGGCCGGTGGGCTTCGCCGATGCGCCCGAGCGCGGCATCCGGACGGACGCCCGAGCCTTCCTGCGCGCAGCCGTCGCCCGCCTGAAGGACGGGGTACTGCTTGCCGAGCCGCTGGCGGCACGTGACCGGCACAACGCCGCGGACAAGGCTGCCTGGGAGGCTGCGACCATCGTCGACGGTCATGCATGGTCGGGTCCGGGAGTCCACCCGGGACGGATCGTCGCAGACCTCCGGCGGCTCCTGCCGGACGACGCAATTCTCACCACCGATGCCGGGTCGTTCGCGGGCTGGGCGGCACGTGGCTTCCGCTTCCGCCGACCGGGCACCTTCCTCGGCCCAACGTCCGGGGCCATGGGATACGGCTTCCCCGCCGCCCTCGCCGCCGCCCTCGTGCACCGCGAGCGGCGCGTCGTCGCCCTGGTGGGGGACGGGGGGTTGGGTATGACCCTCGCGGAGCTCGAGACGGCGGTGCGCGAGGGCGCCCATGTCGTGACCATCGTGTTCGACAACGAGCGCTACGGGATGATCCGCGGCCACCAGGACCTGATGGGCAGCCCGACGGCGCCTGGCACGGACCTTGGACCGGTCGACTTTGCCGCTGCGGCCCGCGCGTGCGGTGCCCGTGGCGTGCACGTGGACACGGACGCGGCGTTCGAGGGGGCACTGCGGACGGCCCTCGCGGCCTCAGCACCGACGGTCATCCAGGTGAGTCTCGATCGACGCTGGATGAGCGTGGACCAGCCGGCGACGGCAGCGGACGAGTGAGCCGGCCGACACTCCACCTCGTACCTGAGGCGACGTGGGAGGCCCGCGACCCCGCGGCGCCGTACCTGCCGGCCGCGTACGAGCAGGACGGCTTCGTTCACTGCACGGACGGCGACGACGAGATGATCGCCGTCGCCAACCGCTTCTACCGGGATGATCCGCGCTCATTCCTCCTGCTCACGCTGGACCTCGAGCTGACCGGCAGCCCGTGGCGGTTCGACGAGCCCGGCAGCCCGTACCCGCACATCTACGGATCGGTGGACCCGGCGTCCGTGCTGGAGGTCCGCCGCATGGTCCGCGACGGTGACGGGGCGTTCACGGGGATCGCCGCCCGTCAGGCAGGGTCAGCGCGCCCGTGACGGCGGCCACGGCCGTGTGGATGAGCGTCCAGGTCGGCCCCTGATCCCGCCCGGACCGCCTGTGAGTCGCCTGTGGTTCAAACTGAGCCGGCCCGCGAGGCGGTCGGACTCGGAAGTGGCCGTTGGCCGTCCGGTCCGTGCGTGCATGCCACGAGGTTGAACCGCACCTGACTCAGGTGAGCCTGACTCAGGTGCGCCAGCGGCCAACCGGGCTCTCGAACCGCCGGTCAGCGGGGCGGGGCCACCACGATGCCGTCGTAGGCGACGGTCTTGGCCAGCGTTGTGCGGTGCTCGTTGTCCAGAGTGGCGTGGATGCGCCAGCTGCCGTCGGAGACCTGGTCGCAGATCACGCGCACGCCGTCCGCCTCGCCTGCCACCGTGAACCGCGCAGTGAAGCCGTCGTCGCGATGGTCGATGCCTGCGAGGTCGAGGTCCACGGGGCGGTGCCCGAGCAGGCGCGCTGCCCAGTCACGGATCACGAGGTCGGCCATGCCGTGAGCATAGCCGTGGATCAGCCTTCGGGCTCGGGGGGCGTGCCGGACGAGTCGGATGCCGTCGGCGCCGCGTTGTCGGCCTTGGCCATCGCCTCCCGCTCGGCCAGCCACTTGCGGCGCGGCTTGTGGGGCGTCTGCCACACCCACTGGTCGTCCTGTGTCGTCGCGCGCCACCACACGAATAGCAGGAACGCGATGAGACTGAGGACGCCGGCGAGGAGCGGGACGGCGCCGGTACCAGACCCCACGCTGGCGAGGACCATCCCGAGCACGATTGCCGCCACGCTCGCGGCGAACCAGACGATGACCGGTCTGCTCACGCGATGCCTCCTGTCCGCCATGAGACGCGCGGGATGGCCGCTTGTTGCTGTCGGCCACAATTGGCCGCGTCGTCCACGCACGGCGAGGCTACCGCGGCCTGTCGTGGCCCTCTTCCGCGCCTTTCCGCGCACGCATCCTGATCGGGAGCAGGCCTTTTCGCCCCACGAGTCGGTGATCTGCTTGAACACCTTGCCGGCGTCACGGGTTCGTCTTCAATTGGAGCGTCCGTGCAGCGAGCTCTGCATGACGGGGTGCACCACCGACCAGTTCGGTCGGCGGGACTCTGGTCGCTACGGGCAGGTCGACGGGGCGTCCTGCCCGGACCCGGTACGGCAGCCAGCCGCCCATCGTCTGGACCCGCCAAGCCGACGGACCTTGGGAGCCCACAGCGGAGATGATCTTCGGAGTCCTCGCGCAGCCACCTTGCGATCCCGCAGCTGCGGGGACGTTGGGACACCGAGCGTGTGGCGGAATCGGACGATCGCCGAAGCGCCGTGATCTCGGGAACTCCGTGCACCGCCCGACGCGACCGCGCACGGAGGTCCGAGTGGCCTTCGTCCCAGGATCGGCCGCGACCCGCGTGAACGATCAGATGCTTCAATCGTCGATCGGGCGGAAGAGGCGGCGGAAAAGTAGGGCGCCCAGCGCACGGAGGATCATCTTCGGGACGTTCGGACTGCCCCGCACCGGTCGTGGGCTGGCAGACTGCGTGAGGTCGGGGCCAAGCGGGCGGGTCATCGGAGGTTGCACCCAGCCGAGTCCGGCGGGATGAAGGGGAGGGGACGTCTTGCTGGGACGGTGGAGTGCGGGCCGGGATCTGGCAGCAGTGAAAGGTTCTGGCACCTTGCTTGCCGCCCGCCGTCTCGTCGCGGTCGCCGTCCTTGGTGTGGTGATGGCGACGCCTACGTCGACCGCGTTTGCAGACGGGGCTGACACACTGGCGCCGAGCGTCACTGACGTTGCGCTAAGCCGATCCTCGCTTCAGGGCGGCGCGACTGCTGCAATCACGGCATCGGTGAGCGACGCCACGGGAGTCGGCGTCGGCCGAGGTGAGTCCTGATGGCGGCGTCACTTGGTACCCGATGCTGCCGGCGCAGAGCGGGTATGGCGGCACCAACGTCACGGCAACTGCGACGCTCAACGCGCCTGTTGCCCAGGTTGCCGCCGGTCGGGACCACACGTGCCTCCTCCTCGCGACTGGCGGGGTCGTGTGCTGGGGATCCAACTACTACGGTCTAGCTCGGTGACGGTACTCGCCAGAACAGCTCGGTCCCGGTCGAAGTCCGCGGAATCCTCGTCGGCTGTAGCGCTGGCCGCCGGCTACTGGCACACATGCGCCGTGCTCTCGACTGGCAGTGCCGTGTGCTGGGGCAAGAACGACCAAGGTCAGCTGGGAGACGGCTCCACGATCGATCGCGAGGCTCCGTCACCCGTTGCCAGCGTCGACTCGGTGACCGAGATCGCAGCGAGCGGGAATCACTCCGCGCGATTCGGTCGGGCGGAAGGGTCACGTGCTGGGGCAGCAACGGGTCCGGGCAGCTCGGGATCGGGGACTACCCCAAGAGCAGTTCGTGCCTGCCCAGGTGGATGGATTGACAACCGCCGTCGCGATTGCCACGGGCGAGGCGCACACCTGCGCGCTGATGTCCGGCGGTTCAGTTTCGTGCTGGGGCGCCAATTCGTATGGCCAACTCGGGACTGGCTCCACGCTCATGGCAACCGTACCCGTCGCGACAATCGGGGTCACCGCGGCCACAGCGATCACCGCAGGTGTGGACCACACATGTGCTGTCTTGGGCAACGGCACTGTCTCCTGCTGGGGGAGGAACACCTTTGGCCAACTGGGAGACGGGACGACTGCCGATGCCTGGACGGCCGTAACGGTTTCCGACCTTGTCACCGCCACTAACGTCACCGCGGGGCAGTACCACACCTGTGCAAGACTCGCCGGAGGGAGCGTGGAGTGCTCGGGGCGACAACTGGATCGGGCAGACCGCCAGTGGCGGGGCACGAACGCCCACTCCCGTTCCTGTTGCGGGCATCGCAGACGCCGTGACTGTTGATGCGGGGCTTTCTCACACCTGCGCGGTCACTGTTGGTGGCGAAGTCTTGTGCTGGGGTGCCAGCAGGCTGCACGAGACCTCCACTCCAGCGCCCGTGAGCGAGGTGACCGATGCCTCCGCCATCGGCGCAGGTTGGTACCACACCTGTGCGGTGCTGGCGGATGGATCCGTCTCGCGTTGGGGGTCCAACTGGTCCGGGCAGCTCGGAGATGCCACGACAATCAACAGCTCCAATCCGGTCCAGGTGACGGACATCACCACCGCGACCGCGATCGCCGCCGGAGGCGACCACACCTGCGCCATCCTGTCCGATGGCAAGGTCGCCTGCTGGGGGCGGAACGACCACGGCCAGCTTGGAGACGGAACCACAGGCGACCGCTCTTCTCCGGTCGTGGTTCAAGGCCTGCCGACCGCCACCGCTCTCGCTGCCGGCTGGCACCACACTTGCGCCATCGTCGACGGGGGCGGCGTCTGGTGTTGGGGACGCAACGATGACGGCCAACTAGGGGATGGCACCACGGTCGAGCGGCACAACGCCGTCAGAGTGGTTGGACTCGACGGCGCCACCGCTCTCGCTGCCGGCCAGCTCCACACTTGTGCGATTGCCGGGGCATCGACCGCTTGTTGGGGCGGCAACCCAGTTGGGCAGCTGGGCAATGGGTTGACACGCAGCCTCGTTCCTGTTTCCGTCCCCGGCATCACAGACGCCGGCTCCGTCGCCGTGGGGCCCGACTTCACCTGTGTCGCTCGCTCCACCGGGGCAGGATCCTGCTGGGGTGGCAACGGATCTGGACAGCTCGGAAACGGGACGTACACGGGTAGTTCCGCGCCAGGGAGATCAGCGCGCTGTCCGATGCCACCGCGATCGCCGCAGGCGGGACCCACGCGTGCGCGCTCCTGGCGTAGCGGCTCGGTCTCCTGTTGGGGTGTCGACGTGTACGGCACATCCGGGAGCACCGTTCCCGCCATCGTGACTGGTATCGCAAGTGGCACCGACGTGACCGCAGGCCTCTACCACACCTGTGCGATCCGTTCCGGCGGGGCCGTACTCTGCTGGGGGGACGGCACTCTCGGACAGGTTGGTGTGGGGCCCTACGGCGTCGCAGGGGTGCGGGGCCTTGTTGGGTCAATGCCTGTCGGCACCAGCACGGTCTGCGTGCGGGCAACTGACGTGCTCGGGAACCAAGGTAGCGAGTTGGCCTGCGCGAACCTCGAGGTGCTACCAGGTACGGCCTTCACGCTGACCGGCCCGACCGACGGCCCAAGCAACACCACATCCTCAGCTTTCACAGTCACGCCGAATGGGCTCTACACGGGCACCATCACAGTCCTGCCGTCGGGTGGCGGGCTATCGGCGCCGATAACGCTCACGTTCAGCAGTTCCTTTGCACATCGGACATTCACGATCAAGCCGACCGCCCCGGGCCCGGTCACCCTCACACCCGTCAACAGTGGCGGGTTGGTCAACCCGGCAGGCCTGCAGTACTCGACCGAGCCTGCGGCGCCAACGGGAGTCAAGGCCTCTGCAGGCGATGCGGCGGCGACCGTGTCCTGGGCGACGCCGTTGACGCACGGCGGCAGCAGTATCACCGGCTATACCGCAACTTCGACCCCCGGTGGCCGAACGTGCACAACGACGGGGCTGGCATGCGAAGTCACCGGTCTGACGAACGGTGTGACGTACTCCTTCACGGTGACGGCGACGAATGAAGTCGGAACGAGTGCTGCATCGACGCCATCCAACGGGGCAGTGCCGGCGCCACCGGCCACGAGCTACGTGGTCACCGGCCCCTCAGGCGGGTTCACCCACGCGGTCTCAGGAGCGTTCACCGTCACCCCAAACGGCCGCTTCACCGGCACCATCACCTTCAGCCCGACGGGTGGCGGACTCTCGACCCCGATCTCGCTCGAATTCACCGCCTCGACGGCTTCGCAGGTGTTTCGGATTACGCCGGCTGCTCCGGGACCCGTGACGCTCACACCCAGCAATGACGGTGGCTTACCGAACCCGGCCGCCCTCGCGTACCTGACCGAGCCGGGGGCCCCCTCAGGGGTAGTGGCGGCGGCCGGCGACAGTCAGGCGACTGTCTCGTGGACGAAGCCGACTTCGACGGGCGGTCTCTCGATCACGGACTACACCGTCGTCTCGGCTCCGGGCGGGATCGCCTGCTCGACGAGCGGCACCTCGTGCACCGTCACGGGGCTCGCTAACGGGACGACATACACGTTCACAGTTGCGGCAACCAATGGGATCGGCAGGGGCCCGGCTTCGA
>CAVONT010000006.1:0-101142 GCA_963697365.1 uncultured Chloroflexia bacterium
GCGCCTGCTCGCCGGTGGCTCGCGGGTGCTCACCCAGCGGGCCAACGGTCGGGTGCCGTGCGGTTTCTGCTCGCTGGGCGGGCATAAGAAGCGGGTTCACGAGGCCGTGGAAGCGCGATTCTGCCCGCTGGGTGGGCCGAAATGACGCCCCACGCCGCCGGTTGGCCCGCTGGGCGGGCAGGGATCGGTCGGCGGGGTCGCTCGTCGATGAGTGAGCCCGAGGATCTCGCAGGCCAGGCCCCGGCAGACGGAGTCGGCAGAGGCATCGGAGCCTGCATCGGCTGAGGAGTCGGCGTCGGCAGATCGGCATCGGAGTCGGCTCGGCATCAGCGAGGCTTCGGCGAGGAGGCCCCGGCCCCCGCCAAGCGGAGGCACCCGTTCTACCTGCGCGGCCGGCGCTTCCGGATCCAGCTCCCCAAGTCGCGACGCGGCCTCTTCGCCCTCCTGCTGGTGCTCAGCGCCGTGGGCTTCGTCGGGATCTTCGCCGGGGTCTCAGTCATCTCCTGGACCGAGACCGCGGACTTCTGCGGTCGCTGCCACACGATGGCCCCGGAGCTCCAGGCGTACTCGTCGGGTGCGCACCGGAACGTCACGTGCGGCGAGTGCCACGTGGAGCCCGGCGTCGCCGGCTGGGTCAAGGCAAAGATGAACGGCACCCGCCAGCTGATCGACACGGTTCTTGGCACCTATCCCACGCCCATCCATCCCCCGGAGCACGAGGCGCTGCCCAGCGCGGAGCACAGCTGCGAGGAGTGCCACTCGCTGGAACAGCGCTCGTTCGTCGGCTTGCGCACCACCGAGTCGTTCGCCGAGGACTCCGAGAACACCCGCAACTTCGTGGGCCTGATGGTCCGGCCGACCGGTGGCGATCCGTTCGATGTGGACCGCAGCGTCCACAACCACGTGGCCCTGCCGATGGCCTACGCCGGGACCGGTCTCAACGGCGCGCACATCAGCTACGTGGAAGCCACCAGGGCCGACGGCAGCGTGGTGGAGTACATCTCGCAGAACGAGATCGTGGACGCGGACAACGTGCTGCCCGAAATCGAGAAGATCAAGGCGGCGGACGGCATGACCGAGGTCAGTTGCTACGACTGCCACAACCGCGTGGGGCATGACATCACGAACCCGCGCGATGCCGTGGACTACATGCTCCAGGTGGGGACGATCGACGACTCCCTGCCGTACATCAAGCGCGAGTCGCAGCGGATCCTGTGGGCCGCCTACCCCGACGAGGCGGCCGCGTTCGCCGAGATCGAGGCGCTCGAGCCGTGGTACCAGGTGAACTACCCGGAGGTCTACAACACGAAGCTCGCGCAGATCCGCGGGGCGATCGTGGCGCTCAAGGACCTGTACCCGCAGACCGCGCTGCCGGCGATGCAGGTCACCCCGGCGACCTACCCGAACCAGAAGAGCCACCAGGACTACCCGGGCTGCTTCCGCTGCCACGATGGCGGGCACTTCCGGGTGGAGAACGGCGTGGCCATGAGCGAGTCGATCCCGTCGACCTGCAACACGTGCCACACGTTCCCCTCGATCGGGCCTGCCGTTGCGTCGCTCCCGCTGGGGCAGCCGCCGAGCACCCACGAGGACGATCTCTGGGTGTTCGGTCACGCGAACGTGGCGACGTCGATCGACCCGGCCGAGACCTCGTGCGTCGAGTGCCACGCGCAGGACTACTGCGTGAACTGCCACTCCACGGGCGCGATCAGCGTCAACCACGACGAGATGAGCACCAACCACGCGGCGGTCATCCGCGAGCAGGGCAACCAGTCGTGCGCCTACTGCCACCAGCCGGTGTTCTGCGCGAACTGCCACAAGGAGCCCGTGCTGCCGGTGACGTCGCCGGCGTTCGGGACGCAGCCGACGAGCGGGTCGGGCGGGGAGTCCGGGGAGGCGCCCGAGGGGTCCGTGGTGGCCCCCGCGGGGGTGGCCTGGCCGCTGAACCCGCACGCGGCGTGGAACGCGAGAGCTGGCGGGGGGTCCGGGGCCGCCTCGGACGACTGACCAGGCTGGAGTCGACTCTGGCCCTGGGCGCCCGGCTCGGTCTGCGGCGCCCGGCTCGGTCTGCGGCGGCCCTGGCGATCACGGCGACCTGTCGATCACGGCGACCTGTCGACCACGGCGGCCCTGAGCGCCGGATGCGCACACCATGCGGTGGTATCGCTGTTTGAGCGCCCGGTGCGCCAGCGGCAGGCTCCGCGAGGCTCGGTACGTCATGAGCGGAGCACCGGCCGCTCAGCCAGCGACGGCACTGCATAGTGCGAGCGCCACGCGCTCATGGGCGGCAAGAGCCGCCAGCGCCGTGCCGGCTAGACGGCGATCCGGTCCGGGCGGGTGTAGATGTTGTAGCCGTCGCCGCGCAGGAAGCCGACCAGCGTGAGGCCGACGCGCTCAGCCAGCTCCACCGCCAGGTCGCTCGGCGCCGACACGGCCGCCATCACCGGGATGCCCGCGACCGCGGCCTTCTGGACGATCTCGAAGCCTGCCCGGCTGCTGACGAGCAGGATCCGATCGTGCAGGGGGATCTGCCCGGCCACGACCTGCGATCCGATCAGCTTGTCGACCGCGTTGTGGCGGCCGATGTCCTCGCGGACTGCCACGAGCTCGCCGTCGGGCGTGAACAGGCCGGCCGCATGGATGCCGCCGGTGGCCTCGAAGGTGCGCTGCGCGGCTCGTAGCAGGCCGGGCAGCGCGAGGAGGGTGTCGCCGGTGATCTGCGGCCCCGGCGGGAGGGGCGAGGTCCGGACCTGGACGGCGTCCAGGGACGCCTTTCCGCAGATCCCGCACCCTGCGGTGGCGACGAAGTGGCGCTCGGACAGGCGCGAGATGTCGAACGGCCTCGCCAGGCGCACGAGGACCTCGTCGTCAGGGTTGGACAGGACGGTCGGGTCGCCGACCTCGATTGCGACGATGTCGTCCGTGCGGTCGATCACACCCTCGGTGAAGAGGAAGCCGGCGGCCAGGTCTGCCTCGTCGCCCGGCGTGTGCATGGTCACCGTGACATCCACCGGTGCCTGCCCCGGTCCGGCCGCCCGGATGAGCATGGGCTCCTCGCCCGCGAGATGGTCCGTGCGGGTCTCCACGCGCGATCCGCGGACCGCCGTGATGTGGAAGCGGGTGGCCTGGCGATCGATGGAGGGCCCCGGCGCGGCGGCCAGGGCCACGTCGGCGGCCAGCGCCTCGGCGGCTGCCTGCGCAGCGGTGGGGTTCGGTTCGGGGTCGGGGTTCGGCATGCGCTCGCGATGCTACCCGTTCACGGCGGCGGCGTCTCTGGTGGTCTCGTGCGCCGTGGCTCTCGAAGTGTGTCCCGCCGGCGTGATGACCGTATGGGCATCAGGGCGTGCATCCGGGTGATGCCCATACGGTCATCGGCGCCGGGAGGGTTCGCCGACGCATGCGCTGGGGGCATGCTCCAGCGCGCGCTCGGAGGCAGTGCGGGGCCGGGTCGGTACGGGCGGCCGACGTCGGCACGAGCGCGAGGGGCCGTTGGATACAGGACGTGGAAGCACGCCTGGCCGGATGTCTCTATCCCCCGGCCTATGGGAACCCGGCGAGGCGCGGTGCCATCATGGTCGTGGGCCACCAGCCTTCGTTGCGCTGGCCCTAATCGAGCACGTCGGAACCAGCAACCGGATCGCTCACCGCGTCATGTCGAACAGGTCCCTCAGGCGCCTCGTCAGGCTCCTCGCGCTCATCCTGGTGGTGGGAACGCCGCTCCTCGTGGCGGGCTACCTGCTGGACCAGCGAACGGACGCCGGCCCGACGCTCGCGGAGCGCAGGTTGGCCGAAGTCGAGGCCGCGGTCAGGCAGCACCCCGACGACGTCAGCCTGCGGTTCAACCTGGCCGCCACCTATCTCGCGATGCAGCGCGACGAGGACGCGATCGCCCAGTACGACGAGGTGCTCAAGGTGACGCCCGACCAGGTCGCGGCGCTCCTTGGCAAGGCGACGGTCCTCCAGGATCAGGGCGACCTCGCCGGGGCCGAGCCGCTGTACGAGCGGATCGTGACGCTCCGTCGGGACGGCGAGTTCGCCAAGGTGGATGCCGACCTGCAGCAGGCGTACTACGGCCTCGGCGTGATCGCGGTCCAGCAGGAACGGTTCGAGGATGCGGTCGCGGCGCTCGAGTCGTCGGTGCGCATCGACCGGGCGGACGCTGATGCCTGGCACCAGCTTGCGCTCGCCCAGCTTGGCGCCGGATCACCCGCCCAGGCCGTCCAGGCCGAGCGGCAGGTCGTGATGTTCATCCCCACCGAGTGGACGGATCCGTACGCGACGATGGCCGAGGCGTACACGGCGCTCGGCCAGCCGGAGCAGGCGGAGTGGGCACTGGGCATGGTGGATCTCGTGGCCAAGGAGTACGGCGCCGCCAAGGAGCACCTGCTGCCGCTCGTCGACGGGCCGGCAGCGGCCGACGCAACCGCCGGGCTCGGGCTCGTCGCGGAGCACGAGGGCGATCACGCCGCAGCGGTCGCGTGGTACCAGCAGGCGCTGGGGCTGAACCCCGACAGCATCACCGCGAGCTGGGGCCTCAGCCGCCTGGACGCGGCAAGCCCCGCGCCGAGCGGAGCCCCGAGCAGCGAGCCGGTGAGCAGCGATGGCTGAGGACGAGCCGATGGCCGCGAGTGAGCCTGCCCCGGAGCCTGCCCCGGAGCCTGCCCCCGCCCCCGCGCCCGAGTCGGAGCCGGCTGTCGCGTCGCCCGAAGCTGCTGTGCCCGCGGAGGATGCCGCGCCGGCGGGTGCGGCCGTGGCAGGGGCCGCCGTGGCAGGGGCCGCTGTGGCAGGGGCCGACGTGGCCGGTGTCGACGAGGAGGAGGAACGCAAGCGCCGTCGGCGGCTGCTGATCCTGCTGCTCCTGCTCCTGGCATTCATGACGCTGCTCGGCCTGCTCACTGGCTGGTACCTGCTGTTCCGCAAGCCGATCACGGAACTCGTGCCGCCGTTGGGCGGGGACTCGCCACCGACCTACCTGACCAGCGTGTACGAGGTCACCCAGCCGCTCGGCGTCGCCGTCAGCGTCAATGGGGAGCGGCTCTACGTGACCGAAGGCGGCGGGCAGCAGCTGACGCGCATGTTCGACCGGCTCGGCCGGGAGATCGGGGTCCTGGAGCCACCGGCCGACGGCAAGCAGCATGTCCCGGTGTACCTCGCGGTTCACCCCGAGACCGGCGAGGTCTGGGTGACGGATCGTGGGGCCGGCGAGATCTACATCTACGGCCCAGAAGGGACCTACCTGCGGACCTTCACGCCGACCGAGGCGATCGCGAACTGGCAGCCGATGGGCATCGCGTTCGCGCCCGACGGAGACGTCTGGATCACCGACCTCAGCCCTCCGTATCACCGGGTCGAGGTGTTCGGGCTTGACGGGACGCTCAAGCGCGCGATCGGCGGAGAGACCACGTTCGACTTCCCCAACATGATCGCGTTCGATGCGGCGGGCCACGCCTACGTGACCAGCAGCAATGCCGGGCGCCTGGTGATCATCGACCCGGTGTCCGGTGCCGAGGTTTCCGGCCTCAGCCGCGGTTCCGCGCCCGGCGCGCTGGGGCTGCCGCGCGGCGTCGCCATCGACGGCGAAGGTCGTCTGTACGTCGTCGACACGACCGGCCAGACGGTGCACCTGTACCGGGTCGTCACCGATGGTGACCTGCGACCGGTTCATCTCGCCGACTTCGGCACCCAGGGCGTCGAGGACGGCGCGTTCCAATTCCCGAATGGCGTGGCGGTCGATGACCGCGCACGCGTGTATGTCACGGACCGCGAGAACAATCGGGTCCAGGTCTGGGGCTATTAGGCCCTTGGAGATGGAGGTGGAGCCTGCAACGCTGCGAGGTCAGGGCAAGGGACGTGCCCAGATCGTCCCAGTCCACAGAGAGACACTGGAGGTACCAGCCTTGAGACGACTTGCGCTGCTTGTTGCCGGCGCTGCCGTGTGGCTGCTGCTTGCCGCCCCGGTGTTCGCCGACAACGGTCCGCACCAGCAGGGCACCTCATCGGCCACGACCGATAGCTGCTCCGGCTGCCACCGGGCGCACACCGCACGGGCAGCGAACCTGCTCGCCAATCCCTCGCAGACGTCCCTCTGCTACACCTGCCACGGCAATAGCGGCACCGGCGCTACGACGAACGTCCAGAACGGCCAGCAGTACGTGCCGGTCAATCTCAGCAAGGTGACCACCGTCACGCGCGGCACCACCGTCGCGGGCGGCCTTCGCGGCGGCGGGTTCGACCAGGCCGTCATCAATTCGGCTCCGACGTCCAAGTCGGCGCCGGTCGGCGTCCTCGGCACGCCCGCGAACACGACGTCCGCGCACGCTATCACCGGCACCGGCACCGCCTGGGGCAACGGGGCCTTCGGCTCCGGCGCCGGCCCGACGATCTCGATGACGTGCGGTTCCTGCCACGACCCGCACGGCAACGGGAACTACCGGATCCTCAAGCCGATCCCGGAGGACAGCGGTGCGGCCGCGCCCGGCGTCGCGATCCCCGACGTCGTGGACACCTACCGGTACACGACGCTCAACTACTGGCAGCCGGACGACCCGTTCGGGCCCGAGTACCTGACGAATGTGACCTCGTGGTGTGCCACGTGCCACACGCGGTACATGGCAGCCAGCGGATCGGGGAGCACGAACTCGACCGACCCGATCTACACGTACCGGCACACGACGCAGGACAACTTCCTGCAGTGCGTCCAGTGCCACGTCGCGCACGGCTCCAACGCGAGCATGGGCACGAACAGCCAGGCCGTTCCGTGGCCGGGCGAGACCACCGGGCGCGGCGCCGACAGCAGCCTGCTCCGGATCGACAACCGGGGCGTCTGCGTGAGGTGTCACGCCCAGTAAGTCGCGATCATCCACGGCGGCCGGCGCGATCCTCGCCCGGCCGCCGTTCTGATTCCCGGGCGGTCGTCGGGCGCGCCGCTGGCGTGGTCGTCGGTCGTGCCCGCCCCTACCGCTCCAGGTAGACGGCCGTCCCGACCGGTCGCAGGCAGTGCGTCATCGACATCGCCTGGAGGTAGCCGCCGGCGTTGAGCAGCGCGACGGTCTCGCCCTCCTCGACGTCGGCGAAGGGGTAGTCCTCGGCGAACACGTCGCCGGCCTCGTTGATGTGGCCGGCGATCGTCACGAGCTGCGTGCGCGGCCGGAGCGGGTCGCGGGTGGTGAGGATCTCCTTGGCGTACTTGTAGATGAAGTACGAGCAGTCCACGTTCCAGCCGACGTCGAGGCCGACGAACGTCACGCCGCCCCGCCGTTCGACGGTCACGATCTCGCCCAGCAGGACGCCGGCGTTCTTCACCACGAGATCGCCGGGCTCGAATGCGGCGGTGACGCCGTATGGCCGGAGGTGCTCGGCGATCACCTGGGCGTAGGCATCGAGGTCGACGGGCACCTCGCCGTCGCGCGCCACCGCACCCGAGGCCGCCGCCCACATTCACCTCGCGGACGGCGTGCCCGGCGGCCAGGATCCGGTCGAGCAGGCGGGTCGCATTGCGGAGCGCGGTCGCGAACAGGTCCAGCTGGTCGCCCAGCCACCCCGAGCCGGCGTGGAAGTGCATGGTGTCGACCTGGAGGTTGTGGCGGGCCGCGGCGGCGAGCGCGTCGTCGAGGCGGTCCGGGGTGATGCCGAACTTCGTCGGGCGGTCGCCGGCGTACGAGAGCTGGTCCGTGTACCCGGCCCCCGCGCCCGGGTTCACCCGCAGGCCGATGGTCCGCCCCGGCGCGCGGCGTCCCAGGCGCTCCACCTGCGACACGGCATCGAGGTTGATGCGGATCGGGTTCGCGAGCAGGACGTCCAGGTCGCGCTCCGAGACGTTGGTCCCGGTGTGGCTGATCTCCTGCGGCAGCCACCCGTTGGCGAGGGCGTGCGTGACCTCGCCGGGCGAGCAGGCGTCGATGCCCACGCTCTCGGGCGTGCCCGGGGCGCCCATCCCGCGAAGCACCGCGAGGATGCGGGGATCAGGGCAGGCCTTGAGCGCGAACCGTGTGGTGTACGGGATGCCGGTCCGGGCGAGTGCGGCCTGGAGACGGCGCATGTTCTCGACGGGCGCGCCGAGGTCGTACACGAAGAGCGGGGCGCCGAGCTCGCGCACGAGGCCTTCAAGGTCGACGCCGTTCATGACGAGGCGGCCGGTGGCGGGGTCGGCGTCGAGGCTCGGCCGGCGCCACCAGGTCGGGACGGGGAACGGGCCGGCCTGAGCGGGGGTCACGCGGGGGCCTCGGGGCGTGCGGTTCGTCGCGGCGGCCGCCCAGCGTCGCGCGCCTCGATGAGCGCGCGCCTGGTCACTGGATCGGCGAACGGGTCCGGACCCTCCTCGACCGCGGTCCCGGTGGCGGCGATCAGCCGCTCGGTGATGGCGGCGATCTCGGCCACGGCGGCGTCGAACGCGGCGGCGTTCCGTTCGGACGGGGTGCGGTACCCGGAGATCTTGCGCACGTACTGGAGGGCGGCGGCGTTCGCCTCGCCCGTGGTGGCGGGACCGGCGTCGGGCGCACGGCGGAGTTGGCGGATGCTGCGGCACATGCGGTGCAGGGTAGCGGAGGGCGCGAGCGGAGGGCGCGAGCGGAGGGCGGCGAGGCTCTGAAGGCACCACTGGGGCAACGACTGGCCGCGTGATGCACTGGTGCCTCAGAACCGGACTGTCCGTGCAGGGCTCGATCCCCAGGATGCGTCCTGGGCGCGCAGCTCCGCACGGTGAGCGGCGAATTGAGTCAGACGCGACTCACGGCGGGGAGACCGGGTGGTGGGCCGATGTCGCCGGCCACCGCGGCTCAGGCCGACGGCTCGGGCTCAGGCCGATGCCGGCTCCGGCCGCAGCTCAATCCCCTCGCCCTCGCCCTCGGGCTCCACCGCGGGCGCCACCGGCTCGTGCGTCGCGCCGTGCCGGGCGGCGTTCTTCGGCAGCAGCAGGCTGAGCACCACGCCCACGAGCACGAAGCCCACCGCCACGATGCCCGTCAGCTTCGTGGCGTCCACGAATGCCTGCTCGATGCCCGGCACGACGGCCGCGTACTGCGGGTCCTCCTTGAACACGGTGAGCGCCTGCCCGGCCGACTGCTCCATCGCCGTCGCGATCCCCTCGGCCGCCTCGGGCGGCAGGCCCGGGACGTCGGCCAGGTTGCGCTCGACGCCGTTGCTGAGCGAGACGAACAGCACGGTGCCGAGGATCGCGATGCCGAGGGCGGAGCCGACCTGGCGCAGGGTGGAGTTGGCGCCCGACGCGAGGCCCGACCGGTGGGGCGGGATGTCCGACAGCACGATCGACGTGAGCTGGGCCGTGGCGAAGCCGACGCCGATGCCGTAGACGAACAGCGGGATCGCCAGCTGGAGGCCGGTCACGTCGACCGAGATCAGGAGCGACGTCGCGATGATGCCGACCGCCTCGAGGCCCATGCCGATGGTGACGGTGTGCTTGGGCCCCCACGCGTGCGCGGCCCGGGCAGCGGCCGGTGCGGCGACGAACGCGCCGGCAGCCAGCGCGAGGAAGACGAGTCCCGTCTCGAACGCCGTGTACCCGACGACGGCCTGGAGGAACAGCGGCAGCGCGAACAGCAGGCCGAACTCGCCCAGGGCGACGATCGAGCCCGCGAGGTTGCCGTACCGGAAGGCGGGGTATCGCCAGAGGTCGACATCGAACAGGAAGAACTTGCCGGCCCTGGCCCGGCGGGCCTCGACGAACAGGAACAGGAAGATCGCGATGACGCCGAATGCCAGGGTGAACGGGATGATCGAGATGTTCTCGAGCGGCCACGTCCAGCCGAGGATCGTGAACGGGGCGTCCGGCGTCCACCAGCCGTACGTGCGGCCCTCGATCAGGCCGAACACGAAGGCGCCGAGGCCGAAGGTGATGAGCAGGAAGCCGGCCGGATCGAGGCCCGGCTTGGCGTCCCGGTCCCTGGACTCGCCGATGTAGCGCATGGTGCCCAGGAAGGCGATGATCGCGATCGGGATGTTGATGTAGAACGCCCAGCGCCAGGAGAGGTTCGTCGTCAGCCAGCCGCCGATGAGCGGGCCGATCGCCGCCATGCCGCCGATCGTCGCGCCCCAGATGCCGAACGCGATCGCCCGGTCGCGGCCCCGGAAGTTGGTGTTGAGGATCGACTGGGTCGCCGGCAGGATCATCGCCCCGCCGATGCCCTGGAAGACGCGGGCGAGGATGAGCAGCTCGCCGGTGGGCGCGGCGCCCGCGAGCACGGATGCGAACGCGAAGATCACGAGGCCGAGCAGGTAGAGCCGCCGACGCCCGAAGACATCGCCGACGCGCCCGAGGGTGATCAGCAGCCCCGCGAAGACCAGCGCGTAGATCGTGTTGATCCACTCCGCCGTGGTCGAGTCGATCTTGAGGTCCTTGATGATCGACGGGACCGCGACGTTCACGATCGTGGCGTCCACGATGATCATGGACACGCCGAGGCTCAGGGTGGCGAGGCCCAGCCAGCGGCCCCGGCCGGACTCGTGCATGGCGCCGTCGGCGCTGGTTGCCTGCTGCACGCGTGGTGCTCCTACGTTGGTGTCGGGCATGAACGGGAGGCGGAGCGGCGCGGGACGAGGCGCTGTCCGGGTCGTACGCGCGCAGGGCGCGGGGCGCGGAACGGTCGCCCGATTGTGGCACGGGTCAGCCTGGTGGCGCGGAGGCCACGTTGCTGTCCCGGCTTCCCGGCAGGCGACCGAACTGGGACCTGCAGTGCACACATCGAGCGCGTGGCGGTTGGATCGGCACGTGCCGGGGTCACCCACGTGTCCGCCTGCGGCGCGTGGCGGAATCCGTCACACGCAGCGCACGCAACGGTCGCCCAGCGGGAATCGGGCGAGGGACGGCCGGGCGAGGGACGGCTGGGCGAGGGACGGCCGGCCAGCGGCGGAGGCCACCCGCGTGGCGCGGAGGCCACCCGTCGCCGCACTCGCGCGGCGTATCCTCGCCCGATGGACCGCTGGCAGACCATCATCGAGCCCTTCCGCATCCACGCCGTCGAGCCCATCCGGCTCACCACCGAGGCCGAGCGCGAGGCCGCCCTCGGCCGGGCCGGCTGGAACCTCTTCAGCATCCACGCGGACGACGTCCTCATCGACCTCCTCACCGACTCGGGCACGGGCGCCATGAGCCGCGACCAGTGGGCCGCGATCCAGCATGGCGACGAGTCGTACGCCGGCTCCCCGTCCTGGTTCGTCTTCCTCGAGTCGATCCAGGAGCTCTTCCCGTTCAAGCACGTCATCCCCACCCACCAGGGCCGCGCGGCGGAGAAGATCCTGTTCACGGCGGTCGGCGGCCCGGGCAAGGTCATCCCGAACAACACCCACTTCGACACCACCCGGGCGAACGTGGAGTTCACGGGCGCCGAAGCCGTGGACCTCGTCATCCCGGAGGGCCGCCAGCCCGCGCTGATCCACCCGTTCAAGGGGAACATGGACATCGGGGCCCTCGACGCGGCTCCTCGAGGAGCGGGGCGCGGAGCATCCCGCTCGTCGTCATCACGATCACGAACAACTCGGGCGGCGGCCAGCCGGTCTCGCTGGCGAACCTGCGCGCCGTGCGCGAGGTCTGCGACCGGTTCGGCAAGCCCCTGTTCCTCGACGGCTGCCGGTTCGCCGAGAACGCGTGGTTCATCAAGACCCGCGAGCCGGGCCAGGGCGACCGGCAGCGTCAAGGACATCGTCCGCGAGATCGGCTCGCTCGTGGACGGCATGACGATGTCGGCCAAGAAGGACGCGCTCGTCAACATCGGCGGCTGGCTGGCGATGAACGACGACGCCCTCGCCGAGCAGTGCCGCAACCTGCTGATCCTGACCGAGGGCTTCCCGACCTACGGCGGCCTCGCCGGCCGCGACCTCGAGGCGATGGCCCAGGGTCTGCGCGAGGTGGTGGACGAGGACTACCTGCGCTACCGGATCAAGTCGACGGAGTACCTCGGCAGCGCCCTGGTGGCCGCCGGGATCCCGTGCGTGCAGCCGTTCGGCGGGCACGCGGTCTACCTCGACGCCCGGGCGCTCCTGCCGCACATCCCGCCGCTCGAGTACCCCGGCCAGTCGCTGGCGGTGGAGCTGTACCGCGCGGGCGGCATCCGCGGCTGCGAGATCGGGACCGTGATGTTCGGGAAGCGCCCGGACGGCACCGAGGTCGCCGGGCCGATGGACCTCGTGCGCCTCGCCATCCCGCGCCGGACGTACACCCAGAGCCACATCGACTACGTCATCGAGGTGGCGCAGGACGTGGTCAAACGGGCGTCGTCGCTGCGCGGCTACCGGATCGTCAAGCAGCCGGCCCAGCTGCGGCACTTCACGGCGATGTTCGAGCCGCTGGGATGAAGGGCGCCTCGATGCTCCGGCTGCTGGTGGTCGACGGGCCGAACCTGAACCTGGTGGGCACGCGCGAGCCCTCGATCTACGGCTCGGAGACGCTGGAGCAGATCCACCACCGGGTGCGGGTGCGCGCGGGCGATCTCGGCGTGGAGGTCGTGTTCTTCCAGTCGAACCACGAGGGCAGGATCCTCGACCGGCTGCACGAGCACGACTTCGACGGCGTCCTCATCAACGCGGGCGGCCTGACCCACACCAGCGTCGCCCTGCGTGATGCGCTGCTTGCCGTCGGGCGGCCCTTCGTCGAGGTCCACCTGTCCGATCCCGACCAGCGCGAGGCGTTCCGGAAGGTCAACTACCTGCACGACGTGGCGGTCGCCACGGTCAAGGGCTTGGGGCCGCAGGGCTACGTGCTGGGGCTGGACACGATCGTGGAGCACCTGCGCCAGCCGTCCTGAGCCCGTGGCAGCTCCCGTGATGCACCACAGGTTCATCTCCGCCTGTCGCGTGCGGAGGTCGCGCTGCGAAGCCCGACCTAGGCGTCCGAACCCTTCATGGACGCCCCGGATCTGAACCGCATGTGCATCATGCTGCGCTCGGGGGTCGGATCTGGGGTGATCGCGAGGAACGCATCGCCCACATCGCCGCCCCCGCCGACGTCACCGATGCCACCAGGAACAGCAGCACCGCGGACACCGTCATCACGCCGCCCGCCTGCCATGCCCATGTCTGGCCCAGGACGTCGCCACCGATGACGCGCACCAGCAGGCCGGCCTGGAGCAGCAGGAAGTGCCCGTAGAACCACGGCCGGTACGGGAGCGGCACCTTCAGGACGGCGGGCAGGATGACCGGCGCGTGCCCGAACACCATCGAGATGACGAAGCCGAGGAAGATGGCGTGCAGCATCGCGTCGCGCTGGAGGGGCGTCGCGTCGATGCCCCAGGCCAGCCACGCGGCACCGCCGACGGCGAGCCAGACGTACCCCGCGAGCAGGCACAGGGCGATGAACCGGGTGATGCCGGGGATGCGCACGGTGCGCCGGGCGATGTCAAACATGCCGAGCCAGGCGGCCAGCGCGATCAGGCCGACGCCGCCGAGCCGCAGCCCGAGGTTCGGCTGGACGACCGCCAGGGCGACGCCCGCACCGAACAGGAGTGCGGCCATGACGAACAGGCGCTTCTTGCCCGCGGTGAGGTTGCCGAGGCGTGCGAGCTCCAGCCGTTCGCCGACCACCGTGAGCACCAGGAAGGCGGAGAGGCTCGGCGTGGCGTCGGCGACGGGCCTGCCGAGGACCAGCAGGGTGGCTGCGAGGAGCCAGCCGAGGCCGCCCGAGGCCTGGACGAACGTGTGCAGGGACGGATCGAGCCGCAGGAGCTCGACGTAGACGGCGAGGTAGACGAGCGCGGCGAGCAGCATGAGCAGCAGCGCGGCCTCGCGCCAGCCGCCGCCCACCAGCAGCAGGCCGGCCACCCCGGACGCGGCGGGCGCAAGGTAGGCCCACCACCGGTCGAGGGCGACGGCCCGCTCCAGTGCGACGAGCGTGGCGAGGAACCCGAGGGTCATCAGCAGGCCGTGGGAGGCAGCGAGGCGCGGTCCGGCAGGCGTCGATGGGACCCCGAGCAGCGCGAGGGCGCCGAGCAGGGCCGCGATCAGGGAGAGCGCCGCGAGCATCAGCAGGGCGACACGGCGGAGCGGCGGCCGGGGTGCCTCGGCTCGGGGCCGGGTCCGGGCTGGCCGGGCCGACGGGCCGACGGTGCGGACGGTGCGGAGGTGGCGGGACGGGGCGGACGGGGCGGCGTCGCTGGTCACGACGACCACCCGAGGGTCGCACGGGCGGAGTCGGACATCAGGGCCGGCGACCAGGGCGGCGTGTGGACGACCTCGACCTCGACCGCCCCAACGTCGGGCATGGACATGACGGCCCAACGGACCTGCTGCTCGAGGAAGCTGCCGATGGGGCAGGCGGGTGTCGTCACCGTCATGGTCACGTACACATCCCCATCGTCGTACTGCTCGACGCCGTACACGAGGCCGAGGTCGACGATGTTCACGCCGAGCTCCGGGTCCATCACGGACCGCAGGGCCTCGAGGATCGGGGCGGTGGCGGGGTCGTCGGTCTCATGCATCGGGACGGATCTCCAGGTGGGCAGTACACGTGTCGGGCGTGTCGAGCGGGTGGATGCCGGTGGCCCTCACGGGCGCGCCCAGCGTGTCGAGCGCCCCTCGCAGAAAGCCCAGGTGGACGTTGCAGACGATGTCGAGGTGGCGCTCGTCGAGGGGCAGGAAGGGGCAGGCGTGGAGGTGGAGCTCGGAGTCGCCGGTGGCGACTGGCTCGGGCGCGAACCCGACCTCTTCCATGAGCGCGACGACGGCGTCGAGCGCGTTCGCACGGTCGGTCGGAGGGAGGGTGGCCGCCGCCTCGCGACCCCAGCGCTCGCCTGCGACAGTGCTGACGGCGACGGCGTCAGGGACGCCGGCGAGGCCGTCGGCCAGGGCAGAGGCGAGCAGGCGGAACGGATCGCTGGTCGACGCCGGGACGGCCTGGTAGCGCAGCCCGGGACGGCCCCGTCCAGCGGGCGCCGCGGTGGTGACGCGGACGAGTCCGGCATCCGCCAGGTGGGCCAGTTGCTCGCGCGCGCTGTTGGGATGGAGGCCGACGGACGCGGCCACCGTCCGCACGTCCTGGGGAGCGCCGCTGCGCCGGAGGGTGGCGAGCAGCGCACGGCGCGACGGGTCGGCGAGGGCGGTGTTGCGGTCGAGCGGTGGCATTCCTTGCATTTTACACGGCCTGTGCCGTACATTTCAAGACGTCACCACGCCAATCTGACTGGAGCGCGCCCCATGACCGAACCGACCCGAATCGACCTGCGCGGCATGCCGATGGATCCCCGTCACGAGCTGCTGTTCTCCACGCTGTTCGGGCTTCAGCCGGGCGAGGCGATGGAGGTCACCAACGACCACGATCCGTCGGGGCTCAAGGACCGGCTCGCGGCCGAGCATCCAGGCCGGTTCGCGTGGACGTGGCTGGAGCAGGGTCCGGTGGACTGGCGCTTCCGCGTCGATCGGACGAACGCGCCGGTCGCCGGGGGCTGATCCCCCGGCTGATCTCCGGGGCTGATCTCTGGGGCTGACCGCGCGGGCATCAGTGGGCGTCAGCGGACACTCAGCGGGCCGGACTCCAACGGGCCGTCAGCAGGCGCTCAGCAGGCGCTCAGCAGGCGCTCACTTGCCGAAGCGCCACTCGATGGACCCGGTGTAGCAGTGGTCCAGGTAGTTGCACAGGGCCCTGGACATGTCCCAGGTCCGCCCGGCGACGTACGGTCCGCGGTCGATGACCGGGACGGTGACCTGGCGCCCGTTCTTCGGGTTGCGGAACGTGACCAGCGTGCCGCAGGGCAGTGTCCGATGGGCGACACCCATGAGCGTGGGGCCGTACTTCTGCCCGCACGCGGTTCCGTTCCCATAGAACGCGCGCCCATACCAACTGATGTCCGGATCGAACCGCCAGTAGTTCTTGGGAACCTTCGTGCCCTTCGGGTCCGGCTGGACGATGGCGGGCTTGGCGGGCACCTCCGCCTCGATGACGGGCTCCACCAATGGCGACGCCGGCCCTAGCCGAATTCGCTGAGGCCAACGCGGTGGTTCGGTCGTAGTTCGCCGTCGTCGCAGCGCTGGCAGGCAGCGCGATCGACACCGGAGTCAATGCCCCTTGGTCGATCCCCGCGGCGTCACTCGTGCCCTTTGAGCCAGCCGGACCGGGTGCGGCGACCAGGGCGGACGCGGCCATGAGGGCTGCGATCGCGACGATTATCCTGGTTCGCACGATGTCGGGCTAGGCTACACGACCCTGTCAAATCGTCAGCATCCCGGTGCGTACCGGGGGCGTTGCGGCTGCGTGACGCCATGGCGGTGCGCCAAGCGGTCCTCCCGGTTCAGCTGGCGCGGCCCCGGTGCTAGCCTCCGCCCGCGTCCCCCCGGCCAGGATCCTCGCCCAGGACCCCGTCCCAGCACACCGCCCCGTCCAGCCCGCCCCGTCCCAGCACCACCGCCCCGTCCCAGCACCACCGCCGCGGAGTTGCCCGATGCCGACCCAGCTGCGAGTCCTCACCGACGACGAGATCGCCGGCATCCACGAGCAGTCGCTCGCAGTGCTGGCACGCGTGGGCATGCGGGTGGACTCGGAGCTGGCGAGGCGCACCCTTGGTGCAGCCGGTGCCACGGTCGACGAGGGCGAGCGCCGCGTCCGGTTCCCGCGCTCGCTGGTGGAGGCTTCCCTCGCCGCCGCGCCCCGCCAGTTCAGCCTCGGGGCGCGGCGCGAAGGCTTCGCCGTCCGCCTCAACCAGGGCGAGTGCACGCTCATGCCGGACGGCGAGACCACCACGGTCTATGACCCCGCGACCGGCGAGCGCCGGGCTCCCACCTGGGACGACTGGGCGAACGCGACGAAGCTGGCCGACACCATCGACGACATCGGTGCCTACTGGCGCATGGTCACGTCCGGCGTCGACGGCGAAGGTGGGCCCGGCCCGTCGGTCCGCCACTGGCGCCAGGCGCACGGCCTCTTCAGCAAGCACATCCAGGACGAGATCGCGACGCCTGCCGACGGCGCCTGGCTGATCCGGGTGCTCGAGACGATCTACGGCTCGAAGGAGCGGATCCGCGAGCTGCATCCGTACAGCGTCCTCTTCTGCCCAGTGAGCCCCCTCGCCATGGAGCAGGAGCACACCGACGGGTACCTCGCCACCGTCGGCTACGACATCCCGATCTGCATCATGCCCATGCCGATGATGGGCACGTCCGCCCCGACCGGCCTGCGCTCCACGATCGTGTCGGGCAACGCGGAGGTCCTGGGCACGATCTGCCTCGTCCAGGCGGCGCAGCCCGGAACGCCCGTGATCTACGGGCCGGCGCTGGCCGCGATGGAGCCACGGTCCGGTCGGTGGGCCGGCGGCGGGCCTGAGCACTCGCTGCTTGGCGCGGCGGCGACGGAGATGGGCCGGTTCTACGGGCTGCCGGTCACCTCGTCGAACGGTGGCACGGACCACTTCGTCGCCCGGCATCCAGGCCTCCTACGAGCGGACGATCAACTGGATGCTGCCGGTGCTGTCGTGGCCGGACATCGTCATCGGCCCGGGATCCCTGGGCGGCGCCTCCACGCTGTGCCTGGAGAGCTACCTGCTCGACGTGGAGATCTACCGCTCGTGCCGGCGCCTGTACCGGGGCATCGGGCCCGGCGCCGGTGAGACGGATCCCGTCGCGGCCCTCGAGGAGGTGGGCCCGGCGGGGGACTTCCTCTCCCGCGTCGAGACCCGGGCGGCCGTCCGAGGGGGCGAGTGGCTGCTGCCCGGCATCGGCTGGCACAGCACCTGGGACCGGTTCGACGTCGCCGGCCGGCCCGACATCCTCGACGAGTGCCGCTCCAAGGTGTTCGCCGCGATCGAGGGACACGAGCCGCTGCCCTTCGCCGATGGCGTGGAGGAGGAGCTGGTCCGGCTCGAGCAGGCGGCCTACGCATCGATGGAGGCCTGATCCGATGCGCTACGAGGCGGCATTCCTGTCCGGGGCGGAGATCGAGCGGGTCCACGAGGAGTCGCTCCGGATCCTCGAGGAGGTCGGAGTCCGCGTGCACGGCGAGCTTGCCCTGCCGTTGCTGGCAGCTGCGGGGGCGGGCATCGATGCCGGCGTTGGGAGCAGCCTGGTGCGATTGCGACGGGCACTCGTCGAGCGTGCCCTGGCCGGCGCGCCGCGGTCGTTCACCTTCGGTGCCCGCAACCCGGTCTTCGACTACACGGTGCCGTCGGGCGTGACCCGGTTCGCCATGGACGGGACGGCCGCGTTCATGCGGGACTTCGAGACGGGGGAGCGCCGCTACGGCCGCAAGCAGGACACGGTCGATGCGATGCGCGTCTTCCAGTCGTGCGACCTGAGCGTGATGGGCTGGCCCCCGGTCGCGGCCAACGACCGGCCGGTGGCGTCGCGACCGCTGCACGAGTTCGCGGCCATGCTCACGACGCTGTCCAAGCACGGTCAGCACGAGCTCCACCGGCGCGACCAGGCCGCGTTCCTGGGGGCCATGCTGGAGGCGCTCGCCGGCAGTCGCGAGGCGGCCCGGGAGCGGCACCTGGCTTCGGTCGTGTACTGCCCGGTGGCGCCGCTGGTGCACGACGGCGAGATGCTCGACGCGTACATCGAGCTGGGTTCGTGGGATGTTCCTGTGACGGTCCTGCCGATGCCGGTGCCGGGCACCACCGGGCCTGGATCCCTGCTGGGCAACATCGCGCTCGCCAACGCCGAGGCGCTGTCGTCGGTGGTGCTGTTCCAGCTGGCCCACCCGGGACGGCCGGTCCAGTACGGGTCCGCGGTTGGGTCGATGGACTTCCGGTCCGGCGCGTTCCTGGCCGGGACACCCGAGATGGGCATCCAGTCCGCAGCACTCACGACGATGGGGCGCCACTACGGCCTGCCGACGATGGCCGCCGGCTGCGCGACCGACGCCCACGACATCGGCGCCGAGGCCTGCATCGAGAAGCTGCTCACGATGCTGCCGTCGATCTCGGCCGGGGCGGACATCATCGTCGGCTACGGTGAGCTCGATGGGGACCAGACACTGGTCCTGGAGCAGATCCTGGTGGACAACGAGCTGGCCCACCTCGCGCTGCGGCTGGTCGCCGGTGTGGACGGGCGCGAGGGCGCCGAGCTGTTCGACGACATCGCCGAGGTGGGCCCGGGCGGCAACTTCCTGGCCCAGCCGTCGACCCGCGTGGCGTCCCGCAGTGGGGAGTTCTACGAGCCGTCGCTCATCGGGCGGCTGCCGTACGACGCGTGGGGCACGCGCAGGTCGCCCGTCGATGTATGCGCGGGCCCGGGAGCGGGTGCGGGCGATCCTCGACGGGCCGGTCGTGGACCCCGTGGCGCCGGAGGTCCAGGCGCAGATCGACGCGATCCTCGCCCGCGCCGACGCGGAGCTGGAGGAGGACTGACCTCGGAGGCTGACCTCGGATGGCGTCCGGCCGCAGGTCCGGCGCCGCAGGTCCGGCGCCCCAGGTCCGGCGCCCCAGGTCCGGCGCCCCAGGTCCGGCGCCCCAACTATGTGGCGTTTCGCACTCCGGCCCTCGTGGCTCACCGCGGATCCTGCAGATTCCGCCATGAGCTGTGCACGCGGATCGCCGATCCCCTACATGTTGGGATCGGCACTGGGGGATCGGCCACCTGTTTGGGGATCGGCCACCGGAGGCGGCGGGCGGCCGTCGTTTGTCGCTTGTGGCGACGTATGAATCGGCGCAGGCTGCGCGGTCCAAGGAGGTGCGTCCCCACCATGTACGGCACGATCGCGCGGCTTCATCCCCAGCCCGGCCGGCTCCAGGACCTGATGGCTCACAGTGCGCGCGTCGGCGCGCTCGGCATCGCAGGCATGCATGCCAGCTACCTGTTCCGGCCCGACCAGAACCCATATGACCGCGACACCGTGTTCCTGGTCGCCCTGTTCGACGATGCGGCCAGCTACCAGGCCAACGCGGACAGCCCCGACCAGAACCAGCGCTACCTCGAGATGCGCGAGCTCCTCGAGGACGACCCCGAGTGGATGGACGGGACCTTCGACCCCGTCTAGGACCCGGCGGCAGCTCCACCCACGAGCGGGGCGAGCAGGCCGGTCGCCTCCGCCACGAGCGACGGGTGGGCGACCAGGCGGATCTCCGCGAGTCCGGCCGTCGTCTCGACGGTGACCGTCAGCGTCCCGCCGCTGCCGCCGATCGACCGGACCCGGCGGCGTGCGACGGCGAGCATGTCAACCCCGTACTGCGCCACGCCGGCGTCCGGTGTCGGGTCGGTGGCGACCACGAGCTCGGCACTGGACAGGACGGCCACCCCGTTGTGCAGCTGCGGCTTCGGGTTCCCCAGGTCCCCGGCGGCGACGAGGAGGCGGTCCATGCCCCGCGGCATGACGTCCTTCGACCGCAGCAGCGCCATCCACTTGTGCGGGCAGCTCGCCGGGGTCCCGGCCAACCCCTTCGGGCAGGCGGGTGGTCACCGGCTCCGCGGCCCTGCGGATCGGCAGCAGAAGGCTTCGCAGCTCCGGCTGCCCGACCGTGCTGTAGCGGACGACGATCGAGATCTCGGGGCCGATGATCTCAAGACGGCCGTAGAGCAGCACGCTGCGGTCCAGCACCGCGACGATGTCCCCGAAGCGGAGCTTGGCGCGCACGCGTGGTCCGCCCGCGTCGTCGATCCAGATGGCCATGGAGTCCGAGCCGACGGCCACCACCTCGGTAGGGGTCAGGACCCAGTGCGACCGCTCCGGGCTGGTCGTCCGCGACGCACGCGGGATGACGAACATGTGGTCCGGTCCCACGTCGCCCACCACGGCGCTGAGCGCTTCGGCGGCACCTGCGGGAACCTCGGCCAGGCTCGCCGGACGATGGGGGAGCCGCTCGAAGCGCTTGGTCGAGAGTTCCTTGAGATCCTCCTCTCCGGCCGGCAGCTCCCACGGCTCCGCCGGATCCTCCTCATCGCGGGTGGTGGCGCGGATCACCCGGATCCGGGCCACCGCCTCCAGGGCGTTGGAGTTGGGTCGATTGATGGTCGGCATGTCGCCCTCCTCCCCGTCTGGACGGCGGGGCTCAGGATCACGCTACGCGCCGCGGCCGTCAGTTGCGGCGGCCGTTCGAACCGATCGCCCGAGCCGTTCGGCGTCCGCCCGCGCCAGCCGCGTGCCCTACGCCTGTGACGGTGACGCCACCCTGCGCCACCCTTGGAGGTCACACCTGGACCAGCGCAACTCCAGGCACTTCGTCGAGCGCATCCTCGACATGCCCGATCACCCACGCTTGCACGCCGGCGGCCTCGAGATCCGTGATGACGCTATGGGCATCGGCGGCCGGGATCGCCGCGAGCAGCCCGCCGGACGTCTGTGGATCGTGTGCGAGCGCCACCAGCTCCGGCACCACCCCTGCGCCCACCGCAAGGGCCGGGGCCGTGAACCGCCGGTTGTGGGTGGCCCCGCCGGTCTCCACGCCCGCCCGCGCCAGGTCCAGCGCCCCATCGAGCGCGGGCAGCGCCGCCGCGTCGAACACGAGCCGCGCACCCGACGCCCTGGCCATCTCGAGCCCGTGGCCCAGCAGCCCGAACCCCGTCACGTCGGTCGCGCCGCGGACACCGTGCGCCGCAAGCACCTCGGCCGCGGCGCGGTTGAGCGTCCGCATCTGCGCGATCGCGGCCTCGAGCTGCGCATCCGACGTCGTCCCCGAGCGCCGGCCACTCACCAGGAACCCCGTCCCGAGCCGCTTGGTCAGCACCAGCACGTCGCCCGGACGCGCGCCGCCCTTGCGGAACAGCCGGTCGGGGTGGGCGACGCCGATCACCGCGAGGCCGTACTTGGGCTCCGGGTCGCGGATCGTGTGGCCGCCGGCCAGGACGCCGCCCGCCTCGCGCACCTTCGCGGCCGCGGCCTCGAACACCGCCGCGAGCGCGTCCTTCGGGAAGTCCTCGGGGAACGCGGCGATCGAGAGCGCGAACAGGACCCGGCCGCCCATCGCGAACACGTCCGACAGGGCGTTCGCCGCGGCGATCTCGCCGTAGGCGGTGGGGTCGTCCACGAGCGGCGGGAAGAAGTCCAGCGTCCCGATCACCGCCAGGTCCGGCGACACCCGGTACGCGGCCGCGTCATCGGGGGGCTCGAGGCCCGCCACGAGGCCTCGCCCGGCAGCGCGGCCGACCCGGCGCCGCCCTCGGCCGCCCCGATCGCGCCAAGGCCGGCGAGCGCCTCGGCCAGGAGGTCGGCGCCCAGCTTCGCGGCGCAGCCGCCGCACTCGGTCATCTCGGTCAGGCGGATCGGCGGGAGGTCGGGACGCGTCGTCATGTTCGGGATCATAGGTCCGCGCCGGACGGCGGGGCGCGGTATCGTCGCCATCTGCACGGGGGAGCGGGTAGGGGCCGGTGCCCCTCGCGGTCTTCAAAACCGTCCGGCGCGGCGCCCGGCGTCGCGCGGTGGGTTCGACTCCCATGCGCTCCCGCCACCGCTACTGCTTGATCGGCAGATCCTCCGCCACCGGCACCAGGATGCCGATCCCGATGCCGTCCTCGTCGCCGCCCGTCTCCACCCATCGACTGAGGAGCATCCAGACGCGCCCGGTCGGCGCCGTGCGGATCCACTCGATGCCGTCGCCCCGCTCACCGACGGCGTGCTGCCAGGCCTTCGGCATGGAGCCGTCCCGGGCGATCCCCATGACCCGGGGCCGCCCATTGTGGTACGCGGCCACCCAGATGCCCTTGCGCCCCACGGCGGGGTCGAGGGGTTCGCCAGGGCCGGGCGTGCACTGGAAGCAGGCGTCCGCCGGGGTGTGCGCCGGCCTGACGGGCCACCCGCTCGCGATCCTGCCGGCGGGCCTGATGAGCGTGATCCGACCTTCGCCCGACACGACGAACCCGTCCTTCCCGGCCGACACGGGCAGAGAGCCGTCGTAGCAGGCTGCGGTCACGGGCACGCCCCTGGCCGGCCAGCCCGCGAGGACGCTGCCGTTCCGGCCGTAGCGGACGACACGGCCGGCGGCGACGGCGATCGTCGTGCTGCCATCCGCCGCGATCAGCGGGTCCGATGCCCAGCCGCGCACGCTGACCGGCCAGCCGGCGACGCGGTCGCCGTTCGGCCTGAGGACGGTGTAGGTCGTCCGCGTGGCCGGGCCGCACTGTCCCTCCTCGAACGCGCGGCTGGTGACGTGGATCCGGCCCTGCCGGTCCACCAGCACGCTCTCGGTCCACTGCCCGGGACCCGACGCGGCCAGCCGGGCGCCCGCGTGCCGTCCTCCCTGACGACGGTGATGCTCGTCGAGGACGACGCAGGGAGTGTCACGACGAGGGCGCCGTCGGGCCGGAAGCCGGCGATCTGCCGCTGCCTTCAAACTCGACCGGCCATCCCGCGGGAATCGACCCGTCGGGCCGCACGGCGCTGATGGTGCTTGCGATCGTGCCGCCGTCCTCGTCCTGTTCTCGCTCGCACGCAACGTACGCGGTGCCCGTCGGGCCGACGGCCATGGCGCAGATCGGGAGGTCCGGCAGGGCCACCGGGAAGCCTGGGAGCTCGCGGGCGCTCGCGTCGAGCCGGTGCATTGTCCAGGCCCAGGCCAGCGGGTCGCCCATCTCGCTGGCGGACGGCGACGTACACGGAACCGTCCGGCCCGAGCGCGCCGATCGAGAAGGAATCGCCGGCGGCTCCGGAAGACCAGGGCCATCCGTCCACGACCCGGCCGTAGGCGTCGAGCGTGACGACGCGTGACGACCCCTCCTTCCAGCCGCTCTCAACGACGACGATGCGTCCATCTGAAGCAAAGAGGACGTCCCTGACCTCCGCCTCACTGGTGAACGACTGCGCCGCACCTGGGTCAGCGGTGGGTTCTGCGGACGGGACGGCGGTCGGAGGCGCCGAGGCAGGCGGCGCGGAGGTCGGCGGCGCGGAGGTCGGCGGCGCGGAGGTCGGCGGCGCGGAGGTCGGCGTGGACGTGGACGCGGGGCGAGGGCGAGACCGCGGGCGAGGGCGAGACCGGGGCGAGGGCGAGACGTCCGGTGGGGCCGAGACCGGGGCCGCGGTGGGGGACGGCACCGCGACCGGAGATGGAGCGCCCTCGGATCCGCACGCGCAGAGGAGGATCGCGGCTGCGAGCATCACGCCCACGCGGCCGGCATGCAGCGGGTTCATCGCGACGTCCTTCCCGGGATGCGACAGCTTCGGCCACGGCATGCGAAGCGCACGCCAAGGAGGTGAAGCCGCAGGTGGGACGCCGCGGGTATCCCGGACGTTACGGGCCCGGGAGGGCGGAGCGCTCACCCGCGGGCGCGTACCGGTGGGGCCGCCGTACGGCTCACGTGGGAGCCACTTCCGGACGTTTGGAGCACGCGCCGTGTCGGAATCCTCGACCTTGCGACGCAGTGCGAGCGCGGCGGGCGCCAGTTCGGCTCCCACGTGAGCCGCCGGCGCGGACCGCCGCGGACCGCCGCGCGAGGACCGGCGCGCCGGGAGCGGCGGACCCGCTGTCCGACCCCTACCCCAGCACTCCCCGCGCCGCCTCCAGGATCCGGCCGAGCTCCGCCTGCTTGGCCGCCTCGAGCGGCTCCGGGCGGTGGTTCGCGCGCACCCAGAGCGCCCGCTCGCGGGCGACCTCGACCGGGTCGCGGTACTTGGTGCCCACCAGCTCGTGCTCCAGGCCGCGCACCAGCGCGTGCTTCATGTGCTTGCGGGTGTGCTCCTCGGCCAGGTAGTGGTTGGCCGGGCCCGACGTCGGCGATCACGTCCAGCGCGAGCGTCTCGTCGCGACACGTCGAGCGCCATCAGCGCGTAGCGGGCCCGCTGGTACAGCTCGTAGTCGAGCAGGATGCCCTCCGGCGTGAGCAGCGTGTACGTCCGGTCGAGGCCCAGCCCGGTGACCAGCTCCGGGCCGGCGAGCCCGCCGAGCAACGGGTCGTGCGCCACGTCCTGCGCGGCGTGCCAGGTGCCCGGGCGCGACCGAGTCGGTGCCGAAGCAGGCCGCCATCGACGGCACGCCCCAGTGGTGCGCGATCTCGACGGGCGCGTATCGGGCGGTGCCGGCGTTGAGGGAGTAGCCCACGTAGGTGCCGGTGCGCGGGTCGGCGTAGGCCTTCATGATCGAGTGGAAGACCGGCGTGCCCGGGAAGGCCAGCTGGAGCAGCACGATCCCCGAGATGCACTCGGCGTCGCCCACGACGAACGCGCCCGCCGATGTGGCGGGCGCGGTCGTGCCCAGTGTCGGCATCGACAGGATGCCCACCGGGATCCCGGCCTCGGCCATGACCAGCGCGGACTCGAGGCCGGCGTGGTCCTGGGCAAGTGGGCGCCACCGAGCAGACCAGGTTCGACAGCACCGGGCGGCGCCCGCAGCGACTCGGCCGAACCCGGCGACGACCGTGGCCATCTCGACGGCGAACCGGGCGGCCTCCTCGCCCATGACCATCGCCTGGAAGTGCTTGACCGAGTTGTTGTAGACCGCGTCGATCTCGTGCAGCTGGCTGGTCCGCCCGTAGTCCTGGGCGGAGACCGTGGGCCAGATGAAGCCGATGCCGGGCAGCCAGTCGGCGACGCGCGCCTGCGCCTCCAGGTCCGACTTGCGCGACGGCCGCTCCTCGCCCGTCTCCGGGTCGATGGCCGCGACCCCACACCCGTCGAGCGTGTAGTACGACGTCCCCTCCTCGAGGTGGAGGTCGAAGTCGGGGTTGCGGGCTGCCATCGTGAACGTGCGTGGCACGGTGGCCATCGCGCGCATGACGACGTCGCGCGGGAAGCGGACGACCTGGGTGGCCGCATCCACCTGGCAGCCGGCCGAGGCGAGGATCTCCAGCGAGCGCTCGTTGGGGAACTTGACGCCGACCGTCTCGAGGACGTGGAGCGTCGCCTCCCGGAGGCGTTCGAGCTGCTCGTCCTCGAGGAACCGGACCCGGCGCGTGGTCCGGATCGGCTCCAGCGGCGGCGTCGTGCTCCAGGGAGCGGTCGCCTCGGTCATCGTGGTCACTCCTCCTCGAGCCGTTGGCCCGGCGCGGGGACGACGTGCCGGATTGCCCCTCGAAAGGGGTTCCAAAGCCTCCCCGGCCGGCGCGCTCGCGGCAAGGGGTCGTCCCGGCAGGCGTGCCATTCGTGTCGGCCCGCCTGTACGCTGCGCGGGTGCAGCAGCAGCAGCAGTCGTCACGCCCCCGCCCGCCCAGCGTCGAGGCCGTGCTGGCGCTCGTGCGTGCCGAGGTCGAGGCCTCGGAGCCTGCGGCGCTGACCGGCGCCGCCCGCCAGGTCGTCGAGGCCGAGCGGGAGCGGCTGGCTGCCGGGCTCGCCGCCGCCTCCACCGCCGACCTCGCCGATGCCGTGGTGGCCCGGCTCGAGGCGTTCGCGGATCCTGCGGGCTCGCTGCCGCCGCACGTCGTCAACGCGACCGGCGTCGTCCTGCACACGAACCTGGGGCGGGCGCCGTGGCCGCGGGCCGCCCGCCTCGCGGCCCTGGCCGCCGCCGCCGGCTACGGCTACCTCGAGCTGGACGAGGTCTCCGGGCGCCGGGGCGCCCGCTTCCGGGCCGCCGAGGAGCACCTGGTCGCGCTCACCGGTGCCGAGGACGCGCTGGTTGTCACCAACAACGCGGCGGCACTGCTCCTGGCGTGCGGGCTGGCGGGCCGCCGGGCCGGGATCGCCGTGTCGCGGGGCGAGCTGGTGGAGATCGGCGGCGGCGTGCGGATCCCCGAGATGATCGCCCGGTCCGGCGCGCGCCTGGTCGAGGTGGGCACGACGAACCGGACCAGGCCCGAGGACTTCGAGGCGGTCCTCGCCGACGGGCGGGCGACAGCCGTGCTGCGGGTGCACCCGTCCAACTTCGCGATGTCCGGCTTCACGGAGAGCGCGGACCTCGCCGCGGTCGCGGCGATCGCCCGGGCGCACGGCGCCCTCGTCATCGACGACCTCGGCTCGGGTGCCCTGCTCGACACGGCCGCCTTCGGCCTCGCCCACGAGCCCACGCCGTCCGAGCGCCTTGCCGCCGGCGCCGACGTCGTCCTGTTCAGTGGCGACAAGCTCGTGGGCGGCCCGCAGGCCGGCCTGGTGGTCGGGCGACGTGACCTGGTGGCGCGGATGCGGCGGGATCCCCTGGCGCGTGCCGTGCGGCCGGACAAGGCGATCCTCGCGGGCGTCGCCGCAACGCTCGGGCTGTACCGGGCGGGCCGGGCGGCGAGCGACATCCCGGTGTGGCGGACGATCGCCCGAACGCCCGACGAACTGCGCGCGCGGGCGCAGGGGATCGCCGGAGCCGTCCTGGCGGCCCAACCGGGCGCAGAGGGTGCGTTGCGGGTGGCGGCGCTCGAGTCCCCGGTCGGCGGCGGCTCGCTGCCCGGCCAGGTGCTGCCGTCGGCCGGTGTGGCGGTCGTGCTGGCCAACCCGAGTGCGGCCGCGGCGCGCCTCCGGCGGGGCCCGGATCGGGTGCTCGCGCGGGTGGAGAACGACGAGCTTGTGCTGGACCTGCGGACCGTGGCACCCGTCGAGGACATCGTGCTCGTCCGCCGGGTCGCCGAGGTCCTGGCCGCCCGGTGAGCGTCGTCGTCGGCACGGCCGGCCACATCGACCACGGCAAGACCACGCTCCTGCGCGCCCTCACGGGCATCGACGCGGACCGCCTGCCCGAGGAGCGCCGGCGGGGCATGACGATCGACGTCGGGTATGCGCACATGCCGCTGCCGGACGGGACCATGCTGGACTTCGTCGACGTGCCCGGGCATGACCGGCTGGTGGGCAACATGCTCGTGGGCGCGGGCGAGGTGGATGCCGCCCTGCTGGTGGTCGCCGCGGACGATGGACCGAATGCCCAGACACTCGAGCACCTCGAGCTGCTCGATGCGATCGGGATCACCCATGCCGTCGTGGTGGTCTCCAAGGTCGACATGGTGGAGCCGGTCCGGGTCGAGGAGGTCATCGAGGAGGTGGGACAGCTTGTCTCGCGGACGGGGCTGGCAGGATCTCCGGTCCTGCCGGTGAGCGGCGTCACGGGCGATGGGATCGACGCGCTCCGGGCCGCCCTCGTGGCGCTGCGCGACCAGGTGGAGGAGAGCGGTCGACGCGGGTACGGCGCGCGCCTCGCGGTGGACCGCGTGTTCGCCGCCAGGGGGCGGGGCACGGTGGTCACCGGCAGCCTGCGCGGCGGCCCGATCGCCACCGGCGCCACGCTTCGTCTCGTGCCCGGCGGTCGTGACGTCCGTGTGCGCGAGATCCAGGCGCGAGGTTCGACGGTCGACGCGGCCGATGGCGGACGGACGGCGCTGCTCCTTGGCAGCGTGGAGCCGGGCGACGTCCAGCGGGGCCAGGTCGTGAGCATGGATCCCGCCGTCATGACGACGTCACGGGTCCTGGCCGCCGTCAGGGCTCCCGCCGGCCTCGCGCCCGGGGCCGGGGTCGCTCCACCTGCGGACCGCGAGCGGCTCCGCCTCCATGCCGGGACGGAGAGCGCGGCGGCGCTCGTGATCCGGGGCCCGCGCGAGTCGGTCGACCTGGGCGTCCACGGGCAGCCTCGCCCTGCTTCGCCTGGACGCGGAGATCGCCGCCGCCGCGGGCGACCGGTTCGCCCTCCGACGCTCGTCGCCGGGTGGTTGCGCAGGCGGTGGCATCGTGCTGGACCCCGTGCCTCCGCGCGGGGTCTCGCGGCGGCGGCTCACGGTCACCCGTGCGGAGGCCCTGCTGGGGGCGGTGCTCAGCGGTGATCGGGCGGCGATCGCGGCGGCGCGCCTGGAGCTGCACGGGGCGATGCGCGAGGGTGGATCGTGGGTGCTCGCGACGGACGTTGAAGCCGAACTGGCCGGGACCGCACTGGACGCCGTTGCCGCTCACCATGCCGCCGAGCCGGCGTCGCCGGGTCTCGCGCTCCCCACGCTGCGTGCCGACCTCGCGCTGGCTGCGCGGCGCCGCGTCACCGTGGGGCGGGCAGCCGCGGAGGACATCGCCCGGGCGATCGTCGAACGGCTGGTCGCCGCCGGCAGCCTCGCCCGCGCAGGCGATCGCGTCCGGGACGCGGGCCGCGCCGACGGGCTGCCGGCGGCGGTCCGCGAGGCGATGGACCGGCTCGAGGCGGCACTCGCCGTGGCGGCGCCGCCATCGCTGGCCCAGGCGGCCCGTGACGCGGACTGCCCGCCGGCTGGAATCCGGGCCCTCGAGGCCGAGGGCCGCATCGCGCGCCTCCAGGACGATCTCGCATGGGCCTCCACGACGTACAAGGCGCTCGTCAAGCAGGCCCTGGCGATCGCGGCGAACGGCCCCCTGTCACCCGCCGCCTTCCGCGATGCGACCGGCACCAGCCGCAAGTACGTGCTGGTGATCCTCGAGGACCTGGATCGCCGAGGGCTGCTGCGCCGGACCGACAGCGGCCACGTGCTTGGCCCCGTCACGATCGCGCGGATGCAGGCTCGGGACGCAGCCCGGACCGGCGGTGCCCGGTCGGTCGAGCAGGGATCGTGAAGCCGGCCGCGATCGTCCTCGCCGGCGGGGCGTCCTCCCGGTTCGGCGCGGACAAGCTCGCCGCACTTCTCGACGGCCGCCCGGTGCTCGCACAGACGCTTGACGCGGTCGCGGGCGTCGCCTCCCCGGTGGTGCTCGTGCTCGCGCCCGGTGCCGTGGGCCTGCCGTGGTGCCTGACGGCGCCGACGCCAGTGGGCGGTCCGTCATCATCGCCCGCGATCCGCAGCAGTTCGGCGGTCCGCTCGTGGGCCTGGCATCCGGGCTGGCCGCGCTCCACCAGGCAGCTCCTGACGTGGAGGTCGCGCTCGTCACCGGTGGCGACATGCCCAGCGTCGTGGCCTCGGTCCTCCAGCTGCTGGCCTCCACCCTTGATGCCACCATGGGCATCACGGCAGTGACGCTCGAGGCCGACCCACCCTCGATCCTGCCGATGGCCGTGCGGGTCGAGCCCGCGCTCGCCGCGTGCACCGACGATCCTCGCCGGGCAGGGGAAGCGCAGCCTCCGCGCCCTGCTCGCCTCCGGTCCGTCGATCGTCGTGCCGGCATCGGCGTGGCGCGTCCTGGATCCGGCTGCCGCCACACTGCGCGACATCGACACCCCCGCCGACCTCGAGGGCTGACTCGGGGTTCGTCGGGCACCCTGGCCGATCGCGCCCGCCACCCGCCACCTGCCACCCTCGCCCGCCACCCGCCGATTCCCGCTGAGCGACCAGACGGGGAGCCTGGCGTGTCAATCCGGTCGCGTGGCGGCAGGAACGGCGCCCGACCGGGGGCCGCGGCGCTCATCCCTGCCGCTGTGCGGGACTCCCGCACCTGCACCGCCCATTGTGGTCGCCGGCCGGGAACCCGCCCGGTCCAGCGCCTGGCCTGTTGCCGAATGACTATGTGAGCACTATGATGGCGCTATGAGAACGATCACAGCGCTCGAGGTTCGTGCGAAGTTTGGCCAGGTCATCGACGAGGCCGCCGCCGGCGAGCGGTTCATCGTCGAGCGCGCCGGTGTGCCGGTCGCGGCCATCGTGCCCCTGGAGGACCTGCGATCGCTCGACCCGGCTGTCATCGCAGCAAGGCGGTCGGCGGCGCTCGAGGACCTGATCCGTGCCGGACGGCGCCATCGCGCACGCTACGGACCTACTGATCCCGTGGCGCTGGTGCGCGCCGAGCGGGATCTCGGCCACCGGCCATGAGCTTCAGGACGCCGCGGGCTCCTGTCGTCGTCGACGCCTCCATCACGGTCGGGATCGCAGCCGGCGAGGAGGTTGCGATCGCCGCCGCGGAAGCGCTTGACGCGGCGACCACGATGCTGCTCGCGCCGCCACTGCTGTGGAGCGAGACTGCGAACGCACTCCTGCGCGGTGCCCGCCTCCCCACTACCGATGTCATCGCTGCCGTCGACGCGCTGGAGCGGCTCGGCATCGAACCAGCCGACAGGGGAGCTCGGGGTCTTCGCGAGGCCATCATCCTCGCGGATCGGCACCGTCTCTCGGTGTACGACGCCGCCTACCTGTGGCTCGCGATCGACGTGGACGGCGAGCTCGCCACGCTGGACCGCCAGCTCGCTCGCGCCGCGGTCGCGGAGGGCGTCCCGCTCACGCTCAACCCCTGAGGCAGGCCGCGGGCCGCTGCCTCAGCTGCCTGTGGCCATCCGGGCGAGGCTGTCCTGATCGACGAGCCACAGGTGCGCGCGCCCCAGCCTGACCAGGCCCGCCCGCTCCCAGGTGCCCAGGATCCGGCTCACGGCCTCGCGCGCGCAGGCGAGCTCCTGGGCAAGTCGCTCATGGGTGACGACCACGGGCAGCGATGGATCGGGCTCGGCGAGCCGGAGAAGCACGCCTGCCACGCGCTGTTCGAGGGTTCCCAGGGCCACGTCGCTGACGAGCTCGAGGGAGTGCGCGAGACGGGCCTCGCAACTGCGGAACAGGTGGTCGCGCAAGGCTGGCTCCCCGTCGACGAGATCGCGGAAGACGGTCGCGGGGATCGTCACGCCTGCGGCAGCCTCCTCCACCACGGCCTCCGCGCGGTACCGGGTCCCGGCCAGGACGGCCAGCACCTCGAGCGTGCACAGTTCTCCCGGGCCGACCGTGTACAGCATGATCTCGCGGCCGGATGCCCTCCGCTTCGCGACCCGGAGGTGCCCCTGGGTGAGCAGGGCAACCTCCCAGCACGCGTCGCCCTCCTGCCGGTAGAGCGACGGCCCCAGGGAGAACGGATGGGCCATCGCACGCAGGCGAGCCCGCGCATCGTCCGACACCAGCCCGATGAAGGCGTAGGCGTCGAGGCCACTGAGGGCTTCCTGGTGCAGCACGGGTGGTCTCCGGCGGATGATCGGGCGGCATCCTGGGAATGTGCCGTTCTCTGTGACCGAGGTCACTGACGCCCGATAGGTTTCACGCGCAACGTTCCTCGTGCGTCCACCGCCGGAGGAACCTGCCCGCAATGTCCAGACGATCGCGCCTGGCCGCGTTGTCCGCGGCTGCCATGCTGCTTCTCGCTGCAGCCCTTCCTGTCGCGCAGGCGGCCGATCCGCCGCCCGCCTACGACGTCACCTTCCTGGGCAATGGGACGCCCGTTGCGATCAACCACGCCGGCACCGTCGCGGGCACCCGTCTTGTCGGTACCAGCGGCTACGAGGCCCTGGTCAGCGTGGGCGGGGCGCCGTGGGCCGTCCTGCCCAAGCCCGCGGGCGCTGACACCACGTTCCCGACCGACATCAACGACGCCGGCGTGATCGTGGGGAACGCCTACACGGCAGGGAACGGCATCGGCGTCCGCTGGCTGCCTGCAGCCGGTGGCGGCTACTCGGTCGAGGTCCTGCCGAGGCTCGCGGGCGACGCCTCCTCCTACGTGAGCGGCATCGACAACCTCGGGCGGATCGTGGGGGCCCGGCGCAGCCTCGGATACGTGCCCGCGGCGACGTCCGGCTGGCTGTGGAGCGAGGCCGGCGGCGTCGTGGACCTGGCGGCCACCTACGGCCTGTGGAGCGCGCCCCTCGACCTCAACACGGCTGGGCGCGTCATCAGCAGCACCGAGGTCCTGGACCTCACCACCGGCGCCCGATCCGACATCGGGCTGCCCGCCCCGACCGGCTACAACGCCGTCGGCAACGTCGTCCTCAACGAGACCGGCCAGGTTGGTGGCACAGCGGTGATGTCGTCGCAGTCGCTGAACATCGTCGCCGCCTTCCGGTACACGCCGGGCGCGGGCTGGACGTACCTCGCGGGCACCACGCGCTACACGGTCGTCACCTCGATCAACGGCCTCGGCGACGTCGGGTACGGCGAGCAGGGGGCGGGCATCGCCTTCATGGGTCTCGGGGTGTTCCCGGTCTGGCGCCTCCTGAGCGCGGAGGCCACCGCCGCCGGCTGGACCATCACCGGCGGAGGCACGGAGATCAACGACGGGCGCGCGATCGCCACGGTCGGCCGCAACACGATCACCGGCCAGGCCGGCGGCGTGCTGCTCACGCCTCGCGGCACCGTGCAGCCCCCGGCGGCGCCGGTCCTGACCGGTGTCCCGCATCCGTCAACGCCGTCCGCGCCGTGGGACGCCATCTCGCTGTCGTGGACGAGGATCTCCGACGCGACCGGCTACCTCGTGGAGCGTCGCGACCCGGGCACGACCGCCTTCCGCCAGATCTCCAACGGCACCACCATCCAGACGATCTTCGACGACACCGCGATCACCGCGGGGGCCACGTACACCTACCGGGTGTTCGCCGTCGGCCTGCTCACCAGCGCGCCGTCGAACGAGGTGACGGTCACCGCGCCGTCGGCTCCCCCGGCTGCCGACACGCAGGCACCCGTCGTGACCGTGGTCTCGCCGGCGCAGAACGCCATCGTCAGCGGCACGGTCCGGGTCAGCGCCACGGCCACCGACAACGTGGGCGTGGTGCGGATGGAGCTCCGGAACTCGTCCGGCAAGCTGCTCGCCTCGTCGGCGTCCGGATCGCTGACCTACGACTGGAACACGAGGACCCTCAAGCGCGGTTCCACGCAGACGCTCACCGTCCGGGCGTTCGACGCGGCCGGGAACACGGGCACGGCCCAGGTGGTGGTCCGCATCCGGCGGTGAAGCGGCGTCCGCTCAAGGGATCCCCAGCTCGGAGCGCATGCCCTCGATCTCGCGGATCATCTCCGGGTCCGTGACGAGCTCGAGGGCCTGATCGAAGTCCGCGGCGGCGCCGGTCGTGTCGCCGCCCATTCCCCTGGCGTAGCCGCGCATCGCCCAAAGGATCCCTTCCCCGGGTTCGGCCTCGACCAGGCGGTCGCAGTCCGCGATCGCCTTCGGGGCGTCGCCCTGGCGCAGGTAGGCACGCGCCCGGGCCCCGACTGTGAGCAGATCGCCGGGCTCGCGTTCCAGCGCCCGGTCGTAGTCGGCGATCGCCGCGGTGTCGTCACCCTGGTAGGCCGCCACGAGGCCGCGCAGGTAGTACCCGCCGCCATGGTCCGGGTCGAGCGCCAGCAGCGCATCGGCGTCGGCAAGCGCCCCGGCGAAGTCGTCCAGGTCGACCCGTGTCTCGGCGCGGCTGAGGTAGGCGCTGTAGAGGGACGGATCGAGCCGGATCGCTTCGTCGTAGTCGTCGAGCGCGCCCTCCAGGTCACCGGTGATCCGGCGCAGGTCGCCTCTGCTCGCCCAGGCGAACGGGTAGCCGGGATCCAGCTCGATCGCCTTGCCGAAGTCCGCGATGGCCAGGTCGTCGTCACCGTGGCGGCGGTAGGCGACCCCCCGGTTGCGGTAGGCGAATGCGAATGCCGGATCGAGCTTGATGGCGCGGTTGAAGTCGGCGATTGCGAGATCGAACTGGCCAAGCTCGTCGTGGGCGTTGCCGCGGTTCGCGACGGCGAAGGCGCTGTCGGGATCCAGCGCGATCGCAGCATCGAAGTCGTCGATGGCGAGCTCGTGCCGGCCCAACGCGCCGTACGCGAGTCCTCGGCTGACGAGAGCGCCGGCGGAGGAGGCATCGAGCTCGACCGCGCGCCGGCCGTCGACGAGTGCCTCGTCGGCCCGGCCAAGCTGCGTCAGCACGTACGACCGCCCGCTGTAGGCGTCGCTCGTACCGTCGCCGGCCTCGATCGCGCATTCGAAGACCGCAAGCGCCTCGTCCCAGCGCCGGGTGTCCGCCAGATTCCAGCCCGCGGCCGCGTCGGCCGTGCCGTCTGCACAGGCGGCCGGCGCCGTCGGGCCGGATGGGGATCGACCCGCCGAGGCCTCCGCCGCCGGGCCACTGGTCGCCGTGCCGGGCGCCGCAGCCCCGCCACAGCCGGCCGCCACGATGGCCGCCACCAAGCACGCCGCCACCGCCGGCCCGACCATACGCCGCATCGCGCCCCTCCTTGTGCTGAGGACGCGCGAAGTTTCGACCTGTTGCCGGGCAGGCACCAGAGGCCATGGTCACCAAGCGCCGGCACCCCTCGCGTCCGGCACACGTAGGAGCGCATCTCCTTCGAGCAGTCCTGAGGTCGCGGCTGAGCCGCTGAGGTGGCGGTCGAGCCGCTGAGGCAGGGGCACCGCGCCAGTTCGGCGATCACGAGCGGTGGGAGTCGTTGACGGGCACTTCGCTCGGCCAGACCGGACGTTTCGACGGCCGATCGCCGGAGGCAGGTGCGGATCGCTCGGAGCGGGCGAACAAAACGGCGCCCGAGGACCGCAACTGCTCGTCCAGGCCGAGCGGCGCGGTGCCGGTGCCGGGCAGGGCCGCTGCCGAGCAGCGGCAGTGCCGGGGCGCCGCCTGCCGAGCAGGGCCGGGAGCAGGGCGCCGCCGGTGCTTTGCGGCCTCCCCGTTATCCGCCCAGGGCGGCCGTCTCGTGCACCGCCACGCCCTCGATGAACGTGCCGGCGACACGCGTCTCGCCAATCGGCCCCTGCCCGGGATCGAACAGGTCGCGGTCCAGCACGGCGAAGTCGGCCAGGCGGCCCACCCCCAGCCAGCCCGCCTCGTCGAGATGGTTCACGTACGCCGACCCGGCCGTCGCCGCGGTGAGGATGTCGACCAGCTCGAGCCGCTCCTCGGGCAGGAAGGGTTCGGCCGAGCGGTTCTCGGGGCTGACCCGGGTGACGGCGACCTCCATCTGGAGGAACGGATCGGGCGTGGACACGCTCCAGTCCGAGCCCATCACCAGCGTCGCTCCGTGCCGGCGCAGCGAGCGGAACGGGTACTGTCGGGCGGACACCACCGGCCCCAGGAACGGCAGCGTGAGCTCCTCCATCTGGTCCTCGAGCACGGCCCACAGCGGCTGCGCGTTGGCCATGGCACCGAGCTGCCGGAAGCGCGGCATGTCGTCGGGGTGGACGACCTGGAGGTGGGCGAGGTGCGGTCGGGTGTCGGACCAGCCGTTGGCGCGGCGGGCGGCCTCGACGGCATCGAGCGCCTGGCGGACGGCCCGGTCACCCAGGGCGTGGAAGTGCGGCTGGAGGCCCGAGCGCGTCGATCCTGGTCACCGCCTGCGCAAGGACCTCGGGGTCGATGAAGTCCATGCCCCGGTTGGCTGTCGGGTGCCCGCGGCCGTCGAAGTACGGCTCCGTCATCGACGCCGTCTGGTTCTCGACGATGCCGTCGCACATGAGCTTGACCGAGGTGGCCGCGAACCGGCCGACCACGCCCTTGGCGCGCCGCTCGACGAAGCCCTCGATCTGGTCGAGGCCCTGGTCGCGCTCCCACCACATGGCGCCGACGACACGGGCGGTCAGCTCGCCGGCGCCTGCCAGCTCGAGGTAGACGTCCTCCGTGTCCGGCGTGACCCAGGCGTCCTGCCAGTTGGTGATGCCCAGGGAGTGCAGCCAGCGCTGGCTCTCGAGGGTCGCACGCCGGATGAGCGCGGCATCGGGGGGCGGGGTGATCGCCTCCACCAGCGACATCGCGCCCTCGTGGAGGGTGCCCGACGGCGTCCCGTCCTCGTCGCGGGCGATGCGCCCGGAGACCGGGTCAGGCGTGTCCCTGTCGATGCCGGCCAGCTCGAGCGCCTTGCGTGTTCACCCAGGCGTCGTGGCCGTCGCGGTTGGGAAGGTAGACGGGGCGGTCGGGGACGACGCGGTCGAGGTCCTCGCGGCGGGCGATGCCGCCGGGGAAGTCGGCCAGGTTCCAGCCGCCGCCCAGGATCCACTCGACGTCGGGGTTCGTGTCGGCGTAGGCCTTGACGATCTGCAGGTACTCGTCGAGCCCGCGGGCATCGTGGAGCTCGCACTGGATGCGGGCGAGGCCGCCCATCGGCGGGTGGACGTGGCTGTCACCGAAGCCGGGCGTGACGGTCCGGCCGCGCAGCTCGATGACGCGGGTGCGGGGGCCGACGAACGGCTTGACGGTCGTGTCGCCGCCGATGGCGACAAGGCGGCCGTTCCGGACGGCCATCGCCTCCGCCCAGGTCTTCGCGGCATCGGCGGTGAAGATCCGTCCCCCGGTCAGGACGAGGTCGGCGTGCGTATCGTTCGACATGGCGCGGAGTGTGACCGGTCCGAGCTGCCCGTGTCCCACGTGTCCCAAGGGACGGCGCGTCAGCCAGCGCTGAGGGCCGCGCGCGACCGGGCGACGCCGCGCCCCCTTGGCGATCCTGCACTAGACTGCCGCCGATGGCCGGGCCGGTTGCGCTCGTCGGAGCAGGTGAGTTCCTTCCCCAGATGGCGGCGGTCGACCGCGTCCTGCTCACCGCCACGGGCCGGCCGCGTCCACGCGTCGTCATCCTCCCGACGGCGTCCGCGCCGGATGGCGAGGACGTGTTCGCGAAGTGGGCCGACATGGGCGTCGCGCACTTCTCCGAACTGGGCGCGGAGGTCGAGCCAGTGCTCGTGCGATCCGTCGACGAAGGCGCCGACGCGGCGGCCCTCCAGGCGGTCGGCGAGGCCGATCTCATCTACCTCTCCGGCGGCCACCCGGACCACCTGTCCCGCGTACTGCGGGACTCCCCGCTCGGCGACGCCGTGCGCGCTGCGGCGGCCCGAGGTGCCGTCATCGCGGGTTGCTCGGCCGGAGCGATGGCGATCACCACGCGCACGATGGCGCCCCGTCGCCTGGCCAGGCTCCCGGTGCCGGTGCTCTGGCCGCTGCGCTGGGTGGACGGTCTCGACCTCGTGCAGGGCATCACGGTGATCCCGCACTACAACTCGATCCCCGAGACGCTGTCGGCATTCCTCGTGCTCCAGGCACCGCGCCGGATCATCGTCTTCGGGATCGACGACGACACGGCGGCGATCGGGCGCAACGGGGTCTGGCAGGTGCACGGCGCCGGCAGGGTCACCGTCTGGCGGGGCCGTCATCGCGAGCGCTTCCGGCCCGGAGACGCCTTCCGGCTCTGACGCATCGCGCGGCGCAACTGCCCGAACCGGCATGGTCCCGGTGACAGCCAACCTGTCACAATGGGGATCGAGACTCGGCACTGCGAGACGGGAGCGATGGGGGCGCCCGGTTCGTGTCCGGGTCCTGCGGGTGACCGGCCGACGCCATCCCGATCCGGCGCCTCCCCACGGGCGCCCGGCGGGCCGGCCAGGGTGCGGCTGCTCGTGGGACCCGGTCGTCGTCGTGCCGGAACGGCAGACCCGGCGCCGGACGATGGCAGCGCCGGGCGAGAGAGACAGGGAGGCTGCGCACCAGATGCTCCGGATCCTGCACCTGGCCGACGCCCGGCTTGGGGCGCGCCACCCCGATCTCGGTGATGCGGCCTCCGCCCATCGCGAGCGCCAGTTCGCCGCCCTTGCAGCCGCCGTGGACCTGGCCATCGCAGAGAAGGTGGAGCTGGTCCTGGTGGCGGGTGACCTTTTCGCCACGGGCATGGCGTCGCGGCGCACGGTGGAGCGTGCCGCCGCGGAGATCGGCCGGCTCGCTGCCGCGCGGATCCGCACGGTCATCCTCCCGGGCCACCATGATCCCGATGACCGCGCGTCCGTCTATCACGCCTACGACCTGCCAGCGCTGGCCGGCGCACGCGATGGGGACGACCTCGTCTGCGTGCTGACGAGGCGCAGCCCCGTGGTCCACGTGGCGGCCCTTGACCTCGTCATCGGGGGGCTCGTTCCGGCCGGTGGCACCGACACGCCGGATCTCTCGACCTTGACCTCGTCCCTCACGACCGCACCCGCTGCGACCTGGCGCATCGGCCTTGCCCACGCCGCTCCGGAGGTTGCCGGGGGTGGGCTGGCGATGGGCGCCATTGCCGCGACCGGCCTGGACTACCTCGCGCTGGGCGATGCCGCTGTCCCGGCGACCGGCCGCGAGGGGGCTGTGACCTGGGGTGTCCCCGGCCCGCCGGAGCAGGTCGTCATCGAGCGGCCGGAGCCGGGTGGCGTGCTCCTGGTGACCTGTCAGCTGAAGGCGGGCGCGAGAGCCGTCACCGTCGATGGCCGGACGACCGGGCGCGCCACACATCGCGACGAGACCGTGGACGTCGCCGCGCTCGAGAGCCAGGAGGCGCTGGTGGAGCAGATGCGGCAGTCCGCCGACCCCGACCAGGTGCTCGACCTGCACCTGACCGGTGGCCTCCTCGACAGCCTCGATCTCGAGCCCACCGAGCTGGAGGACCTGCTGCGGACCGACTTCCTGCGGGTCCGCGTGCACGACGCATCACAGTCCGTGCTGACAACGGGCGCCCTCCCTCCGGGCGACACCGTCGGGGGAGCCTTCATCCGCAACGTGGAGGGACGCATCGCCGACCTCGAGGCCACCAGTGACCCGGACGCCGACGCCGAGGCGGCGGAGCTGCGGGGGGTGCTCCGCCTTGGCCGCCGCCTGCTGGCAGGCGAGGAGGTCCGGGCATGAGGATCTCGAGCGTCTCCCTGCACAACGTCGGGCGCTTCAGCGAGTCGACCATCGACCTAGCCCCCGGGCTCACCATCGTCAGGGGTCCGAACGAGGCCGGGAAGTCGACGCTCCAACGGGCGATCGAGGCCGCCTTGACAGGCGATGCCGGTGCCCCCGATCTGCGCTCCTGGGACGCGGCGGCAGGCTCCCGGGCCACCGTCGAGCTCGCGTTCGCATGGGAGGACGAGGAGCGGGTGGCCCACACGGGCACCGTTGCCCGCGAGCTCGGCGGCGCCTCGCGGCTCGTCCTCGACGGCGGGCTCGTGGATGGCGAGGCCCGGATCGCCGGCGAGCTCGCGAGGATCAGCGGCATCCCGTCCGCGTCATTCCTGCGCTCCACGGCCTCCGTGCGCCACCATGAGCTGGACGACCTCGCGACGGACGACGCGACGTTCGGGGAGCGCCTGCGCGAGTCCATCAGCGGGTCGGACCGCGACTCGCGATCCGCACGACGCCGGCTTGCCGCCGCGCTTGCGGGCCTGCAGGCCAACGGCACCAGCCCCGGCCGCCTGAAGGTCGCCGAGACTGCCGTGGCCGATGCGGCCGCGCGGCTCGCGCACGCCGAGGACGGACTTGTCCGCCTGGCCCGCGACCGAGAGGTGCACCTCGCCGCACGCGAGCGACGCGCCGAAGCCGAGACGTCCCTGGCGGATCGCAAGGCGATGCTCGTGAAGGCGCGCCGCGCCGAGGAGCTCATCAGGCAGCGGGACGCCTCACAGGAGCGGTACGAGCGCTACAAGGAGGCAGTGGTCCTGCGCGACGAGGTCACCGACCTCGACGGCCGTCACCCGTCGGCCACGCCGCTGCCCGTGCTTCGGACCGGGGTTGAGCGCCTTCGCACGCTCGATGGACGGATCGCCTCGCTCGAGGAGGAGCTGGCGGGTGAGGTCCACGTCGAGTTCGACGTCGAGCCGGAGGTCGTGTGGCGGCCGATGTCGCGGCTCGCACTGGTCCTCGTCGTCATCGGCGTGGCCATCGCCATCGCCGGCTTCGTGCTGGAGCAGATCGGCGTGGCGGGCTTGTGGCCCATCGTCCCGATCATCGGTGCGCTCGTGGCCGGCGCAGGTGTCGTGGTTGCCGCCGTGGGCCTGTCCCGGCGCCGCAAGAACCGGCTGGATCGCCAGCTGCGCGACGTCGAGATCGACCGGCGCCTGCGCGGTCGCTCCGACATGGAGGCAGAGCTCAAGCGCTCCCAGGCGGACCGCGAGACGGTCCTTGGCGAGCTCGGCTTCCCGGACTCCGCCACCGCGGAGGCGGATCTCGCGGCCGAGGAGGCCCACGTGGCCGAGATCGAGACGCGCCGCGCCCGTCTGCTCGTGCTCGTCGCCGATGAGCCGCGGGCGGGGCTGGACCTCAAGCGTGACACGGCCGCACGCGAGATCGAGCAGCAGACCGCCGACCTCGACGCCCTCGGGCCCATCGCGAAGGAGCCCAACGCCCGGCAGCGCCTCGAGGTCGAGGTCACGGACGCGGAGGGCACCCTGGACCGGGCACGGAACGAGGAGGCCGACGCCCGTGCGCGCGTCGAGCAGAGCCCGGCCGATGCCGAGGAGGTCGCGGGGCTCGCGGAGCGACACGCGTCCTGGGCCGCGCAGCTCGCCGTCCTGCACCGGCGCGAGCGCCTGTGGAGCCGGACCCTCGCCGAGCTCGATGCGGCGGAACAGGCCACGGTGCAGCGGGCGACCCGGTTCCTGGAGCGCAGGATGGCGGGCGACGTCACCCGGATCACCGGCGGCCGCTACCGGCGTGTCCGGATCTCGGACGAGGATCTCTCGGTGCAGGTGTTCGCGCCGGAGCGCGGCGACTGGGTTCCCGTCAGCCACCTCTCGCGGGGCACACTCGATGCAACGTACCTTGCCGCCCGGATCGCCCTCGTTCGCTTTGCGACCGGTGGCCGGCGCCCGCCGCTGCTGCTGGACGACCCGTTCGTCACGCTGGATGCGGACCGCGCCGCCGGCGCGCTCGAGGTCGTGAGGAACCTCGCGGCCGATCAACAGGTGGTGTACCTCACGACGTCGGACCGGTACGACGCCCTCGCGGATGCCGTCGTCGTGCTGGACGGGCCGACCGCGGCCGACACCGGGGACGAGGGAGGGGAGTCCGCCCCTGGGTGAGCTCGGGCCGGGCCTGGCGGTCGTCCTGTTCGGGCTGCTCGCGGCGGTCACGTGGGGTACCGGGGACTTCGGCGGCGGGCTCCTTTCACGCCGGGCACCGCTGCTCGCGGTCGTCTGGATCACCCAGGCGGTGGGCATCTTCGGGGCCCTCGTCATCGCGCTCATCCTGCGCGAGCCGTTCCCGCCGCTCGCCGACATCGCGTTCGCTGCGGGCGCAGGCATCTTCGGCATGGCCGGCATCGCGTTCCTGTACCGGGGCCTCGCCGTCGGGCGCATGGGCGTGGTCGCCCCGACGACGGGCGTCGTGGGGGCCGCCATCCCGGTCGTGGTCGGCTTCGCGATCGAGGGTATCCCACCGCCCGTCGTGATCGTGGGCATCGTGCTCGCGATGCTTGCCGTGGTGCTCGTGACGCGCGCGCCCGGGGTGCAGGCGGACCATCCGTCGGGGGTGCAGTGGGCGCTGGCTGCCGGGCTCGCCATCGGCGCGTTCAACCTGTGCATCGCGGGCCTGTCGGGCGAGGTCGCCTTCGGGTCGCTGGTGGTCATGCGGCTCACGCAGGCGGTCCTCTGGCCGATCGTGATCGTGCTGTGGCGCCAGCCCTGGCGGCTGCCGGCGGGCGTGTTCAAGTGGCTCATCCTGATCGGCCTGCTCGACATGGCCGGCAACGCGTTCTTCATCCTCGCGACGCAGACGGGGATGCTGGCGATCGCCGCCGTCCTGGTATCGCTGTACCCGGTGACGACGGTCCTGCTCGCGATCGTCGTCCTGCATGAGCGCCTATCGCGCACCCAGGTGGTAGGGATCGTGCTGACGGCGGTCGCGATCACCCTGATCGCGGGCGGCTCGGCCGCTTCCTGAGACCCGATGCCCGCAGTGCGCCGCGGGCGTCGTGCGGAGGCATCGTGCGGCTAGGTAGCATGGCGCCATGAGGATCTCCGCCAAGGTCGACTACGCCGTGCGGGCGATGTGCGAGCTCGCCGCGTACGAGGGCGAGGCGCCGCTCAAGGCCGAGCAGATCGCATCCGCGCAGGAGATCCCGCTGTCCTACCTCGAGAACATCCTGGTGGACCTGCGACGGGCGGGGTTCGTGCGCTCGCTGCGCGGCCAGGTGGGCGGCTACCGCATGGCCAGGCCGGCCGCCGACATCACCATCGCCGACGTGATCCGGGCGGTGGAAGGGCCCCTTGCCGATGTGCGCGGGATGCGCCCGGAGGGCCTCGTCTTCAAGGGCACGGCCACGAACCTGCGCGACGTCTGGCTGGCGACACGGGTCAGCCTGCGGCGGGTGCTCGAGCGGGTGTCCATCGCCGACGTGGTGCACGGGACGATCGACCGGGAGGTGTCCGCGCTCCTCGAGGACCCGGAGGCGCTCGTCCCGCACTGACCGGCGAGGGCCGTCCCGCAAGCCCACGGTGCCTGATGCGTCAGTGACTCGGATGTCCATCGCGTGAGCGTGGCCGCGCTGCGAAACCCGAGTTCCGGCGCTCCGTCGTGCGCGATCAGGACGGAAGTGATGCGCTGCCGACTCACGCCGCCGGCAGCGGGTTCGCCCGATTCCTCGCGGGCCCTCAGAACGGGCCTCAGAACGGGCCCTCAGAACGGGCCCTGCACCACCTTGACCCGCACCGCCTCGACGGGCAGGAGCCCCCGCTTGGCGCGGATCCGCCGTTCCAGCTGCCCGAACACCAGCCCGTCCAGCAGGATGCCGATGATCAGGATCACGATCATCACCGCCAGCAGGCCCGGCGGCGTCGGACAGCTCGCGGTTCGACCTGCAGCAGCTGGCCCGAGCGACGCCTGGTAGGCGATCACCACGATCAGCTCGCCGGCCATCAGGCGAGCGCCAGGCGAAGGCCCAGCCACCCTTGAGGCCGGCCACGAACGACGGCATCGCCGCCGGGATGATCACGTGCCGGTAGGCGTCGAGGCCACGCGCACCCATGACGCGCCCGGCCCGCGTGAGCACGGGCGGGATGTGGTCGATGCCGTGGATGAGGCCGTTCGCGATCGACGGCGCCGCGCCGAGGATGACCACGAACGTGATCGCCTCCTCGGACAGCTTGAACAGCAGGATGGCGAGCGGGAACCAGGCGATCGACGGCATGGTCTGCAGGCCGGTGATCAGCGATCCGATCGCCGCCCGGAGGATCGCGAAGCGGCTGACGAGCGCCCCCACCCCGACGCCGATGACGACGGCCAGGCCGAAACCCCAGAGCCCGCGGCGCAGGGTGATCCCGATCGCCTGCCAGAGCGTGACGGTCTGGAGCTCCGCCCACAGGCGGGCGAGCACGTCGCCCGGTCCCGGCAGGACGTACTGGGGCCGCCAGCCGGTCATGACGACGGCCTGCCAGAGCAGCAGCACGATGCCGACGGCCAGCACCTTCGGCCACGTGCCTGCCCACGTTCGACGGGCCCAGGACGCCCGGGCGCCGACGGGGGCCTCGAGCGCGTCGAGGCCGGCAACCTGGGCCTCGGCCTCGGTGGTGCGCCGGAGACGACGGACATCAGCGGCCATGGCGGGCAACCTCCTCGCGCAGGCGGGCGGTCACGAGCGCGGCGAGCGCGGCGACATCGGGATCCTCGATGCGGCGGGGCCGCGGGATGTCCACGCGCGAACTCCTCGGCGACACGCCCGGGCCGGCTGGTGAGCAGCACGATCCGGTCGCCGAGGCGGGCGGCCTCGCGGACGTTGTGCGTGACGAACAGGATCGTGCGGCCCGTCTGGCCCCAGATCCGCTCCACCTCGTCGTGGAGCGTGTCGCGGGTCATCGCGTCGAGCGCACCGAACGGCTCGTCCATGAGCAGGACCTCGGAGTCCTGGGCGAGGGCCCGGGCGAGGGCAGCGCGCTGGCGCATGCCGCCCGAGAGCTCGTGGGGCTGGCGTTTCGCGAAGGCCGTGAGCTGGACCATGTCGAGGAGCTCGGCCACCCGCTCCTGGCGCTCGCCCCGCGCGACCTTGCGCAGCTTGAGCGGCAGCTCCACGTTGCGCTCCACGGACAGCCACGGGAAGAGCGCCGCCTCCTGGAACATGAACGACGGGCTGGCCGGAGCGGTGCACGGATCCGCGCGTGGGCGTGTCGAGCCCGGCGACGAGGTTGAGCAGCGTGGACTTGCCGCAGCCGGATGCGCCCAGGATCGACACGAACTCGCCCTGGCGGACGGTCAGCGAGATGTCCTCGAGCGCGGTCACGGTGCCGCCACCCGTTGCGAAGACCTTGGTGACGTCGTCGATCAGGACGGTGATGCGCCCCGGGGCTCCGTCCGGCTCCCCGGGGGTGCCGACCAGCTCACGCTCCGGCTCGAGGCGCCGCCAGGAGCCTCACAGCCCGCGCACCTCCGGGCGGTCGAGCGCGCGCAGGATGCTGTTCAGGTACCCGAGGTCGTAGAGGCCGGACAGGTCGCCCGGGTCCTTGAGCAGCCCCTCGGCGATCGCGTCGTCCGCCGACTTCTTGAGCGACGACGCGATCGGGTCCACCGTGAACACCAGGTTCTTCCAGGCCGTCGTGAGCAGGTCGTCGCGAGAGCTTCTTGGTCGTGTACTTCTCGATCTCGGCGTTGACGATCTGCTGCGCCTCGGCCGGGTTCTCGTTGACGAAGTCCACGGCCTGGACGGTGGCGAGCAGGATCCGCTTGACGACCTCCGGGTTCTGGTCCAGGAACTTCTTGGCGACCATCAGGTGCGTGGTCACGTACGTGCCGTCAGGCCAGAGGTCGCGCTCGTCGACGAGGACCTTGGCGCCGCCCTCCTTGATCAGGCGGGTGGCCCACGGCTCCGGCACCCAGGCGCCGTCGATGGTGCCGGCGATGAAGGTCTCCAGGGTCTGGGCGTTCTCCTGCGGGATGATCGACACGTCGCCGCCGCCCGCGGTGTCTGCCGTCAGAGCCCTGGCTCTTCAGCCAGGCGCGCAGGGCGACGTCCTGCGTGTTGCCGAGCGACGGCGACGCGATCTTCCTGCCCTTGAGGTCGGCGGCGCTGGTGATCTCGGGCCGGACGACGAGGAAGGCGCCGCCGGACGTGGAGCCGGAGATCACGCGGACGGCCTCGCCCTCGGACTTGGCGAAGGCGTTGATGGCCGGGTTGGGACCGATGAAGGTGATGTCGATGGCGTCGCTGAACATGCGCCTCGACGGCCGTCGTGCCCGAGTTGAACGGCTGACCTGGATGTCGGCCTTGGGCAGGAGGCTTCGAGAGCTGGCCGTCGTCCGCGAGGGCGACGAGCCCCGGGGCGTGGGTGATGTTCGGGAAGACGCCGAAGCGGACGGTCGCCGACCTCGTCGAGGGGACCGGGAACGACGTCCTCCAGCGACCGGGCTGGAGGTCGAAGCCCCGGCGGCAGCCGTGGGTGCCGTCGCGGAGCCGCCGCACGCAGCGACGGCGATCGCGATGGTGAGGATGGCTGCGGGAAGGAGGCTGTCGGTCGGGTGCGTCATGGCCTCGTTCGGAAGGGACGCAGCGGGATTGTGTTGTTTACCGACTTTGTAGGCCGATAAAGTGAACTTAGCACGCCAGGATCGGATGTGCAAGCGCCGCGATCGGTCTGTCCGGCCTGTACGCTTCGGACGCCACGCACACGGGTGCACCCGCCATTCCGAGGAGCAGAAGAGCCCGATGACCGAGACGCCCGCCCATTCCCTGGAGACCGTCTGGCTGATCCAGGCGACGTACGCACCCGATGCCGCCGAGACACGGACGCCGTTCCGGGCCACCCATCTCGCGCGGATCGCGGAGCTCCAGGCCGCCGGCGTGGTCGTGGAGGCGGGAGCATTCACCGACGTGTCATCGTCGATGCTGCTCGTCCGCGCGGACTCGGAGCAGGCAGCGCTGGACATCGCCCGCCAGGACGTCTACATGCAGAACGGCGTCTGGGTGGAGCTCCGTGCGAAGCCGTTCGGGCGGGTCAGGCTCTGGAGCCGGCAGGCAGGCGGAGCTCGACGGAGGCTGGCGATCATCCGGCGATGGTCGGCGGATCGTCGGACGCGGGCACTCGGCGCGACCCGCACGCGGAGCGATCCACGCCGTAGCAGCGTCACGCGGGGCCGGGCGTCACGGCGGCGAATCGCCACTCCGCTCGAGCCTCGCTCGGCCGCCGAGCGCGAGTCAGCTGCGCATACCCCTCGTCCTCGAGGACCCGGGGCGAGCGCCATCTCGAGGGCGGCGAGCTGCCGGCGCACGGCGTCCTCGGGCACGACCCGGTCGCGGGCGGCATTCCGCGCCAGGACGAGCTCCTCGGCAGGTCCAGCACGATCGCCACCACGGGGACGCCGGCCTCACGCGCCATCCGGACGAGCGGCATCCGGCGTGCCGCTGGAGGCTCGTGGCGTCCACGACCGCGGTGCGACCGCTGCGCAGGCGGGCCCGGAGGTCGCGATGCAGCGCGGCGAACGCCGCCCGGGTCGCGCGCTGGTCCGCCGCATCGCCGGCGATCCGCTCGCGGTAGGCGTCCGACGACAGCACCTCGTCCGGCGCGAACAGCCGGGCCGCCAGCGTGGACTTGCCTGACCCGGCCGCGCCCACGAGGACGCACCAGGCACGGATCGGGCAGGACGAGGGTGACTCATCGGGCGCATCATGGACGTCCGCCGCGGACCCTGCTGCGAAGGAAGGGCATGCCGAGCATCGCCATCGTCTGGTTCCGACGTGACCTGCGCGTCACGGACAATCCCGCCCTTGCTGCCGCCGTCGCCGAGGCGGACATCGTCGTTCCCGTCTTCGTCTTCGACGAGGCGCTGCTCCACGGACGCTGGCCTGCGCCGAACCGCGTCTGGTTCATGCGCGAGAGCGTCGGGGAGCTGTGCGACCGCCCTCGCGCAGCGAGGCGCCGGCCTCCGCGTCCTGGCGCGGCCGCCCCGCGGACGTGCTGCCGGCGCTGGTCCGTGAGACCGGCGCGACCTCGCTGTACCTCGCCCGAGACGCCACGCCGTACGGGCGCGCGCCGTGACCGGGACGTTGCCGATGCGCTGGCCCCGCTCGGCGTGACAGTGCACGCGAAGCGCGGCCTCTACGTCCACGAGCCCGACGAGGTCCTCACTGCCGACGGCCGTCCGTTCTCCGTCTTCGGCGCGTTCCGCCGGGCCTGGGAGGCGCGCCCTCGCCGGTCCGTCCTCCCAGCCCCGGACCGGATCCCTGGTCTGCCCGGCCGGACCAGCCCTGACCCGATCCCGGAGGTCGCGCTGCCCACGGCGGACCACACGCTCCTGCCGACGCCCGGGGAGACCGCCGCCCGAGCCCGACTCGATCGCTGGCTGTCGGGCAGGGCGCTCGCCACCTACGCCGAGGACCGCAACCGCCTCGACCTCGATGGCACGTCGCGGCTGTCAGCGGACCTCCGCTTCGGCCTGCTCTCGCCCCTCGAGGTCGTCGAGCGTGCCGAGGGTCCGGGCGACGGCCGCCGCGTGTTCACCAGCGAGGTCGTCTGGCGCGAGTTCTACGCCCACGTCCTGTGGCACAACCCGCGGGTGACGACGCGAGCCGTACCAGCGTGCCTTCGCCGGCCTGCCGTGGCGCGACGACCCGGAGGACTTCGCCGCCTGGGCGCGAGGGCCGCACCGGCTACCCGGTCGTCGACGCCGCGATGCGCCAGCTCCGCGCGAGCGGCTTCGTCCACAACCGGGCGCGGATGATCGCCGCCTCGTTCCTGGTCAAGCACCTGCTGCTCGACTGGCGCCTGGGCGAGGCCGAGTTCATGGCCCACCTCGTCGACGGCGACCTTGCCAGCAACAACGGCGGCTGGCAGTGGACGGCCAGCACCGGCACGGACCCGCAGCCCTACTTCCGGGTCTTCAACCCGATCCTCCAGGGCCGGCGGTTCGATCCGTCCGGGGACTACGTGCGCCGCTGGGTCCCCGAGCTGCGCGGACTCACGAGCGATGCGATCCACGCACCGTGGGAGCTGGGGCCGGTGGAACAGGCCGCGGCCGGCGTGCTCCTCGGCGCGACCTACCCGGAGCCGATCGTCGAGCACGCCTTCGCCCGCGAGCGCGCCCTGGCCGTGTACGCGCAGACGCGCGCCGCGGCAACCGCGACCTGACGGGATACTGCCGGCGGGCTGGCGATCGGGCCCCCGCGCGACGGCGGCGCCCGGTAGCGTGGGCGCGTGACATCCGCCGCACCCCGTCGCCTCCAGGACTGGCGGCTCGTCGTCGCCGTCTTCTGGGTCACCCAGCTCGTCGAGACGCTGGGCGTGAGCCAGGTGTACGCGCTGCTGCCCGTCGTACCTGCGCGAGCATGGGCGTCGCCGAGGCGGACCGGCTCGCCGTTCGTCGGCCTGTTCAGCTCGCTCGTGTTCGTGCTCGGGCCTGCCGCTCGTGCCGCTGTGGGGCGTCTGGGCCGACAAGTACAGCCGCAAGGCGGTGATCGTCCGCAGCGCGCTCGTGGAGGCGGCGGTGTTGGGCGTGGCCGCGCTCGCCCGCGAGCCGTGGCAGATGGCGGTCGCCGTGATGCTCATCGGCTTCCAGCTGGGCAACACGGGCGTGATGCTGGCGGGGATCCGCGACGTGACGCCGCGGGCCGCGTCTGGGCGTGACCATCGCGCTGTTCGGGGCGGCGGGCCGGTCGGCTTCGCGGTCGGCCCGGCTGCTGGCCGGCGTGCTCATCGACGGGGCGGGCTGGTCCATCTCCGCGGTGTACGCGCTGTCAGCCGTGCTTCTCGCTCGGGACGGCGCTGCTGGTGACGCTCGGTACGCGCGAGGTGCGCCCGGAGGTCGATCCCGGAGGGCCCGGTGCTCCGGCTCGCGTTCGGCGCCGTGCGGGGCGTCCTCGCCGACCCCGACGTGCGGCGGCTGTTCCTCGTGTACGGCGTCGTGTTCCTCGCGAACCAGGTCTCGCGGCCGTACACGCCGGTGCTGGTGGAGGGGATCACGGGCACGGGCCCGGCCTCGCGACGGGGATCGGCGCTCGTGATGGGGGTCGGCGTCGCTGGTCGGCGCGCTGATGTCGCCCGCGGCCGGGCTGGACTCGGCGACCGGGTCGGGTTCCGGCCGGTGCTGCGTGGCCGCGCTGGTCGACGGGCGGCGTGGCGAGCCTGCTGATGCCCGCGGCGCCCGGGCTGCGCGCTGCTCGCCGGTGCGTCGGTGCTGCTGGGCGCCGCGGTGGCGACGACGGGCGCGATGGTGTTCTCGCTGCTCGCGACCGAGGTGCCGCCGGAGCGCCGGTCCGCGACGCTCAACCTCGTCTACCTGCCGCTGTACATCGCGGGGATCATCGGGCCCGGCGATCGGCTGCGGCCGTCGCCGCGGTGACGCGGCGCCGGGCGGCCCGTTCGTCGCTGGGCGCGGCCGTGTTCTTGCGCGGGCGCGGCGGTCGTCGGCGCTGCGCCGCGGGCGGCGCGCCGCCACCCGGCCGTGCGGCACGCTCGCCCGCCCTGCGCTAGGATCGCCGCATGCGAACCGGAGTCCCTCCAAGTGCCGAACCTGCTGCTCGCGCCGCGGCTGCGCGACGGCCCGGTCGGGGACCCTGCCGCCGAGCGCCGCTCGGCCGCTGACGCGCCCGAGCCCGACATCATCACAGTCGGACGGCGTCCGCTGGCTGAACCTCGAGCGTCCGCGCGAGGCGGATCGCGACTGGCTCGAGCGGGAGTTCGGCTTCCACCCGCTCGCCATCGAGGACGTTGCGTCGCGCAACCAGCGCCCCAAGCTGGACGCGTACGACGACTACCTGTTCATCGTTCTCCACTTCCCGGTGTTCGACAAGACGCAGGACCGCCTGCTCACGGCCGAGGTGGACCTGTTCGTCGGGCCCGGACTTCCTGATCACGCTGCCGGACCAGAACCTGCCGCCGCTGACGGCGATGTTCGAGCGCTACCGCGAGCGCGAGGAGGTCCGCGCGCGGCGATCTTCTCCAAGGGCACCGGCTACCTGCTCTACAAGATCGTCGACACGTGCGTGGACGCCTCGTTCCCGATGCTGCGCAAGATGGGCGCCAAGCTCGACCAGCTCGAGGACGACATCTTCGAGGGGCGCTCGGCCGAGATCGTCCGGGACCTGTCCAACGCGAAGCAGGAGATCATCAACTTCCGGCGCGTCGTGCGGCCGATGCGAGCCGTGCTGCGCGACCTGGAGCGCACCAAGCAGCGCTACCTGGCCGAGGACCTGGACATCTACTTCGACGACATCACCGACGCCGCCGAGCGGATCTGGGACGTCCTCGAGAACTACAAGGAGGTCGCCGAGGCGCTCGAGGACTCCAACGAGTCGGTGCTCTCCCACCGCCTGAACGAGAGCGCTGCGCGTCCTGACCGCGTTCAGCGTCGCGCTGCTGCCGCTGACGCTGATCGCGACGATCGGCGGCATGAACGTGGACCTGCCGGGCGACGAGAGCCTCGCCGAGTTCTGGCTGATCATCGCCACGATGGCGGCGATCCTGATCGGCATCCTCCTGTACTTCCGGCGCAAGGAGTACCTCTAGGCTCGTGGACGTCGTCAGCCGCGAGCTCCTCGAGGAGGAGATCGACGGACCGGTGCCGACGACGGACGGGTGGCCGACGCCGGCCGTTCCCATCCGCCGGCCGACCTCTCCGCCGCGGTCTACGGCACGCTGCTGGTCACGAGCCTGATCGCCGTCCAGGCCCGCTCGGACTCCTCGCCGGAGTTCGTCGCGCTGACGCTCCTCATCGGGGTGGGCGTGTTCTGGCTGGCCGAGGTCTGGACCGGCATCGTGGCGCTGCGGATGCGCGGCCCGATCGCGTGGTCCGACGTCTGGGCGATCGCCCGCGTCGAGAGCCCGATGCTCACGGCGGCCGTGCTGCCGGCGGCGATCGTCACGTTCGGCATCCTCGAGGCCGTGCCGGTCCAGACCGTGCTCGACATCGCGCTCGTTGTCTGCATCGTGCAGCTGTTCCTGTTCGGGCTCGCGGTGGGGCAGCGTCTCGGGAAGGGCTGGCCGGTGACCCTGCTGTCGCCTGCGTGGATCTGGCGCTGGGCCTCGTCATCGTCGTGCTCAAGGTGATCGTCCTGCACTAGCCCGCGGTGACGCGAAGCGCGCTCAGACCAGCACCGCCCCGTGCCGCCCGGGGTGCCAGCGGGATTGTCAGATGCCCACCAGGCGGGCGCCAGCTCGTGACCTGATCACGGGCGCTGGCCCAGCGCCGCGGAGTTTGAGCGTGGCGGACCACCACGAGATGCGCTTGCTCCCGCCTCGCGGGTGCTATCCGGTGTCCGGGCCCTTGGACCTGCGCTTGCTCCCACCTGATGGGCGCTACGGGGTGTCCGACCCGGTTCGGGTCCGATAGCTCCCACCTGGCGGCGTATGGCGGTTCGGGCCGGGATAGGTCCCACCTGGCGGGCGTATGAGAATTGGCGAGAACCGACGGGGTGCGGGCCGCCGGACGGACCCCCGGAACCGGGACGGACCCCCGGAGCCGGGACGGACCCCCGGAACCGGGACGGACTCCCAGGAACCGGACGGGCGCCGGATTCGCTCCGACGCCCGTGGACTGAGCGGCGCGGACCGACGCCGGCGGCACCCGACCCGCAGCGATCAGGCCGTCAGGCCGGCAGGTCGCGCTCCAGGTAGCCGATGTACTTCACGTCCGGCCGGATCAGGCGGTTGTTCGCGCCCTGCTCGATCGTGTGGGCGGTCCACCCGGCGTGCCGGGCCAGCGCGAACGTGGCCGGGAACAGGTCCGGGGTGAGGCCCACGCCCATGAGGACCGGCGCCGCGTAGAACTCGACGTTGGTCTTCAGCGGGCGGTCAGGGTACTTCTCCGCGAGCACGCGCAGGGCGACGTCCTCGACGGCCATGGCGAGTTCGAGCCAGTCCGGCTTGTTCTCCATCGACTCCGCCACCTCGCGGAGGGCCGCGGCACGCGGGTCGTACGCGCGGTACACGCGATGGCCGAAGCCCATGAGGCGCGTCTTGTTCTCGATGGCCTCGCGGACCCACTGCTCGGCGTGCTCGGTCGTGCCGACCTCGTGGATCTGCTCCACGACCTCGGACGGGGCGCCGCCGTGGAGCGGTCCCTTCATCGCGCCGATGGCGCCGCCCACCGCGGACGCGATGTCCGCACGGGTCGCGGTGATCACGCGTGCGGTGAAGGTCGAGGCATTGAAGCTGTGCTCCGCCCCGACGATGAAGTAGGCATCGAGCGCGCGGGCGGCCTCGGCCGTCGCCGGCTCGCCGTTGAGCTGGTAGAGGAAGCCCGCCACGAGGTCCAGGTCAGGGTCTGGCGCGATCGGCTCGAGGCCCTGGCGGAGCCGGGCGAAGGCGGCCAGCGCGGACGGGGAGAACGCGGTCAGGGCGCGCGCCTCGTCGGCCGTCGCGGGCCAGCCCGGGTTGGTGACGGCGCCCCATGCGGCGACGGCGGTCCGGAGTGCGTCCATCGGCTTGGCGGTGGCCGGCAGCGAGCGCAACGCCGCCATCACGGCATCCGGCACGGGCGCACACGGGAGGTGGCTGTCGGGCACCCACTCGCCGGTCCAGAGGAGCTCGGCGACGGCCGCATACGACCCGGCGTGGACCAGCTGGCCGATCGGGTAGCCCCGGTACAGCAGCCGGCCGTTCTCGCCGTCGATGAACGACAGCGCAGTCTCGCCGGCGATGACGCCCTCGAGGCCAGGGGAGTAGGGACGGGGATCTTCGGGAGCGAGGACGGGCTCAGTCATGGACGGATGGTAGTCCTCACGGTCCGGCCGTGAGGGGCCGCACGGCGCTCCGGGAGGGGCCGAATGGCGCACCGCGACGGCGGGCTGCGCTCAGTCCGCGAGGTAACCGATTACCGCAGCGAGAACGCCTCTGCGTGCGAATGGTGGGCGTTGTGGCGGGCCCCGGCCACGAATTCCACGCGCCCGTGGGTGAGTCGCCGGTCGAGGGCGAGGACGCCGTCGCGGAACCGGGCGGTTGATTCGCTGCCGGCCAGCTGCAGGACGGGGACGCCGACGCCGGCAAGCGCCTCAAGGCCGATGGCCGGGTCATGCAGGGCCGATTCGAGCTCGCGGACGATCTGCGGCGCGGTCCTGGCGCGGACGGTCCACAGCTCCGAGGCACGGAAGGCGGCGAGCTGGTCCTCGGGCAAGCCGGCGGCCTCGCGCATGAAGTCCACAAGGACGGCGTCGTGGTCGCCTGCGCGAAGGTGGGCGTCGAGGGCCGCGAGCAGGCGCTCGTCGTCGGCGCCCGGCGCCGCAACGGCGGGCGCGCCCTCGTAGGCGACCACTCGCTCGATGGCCCTGGTCAGCATCGAGGCCGCGAGTGTGAGCCGGCCGCCGAGCGAGTGTCCGACGACGGCGATCCCGCGACCCTCGACGGCTGCGATGGCGTCGGCGACGGCGGCCACGTCTTCGGCCTCGTGCTGCGCCGAGTACGCCGGACCGTCACCCGATGCGCCCCGACCTCGCCGGTCGAGGGCGAACACCCGCCGATCGTCGGCCAGGAGCGGCGCCACCACCCGCCACGTCGTGTGATCGGAGCCGGTCCCGTGGACGAGCAGCACGGGCGTGCCCGGACCCGCGCCACCGGCGAACAGCGCGATCCGCGTCCCGTCGGCGCTGCACACGATGCGCTCCGGCACGTCCCCGAATGGTGCGACCATGGGCGAAGCGTACCCCTCACCCGTCGGGCTGGCGGGAGCACCCGGAGCCGCCGGGCGGCCGCCGGAGCGGCCCGCACCGGGCGACCGCGACGGAGGCGGCATGGCGACGATCCTGGTCATCGGAACGCTCGACACGAAGGGCGCCGAGGTCGCCTACGTCCGCGACCTCATCACCGCACGCGGCCACCTCGCCGTCGTGCTCGACGCGGGCGTCCAGGCGCCAGCGATCCAGTCCGACGTCGACGCCTCCCGCGTTGCCCAGGCCGGCGGTGCGGATCTCGAGTCCCTTCGCGCCGAAGGGGATCGCTCGCACGCCCTCGAGGTCATGTGCGCGGGCGCGGCGGCCCTCGCGCCTGAGCTCCTCGACACAGAGCATCTCGACGGCGTCATCGGCCTCGGCGGCTCGGGCGGCACGGCCATCGCGACGGCCGCCATGCGCGCGCTGCCCGATCGGGCTGCCGAAGGTGATGGTGTCGACGATGGCGTCGGGCGACGTCGGGCCGTACGTGGGCGTCACCGACATCACGATGATGTACTCGGTGGTCGATGTCTCCGGCCTCAACCGGCTGTCGCGGCGGATCCTCGCCAACGCCGCGGGTGCCGTGTGCGGCATGGCCGAGCAGGAGATCCCGCCGGCCGAGGACCGCCCGCTGATCGCCGCCACCATGTTCGGCGTGACCACCCCGTGCGTCACCCGCGTCCGCGAGCGCCTGGAGGCCGAAGGCTACGAGGTGCTGGTCTTCCACGCGACCGGGTCGGGCGGGCGGGCGATGGAGGCCCTGATCGACGCCGGCTTCATCGTGGGCGTCGCCGACATCACCACGACGGAGCTGGCCGACGAGCTGATCGGTGGGGTGCTCTCGGCAGGGCCGGACCGGATGGGCGCGGCCGCCCGGGCCGGGATCCCGCAGGTGGTGAGCGTGGGCGCGCTCGACATGTGCAACTTCGGGCCGCCGGACACCGTGCCGGCACGGTTCGAGGGACGCCTGTTCTACCACCACAACCCGCAGGTCACGCTCATGCGGACGACGCCCGACGAGAACGCGGAGCTGGGCCGGGTCATCGCGGAGAAGCTGAACGCCGCGAGCGGCCCCGTGGTGCTCCACCTGCCGCTGCGGGGGGTCTCGATGATCGACGCCGACGGGATGCCGTTCTGGTCGCCCGAGGCCGATGCCGCCCTGTTCGAGGCGGTGAGGACGCACCTGGACCGGACGAGGGTCGAGCTCGTGGAGCTGGACCTGCACGTCAACGACGAGGCCTTCGCCGATGCGCTGGCCGACCGGCTGCTCGCGATGCTGGCCGGCTGACGCCGGCCCGAGGAGACCAAGACATGCCGTTCATCCCGCGCGCCGAGCTCGTCGCCCGGCTCCGTTCGAACATCGACGCCGGCGTGCCCGATCGTGGGTGCCGGGGCCGGCACCGGCATCAGCGCCAAGATGGCCGAGGCCGGCGGCGCCGACATGGCGATCATCTACAACTCCGGCCGCTACCGGATGGCGGGCCGCGGGTCACTGGCGGGCTTGCTCGCCTACGGCGATGCCAACGCGATCGTGGTCGAGATGGCGGCCGAGGTCCTGCCCGTCGTCTCGCGCATGGCCGTCCTCGCCGGCATCAACGGCACCGACCCGTTCCGGATCATGCAGCGTCTTCCTGCGCCAGCTGCGCGAGCTCGGCTTCGACGGCGTCCAGAACTTCCCGACGGTGGGCCTGATCGACGGCGACTTCCGGCGCAACCTCGAGGCCACCGGCATGTCCTACGACCATGGAGATCGCGGCCATCGCCGAGGCCCATGCCCAGGACATGTTCACCTCGCCCTACGTGTTCGACCCCGACCAGGCGACGGCGATGGTCGAGGCGGGCGCCGACCAGCTGGTTGCGCACATCGGCCTCACGACGGCGGGCTCCATCGGCGCTGGCGTCGCGTTCACGCTGGACGAGGCGATCGACCGCGTGATGGCGATGGCCGAGGCCGGCAAGGCCGTCCGGCGCGACGTCATCGTCCTGTGCCACGGCGGCCCGTTCGACGAGCCGGCCACCGTCGGGCGAGGCGCTGCGGCGGATGCCCGGGGTCCACGGGTTCTTCGGCGCATCGTCGGTGGAGCGCCTCCCCACCGAGCGCGCGATCCGCGGCCAGGTGGAGGCGTTCAAGCAGCTGGAGGTCGCTCGGTAGTCCGGCCTTGGTGCCGGGCGCCGGCCCCGCCTGATCCCCGGGCTGACTCGGGTGGGGGACCTTGCTGTACGAGCCACGCTCAGGAACGGCGCCCCTGACTCACGGCTGTGCGTCAGGAGGGGCGTCACGGTGGGGATGGCGATTGGTGCAGCCTACGCGACCAGTCAGAGCTGGCCGGTCGTGGTGTCGCTGCCAGCCGTGGCGATCGGTCTCGGAGCGACGCTGGCGTCGGCTCCATCGCGGGGCTGTACGCGGCGTTCCGGGCCGCGAACGTGCCCCCGACGGACGCGCCGCGGGCGGGTTGAGCCGCCACCCTGGTTCGAGGCCGACGCGAGTATCAGCGGATCCGCGCCTCGACCCAGCGGTACAGCCGCTCCCGCTCACGATCCGTCGCACGGCTCAGCAGGCCGATCCGCTCCAGGAGGAGGTAGGGATCGACGAATCGTGCCGCGATGAGGGCGTCGGCGAACTCGAGATCCTTCTCGCGCCCGACGTACAGCTTCGAGACGACGCAGTCGAGCGGCTCCAGGCACAGACCGCGCCCCGGAGCCGTGGCCTGCGTGTCGCGGATCACGAGACGCTCCCGCCAGCCGTCGGGCGCTACGGCCGTCGTCACGTCAACGCCGTCCGCGTGGTAGCCGAAGGTGCGGTCGAACTGCGATCCCTCGCCGATGGCCGCCGCGATCCGCGTCGACTTGACCTCATCCGGGTCGTCGAGCGGTGCCAGGTCCGCCTCGATCGAGAGGACAACCGCGGGCGGGAGTTCGTCCTCGTCCCACGTGCCCAACACCGACTGGCTGCCGATGACGAGCAGATCACGCTCGCCGATGATCTGCGAGGCGGCCCGCAGCAGGTGGTCGAGGTGCTCCCGTCTCATCGCCTGGCACGCCGTGTGACTCGCGCCGCCTCCACCACGTCGCGCAGCTCATCCTCGCCAAGCAGCCCGCCGAACGGTCCGTTCGCCCGCAGTTCTGCGCTCCGCTCGTCGATCCCGGTCAGGACTGCCATCACCTGGTCCGGGTCGTCGAGGATCGCCGCCCACGCATCGAGCCACGGCCCGCTGCGGCGGTGAACCGAGCGGAGGCGCTCGAGGTTCTCGCGACCCAGAGCGAGCGCGCTCGCAGGGTCACGCGCCACCTTCCCGGCCATCGCCCGGCCGATCCACAGCGACCGTCGCTGCTCGGGCCGCGGCCGGTGGCCGCCAGAGGACCGGAGGAAGGACTCGACGTCCGCACGCCGGACCCGCCGATGCGTGCCGGTCGAGGCGTATGGAAGTCGCCCCGTCGTGCACAGGTCCACGACGTGCTGGCGCGAGCAACCCATAAGACGGGCCGCGGCAGAGGTCGTGAGCTGGTCGGTCTCCACGGCGCCAGTCTACTCGTAAACACCACAAACGCAACTCGCCGCGTGTGACACAGCAGGTGGCCCGGCTGAGATAGCGCGCCCGACAGGATGCGGGCGTGCGCTGCCAGACGCGTCGCTTGTCGCGTCGCGGCACCCGTGCCGTGTCGGCCGGACTGGACCGCCCAGCGGGGATCAGGCTCCCGGCAACTCGGCCGCCGCTGCCTCGTCCAGCAGCCAGGAGGCAGTCGGGAGCAGGGTGGCCGCAACCGGGAGGTCGCGCGGATCCGCGTCGCCCGTCCATGCGCGGCCCAGGCTGGCGGCCTTGGACGCGCCACCGGCGACCACCAGGATCCGCCGCGCCGTCGCGATCGCCCGCGGATTGAGCGTCACCCGCGGAACGTGCGGCTCGATGTGCGTCGGCGCCGCGACCGCGATGACCGAGTCCGCGGAATCCCACGTGGTGGACCCCGGGAAGACGGACAGCACGTGGCCGTCGGGCCCGACACCCAGGACGAGCAGGTCCAGGATCGGCATCCCGGTCGTGTCCGATGGCGCCAGCACCGCCACCTGGCGCGCGTAGGCCGCCGCTGCCTCCGCGGGGCCCCCGCGTGCGGCCAGCGTCCCCTCGATGGGGACCGGGTGCACCTGGGCCGCCGGGATGACGATCCCGTCCCCGTCCGCGTCGCCGGTCTCGAAGAGTCTCCGGTACGGCAGGACGTTGGAGAGGGGATCGTCAGGGGGCACGAAACGGTCGTCGCCCCACCAGACGTGCACGCGCGACCAGTCGACGGCGTCGCGCACCGACGGCGCCCGGAGCGCCCGGTACATGCCGGGCGCTGCCGACCCGCCTGTTGTCGCCCAGTGAGCGACGCCGCGCTCCGAGACCGCATCCGCCAGGGCACGCGCGATCTCCCGGCCTGCCTCGCCGGCCAGGGCCTCTGCCGGGACCACGCGCAGCTCGGGGCGATCGGACTGGCTCATGCGCCCTCCGCCACCCGCGGCGCACCCAGCTCGGCCGCCATCCGGATCGTGCCCCTCGACACCGGATCCTGTCCCGTCCCGTCGAGCGCCTCGCCCAGCAGGTCCGCGTCGGACAGGCGCGGCGCCTTGTACGTGCGGTCGATCGACTGGACCCCGTCGAGGTACGTGTGCACATGGACCGAGTCGGCCTCGGCCGTGACATCCACCCGCAGCTCCGAGCCCCGGCGCTCGCAGGTGATCTCCACGCGGAGCGTGGTCCCGGGCGCCACCGATGACGCAACCGGCCGGATCACCACGCCGACATCGGACGACCGGACCCGCAGCCGGGCTGCGAGTCCGCGGTGGAGCGGCGCCTTCTCGCCCGGCCGCAGGCGTGTCGCCGTCCTCGAGGACGCCGACGACGGCGACTTTGACTTCGAGTCCACCGGCGCCAGGGGCGAGGCGACCCGCATCCCCAGCCGCGAGGCCAGCCAGGCGACGTGGTACAGCGGCTTCACGATGTTGGTGGTGCCGGGCGCCCCCGTCGCGTCGGAGGTCGCATAGGCCACCGACACCCGCTTCAGGTGTGGCAGGTACGGCCGGAACTCGGCCACGTCGAAGACCGATGCGATCGCCTCCCGCCAGCGTGTCTGCCGCACGAACGCGAAGTCACGCACTGACAGGCGCGAGTACAGGTCGTAGAGTCGCGCCAGCTCGCCCAGGCGGGCCATCCCGTCACCGCCCCAGGACGAGCCGTCCACCACGAGCCGGTCCGTCGCGCCGAGCAGCTCGTCGGCCGGGCCCGACGCGAGCGGCGGGTCGCCCGGCCACCAGGTGGTCACCGGCAGGTCGTGGACCAGCAGCGGCGTCACCAGCGCGCCAAGGTGCCGGCCGCTCTCGCCGCCGGCTGTCAGGAAGATCAGCTCCGAGCACGTCTCCGGGGCGTCGGGCCGGGGCAGGACGCAGTGGGCCTCGATTCGCGCATCGAGCCAGGGTGGCCCGTCCGGGTCCGCCGAGAGCAGCACCAGCGTCCGGGACGGGTGGCGCCCGGCGAGCCCCTGGATCGTGCCCGCCGCCCGCTCGCCGGTCTCCCGCGCCCGTGCGACGACCACCAGGTTCATCACCGACGTCCGGGCGGCGACATGCCGCCCCATCCGCTCGCCGTCCATCTCGAGGGTGAGGTCCGGCTGCGACCAGATCCGGGCCAGCTCCTTCTCGATCTCGTCGATGGAGTGCGCGCTGGAGGTCCAGCGCATGGTCGGCTCGATCAGATCCGGCGCCACCGGCGTCCCTCGCGCGCGAGCAGGTCGTCGGCCGTCTCCGGCCCCCAGGTGCCCGCCTCGTAGTTGGGGAGGTCCGGCGTCGGGCTCTCCGCCCACGCTCCGATGATCGGATCGACGATCGACCACGCCTGCTCCACCTCGTCCGCCCGCGTGAACAGCGAGGCGTCGCCCAGGAGCGCGTCGAGGATCAGGGTCTCGTAGGCATCGGGCGAGTCCACCGAGAAGGCGGAGCCGTAGGTGAAGTCCATCGTCACGTTGCGCACGTCGATGCCCAGGCCCGGCACCTTGGCCCCGAAGCGCAGCATGATCCCGTCGTCGGGCTGGATCCGCATGGCGAGCAGGTTGGGCTCCGGGTCCGACGCGCTGTCGCGGAACAGCTGGTGCGGGACCTCCTTGAACTGGATCGCGATCTCGGTCGCGCGCTTCGGCAGGCGCTTGCCCATCCGCAGGTAGAAGGGGACGCCGGACCAGCGCCAGTCATCGATGGTGAGGCGCGCGGCGACGTAGGTCTCGGTCTCCGACGCCGGGTCGACGTCGGGCTCCTGGCGGTAGCCGATCACGGGCTTGGCCGACACCCAGCCCGGACCGTACTGGCCCCGGATGATGTCGCGCCGGATCTGCTCGGGGGAGAGCTCCGTGATCGCGCGGATGACCTTGACCTTCTCGTCCCGCAGGGCGTCGGCCTCGAAGGTGGTCGGCGGCTCCATCGCCACCAGCGAGAGCAGCTGGAGCAGGTGGTTCTGGAGGAAGTCCCGGCTGGCGCCGGTCTCCTCGTAGAAGGCGCCCCGCCCCTCGATCCCGATCGACTCGGCCACCGTGATCTGCACGTGGTCGATGTGGCGGCGGTTCCAGATGGGCTCGAAGATGCCGTTGCCGAACCGGAAGACCAGCAGGTTGCGGACGGTCTCCTTGCCCAGGTAGTGGTCGATGCGGTAGACCTGCCGCTCGCGGAAGACCTTGCCGACCTCACGGTTGAGCCGGATGGCCGAACCGAGGTCGTGGCCGAACGGCTTCTCGATGACGACCCGGCGCCAGCCGCCTTCGTGACGCTCGTGGTCGAGGCCCGCCTTGCCCAGCTGCTGGACGATCTCGGGGAAGGCCGACGGCTGGGTGGCGAGATAGAAGAGGCGGTTGCCCCGGGTGTCGCGCTCCTGGTCGATGGTGTCGAGCAGCTCCCCGAGCGAGGTGTAGGCCGCGGCGTCCGAGAACTCCAGGCGGTGGTAGCGGATGCGCTCCGCGAAGTCCGCCCAGGTGGCGGCGTCCACCGGCTGGACGCGCGAGTGCTTGTCGAGGGCGGCCTTCAGCTCGTCCCGGTAGACCTCGTCGGTGTACGGGCGCCGGCCGATGGCGACCAGCACGAACTCGTGGGGCAGGAGGTGGGTCCGCCAGAGCTGGAAGAGCGCGGGGATGACCTTGCGGTGGGCGAGATCGCCGGTGGAGCCGAAGAGGACGAAGCAGCCGGGGTCCGGCACGCGCTCGAGGCGCAGGCCTTCGCGCAGGGGGTTGTCGGCGGCGCGCGCCGGAGCGGTCTTGCGCCGGGACTCGGTCGCGAGGCGCAGGTCGCGCATCGTGCGCGGGACGGGGCGGCCACGCTAGGCCCCCGCCTTCGCGGCCTTGCGGTCCCAGATCCGCGCGATGTACGGGATCGCGGCAGGGGTCGTGCAGCCGGTGTCGCCGTGGTCCACCTTCACGTCGCCGATCCGTGCCGCCGTGGCTTCGGCTGCCGCCCGCAGCGCCGCATTGCGCCCGCCGATGGCGATCAGGCAGCCGTTCATCGCATGCCGTGTCCGGTTGCCGGAGCGTGCGAGGTCGCGCTCGATGCGCTCCAGCAGGGCCAGGAACCAGGCGTCGTCGCAGGTCGGCGTCGTTGAGCGCGAGGTACGCGTAGAGGTTCCAGCCCGCGTCGGCGGTCCAGTCCCGGTCCGACGCCGACCAGCGCTCGGCCCGCTCCTGGACGCCGGGCACCGCCGACGCCAGCGAGCCACGTGAAGACGTCCACCAGCACGTAGACGTCGATCTCGGCCAGCCAGGCGTCGAGCTTCGCGTCGTCCACGGCGGCCGGGTCGGCCACCTTGCAGGCGAGGATCCGGCAGTCGTAGTTGCCGGTGGCCCACAGGCCGTCGGCGAGGGCCTGGTCGCGCTTCGCCTGCTTGGCGAGCTTGTCCAGGATGGCGAACGAGACGCCGAACAGGGGGTCGCGCGCGCCGTGGCGGCGGTAGACCTTCCGGTTCTGCTCGGTGCCGCCCGCCTCGAGCGCCGCGACCGCGGTTGCGAGGTCCATCGCCGCGGCTACTCGGTCTTGACCGCGTGCCCGCCGAACTCGTTGCGCAGCGCCGCGAGCACCTTGGCACCGTACGAGTCGTCCTGGCGGGAGCGGAAGCGGGTCTGCAGCGAGAGCGTGATGATCGGCGCCGGGACGTCGAGGTCGAGCGCCTCCTGGACGGTCCAGCGGCCCTCGCCGGAGTCCGCGACCCAGCCCTTGAGCCTGTCGAGGTCCTGGCCGTTCGCCTTGAACGCGCGCACGGCGAGCTCCAGCAGCCAGGAGCGGACGACGGAGCCGTGCATCCACATCTCGCTGATGGCGCCGAGGTCCAGGTCGTACGCCGAGGCGTGCATGATCTCGAAGCCCTCGGCGTAGGCCTGCATCAGGCCGTACTCGATGCCGTTGTGGACCATCTTCACGTAGTGGCCCGAGCCCGGGCCGCCCGTGTGCAGGTAGCCGCCCTCGGGCGCAAGGCTGGTGAAGATGGGCTCGAGCGGTTTCACGGCCGCATCGTCCCCGCCGACCATCAGCGCGTAGCCCACCTGGAGGCCCCAGATCCCGCCGCTGGTGCCGGCATCGACGTACCCGATGCCCTTCTCGGCCAGCGCCTTGTGGCGGCGGACGTCGTCGTGGAAGTTCGTGTTGCCGCCGTCGATGATGGTGTCGCCGGGCTCCAGGAGCTCGAGCAGATCCTCGATCTGGGCCTCGGTGGCGTCGCCCGCGGGGACCATGATCCACACCGCACGCGGCTTCTCGAGCGCGCCCACCAGCTCGGCGATGGAGTACGTCGGCACGATGCCGGCGTGCTCCTTGGCGAGCTCGGTGGTCTTCTCGGCCGTGCGGTTGTAGATCGCGACCTCGTGATCGTGCTGGACCAGGCGGCGAACCATGTTCGCGCCCATGCGGCCGAGACCGATGAAGCCGATGCGCATCAGGGCTGTCTCCACTGGGCTGCCGCGCGACGGGGCGGCAGGGATGGCGGTGGCGTCGCGTCCAGTCGTCACGTCCAGTCTAGGCCCGCGGGTGGCCGCATGCGCGTTGCAGGTCGGTCGCAGCGCCGTCCCGTCCCGTCCAGAGCGCACGCGCGACGGACCGGGCGGTCTCAGATGCGGATGATCTCGAGGCCCGGAAGCTCGGGGTAGCCGCCATCCTGCGTCACGACCGGCACGCCCATCCGCAGCGCCGTCGCCGCGATCCAGCTGTCATTCCCACCCATCCGCAAACCTCGATCGCGCAATAGGATCCGGAGGTGCGCCCAGGCAGCCGCGACTGCGTGATCAATGGGGATCGCGTCAAAGGCCAGCGCCCGAGTGAGTGTCGCCAGTCGGCGGTCGCGTGTCGCGAGATCGCCGGCTCCGAGGACGCCCGCATGGAGCTCGCCGATGGTGACCATCGAGACGGAGAGTCGATCCGGGGAACAGCTCGATCGCGAATTGGTCTCCCCGGCTTCAAGGGCGACGAAGCAGCTCGTGTCCAGAAGCCCACTGCTCACGGGATCGGTTCGTCGTCGGTCGTTTCCGGGAGCAGCGCCTGGAGTTCGGCCCGCAAACCGGCGTCTGCCTGGTACGGGAGGATGTCCCGGATGAAGGCCTCGCGCGAGATCCAGCGCGGCCGGCGAGGCATGCCCGCCTCCTCCGTCAGGCGATCCTCCGCCGAAGCGTACGGCGCCGCCGCCTCATCCACACGATGTCGGGCGGTCACGATGTCGATCCCGGCCCGGATCAACGTCGCCTCGCTCCGACCTTCAACCTGGCCGTCGCGGCCAGGGCGGCCTTCTGCTCCGAGCTCAGGTAGACCGTCGTCTTCTCCATGCCACCTATGGTGCCACCGGTGTATGGCACAGGTCAACCACTCGGTCGCGTCGAGCTGCCCGGGCACGAGCTCCCCGGACCGCGCCGGTGCCGTGCCGCTACGCGCCGGGGTCGCCTGCGCGGCGCTGGTGCGGCTGCGACGCGGCCATCACCCGGGCCAGCACATCGGTCAGCGTCGCCGTCGCGAGCGCCACGCTCGAGTCACCGGCCCCGTAGTACAGGGAGAGCACGTCGGTGACCGGGTCGTGCACCCAACCGTTGGGGAACACCACCTTGTTGACGTCGCCGTGGATCTCGTACGGCGCTGACGGCCCCATGACCCACTCGTCGGTGCGACGGAGCACGATCCGCGGGTCGTCGAGATCCAGGAGCGCGAGGCCGATCCGGTAGATCGGGCCGGCCGCGGTCTGGTGCACGCCGTGGTAGCAGCATGAGCCACCCTTCGGCCGTCTCGAGCGGCGGCGGCCCAAGGCCGATCTTCCCGGCGTCCCACCAGGCCCCGTCGCGTGCCTCGAGCAGCAGCCCGTGGTCGCCCCAGTGGCGCAGGTCCGGTGAGTACGAGATCCAGATGTGGGCGTTGCCACGCAGCGGCGACGGCCGGTGGAGCATCGCCCAGCGACCGCCGAACCGGCGCGGGAACAGCGCGGCGTCCTTGTCCTCGGGCGGCATGACGGGGCCCATCCTGCGGACCTCGGTGAAGTCCTCGGTCGTCGCGAGCGCGACGAGCGGACCGCGCCGGCTGTAGGCCGTGTAGGCGATCGTCCAGTGCCCCAGCTCCTCGTGCCAGGTGAGGCGCGGGTCCTCGCAGCCCCAGATCTCCTCGGGATGGTGATCCGGGTCCGGGGCGAGCAGCGGCTCCGGATCGAACCGCCAGTCGGTCGCCCCGTCGGCGCTGCGGGCCACGTGCAGGTGCGAGATGCCGCGCATGTCCTCGATGCGCAGCAGGAGGATCGTGTCGCCGCCGACCCGGGCGACGCCCGGGTTGAACACGGCATTCGCGCGGTACGGGAGGTCCTCGGCCGTGAGCAGGGGGTTGGCCGGGTGCCGGGTGAACAGGTCGCCGGCCCCGATGGGCATCTGTGTCATCGCGATCACCGCCCGTTTCCGGCGGCAGCGGCCGCCGCAGGTCCGGCACCCGTGGGGCCGGGAAGCGTCGTGGCGCCGGTGGTCGCCTCGCGAAGCACCCGGATCCGCTCCAGGGCCATGAGCCACGCGAGCGTTGACTCGGCACCCTGGTTGGCGTTGACGCCGTCGGCCTCGAGGCCGTCATGGCAGCCGCCCGTGGACGGTGTCGCGACGGGCGATGCCGGTGTCGTTGACGCCCAGGAACCATCCGTAGGCAGCCTCCGCGGCCGTCCGATAGCGGCGGTCGTCGGCCACCGTCAGCGCCACCTGGCAGGCCGCGATCATCGTGGCCGCCTCGATCGGCTGCTGGTCGAACTGCGCCCGCTCGCCGCCCTTGGGCCACCAGCCGGCATTGCCGACCGGCGAGAACCGGCCGTCCTGCCCGGTCTGGACGCGGATGAGCCAGTCGATGGTCGCGAGCCCCTGGTCCACCATGAGCGGGTCGCGCATCCACTGCCCGGCGGCCACCATGGCGCCCGCCGGCATGGCCGTCTCGTAGGTGAGGATCTTGTCGGGCCACGGCCAGTCGGGGTCGCTGCGCGGCCCCCGGACCGGGGCGAACACGGAGCGGAGGACCCCGGCCGCCTGCCGGAGTGCCGCTTCCACGTCCAGCCGGAGCGGGTCGCGAGCGGGGAGCACCTCGAGCGCCGCCACGTACCCGAGGGTGCATGAGGCAACAGCGCGGAACGCCCGGATGCGGTGCATGCCGGTCAGGGACGCCTCGAGCATGAGCCGGGCCCGCTCGGCGAGCCTGGGGGCCTCGGTCCAGGCCACGGCGGCACCGATGGCGGCCATCGCCCGGCCCTGTGAGTCCTCGGAGGGCTCGCTCCGATCCCAGCCACCGCCCGCTCCCCGGAAGTTGCGGAAGCGCCGGCGGGTCGGGTCGAAGGCGTCCTCGAGGAAGGTGAGGGCCTGCTCGGCGTTGTCGGCGACCACGTCCACCCCGAGGGTGCGGGCGTGGGCCTGGTCCACCTGCAGGGAGCGCGCGACATCATCGGTGCATGAGCCGAACGCGGGGTCGGCCATCGTCCCGCGAGCGTGCTGCCAGATCCCGAAGGGTCCGGAGAGCTCGTGGAGGTGGTGGCGCACCACGGGGTGGAGCGGCTGGAGCCCGGTCACCGGACGGAGGAGCTGGCCGGCTGTCGGCAGCGCTCGTGGGGCGGGTCCGGGAAGGGGCGGGCGCCCAGGGTCGACCACGGGCTCAAACACGGGCGATCGCCAGGTTCGGCAGCGGCACGCGCGACGGCACGCGCGACGACACCAGCGACGGCACCGGCCGTCGGGCCACCTCCGCGAAGATCTCCGCGTAGGTCGCGCCGACCTCGGTCCAGGTCATGTGGCGCGTGTACTCGTACGCCCGGCGGCCCATCGCCCGGCGTGCCCGGGGGTCGTCCAGCAGCGAGATGAGCGAGCCCGCCATCGCGTCGATCGAGCCCGAGGGCACGAGCCGTCCCCGTCCGCCCGCCAGCCGCTCCTTCGCATAGGCGTAGGGCGTGGAGACCACCGGCCTGCCGGCGCCCATGGCGTACGACAGGGTTCCCGAGACGATCTGGTCCAGGTTCGGGTACGGCGTCACGAAGACGTCCGCGGCCTCGAGCCACCGGCCCAGCTCGGTCCGGCCGACGAAGCGGTCCACGAACCGCACGTGGTCGGTCACCGCGAGGTCCCGGGCGGTGGTCTCGAGGCGGGTCCGGTAGGCCTCGCCCTCGTGGGCGAGCAGGTCGGGGTGGGTCGCTCCAAGCACCACGTACAGCGCCGAGGGGACGGCGGCGGCGACGGCGGGCATCGCCTCGATGACCGACTCGTAGCCCTTGCCGGGGCCCAGGAGGCCGAAGCTGAGGATGACCAGGCGCCCCTCGAGCCCCAGCCCGGGCTTCATCGCCTCGGGATCGACCAGGGGCAGGTTCGGCACGCCGTGCGGGACCACGCGGACCCGGTCCGACGAGATGCCGTAGGCACTGCCGAGCACCGCGGCCGCAGCATTCGACATGACCACGGTGACCGCGGACATCGCGATCAGCGAGACCAGGATGGCGCGCTGCGACGGGGTGGGCGTTCGCAGGACGGTGTGCAGCGTCGTCACGACCGGGATGTGCAGCGCGCGCACGAAGTCAAGGACGTAGGCGCCGTCCTTGCCGCCCCAGATGCCGTACTCGTGCTGGATGGAGACGGCATCGATGTCGGACGCGTTGAGCGCCTCGGCGACGACGAGGTAGTCCGCCTGGTGGTCGCGCCGGATGCGGTGGCGGACGGCGGTGGGATAGGTCGCGGGGCCCGTGACCGGGTGCAGCGCGACGACCTGGTGCGGGCCGGTGGCAGCCGCGAGGTCGCTGGTGAAGGTGGCGATGCCGCAGCGGTGCGGCACGTAGGTGGAGACGAATGCAGTGCGCGTCATAGATGCTCCGTTCAGGAGCGAGCACGCCGGGCGCGGAACCGCGCCGACGCGGTCGCGGGGCAAACCGGGAGAACCGGGCGGGCTCGGTGAAGGCCGATCCCGTCCGGTTCAGATCAACCGGGGTTGCCTAGGCGGCAGTCACCTGGACAGCGCGCTTGCCCTTCGGATCATCCTGGATCTCGAAGGTGACAGCCTCGCCGCCGACAAGGCTGGCGAAGTTGAGGGGAGACACGAGGCTGTCGCGATGGAAGAAGTAGTCCTTCCCGTCCTCGTCCGCGATGAAGCCGAAGCCGCGATCAGCGACGATCTTCTTGATGGTCCCGTGGGCCATGGGGTTTGCTCTTTCTCAACTCGAACCGAGGAGAGGACGCACGACCCGTTCGAGAAGAAGAGGGAGGCCACGCGAGGCGCCGGCACACTGCCAGCACCCCCACCATACCCCCTCTGTCGAATCCGCTCGTCGCCAGCCTCCGGATTGCAGCGCATCCGGCCGGCGATCAGCCCTCCGGGACGCCCCCCATCGAGGCCGCCTCGATGGCGAGGACCTTGTCCACGCGACGCTGGTGGCGGGCCTCGCCGGTGAAGCGTGCGGCCACGAAGGCCAGCGCGCACTCGAGGGCCGGCTCGATCCCGATCACCCGCCCGCCCAGCGTGAGCACGTTCATGTCGTCGTGCTCCACGCCCTGGTGGGCGGAGTAGGTGTCGTGGCAGAGCCCGGCCCGGATCCCGCGCATCTTGTTCGCGGCGATCGACGCCCCCACCCCGGACCCGCAGACCAGGATGCCCCGCTCCGCGTCACCCGCCTGGATCGCGAGCCCCACGCGATGGGCGAAGTCCGGGTAGTCGTCGGAGGGGTCGGAGCCGTCGCCACCGAGGTCGATCAACTCGTGGTCGGTGCCGATCCGCGCGACCAGCTTCGCCAGCAGCTCATCCTTGAAGGCGGCACCCGCGTGGTCCGCCGCGAACACGATCCGCATCGTGGTGGCCCGTCAGTGCCCGTGCCCGGCGCCGGTCGCGCCGACCCGGCCGCGGAGCCCCTCGCGGACGACCTTGCGGCCGACCTCCACGACGTTGGCGGTCGTCAGCCCGAAGGCCTTGAAGATCATCGGGGCGGGTGCGCTCGCGCCGTACCGGTCGATGCCGATGATCGCGCCCTCGTCGCCCGCATAGCGCTCCCAGCCGAGCGACACGCCCGCCTCCACCGTCACGCGCTTGCGCACCGACGGCGGCAGGACGCTCTCCCGGTAGGCCGGATCCTGGGCCTCGAACCGCTCCCAGGACGGGAGCGACACGACGCGCGTGGGAATGCCGTCGGCCTCCAGCGTCTCAGCCGCCCCGAACGCCAGGGAGAGCTCGGACCCGGTGGCGACCAGGATCAGCTGCGGCGCCCCGCCCGCGGCCTCGCGCAGGACGTAGCCGCCGCGTCGCACGCCCTCGCGCGCCTTCTCGGCTGTGCCGGGCAGCGTCGGCAGCTTCTGGCGGGTCAGCGACAGCGCGACCGGACCGCTGGCCGCTCCGGCCACGTGCGGCCGCTCGACGGCCAGCGCCCATGCCGCCGCCGCCTCGTTGGCATCGCCGGGTCGCAGGAACCACAGGTTCGGGATCGCCCGCAGCGCCGCGTAGTGCTCCACCGGCTGGTGCGTCGGCCCGTCCTCGCCGACGCCGATGGAGTCGTGGGTCCAGACGTACACCTCGTGCAGGCCCGAGAGCGCCGCCACCCGGACCGCGCCGCGCATGTAGTCGCTGAAGGTCATGAACGTCGCGGTGTAGGGGATGAACCCACCGTGGTAGGCGATGCCGTTGGCGATGGCGCCCATCGCGTGCTCACGGACGCCGAAGCGGATGTTGCGCCCGCCGTTGTCGGGGCCGAAGTGGTCGTGGCCGTTGGCCTTGATGTCGGTCAGGTTGGACTCGGACAGATCCGCCGATCCGCCGAACAGCTCCGGCAGCGCGGCGCCCAGCGTCTGGATCAGGTCCTGCGAGGCGTTGCGCGTGGCGACCTCGGAGCCCACGGCGTACGTGTTGAGGGCCGCGTCCCAGCCGGCGGGCAGGTCACCGGCGAGCCGGCGTCGCAGCTCCGCACCCTCGGCCGGGAAGGTGGCGGCATAGGTATCGAGCGCCTCGTTCCAGGCGGCAGCCGCGGCCTCGCCCTCGCCGATGGCGGCCCGGAAGACCACCGAGGCCTCCTCGGGCACGTAGAACGTGCGATCCGGGTCCCAGCCGTAGGCCTCCTTCGTCAGGCGGACCTCGTCGGGGCCGAGCGGGGCGCCGTGGCTCTTCTGGCTGTCCTGCTTGTTGGGCGAGCCGAACCCGATGTGCGTGCGAACGGCGATCAGCGACGGACGGGGATCGGCCTCGGCGGCGGTGATGGCGGCATCGATCGCCTCGACGTCGTTGCCGTCCTCCACGAGCTGGGTGTGCCAGCCGTAGGCCGGCGTACCGCGCGACCACGTCCTCGGTGAACGCCCAGGCCGTCGGCCCGTCGAGCTGGATCCCGTTGCTGTCATACAGCGCGATGAGCTTGCCAAGGCGCAGGTGGCCGGCCAGCGACGAGGCCTCGGCGGTGATGCCCTCCTGGAGGTCGCCGTCCGAGCAGATCACGTACGTCCGGTGGTCGATGACGTCGTGGCCGGGCTTGTTGAACTCGGCTGCGAGCCTGCGCTCCGCGATCGCCATGCCGACGCCGTTGACGAAGCCCTGGCCCAGCGGCCCGGTGGTCGCCTCGACGCCCGCGGTCCAGCCGTACTCAGGATGGCCCGGGGTCCGGGAGCCCCACTGGCGGAAGCTTTTGAGGTCGTCGAGCGTGACGTCGTAGCCCGTGAGATGGAGCAGGGAGTAGAGCAGCATCGACGCGTGGCCCGCCGACAGCACGAAGCGGTCGCGGTTGGGCCAGGAGGGGATCGTGGGCGCGTGACGCAGGTGGCGCGTCCAGAGCGCGTAGGCCATCGGCGCCATGCCCATGGGTGCGCCCGGATGGCCCGAGTTCGCCTGCTGGACGCCGTCGATGGCGAGCGTGCGGATGGTGTCGACGGCGAGCCGGTCGAGCTGCGCGGAAGTCAAGGTCATCGAGGTCTCCGGGTGCGGGACGCCGTGCGGGGGTCGAAGGGCTGGCGGCGCACGTCCGGGACCTTGGGCGGCGCGGTCGCACGCGGCGTTCTCATCGTACCGCGCGCCTGTGACTGGCGGGATTGCATGGTCGTGAACGTTCCGGATCCTCGGGCACTCATCATTGGTGACCGGCCGAGTGAGCCGGCAGCCGGAGGGCGCGGTGGACCGGAGGGTCGTCGAGCTGGCGCAGGGGGGAGACCGCGACGCGTTCGCGGGGCTGTTGCGCGCCGTCGGCGATCGCCTGTACGCCGTCGCCTTCCGGATCCTCCGCGATCCGGACCTGGCCCAGGATGCCTACCAGGAGGCGATGATCGCCGCTTGGCGGCAGCTCCCGATGCTGCGCGACCCGGACAGCTTCGAGGCGTGGATCCGGCGCATCCTCGTCCACGCCTGCTACGCGGAGTCGCGCAAGCGGACCCGCTGGACGTCGAACGTCCGAGTCCTCGACCTCAACGAGGATGTGGCAGGCCAGGGCGGACACGCGATCCATGACCGCGAGCTGCTGGAGCAGGCGTTCCGCGGCCTCAGCGTCGACCAGCGCGCCGTCTTCGTCCTGCACCACCACCTGGGGCTCCCGCTTGTCGAGGTCGCCTCGACGCTCGGGATTCCGGCCGGGACCGCACGGTCCCGGCTCCACTACGCGACACAGGCCCTCCGTCGCGCGATCGACACCACCGAGGCGCTCCGGGCGCCTGAGGAGGGCGTGGCATGACCGAGCTGCAGCTGGATCCGCAGATGGCCGCCTGGCTGGACCTCGGGCCGACCCGGGCGCCGGAAGCCAGCTTTGAGGCCATCCTGGCTGCCGTGGACACGGCGCCGCAGCGCAGGCCGCACCTGCGGCTTCGCGGACGACCGATCGCGCTCACCCCGCGACTGGTCGGGCTTGCCGCTGCCGTCGTCGTGGTCGCAGCCGCCGGTGGGCTCGTGGTCCGCGACCCGGTGCTCGACGCCCTGGCGCCGGCCGCCGAGCCGGGCGACGTCCTGTTCGGTTTCCCGGGCACACGGTCCATCCTCGAGGCATCTGGAGGTCCGTCGCCGGCGGACGAGACGGTGGTGCTTGGCAAGCTGCCGAGCGGCGCGGCGTTCGTGATCGCTGCGCGCTGCACCGGCGGCAGGGCGCTGGCGGTCGAGGTCTGGGACCGCTCGGCGTCATACGGCCCGGATGTGACGGCCGAGGAGCAGCTGCCCGCGAAGCGGCTCGACGTCCCGTGCGACGGCGCAATCGCGTCTACCGTCTTCATCACCATCGACCCGCCGTCAGACTCGATGGAGGTCGTGCTCGACGTGCCGACGGGCGTGACCTGGGAGGCCGCAGTGGGTCAGGAGCGCGACCTGCCGGGCCAGCCGCTGTCCCCGCCCCTCGAGCCTGTCGAGGGCACCGTGCTCATCCAGGACTTCCCGCCGATGGTCGTGGCCGGGCACCCCGGGCAGGGAATCGGCATCCAGCCGGCACCGTCGGGCGAGCTGGTCACAGTCCTTGTCCAGTGCCTCGGCGATCCGGTGACCATCACGAACGACACGGGCGTGCCGCCCGTGCAGCTCGAGTGTGCCGACATCACCGACACCACCCGGATCGAGATGCCAGTGCCGTGGGCGGGGACCGCCTGGGCCGGCACCGATGGGTTCGCCTGGGTCCGGATGGCCGTCGAGGCCCCGGTCGGCCCGGCGACCGGCGGCCGTCCGGAGGCGCCGGTGCTGCCGGAGGTCTTCGCCCAGGTCGCGTTCGCCGAGGGCGACCGTCAGAACGTGGTCTTCGGCACGCTCGGCTCCAACGAGCAGGCGCTCCTGCGGGCCCCGGACTCGCTCGTCGGCCATACCGGCGGCGACGTCGTGGGAATTGCGCTGACCGAGGGCGACGGCGCCGTGCTGGAGCTGTGGTCGATGCGCGACGCAGCCCCGATCCGCAGGCTGGCCTCCGTCGCCAGCGGGCGCATCTTCGACAGCTGGGTGGACCCCACCCACGAGCGGGTGCTGTACGGCGTCCTGTCGCTGGTCGGCGAGTTCGAGTACCGCAGCGTCGCCTTCGATGGGAGCGGCGATTTCCTGATCGCGTCCGGAGGGCCGGTCTCGTACGCCCAGGCCGCCCAGGCGGTCGACGACGCCCACTTCGTCGCCGAGTGGTGTCCATTGGTCGGGTCCTGCGAGCGGGCTGTGTATGACACAGCGACGGGCGAGACGCAACAGGGTCCGATCCCCGGGCCCGCCTGCTCCGTGCAGGGCGTGATCGATGGGCGCCTCGTGGCCACGTACGCGACGGCATGCGACACGGGCGAGGACCTGCGGGTCGTGGCCCAGCCGCTTGACGGCGGCGACGCCGTGACCCTGTTCGAGGGCTGGGGCGACGTGACGCTCGTGCCCGGCGCTGATGGCCCGCTGGCAGTCCAGCTTCAGCCCGAGGACACCCGCTCGACGCTGTCGGTCGCGGCGCTCGACGGCTCGGGTGCGCGTGAGGTCGCGACATTCGAGCACGAGCCCGGCATGGAGCCAGTGCTCAACGACCTCCGCCTGCCGGAGCCCGACTGGGTCCTGGTCGCCGGGTTGCTGGGCGACATCCCGAATGGCGTGTCCATCGGCGGCGGCGTTCCCACGCTGGTCAATGTCGCCACTGGCGAGCGGATCAAGCTGGTCAACCTGCCGGGGTCGTGACCTGCCGGGTCCTGACCGTCGCTGGTGACCGTCGCGGCGTATCCTCGACGCGATGCCCGCCTCGATGCCCGCGCCCCGCCGCCTGACGCGCCCCGGCCGCCCCCGGCTGCGCACGGATCCGGATCGGCCGGCGATCGTGGTGCTCGGCGACCTCGTCGTGGACGTGGTCCTCGCGCCGGACCGCGACATCGAGCGCGGCACGGACGTCACGGGGCACGTGCTCTTCCGCCAGGGCGGGTCCGCCGCCAGCACTGCGCGGTGGCTGGGCCGGCTGGGCGCGAGGGTGTCGCTCATCAGCGCCATCGGGCGGGACACCACCGGCCGCGCGCTGGTCGCCGCGCTGACCGCCGACAAGGTGGCGGTGCGCGCGGTCCGGGTGGCGGGCGCACGCACGGGGCGGATCGGCGTCTTCGTGGATCCAGGCGGACAGCGCTCGTTTGTGACGGAGCGCGGTGCCGCACTGCGGCTCCGGCCCGAGGATCTCAAGCCCGAGTGGTTCACGGGCGCGGCCCTGCTGCACCTGCCGGCCTACTCGCTCCTCGACCAGCCGCTCGGCCGCGCCGGCATGGTGGCGACCCGGATGGCCCGGGAGGCGGGGGCGCAGTTCACGCTCGACCTCTCGTCGAGCGGCCCGCTCCTGCAGCACGGGCGGCGCGCGGCGCTGGCGCTCGTGCGCGAGGCGGCCCCGGACCTGCTGTTCGCCACGCGCGACGAGGCCCGCGCGCTCCTGGGTGCCAAGCGCGACGAGGAGGACCTCCTCGAGCTCGCCCCGATCGCCGTGGTCAAGCGCGGCCGGAAGGGAGCGTCGATCCTCCTCCGCGACGGCAGGGCCGCCCTGCGTTTCGAGGTCGCCACGACACCGCTCAAGAACGTCGACACGACCGGTGCCGGTGACGCCTTCAACGCGGGCTTCCTGGACGCATGGCTCGACGCCCGCCGCAAGGGTGTGGCCCCAGCCGCCGCCCTGCAGCGGGGTGCGGTCGGGGGCAACCGGTGCGCTTTCCGGCACCTGGCCACCCCGCCCGCCGAGCTGGTCCTGGGCTGACTTCGGCCGCAAGATGCGCCGACATGGCCGACGACGGCATCGTTCGAGATGACAACCGTCGGCGGCCCCTCCCTGATGATGAGCGAGTCGTCGGCCGCGCCGTGCGCTGGTCGCCGTTAGCGCGTGGCGCTCGCATCGTGCGGTGGCGTCGCCGTCTGAGCGCACCACGCGCTGCCGCTGCGGTCCAGGGTGTCTTCAACGACGCGGCTGGTGCACCAGGCGCTCAACGAACGATTGGCCAGCACAGTGTGTGGGCGTGGCGCTCAACACGGGCGATCGCGAGGCCGCTAGGCCCGGACGAACCGGTCGAACCAGTCGAGCATGCGTGTCATCCGGTCGATCCGGCGGTCGATCCTGCCGGTCGCCTGGATGCCGTGGTACTCCTCCGGGTACACGATGTACTCCACCTCGCGACGGAGCCAGCGCAGCGCTGCGAAGTACTGCTCGTTGTCGGAGGTGGGGCAGCGCCGGTCCTCCTCGGACTGGAGCATCAGCAGCGGCGTGTGGACGTTGCCCACGTTGCGCAGCGGTGACTGCTGCCACAGCTGGTCCACACCCTCGGGGCTGGTCGGGTCGCCCATGCGGGCAGCGCGGCAGTACTCGGGACCGGTGTCGCTGTGGGTCCAGGCGCTGACCTGGTTGGTCACGCCGTTCTCGGACACGGCGGCCTTGAACCGGTCCGTCGTTCCTACCAGCCAGTTGACCATGAACCCGCCGTAGGACAGGCCGAGGGCGCCCAGCCGGTCGGGATCCGCCAGGCCGAGCGCCACCACGTGGTCGAGCGCCGCGTGGACGTCGTCGGCGTCGGGACCGCCCCATGCGCCCAGCTGCGGCGTGATCCAGTCCGCGCCATACGAGCAGGACCCGCGGATGTTCGGGAGCACCACGCGGTAGCCGCGGGCGCACAGCAGCACCACCTCCAGCGACGGGCCGGGCGACCACGCGCCGAGGGGGCCGCCGTGGACATCGACCACCGTCGGCAGCGGCTCGTCGCCGGCATCGGCCGGGGAGGCGATCCACGTCTCGATCGGGCCGCCTGGCCCCGGAGCCTCCAGCACCCGCATCTGCGGCCATGCGAGCGCGTCGATCCACGCCGAGCCCATCGTGGTGAGCTGGCGGAGCGTCCCGTCCGGGAGCACCTCGAACAGCTCGGGCGGCCGGACGCCCACCTGTGCGGTCACCGTCATCCGTCCTCCGCCGAGGGCGAGCGTGTGCGCCCGCACGAGCGGATCCGAGCCGACGCGGACCGGGTCGCCCGCTCCCGAGCCGGTGGACGGGTCGACCGGGAGGCGCCACGGGTGGACACGCCCCCGGTCCGTGACCAGCGCGACCACGGTGCTGCCCTCCCAGAACGGGCCGGGGCGGGAGTTGGCCTGCCAGCCGGTGAGGTCTCCGTCGGACCAGTCGCCCACCGGGCGGTCAAGGTCGGGCGCGAGCACCGCACCCCGCGGGTTCCCGCCGGTCATCGCCACCACGATGGTCGGCGAGATGTCGTCGTAGTAGTCGGGGTCGTCCACGCCGACACCCGCGACCAGGCGGCCATCAGCCGAGAAGGCCGGGCTCTTGACCCAGCCGGCAAGCGCCAGGATCTCGCGTGCCTCGGCAACAGGCGCGTCGGCCGGGGCGCCCGTCGCCGGGATGGCGACCTCCCAGATCGAGGTGGCGGGGTGGAGGTCGGCGTCGGGTTTCGGGTCCGCCGTGAAGGCGATCGCCGCCCCGTCGGGCCGCCATGCGATGTCGGCAATGCCACCCGTGACGTTGCTGACGCAGCGGGGTGTCGCCCTGTCTGCCGCGGACACGACGTGGGCCTGCGGGTGCTGGTCCACGTACCCCGCGTAGTCGTAGCGGTAGTCGAGCCTGGTGATGCGCCGGGCGAGCGGCTCGTCCTTCTTGGGCTTCTCGCCGACGACGAATCGGTGCGGGCCGGTGTCCGCCGTGAACGCGAGCTGCGTCCCATCGGGCGACCAGGCGATCTCGACCGCATCCAGCTCGCCGAGGTCAGGCGCGATGGGCTCCCCACCTCGCAGGTCGAGGATGCGGATGTGCTTGCGGTCCTCCTTGGGCGCGCAGCGGGTGAAGGCGACACGGGTTCCGTCGGGCGAGATCCGCGGCCGCATGTCCCGCTGGCGGCCGAACGTCAACTGGCGGGCGTCGCCGTCATCGAGCGGCACTTGCCACAGGTGCGACACGTAGTCGTCCCCGTCGACGGTGCGCCTCGAGACGACGGCGAACGAGCCGTCCGGCGCGAGATCGTGCTCCTCGAGGACGACCTGCTCGCGGAGGGTGTCGGGCGTGGGCGTGCGGAGATCGGCGCTCGTGCTCATGTGAGCCAGCGTAGTCGGCCGCGGTGTGTCTCGTGCGCGTCGTTGCGATGGACGGGCTATGTGTCGAGCGGGGCGTCGAGCGTGGCAGCGGCCGGGTCGGGGGTCCATCGCAGGATGTCGCCCGGCTGGCAGTCGAGCACGCGGCACATCGCGTCCAGGGTGCTGAGCCGGATCGCCCGCGCGCGCCCGTTCTTGAGGACGGCGACGTTCGCCGGGGTGATCCCGATGGCGGCGGCGAAGTCGCCCACGGACATCCTGCGACGGGCGAGCATGAGGTCGAGCTCGACGATGACGGCCATCAGATCACCTCGTCGAGCTCGGCCCGGTCCGCGATCGCCGACTCGAGCAGGCCCCGCATGACGACCATGAGGAGCACGAATGCCAGCCCGCCGGCGAGGCAGGCGGGCAGCCCGAGGGCGACGAGTGGTCCGCCGACGCCGACGACGACGCCAAGGTGGAACAGGACGCCCACGCACAGCACCGTGGCGACCACCGCGCAGGCCGTGATGACGTCGACCCAGCGCAGGGAGCGCCGCGTGAAGATGACCCCGCTCTTGACCAGGGACAGCAGGCGCCAGATGGCGAGCAGCGCGACCTGGACGCAGACGATGACGAGGATGAGGGCCACCGCGTAGGGGACGGCGAGGTAGGCGACTTCGGGCCAGATCGCCGCCTCCTGGGACGCCACCACCGGTACCAGCAGCTGTGCCAGCACGGTCCCTAGCAGCAGGATGACAAGGAGGACGCGCAGGAGGTTGACCGCAAGCGTGTTCATCTATCGATTGTCAATCGATGTCGATCGAATGTCAATAGGTATCGATCGTCGGCGGCGCCGCCAGCCAGTGGCCTGATCATCGCGGTGCGACGGGATGGTGTGCCCGACTCCCGTGATGGGCGGCTCCACGCGGTGCAGCCCCTTGCTGTGCCCACGTGGTGGGCCAAGGGGCGGGTGCCAGCGCGATTCCTGCCCACACGGTGGGCCGGGAGCGCCGGGCGACGGGTGGCCCCCGGGTGGGCACCGCGAGGGTCCCGCACCAGGCACCGGGTGGGCACCGGGCACCGGGCACGGAGTTCCGCCGGGATGGCCCCGGGTGGTCCCGGTGACGCTGGGCGGCCCCGCGCGGTGCCGGTACCCTGACCGCATGATCACCGCCGACCGTCTTGCCATCGCCCCCGAGGTCGCCGACGCCCTGCGCGACGGCCGGCCCGTCGTCGCCCTCGAGTCGACGCTCATCAGCCACGGCCTGCCCTACCCGCAGAACGTGGAGGTGGCGACCGCGTCGGAGAACGCGGTGCGGGAGTCGGGTGCCGTGCCCGCGACCGTGGCGATCAACGCCGGGCGCGTGATGGTCGGGCTGTCGCGGGACGAGCTGGAAGCGCTGGCCACGGCGCCCCGGGGCTCGGTCACCAAGGTGTCCCGGCCGAACCTGGGCGCGGCGATCGCCGGCGGTGGCAGGGGAGCGACGACGGTCGCTGCGACGATGATCGCAGCGCACACCGTCGGCATCGAAGTGTTCGCGACCGGTGGCATCGGCGGAGTCCACCGCGGCGCGCTGGGCGGCAGCACACCCGGCGGCGGCTCGCATCCGGCGTCCTTCGACATCTCCGCGGACCTGGACGAGCTCGCCCGCACGGGTGTCGCCGTCGTCTGCTCCGGCCCCAAGGCGATCCTGGACGTGCCGCTGACGCTCGAGTACCTCGAGACGCGCGGCGTGCCCGTGGTGGCCGTGGGCATCGACGAGGTGTCCGGGCTTCTACAGCCGCCGCTCCGGGATCCCTGCGCCGTGGTCCGTGCCGGATCTCGCGGCGATGGCCGACGTCATCCGCGCGCACCAGGCGATGGGCCTCACCTCCGGCATCGTCGTGTGCAATCCGGTGCCCGAGGCCGATGCACTCCCGCTCGACATCGCCCGGGCCGCCATCGACCAGGCGATCCGCGAGGCGGACGACCAGGGCGTCACTGGGCAGGCGGTCACGCCGTGGCTGCTGGCCCGGGTCGCGGAGATCACCCGTGGTGCATCGATGAAGGCGAACACGGCGCTGATCGCGAACAACGCCCGGACGTCGGGCTGGCTGGCGGTGGAGCTGACGAAGACCCGGTCCTGACGAAGACCCGGTCCTGTACCGGCTGGGACTACTGCTTGCCTGTCTTGGTCGACCCCGTCGGCGGGTGCGTGTTGGGGTAGTCCGGATGCGTCTCACGGTAGGCCTTGCCGGGCGTGTAGTAGTCGCCCTGGCCGTTCCGCCATGCCCGGAAGTTCACGTAGATGAAGAACCCGCAGAGGCAGATGATCCCCGCGATGGCGATCCCGGCCCCGATCCCGGCCCCCATGCCAGGTACGCCAGCGAGCGCCAGCCCGCCGATGATCATCACAATGCAACCGGCGATCACCAGGAATGGAGTCCGCATCCGGACCTCCTTGCGGTCGTTGGACGCAGCATGTGCCCCCGCGTGACGCCCACCAAGAGGCGACTGGCCCGAAGCATCACTCGCGGAGATGTCAGGCGGCGCTTGTGGCCGGAGCCTCCGTCTGCTGCTCGTCGGCAGTGGGGCCTTCGGCAGCCGGCTCGATGGTCTCGCGGGTCTCGCGGGCTGCACGGGAGGCCGCCCGCTCGATGCGGATCACGTACGCGACCAGGGTGACCCAGCCGATGAGAAGGCCGCCCATGATCAGGGCGAACGCCGTGCCCTCGACGCCGAGCGCGATCAGGATGGTCCGGCTGTTGGTGACCACGATCATGCCGCCAGCCGCCGTGCCCAGCAGGCGCGGAGCCATGTGGCGGACGAGCCATGCGGCGAAGGGTGCGGCGATCACGCCGCCGATGAGCAGGGCGAGCGCGTAGCCCCACTCGATCCCCTGGCTGCCGAGCGCGAGCAGGAAGCCGACCGACCCCCCGATGGCGACGATGAACTCGGAGGCGTCGATGGACCCGACCACCTTGCGCGGCTCGAGGCGGCCCGTGGACAGGAGCGTCGTCGTCCCGACAGGGCCCCAGCCGCCACCGCCGATGGCGTCCATCGTGCCCGCGACCAGGCCAAGCGGGGCAAGGAACCAGCCCGACACGGCGCCCTTGAAGGTGGGCCGCTTGCCGCCGAGGACCAGGAACCGCCACATCACGTAGATACCGAGGCCAAGGAGCAGCAGGGCGACCCACGGCTTGGCAGCGTTGCCGTCGATGTTGGACAGGACGGTCGCCCCGACGAACGCGCCGATCCCGCCGGGGATCGCGATGATCCGGACGGTGCGCCAGTCCACGTTGCCGAGCTTGTGGTGGGAGATGCCCGACGCCACGGTGGTGCCGATCTCGGAGAAGTGGACCGCGGCAGACGCAGCGGCGGGCGCGACGCCCACGGCGAGGAGCAGGGTGGAGGAGGTGACGCCGTACGCCATTCCCAGCGAGCCGTCCACGAGCTGGGCGAAGAAGCCCACGACGGCCAGGATGAGAAGGCTGGACACGGATCTGGCACCTCGGGCGCGGCAACTGGACTACGTCGATGAGTCAGGCTATTTCGACCGCAATACTGAGAATACAGGTGCGGGGAGCAGATGTCCACACGCTTCGAGTGCGCCCAGCGTCTGTACTGACCCAGCTCCGGCCCAGTTCCCGACCGCTCCCGGCTCCGGCCCGGGTGCGCGGCCAGCGTGCGTACGGGCGGGTGCCCTGCGATTCCTGCACGCCCACCGTGCAGGATCGCGCCCCTGGGAGCCCGGGACCCCAGTCCATGGGCGCCCAGCGCGCAGGAACGGCATGGCACCCGACGGTTCGCACGCCCAGCGCGCATCAGGGGGCGCACTGGGGGCCGGCACAGGAGACGGGATGCTTCCCTCATCGCGAGGGGGAGATGTCTACAGGCTCGAACTCCCTGAGCAACGCGACCGTGGACCAGCGCCTTGCCCGCGCTGCCCGCCCGTCCCTCCTGTCCGCACCCCGCGCTGCCCGCCCCGTGGGCCAACCGGCGGATGGGGTGCGATTCCTGCCCACGTGCTGGGCAGGGATCGGTGGTTCTAGCCGGGCCCGCACGGGAGGCCCGCACGGGAGGCCCGCACGGGAGGGGCCAAGGGGCGAGGCTCGCACGGGAGCCGCGGGCACCGGACGCCTCGGCTGCGCTCGCTCCATACCTGCCCACATCGGTCGGTGGCCCGGTTCGGTGTGGACGAGTGTCACCGGAACATCGGCCCCGGACGACATGACGATCCTGCTCGCCTTGTTCCCCACCGGGGCGGTGGTTACACTCGGGGCAACCGCGATCTTCCGTTCGAGCGAGCGTCGCGCGCGCGACCTCCGCTTGCTCGATCGGACCACCGGCTCGCAAGCGGGCGGACCCCCACGAGGGGGCGGATCGGCGCCGAAGACGAGGAACGACGCATGCGGATCTACGAGGGGAGCCCCCGCCAGGACTTCGAGGAGGTCTTCCGGAGCATCGGTGCGTTCCTTGACGGCCAGCACATGAAGGATGTCCTCCTCGTCGAGGTTCCCGATGGCTTCGTCGTCCAGGGCCTCGTCACGGCGGGCGCCTCCACCAGCGCCTGGTCGGACGCGATGGGCACGCAGGTCAAGGAGACATTCACCTTCCTCGACGACGACATCGCCAAGTTCATGGAGGAGTGCGTCGGTCGCCGCGACACGGGCGCCATCGCCGCCATGGAGCCGGGCTACGAACGTTCGCTGCGCGTGATCGGCCGCTGGATGGACGAGCAACGCCCCAAGGACGTCTTCCTGCTGGAGCAGGAGGGGGCATTCGTCATCCGCCTCCTGGTCGCCGGCCACGCCGGCGTCCATCATCTCCTCGCCGAGTTCACCCACGACGACGTCGAGCAGCTCCTCGTGCAGGCGCCCGCCCTGCGTTCCCGGGCGATCGGCGAGGCGTGACATCCCGCCCTGCACGGGGCACAATCCACACATATCCGTCGTAGCAAGGAGGCCCGGCCGATGAGGGCACTCAAGACAGTTGCCGTTGCGCTCGGGGTGACCCTGGGCGCGCTGATCGTCATCCCCATGGTCGTGCTGGCCGGCCTCTTCGTGTGGCTCAAGCTGACCGAGGAGGACGACGAGGAGGCGCTGGAGCTCGAGCAGGAAGGCGCCTGATCGCCAGGCCCACGTCCGGTGGCCGTGACGCCACCGGCACCACGAGCCCGCACGAGACGCCCGCCGGACCGGCGGGCGTCGTCATGTCCGCGCCCCGCCACACACCCCGTGAGCGCAGGCTCGCCGACCTCGGGCTGCTCACGACCGTGGTGCTGTGGTCCGCAAATTTCGTCGTCGTGAAGGCGGCGATCGGAGACTACGGGCCGCTCACGTTCACCTCGGTCCGCTTCCTGATCGCGACGCTGACCCTGTTCGCGATCATCCGCTGGCGCATGGGCGCGATCCGCCGGCCCGATGGTCTCGTGCTCAAGCTCCTCCTGCTGGGCGTGCTCGGCTTCGGCTGCTACCAGGTGACATGGACACTCGGGCTGACCCAGGTCACCGCCGGCGACTCCGCGCTGCTGGTGGCCTCGTCCCCGGTGCTCGTCGCGCTGCTGGCCGGCGTGCTCGGGATGGACCGGCTCACGGTGCCCAAGCTGGCCGGCGCCCTGCTGGCGTTCGCCGGCGTGGCGCTTGTCGTGACCGGTGGCCAGCTGGCATCCGGGTCATCGCTCGCGGGGTACGCGCTGACGTTGACCGCGGCGGTCGTGTGGGCCGTCTACACGGTGCTCGGCGCGCGGATGCTGCGCCAGGTGGACCCCCTGACGGCGACCGCGTGGACCGTGCTCGGCGGGACCTTGTTCCTCCTGCCGTTCGGGCTGTTCGAGGTGGCCACCACGCCGTGGGTCCCGGTGACCCCCGCGGCCGTGGTGGCCGTGATCTACTCCGGCGCGCTGGCGGCGGGCACGGCGAACGTGCTGGTGTTCTACGCGATCACGATCGTCGGTCCCTCACGGGCATCCGCGACCCAGTTCCTGGTGCCATTCGGGGCGGTGCTCCTGGGCGCGCTGTTCCTCTCCGAGCCTGTCGGCCTGGTCCAGCTCGTGGGTGGCGCGATCATCATCGCGGGCGTGGCGCTGACCCGTCGGCGGACGGTGCTGCCCCGGCGCCTCGGCGGCGGCCGCAGCGCCTGACGGGCACGGACAGGCAGTGATGGGCGGCGGCGGGCCGACGCGGTCGAATCGTGGTCATCAGGGCCAGCGATCCCAGCGGGCGAACTCCTCGAACGGCACCCAGCCGCGCTTCAGGCTCGGTGAGCGCACATCCGGGAGCGGCCGGCCCACCGGCATCACCCCGATCGGCGCGAACTCGTCGGGCACGCCAAGGAGAGCGCGGATCTCGTCCGGATCGCCGCCGGCGAAGCCGCAGCCGAGACCCTCGTTCACGGCCGCCAGCATGATGTTCTGCATCGTCGCGCCAACGTCCACCCACCAGTAGGGGATGGGCCAGTCGATCTCCGTCCCGTCGTCCTGGAGCTTGTCCGGCTCCTGGTAGCGGCGGTGGTAGATCGGCCTCGGACACGCACGGGACGAACTGGGCCGCGCACTGGCTGATCCACGGACCCATGCCCATCTCGACGTAGGCCGCCTCGCCGCACAGGCGGGCGAGCTCCCGGCGCCGCTCCGGATCCACGACCACGACGAGGCGCTGGCCCTGGCTGAAGCCGGCCGACGGCGCGCGCTGGGCGAGCCGCGCGATGCGCTCGAGGACCTCGCGGTCCACGCCGCCCTCCTCGAACCGGCGGACGGCGCGGCGCTTCATGACGACGTCGGTGAACTCCATGGTCAACCTTCCTGCGACTGTACGGCCCGGTCGTCGTGGATCGTCTCGCATGTCGGGGTTCGCCCGCTGGGCGCGCGAGCGCTCGACTGCTTCGTGGATGGCCGTTCGCCAGCGACACTTCGACTCGGCGCCACTCGCGACGCCCTCGGCCCCTTGGGACACTTGGCCGCTCCAGCGCATCTGTCTGGTGAAGCCCGGAGAACCCGGAGGAGGGAGTGGAGCACCAGTCATCAGCTCGACAACTCGCGAAACGAATGGCCTGCCGCCGACGCCAGTCGGGGCATCGGGCGACGCCAGGTGCGTGGAGCGCCCTGACCTGGTCGTCGGACGGCCCGAACGGAACAGCGCTCGCCTGCAGCGGCGAGCACGTCAGAGGAGGGAACACGTCATGCGCCCCATCTCCAGGATCGCGCGGATCATCGGTGCGGTGATGCTGATCACGGCCGTGCTGCCGGGCAGTGTCGCGGCCGGGCAGGATCCCGCCACGTGCGGGGCCAACCGGGCCACCACGTTCACCACACCGGCCCCGGCAGGGCTCCTGACGCCGGGCACCCACCGCGTCCAGTGGAAGGTCGAGTACACCGACGCGTACACGGGCGAGCGGGTCGTCGACGACTCGATCGTCAACCAGGTCACCATCGACAACGCCGCCCCGGCGTACCCGAACACCGTCCTCATCCGGCTGTTCCGGAACACGACGCTCCTCGCCGGCGGCGAGGAGGTCACGGTCGATGCGATCCGCCCCACGCAGGCCGCCCGGATGTACGTGAACGTGTCCTGGCTCAGGGGCGACAAGTTCTTCTCGGGCGAGTTCAAGGTCTTCGTCCGCTACGAGACCTCGAAGAACAAGTGGGCCGCCTACCAGCAGGTCACGGCGGGCCCGGAGCAGAGCTTCTGCGTCCAGTTCAACAGCGCGATCTGGCGCAAGGACTACGGCTGGGGCTGAACCCCGGCGGCGTCCGTTCGGGCGTGCGGCGCGGCTCCGGCCGGCGTCGCGCGCCCGAGGCCATCCGCGATCCGCGGCAGGCGTGATGCCGTGACCCGAACTCGGCGCCAACCGTGCGCCAACTGGATCTCGGCGAAACGAAACCCCTTGCGCCGACGCCATACCCTGCAGACCCGGCGTTTGTCTGCCGGGCAAGGGTGAGGGACCAGCAGACCGTGGACCGGCGGGAGCTCGTCGAGCGGGCAGGGCGGGGCGATCACGACGCCTTCGCCGTGCTCGTCACGGCCTCGGCCGCCCGCCTCGACGCGGCCGCACGCCTGATCCTCCGTGACGGCGAGCTCGCCCGCGATGCGGTCCAGGACGCCCTCGTCCGCGCCTGGCGCGACCTGCCCGGGCTTCGCGACCCGGATCGGTTCGACGCCTGGCTCCACCGGCTCCTCGTGAACAGCTGCCTCGACCAGGCGCGCCGGCGCCGGCGCCGCCCGATCGAGATCGAGATCAACCCCATCCACGAGCCGGCGACGGGTGACACCACCCGCCACCTCGCGGACCGCGACCTCGTTGAACGGGCCCTGGCCCGCCTCGACCCGGAGCACCGCGCACTCGTCGTGCTGCACTACTACTTCGGCTACCCCCTCCCCGAAGCCGCGTCCTCGCTCGGGATCAGCCTCCCGGCGGCGAAGTCGCGGCTCCACCGGGCGATGCAGGGCCTGCGCCGGACACTCACCGCGGACCCCTCCGCCCTCGCGGAGCTGGAAGGAGGCCGACCGGCATGAGTGCCTTCGAGCAATTCGACCCGTTCGAGCAGCGCATCACCGCCGCCCTGGTCGAGCTTGCGCCTGCACGCCGCCCCGACTACCTCGAGGACGTCCTCCGCCAGACCGCGCGCACCTCGCAGCGGCCGCGCTGGTCGTTCGCCGGCCGCTGGCTTCCCGGGATGGCGACCGCATCGCCCGGGTGGGCCGGCCGCGCGCCCCTGCGCCCGATCCTCCTGCTCGCGATTCTCGCGCTGCTGACCCTGGCAGCCACCGCGATCCTCGTTGCCGGTTCCCGTCCAAAGCTCCCGTTGCCCACCGGGCCGACAGGCAACGGCGCCCTCGTCTACCCGAGCGGCGGCGACCTGCTGATCAAGGACGACATCACGAACGACTCGCCCGGCCGGCCGCTTGTCGCCGGTTCGGCGAAGCAGTACGCGCCGTACCTCTCACCGGATGGCCAGACCGTCGTCTATGCCGAGGCGGGCGACGGCGGCGACGACCTGTGGGCGGTGGACATCGACGGCTCGAACCGCCGCCAGCTGCTGCCCGACCCCATCAGCGAAGGCTGGTCGCAGTTGTCCTGGGCGCTCGACAGCCAGCATCTCCTCGTCAGCGGCTTCTTTCCTGGCGGGATGCAACGTCTCTACGACGTCCGCGCCGACGGCTCCGGGGCAAGGGAGCTCGTATTCGACGACCTGGTCCCGTGGGAAGCGTTCTGGAGCCCGGTCGACCCGGATACCTTCCTCCTGCGAGCCCATAGGAAGACCGGTGTGCCGGCGCTGGGCCTCTTCCTGGCGAACGCTGACGGGAGCGGCCTCCGGTCACTCGGCCTCAGTGGTCAGTCGGCGTTCGGCCCGCAGTACACCCTGTCAGGAGCCTCCTGGTCGCCGGACGGGAAGACCATCGCCTACAACAGCATCGAGCTGGACCCCGAGACGCTCATCACGCACTTCCGCGTGCACATCGTGAACGCCGACGGCACGAACGACCGCGCGCTTCCGGGTCCCGCGGACCCGCGCATCAACGAGGGCTGGCCGATCTTCTCGCCTGACGGGACGCAGCTCCTCGTCCAGCACTTCAGGTTCCCGACCGGCGAGGACACCCGCGATGGTGCCGGCTCGATCGCGGTGATGCCCGCCGACGGGTCGGCCCCTGCCCGGGAGATCGGCACAAGGATCGACGCGACCAACAACCCCGACACCTGGAAGGACTGGTCGCCCGACGGCGGGTTCGTGCTCCAGATGGTCGATGAGACGGGGACGGCCTATCTCGTGGATCCGGACACGGGTGCCGCGACCGAGCTCCCGTGGGCGGAGGACATCCCGGTCTGGCAGCGCGTCGCCCGCTGAGGACCCGAAACGGACGCAACGAATTCGTACTCGGCCGACGCCAGACATGGTGAACGCGGCACCAGCCGCTCGAGCCCACTGGGAGGAACTCCATGCGCGTCCCGCTCCTTCGCCCGATCGCGGCCGGCCTGGTCGCGGCGGCCCTGCTCGCACCGGCCGCCTCGGCGGCGTCCCCGGTCGAGATCACCCTCACGGTCCCCGCCTTCGGCGGCTCCGAGACGTTCGTCGCCAGCGGCGGCTTCTGCCCCTCGGGCACGTCCACCAGCTCGAACTTCCGGTTCGCCGGCGGTGGTCGGGCCGGCACCTTCCACCTCGACAAGACCTTCTTCTGCGACGGCGGGAGCGACTCCCTCACCATCCGCCTCAACGCCGCCACGGCCAACGGCTCGACGCAGGACCAGGGCGGCTGGAAGGTCATCTCCGGCACCGGCGCCTACGAGGGGATCCGCGGGGGCGGCAACCTGGTCGGCTACTACCCGGCCACAGGCGGCGTCATCGACCACTACGTGGGCGTGCTGACCCGCTAGACGGGGCTGGACAGGGGCTCGACGGGCCGGCGATCCGGGCGGGTCGCCGGCTCGCCGGCACGTCCGCGCATCCGTGGCCGGCTCGCGCAAGCGGGTGTCGCGGAGCGACGCTGGTCCTGGCCGAAATCCACGGCTCCGCCCGCGACGAACACACGGACATGACAGGCTCCCGCCCTGCCGCGGCCCAGGATTCCCCCGAGGAACTGGTTCGACGTGCCGCGAAGCGGTGACACCGCGGCCTTCGCCCGCATCGTCCGGCTGCACAACGAGGAGATGACGCGGGTGGCCTTCGTCATCGTGGGCGACTCCGCGACTGCGGCCTTGGCGACCGAGGCTGCCTGGTTCAGCGCCTGGCCCGGGTTGCGCCGCAAGCGCACGCCCGATGCACTGGGCTCGTGGCTGTGCTCGCTCGCTGCGGCCGAGGCGACGGGCCTGGCGAGACGCCGGGATGCCCACGGTGCGCCCGTGCTCGCGACGCTCGACGAGCCGCCCCACCGGCTGCGCCCGGCCGACGAGGCGCTGGCGATCGCCCTCGACGCGGCTGGACCCGGAGGACCGTGCCCTGCTGGCGCTGCGTCATGTCGCCGGCCTGTCGATGGCCGAGGTCAGGCAGAGCCGTGCGCCGCTCCAGGCCGCCAGTTGACGTCCGGCTCGCACGGCTCGCCTTCGACATCGGCGGCTCCGGCCCGTCCGGCTCCGACCCGGCCGACGTCGATCGCCTGCTCGGCCAGCGCCTCCGCGCCCTCGCCGCTGGCCCGGTTCGCCACGTCGACGCGGACGCGACGGCGCGCCGGGCCCGCGCGGAGGAGTCGCTCGAGCGCACCCGGGTGGTCTCGGTCGCCATCGGCGCGGTCGCGGCGTGCTCGTCGCGGCGCACCCGTACCTGGCGCAGCTGCTCTTCGGGCGATAGCGCCGACGCAGGCCCGGCACCGGGTCCGAATCGCCATGAACGTTTGACACCTCTCGTCCACTCATAGGGTGTGACCGCGCCGCCCCCTGGCGCGGCACCGAGGGAGGACCGGGTGCGAGACATCGTCGAACAGGCGATGCGCGGCGACCGCGAGGCATTCGCGTGGCTGGTCAACCAGACCAGCGACCGGATGTACGCCGTCGCGACGCGGATCCTGCGCGACACCCACCTTGCCGAGGACGCCCTGCAGAGCGCCCTCGTCACGGCCTGGCGCCAGCTCCCGACGCTCCGGGACCCGGACCGCTTCGAAGCCTGGGTCCGCAAGCTCGTCGTCCATGCCTGCTACGCCGAGGCCAGGCGTCGCACGACGTGGGCGGCCAACGTTCGTGCCCTGCCGATCGACGGACCGACGGGACCGGACGACATCCTCGGTGTCTCCGATCGCGACGCACTCGACCGGGCGTTCCGGCGCCTGAGCGTCGAGCAGCGCGCGGTCTTCGTCCTGCACCACCACCTCGGGCTGCCCCTGGTCGAGATCGCCGAGACCCTCGGCGTCCCGGCCGGGACCGCCCGCTCACGCCTGCACTACGCGACCCGGACGCTGCGCGCGGCGATCGAGGCCGACGCTGCGCCCGTCGTCCCCGAAGGACGGATGGCATGACCACGGACACGCGACTTCGACCGCATCACGCGAGCATGGCTCGACCTGATGCCCGACGAGGCCCCAGACCGGGTGATCGATGCCGTCCTGCAGGCCGTCACGACCGAGCCGCAGGTGCGGCGGGGAATCCTCGGCCGCCGGTGGGTCCCAGGCCCCATCCGTCTGCCCGCCCCCATGGCGGTCATCCTGCTGCTCGGTCTGCTGCTCGCGGCAGCGGTCGGGATCGGCCTGTTCGGCGGTGGCGGCCAGGGGTTCCCCGCCGTGGTGCCGGCGACTCCGACCCTGCAGCCGAGCGTGGCGCCGGCAACGCCGACCCTGCAGCCGAGCGTCGGACCGTCACTGCCGACCCCCATCGCGATCCTTCCCGGCGAGCCTTGGCTCGTCTACGCATCGCCGAGTGGCAGCCGGACGGGCGGAGGCCTCATCCTCGCCCGCCCGGACGGCACCGACCGCCATGAGATCCTGGCGCCGGCCCGACGCTCGCCTCGATCATCCCGACTGGTCGCGAGACGGGTCGATGCTCGCCTACGACAGCTGGTCTCCGGACGAGGCGAATCCCTCGTTCGACCGGATCGACATCTGGATCTCGGACGCGGACGGGGCGAACGCGCGCCAGGTCACGACCTGCGAGTCACCGTGCCTCCAGCGCTCCTGGGCCGCCTGGTCGCCGGACGGGACCAAGTTGGCGATGATCCGCTACGACCTCACGCCCGACCAGACGTGGGGTCCGAGCGCGCTCGAGATCCTCGATCTCGCCTCCGGCGACATCCGGGTTGTGGCGGAGACCGAGGACGGCCTGACCTCGTACTACACGCCACGCTGGTCGCCGGATGGACGCCGCATCGTCTTCGGCCTTGAGACGTACGCGGACGCCAGCCAGTCGACGCTCGTCACGAGCGCCCTGGCCGTGACCAGCGTCGTTGGCTCCGACGCCGAGCTGACGATCCTCACGCCACCCGATCTCGAGGCCCGGTTTCCGGACTGGCACCCGACCGACGACCGGATCGTCTTCCAGGCACGCCGGCCCGAATCCGGTGCCTCGACCACCGACCTGTACGTCATCGGGGCGGACGCAGTCGAACCTCACCAACCTCACGGCCTTCGGTGGGCAAGGACCGTGGAGCCGAGATGCCCACCTGGGCGCCTGACGGTCTGCGCATCTGGTTCAGCTCGCAGTCGGGAAGGCCACAGAAGACCGCCGCATCCATGGCAGCGGACGGATCGGACCGGCTGGTCGTGAACCTCGATCTGGCTGCCTCGCCTCGCCTCAGGCCGACACCCTAGACCCGCCGCGCTCCACGGACAGCCCGACAGCACCCAAGGAGATCGCCATGTGATTGCCATGCCAGGAAGCAAGTCCCGAACCACCTGACGCCATCAACCGAGACGGGCGACCCGTGCGGGTCGCTACCCACAGGAGGAATCGAATGTCGTCCCACGCGTCCCCCCGCCGCCAGGCCGCCCGGGCCCTGGTCGCCGCCATCGCCGGCCTGCTAGTGCTCGCCGGCCCGGCGGCCGCCCGCACCCCAGTGGACCCGTCCACCCTCAACCCGGCCCCGCCGGACTTCTTCAACGCCGAGTGCCACGCGGCTGCAGGCGGCACCGTGTGCACCCTGCACTTCAGCGACGAACCGTTCGCGGGCGAGCCCAGCGGCATCGTGTGCGGCGGCACCGAACTCGTGTACTCCCAGGAGCGCTCCGTCGTCGGCAAGCGCATCTATGACGCCAACGGGGACCTCGTGCAGCGGCACTTCCGCGAGTACATGGGTGGAACCTTCACGAACCCCGACACGGGCGCGAGCGTCCCGTGGGCGCAGCACGACACGATCCTGCACAACCTCGGCGGTGCCCGGCGACCTCGGCAGTGGCACCACGATGATCACGGGTCTGACGACACGCGTCTGGATGCCCGGCGGTGGCTCGATCCTGCTCGACGCCGGCACGTCGCTCGAGGACGCTGCGACGGGCGATCTCGTTCGCGAAGGGGGTCCGCACCCCTTCCGCGACTACTTCCTGAACGGGGACATGTCCGCGCTGCAGCCCATCTGCGACGCGCTCGACTGACGGTCGCCGCCAACGTCCGACCTTCCCTGGCCGGGGCCGAACGCAGTCGGCCCCGGCAGTCTCTCGGAGGAGTGCCATGCGTGTGCACCGCCCGACCGCGTTCCGGCGCGATGGTCCTGTGCGCGGCCCTGGTGGCCGGTTGCGGCGCCGCCGGCGCCGGGACGCCCCTCGTCGGGTCCGCCACCACCGAAACCGCCTCCACCACGCCGACTGGAGCAACGGCCGCGACGCCGTCCCCGGATCCGGCGCCCAGCCTGGCCGGTGCCAGTTCCCGGCCGGGGTCGACTCCTGCGCCGTCGCCCGCGATCGCCGTCCTGCCGGGCGAGCTCTGGGTCCTCTACGGCCGCCACGTCGACGACCGCCCGAAGAAGGCGCTGTACCTGGTGCGGCCGGACGGCTCGGACGATCACCGGATCCTCCCGGAGGTCGGCGGGTACGTCAGTGGCCTCAACTGGTCCCCGGATGGGACGCGGATCGCGTTCGTCTACGTCGGTCCCGGCTCGGCACGGACGGCGAGACTGGCTCGCCAGACGCGGATGGCACAGGAGCCGCGAAGGCCTTCGACGGTGCGCCCGACTGCAGCGGCGCCTACCACCCGGGCTGGTCGCCCGACGGCAGGCAGATCGCGTTCGTGTGCTACACGGCGGACGGCGACGGGCGCCTCGCGACGTGGGACCTGGAGTCCGCAACCCGGCGCGACCTGTACCGCTACACCTGGCCCGAGCATCTCGACAACGGTCCCCGATGGTCGCCGGACGGTTCCACCATCGCCTTCGACATCCTCCACTGGGATCCGACGAACACGTTCCTCGACGGCTCGGTGATCGCGACGGTCCCGGCGGACGGCGGCTCCGTGACACGGCTCACCGAGCCCGGGCAGTTCTTCGCGCACCCGTCGTGGCGCCCGGACGGCAAGGCGCTGGTCGTCAACGACTACGACCTCGGCAACATGACTGGCGCTGTCCACGCCTCGAACCTCTACGAGCTGGGGCTGGACGGGACGGTGCTGCGCCAGGTCACCACGGCGTCGGTCGACGGGTTGCTGCGGATCGCCCAGCCGTCGTGGGATCCCTCGGGCGATCGGATCTGGGTGACCATCTACACCCCCGACGAGGCGCCCTATCTCCATCCGGGTTGGGTCGACCCCGTCACTGGTGCCTGGACCGCCCTGCCGGTGGCCGGCGGATCGCCGGAGATGCGCCCGTCGCCGTAGACCCTCTCGAGCGTCGGTGTCACCTGCGCTTGAGCCGCGGTCAGCCCGGCGGCGCCGATTGGCGCTGGCGCCGGAGGCCCGCGACAAGCACTCCGCCCACAACGAGAACCATCACGACGAGCACGACGGCGATGACCGGCGTCCCGTCGCTCCCGACGTCGGAGCGGGATCGCCGGGTCCCTGCGGCCACGGGGCGTCGAAGAAGGTGACGAGATCGGCCATGCCGCCGACGGCCTCGGGCCCGAACTCCTCGCGGACCCCGGGCGCCAGCACGTACTTGCCGGTGGCGCCGTCCTCCGCCGCGCGGACCGCGATCCAGTCAGCTGCCATCTCCGGGGGCGGTCGTCGCAGACGCCGCCCAGGCGATGAAGCCGAGGCCGCCGTGGACCTCGCGCTCGCCGCCTTCTGCCTCGTCGGCCAGGGCGCCGTCGGCGCCCGCCGCGGTCGCGAGCGCGGCCGTGGCGTCATCCGCGGCCGGTGCAGGAAGGCCCGGGCCGAGCACCGCGAACGAGGTCGCGATGCCGCCCGCGGCGTCCGGTGCAGTCACCTCGACGATCAGCGCATCGCCGGCCCGCAGGTCCATGCGGTACCAGTCGACCTCGCCGGGGGCGTCAGGGTCGCGCCGATCGCGCGAGAGCGTGGGATCGTCCAGCACGAAGGCGGTCGCGGCGACTCGTTGCCGGGCTCCACGACCATCGGCGCATGGGCCGCGACAGGAGCGGCGGTGGCGGCGAGCAGCAGCCAGGCTGCGGCAATCCCGACTCGAATGTTCATGCCTCATCTTCGCCGCAGCGCACCCGGCGGATGCCATCCAGGCCCTCGGGTGTGCCGCGGCGGCCTGCGCGAGACCCACCGAGGTCTGACACTTCCCCGCCACTCGACATCTGTAGGGCATGGAGCACGAGCTGGCGTCACCCAGCGAGGCATCGCGCGACCACGGTCGTCGCCGACGCGGCGGCGGGTGACGCCATGGCGTTCGCCCGGATCGTGGACGCGCACCACGATGACATGGCGCGCGTCTGCTTCGTTATCTGTGGCGACCAGGACATGGCGCAGGATGCGGTCCAGGCCGCGTGGCCGATCGCGTGGCGCAGGCTCGGCTACGCTCCGGGAGGCCGGCAACCTGCGTCCGTGGCTGGTGACGATCGCCGCGAACGAGGTCCGCCAGGTGATGCGCCGCCAGCGACGCCGGCCGGTCGTCGAGATCGAGGTCGCCGATGTCGGCTCCGACATCCACGACCCGTCGACGCGTGCCGCCCACACCGATCTCGCGACGGCGCTCGCGCGACTGTCCGAGGACGACCGGCTCGTGCTCGCCTTGCGCCACGTGTCCGGGTTCGACTCCACGGAGATCGGGCGGGCGCTCGGGATCTCCGCCTCCGGCGTGCGCTCGCGCCTCGAACGGGCAGCTGCCCGCCTTCGATCGGAGCTCGGCGATGACTGACGAGACGTCACGACCCCGGCTCGCCCGGGCGCTGCAGGCCTACTCGGATGGTGGAGTCGGCCGATCGATGCCATGGCCGTCGCCGAGGCGGCCATGCGTGCCGCGCGTCGGCCTCGGCTCTCGCGAACTGCGATCGTCCGCCTCGCCCTGGCTGCCGCCCTGGTGCTGCGCAACGGTCGGCGCCGCCGTCGCGGTCGTCGGCAGCCGCCCGCAGACGACGGAACCGTTCCCGAGCCCGGTGGCGCCGGTTCCGAGTCCGGCCGCACCGGTATCCGGCGCGGTGTCTGCTGACAGGTGCGACGCTGCTCGACCGACCGCGGCATGCGGCCGTCCTCCTGGATGACGGTCGCGTGATGGTTGTCGGCGGAGCCAACGGATCTGCCTCGCTCGACAGCGCCGAGGTCTGGGACCCGGTGACCGGCTCGTTCAGCGCGACCGACTCGATGACGATCTTCCGGGGTCTTCCCACGGTGACCCTGCTCGATGACGGTCGCATGCTCGGTCCTGGATGCCCTCGAGGCCCCCGCGGACATCTACGACCCGACGACGGGCAGGTTCGCGGCGACCGGTTCGCTCACTCCGGGCGGCGGTGAGTACGGAGACCCTGCGCGACCGGCAACGCTCCTCGCGGACGGTCGGGTCTTCGTCGCCCCGGCGGCCAATCTCGCGGATGCTCGTGCCGATGTCTACGACCCGGTCTCGGGGACATTCGCCCAGAGCGCCTCCTGTCCCGTGTCGACCCGTTCAGACGGTCACGCGCCTCCCGGACGGGCGCCTGCTGGTCACCTGTCTGTCCCTCCAGTTCGACCCCAACCCAAGCGCGTTCCTCTACGACCCGGTGGCAGACACCTACAGCGAGACGGGTGCGCCGACATCGCGCAACTCCGCTGCCGCGGTGCTACCTCGCCGACGGCCGGGTGCTGGTCGGCAGTCGACCACCTCGGACGTATCGTCCAGCGAGTGCGCAGGCCTCTGCGGCGAGCAACGTCGTCGACATCTACGACCCCAGCGACAGGGTGTTCACGGCGCTGCCGATCCTTCCCACGACGATCATCACGGCGGTCGCGCTTGCGGATGCGCCGGGTCCTGCTCGTCGGACCGGCGTCGATGACCATCCTGGACCCTGCAACCGGCGACACGCTCCGGTCCCGGGGACCGTTGGCGCACGGACGACGCCCACGGCCACGCTGCTCCAGGACGGCCGAGTGCTCGTCGTGGGCGACGACGGCATCCCGGGCACAACGACACCGGCCATCGTCCTGGACCGAGCCTGCTCCCGGTCCGTGAGCCCACGCTGGGCGTTCAGCCACGGGAACGAAGGATCGAGGGAGATTGCAGGCGGCCCTCCGGCCACCATCGCCACCCACCTGCAACCCCAATCGGTTGTCCTGCACCCACCGATTCGGTAGCATTGAAAAAACCCCCGGAGGACCCTGGATCGATGGCGAAGTATGTCTTTGTGACCGGCGGAGTCACCTCCTCGCTCGGCAAGGGCATCACCGCCGCCTCGTCGGCCGCCTGTTCAAGGCGCGGGCCTCTCGGTCCGCATCCTCAAGCTCGATCCGTACATCAACGTGGACCCGGGGACCATGTCGCCGTACCGGCACGGCGAGGTCTTCGTCACCGACGACGGCGCCGAGACGGACTTCGATCTCGGCCACTACAACGATTCATCGACGAGAACCTGACCCAGGGCCCAACGTCACGACCGGCCGCATCTACTCCGCGGTCATCGCCGAGCGCCGCGACTACCGCGGAGTAGATGCGGCCGGTCGTGACGTTGGAGCCCTGGGTCAGGTTCTCGTCGATGAACCGCTCGTAGTGGCCGAGGTCCAGGTCCGTCTCGGCGCCGTCGTCGGTGACGAAGACCTCGCCGTGCTGGTACGGCGACATGGTCCCCGGGTCCACGTTGATGTACGGGTCGAGCTTGAGGATGCGGACGGAGAGGCCCCGCGCCTTGAACAGGCGGCCGACCGAGGCGGCGGTGATGCCCTTGCCGAGGGAGGAGGTGACTCCGCCGGTCACAAAGACATACTTCGCCATCGATCCAGGGTCCTCCGGGGGTTTTTCCAATGCTACCGAATCGGTGGTGTGCAGGACAACCAATTCGGGGTTGCAGGTGGGTGGCGATGGTGGCCGGAGGGCCGCCCGCAATCTCCCTCGATCCTTCGTTCCCGTGGCTGAACGCCCAGCGTGGGCTCACGGACCGGGCAACAGGCTCGGGTCCAGGACGATGGCTGGTGTCGTTGTGCCCGGGATGCCGTCGTCGCCCACGACGAGCACTCGGCCGTCCTGGAGCAGCGTGGCCGTGGGCGTCGTCCGTGCGCCAACGGTCCCCGGGACCCGCAGCGTGTCGCCGGTTGCAGGGTCCAGGATGGTCATCGACGCCGGTCCGACGAGCAGGACCCGGCCATCCGCAAGCGCGACCGCCGTGATGATCGTCGTGGGAAGGATCGGCAGCGCCGTGAACACCCTGGTCGCCGGGTCGTAGATGTCGACGACGTCGCTCGCCGCAGAGGCCTGCGCACTCGCTGGACCATACGTCCGAGGTGGCTCGATGCCCCCGACCAGCACCCGGCCGTCGGCGAGGAGCACCGCGGCAGCGGAGTTGCGCGATGTCGGCGCACCCGTCTCGCTGTAGGTGTCTGCCACCGGGTCGTAGAGGAACGCGCTCGGGTTGGGGTCGAACTGGAGGGACAGACAGGTGACCAGCAGGCGCCCGTCCGGGAGGCGCGTGACCGTCTGAACGGGTCCGCACGGGACAGGAGGCGTCTGGGCGAATGTCCCCGAGACCGGGTCGTAGACATCGGCACGAGCATCCGCGAGATTGGCCGCCGGGGCGACGAAGACCCGACCGTCCGCGAGGAGCGTTGCCGGTCGCGCAGGGTCTCCGTACTCACCGCCGCCCGGAGTGAGCGAACCGGGTCGCCGCGAACCTGCCCGGTCGTCGGGTCGTAGATGTCCGCGGGGGCCTCGAGGGCATCCAGGACGAGCATGCGACCGTCATCGAGCGGGTCACCGTGGGAAGACTCCGGAAGATCGTCATCGAGTCGGTCGCGCTGAACGAGCCGGTCACCGGGTCCCAGACCTCGGCGCTGTCGAGCGAGGCAGATCCGTTGGCTCCGCCGACAACCATCACGCGACCGTCATCCAGGAGGACGGCCGCATGCCCCTGTCGGTCGAGCAGCGTCGCACCTGTCACAGACACCGCGCCGGATACCGGGGCGACCGGGCTGCGAACCGGCGCCACCGGGCTCGGGAACGGTTCCGTCGTCTGCGGGCGGCTGCCGACCACCGCGACGGCGGCGCCGACCGTTGCGAGCACCAGGGTGGCAGCCAGGGCGAGGCGGACGATCGCAGGTCGCGACAGCCAAGGCCGACGTGCGGCACGCAGGGCCGCCTCGGCGACGGCCATGGCATCAATCGGCCTGACTCCGCCGTCCGAGTAGGCTTGGAGTGCCCGGGCCAGCCGGGGGTGTACGTCTCGTCAGTCATCGCCGAGCCCAATCGCAGGCGGGCGGTGGCCCGCGCCAGGCGCGTGCGAACTCCCGACGCGGGACCCGATCGCCTTCCCGATCTCGGTGGCATCGAACCCGGACACATGGCGCAGCGCCAGCAGCTCCCGGTCCTCCGGGGCGAGGCGTTGCAGCGCGGCAGCGAGATCAGCGTTGACCGCCCGCGTCGACGGGTCGTGGATGTCGGAGCCGACATCGGCGACCTCGATCTGGACGACGTTGTGGCGTCGCTGGCGGCGCATCACCTGGCGCACCTCGTTGGCGGCGATCGTCACCAGCCAGGGACGGAGGTTGCCTGCCTCCCGGAGCGAGCCGAGCTTGCGCCAGGCGATGGGCCACGCGGCCTGGACGGCATCCTGCGCCATGTCCTGGTCACCACAGATCACGAAGCACACGCGCGCCATGTCATCGTGGTGGGCGGCCACGATCCGGGCGAAGGCCACGGCGTCACCCGCCGCGGCCTGCGCCACGGTGGTCGCCGCGATGCCCTTGGGGGACGCCAGCTCGTGCTCCATGCCCTACAGATGTCGTGAGGCGGGGAAGTGTCTCAGACCTCGGTGGGTCTCGCGCAGGCCGCCGCGGCACACCCGAGGGCCTGGATGGCATCCGCCGGGTGCGCTGCGGCGAAGATGAGGCATGAACATTCGAGTCGGGATTGCCGCAGGCCTGGCTGCTGCTCGCCGCCACCGCCGCTGTCCTGTCGCGGCCCACGCGCCGATGGTCGTGGAGCCCGGCAACGAGTCGCCCGCGACCGCCTTCGTGCTGGACGATCCCACCCTCTCTCGCGCGATCGGCGCGACCCTTGGAGCGCCCCCGCCATCGACTGGTGGAGCTGCGGGCCGCGCTGGGTGTCTTCGAGGTGACGGCGCCGGACGCCGCGGGCGGCATCGCGACCTCGTTCGCGGTGCTCGGCCCGGGCCTTCCGGCACCGGCCGCGGATGACGCCACGGCCGCGCTCGCGACCGCGGCGGGCGCCGCACGGCGCCCTGGCCCACGACAAGGCGGCGAGCGCGAGGTCCACGGCGGCCTCGGCTTCATCGCCTGGGGCAGCGTGCGACGGCTCCGCCCCAGATGGCAGCTACTGGATCGCGGTCCGCGCGGCGGAGGAGCACACCGGCAAGTACGTGTGCACACCGGGGTCCGCGGGGGTTTCAGGGCCCGAGGCCGTCGGCGGCATGGCCGATCTCGTCACCTTCTTCGACGCCCCGTGGCCGCGGACCCGGCGATCCCGCTCCGAGCATGGGACCGACGGGGCGCCGGTCATCGCCGTCGTGCTCGTCGTGATGGTTCTCGTGGTGGGCGGAGTCCGCGGGCCTCCGGCGCCACGCCAATGGCGCCGCCGGGCTGACCGCGGCTCAAGCGCAGGTGACACCGACGCTCGAGAGGGTCTACGGCGACGGGCGCATCTCCCGGCGATCCGCCGGCCACCGGCAGGGCGGTCCAGGCACGTCGGGTCGAGCCCGACCCGGATGGAGATAGGGCGCCTCGTTGGGGGTGTAGATGGTCACCCAGATCCGATCGCCCGAGGGATCCACCGACGTTGGCGATCCGCAGCAACCCGTCGACCGACGCCGTGGTGACAGTTTGGCGCAGCACCGTCCCGTCCAGCCCCAGCTGGTAGAGGTTCGAGGCATGGACAGCGCAGTTCATGTTGCCGAGGTCGCTGACAACCAGGCCCTTTGCAGGTCGTCCAGCGCGACAACAGGGTGCGCGAAAAACTGCGGCTCGGTGAGCCGTGTCACGGAGCCGCCGTCCGCGGGACCGTCGCGATCACCGAGCCGTCGAGGAACGTGTTCGTCGGATCCCAGTGGAGGATGTCGAAGGCGATCGTGCATTCGTCCGGCGGACGTTGTCGAGATGCTCGGCCAGGTGTCGGTACGGGTCAGCGCCGGGTTGCGGGACTCCACCACGTCGCGAGGCGCCCGTCGCATCCGGCCGTCTAGCGCGCGAACGCGATCTGCCTGCCGTCGGGCGAGCGCCCGGGTGGCGCCGTTGCAGTCAGCGGCGGGCCGTCGAAGGCCTTCGCGGCTCCTGTGCCATCCGCGTTGGCGAGCCAACTGTCGTCCGGTGCCGAGCCGGAGTACGACGTAGACGAACGCGATCCGCGTCCCATCCGGGGACCGGTCGGCCACTGATGTACCCGCCGACCTCCGGAGGATCCGGGTGATTTCCAAGCCGTCCGGCCGCGCCGAGTACACGCCTTCTTCGGGCGGTCGTCGACGTGGCGGCCGTAGAGGACCCGGAGTTCACCGGCGGCAGCGATGGGCGAGGGCGCAGGAGTCGACCCCGGCCGGGAACTGGCACCGGCCAGGCTGAGCACCGGATCCCAGGGACGCATCGCGGCCGCCGAGTCAGCCGTGGTGGAGGCGGTTTCGGTGGTGGCAGACCGACGAGGGGCGTCCCCGGCGCCGGCGGCGCCGCAACGGCCGCCACGGCCGCGAGCCGCAGGACCATCGCGCGAACGCGGTCGGGCGGTGCACGCGCATGGCCGCTAGCCCGAGGATTGCCAGGGGCCGACTGGTTTCGGCCCCGGCCAGGGAAGGTAGAGGCGGTTGGCGGCGACCGTCAGTCGAGCGCGTCGGCGGATGGGCTGCAGCGCGGACATGTCCCCGTTCAGGAAGTAGTCGCGGAGAGGATGAGACCCCTTCCGCGAACGAGATCGCCCCGTCGCAGGCGTCCTCGAGCGACGTGCCGGCGTCGAGCAGGATCGAGCCACCGCCGGGCATCCAGACGCGTGTCGTCAGACCCGTGATCATCGTGGTGCCACTGCCGAGGTCACCGGGCACCGCCAGGTTGTGCAGGATCGTGTGGTGCTCGCCGGAGCGCTCGCGCCCCCGGTTGGTGAAGAGGCTCACCCCATGCAGCTGCACGAGGTCCCCATTTGCACGTCATCGAGGTGCCGCTTGCCGACTACGGAGCGCTCCTGGAGTTACACGAGTTCGGTGCCGCCGGGCACGATGCCGCTGGGCTCGCCCGCGAAGTTTGGCCGTCGTGCAGGGTGAGCACGGTGCCACCTGCAGCAGCATGGGCACTGGCGTTGAAGAAGTCCGGCGGGGCCGGGTTGAGGTAGACGGGTAGCCGGGGTGCGGGCGGCCGCCGGGCCGGCGAGGCGCTAGCAGGCCGGCGATGCGCAGCGACGGGCGGCTCGGCGGCGGGGGACACGTGGGACGACATTCAAACTGCTACTGTGGGTAGCGACCCGCACGGGTCGCCCGTCTCGGTTGACGGCGTCAGGTGGTTCCGGGACTTGCTTCCCGGCATGGCAATCACATGGCGATCTCCTTGGGTGCTGTCGGGCTGTGGGCGCGCGGCGGGTCTAGGGTGTCGGCCTGAGGCGAGGCGAGGCAGCCAGATCGAGGTTCACGACCAGCGTCCGTCACTGCCATGGATGCGGCGTGCTACTGTGGCCTTCCCGACTGCGGGAGTGAACCAGATGCGCAGACCGTCAGCGGCCGAGTGGGCATCTGGCTCCACGGTCCTTTGCCCCGAAGTGGGGGTTTAGTGGGCCGTTCGACTGGTCCGCCCCGATGATGTACAGGTCGGTGGTCGAGGCACCGGATTCGGGCCGGCGTGCCTGGAGGACGATCCGGTGTCGTCGGTGGGTCGGTCCTGGAAACCGGGCCTCGAGATCGGGTGGCGTGAGGATCGTCAGCTCGGCGTCGGAGCCAACGACGCTGGTGGCGGGCATCATCGAGGGTTGACTGGCTGGCGTCGGTGTACGTCTCCAGGCCGAGAGCCGATGCAGCATCCATCCGGCGACCAGCGTCACGTGTGGTGGGAAAAGAGCATGTCTCCGTCACAACCCGGATGTCGCCGGAGGCGAGATCCGGGGTCTGCGACACCAACCCCGGCCTGGTCGGGCGTGAGGTCGTAGCGGATCATCGCCAACTCGGTCCCCGTCCGGCCGGCGGCACGGAGCGCTGGAGGCACGGTGACTCGCAGGTGACAGCTGGCGCGCGTTCGCCCCGTCCGCGTCCGAGATCCAGATGTCGATCCGGTCGAACGAGGGACTCGCCTCGTCCGGAGACCCACCGCTGTCGTAGGCGAGCATCGAACCATCTCGTGACCAGTCGGGATGATCGAGGCGAGCGTGGGGCCGCGCCAAGGATATGGCGGTGGGTGCCAGTCCGGGCGGGCGAGGATGAGGCCTCCGCCCGTCCGGCTGCCACTCGGCGATGCGTAGACGACCAGAGGCTCGCCGGGAAGGATCGCGATGGGGGTCGGCAGTGAGGACGGTCCCAGTTCCGGCTGTACAGGGTCGGCGTTGCCGGCGCGGCGCAGCAGGAGTCGCCGGCACCACGGCGGGGAACCCCTGGCCGCCACCGCCGAGACAGGCCGATCCGACCGCTGCCGCGAGCAGGCGGACCGAGCAGCAGGATGACCGCCATGGGGGCGGGCAGACGGATGGGGCTCGGGACCCGCCGGCGGCCGAGGAGTTCCCCGCCGCACCTATGGCTCGGTCGTGACCGCCTAGGACGGCATCGATCACCCGGTCTGGAGCCTCGTCGGGCATCAGGTCGAGCCATGCCCAGGGCATGCGGTCGAAGTCGCGTTCCGTGTTCATGCCATCCGTCCTTCGCGGACGACGGGCGCAGCATCGGCCTCGATGACGTTCTAGATTGTAGCCGTCATGCAGGCGTGAGCGGGCGGTTCCTGCAGGATCCCGAGGGTCTCGGCGATCTCGACGAGGGGCAGCCCCGGGTGGTGCAGGACGAAGACCGCGCGCTGCTGACGCTCAGGCGCCGGAACGCCGGTCGAGTGCGTCGCGATCGGAGACACCGAGGATGTCGTCCGGACCCATGGTCGATCAATCGGCAGGGCGCCGACGTTGGCCGTC
>CAVONT010000007.1:0-118586 GCA_963697365.1 uncultured Chloroflexia bacterium
TGCGCCGATGAGCGCCCCGAGGCCCGCCGCCCATCCTGCCCACCAGGACAGGGTCGCGATCCCGATCGCGACCGGCAGCACACCCTTGGCGAGATCGCCGGTCAGGGCGAGGAGGCCCCAGCCCGGTCCGGCCAGCTTCCAGACGTTTGCCGATCCGGGGTTCGTCTCGCCGTCATGGACCACGTCCACCCCGGCGCGTCGCCCGATCCAGGCCGATACCGGGATCGAGCCGGCCAGGTAGCCGAGGAGGAGGGGGATCAGCAGGGCTGCGACGACGATGGCCGCCCAGAGCGCGATGGTGGCAGGCGGTTGGGCACCGCTCACGGGGCGCCCACGAGCGTCGAGCCCAGCACCAGGCGAAGCTTGCGATGCCGCGGCACCACGGCCCGGCGACCGCTCGCGCCGTACCGGTCCCGTTCGATCTCCCGAAGGATCCCCTGGTACATCGCGCCCGCCGCCCGGATCCCGCGCCGGCCCCGGAGCAAGCAGTCGACGCCCGCCAGTCCTGCCGCGTAGTCGGCGTCTGCGCGGACGATCTCCGGCGCCAGCAGTGCCCATCGGCGCGACTCCGGCCACGCCGGCTGCTCCGTGAGGGCGAGAGCGGTGTCTGGATCGGAGCCCGGTCCCAGCCCCGCCTGTGCCAGCAGGTTGTCAGGCAGGTAGACGCGACCGTTGGCCGCGTCCTCGCGTATGTCGCGCAGGATGTTCGTCCGCTGCATGGCGGCCCCCAGCGCCCGTGCGGCCGCGTCCGCCTCGGCCTCCCGGCCCGGCACGACGCCCAGGAGCGGCGCCATCAGCCGGCCGACCGTCCCTGCCACCTGGTAGCAGTACAGGTCGAGGTCGGCGTCGGTGGCATGGCGCGGACCGGCGAGGTCGGCCCGCATCCCGTCGCAGAAGTCGGCGACCGCGTCGCGCGGGAACGCCGGGTGGCGCGCGGCGAGGTCGGCAAGGAGCTCCGCCTCCGGTGAGCCCGTGGAGCTCGCGCTCCACCCATGCCTCGACGGCGGCGAGGCGCGTCTCCGCCTCGGCCGCCGGCCCCTGGTCCACGAGGTCGTCGAGCGTCCGGAGCACCAGGTACAGGCGCCGCACGTCGGTTCGCACGTCGGCCGGGAGGATGCGCGTGGCGAGATCGAACGTGCGGGCGACACGGGCCATCACGACCCGTGCCTCGCCGTCGTACTGCTCGATCCCGGCCATCGCTGGGGCTCCCCTCGCCCCTACGACGCGCGACGGGCCAGCCGGCCGGACGCCACGTCGGCCTCGACCACGCCCGCGGTCACCTGGGCGCCCAGGAACACGCCCGGGATCCCGCCGCCCGGGTGCGTGCCCGCACCCACGTAGTACAGCCCGCCCACGGTGCGGTCCCGGTTCGGCTGGCGGAAGTACGCCGACTGCCACAGGACGGGCTCGATCGCGAACGCGTTGCCCAGCGGCGCCTCCAGCTCGCGCTTGAAGTCGTCCGGCGTGAAGGCGTGCTCCACGACGATCGACTCGCGCAGCCCGTCGAGTCCGAAGTCGTGCTCCATGAAGTCGAGGACCCGCTCGCGCATCTGCGGTCCGACCACCGACCAGTCGTCGTGGGACGCGAGGTTCGGCACCGGCAGCAGCACGTAGAGCGACTCGCCACCGTTGGCGGCCATCGAGGGCTCCGTGCGCGACGGCGCGTGGACGTAGAGCGCCAGCGTGTCGGGCAGCTCCCGCTTGCGGGTGACCTGGCGCACGAACCCCGGGTAGTCGTCGCCCACCAGGAGCGTGTGGTGCTCCAGCTGGGGGAACTGGCGGTTCGTCCCCAGGTACAGGAGGTACGCGCTCATCGTGTGGCGCGGCCGGATCCACCGCCAGGGCACCCGATCCGGCACCGCGGGGTCCAGCAGGCGCCTGCGGGTCAACGACGCGTCGGCGTTGGAGACCACGAGATCCGCCGCGATCCGCTCGCCGTCGCCGAGGCGGACCCCGGTGACCTGCTTGCCGGACGTCTCGATCGCCGCCACCCGGCGTCCCAGGAGGACCTCGCCGCCGCCGGAGCGGATCACGTTCGCGAGGCTCTCGACGATGGAGTACACGCCGCCGTCGGCATACCAGACGCCGTCGGCCACCTGGAGGTACGAGAGGGCGGTGTAGATCGCGGGGACGCGCCACGGGTCCCCGCCGATGAACAGCGAGTGGAAGTCGAACACCATCCGCACCCGCGGGTCGCTGAAGTACTTGCCGACGAACCCGCGCAGCGACCGGATCGCGTCGAGCTTGAGCATCGTGGGCACGAGCTTGGCAAAGGAGACCGGCTCCAGGAACGGGCGCCGGCCGGCGACGAGAATGCCCTGCTCGTGGATCCGGCGTGACGCCTCCATGAAGTCGTCGTAGGCGCGAGCGTCGGCCTCCGAGAACTTCTCGATCTCGCCGATCATCCCCTCGCGCGACTCCTGGAAGTCGAAGAACCGCGCGTCGTCCGACCAGCGGATGCGGTAGGCCGGATCGAGCTTGCTCAGGGTCACCTGCTGGGCTGTCGTCGTCCCGGCGAGGGCATAGAGCTCGTCGAACAGCCAGGGCATGGTGATGAGGCTGGGGCCCATGTCCCAGGTGTAGCCCTGGTCCTTGATCTGGTAGGCGCGGCCGCCGGGCTGCGCGCGGCGCTCGATGACCGTCACTCGATGGCCTTGGGCCTGGAGGCGGATCGCGGCGGCCAGACCGCCGAGTCCGGCTCCGATGACGACGGCGTGCAGGGGTCTGGTGCTCATGGCTGTGCTCCGGGGGCAGGGTGGGCGATGGGCTCGGGATCTGGCATGGACCGGCCCCGCCACTCCGGCGTTCGGCCGGCCACGAGCGCGGCGAGCGCCGCAACCTGGGCGCCGAGCGTGACGGCGGCGGTGAGCGGGTGGAGGACGACCGTCACGAGCGGCTGGCGCTGCGTGATGGCGAGCGCGGCACGCGCCGCGACAAGCACGGCGAGCGGGACGAGGGTGGCGGGCACCAGCGCCGGGTCCAGCGCCAGCGCGAGGAGCGGCAGGAGGAGCGGCAGCACCCAGGCGAATGCCTCGCCGGCCAGCAGCGTGATCACCACCGCGACCGAGAAGCCGGTGTAGCCCGGCAGGATCCGGGTCCAGCTCCGTGCGGCTTCGCCGGCGCTCGTGTAGTGGCGCGTGGCGGCGAGGCTGGCGGCGTGCACCGTGGCGACCGGCCGTCCTGCGCGAGCGAACGTCGCCGCCAGGTGCGACGTCCTCCCGGTGGGTGTCCGGCGTGGCTCCGTGGCCGTTCGTCGCGAGGTATGCCTCCCGGCGCACCAGCGCGAGCGGGCCGTACGAGAACGCCACGGCCGCGGGCCGGCCCCGGCGGAACGCCGAGAGCCACACCGGGAGGAAGCCGAACAGGAGCATCGGGTAGCCGGGGATCGCCACCTGCTCGCCGAACGTGGGCATCGCGTAGCGGGTGACGCCCGAGACGAGATCCGCGCCGGACGCCTGGAGCTCCCGGACTAGGACCTCGCACGCACCGGGCTGCAGCGTGGTGTCCGCATCGAGCGAGAGCACGAGATCGGTCGACGCCACCTGCATCCCTGACGAGACGGCCCAGGCCTTGCCCGACCAGCCGCCGGGTGCGGGCTCGACGCGGAGCAGGGCGCCACGGTCGCCCAGCGGCCTGAGGCCCTCGGTCGCGACGCGCGCCGTCGCATCGGTGGAGCCGTCGTCGACGACCAGCACCCGGAGCTCGCCCGGATACCGCTGCGCGACCAGGGAGGCGAGGGCGCCGGGCAGGCGGGCCTCCTCGTTGCGGCACGGAACGAGGACGGTCAGCGCCGGCAGCGTTCCTCCTGGGCCGGCCTTCCGTCCGGCACGATGCCTCGTCGCCAGCCGGACCAGCAGCGTGTTCAGCAGCGTCCAGCCGGCGACCACGGTGGCCGCGGCGATCGCGATCTCCCAGGGGCCGTACGTCGTGACCCCCCAGACGCGCAGGAGCTCGTGGGCGATGACGAAGCCCGCCGGGATGTTGAGCTGCATGAAGCTGCGCCAGGCACGGCGGGCCTGCGTCTCGTCGTCGCGGAGCAGGACCATGAGCGGCAGCAGCAGGTACGGCGCGAGCGCGATCGCTGCGATCGCCCCCCACGGCTGCTCGATGGTGAAGGTCATCGCCACCGCCACGCCGTAGCCGATGAGCGCGACCCACGCCGTGGCCCGCCCGCCCAGCACCGTCGCGATCGACCCGATGCCCGCCGCCCTGTCGTAGGCGATGTCCTGGATCGCCCCGATCGCATGACTCGCGATCCCCCAGGTCATGAAGCCGAGGAGCACCGGCCACGGAAGCTCGTCCACCGGGCGGCCGGTGACGAGGTACCCGCAGACTGCCGGCAGCACGAAGTGGAGCGCCGACGTCGTCGAATCGAGGAACGGCCGCTCCTTCGTCCGCAGCGGCGGGGCGGAGTAGGCGAGCGCGACGCCCACCGTGACCAGCAGCATCAGCGCGGCGAGCGGTCCCCCGATCAGGCCCAGCACGATGAGGAAGGGCACGTTGGTGGCGAGGATCCACAGCCACAGCGTCCGGCCATGGGTTGGGGCGACCAGCCCGCCCTCCAGCGACTGCTTGCGCGGGTTGCGGATGTCCGACTCGTAGTCGAACAGGTCGTTCACCCCGTACAGCAGGAGGTTGTAGGGGATGAGGAAGTAGATCGTGCCCAGGATCACGGCAGCATCGAGGCTGCGCGTCTGGTCGAAGGCGGCCGCGAGGTAGGGGAGTCCCGTGTTGATCCAGCTGACGGGCCGGCTGGCGAGCAGCAGGTCCCGGATGCCGAACCGGGCGGCTGCCTGGACGGTGCTCACGCGGCGCCCCTACCGGGAGACCCGCTGGCAACTCCGGGAGACCCGCCGGCACGGGCCGGCCGCCGGCCCCACGCGGCAATGGCGACGAGGTACAGGCCAAGGCCGTACAGGAGGTCCTCGATGGGCATCGGCCCGAGATAGATCCCGGCGTTGTGCTCGCGCCCGTAGGTCACGATCGGCAGGCCGGTCAGGATGACGTCGGCGACGATGGTCACCAGCCCGAAGGCGACGAGGCCGGCCCATGCGGCGCGCTCCCGCAGCACACCTGCCAGCCCGGCCAGGACGAGGCCCAGGGCGAGGACTGCCAGGGAGGCGAGCGTGTACTCAGGCATCCGCCACGGCCTCGCCATGACTGCGCCGCCGCAACCATCGGAAGGACTCGAACAGGACCACCGAGAACAGGGCCAGGAAGGCCAGCAGGAGCGGCTCCTCGGGCGGGATCCCGGGCTCGACGTACGCCACGACCCAGTCAAGGTTGGACGCGAACCACCCGCGCGCGGCGCCCACGAGGTCGAAGGCGAGGAACACGACGAGCACGGCGATGATGGGCCGCAGCAGGCGCAGGCTCACGACGCCCGGCAGGAACCGGTGCGCCAGCAGCAGGACGCCGCCGAACGAGAACAGGATGACGAGGAGGTAGAGTCCGGGCACGACACAGATGATGCGGGATCGGCAGGTGCCGTGCCGTCGCGGGCACGTCATCCGGGCGGGGTGGCGACGTCCAGCGTCCGCCGTGCGTGCGGAAGGCCGGGATGATCTCCTTCCCGTAGATCGCCAGCTGCTCCTCCTCGTTCCCGTTCATCAGGTAGAGGTTGAACTGGTCCACGCCGGCCGTCGGCCAGCTCCCGGAGCCGCGCGATGTGCTGGTCCACGGACCCGACCAGGCAGAAGCGGTCCACGATCTCGTCGGTGACGAACGACGCATTCGACGAGCCGACCTCGGCGTGGTGCAGGTAGTCGTAGCCCTCGCGGTCGCGGATGTACGCGGTGAGCTCGGGCGGCAGGTCCTCGCGCGGGTACTTGTTCACGAGGTCCACCACGTGGTTGCCCACGAGGGCCGGGAACCAGCGCGTGCGGTCCCGGGCGTCGGCCAGGTCGCCGACGTGGGCCGGCGCGGCGGCCATGACCTTGACTGCGGACGGGTCGCGGCCGGACTCCTCCGCCGAGGCGTGCACCTGCGAGACGAACCAGCGGATCAGGTCGGGGTCGCCGATCTGGAGCATCGCGCCGTCCGCGACCCGGCCCGTGAGCTTGAGGGCCACGGGCCCGTAGCCCGCGATCCACACCGGGAGGCGGTGACCCTGTCGTCCATGTGAGCTCGAGCATCGTGCCCTCGAACTCGATGCCGCGCCCCTCGGCCAGCGCCCTGATCACGTGGACCGCCTGCTCGAGGTCCTTCATCGTCGTCGGGGCCTTGCCCAGGACGCGTCGGGCAGAGTCGCCGCGACCGATGCCGAGGTCCATGCGCCCGCCGGACAGGTCATTGAGGAAGGCCAGCGTCGAGGCGGTGACCGAAGGCTCGCGCGTCGCCGGGTTGGTCACGCAGGTGCCCAGGCGCATCGTGGTGGTCGCCTGCGCCATGAGGGTCAGGAGCGGATAGGGATCCGCCCACAGGACGTGGCTGTCGAACAGCCACCCATAGGAGAACCCTGCCTGCTCGGCCTGCTTCGTGAGCGCAACGGTGCGGTCGATCGAGTGCTCAGGCTTGAGGGTGAATCCGAACTGCATGCTCGTCCTCTCGTGGGGGCCCGTGAGAATTGAGCGGCTCGGCCGTCCTCCTCCAGACAGCCGAGCCGCGCGGGATCATACCGGACGGCAGCATCTCCGCGACCCTGCCGAACGGCCCGTGGTCGGCCTACGGGCGAGTGAGGTCGCCGTACATGTCCGGGCGGCGGTCGCGGTAGAACTGCCAGGTCTCGCGGACCTTCTTGACCATCTCGAAGTCCAGGTCGCGGATGATCAGCTCCTCGTCGTACGGCGAGCCCACGCCGCCCACGAACTGCCCGAGCGGGTCGACGAAGTAGCTCTGGCCGTAGAAGTCGTCCGGCCCGATCTCCTTCTCGATGCCCACGCGGTTGATCGTGCCGACGAAGTAGCCGTTCGCGAGCGAGTGGCTGACCTGCTCGACGCGCCAGAGGTACTCGGACAGGCCGCGCGAGGTCGCCGACGGGATGAGCACGATCTCGGCGCCGTTGAGGCCCAGCGCGCGCGCGCCCTCCGGGAAGTGGCGGTCGTAGCAGATGTACACGCCGACCCGGCCGACGGCGGTCTCGAACACCGGGTAGCCCAGGTTGCCCGGGCGGAAGTAGAACTTCTCCCAGAAGCCCTGGACGTGCGGGATGTGCGTCTTGCGGTACTTGCCGAGATACGTGCCGTCGGCGTCGATGACTGCCGCGGTGTTGTAGTAGATCCCGGTGGTCTGGCTGTCCTCCTCGTACATCGGCACGACGAGGACCATCCCGGTCTCCTTGGCCAGCGCCTGGAAGCGCTTGGTGGTGGGACCGTCCGGGATGAGCTCGGTGTACGAGTAGTACTTCTTGTCCTGGACCTGGCAGAAGTACGGGCCGTAGAACAGCTCCTGGAAGAGCATGAACTGGGCGCCCTGCTTCTTCGCCTCGTGGACGTACCCCTCGTGCTTCTGGATCATCGACTCCTTGTCGCCGGTCCAGGTGGCCTGCAGGAGTGCGCCTCGGACGATTCGGGTCATGCGGTCGGCCTCCTCGAGCTGTGCCCGTGCAGCGGGCCGTCCGTTGTCGGACGGCTGGCCCCGAGGCGGCGCCCCGGGGGCCATGATGCGCGTGAGCATACGCCTCTGGCAGGCGTTGAGCCGGGTGTCCCCGCGGCGTGCAGGACGGCCGCCGGGGTTCGTGTCGTGTGGTGTAATTCGGACAGGCCAAGCCGCGACGGACGGTCGCGGATGCAGGCGGGCAGGCCACGAAGCCGCCCGGAACGGAGGACCATGGGCATCAGCGCCGCGCCCGGCATGACCAGCCAGGAGATCGTCGCCCTCTCGCGCAAGCACACGGTGTTCAGCTGGTCGGTCCAGGGCGCCATCGATCCCATCGCGATCGAACGCGGCCGAGGGGGTCTACCTCTACACCCCCGAGGGCCAGCGCATCCTGGACTTCAACAGCCAGCTGATGTCGGTGAACATCGGCCACGGCGACCAGCGGGTCATCAGCGCCATCACCGAGCAGCTCGCGAAGCTCCAGTTCGTGCAGCCGGCGTTCGCCACCGAGATCCGCGCCCGCCTCGGCGCGAAGATGGCGGAGATCCTGCCCGGCGACATGAACAAGGTCTTCTTCACCCTCGGCGGGGCCGAGGCGGTGGAGAACGCGATCAAGCTCGCCCGCCACGTCACCGGCCGCCAGAAGATCCTCGCCCGCTACCGCACGTACCACGGCGCCACCGCAGGGGCGATGACCCTCACCGGCGACTTCCGCCGCTGGGCGAATGAGCCCGGCATCGTCGGCGTCGTCCGCTATCCCGACACCCATCGCTGGGGCGAGAAGGAGCCGCGGCCGGCCGAGGAGGCGCTCCAGGGCCTCGAGGACGTGATCAAGTACGAGGGTCCCAAGTCGATCGCCGCGGTGTTCCTCGAGACGGTCGTGGGCACCAACGGCATCCTCATCCCGCCCGACGGCTACCTGGCCGGCGTCCGCGAGCTGTGCGACCGCTACGGGATCCTGATGGTCGCCGACGAGGTCATGGCGGGCTTCGGCCGGACCGGCCGCTGGTTCGCGGTGGACCACTGGGACGTGACCCCGGACCTCATGACGATGGCCAAGGGCCTCACGTCGTCCTACCTGCCGCTGGGCGCCGTCGCCATGCGCGACCACGTCTCCGAGTGGCTCGACAGCAACATGTTCTACGGCGGCCTGACGTACTCCAGCCACCCGGTCAGCCTCGCCGCCGCGCTGGCGACGATCGGGGTCTACGAGGAGGACGACCTCATCGGCAATGCCGCCCGGATGGGCGAGGTGATGCGCCGCCACCACGAGGCGCTCGCGGCCAAGCACCCGTCGGTCGGCGCGCACCGCAACATCGGCCTGTTCGGCATCCTCGATCTCGTCCGGAGCCAGGATCCCTGGACCCCGCTGACGCCGTTCAACGGCACGAGCGACGAGATGAAGGCCATCGGCAAGTTCTTCCGCGAGAACGGGCTGTACGTGATGATCGCGAACAACTCGATCCACACGAACCCGCCGCTGTGCATCACCGAGGACCAGCTGGCCGAGGGCTTCGAGCTGATCGACCGGGCCCTCGACATCGCCGACCAGGCCGTCACCGGCTGACACGGCTGGGGCTGCCCTGATCGTCTCGGCCGCCGCCTTGGACGCCGCGCCCGCCATCCGCGTGCGCGGCGTCGACAAGGTGTTCGCCGCCCACGACGGCACCCCCACGTCCGCGCTCGCCGGCATCGACCTCGACGTCGGGCGGGGCGAGCTCGTCTCGCTCATCGGTCCGTCCGGGTGCGGCAAGTCCACGCTCCTGCGTGTCATCGCGGATCTCGTCGCGCCGACGCGCGGCGACGTCACGGTCAATGGCGCCACCGCCGAGCGCGCGCGGCTGGACCGTGCCTACGGGATGGTCTTCCAGCAGCCGGTGCTGTTCGACTGGCGATCGGTCCAGGCCAACGTCGAGCTGCCGCTGGAGATCCTCGGCTGGAGCGCGGACCGCCGCCGGGAGCGCGCGCGGGAGATGCTGGACCTCGTCGACCTGACGGGGTTCGCCAGGCACATGCCCTGGCAGCTCTCGGGCGGCATGCAGCAGCGGGTGGCGATCGCCCGCGCGCTCGCGTTCGAACCCGGGATCCTGCTCATGGACGAGCCGTTCGGGGCGCTGGACGAGATGACCCGCGAGCGCATGAATGACGAGGTGCTCCGGATCTGGGAGCGGACGGGCACGACGATCGTCTTCGTGACCCACTCGATCCCGGAGGCCGTGTTCCTGAGCAGCCGGGTGGTCGTGATGAGCCGGCGACCCGGGCGGATCACCCGGATCGTGGACATCGACCTGCCGCAGCCCCGGAACGACGCGACACGCGAGTCGGAGCGCTACTTCGCCCTGGTGACCGAGGTCCGCGAGGCCCTGCGGGCCGGCGGCGAGGACACCTGACGGGCGGCAGGCGCAGGCGCGCAGACGACGATCAGGAGGCGCCCGGGAGCTGGTTCCTGTTCTTGTAGCCACCGCCTGCCAACGTGAACACGTCGAGGGCGACGGCCATCCCCAGCCAGACGATGTCGAACCCGTCGACGCCGCCGGGGAACACGATCACGTACATCAGGGTGGTGAAGGGCAGGAAGATGAGCCCGAGGAGCGGCACCAGGAAGCCGTCGAAGGCCAGGTTCCACTTCGCCGGCTCCAGGAGCCACCAGATGACGGCGGCGGCGCGCGGGCCGAGCAGCGCGAGCACGGTGAAGATGCAGCACATGTCCGGACGTACCTCCTCGTGGCAACCTGGTCGGGCGTCTCGACCCGTAGGGTAGACCGGCTGAGGACGATCCGGCGGTATCGTTCGGCATCACCGGCACGTCAACGATGTGTCGAGTCTCCGTAGCCCGGTACCGCTCCTTTGATCACCCGCGAACCTGCACGGCCCGTCCTCACCGCCGCCGCGCTCCGGCGATGGCTCCCCGCGCTCGCGCGCCGCGTTCCTCGACCTGCTCACTGCCTACCTGCTGCCTGGTCGCGTTCCGCCGGCGGTGCGCGAGGCGGCGATGCTGGGCGTGACGTCCGTCAACCGGTGTGCGGTCTGCGAGGCCTTCCACGACCGGTGGGCCGCGGCGGCGGGCCTGCAGGTCGAGGCCATGTCGCTCGCCGAGGCCGAGGCGTGGGCCTTCGGCGAGCGCCTCGCGGTCGAGGGACCCGGCGCCAGGGCGCCTCGCGGTTTCAGCGTCCGCCATCGCCGCGAGCTGGCCGCGTCCGCCATCCTCATGCAGCTCGCCAACCTCGCCGGGAACCGGTGGGCTCGCCATCGGCGGGTCACGGGCGCGTCACCGGTGGCACCGAATGATCTCGCCCCTGCTGGGGGGCCCGTGTTGCAGGTGGCGGACCCTGGGACGGCGCGCTTCCTCGATGGCCTGATGCGGACGGGGGACCGGCTCGGGCTCGCCGGTCACCGGCGACGGCTGGCCCGCGGGGCCACCGGCGACGTCCTCGAGATCGGCGTGGGAACCGGCGTCAACCTGTCCGCGTATCCGGCAGATGTCCGCGTCCACGGCCTCGACGTCAGCGCGCCTGCGATGTCACTCGCCGCGGAGCGAGCCCGGCGCATCGGGCGGGAGGTGGTGCTGGTGGAGGGTGATGCGGCCGCGCTGCCATTCGCCGACGCCTCATTCGACCATGTCGTCGCCACCTTCACGCTGTGCTCCGTGGGCGACGTCGAGGGCACGCTGCGCGAGGTCCGCCGCGTGCTGCGGCCCGGGGGGACCATCCGCCTGCTGGAGCACGCCCGCGCCCGGCCGGCACTCGTGGGCGGCGTCCAGGAGCGCCTCGCGCCCGCGTGGGCCAGGGCGAGCGGTGGCTGCCGGCTCGATCACGATGTCCTCGCGTCCGTGCGCTCGGCCGGGTTCACGGTGCTCCGGCAGGAGTCGCGCCTCAGCGGGGTGCTCGTGGCGGTCGTCGCCGCCTGACGTCGCCGCCTGACGTCGTCCGCCGGTTGTCCCAGCCTGACGTCCCGGGGACTAGGATGTGCGCCCACGTCGACGTTCCCGCTGCGAGGATCCCTGGTGCCGAACCCGAAGAAGCCCGCCACGCCAGCCCAGTCCACCACCGCCGCCTCCGCGGCCGACGGCTTCACCAGCGAGGAGAAGGCCGCGATGCGGGAGCGGGCGCGCGAGCAGAAGGCGCAGAAGGCCCGTGGCGCCAAGGCCGACGGCGAGGCTGATGTGCTGGCGAAGATCGCCGAGATGGCCGACGCCGACCGTGTCCTGGCCGAGCGGGTCCACGCCATCGTGAAGCTGGCCAGCCCCGAGCTGGCCTCTCGGACCTGGTACGGCATGCCGGCCTACGCGAAGGACGGCAGGACGATCTGCTTCTTCCAGGACGCCGGCAAGTTCAAGGCCCGGTACGCGACCCTGGGCTTCCAGCCCGATGCCGCCCTGGACGACGGCCCCATGTGGGCGACATCCTTCGCGCTGGTCGAGCTGACGCCCGAGGTGGAGACGCGCATCGCCGAGCTGGTCAAGCGGGCCGTCGGCTGAAGGGGATCAGGCAGCTGGGTTCGGGCATGGTGGAGGGGGCGTCCGTCGCCCCAGGCCAGATCCACGCCCACGTGGTGGGCCAACGGTCGCGTGGGCTGCGATCCTGGCCCGCCCAGTGGGCCGCCTGTCGCCTCGTGGGCCCGAGAAGCGCGGTTCGGCCCATCGGGTGGGCCAAGATCGCACGGGAACGAACGGTTGGCCCACTGAGTGGGCCCCAAGCGGCCCGCCGCAACGCGGCCGCCGTGGAACATCCGGATCGGTCGGCCGTCAGGCTTGACCTTCGAGCCACTCGAAGGTTTACGCTCTGCTCCATGCGGATCTCCAACCTCGCCCGACGCGCCGGCGTGGCCCCGACGGCCATCCGCTGGTACGAGCAGGCGGGCGTCCTCCCCGAGCCGGCGCGCGGCGAGAACGGCTACCGGGAGTACGGCGAGATCGACCTCGCCCGACTCCGGCTGGTCGTCGCGCTGCGGCGCCTGGGCCTCGGGCCCGAGGACGCGGGCCGGATCGCCCGCCTGTGCCTCCAGCACGGCGAGATCGACACGGATCTCGTGCCCCTGCTCGCCGCCCAACGAGACGCCATCGCCCGCCAGCGTGCGGATCTCGACCGGCTCGAGGGTGAGCTGGCCGACCTCGAGATGACGATTGCGGCTGCCGGCCGCGCCCGAAGGAGACGACCTGTGCCCGACCGTCCCATCCGCGTGCTCTTCGTGTGCACCCACAACAGCGCCCGCAGCCAGCTCGCCGAGGCGCTGCTGCGGGAGTTCGGCGGCTCCGACTTCGAGGTCCATTCCGCCGGCACCGAGGTCACCCGCGTCAACCCGTACGCCATCCGCGTGCTCGAGGCGCAGGGCATCGACACCTCGGGCCTCCGCAGCAAGGCGATCACGGAGTTCCTGGACCAGCGCTTCGACTACGTCATCACCGTCTGCGACCGCGCCCGCGAGACGTGCCCCTACTTCCCGGGCTCCGAGAACACGCTGCACTGGGGACTGGACGATCCGTCCGGTGTCGAGGGCACCGACGAGGAGAAGCTCGCGGCATTCCAGCGGACCGAGCTCGAGATCTCGACCCGACTTCGGCCGTTCATCGAGGTCGCCCTGCGCGCAGCGGGCCGGAGCCGGAAGGCCGACCTGGCCTGACGCGGGCCAACACCGGCCTGTTCGCCAGCCAGGCACTCAGCGGCAGCGAGCCGTAAGCGCCGAGTGCGCACAAGGTGCGGTGGCGTCGCGGTTTGAGCGCCCCATGCGCCACGCATGCCCGCCGAAGGGGTCCGCACGACACGATCAGCGCGCCGGCCGCTCATCCAGCGACGGGACGGCACGGTGAGAGCGCCGGGTGCTCGCAGGAGCCGAGTCGGGGCTCGGGGCGGAGAGCGAGCCCGGGGACGCGGGCGCAGCCGGTCCGCTACGGGCACTGGATGAAGCCCTGGGCCCACAGGCAGCCGCCGCAGGCAGGCACGGGGCTGCCGAAGCAGTCCTCGAGGTTCTCATCGGCCATGTCGCAGCTGTTGCAGACGGTGCAGGGCGCGAAGTCGAAGGCCAGCAGCCGCTCCCGGAGCGCGACGTAGCGCTCATCGTTCCAGGTCTCGACCAGGCCCTGGTCGTGCAGGTTCGCGAACGCGAAGGCGTGGTTTGTCCGGAGCCGGAAGTCGAGGTAGCTCCGGTGGGTGTGCAGCAGCGGCAGGCACGGGCTGATCGCCCCGTCCCAGCGGATCGACACGCTGCCCTTCTCCACGAACGGGCAGGCTCCGGCGCGCCCTCCGCCCCCGCGCCCGGGCATGGACCGGCCACCGGGTCCTGCATCCAGCCTGGCCAGGGTGCCTGGCGGCAGCTGGTCGGCATCCATGCGGGGCAGCGAGATCTCGGGCGTCCAAGGCGACGGGCCGGCGACCTCGGCGCCCACGGACTGCGCGTACAGCACCTGGTCGCGGAGCTCGGGGGTGTGCGCCAGGACGTTGCTGATCGAGAACCGGTCGGCGCCCAGCCGCTGGCCCAGGCGGATGACCTCCGGCAGGTCGGCGATGTTCCGCCGCATGGCGACGAAGGCGATACCGAGCCGCGGCAGCGGTGGGACGTGCGCCCTGCGCAGATCCCGCAGCGCCGCAAGGTCCTCGAGCACCTGCGGCAGCGCGTCCCACAGACGCACGTCGGCGTAGCTCTCGGGCGTCGCCCCGTCGATCGAGACCCACAGGCGGTCCAGCCCGATCCGCACGAGCGCCTGCCGGGTCGGCGCGTTCAGCATCGTGCCGTTCGTGATCAGCTCCACCTGGCAGCCGGCCGCCTTCGCCTCCTCGACCATGGCGAGCAGGCCGGGATGCGCGAACGGCTCCCCGAACCCGCCGAAGAAGACCGTGGGCCGCGGGTTCAGGGCGCGCACGCCGTCCATGACCCGCGCGAACGTCTGCGCCGACATGCTGCCAGGCGGCTCGTCCCAGACGTTCCGGATGCAGGTGCGACAGACGAGGTTGCAGCGGGTGGTCGGCTCGACGTAGACGCGCGCCAGCGACGCCGTGGAGCGCCCGATCGCGATCCGGTCCCTGGTCTCATCGACGCGGACCAGCGCCTCGTCGATCAGCCCGAGGCGCGCGGCGAGCCCGTCCGGCAGGACGAGATGGCCCTGGTCGTCAATCTGTATCCGTGCGGTGTCGTGTCTGCATCCGGATGCCCGCCGTGTGGGCGATGCCGTCGCGTGCCGGTGCCCGTGCCTCGACGCCGGCTACGCCTCGGCGGTGAGCCAGGCGACGATCGTCCAGGGCGTCGGCACCTTGCCCGTCGAGACGACAGTGCCGTCGATCACGAGGCCGGGTGTGTTCATCACGCCGCGACTCGCGATCTCGCCGTAGTCGGTCACGTGGCGGATCTCGGCCTCGATGCCGGCCTGGGCGACCGCCTCGCGGACGTTCGCCTCCAGCTTCTGGCAGTTGGCGCAGCCGGGTCCGAGGACCTCGATGACCTTCATGGTGCGTGCTCCTGTGCGTGGGGGAGTGGGGGAATGGGGTAGGGCGCTGGCTCCGTCATCAGGCGGCCAGCCAGTTGAAGAGGTAGCCGATCACGACGATGCCGCCGGCCACGATGGCCACGAAGGTCGCCAGCAGGCGCGGCCGCATCACCTTGCGCAGGATCACCATCTCGGGCAGCGAGAGGGCGGTGATCGCCATCATGAAGGCGAGCGCGGAGCCCACCGGCAGGCCCTTGCCCAGCAGCGCCTCGATGATCGGGATCGTGCCTGCGGCATTGGCGTAGAGCGGGACGCCGATGGCGACCAGTGCGGGCACCGCGAGCGGATTGCCCGAGCCGCCGATCTGCACGACCAGCTCCTCGGGCACGAAGCCGTGGATGAGCGCGCCGATGCCGATGCCCACCAGCACGTAGGGCCAGACCCGCCCCACGATGTCGCGCGTGGACTGCCACGCCTCGCGGACCCGCTCCTCGAGTGTCGGCGGGATCTCCTGGATGGCGGCACCGGCACGGATCTTCCAGACGTAGTCCTCGACGTAGCGCTCGAGCCCGAGGCGGCCGATGACGAGGCCGGCGGTGATGGCGACGGCAAGTCCGGCCACCACGTAGGCGATCGTGAGCTCGGGTCCCACGAGGCCCCACAGCAGGACGATCGCGACCTCGTTCACCATCGGCGAGGCGACCAGGAACGCGAAGGTCACCCCGAGCGGCACGCCGGCCTCGAGGAAGCCGATGAACAGCGGCACCGCGGAGCACGAGCAGAACGGCGTCACGATCCCGAACAGGGCCGCTGCCACCGTCCCGACGGCCGCGTTGCGGCCCGCCAGCGCCTGTTTGACACGGACCGGCGACACGTACGAGCGCAGGAACGACACGAGGGTGACGATCCCGGTCAGGAGCAGCAGCACCTTCGGCACGTCGTAGAGGAAGAACGCGACGGCCTGGCCGAGCTGCGACGCGGGGTCGAGCCCGAGCACCTCGAAGGTGAACCACGCGGACGCCGGCAGCGCGAGGAACCAGGCCACGATCCACAGCGCCGTGCCGGCCAGGACCGTGAGCCACAGGGGGACACGGGCGCGACGCGACGCGAGCGTGGTCATCCGAGCAGCTCCCGGAGGGCCACGAGCGCCGCGCGCGTCGCGGGCTCATCGCGCTCGTAGTAGAGGAAGCGCCCGTTCGACGCGTGGCGGACGGAGTGGACGAGCCCGGCGTCGCGCAGCTTCGCGAGGTGGTTCGACACGTTGTTCTCGCGCTCGCCGATGGCCGCCGCCATCTCGCAGACACAGTGGGGGCCGTCGGCCAGCATGCGCATGATCGAGGCCCGGACCCGGTCGGCGAGCAGCGCCGCAACGGCCTGGGCGTCGCGCGACGTCCGGAGCGGCCAGGTCCATCCTCGGCTGGGCGATAACGGGGAGCTCGGTGCGCATGGGACGTCTCCTTACGAGAGCAGGATCCAGGCGCGCTGCACCGCGAGGACGATGAGCGCGACTGCGAAGATCCGCGACAGGGTCACGGACCTGAGTCGGCTTGCGGTGAACCGCGCGCCGAGCCAGGCCCCGGCCATCGCCGCGACCGATGTGACGAGCACCGTCGGCCAGTCGAAGGTCGCCGTGCCGAGGTGCGAGAGGAAGGCGGAGAAGGAGGGGACGGTGACGGCAACCGAGTTGGTGGCAGCAGCCAGGCGCGCTGAGTAGCCCACGAGCGTGAGCGTCGGCATGAGCAGGAACCCGGGGCCGACCCCGAGGAACCCGGCGAACACCGAGATCGGCGCCGCAGCGACGGCGGCCTTGGCCCGGCTGGCGTCCGTGATGTCGGCGACGACCTCGGTGGCGGCCCGCTTCGGCATGAGCATGCGGACCGCGAGGAACACCAGCACGCCGACGTACAGCCACCACACGAGGTCGGCTGTCGCGAACTGGAGCAGCCAGACCCCGATCGGCGCCCCGATGGCCGTGACGAGGATCAGGACGAGGGCGCCGCGCTTGTCGACCATGCCCGCCCGCCAGAAGGCGACCGCACCGCTGATCGCGGTCAGGCCGTTGAGCAGCAGCGCCCAGGGCTGGATCTCGTTGACGAGGTCGTAGTCGAACAGCCCCAGCACCGGGATCGCGACGAAGGCCACGCCCAGGCCCAGCATTCCCGACAGGAACGACAGGCCGAACAGGAGGGCCGTGAGGACCAGCAACATCTCACGGGTGAATGTGTCACCAGCGGCTGAGATGTCACAGGGTCCGTCGGCCCCAGTTCGGGTGCTTAGGGTCACGCTCGAGCGGCAGGCGTGCCCGGCCCCATTTGGCCCTGTCTTCCGCCGTTTGACGAAGATTGAATAGTGAGCGGTGGGGCGCTCGCGGGCGCGTTGGGGGCCACCCGGCCCGTCATAACCATGCCGTTGGAACCCCAACGTCGCGGGAACGGCCCTTCGATCCGGGCCGCTCGGCCGCGGTGCCGGGCCCACCGTCCGGCGCACGATGACGACATCGAACGCACCCCGAGGTCCGCGGCCTCACCGGGAGCGTCCGGAGCACCCAGTCCAGTCGTCCCACCACCCGCGTCCCCAAGCGGATGGGTTCTCCAGGAAGGATCAGCGTCCCATGTACACCCGCTTCAAGGTCGTCGGCTTCGGCCTCGTCCTCGCCGGTCTCGTCTTCGCCGGCGTCGGCGGCTACACCTACGTCAAGACCCAGGAGGGCGCCACCGCCCTCGCCGCGTTCAGCGCCGCCCAGAACGTCAAGCTCGCCTACAACGACCAGGGCCAGCTCACCGACCGCGGCAAGCACCGAGGGCGCCGCCGCGATCATGGGCCTGCTCACGAACGACTGGGGCTACGCGGTCAACGCCGCCGAGCTCAACCCGAACGACCCGGTCGTGAACACCGCCTCCGAGTACATGTACCAGATGGCGACGATCGCCTACCACACCCTCAACGGCACGCAGACGGTCGTCCTCGACGAGACCGTCACGACCGACGCGGGCGACGTCTTCGAGGCCGGCACCTACGAGGTCCCGGTCGCCGGCCGCTACTGGAGCGAGTTCGACCGCACGAACCCGATCGACGCCAAGGTCCGCGAGCAGGCCTGGACCGGCACGGCCCACGCGCTCATCGCCGAGCTGGGCGTCGGCAGCGTCACCGCCTCGACCCTCCAGGTCGGCCTCGGGATCGCGGCCCTCGCCGCCGCCCTGGGCCTGACGCTCATCCTGCTCGGCGCTGGGCGTGGTCTGGGCCGTCCGCCCGGTCGCCGAGACCGAGAACGTCAAGGTCGCCAAGCGCTCGACGGTCCCCGCCGTCGCGTAACGGGGACGGGGCGGCTGTCCCCGAGCCTGCCCCCCGCGCCGGGTTCCGCAAGGAGCCCGGCGCGGCTGCGTGTCCGGGTCGAGCCGGTCGCACCCGCGGTCGGAAGGAGCGCGGTGGCCCTCAGCGCAGCTCCCACACCGCAGACCGGCTCTCCTTGGCCGTCGCGCTGATCCCGATGACGCCCGCGGGGCCGTCGGCCACGAGGCCGGGTCCGTAGTCGAACGTGGGCGGATCGGCCTGCCCCAGGCGCGTCCAGGTGACCCCGTCGTCGCTCACCCAGGTGTCGTGACGGGCGCCCTGCCAGTGATTGGCCTCCGTGCCGACGGCCACGTAGCCGCGGCCGGAGCGTGCAAGGCTCTCGACCGCGGTGACGGCCAGCGGCAACTCGTCCTCCTCGCTCGGCGGGACCGCGGTTCCAGTCTCGAGTGCGGATGCCGTCCAGGCGACGCCATCGGCGGAGGACCACACGGTCGGGGTCATCGTCCCGCAGAGGTCGCCGTCCGTATCGGGGTCGCAGCCGGACTCGTCGTAGGCGAGCCCGCCGAGCACCCACCGGTTCCGGGTGCCCTCGGGCGCCGTGCCGGCGATCACCTGTGACCCGGCGCCCGGGAACCCGTCGAGCACCTGCCAGCTCCCGCCGGGATCCCGGCTCGCGAGCGTCGTCGTGTAGTCGTCTCCACGCTCGGCAGCCGCGAGCAGGACCATCCCCGACGCATCAGAGATTCCGACCGGCACATCGGGGTCGTAGCCTTCCCATGGGGCCGGCGGCCGGGGCCCGCTCCGCGCCCAGGCCAGCCCGTCAGGCGAGCGCCACAGTGAACGTCCGCCGAGTGTCTCGCCCGACCATGAGGAGGCGGCCGCCTCCCAGCCCCCGTTGAGGGGCCATGCGGCAACGAACTCGAGCGTTCCGGTATCGGGGAGGATGGTGGTCCAGTGCCTGCCATCCGTGGTCAGCCAGGCGACCGGGGAGTAGTCGCAGTCCGGCCCGTCACCGGTGGATCCGGGGTCCGTCTGACCGCACGGCGGATGGGAGTAGCCACCGACGAGCAGGACCTCGGAGCCGTTCGTCGCCAGGGATCGTCCCACCCTGCCGTTCGAATCTGCGCTCACGCCGCCGCGGCCGGGTGGGTCGAGGGGGAGCTTCGTCCGGCGCCAGGCACGCCCGTCCCGTGAGAAGTAGGTCGAGAGCCCGTCGCCGGAGAGGGCGACATAGCCGGCGTCGAATCCGACCAGCCGCGCCACGTCCGCCGGTATCGAGCCAACCCGGTGCCACGCGAGGGAGTTGGTGATCGCGACCCACGGCTCAGGCGACGGCGAGGGCAGGTCGGTTGCGCCGCTCGCCGCGGCGTCGGCTGTGGGTGTCGGGGCCGGTGACGGCGTGGAAACCGGGCCGGCGGTGGCAAGCCCTGGAGCATCGGACTGGACGCCAGGCGAGGCCGTGATTGCCGTGTCCACGGGCGACTGCGGCGAACAGGCGGCCAGAACCAGTGCGACCAGCACGCCCAGTGCCCGACGTTGTCCCTGCATCGTGACCCACTCCCGGCCTGCATGCTGCGGAGGGATGGCCGTCGCCACAAGTGCCGTGGGGCAGGCGGGGCCGGGCCATGCGTCAAGGGTCGGTCGCGGTACCCACGGTTGACGGAGGCACCTGGGTGCGCGAGTATGCACGTATGCGACGCACAACCATCAGCCTGCCTGACGACCTCGCGGCTGCCCTCGAGCGGGAAGCGCGGCGGCGACGCGTGCCCGTGTCCCAGGTTGCGCGAGAGGCGATCGAGGCAAGGCTCGGGCTGTCCGACGAGGCTCCGCGGGACGTCCCGTTCATCGGCATCGGCAGCAGCGGCCACGCCAGCATCTCCGAGGACCTTGACGACCTTCTTGCCGCGGAGTGGACGGATGCGCCAACCGGCCATCGTTGACGCAGGTCCCCTGTATGCGGCGCTTGACCGTGATGATGCCAATCACGCGCGATGTGCCGCCATCCTGCGCAGGCGTGATCTCCAGCTCGTGATCCCGGCGCTCGTCATCACCGAGGTCGTGCACTTCGCCGCCACTCGACTGGGCTCGGCGGTCGAAGCCGCGTTCCTGCGCGGCCTCGGCGCCTTCGAGGTGGAGTCACCGGCATCAGACGACTGGCCGTTGATCGCCGATCTTGTCGAGCGGTACGCGGACTTCCCACTCGGGACCGTGGATGCATCGATCGCCGTGCTGGCGGACCGGCTCGACACCGACGTGATCGTGACGCTGGACCGGCGTCACTTCGGGGCGATCCGTTCGCCGGGCGGCCGCACCTTCCGGATCCTGCCTGAGCCGAAGCAGGTCCACGAGGAACCGGCCGGCTACGGGCAGATCGCCGGGAGGCTGATGGTGGCGACGTCTGATCGTCCGTCGGTGTCGTGCTCATCGACCGGCGTAGACGAACGGATTTCGCTTCCCCAGCAGGCTGCCGTCCGTTCACGACGCTACCAAGCAGGCCTGCTGACAGCCAGCCGAGCCACGTCGCGCCTCGAGCGGAACACTCTTGCGCAGTGCCGCCGCAGGAGTATTGTAGTCAAGCGTGTACATCGGCTGTGCCGACGTGCCGCGACACGGGGCAACGCATGGGAGGCCGTCGTCCGATGGCATGGCCCAGCCGACGCCACTGGCCCCGACCACTCGAGGTTGTCGGCGCCAGGTTCAAGGCATGACGCACCGTCAGGCTCGGCGGGATCCGCGGCATGGGACCCCGAGGAGGAGCGTAGCCGATGGCGGACACCGCGGAGCTGACGAGTTGGGCCGACGGGCCTGCGAAGATCGCGATCCGCGACTTCGTTCGCTCGGTGACGGCGCGAGGGGAGGGGTTCGTCCCCCCGGCCGACCGCATCGCCGCCTTCGACAACGACGGCACGCTCTGGTGCGAGAAGCCCATCTACATCCAGGCCGACTTCATCTTCCGGCGCTTCGTGGAGATGGTGCAGGAGGACCCGCGCCGCGCCGGCGAGCAGCCCTACAAGGCGGTGATCGAGGGCGACCGCGAGTGGCTGATGGACGTCTACGCGCCACGTCCCGGAGCTGGTCAAGGGGGTCACCGAGGCCTTCGGGGGCATCACGACCGAGGCATTCGACGCGGCCGCGAGCAGATTCTTCGCCACCGCCATGCACCCGACACTCGGCCGGCCCTACACGCAGGTCGTCTATCGGCCGATGCGCGAGCTGATCGACTTCCTCGGGGCCAACGACTTCCGGGTCTACATCTGCACGGGCGGCGGCCGCGACTTCGTGCGCGCCGTCTGCGAGCAGATCTACGGGGTCCCGCGAGACCGTGTGATCGGATCGGCGACCACCGTCGAGTACCGGGACGGGGACCTGTATCGGACGGGCGGCGTGGAGCAGCCCATCGACGACGGACCCGGGAAGCCCGTGCACATCTGGGCGCGCACGGGACGGAAGCCGCTGCTTGCGGGCGGCAACGCCGACGGGGACGTCGCCATGATCGAGAGCGCCCGCTTCGCGCTGCTGCTCCATCACGACGACGCCGAGCGCGAGTTCGCCTACGACGACGGCGCCGAGAGGGCCTTGGCGGAGGCCGAGGCTCGTGGCTGGACGGTGGTCAGCATGAAGGGGGACTTCAAGACAGTGTTTCTGACGCGGTTCACTCGTGACGAGGATCGCGACCACACGACCGACCGGCACGCGCGGAACCCACGGGGGCCTCGGACGGGGTCGCATCGACAGGAGGAGAGGCACATGCCTGCGGTCCAGACCCACGTCGAGCCAGCTCGCCTGGCTGCCAGCCCTGAGGACTACGCCCGATTCGGCCTCACGAAGGGCCACCTCGAGCCATGGGAGGACGGCCTGCGCCTCGATCCCGGGGCGCCCAACATCGAGTGGTGGTACTTCGACGCGCTGCTGGACGACGGCGCGAAGCTGTCAGTGATCCACTGCACGAAGGACGCGTCCCGGCCCCACCAGCCGCTCGAACCGCTCATCGAGATCGACTTGGACCTGCCCGACGGCCGGCGGATGTCGAAGTACGGCAGGTTCAAGGCGCAGGAGTTCTCGGCGGCGAGGGAAGGCTGCGACGTGCGGATCGGCGAGTACGTCTTCACCGGCGACCTGCACGACTACCACATCACGGGCAAGGCCCAGGACCTCTCGGCGGAGGTGCGGCTCGAGTCCGTCACCGAGCCCTGGCGTCCCGAGACGGGGCATCTCGTCTTCGGCCCCGACGGCGAGACGATCTTCGCCTGGGCGCCAGTTCGTGCCCATGGGCAAGGTGACGGCGACCTACCGCATCGGGGCGGAGGTGCACGAGACGACGGGCATGGGCTACCACGACCACAACTGGATGAACCAGGAGATGGGACACCTGATCGACCACTGGTACTGGGGGCGCGGCCAGGTCGGGCCCTACTCGTTCGTGACGGCGTACATCACGACCGCCGAGAAGTACGGCTACGCCGAGTTCCCCTACTACATGCTCGCGCGCGACGGCAGGGTGGTGGCCGACGACGGCGCCAAGGTCACCTTCTCGAAGAGCGGCAGCGAGATCGACCACCACACCGGCAAGCCGGTCCCCGACGTGATGAGCTTCGACTACCGCGACGGCGGGAGCGAGGTACGTCCTGACGTACCGGCGGGAGCACACCCTCGTCAGCCAGACGCTCATCGATCTCGCGTCCGGCGTGCAGAAGCTGCTGGCCGAGATCATCAGGTACCCGGGCGGCTATCTGCGCTTCACAGGGCCGGTCACCCTCGATCGCTTCGAGGACGGCGAGGTCGTGGAGCACTACGAGGAGCTCGGGTCCTTCGAGGAGTGCTACTGGCAGCGCGCGATCCACGGCGAGCGGTAGAGAGGCCTCGCGAGAGGACGGCCGGCACGGAGCGGGTGAGGCCCGCAGCTGGACTGTCGAGGCGAGCGTCCGGCGCGCACGCAGGCAGCCCGAAGGAGTGAAGCGGCATGGGTGAACCGTTCAAGGGCGTCATCAACGTCGACATCCGGGATTCGGTCCCGGACTGGTCGCCGTTCGAGACGCCGAAGGCGCCCGACGGCGCCCCCAACGTCGTCTACATCGTCCTCGACGACGTCGGCTTCTCGGCGATGAGCTGCTACGGCGGGCCGATCGAGACGCCGAACATCGACCGGATCGCCGCCGAGGGCGTGCGCTACTCGCAGTGGCACACCACGGCGCTCTGCTCGCCGACGCGCTCCTGCCTGCTGACCGGGCGCAACCACAGCCGCAACAGCATGGCCTGCATCACCGAGGGCGCGATCGGCTTCCCGAACGCCAGCGGCACGATCCCGCCGGAGAACGGGATGCTCTCCGAGATCCTCGGCGAGCTGGGCTGGAACACCTACATGGTCGGCAAGTGGCATCTCTGCCCGACCCACGAGATGAACCTCGCCGCGCCGCGGCGCAACTGGCCGAGCGGCCGCGGCTTCGAGCGCTGGTACGGGTTCCTGGGCGCCGAGACCAACCAGTGGTACCCGGAGCTCGTCTACGACAACCACCCGGTCGACCAGCCGAGGTCGCCGGAGGAGGGCTACCACTTCACCGACGGACATCACCGACAAGGCGCTCGAGTTCATCAGGGACGCCAAGGTCATCGCGCCGGAGAAGCCGTTCTTCCTCTACTACGCACCGGGCGCCTGCCACGCGCCGCACCACGCGCCGAAGGAGTGGATCGAGCGGTTCAAGGGACGCTTCGACGCCGGCTACGAGGCGATGCGCGAGGAGACCCTGGCCCGGCAGAAGCAGATGGGCCTCGTCCCGCCCGACACCGAGCTGCCGCCGGTCAACCCGATCGGCACGCCGGCGACGCGCAGGGGGCCGAAGGGCCAGCCGTTCGCGCAGTACGACGAGACCAAGCCGTGGGACACCCTGTCGGAGGGTGAGAAGCGGCTCTTCTCGCGGATGGCCGAGGTCTACGCCGGCTTCCTCGCCCACGCCGACCACCACATCGGGAGGCTGCTCGACTACCTGGACGAGACCGGGCAGCGCGAGAACACCATCGTCATCGTCGTGTCCGACAACGGCGCCAGCGGCGAGGGCGGCCCCGTCGGGTCGGTGAACGAGTGCCTGCTCTTCAACGGCATGCCCGACGACCTCGAGACCAACCTGGCGATGCTCGACGAGCTGGGCGGCACGAAGACCTACGGCCACTACCCCAACGGCTGGGCGATGGCCTTCAACACGCCGTTCAAGCTGTGGAAGCGCTACAACTTCAACGGCGGCACGGCCGACCCGTGCGTCATCTCCTGGCCCGCGGGCATGACGGCGCGCGGCGAGATCAGGGAGCAGTACCACCACGCGATCGACATCGTGCCGACGATCCTCGACTGCCTCGGCGTCGAGGCCCCGGCGACGATCAAGGGCCACGTCCAGAGCCACTTCGACGGCGTCAGCATGCGCTACAGCTTCGACGACGCCGGCGCGGAGGGGACGCGGACGACGCAGTTCTACTCGATGCTCGGCCAGCGCGGCATCTGGCACGACGGCTGGAAGGCCGTCACCACCCATCCGCCGCTCAGCGGCTGGAGCGAGTTCAACGCTCGACGAGTGGGAGCTCTACCACACCGACGTCGACCGCGCCGAGCTGCACGACCTCGCCGCCGAGATGCCCGACAAGGTGCGCGAGCTCGTGAACCTCTGGTTCGCCGAGGCCGGCCGGAACGGCGCCTTCCCGCTCGACGACCGCGTCCTGCTCGAGATCGCGCTCACGGAGCGGCCGCAGCTCTCGGCGCCGCGCGAGAAGTACGTCTACTACCCGGATGGCGCCGAGGTCCCCGAGAAGCAGTCCGTCAACATCCGCAACCGCTCCTACTCCCTCGGCGCGCTCGTCGACATCCCGGCGCCGGGCGCGGAGGGCGTGCTGTTCGCCCACGGCGCGCGCTTCGGCGGGCACGCCCTCTACGTCAAGGACAACCGGCTGCACTACGTCTACAGCTTCGTGGGCCTGATGGAGCAGAAGATCGACGCGACCGAGGACATCCCCACCGGCGAGAACCTGATCCTCGCCGCCTCCTTCGAGAAGGACGGCGAGGACCCGCCCGGCGTCGCCACCGGCATCCTGTCGCTGTACCACGGCGACAGGAAGGTGGGCGAGGGTCGCATCAAGACCCAGCCCGGGGAGTTCGCGATCGCCGGCGAAGGGCTCTGCGTCGGGCGCGACAGCGGCGCCCCCGTCACCGACGACTACCCCGGCGAGTCCCCGTATCGCTTCACCGGGGGCGTCATCAAGCAGGTGCGCGTCAACGTGAGCGGCGAGCCCTACCTCAACCTGGAGCGCGAGGCGCAGGCGATGCTCATGCGCGAGTGATCGGCCGCGTCTCGGCGGGGAACGCCCGGCGCACGACGATGACGACCGCCGGGCGGCGGCAGGTGCTCGCGGAGTCCAGCGTCGTGTGGATGCGCGCCGTCGGCTGGCCGTCCCGGCCGGCTCACTCGATGTCCAGGCCCGTCCCCGCGGTGGTCTCCGACGCCTCGTTCGCCCGGACGCGATCGAGGTACACCTGCGACTTCGCGATCTCGCTGGACAGGGCATCGACGGTCTTCTGCATCGAGTCGAGCGCCCCGACCCGGAAGCTGTCGATCTCGTCCATCGTCGCGTAGACGTTCTGGAACGCCCCCTGCAGCTTGGCGATGTCGACGGTCGACGAGGCGGCCTGCGCGTTGACATCGACGGACTGCTGGTGGAGCAGCTGGCCGGTCGACTCGATCAGGTTGGAGGTGGTGGTGTTGAGGGCCGCGATCTGGTCGAGCACGAGCTTCTGGTCCGCGAGTGCCTGGGCGACGATCACGGCGGTCCGCAGCGCGGCGACGGTGGTCGTCGTCGCCCGCTGGACGCCGCGGATGAGCTCGAGGTTGTTGCGCCGGATGATGTCGAGCGCGAGGTAGCCCTGGATGCTGACCGCGAGCTGGGTCAGCAGGTCCTGGTTCTTCTGCCGGACCGGGAAGAGCATGTCCTCCTTGAGGACGCGCGCCCGGTCGGGGTCGGTCGCCTCGAGCGACGCGATCTTCGCGGTGAGCTCGGCATCGAGCCGCTGCGCCAGGTAGCTGTACTGGCGCAGGCGGCCCATGATCGTCCAGAGGTTGGCCTTCTCCTGCTCGATGGACGCGTTGTCGCGCTGGAGCTCCTCCTGCCCCTGGTAGAGGGCGGTGATGATCGCGTCGATGTGCTGCTGGCTGGAGCGGTACTTGTCGAAGTAGTCGCGCAGCCTGCTCCGGGTGCCGATCGGCAGGATGCCGAGCAGCTTCTGCGGCCTGAACAGGTCGCCCTGGGTGGACGGGTCGAGGTCCTCCATCTGGTGGCGGAGGTCCACCAGCGACCGGCTCACGACCGAGGACTGGGTCAGCCCGCCGTTCTGCATCGCGGCCATCGGCTTGTCGAGCAGGCGGTTGGACACGGACGCGGCAGACCGGACGTCGTCGTCGCCCAGCTTTCCGATGTCCCGCATGCGGTCGCCGAACGCCTGGCTGTGCGACGTCGAGGGCCATGACGGCGTCGAGGTAGCCCGACACCATGTCGTCGAGCTTCGTTCGGTCGCTGTCCGCGATGGGGACCGCGCCGGCCGCCTGGGTCGTGGGGACCGGCGCCACGGGGGCGGGGGCCTCCAGGACGAGCACTGGCGTCGCGGAGCCGGCGTCGGCGGGATCGGGCTCGTCGCTCGTCCCGGTTCCGGAGGCCGGCAGTTCGAGGCTCTGGTCGGTCATCGGTGGCTCCTGCTGTGCGCTCGGATCAGGCATGCTCGCGCGTCCCGCCGGCAGCCCGGTCCATTGTCGTCGACGCGGAGGCTTGCGCCGGCCCCGTGGCAGCGTCGGGTGCCGGGTCCGGGGCCGCGGTGGCGAGCTCCGCCAGCCGTGCCTGGAACGGGTCAGGGCGAAGGACCTCGGCGACGAACCGGGCGTGGGTGAGCAGCCCACCCGCCTGGCGCTGGTAGGCCCGGGTCGCCATCTGGTCGAGCCGGCGCTCGATCAGCGCCAGCTGCTCGTCGAGCACCTGCCGGGCTGACCGCCCGTCGAGCACCGGCTCCGACGCCCGGTCGGACGGCAGCGAGAGGTAGTGCTCGAGGGCGCCCGGCAGGTAGTCGATGCAGGTCTGGCGCAGCAGCCACATCTCGTGGTCGGCCAGGTCGAGCGGCGCGTCGGTCGCGGGCAGGGCGTGCGCCGCGCTCCCGCGGATGCGCTCGAGCGTGGCCACGTCGCTCTCCGTCATGAGCCCGCGAACGTTCGCGATCAGGCGATCAAGCCTGGCCAGGATCTCCGAGCGGGTCCGCGGGTCGCCGGATTCGGTCAGCGTCGGTCGGACGGCGCCCGGGTCCGCCGCGACCTGTGGTCCCGGGCGGGCTCCGGCCGGCCCGGCGCCCTGGCCCAGCTGGCCGGTCGCCGCACCAGCGGTCAGTCCTGTGCCGGCGAGGCGGGAGCTCGTGAGCTCGAATTGGATCCGGCCGGCCTTGCGACTCACGCTCCGCGATCGCGATCCGGTTGCCGAGCCAGCCGCCCGTCACGATGATCGCGATCGGCACCGCGATGCCGAACAGGCCGAAGCCCGCCGACCACCATCATCACGAGCGCCACGATGCCGGCGAGGATGAACCCGAGGCCGCGCGACGAACGTGGCGGCAGCCGAGCCGGGATCCACGCGATCGGCGAGCTTCAACGCCTCCTCGCGCGTGGGCGGCGACACGTCCACCCGCCCGCCGGCGCGAGCGGTGGCGACGGCGTGCTCCAGCTCCCGCATCCGGGCCTTGGCCGCAAGCCTCGCATTCGCCTCGTCGGCCGCCGCGGACACGGCGGTCAGCGCGGCCGTCGCAGCATCGCCCATCACATCGAGCAGCTGGTTCGATCCGGTCCGCTGGCCGGCCGCGCGCGCCTCCGCCTCGCGGACACGGCTGGATGCCCGGTCCGCCCGTCGGGATGCCCGGTCCGCCCGCTCGCGGGCCTTGCGGACCTCCCGCGTCTCGGGGGGCTCGACGTACCAGCCTCGGGGTCGCTCAGGAGGCGAGGGGGGCGGTGCTGCGGGGTGCGGTGGCGGCGCCGCCGGCTCCTTGGGTGGACCGCTCGGCGCGCGCGGAGGCTCCATGGTCATGGTGTCAAGGTGCGCCATGTCGAGCAGTCGCGCAAGCGTGCCAGCGGAAGGCACGCTGAGACGCAGGCGCAGATGCCTCGGCTGGAGCGGGCCCGCCCAGCGGGACCCTCAATCGCGGTTCAGCCGGCGCCGCCGGTCCCGAACTGGCGATCGCCCGCGTCGCCCAGGCCGGGCATGATGTAGCCCTTCTCGTTGAGCTGGCGGTCCAGGGCGGCCGTGTAGATCTCGACCTCGGGGTGCGCCTTGAGCACGGCTTCCACGCCCTCGGGCGCCGCGATCAGGTTCACGAGCTTGATCCGGACCGCACCCCACTTCTTGAGGACCTCGATGGCCGCGGTGGCGGATCCGCCGGTCGCGAGCATCGGGTCCAGGATCAGGCACAGGTCGACGGTGCTCGTGTTGGGCAGCTTGTTGTAGTACTCGACCGGGCGCAGGGTCTTCTCGTCGCGGAAGAGGCCCAGGTGCCAGACCTGCGAGGTGGGCATCAGCTCCAGGAACGCGTCCACCATGCCCAGGCCCGCGCGCAGGATCGGGATGAGGCCGATGCGGTCCGCCAGCTCCTCGCCCTGCATGACCTCGATCGGGGTGGGGACGTCGATGGGCCGGGTGCGCGCGTCTGCGAGCGCCTCGTACCCGAGAAGCCAGGACAGCTCGCGGACGACCTCGCGGAACTTCTTGGGCTCGGTGGTCTCATCACGCAGGATGCCCAGCTTGTGGCGGACGGCCGGATGCTGCGACACGTGGAGGTTCGGCCAGTCCGGTCACGGGGTCCCTCGCGGATCGTCGGTGTCCGCCCGGGCGGCGCGCACGCGCTCGGTCGAGACGCCAATGCTAGCGCGGACGGGTAGCCAGTGTCGCGCACCTTGACCGCGGGGCGGGCCGTCGATCGGACGATGCGGCGGTATGCTCGCACGCGATGGCGACGAGCCCCGCCCGCTTCGCCCGGAGTCCCGCGGGCACAAGCGGCGAAATGGACCGTCCCGCCGGTCCTGGTGCGGCAGATCCGCAATGGTGTCGTGGAGGCGGTGCACCGCGGCGACGTCGCGGAGGCGGATGCGAGTGGCCGCCTGCGGCACGCGCTGGGCGACACGGATCGGCTGGTGAACCTCCGCTCGGCGGTCAAGCCCTTCGGCCTGGTGGCCCTGCTGCGTGCCGGCGGCCAGAAGGAGTTCGACCTCACCGGCGAAGAGCTCGCGATCATGACGTCGAGCCACTCCGGCGAAGACCTCCACGTCCGCACGCTGATGGCGCTGTACCGCCGGGCGGGCATCCCGCAGGCCGCGCTTGCCTGCGGGACGGAGGGCGCACCGCTCGATGCCCTGACGGCATCCCGCCTCGCCCGCGATGGCGAGCGTCCGGGCACGTTGCGGCAGATGTGCTCGGGCCAGCACACCGCGTTCCTGCTGATGGCGAAGCTGGGCGGCTGGGACTACGAGACGTACTGGCAGGAGGAGCACCCCGCGCACGCGGCCTACCTCGAGTCCGTGGCGGACTGCTTCGGGGTGGAGCCCGCGCAGCTCGTGACGAATGTCGATGCCTGCGGCGTGTTCGCGTTCGCCTTCCCGCTGCGCGCGATCGCCCGTGGCTACGCGTTCCTCGCCGACCCCGAGTCCGTGGCGTCCACGGATCCCCGGGCCCCCGTGGCGCGCCACGTGCGGATCGTCCGCGATGCCATGGTCGCGCATCCCGAGATGGTCGCCGGGACCAGGGATCGCCTTGACACCTCGCTCATGAAGGCCGCCCCCGGGCGGCTCGTGGTCAAGGCCGGCGCGGAGGGCCTCGAGGCGGCCGCGATCCTGCCCGGTGCACGCGGGGAGGGGTCGCAGGCATCCGGCCTCGCCGTCAAGATCGAAGATGGGGCAGGATACGAACGCGGAGGCTGGGCGGCGACCGTCGAGGCGCTGGCCCAGGTCGGCGTCCTCGATGGCCAGGCCCTCCGGATGCTGGCGCGGTACCACCGTCCGCCCAGCTTCGACCCGCGCGGGAGCGTCGTGGCCGAGGCGGTCGCGGAGTTCGAGCTTGCCCCGGTGGGCGAGCTGGTCGGCTGATCCGGGGCGGGCGCCCCGGCTGAACGGAGGCGCTCGATGACGTTCCAGGGGGATCCGTACCGGACCCTCGGACTCGCGCCCGGCGCCTCCGTGAACGAGGTCCGCTCAGCCTACCGGCGGCTCGCGAAGCGCTATCACCCCGATGCCGCCGGCGAGCGCGCGCTGCCGCGGTTCCTCTCGATCCAGGCGGCCTACGAGGCGCTGGTCGACGCCAATGGTGACCTCCGCCGCCGACCGAAGGGCTCCGCGCCGGCTGGTGCGGGCGGGGGAGGGGCAGGGTCGCAGGCCGACCCGTCACGCGCCCGGGCATCACGCGACGCGTGGCGGGCACGCGGGCGGCCGGCGTCGCCGGGGAGCGACGGCGCGTCTCCGCCGCCGCGCGGCGGCCAGGGCGATCCCGCCGGCACGGATGCGGGCACGGGCGATCGCCGGCGCCCTGGCGCCAACGCGGAGCACCACCACCGGCGGCACCACCGCACGGCGACGCCGGGCTCGACGACCTACGACGAGGCGGGCGAGACCCCGCTCGACCCATCCTGGGACGGGGGCACCTGGTACGGGGCGTCGTCGGGGACGTACTGGACCCTGAACCCCCGTGAGTACGCCGATCCGCGCAAGCACGGCCCGGAGTACCGGCGACGTGCCTGGCGCGCTGCCGGGCATCGTGGGCCGGAGCCGTCTGTGCCTCCCGCCCGCGAGGAGGTCGCCGAGCCTTCACCGGCACCGGCACCGCCACCGCGGGCACCGTCGGGGACCGCGGGGTCCGCCCGCGGAGCAGCCATCCGGGTCGTCCGCATCCGGGTACGCCACCGACGGCGGGTCCGACAGCGCGCGGATCCCGGCCACGACGCCCCTCGCCGGCCTGCTTCCAGAGGGACTCCTGGCCCGGGCGCACGGCGGTGCTGGAGGCCGGGCCATCGTCGCCATCGTCGCGACCGTCCCGGCACCCTGGCTGGCGAGCGTCATCCTCACCGGTCTCGCCGGCTGCTCCGCGGGCGGCTGCCCGCCGTTCATCCCCGCTCTCGCCGTCGTTGCGTGGGCCGTTGCGGCGCTGCTCGCTGCCGCGCTGCCGGTCGCCTCGGCGCTCGGGGCGTTCGCGGTCCTGGTCGCAGCCGCCGCGACGCTCGTCTCGGGGACGATCCTGGCGCTGGCCAGCGGCGACCCGGTGCGCGGGGTCGTGCAGGCGGCCGGCACCCTGGGCATCGTCCTCTACTGCTTCGCACTCGTCATCGGCGGCGCCCGGCTGTATGGACGCCGCGAGGTGGACCGGCCGGAGGCCTAGACTGGAGGGCATGCAACGACGCCATGACCCCGCCGATGTCTCCGCTGCCGCCCAGGACTACCTGCTCGCCCTCCGCGTGATCGCCAGCGACGGCCGGACCGCGACCTCGGCCCAGGTCGCCCGCCATGTCGGCGTCTCGGCACAGGCGGCGTCCGAGATGTGCCGGCGTCTCGCCTCCGACGGCCTCCTCGAGCCATCGACCGGCCGCGGGCTCGTCATGACCGATGCCGGGCGTGCCGTGGCCGACTCGATCTTCCGCCGTCATGCATTGCTCGAGTGGCTGCTCACCTCGGTCGTCGGGCTGTCGTGGGCCGAGAGCGACGTGGAGGCCGCCCGTCTCCAGGGCGCCCTGTCCCCGCGGGTCGAGGCCAAGCTCGACGAGCTGCTCGGCCACCCGGCCACCTGCCCGCACGGCAACCCGATCGACCAGGCCACGGCTCGCTCCAGGCCTGGCGGCACGCCACTGTCCGAAGTGGAGTCCGGCACCAGGGCGACCGTCCTGCGCATCACCGAGGAGGCCGAGGAGGACCCGGGCCTGCTCTCCTATCTCGAGGCACGAGCCCTGACGCCGGGCGCGCACGTGGTCATCCTCGCGCGCAGCGAGAGCCTCGACAGCCTGACGCTCGACGGGCCGCGCGGCCGCGCGACCCTGGGACTGCGCCCGGCCGCGCTGATTCGCGTCCTCCCGGGCGAGGCCGATCCCTCGCTCTTCCACAAGGTGCCGGCCCCGCTCGGGACGTAGTCCCCGCCCAACCTCGACCCGCAGGGCGCGACACCCTGCAGCGCCGAGTGCCCCAGTGCGCGCTGCGAGCGGTCACGATGCACGGGCGGGCACGGAGGGCGTGAGAGCGTGCATGCCGCGCCGGCGGCCGCCGTCAGGTTGACCGGTTCTGCGCCCCACCCGCTTCCGGACGTACATCCTTGACGATAGGTAGTACATGTACTACATTGCGTCGTGTAAGAGATATGGAAGGAAGGAGTCATCGATCATGAGCATCGTCCCCAAGCGGAGCCGCTCCAAGTCCCGCGAAGCCGACTTCGAGCTCCGTCGTCCCATCCGTCGCGTGCTCGTCCTCGTGACGCTGCTCGGCTACCCCGTGTTCGTCGCCGCCTGGCTCGGTCTGCCCGCGGCCGGTGTCACAGGCCTTGGCTGGGCCCTGGTGGTGGCCCTGATCGGCTTCGCCGTCATCCTGGGTGCGGCCCTGCTCTACCTGTTCCGCCGCTCGATGGCCCAGGCGCCCGACGCGCAGCTGGACGAGCGCCAGGTGCGGATCCGCGATCGCGCGTTCCTGGTCGCGTACCAGCTGTTCGCGAGCCTGACGCTGTTGGGCCTGATCGTCGTCGCCATCGGCTCCGATGTCATCGACAGCCCGATCACCCTGACGTACGACATCATGCAGCCCGTGATCTGGGGCGCGATCCTCTACGCAATCGTCCTGCCGTCCGCGGTCGTCGCGTGGCAGGAGCCGGACCTCGACAGGGAGGAGTGACATGGTCCGCTCCCCGAGCACGCGTGTCGAGCCCGTTCTCCACAACCGGATCACCGTGCTCCGGGCGGAGCGCGGCATGTCGCGTCAGGACCTGGCGGACAAGCTCGGCGTGAACTACCAGACGATCGGCTACCTCGAGCGCGGGGAGTACAACCCCAGCCTCGACCTCGCGTTCCGGATCGCGGAGCTGTTCGGGCTGCCGGTTGAGGCGGTGTTCAGCCGGATGCCGTTCGAGCCCATGTCGCGGGAGCTGTACGGCTTGCGCTGAGTCCATCGAGCGCGGCGGTCCCCGCGGACCCGACGCCGCCGCGAACTACAATCGCGCCATGCCCTCCGACATCCGCGTGCGCATCGCGCCCAGCCCCACCGGGCCCCTCCACCTCGGCACCGCCCGCACGGCGCTGTTCAACTACCTCTTCGCCCGCCACACGGGCGGCACCTTCATCCTCCGCCTCGAGGACACCGACGTCGCCCGCAGCACGGCCGCCTTCGAGAAGGACATCCTCGAGGGCCTCCACTGGCTGGGCATCACCTGGGACGAGGGACCGGGCGTCCGCGGTGCGGAGGAGACCGGGCCGTACGCGCCCTACCGCCAGATGGCCCGCCTCGACGACGTATGCGCGGCTGCCGCAGCAGCTCCTGGCGAAGGACCACGCCTACCGCTGCTACTGCACGCCCGAGGAGCTCGAGGCGGACCGCAAGGCCCAGGAGCAGGCGAAGCAGGCCGTCGCGTACGTCGGCCGGTGCGCGAACCTGACCGCACGCCGAGCGCGCCGAGCGCGAGGCCGAGGGCCGACGGGGCGCCATCCGCTTCCGCGTCCGCCCGGGCGTCGTCGGCTGGAACGACCTCGTCCGCGACCGGGTCGAGATCGACACCGCCAACCTCGGGGGCGACTTCGTCATCGTGCGCGGTGACGGCAACCCGCTCTACCACTTCACGGTCGTCGTGGACGACATGGCGATGCAGATCAGCCACGTCATCCGCGGCGAGGACCACGTCAGCAACACGCCCAAGCACATCCTCCTGTTCGAGGCACTCGGCTACCCGCTGCCGGTCTTCGGCCACCTGCCGCTCATCCTCAACCCCGACGGGACCAAGATGAGCAAGCGCAAGAGCCAGACCGCGGTGGCCGACTATGTCGCCCAGGGCTTCCTGCGCGAGGCGCTCGTCAACTACTTCAGCTTCCTGGGCTGGTCCCCGGGCACCGAGGAGGACGTCCTCACGCTCGACGAGATCGCGGACCGGTTCGAGCTCGACAAGGTCCACAAGGGCGGCGCCCGCTTCGACCGCGATCGCCTCGAGTGGCTCAACGGCCAGTGGATCCGGCGCCTCGACGACGACGACCTGGTCGACCGGCTGACGCCGTTCACCGAGGCGGCCTTCGTGGCCGGGCAGATCGACCGCCAGCCGTCCGAGGACGAGCTCCGAGCCCTCCTGCCCCTCGTTCGTGAGCGCATCCCGACCCTCGCCAGCCTCACCGACGTCGTCGGCTTCCTGTGGCGGGACGACCTCCGGCTGGATCCGGCTGCCATCGTCCCGAAGCGCTGGGATGCCGGCACGACCCGCGAGGCCCTGACCGCCGCCCGCGCCCTGCTCGCCGCCCACGACGCCGTGACCTGGGAGGCGGACGAGCTGGAGCCGCCGCTCCGGGCCCTCGTGGAGCAGCGCGGCTGGAAGGCCGGCGACCTGTTCATGGCGATCCGCGTCGCGACCACCGGCCAGGCGGCCACCCCGCCGCTCTTCGACACGCTCGTCGCCCTCGGCCGTGATCGGACGCTCCAGCGCATCGATGACGCGATCAACTCGCTCGACGCGCTCGCGCCGGCGGGATGAGCGCGCTGCCGGCGGTGGAGTACCGCAGCGACCTCGCCGGCCTCACCGCCGACCGGCTGACCGGCGGCTTCTTCGAGGGCTGGCCCAACCCGCCCACGCCGGACGGGCACCTGCGCCACCTGCGCGGCTGCGAGGCGGTCGAGCTGGCCGTCGACCCGGCGACGGGCGACGTCGTGGGGTTCTGCTCCGCGCTGGGCGATGGCGGGACGGTCGCGTTCATCCCGCTGCTCGAGGTGCTTCCGGCCTGGCGGGGGCAGGGGATCGGGACCGAGCTGGTGCGGCGGATGCTCGCCCGGCTGGACGACCGGTACTCGGTCGACCTCGTGTGCGACGAGGACGTCGTCGCCTTCTACGAGCGGCTGGGCGGCATCGCGGGGCGGGCGGTGCTCTGGCGCCGGCCCGGGGCTGGGTTCGGACAGGAACGGGACGTGAACACACCGTGAACGATCCGTTAACCGGAAGACCGAACCATGCGCCGCGCATGGCCCGCACGATCCTCGTCGTCGATGACGAGCCGACCCACCGCGAGACGCTCGTTGACGCCCTCGGACTCGAGGGCTACCGGGCCATTGGTGCCGCCGACGGCCGTGAGGCCCTTGCCCAGTTCCGTGCCGAGAAGCCCGACCTCGTCCTCCTCGACGTGATGCTTCCCGAGCTCTCGGGCGTGGAGGTGTGCCGCATCATCCGCGCCGAGTCCGACGTGCCGATCATCATGGTCACCGCCAAGGACGGCGAGGTGGACAAGGTCGTCGGTCTCGAGCTGGGCGCTGACGACTACGTCACCAAGCCGTTCAGCCTGCGTGAGCTCACGGCGCGCATCCGCGCGATCCTGCGGCGCTCCGAGCAGGCGGCTGTCGCGGCCGCGGCCGCCGCGTCGGGCCCGGCGCAGGGGCCGGCACCGGTCGACCTGGGCCGCTGTCGCGTCGATCTCGCCGGCCATCGCCTCCTGCGTGACGGCAAGCCCGTTCCCGTCAAACCCAAGGCCTTCGAGCTGCTCGCGTTCCTCGTGCGCAACATGGGCCAGGTCTTCACCCGCGACCAGCTGCTGGAGCGCGTGTGGGGCTACGACTACGCGGGCGAGACCCGCACCGTGGACGTGCACGTCCACTGGCTCCGCGCGGAGATCGAGGACGATCCCGCCACACCGCAGTACCTCCACACGGTGCGCGGCGTGGGGTACGTGCTCCGCAAGCCGGAGTAGAGGGCCGCGTCCGGCCGCGCGACCACGAGCCTGACCCTTGCGTCAGGCGTTCTTGGCGACGATGCGCTCCATGATCTCGCCGACGTCCTCGGCAGCGTCGATCGTGTTCTCCATGGCCGTGTAGATGTCACGCCACTTGATGACCTCGATCGCCTCGTGGCCACCGCGGAACAGGCGAGCCACGGCCGCGCGGGACAGGCCGTCCGCCTCGTTCTCGAGATCGTGGACGGCCTTCAGGTGCGGCTCCAGGCCCTTGAGCCCCTCGAGCTTCCCGATCGCATCGTTCAGCTGGCCGGCCTGGGCGGACAGGATGCCCGCGAGGCGTCGCGCGTCGTCGGTCGGCTCCTTGACGTCGTAGATCACGAACGTCTCGGCAACCTCCTGGATGCGGTCGAGGACGTCGTCCATCCGCGAGACCAGCTCGTGGATGTCCTCGCGGTCGAACGGGGTGATGAACGAGCGGTCGAGGCGCACCTCGACCTCGGTCTGCGTCTCGTCGCCGTGATGCTCGAGCGCCCTGATCTCGGCGACCCGCTCGTCGAGCCGGTCGTAGGTCACGATCATGGCCTCGAGCTTCCGGGCCGCGTCGAGCGTCGTCAGGGCGTAGTCGACGAACAGCTCCTGGAACTTCTCGTCCTTGGGCATCAGTCGCACCATCGTGGTCCCCTTCGCTGGTTCGTGCGGGTCGTGGAGGTCTGGCGCGGCCGCCGGCCGCAGGTCTCGGTCACTCGATGCCGAGGGCGTTCAGGACGTACCACGCGAGAGCCCCGATGAGCATCGTTGCGGGGAACGTGAGCACCCAGGCGCCGAGGATGTTGCGGGCGACTCCCCAGCGCACGCCCTTGACGCCCTTGCTGGAGCCCACGCCCATGATCGCGCTCGAGATGACGTGCGTCGTGGAGACCGGCATGCCCAGCTGGGCGGCGCCGTAGATGACGGTGGCTGCGGTCGTCTCGGCCGCGAACCCGTGGATGGGCTCGAGCTCCACGACCTTGTGGCCCATCGTCTTCATGATCCGCCAGCCGCCGACGGCCGTGCCCAGGGCGAGGGTGGTCGCGGAGATCAGGATGACCGGAACCGGAATGGTGTCGGCGTTGGGAAGGACGCCGGCAGCAACGAGGGCGAGGGTGATGATGCCCATCGTCTTCTGGGCGTCGTTGGAGCCATGGGCGAAGGCCATGAAGCCGGCCGAGAGGACCTGCGCCTTGCGGAAGCCCGTCGTGAGCGGCCGGCGCCGGACACGCCTGAAGGCCCAGAACAGCACGAGCACCAGCCCGAACGCGATGGTGAAGCCGATGATCGGCGACGTGACCAGCGGCACGAGGACCTTGCTCCAGATGCCCGCCAGGTTGAGCTGGTCGAAGCCCGCCCCGACGATCGTCGCGCCCAGCAGGCCGCCGATCAGCGCGTGGCTGCTGGAGCTCGGCAGCCCGAGCCGCCAGGTGATGAGGTTCCAGACGATCGCCCCGATCAGCGCGGCCGCCACGATCGCCTGGGTGGTGCTCTCGTCGTTGACGAGGCCCGAGCCGATGGTCTTGGCGACCGCCGTGCCGGCGAAGGCGCCGATGAAGTTGAACGCGGCCGCCATGAGGATGGCGTACTGCGGACGCAGCGCCTTGGTGGCGACCGAGGTGGCGATCGCGTTGGCCGTGTCGTGGAAGCCGTTGACGTAGTCGAAGAAGACCGCGAGCGCGATGACGACGATGAGCGTGAGCGTGATGCCTTCCACGGTGCTGGTGCGCCTCGCCTGTGAGCTGGATCACCCGGGGTGCTGCGGCCGTGACGACGAGCCGACGCCCAGTCGGCTCGTTAACGTCGTGTCAAACGATATCGCCCGGGCGATGACTGCTTCGGGCGGTTCGGCACGGTTCGGACAGCCGGGGGGCACGGGGGAATCCGTGCCCCCAGCGTCAGGGTGGATGCCGATCGGCCGTAGGTGGGTCGGAGGCCCGGTGGCGCACGATCGCGCGGTGACTGAGAATCTCGACACCCTCAGGGCCATGCGCGCGCGAGCTCTCGAGGGTGGTGGGCCCGAGCGGATCGCGGCCCAGCACGCGCGCGGCAAGCTGACCGCACGCCAGCGCCTCCAGCTGCTGCTCGACGACGGGTCGTTCCAGGAGCTTGGCGCGCTCGCGACGCACGACGAGACCGCGTTCGGGCTCGACAAGCAGCGGTTCCCGGGTGACGGCATCGTGGCCGGGTTCGGCAAGATCAACGGCCGTCGTGTGGCGGTGTTCGCCCAGGACTTCACGGTCCTCGGCGGGTCGATGTCCAGGGTGCAGGCCAACAAGATCAGCCGGATCAGCGACCTCGCGATGGAGTCCGGCGTCCCGCTCATCGGCCTCAATGACTCGGGAGGCGCCCGCATCCAGGAGGGCGTGTTCAGCCTTGCGGCGTACGGCGAGGTGTTCGTGCGCAACGTGCTGGCGTCGGGCGTGATCCCGCAGATCAGCCTGATCCTGGGTCCATGCGCAGGCGGCGCGGTGTACTCACCGGCCCTCACGGACTTCGTGGTCATGGCGCGCGACACGAGCTCCATGTTCCTGACCGGCCCGGACGTCGTCGCCGCGGTCACCGGCGAGCAGGTCACCGTCGACGAGCTCGGCGGCCCGGATGTCCACGATGCCCGAAGCGGCGTCGCCCATCTCGTGGCCGATACCGAGCGCCAGGCGCTCGAGCTGGTCAAGCAGCTCCTCGGCTACCTGCCCCAGAACAACAACGAGGACCCGCCCCAGGTCAGCCCCTACGACCCGGCCGACCGCATGGACGACGCGCTCAACAGCCTCATCCCGCAGGACGAGGGCGAGGCGTACGACGTGCGCGAGATCCTCGACGTCGTGCTGGACCGTGACAGCTTCCTCGAGGTCCACCCGGCGTTCGCGCCCAACGCGGTCGTCGGCTTCGGGCGGCTCGACGGTTACTCGGTCGGCATCGTCGCCAACCAGCCGATGGTGATGGCGGGCGTGCTCGACATCGACGCGTCCGACAAGATCAGCCGGTTCATCCGGATCTGCGACGTCTACAACATCCCGGTCGTCACCTTCGTGGACTGCCCGGGCTTCCTGCCCGGCACGGACCAGGAGTACCGCGGCATCATCCGCCACGGCGCGAAGATCATCTACGCCTACTGCGAGGCCACCGTCCCGAAGATCTCGATCGTGACCCGCAAGGCGATGGGCGGGGCCTACGTCGCAATGTCCTCGCGCCAGATGCGCACCGACATCGCGTTCGCCTGGCCTGGTGCCCAGATCGCCGTCATGGGCGCGGATGCCGCCGTCAAGATCCTGTACCGGCGGGACATTGCCGCCGCCGAGGATCCCGTGGCTGCCGAGCAGGCGTTCGTGGACCAGTACCGGGAGGCGTTCTTCAACCCGTATCGGGCCGCGGACTCGGGGCAGATCGACGAGGTGATCGAGCCGCGCGAGACACGCCAGCGCCTGATCCGGTCGCTGGAGCTGCTGCGGACGAAGGTCCAGCAGAACCCGCCCAAGAAGCACGGCCTGTTCCCGGCCTGACCATGGACGACCTCGCGTTCTGGGTTTCGACCACCGTCATCGGGATGGCGATCGTCTTCACGGTCCTCGCGCTCGTGTGGGTCCTGCTCACGATCCTCATGCGCGTCGACGACCGGTCCGCTCAGGCAGGGGCGCCGGCCGGGGAGATGGCCGCCGACCCGGGCGGGCAGGCAGCGCCGTTGCTGGCGACCGTCCGCCTGCTCGACGCCCCTCCCGACCTCGACCCGCGCCTGCTCGCCGCCATCACCATCGCCATCGTGCGGCACGAGGAGGCCCGCCGCCTCCAGGCCGCTCCCGCCATGCGCAGCTACTGGCCGGGGAGCCTGCTCTTCGCCAGCCGCTGGGTCGCCGCGGGCCGTACCCGCCAGGGTCAGTCCTGGCGCCGCCGGAGGTAGCCCGTGCGCCGTTACACCGTGACCGTGGACGGCACGCCGTTCACCATCGACGTCGAGGAGACCGCCGCAGACCGGTTCTCCGTCACCGTGGACGGCGCGACCTACGACGCCGCGCTCGAGGCCGACGAGGACCTCCCGGGGGCGGTCATCTCGCCCGAGATCCCGGTGCCCGACGACATGCGCCCGTCACCCGAGGTCCCGTTCGCGACTGCCGTCGCCCCGTCGCCGGCTGATGGCCCGGCGGCGACGGCCGCGTCACGCGCCCGCCCGGCCGCTTCCGCGTCCTCGCTGCCGCCGCGCGTGCATGCCCCGACGCCGGGCACGGCCGGCGGCTCGAAGGCCGATGTCATCAGCGCGCCAATGCCCGGCGTCGTCCTCGAGGTCCACGTCAAGGCGGGGGCCGTGCTCAAGCGCGGTGACCCCGTCCTCGTGCTCGAGGCGATGAAGATGCGCAACACCATCCGCTCGCCTCGTGCCGCCGTGGTGGCCGCCGTCGACGTGGAGGCCGGCCAGCCGGTGGGGCCCGGCGACGCGCTCGTGCGCCTGAGCGCAGCCCCGGGATGAGCCCGGGCACGCTCGACCAGCTCCTCGCGGGGATCACGTCACTCTCCTGGCAGTCCGTGGTCATGTTCATCGTGGCCGGGGTCCTGCTCTACCTCGCGATCGCGCGCGACTACGAGCCCCTGCTCCTGCTGCCCATCGCGGCCGGCTGCATCCTCGCCAACCTGCCGCTCTCGCCGATGATCGGTCCGGACGGCCTGCTGACCATCCTGTATGACGCGGGCATCGAGAACGAGCTGTTCCCGCTGCTGATCTTCATCGGGATCGGGGCGATGACGGACTTCGGGCCGCTCCTCGAGAACCCCCGGATGGTGCTCCTGGGCGCCGCCGGCCAGTTCGGGATCTTCCTCACGCTGGGCCTCGCGCTGGTGCTCGGGTTCACGCGCAACGAGGCGGCGTCGATCGGCGTGATCGGGGCGATCGACGGGCCGACATCGATCTACGTGTCCGGGATCCTGGCACCCGACCTGCTCGGCCCGATCAGCGTCGCCGCGTACAGCTACATGGCCCTCGTGCCGCTGATCATGCCGCCGGTGATGCGCGCCCTGACGACCGAGAAGGAGCGGCGCATCCGGATGGAGTACACCGGGCGGACGATCAGCAAGCGCACCAGGGTCGTCTTCCCGATCGCCGTCACGCTCATGGTCGGTGTGCTGGTGCCGTTCGCGACGCCGCTCGTGGGCTCGCTGATGCTGGGCAACCTCATGCGTGAGTCCGGCGCGGTGGAGCGGCTCACGAAGGCCTCGGCGAACGAGATCGCCAACATCGTGACGCTGTTCCTCGGCCTCGCCATCGGCTCGACGATGGTGGGGGAGCAGTTCCTGGAGCCGTCCACGCTCGGCGTGCTGGCGCTGGGCATCGTCGCCTTCGTGGGCGACATCGCCGTGGGCATCCTGTTCGCGAAGGGCATCAACGCCGTATCGGGCGGCACATTCAACCCGCTCATCGGCGCGGCCGGGATCAGCGCGTTCCCGATGGCGGCCCGGGTGGTCCAGCGCGTGGCGTCCGAGGAGGATTTCGAGAACTTCCCGTTGATGCACGCGATGGGCGCCAACGCGGCGGGCCAGGTGGCGAGCGTCGTCGCGGGCGGCGTCCTGTTGGCGCTGATGGCCACCGCCTGAGGCGGCGCCCGGTAGACTGCGCGCCATGCGCCTGAGCCAGCTGTTCTTCACCACCCTCCGTGACGACCCCTCCGAGGCGGAGATGCCGTCCCACCGCCTGCTGCTGCGGGCGGGCTATGTGCGCCAGCTCGGCGCCGGCATCTACTCCCTGCTGCCGCTGGGCTTCCGCGTCAGCAAGCGCGTGGAGCAGGTCATCCGCGAGGAGCTCAACGCCATCGGCGCCCAGGAGATGGAGATGCCGGTCGTCCACCCGGCCGACCTGTGGCGCGAGACCGGTCGCTACGACGCCATCGGCCCCGAGATGGCCCGGTTCAAGGACCGCGGCGACCGGGACATGGTGCTTGCCATGACCCACGAGGAGGTCGTCGCCGACCTGCTGCGCGACATCGTGAAGAGCTACCGCCAGCTGCCGATCATCGTCTACCACTTCCAGACGAAGTTCCGCGACGAGCCCCGGTCCCGCGGCGGCCTGATCCGCGTCCGCGAGTTCGTGATGAAGGACTCCTACAGCTGCGATCGCGACGAGGCCGGCCTGGACACCGCGTACTGGGCGCACCACCGCGCCTACACCCGGATCTTCGAGCGCCTCGGCCTCAAGGCGATCCCGGTCGCGTCGGACGTGGGCATGATGGGCGGCAGCCTGGCCCACGAGTTCATGAGCCTCAACCCGGCCGGCGAGGACGTCCTCGTGCTGTGCGAGGCCTGCGGCTACGCCTCGAACCGCCAGATCGCGCCGCACACCCAGCCCGGTCCGGACGCCGAGGAGCTGCTGCCGGTCGAGGAGATCCACACGCCCGGGACCACCACGATCGACGTCGCTGGCCGAGTTCCTGTCCGTGCCCGTCTGCCCGGACCGCGAAGGCGCGTCTTCGTGGTAGCCGGCGACGGCCGGTTCATCGTGGCGATCGTGCGCGGTGACGACGACCTCAACGAGACCAAGCTGGTCAACGCGGCAAAGGTCCAGGGCGGCATCCGCCCCGCCCAGGTCGAGGAGATCCTCGCCCGCGGCATGCAGGCGGGCTACGGCTCGCCGATCGGCGCCCGCGACGCGTTCGTCGTCGTGGACTCGCTGGTCGCCGCCTCCCCGAACCTGGTCGCGGGTGCCAACAAGCCCGAATACCACCTGCGCAACACCAACGTCGGGCGCGACTACACGCCCGACGTCGTCGCCGACATCGCCAACGTCCGGGAGGGCGATGCCTGCCCCCAGTGCGGCGGGCCGGTCATCCTGCGCAACGGCATCGAGATCGGGAACATCTTCAAGCTGGGCACCAAGTACACGACGGCACTCGGCGCGGACTTCCTGGGCGAGGACGGCGAGCGCCACCCGATCATCATGGGCTCGTACGGCATCGGCCTCGGGCGCAACGTCGCCTGCATCGTCGAGGACCACCACGACGACAAGGGCATCGCGTGGCCGGCCGAGGTGGCTCCGTACCGGGCGCACCTCGTCGCCCTCGGCGCGAACAAGGATCCGCGGGTCACGGAGATCGCCGAGCGGCTGCACGCCCTGGCGCACGATGCCGGCGATGCCTTCGAGATCCTCTACGACGACCGCGACGACTCGCCGGGCGTGAAGTTCGCCGACGCGGACCTGCTCGGGATGCCCTGGATCCTGACCGTGAGCCCGCGCTCGCTCGAGGCCGGCGGCGTGGAGGTCAAGGACCGCGCCACCGGTGAGAAGACCGTCCGGTCGCTGGAGGACATCGAGAGCTTCCTGGCCGGGCGCGCCGCAACGCCGGTCTGATCCCGGTCGTCGGACTGGCGATGCCCCGTCCGCTGCAGGTCCACTAGGCCATGCCCGGTCTGCTCCTGCCCGACGACGACCTGTACGCACGCCTGGGCCTGGAGCCCGAGGCGACGCCGGAGGCCATCGAGCTTGCCTGGCGCGCGCTGCTGCGCCGGCACCACCCGGACGTGGCCGGGGAGTCCGCGGCGGCGCTCGAGCGCGCGAAGCAGATCAACGTCGCGCATGACTGGCTCTCGAACGCCGATCTCCGGGCCCGGTACGACCTCGAGGTCATGGGCCTCGAGCCGCTCCCGGGTTCGGCGTCCGGGCGTCAGGGACGCGCCGGCAGGCACACCGGTGGGGGCCGGCGTGGCCGGCCATCGCCCCGGCATCCCGCCGCGCCACGCAGGCCCCGGCCGCGTCCCTCCACGCGTCCGGACCTGGTCCGGGGCGAGCCGGAGATCCGCCTCGCCCGGTTCCTGGATCGCGTGCGCCGCCTCGCCCCCGATGAGTTCGACCGCATGGCCGCCGCCGAGCCGCCGCCCATCGCGTTCGCCGCGACCGTGCGCCGGTTCGCGTCGCTGGAGGCCGCCGCGGAGCTCGACACGGTGGAGGTCGAGCTCGCCGCGCTGGTCCCGCACGCGCGCTGGGTGGAGACCGGCGTCCGCGAGGGGCTGATCGGCGTGATGACGGAGATCGTGCTGGGGCCCTTCCTCGATGACACGTTGACCGAGCCGTTCCGGTCGCGCGCCCGGGACCGGCTGCTGCGGGCGTGGGACGCCTCGCTGGAGCAGCCGCGCTGGGGCCCGAACGGGCGGAGGTCGCGGCGCTCCGCGACCGCGTCGCCGCGATGACGCCGGACGAGGTCGCGGTGTTCGTGCGGGCCTCAGCCGGGGTTGCAGCCGAGGACCTGCCGTGGCCCGATCCGCTCGACGAGGACGAGGACGAGGCGCTCCGGATCTCCTCGATCCTCGCCTCGCGGGACGTTGCGGCCGCCCTGCAGGTCGACGGCCTGGCCCCTGCCACCGCCACCCGGGCGCAGCGCCTCCTCGCACGCCAGGGGCACGTGGTGGCGCTGCGCCATGCGTTCCCGCCTGCCGTGTTCGCCGCGTACACGGCGCCCTTCGCCGCGGCGACCGGCCATGGCGGGGGAGTGGGCGTCGACGACCGACCCGGGCCCGACGTCCGCCGCGCCCGCTGAACCTCAGCCCGCGCCTGGCCGAGTCCATCGGCTATGCGAACCGCGCCCAGGCCTCGCGATGTGCGATCCTCGCCGCATGCCCGCGTCGTCCACTCCCGTCGACGATCTTCTGCCGGTCGGCCTGCTCCAGCTCGACCCGCGGTCGTCGGATCACGCGCGCCAACGCTGCCGCCTGCGTCATCCTCGGCCTGCCCGCGGACCGGGTCGTCGGCCGCAGCCTCATGGAGACCATGCTCGACGCGCGCCTCGAGGCAGCGCTGGACGCCATCCCGCCGGGCGGCAGCGCAACCGCCGAGGCGAGGCTCGGGCGAGTCAGCCCCAGGAACGTCGCGCTCCGCGCCCAGCGTGGCGACGACGGCACGCTCGCCATCGTGCTCGAGGATGTCACCGAGCTCAAGCGCCTTCGCCAGATGCGCACCGAGTTCATCGACAACCTGAGCCATGAGCTGCGCACGCCGATCTCGACGGTCACGCTGCTCGCGGAGACACTGTCGCGTGAGGCCCAGCTTGCGGAGGTGCCCGAGCGCATCCGCGACCGCATCGCGCGGATCGAGGTGGAGACCGGCCACCTGGCGCAGATGGTCAACGAGCTGCTGGACCTCGCCCGGATCGAGGGCGGGACCCAGCTGCGCCTGGTCGACGACATCGATCTCGCCGTGCTGGCGGCTGCGTCGGCCGAGCGGCTCCGGCTGTTCGCCGAGCGCCAGGGTGTCACGCTCCTTGTCGATGTCGAGGCCGCCATCCCGCACGTGGTGGGTGATGAGGACCGGCTCGGCCAGGTGCTGGTGAACCTCCTCCACAACGCCGTCAAGTTCAGCCCGGACGGAGGCGTGGTGCGGATCGCCGTCGGCCGCAGCCCCGGCGACGAGGCGTTCGCCGAGGTGGCCGTCGAGGATCACGGCATCGGGATCGCCCGCGCGGACCGGTCGCGCGTCTTCGAGCGCTTCTACAAGGTGGATCGCGCCCGCGTGCGAGGGGGCGGCACGGGGCTCGGGCTCGCGATCTCCAGGCACATCATCGAGGGCCACGGCGGCTCGATCGGCGTCGAATCCGAGGAGGGCCGCGGGTCGACCTTCACCTTCACCGTCCCGTTCTCGCAGACGTCGCCTGCGGGCCGGCCCTGACCAGCACCATGGAGGAACCGCCAACAATGGACCGGCTGCTCGTCGCCACCATGAACATCCTCAATCTCGCCGACCGCTGGGATGAGCGCCTGCCCCTCCTGCTCGCCGACATGGCGGCGCTCCAGCCGGACCTGATCGGCCTCAACGAGGTCGTCTTCCCGATGCAGCAGGACCGCATCCTCGGAGCGGCCGGCGAGGGTCGCTACGAGACCGTGCGCGGCTGGGCCGGCCGCCCGGAGTACGGCAACAGCATCCTGGTCAAGGCACCTCTCGAGGCCGGGGATGCCGACCGCCTCGAGCTGGGCCACAACCGGTCCGCCATCCGCATCCGGGTCGTGCTGCCCGGGCGGCGCCCGCCTGGTGTACGCGGCCGTGCACCTGCACCATCTGCCCCGCCGACCACGAGCTGCGTGCGGCGCAGGTCGACCAGATGCTGCCCTGGCTCGACTGCCTCGCCCGAGCACGAGGCGATGATCGTCGTGGGCGACTTCAACGCGGGACCCGGGGAGCCTGCGGCGCAGGGCATGCGGGCGGCCGGGTTCGCGTCGGCCTTGCCACGGCCAACGGCACCGATCCTGCCGTGACGTGGCCGTCGGGGCTGATCGCCCCGGCGATGGACACGAATGGCGAACCCGGACTGCCTCGACTACATCTGGACCCGTGGCGCCGTGGTCGTGGAGGACGCCCGCCTCGTGTTCGACCGGCCTGCCGTGGGCGATCCCACGCTCTATCCGTCGGACCATCTCGGGATCGCCGCGCACGTCGCGCTGGGCTGAAGGACGGCCCGATGACGGCGCACGACCCGCGCCACCCGGCCACCCCGCTCCGCCTGGCCCACCGTGGCGATTGGCGCATCGCCCCGGAGAACACCCTCGCCGCCCTGACCGGCGCGATGCGGATCCCCGGCTGCGACGGCGTCGAGTTCGACGTGCAGCTCGCCCGCGACGGGACGCCGGTCGTGATCCACGACGAGACGCTTGCCCGCGTCCAGCGACACGACTGCCCGGGTGGACGCGCTCGATGCCGGCGAGCTGGCCGCCTTCGCAGTGCCGACCCTGGCCGCCGTCATGGCCGCCCTCCCCGACGCCTGGATGGACGTCGAGCTGAAGGGACCCGGCCACGGGGAGGCGACGGCCGCCGTCCTCCGGGCGGCCCGCGGCGATCACCCGGCCAACGCCGTCGTCTCGTCCTTCGACCCGCCCTCCCTGGTCGCGATGACCACGCTCCTGCCCGGCTGGCATCGCTGGCTGAATGTCGAGGCGGATGCGCCGGGCAATCTCGCGCACGCCATCGTGATGGGCTGCGCGGGCGTGTCCGTCGACTGGCGGCTCGTCACGCCCGCGCTGGTGCGCACGGCAAGCGAGGCGGGGCTCGAGGTCGCCGCGTGGACGGTCCGCCGTCGTGCGACGTTCAATCGCCTCGGCCGCCTCGGCGTGCGGGCCGGCTGCGTGGAGGCGGCCGCCCTCGACGGCGATGCGGTGCTACCGGTGGCTCGGGACTGAGATCAGCCGCCCGCGACCACCGTTGCGCTCGCCTTCCGCCCCGCGACGGTGGCCGGCGACGTTCCAGGCGCCGGCCTGTTCACGGGCATCGGCGCGGACTGGCCGATGACAAGCGTCGTCGGCAGCACGAGGTACTGCGCGGGGACCGGGTGTTCCGCGCTGATCGCGGCGATCAGCTCCCGCACCGCGGTGCCACCCAGCTCGGTCAGCGGCTGGCGCACGGTCGTCAGCGATGGCGTGAACTGGGCCGCCTCGGCCAGCCCGTCGAACCCCACGACCGCGAGCGCCTCCGGGATGCGGATGCCGCGCGCGTTGGCGACGTGGAGGGCGCCCAGGGCCATCTGGTCGCTGGCCGCGAAGAGGGCGTCGATCTCCGGGTCCATCTCGAGGATCTGCTCGAACGCGGCCGCACCGCTGGCCGAGGTCCAGTCGCCGGTCGCCATCGGGCCCGGGCGGAGACCGGCGGCAGCGAGGGCGGCGAGCCAGCCGTCGCGTCGGTCGCGGGCCTCGCGCCACTCGAGGGGTCCGGCGAGATGCCCGATGCGCGTGCGGCCAAGCGCCAGGAGGTGCTCCGTCGCGATGCGTGCCGCAGCGGTGTTGTCGGTGCTGATGGTGGGGTAGGCGGGGGACGGCTCCGCCTTCAGGAACACGACGGGCGGCGTGAACCGCGGCAGGCGCTCCTGCACGTGCTGGATGTTGGCGCCCATCTGGGGTGGGGCGAAGATGATCCCCTCCACGCGGTGGGCCACGAAGAAGTCCACGACCGGCGAGATGTCGTCGAGGTCGAAGCTCGCGAGCTCCTTGAGGATGATCGAGTAGCCCGCGGCCTCGGCCGCCTCGGCGATGCCGTTGACCGTCTGCGCGACGCCGAAGTACTTCAGGCCTGCCGCGATCACGCCGATCATCTGCGAGCGACGCTGGACCAGGCTGCGCGCGACGGCGCTCGGCTGGAAGCCCTGCTCCTCGATGGCCGCCTCCACCGCGGCGCGGGTCTCGGGCGACACATCGGGCCGGTTGTTGATGACCCGGGACACGGTCTGCGCCGAGACGCCCGTCATCTGGGCGATCTCCTTGATGGTGACCCGGTGCTGGCGCGGCACGGTCGGTATGGCCTCGGGTGGGTTGCAGGGCTGGTGGACGGACGATGCGGTATGGTAGCGTGAACGGTAACGGGAACGATAACGGTGCGTGCGACAGTTGTCGAGGCGCCGCCCGCTGACGAGGGAGACGGGGCCCCGCCCGCGAGGCGATGACGGGCCGTCCATGCACACGGAGGCAAGGTGACCGGCATGCTGCTGGCCGAGCTGCGCGAGCAGCTGGCGGTGCTCCACGAGGAGCTGCCGCGCAACAACCTGGTGGCCTGGACAGGCGGCAACGTCTCGGCCCGCGACCCTGAGACGGGCCTCGTGGCCATCAAGCCATCCGGCGTGCGCTATGGCGAGCTCACGGCGGAGTCGATGGTCGTCGTCGATCTCGACGGGAACATCGTGGAGGGCCGGCACGCGCCGTCGAGCGACACCGCGAGCCATCTGTACGTTTACCGCCACCGTCCCGATGTCCACGGCGTCGTCCACACCCATTCGCGCCACGCGACAGCCTTTGCGGCAGTGGGCCGGTCGATCCCGGTCTACCTCACGGCCCAGGCCGACGAGTTCGGCTGCGCCATCCCGTGCGCCGGGTTCGCCCTCATCGGCGACGACTCGATCGGGCGGCTCATCGTCGAGACCATCGGCGAGTCCACGGCCGTCCTCCTCAAGAACCACGGCGTGTTCACCATCGGCAAGGACGCGAAGTCCGCGGTCAAGTCCGCGGTCATGGTCGAGGACATCGCGGCCACGGTCTTCATGGCGCTCCAGCTGGGGCAGCCGGACGAGCTCCCGGCTGATGACGTGCGCAAGCTCCACGACCGCTACATGAACGTCTACGGCCAGCGCTGAGGCGCCGGTCCACCCGAGGAGAGTCCCAGTGCTGAACCTTGCGGACAACGAGGTCTGGTTCGTCACCGGCAGCCAGCATCTCTACGGGCCGGAGACGCTGGCCACCGTCGCCGAGCACAGCCAGGCGATCGCCAGCGCCCTCGACGAGGCAGCCCTCCATCCCGGTGCGCGTCGTCTTCAAGCCGGTGCTCACCGGGTCCGACGGCATCCGCCGCCTCGTGGCGGAGGCGAACCTCGATCCGGCCTGCGTCGGCCTGATCACGTGGATGCACACGTTCAGCCCGGCCAAGATGTGGATCGCCGGCCTCCAGGCGCTGCAGAAGCCGTTCCTGCACCTGCACACGCAGTACAACCGCGAGATCCCCTGGGCCGACATCGACATGGACTTCATGAACCTGAACCAGGCCGCTCACGGCGACCGGGAGTTCGGGTTCATCGCCGCCCGCCTGCGCCTGGAGCGCAAGGTGGTCGTGGGCCACTGGGGCGACCCGGCGGTCCAGGAGCAGATCGGCGCGTGGACACGCGCGGCGTCAGCGAAGGCGGACTGGCAGGACGGGAAGATCGCCCGCTTCGGCGACAACATGCGCGAGGTCGCGGTCACCGAGGGCGACAAGGTCGAGGCGCAGCGCAGGCTCGGCTTCAGCGTCAACACCTGGGGCGTCGGCGACCTCGTGAAGCTGATCGCCGAGGTGCCCGACACGGACGTCGACCTCCTCGTCGGGGAGTACCTGGACACGTACGACGTTGTCGACGAGCTCCAGCCGGGCGGCACCCGCGCGGACAGCCTGCGCTACGGCGCCCGCCAGGAGATCGCCCTGCGCCGGTTCCTCGAGGCCGGCGGCTTCACGGCGTTCACCGACACGTTCGAGGACCTCCACGGCCTCGAGCAGCTCCCGGGCCTCGCGGTCCAGCGCCTCATGGCCGACGGCTACGGCTTCGGTGGGGAGGGGGACTGGAAGACCGCGGCCATGGTCCGCGCGATGAAGGTGATGTCGGCCGGCCTCCCCGGCGGCGTCTCCTTCATGGAGGACTACACCTACCACCTGACGGGCGACGACGACCTGATCCTCGGCGCCCACATGCTCGAGGTCTGTCCCTCGATCGCGGGCGGCCGCCCGCGGCTCGAGATCCATCCCCTGGGCATCGGCGGCAAGGGGGACCCGGTCCGGCTCGTCTTCGACGCACACGAGGGCCCCGCTGTCGCCGCATGCATCACCGACATGGGGCAGCGCTTCCGGATGGTCGCCACTGTCGTGGACGTCGTGCCGGCCGAGCAGCCCCTCCCGAAGCTCCCGGTCGCCCGCGCCGTCTGGCGCCCCAGGCCCGACCTTCGGACCAATGCGGCCGCTTGGATATATGCTGGCGGCTCACATCACACGAGCCTCGCCTTCGCGGTCACTGCAGCGCACCTGCGTGACTTCGCCGCGATGAGCGGGGTGGAGATCCTTGTGATCGACGAGACAACGTCGATCGACGCGTTCCGTGACCAGGTCCGGTGGAACGACCTCTACTGGGCCCTGGCGAAGGGTCTCTAGCGCCCTCCGGCGACGCCGGATCACATCCCGGCCGACACCAGGCCGGACCTTGACCAGCGGCTTGACGAGGTCGTGCGTGCCGCAGTAGAGTTGGCACCGTTATCGTTCACGGGAACGATAACGGCAAGCGTCCACCCGTGATCGACCAGGGATGCACGGGCATCCCAGACGAACCCGGCGCGCTGCACCGGCCCCGTCCCAGGCGATCCAGGACGCACAGATGAGGGGCGGGAGCCCCTCGCAGGAGGAGAGCAACGCACCCATGAAGAAGTCCCTAGCTCTGGCCCTTGCGGCCGGCGCGCTCGTCGTCGCCGCGTGCGGCGGCAGCACCGCCACCACGGCTCCGGCTGCGACCGAGGCTCCGGCTGCGACCGAGGCTCCGGCTGCGACCGAGGCTCCGGCTGCGACCGAGGCTCCGGCTGAGACCGGTGGCCTTGTCGGCATCGCGATGCCGACCAAGTCGTCCGCCCGCTGGATCGCCGACGGCGACAACCTCGTCAAGTCCCTGCAGGCGGCCGGTTACGAGACCGACCTCCAGTACGCTGAGGACGACATCCCGACCCAGCTCAACCAGGTCGAGAACATGATCACGAAGGGCGCCAAGGCCCTCGTGATCGCCGCCATCGACGGCACCACCCTCGCCGACACCCTGCAGAAGGCTGCGGACGCGGGCATCAAGGTCTTCGCCTATGACCGCCTGATCCGCGAGTCGCCGAACGTCGACTACTACGCCGCGTTCGACAACTTCGCCGTTGGCGTCGCCCAGGCCGGCTCGATCGTCGACAGCCTGGACCTCAACAACGCCGCCGGCCCGTTCAACATCGAGCTCTTCGCCGGCTCGCCGGACGACAACAACGCCGGGTTCTTCTTCAACGGCGCCATGTCGATCCTCCAGCCCTTCATCGACAGCGGCAAGCTCGTCGTCCAGTCCGGTGAGACCGAGTTCCCCGGCCAGGTCGGCACCCTCCGCTGGTCCGGCGATGCCGCCCAGGCCCGCATGGACAACATCCTCGCCTCCAAGTACGCGGACAAGAACGTCGACGCGGTCCTGTCCCCCTACGACGGCATCAGCCGCGGCATCATCGCCGCCCTGAAGCAGGTCGGCTACTACAGCGCTGACAAGCCCGGCCCCGTGGTCACCGGCCAGGATGCCGAGCTCCCGTCCGTCAAGTCGATCCTCGCCGGCGAGCAGACCAGCACGGTGTTCAAGGACACCCGCGTGCTGGCCGCCAAGGTCGCCGAGATGGTCGCCCAGTTCCTCGGCGGCCAGACCGTCGACGTGAACGACACCACGACCTATGACAACGGTGTCAAGGTTGTCCCGTCCTACCTCCTCCCGGTCACGTCCGTCACCAAGGACAACGTCACCCAGGAGCTGGTCGACACGGGCTACTACACCGCCGAGGAAGTCCAGCCCTAGTCTGGCTCCCGTACACTAGGTACACCATCGCGGGTGTGCGGCGGTCCACGACCTCGCACACCCGCGATTTCTCATCCACCCAATCCCCCACGTAGCTGAGGCGGCGGTCCGAGTGAGCGACGTTCTGCTCGAGATGCGGGGCATCACGAAGGAATTCCCGGGCGTCAAGGCGCTCAAGGACGTCTCCTTCTCCGTCCGCCCCGGCGAGATTCACGCCCTGGTCGGCGAGAACGGTGCCGGCAAGTCAACGCTGATGAAGGTCGTCTCGGGCGTCTATCCCCACGGGACGTACGAGGGCCAGTTCTTCTTCAAGGGCGAGGAGTGCCGGTTCCACGGCATCCGCGAGAGCGAGCACAAGGGCATCGTGATCATCCACCAGGAGCTCGCCCTGGTCCCCGAGCTGTCGATCACCGAGAACATCTTCCTCGGCAACGAGCAGGCGACGCGCGGAGCCATCAACTGGAGCCGGTCCCACTCGAAGGCGATCGAGCTGCTCAAGAAGGTCGGCCTGGCCGAGACGCCCGATACGCCGATCCGCCAGCTGGGCACGGGCAAGCAGCAGCTGGTCGAGATCGCGAAGGCGCTGTCCAAGGACGTCGAGCTGCTGATCCTCGACGAGCCCACGTCCTCGCTCAACGAGAACGACTCCCAGGCGCTGCTCCAGCTGCTGCGCGACTTCCGCGCCCAGGGGATCGCCTGCGTGCTGATCTCCCACAAGCTCAAGGAGGTCGAGTCGGTCGCGGATACGATCACCGTCCTGCGTGACGGTGCCGTGATCGAGACGCTCGACGCGCAGACCGGCGACGTGACCGAGGACCGGATCATCAAGGGCATGGTGGGCCGCGACATGACCCACCGGTTCCCGCCCCGGGAGTCCAACCCCGGCGAGATCCTCTTCGAGGTCCGCAACTGGAAGGTCGCCCACCCGCTCTACACGGACCGGCTGGTCATCAACGACGTCAGCATGAACGTCCGCCGCGGCGAGGTGGTCGGGATCGCGGGGCTCATGGGCGCCGGGCGGACCGAGTTCGCCATGAGCCTGTTCGGCCGGTCCTGGGGCCGCTTCGTGAGTGGCTCGGCCTACAAGGACGGTGCCGAGGTCGATATCTCCACCATCTCGAAGGCCGTGGGCCACGGGATCGCGTACGCGACCGAGGACCGCAAGACCTACGGCCTCGTCCTGATGAACGACGTCAAGACGAACATCACGTTGGCCAACCTCGGTGGAGTGTCGTCGGCCGGCGTGATCAGCTCCCCGAAGGAGGTCGTCGTCGCCAACGAGTACCGCGATGCGCTGTCGATCAAGACGCCGAGCGTGAAGCAGATCGCGGTGAACCTCTCTGGTGGAAACCAGCAGAAGGTCGTGCTGGCCAAGTGGCTGTTCTCGAACCCGGACCTGCTGATCCTCGACGAGCCCACCCGTGGCATCGACGTGGGTGCCAAGTACGAGATCTACACGATCATCAACAGGCTTGCGGCCGAGGGCAAGGCCGTCATCGTCATCTCGTCCGAGCTCCCGGAGGTGCTGGGCATCTCGGACCGCATCTATGTCATGGCAGCCGGACAGATCGCCGCTGAGATGCCGGCGAGCGAGGCCACACCGGAGAACGTCATGTCGGCCATCATGCGGCTTGCCCGCGCCGGAGCTGAGGAAGTCGTGCTGTGACCGCACCCACGCAAGAGATCCCTGCCGGCACGCCGGTCAAGCTTGACGATCCGAGCACCAGTGTCTGGGCCACCATCAGGGCGGCCATCAGCCGCGGTGGACTCCTGGTCGTCCTCCTGTTCGTGGTCGTGTTCTTCCAGATCACGACCGGCGGCGTCATGCTCAAGTCGCTCAACGTGACGAACGTCTTCCTCCAGAACGGCTACATCCTCGTGATGGCCCTGGGGATGCTGCTCATCATCGTCATCGGGCACATCGACCTCTCTGTGGGCTCCGTGGCGGGCTTCCTGGGGGCGATTGCCGCCGTCTTCCTCGTCGGCTACACCCTGGAGCTGCCGCTCCTCGGCGAGGTCCAGCTGCCGCAGCTCGATCCGATCCTCGCGGTGGCGGTCACCCTGATCTTCGGTGGCCTGATCGGCGTGTGGCAGGGTGCCTGGACCGCCTACCTGCGTGTCCCATCGTTCATCGTGACCCTGGCCGGCATGCTCCTGTTCCGCGGCGCGACCCTGTTCATGCTCGGCGGCCAGCCGGTGGGCCCATTCCCGGAGAGCTTCCGGGCGATCTCGTCCGGGTTCATTCCCGAGGTGCTCGGCACGATCCCGGACCCGTTCGGGACCGCGGCCAAGGGCGCAGAGCTGGCCATCGGCCCGCTCGTGCTGCCGCTCGGCGGTGACCCGCTCAACCTGACCACGCTGCTCCTCGGCGCCATCCTCAGCGGCTTCGTGGTCCTCCTGTCCTGGCGCTCCCGACGCGAGCAGGTCAAGTACGGCTTCGCAGTTCCGTCGGCAGGGAACTTCTGGCTGCGCAACGCGCTGATGATCCTCGGGATCATGTTCATCGCCTACCGGCTGGCCGGCTACAAGGGCCTTCCGATGGTGGCGCTGATCGCCTTCATCCTGATCGGCTTCTACATGTTCATCACGCTGCGCACGACGCTCGGCCGGCAAATCTACGCCGTCGGCGGCAATGCCAAGGCGGCGATGCTCTCGGGCGTGAACGCGAAGCGGATGGTCTTCTACACGTTCATCAACATGGGCGTGCTGGCGGCCCTCGGCGGCATGATCATCGCCGCCCGCTTCAACTCCGCCACGCCGAAGGCAGGCTACGGCTTCGAGCTGGACGTCATCGCCGCGACCTTCGTGGGCGGCGCGTCGGCGTACGGCGGTGTCGGCACCGTCGCGGGCACCGTCATCGGCGCCCTCTTCTTCGGTCTTCTCAACATTGGCATGGGCATCATGTCCATCCCGATCGACTACCAGTTCATGGTCAAGGCGCTGGTCCTGCTGCTCGCCGTCTACTTCGACGTCCGCGGCAAGAACCAGGATCGCTAGGAGGGCACCGGGCAGCGCCCGTCGCCCTGACGCGTGTCACTGCTCCTCCGCCGGGTCGCGCCGTCCGTCTCCACGGACGGCGCGACCTGCTTCCAGAACCCGTGTGGCAGGACCTGACGGTGGTTGACGGCAAGGTGATTGAGGGCCAGACCGAGGCCGACAAGGCAGCAGGGATGCGCACGCTCGCTGCGGAGGATGGCTCTGCCGTTCGCCGGCTCGTGCTCGAGGCCGAGGGCGTGCGGGTCGAGGTGTCCCCGGCCGACGGCGGGCGCCTGGCGTCGGTCGTGGTGGACGGCCATGAGCTGCTCGTCACCTCCGGCGCGGACGGCGCCGTCTCCTGGGGTGCGTACCCGATGGCTCCGTGGGCCGGCCGGATCCGCCATGGGCGGTTCGCCTTCGGCGGTCGGGAGCACCTGCTTCCGATCACCATGCCACCCCACGCGATCCACGGCGTCGCGTTCGACCGCCCATGGACGGCCATCGGCCCGACCGAGATCACGCTGGAGCTCGACGCGCGATGGCCGTTCCGCGGGCGCCTGGTCCAGCGCTTCACCGTGGAGCGGGACAGCCTCGAGGTGAGCATGCGGCTCGAGGCTGCCGAGGCCATGCCGGCGGTGTTGGGCTGGCACCCTTGGTTCCGGCGCGTCCTCGCCGACGGCGCCCCGCCGCTGGACCTCGTCTTCCATCCGAGGGCCATGCTGCTGCGCGACGGGGAGGGCATCCCGACCGGCGAGCTGATCGCGCCGACGCCGGGTCCCTGGGACGACTGCTTCACCGACCTCGTGGCGGACCCGGTGCTCGTGTGGCCCGGCATCCTGCGGCTGACGATGTCCTCGTCGTGTCCGTGGTGGGTGGTCTACACGCAGCCCGTGGATGCGGTGTGCGTGGAACCGCAGAGCGGGCCGCCGGACGGCGTGACGATCGCACCCGAGGTGGTGGATCGCGGCGAGGTCCTGGAGCACCACATGCGCTGGACCTGGGAGCGACTCGGCGGCTGAGGGCGGATCTGGCACGCTCCGGCCGGCTGGTCCCTCGCCACGCCGGACCCCCCGCCACGCCGGACCCTCGCTGAGCGAGGCAACCAGCGCTCCCGCCGTAGGCGCGGCTCGGTAGGCCCCGGCGCAGCAACCGGGGCGGCTGCTACTTCGCCGCCAGGATCTCCGGCGGCACGATGAACCGGAGCGTGCCTCGCCCGGGCAGGAGTGCGCCGCCCTCGAAGTCGACGCGAGCGAGGGCTCCCTTGCGCATCGGCACGTACGCGATGCCGGTCATCTCGCCGAGGACCTCGGAGAAGTCCGGGTCGTGGCCGACGATGCACGGCCGGACCGCCGGCCCGGCAGCCAGCAGGATCTCGGTGAGGATGTCCGTGTCGAGAGGCCCGGCCAGCCGCCGGTCCACCACCACCCCCACCTTGAGCGCCCTGGCCACGATCTGCGCGGTCTCGGCGGCTCGCACCTTGGGTGACGTGATGAGCAGGTCCGGCGCCTCGTCCGCGCTCTTGAGAAGGTGGGCGACGCGCTCGGCCTGGCCGATGCCCTTCTCGGTCAGGGGCCGCTCGGCGTCGTCGCCGCGCCACTTCGCCGGGTCGCCGGCGTGGGCATGACGGAGCAGGTACAGGGCGATCATGGCGCGCCGCCTTTCCTCAGGGATTGAGATCCTCCACCTCGCCCGAGGCGAGGAACACGATGTCCTCGGCGACGTTGGTCACCCGGTCGCCGATGCGCTCCAGGTAGTGCGACGCGAACAGGATCCGGGCGCCGGCATCGACGTTCGCCGGGTCCTGGCGCATCAGGTCGAGCACCTCGTCGAAGATGCGGTGGTAGAGGTCGTCCACGGCGTCATCGAGGGCGGCGACACGTCGTGCCTCGACCTCGTCCACGTCCACGAGCGCCCGCACGATCCCGCCCGTCAGCTCGGCCACCTTCTCGCCCAGCTGCGGCAGCAGCACGTAGTCCTTGAGCGGCGCGTAGGGGGCCAGCTTGCGGGCCTGCTTGGCCACGGAGCCCGCATGGTCGCCCATGCGCTCCAGCTCGTAGCTGACATGGTCGAGCGTGAGCAGGTAGCGCAGGTCGCGGGCGACGGGGTTCTGGGTGGCGATGACCGCGGCGATCATGGCCGTCGCCTTGCGCTGCAGCTCGTTGATCATCCGGTCGTCGATGATGACCTTCATCGCCGCGTCCGCGTCGTGCGCGACGAGCGCGTCGATGGCCGCGTGGATCTGCGACTCCACGAGGGAGCCCATCCGCAGGACGTTGTCCTTGATCTCGCCGATCTCACGGTCGTACGTGCTGCGGATCCCGTGCGTGGGGAGGAAGCCCGGCCCGGGGTTCTCGATGGGGTGGGCGGGCGAGAGGTCGTCGAAGCTGCCGCCGAAGGCGTCGGCCACGTGCGGGCCGGAACCGTGCTGGTCGTCCATGTGCATCCTCCGCCGCTCAGCCGAACCGGCCCGAGACGTAGTCCTCGGTCAGCTTGCTCTTGGGGTTGGTGAAGATCTGCAGCGTCGGGCCCTCCTCGACGACGTACCCCGCCCGGTCATCGGCCATGTTCATGAACACGGTGTAGTCCGAGGCACGGGCGGCCTGCTGCATGTTGTGGGTCACGATGATGATCGTGTACTGCTCCTTGAGCTCGAACATCAGCTCCTCGATCTGCAGCGTGGAGCGCGGATCGAGCGCGGAGCACGGCTCGTCCATGAGGATGACATCCGGGTTCGTGGCGATGGCGCGTGCAATGCACAGGCGCTGCTGCTGGCCGCCCGAGAGTGCCAGGCCGGACTGCTTCAGCTTGTCCTTGACGTCGCCCCACAACGCAGCGCGGCGCAGGCTGCCCTCGACCAGCTCGTCCATGTCGCCCTTGTAGCCGTTGAGCCTGGGCCCGAAGGCGATGTTGTCGTAGATCGACTTCGGGAACGGGTTCGCCTTCTGGAACACCATGCCGATTCGCCGGCGCACCTCGACGGCGTCGACCTCCTTGTCGTACAGGTCCACGCCGTGGTAGAGGACCTTGCCCTCCACGCGTGTCCCGGTGATCAGGTCGTTCATGCGGTTGATCGTGCGCAGCAGCGTCGACTTGCCGCAGCCGGAGGGGCCGATGAGCGCGGTGATCTTCTGGGCCTCGAACGTCAGGTTGACGCCCTTCACGGCCCGGAACTTGGAGTAGAAGAAGTCGAGGCCCTCGATGGTGATGACCGGGTCGTTCCGGATGTACCCGTCGCCGGACCCGGTGACGTGGATCGGCAGGGCTTGGGATGCCTGCGCCGGGGCCTCGTCGGGGGCGAGCTCGGGTGCGCGCCCGGTGGCGGGGGGGGTCTCCAGCATTGTGTCTCCGGTGGTCTCGGTCATCACCAGTTCTTCTCGTAGCGAGTTGCGGAGGAGGATCGCGATGATGTTCGCGGCGAGCGTGATCACGAGGAGGACGACGATGGCCGCGGCCGCATCGGCCCTGAACGCTTCTTGCGGCTTGCGCGACCAGTCGTACACGATCACTGGCAAGGCGGTGTAGCTGCCGGTGAAGAGCGTCGAGATGGAGAGTCCCGAGAACGATCCCAGGACGGCTCCGGCGAGGATGAGCGGGGCCGTCTCACCGAGCGCCCGTGAGAGCGCGAGGACGGTTCCGGTCAGGATGCCGGGTGCTGCCGACGGGATCACGAGCTGGCGCGTCACCTCCCAGCGCGATGCCCCGACACCGTAGCCCGCCTCACGGATCGTGTTCGGCACGGCGCGCAACGCCTCGATGGAGGTGATGATGACGATCGGGAGGACCAGCACGGCGAGGGTGATCCCGCCGGCCAGGATGTTGCGCCCAGATCCCTTCTCATCCAGCGTGTTCATGAACGCCACGAAGACCGACAGGCCCAGTAGCCCGTACACGACCGACGGGACGCCCGCCAGGTTGCGGATGTTGATCTGGATGAAGCGGGTGAGCTTCGTGTCGGCGGCGTACTCCTCGAGGTAGATCGCGGTCGCCAGGCCGAACGGAAAGGCAAGGACTGCCACGATGGCCGCGAGGATGGCCGTGCCGACGAGCCCTTGGACAATCCCGGCCTTGGCTGGGTTCGACGACAGCGGCGAGGTCAGGAACCCCACACCGCGATCGGCGAACACGGGCATGGCCCGGCTCAGCACGTCTGCGATGAGGATGAACAGGATCGCGAGCGACAGCAGGAGGCTGCCGAGGAGCAGGGCCTGGAAGACGTAGCCCCAGACGTCACGCCGCCCGCTGCCAGTGATCCCAGCACGCACGCTCGCGCTCGTGACGGCGGCGGAGGAGCCGATGGAAGACATCGTCAAGCTCCCTAGTACTTCTGCCGGGCGCGTCGCACGAACGCGTCGCCCACGACGTTCAGGACCAGCGTGAAGACGAACAGCAGGAACCCCACGAAGAACAGGCTCTGGAACGCGGCCGAGTTGCCGGTCACCTGGTCGCTGCCGGTCGCCAGCGTGACCATCGCGGAGGTCATCGTGCCCCCCGGATCGAGCGGGTTGAGCGTCCGTGCCTGCGGCGCCCCGGCGGCCACCGCGACCACCATCGTCTCCCCGATGGCGCGGCTGGTCGCGAGGATCAGGGCGGCGACGATGCCCGAGATCGCGGCTGGGAACACGACCCGGATTGAGGTGGTGATCCTCCTCGCGCCGAGCCCGTAGGAGGCCTCGCGCAGGTTCTGGGGAACGGCCCGCATGGCGTCCTCGGCGACCGATGCGACGAGGGGGATCGACAGGATCCCCACGCCGAGCCCGGCGGCCGCGAGGTTGAACGAGCTCGCGTCCTCGAACAGGGGCTTGATCAGCGTCGGCGTCAGCAGCGTGAGGGCAAAGAACCCTAGGACGACACTGGGAATGCCCGCGAGGACCTCGAGGACCGGCTTCACGGTCTTGCGGAACCTCGGCGTGGCGTACTCGGAGAGGTAGATCGCGGAGAACAGGCCGATGGGCGTGGCGATCAGCATGGCGATCACCGTGACGATCAGCGTCCCGATCACGATGGTGGCGACGTCGAAGATGCCGCGCCGCGGGAACCATCCGATGCCGAACAGCTGGCCGAGTTCGATCTGCGACAGGAAGCTGATCGCCTCGACGAGGACCGTCTCGATGATGAACAGGCTGATCAGGATCGTGACCAGCGACGCGGCGAGGAACAGGCCTCGGACGATCGTCTCGCGACGCCGCCGTGCTCCGCTGCCCCGCAGCGATATCCCGGCCGGGAGGGCCGGACTTGCCTGCGCCATGGAGGACTGCTCCGCTTCGTTGGAGATGGGCCGTGTCCGGCCCTCAGGATAGGCGAACGGGCCGGCCCCCGAAGAGGTCCGACCCGTTCGCTGAGGAGGAGAGAGCTACTTGGCCGCCTCCCAGGCCGAGCGGGACTCGGCGAGGGCTTCGGGGGTGAGGTTGACGTACGGCACGGTCTCGAGGACCGAGGCGATCGTGCCGTCAGCAAGGTAGTAGTCGACGTAGGCGCTGACGGCTGCATTCTCAGCGGCCTTGGCCTTGTTCACGTAGATGTACAGGGCCCGGGAGAGCGGGTAGGACCCGTCCGCGATGGTCTCCGCGGTGGGCGCGACGCACTCGCCGTTGGCCTCCTTGGCGACCGCGATCTCGTTCACCTTGTCCTTGTTCTCCTCGGCGAAGGCGAAGCCCACCCACCCGAGCGAGGTGTCACTTCCGGCGATGCCGTCGATGATCGCGTTGTCATTGGCGGAGGCGGTGTAGTCGGGCCGGGTGTTGGGCTCCTGGCCCCGCGCCTCAGCGATCTTGGCGATCGCGAGCTCGACGAAGCTGTCGAAGGTGCCCGACTCCTCGCCGGGGCCCGTGATGACCAGGTCGGCGTCCGGAAGCGTGGTGTTGGATCCGAGCTCCATGGCGATGGCCGCCCCGTCGCTCCACTTCGCGAAGCCGGTGGACTCGGGGCCGATGAGGGCGTAGATGTCCGGGAAGCTGAGGCATGCGACGGCCGTGTTGTTGACCGACGTCAGGACCGACATGCCGTCGATCGCCACCTTGAGCTCAACGTACTCGATCCCGGCGTCGGCGCACAGCTGCGCCTCTTCGTCCTTGATCTTGCGCGACGCGTTGGAGATGTCGGTCTCCCCCGCGCAGAACCGCTTGAAGCCATCACCGGTGCCGGGGCCCGTGACCTCGGCGTTGAAGTCGGGGTTCAGTTCCTTGAAGGCCTCGGCAACGCCGAACGAGATGGGCTCGACGGTGGACGAGCCGGAGACGACGATCGCGCCCGCGACGCTGCCACCGGCGGCCTGGCTCTCGGCCGGCGCGTCAGTGGCCATGGGCGCGTCGGTGGCGGCCGCGCCCTCAGTGGCGGCCGGCGCGGTAGTTGCACCTGATCCGCCGCACGCAGCGACGAACATGCGGCGGCGAGCGTCATGCCTGCAATGCGCTTGGGGGTGGTGAGCGTCACTCGACAATTCCTCCAGATGACGACCGGCACTCGCGCGCCGCAGGGTCGTCGGATTGCTCTCTTGCAGCCGACACCATCGAGCGTCTGGGTCAACGGGGCATTCCCGGCATGTAAACGTTCGGTAATCGCGGTGGCCCTTTCACGAGGCGCCCGCGTTTACAGATTGCTAACCCGACTCCAACGAGTCGTTGATCGGCCGCCGCCACCCTTCCGCAATGGTCAGCCTGCCCGATCACCGTGCACGTTCCCAAGCGGCGATGCCGCCTGCGACCCGGCGCACGCGCCCGACCTGGCTCATCCTGGCCGGTGAGGACCGAGCGTTCGACGCCGCTGCCCTCGCGCTGGGTGCTGACGTGGTCATCACCAGTGACGTTGAGGAGTTCCTCCGTCAGATGGCACACGTACGGCCACGTATCGTCGTCTGCGCGGAGCCGCACGCGGACGCCACGATCCTCGAGGCCGTGATCCGCGAGCGCCGTCGGCGACCAGGGATGCGCGCCGTCCACCTTGCTCCACCCGACGCGGTGGCGCGCCGCCTGGAGGCGCTCGCCTCCGGTTTCGATGACGCTCTGTCGACGGCGATCCCGGCCGCTGAGCTGGCTGGTCGCCTCAGCTGGCTCGACGCACGCGCCGGCGCTGGGCGAACCCAGGAGACGGCCCTGCCCATCACCGATGACCTGGTCCTCGACCTCGAGGCCCACGCCCTCTGGCGCAACGAGTTGCAGGTCCACCTGCGGCCGAAGGAGTACGCCCTGCTGCGACTTCTCGCCTCGAACCCGGGGCGGGCGATGAGCCGTCCGGACCTCCTGCGCCTCGTGTGGGGCCCGGACCGGTCGGCGGACAGCCGCACGGTGGACGTCCACATCCGGTGGCTGCGGGCGAAGATCGAGCCCGATCCCGACCACGCCCTGCACCTCGTCACGGTCCGCGGCATCGGCTACCGCTTCGACCCGCCCCGGTAGCGCCCCGCCACCCCGCGGAGCGTCCGCGTCGATCTCGGGTCTGCGGTCGGGCAGCGGTCAGCGGTCGGTCAACGCTCCCGCGCGCTCGATCGCCGCCCGTCGGGCCTCCTCGGCGCCTGAGAGCTTGCGGTAGGCCTCATCGAGCCGGTCTCCGGCATCCTCGGTGGAGTCGTCGCCGAAGCCCGCTGCCACGACATCGCGCAGGTGGGTCGCGTAGGCCTCCAGGCCGAGCAGCTCGTAGGCGGTGATTGCCGGGGCGATGAGGTAGTCGTCCTCGTTGGCGAAGACGAGGTACCAGCCTCCGTCGGCAAGCTCCTCCTCGAGCTCGCGCGTCACGTAGATGGCGCGATCGAGCGGGGTGAGCGACACGAACACATCGTCGTTGTCGTCGCCAGAGTCCCTGTCCCAGACCAGCTCGCGGATCCGCGTGTACTCGGCCTGGACGATGACGTCCACCTTGGTTCAACCCCAGCGGACCGGATGGCCCGGTTCAAGCACCCGCCATTGTCGGACGCAGCCCGGCTTGCGCGTGCGGTGAGTTTGGTTAACGCGCCGCTGATTCCTGCTTGGCCGCCTGGCGTGTGATCGTCCGCTCGAGGTGGGCGGAGAAGTCGGGGGCGGCGCGAACATAGGTCGCGCTCTCGAGGAGAGGCGATGAGATCATGAAGTCCGCGGAGGCGAGGTCGCACGCGACCGGGATGTTCCAGACGACGGCGATCCGCAGGAGCGCCTTGACGTCTGGGTCGTGCGGCTGGGGTTCGAGCGGATCCCAGAAGAACACGAGCAGGTCGATGTGGCCCTCGGCGATCAGCGCGCCCAGCTGCTGGTCGCCGCCCAGCGGCCCGCTGTTGAGCTGGCGCACCGGGACCTCGAGTGCCTCCTCGAGCAGGCGGCCGGTCGTGCCGGTTGCCACCAGGTCGTGCCGGCGCAGCAGGTCCACGTTGAACCTGGCCCAATCGATGAGGTCCTGCTTCTCGTTGTCATGGGCGACAAGCCCGATGGTCTTGCGCACGGGTTGCGGTGTACGGGTCATGTGGCGTTCCTCGGGTGGGGCCAGGTCCCGCCAGGGTGACGAGCGGCGTCCCGTGCAGATCGTAGGACGCCAGCGGTGCCCGGTGGGGTGCCACCCGTCGCCAGATGCGCATCCGGAGGCGTGGCCCACCAGCACTGGTCGCCGGTGGGGTGACAGGCAACAGCCTGCTCACCGCCCGTTGACATCGGGGAAACGCACCCGCGGCACCGTTCGCTCCATGGATGCCATCGCCACGCCTGCCGCGCCATGCCGCGTGGCTCGTCATGCCCTCGTCCAGGATCCCGAGTCCCTGGCACGGGCGCTGCGCCATCTCCTGCGCCGGGATGGCGACTATCCCGCGCTGTGGAGGTCGGGCCGCTTCGCTACCGCCGTGGATGCCCATCGTCGGCACGGCGCGGCCACGGACGCCGGGTACTCCGACCAGGCGACTGGCAATGACGCGTTCGTGTCAGCCGTGTCGCGCCTGGGCACCGATCCTGCAGCCGTCGCGCTCGCGATCGGCCACCTGGAGGCCGGCCTTGGCCGCGTGCTCCCGCCGTGGGCGGAACTCCTGCGTGCCGGGGAACTCGCCCGTCCATCGGAGGTCGAGATCGGGACATGGTTCGGATGACTCCCAAGGCCGTGGCCGGCAGCGTCCCCGGGAACCTGGCACGGCTCAGCGTGGACGACGCGTGGTGGCTCATCCGCCACGACGTCGGGCAACTGCCCCGAGTGCACAAGATGATCACGGAGCCCCACGCAGGCAGCCACGCCGTGGCCAGGCGCGTGGCCGTCATCCGGCGTGGTCTTGCCCCGATCAAGGACCCCACCCTGCTGGCTCTGTCGCTGGTGCGCGAGGCGGGCCTGGCGGAAGCGCTGCAGTCGGACCTCAGCCCGCTGCGGATCGGGTATGCCATCCGGTATCTCGAACTGACGGTGAGCGGGCAGGAGGCGTGGCTGGCTGACGCGCCCCCGCAGGTCGCCCCCGGGCACCCCGGAGACGCCGTTCCCGACGCGTGGGGATCGTTGACCCATCGTTGACCACCCGTTGCGGACGTGGAGCGCCGGGGCTGCTTCGATAACTGCAGCGCCGGTCCACTGGGGGTCGGCCACGAGGAGCGATCGTATCGCCAGACTCCGGAGCCACTGAAGATGGACTGCGACACCTGCGGACGCCACGTGCCGTCCCGCGAGATCTTCGCCGTGTCCAAGCCTGACGGGTCAATCGCCATGGCCTGCGGCCGCTGCCGTCGCCTCGTGGCGCGTCGGCCCAGGAACGGCGTCCAGCGTGTCCTGTCGGCCGGCCAGGCGGTGCCCCTGCTCCCGGCCGGGTGACACCCCGGCCACCCCGGCCGCCGCAATCGAGGAAGGCCCAGATGTCCCACATAGGTCGCGCCGTCGCTGGCGCTCCTCGCCCTCGCCTGCTGGCGTGTGATATCGACGGCACGCTGCTGGACCCGGCCGGGCGCCTCCGGCCGCACGTCCGCGATGCGATCCGCACGGTCGTGTCGAGTGGAGTGCGGGTCGTGCTGGCAACGGGCCGCTCCCCTTGGGCGGGGATCAGCGAGCTTTGTGCGGAGCTCGGTCTGTCGGGACCGCAGATCGCTGCCCAGGGCGCCCTGTCCATCGACCCTGTGACTGGCCGGGTGGTCCGGCGTCTCGAGCTCACGGCGCCGGTCTACGACGATGCACTGCGCTTCGCCGATGCCCTCGACCTCGATCCCGTGGTGGGGACCGCAGACACCGTCTACACGCGAGGATCGGATGCCGCCGTTGACTTCCTGCGGACGGATGCCGCCCGTCGGCGGATGCAGGTTGTCGGGGACCTGGGCGACGTTCGCGACCGCGCGCCCATCCGCGTCTTCCTGCCGACGGATCCCCACCTCCACAGGCACGTGCTGGCCGCAGCAACAGTCTGGTTCGCGGGACGTGCGTCCCTGGTGTGGACGGACGACGGAGGTGTGGAGGTCCTCGCCCCCGGCGCCGACAAGGGCTCTGCCGTCGAGTGGCTGGCCCGCAGCCTGCGGATCCCGCGCGAGGCCGTGGCGGCGGTCGGCGATGGCGGCAACGACATCACCATGCTCCGGTACGCGGCGATGTCGGCGGCGATGGCGGGTGCGCCCGAACCTGTTCGCAGGCGCGCAACCCTGGTCGGTGGCTCGAATGCCGACGATGGGGTCATCGACGTCCTGGCCGCGTTCTTTCCGGACCTCGCCGACCGGTTCGGTCGTCGCCGGCCAACGCACCCGCTGCGCAGGACAGGATCCTTCGGCCACGTGGATGAGCTCCCTCCCACAGCCATCGTGGCGTGAGACGAGGACCCGTCGCCTGCCCGTGTTCGACTCCCCAGCGCAGGCACTCGGACGTCACTCCGGGTGTCTGCGCGACCCCTTGCGCGCCCGACCGCGGGCGGCTGATGGGCAACGGCCGCCAGGCTCCCGTCCCTGCAATCCGATGATCACGCGTTAACAGTCAGGTCCTACCTTCCTGCCGCCACCCCGTTCCCTGAGGTTCAGACCAGATGACCGTTTCCGCAGATCGACTTCGCGCCGTGCCGCTCTTCTCCGGCCTGACGGACCGCGCCTTCGACGCCGTCGCAGCGCTCGCCGTTGAGCAGGAACTGCCTGAGGGATCCGTGCTCGCGGCGGAGGGCGGGCCGGGTGACGCCTTCTTCCTCGTGCTCGATGGGCGGATCGCGGTCACTCGCGAGGGTTCGCCCCTACGCGAACTCGGCCAGGGGGACTTCCTCGGCGAGATCGCGCTGGTGGACCGCCGCCCAAGGACCGCCACTGCCACGGCCCTCACCCAGGTGACAGTCGCCGTGATCGACGCCGCGGCCTTCACCGAACTCATGGAGCGGCACTCCGCCGTGCGTCATGGGATCCTCGTGGCGTTGACGGACCGCATCCGCAGCGATGAGGCCGGGAGTATCGCCTGACGACGGGCCTGCCCTCTGCGACCGCACTGCCGCCGGGCGGCCGCACCCACGCAACGGCCCCGCGTCCGGGTCCCACGTGCGGCAGACTTGCTCCAGCGAGGCGCATGCCCCGTGGCGCCGGACGGCAGCAGAGGAGCGAGCGATGGCGAAGGCCGGGGAGGACGAGGCCAAGAGGTCCATCGGCACGCCCGCGGCCGATGCTGGAGGCAAGGACGGCAAGAAGGCGCGCAAGGCCGCGGCCAAGGCGGAGAAGGCCGCGCAGAAGGCCGCCAAGGGCACGAAGGCTGCACGGAAGGCTGACAGGAAGGCGGCCAAGCAGGCCGCTGCTGATGCGAAGGCCGCTGCGAAGGCCAAGACGACACCGAAGGCGAAGACCACCGCGACGGCCAAGGCGGCTCCGAAGGCCGAGGAGCAGACGGTCTCGGCGTCGGCCGCGACGCCTGCCCCCGTGTACGCGCCGGCCCGCACCCAGGTCCCCGTGGAGCCCGAACCCGAGCCGAACCCGAGCCGGAACCCGAGCCGAGCCCGAAGCCGGACGAACCGAGCCGAGCCGGACCGGAGCCCGAGCCGGAACCGAGCCCAGCCGGACGGAGCCCGAGCCGGAACCGGAGCCCGAGCCGGAACCCGAGCCCGAGCCCGAACCGGAGCCCGAGCCGGAACCGGAGCCCGAGCCGGAACCGGAGCCCGAGCCCGAACCGGAACCCGAGCCCGAACCGGAACCCGAGCCCGAACCGGAGCCCGAGCCCGAACCGGAACCCGAGCCCGAACCCGAGCCGCGAGCCGGAGCCGGAACCCGAACCCGAGCCCGAACGAGATGACGAGCTCGGGCCGCTGGACGATGAAGCCGCACTGCCTGTGACACCAGCCCAAGCTGCGGCCGCGTCGGCGCTGCTCGGTGAAGCCGCTGCATACCTGCGGCAGTCCCGCGAGCCTGCCGCCGAGCACATCGTCGAGCGAGTGGACTCGCGCGGGCGTGCGCCCGTGCACGCGACCGTCGAGCCCGGCCAGGACGATGGCGCCGCCTACGGACCGTTCCACGTTGGTGCGCTTCCGCCGGACGTGCCCCAGCAGGCCGAGGCGGCGCATGCCCCCCAGCCCGGGCCGGCCCACGCATCCCTGGCTCCGATCGTGATCCCGCCGGGTGCCGCGATCGGCGCTGCCATCGACGTTGGCGCCACGAGCCTGCACCTCCTCGTGGCCGCGGTCGGCGGGCACCGGGTGGAGCCGATCCTCGACGAGTCCGTGTTCCTCGGCCTCGGCGACCGCGTCACTGCCAACGGCCGTATGGGCCAGGGAGGCCGCGAGGAGCTGATCGCGTCACTGGTCGCCTACATCCAGTCGGCCCGCCAGCTCGGCGCGTCGCACATCACGGTGGTCGGGACGGACCCCCTGCGGAACTCCGACGACGCGGGCCTCGTGATCCACGAGGTGGAGGCCCGGACCGGTGTCGCGGTCCATGTGCTCGAGCACGAGGAGGAGGGCCGGCTCACCCTCCTGGGCGTCACGAAGGGACTGCGGATCAGGTCGCAGATGCTGGTCGTCGATGTCGGCGGAGGCAGCACGGAGTTCGTGGTCGTCAGCCCGGACGCGAGCGTGTCCACCACCGGGCTCCCGCTCGGTGCCGCACGCCTGACCAGGGACCTCGTCCGCAGCGACCCGCCGTCACTCGCCGAGGTCGAAGCCCTCAAGGCCGCCGTCAGGAGCATCCTCGAGTCCGCCCCCGCCGCCCACCCGGGCGAGATCGTGGCCGTCGGCGGGACGTCGAGCAACCTCCTCAAGCTGTTGCCTGCGACCGCCCTCGACCGTGTCCTCACCCGACGCCGGCTGACCGTGGCGCTCGCCATGCTCACCGTGGAGCGCAGCCTCGAGGCCGCCGAGCGTCACCTCGTCAGACCCGCTCGTGCGCGGATCCTGCCTGCCGGCGCGATCATCGTGGATGCGATCCTGGAGCACTACGAGGCCGACCGGCTCCGGGTGTCGGAGGAGGGGATCAGGGAGGGGCTCGTGCTCGCGACGGCGGCAGCCGGACCCGCCTGGCGAGACCGTCTGCCCGCGCTCGTGCGCGGCTGGTCCGACGAGGCCTGGCCGATCGACTGAGCAAGCCCCCTCGTCCGTCCCTGCCGGACGACGCTAGAGGCCCGCGACCAGCCGTCCGAGCGCGCGCCGGAACACCACGGACGAGACGCCGCGCCAGGCCGGCCCGACTGTCCGTCGCAGACGGGCCAGCTCGCGCTCGCGGTCGACCAGGTACCGGCCGATCGCCTGGGTCTCCGCCTCGGTCAGCTTGCCTCCGTTCTCCACCAGGAACTGGCGCGCAAGGCCCGCGGCGACATCAGCGTCGTGCAGCCAGCCCAGGTGGTCCTGCAGGGCGACGACCTTCTCGATCACCGGTCCGGAGTCTCGCCCGAGCGCCTCGCGCACGAACTCCAGCGTGTAGCGCAGCCACTTGGCCGCGATCCGCAGATCGTGGAGGGTGGTCACATCCGCCCAGCGCATGACCGGCTCGTAGGCCCGGACCACCTCGTAGGCGGCCCAGATGCGTGACGGCATCGTGTCCCGGACGCGGTGCGCCTCGACGGCGCCCACGGGTCGGACACCCTTACCCTCGGTCTGCAGGAACTCGACGTACCCGTCGACCCACTTCCGGTAACGCCCGGAGTCCAGCTCCTTGAGGAGGACCACCCGCGCGGCGTCGCGGCTGACACGCCAGCCCTGGATCAGCGCGTCGAAGGCTCGAGCCTCGGGCCCGGCGAGGCCGCCCTGGTAGAGCTCGGCTGCCTCGATGAGGACATCGAGGTCCCGCACGGCACCCAGATCGGCCGCCACGAGCTTGAGGCGCCGGCGGTGCTTGTCGGTGCGCTCCAGGTCGAAGGCATCGCCGAAGACCCGCCACGCGGCACGCTGACGGCGGGTGGCCACCCGCATCGCGTGCAGCTCCTCGGGATCCTTGCCCAGGCGGGTGCCCTCCTCGCGGGTGAGCATGCGGGCGAGATGGAACCGCAGGACCTTGCGGCCGGCCTCGGCCAGGTGGTCGTCACCGAGGACGCCTGGCGTCTTGGGCGCCACGATGCGGGGCGGCTTCGGGGCGGCTTCGACCGCAGCCTCGACGCCGCCGGTGGCCGCCGCCGCTGCCTCCGGCTCGACGGCGGGGCCGGCATCGGCAGAGGGAGCGCTCCTGGTGCCCCGTGCAGCCTCGGGGGCCGCGTCGTCATCGGCCTCGTCATCGATCTCGTCCGGGTCCTCGGTCTCGCCGTGCTCGGCCAGGGCCTCGCGCCGGGCGATCGCCTCGAGCGCACGCTCCAGCTTGGACGTGTCGGCCGGCACCAGCTCCTCGACCTCGGCCAGCAGGTCGGCGAGCGGCTCCAGTGCCTCCTCGTCGCCCTCCCGCAGCTCCAGCTCGAGCTCCGCGAAACGCTCGATCACCGCGTCGCCCTGGATGACTTCCACTCCGTCGACCGAGACCTCGATCACGGTCCCGTCCCTCCCGTAGAGGCGCTTGCGGCGCTGCTGCCGGATGCGTACGCAGCTCGCCGAGCGAGCCCGAGCCCGCGATCGCGAGCACCGCGTCGCGGGCAGCCGACGTCGGCCAGTCGGCGACGCTGGACTCGAGGTCGGCCGGACCCTCCAGCTCCTCGCGCCGGTGCGCTGCCCCGCCGTCGTCGCGGCGCCGCAGCCCCTTGAGCGTGATCACCGTGCCGTCACCGCTGCTGCGCAGGCGGCCTGCGTACCCGGCCTCGGCCAGGGAGCGGGTGCCCGTGTCCACGTAGCGGTCTTCGTGCTGCACCGTCTCCGCCGGCCCGAGAGCAGAGAAGCCGGCCAGGTCGTCGGCCCCGAGCAGGCGCTCGCCCGTCGAGACGTCGGTCATGCGGTACTTGAGCTCGATCTCGAGCGGCACATCGGCCTCGACAGGGCCGCGGCCCTCGGGTTCGGTGGGCATTGTCGCCTCGTTCTCCGTCATGCGCGGGGATCCATCGAACCCGCCAGCGCATGCGGGCGGCTGGGCAGGCTGGACGACACCGCGGCGGATGCGGCGGCGTCCTCCTTGAGGACCGCGAACGTGTCCACGGTCCCCTCGCGTGACTCGAGGACCTCGATCCGGTTCCAGCGCCCGTCCTTGCCGAGCTGCCACGAGCGGCGGTCGTCGGCGAGCATGACCTCGATGATCCGCCGCATCCGCGACCTCGCCTCGCCGTCCTCGACCGGGGTGACAACCTCGACGCGACGGTCCAGGTTGCGCTCCATGAGGTCAGCCGAGCCGATGTACCACTCGGATCGTCCGCCGTTGTGGAACATCCAGATCCGGGAGTGCTCCAGGAACTCGCCGACGATGGAGCGGACGGTGATGTTCTCCGACACGCCTGGCAGACCCGGCACGAGGCAGCAGGCGCCGCGCACGATGAGGTCGCACTGGACGCCGGCTCGGGACGCCTCGTAGAGCGCCTCGACCACCTGGGTGTCAACGAGCGAGTTGACCTTGAGGACGATGCGCGCCTGGTTGCCCGCGCGGGCGGCGGCGGCCTCGCGCTCGACCAGCTCGATGAAGCGGGAGCGCAGGGTCATCGGCGCCACCAGCAGGCGCCGGAAGACGCGCTGGCGGGAGAGCCCGGTGATGACGTTGAACAGGTCGGTGACGTCCGCGCCCAGCTCCTCGCGGCAGGTGAGCAGGCCCAGGTCCACGTACAGGCGCGCTGTCTTGCCGTTGTAGTTGCCGGTGCCGATGTGGCAGTAGCGCCGCAGGCCGTGCCCCTCGCGGCGGACGACGAGCGCCACCTTCGAGTGGGTCTTGAGGCCCACGAGGCCGTACACGACGTGGGCGCCCGCCTGCTCGAGGCGCCGGGCCCAGACGATGTTGTTCGCCTCGTCGAAGCGGGCCTTGATCTCCACAAGGACCACGACCTGCTTGCCGCGCTCGGCTGCGCGGATCAGCGCCTTGACGATGGGGGAGTCGCCCGACGTCCGGTACAGGGTCTGCTTGATCGTCAGGACGTCCGGGTCATCGGCCGCCTGGTCCAGGAACCGCTCCACCGATGCCGAGAACGACTCGTACGGGTGGTGGATGAAGATGTCGCCCGCGCGCATCTGGGCGAAGACGTCGGTGGGCTCGTCCTCGTCGGGCGGCAGCAGGCGCTGCGGGATGACGGGGTTGTGCGGCGGGGCCTTGAGGTCCGGCCGGTCCAGGCCGGCGAGCTGGAACAGCGATGTGAGGTCCAGCATCCCTGCGACCTCGAAGCAGTCCTCCTCGCGGACGCCGGTGCCCTTGATCAGGATCTGCCGGGTGACCTCGGGCATCGAGCGCTCGGTCTCCAGGCGCACGGCCTGCCCGAACCGCCGGCGGCGCACCTCCTCCTCGATGGCGAGCAGGAGATCGTCGGCCTCGTCTTCCTCGAGCGTGATGTCGGCGTCACGGGTGACCCGGAACAGGTGGGTCTCGAGGATCTCCATGCCCCGGAACAGCTCGTCGAGGTTCGCCTCGATGACCTGGTCCAGCAGGACGAACTTGTCGCGTTCGACGGCGAACAGGCGGGGCAGGATCGGCGGGATCTTGACCCGCGCGAAGCGCTTCTCGCCAGTCTCGGGATCACGCAGGCCGACAGCGATCGACAGGCTCAGGGTGGAGATGTACGGGAACGGGTGACCGGGATCCACCGCGAGCGGCGTCAGGACCGGGAAGATCTCGTCGTGGAAGCGCCGGCGGAGCGTCTCGTGGTGATCCGGGACCTCCTCGTAGTCCAGGATCTCGACGCCCTCGGAGGCGAGGTCCTTGCGGATGTCGTTCCAGATGCTGGCGTGCTCGACGATGAGCTCGCGGACGCGCTCGCGGATGGCATCGAGCTGCTGGGACGGCGTCAGGCCGTCAAGTGAGTGGTGCGAGGCGTTCGACTGGTCCTGGCGGCGCAGGCCGGACACGCGGACCTGGAAGAACTCGTCGAGGTTGTTGGCGAAGATGGCCAGGAACTTGACCCGCTCCAGCAGCGGGTTTCGGACGTCGCGGGCCTCGTGGAGCACGCGCGCGTTGAACTCGATCCAGCTGAGCTCGCGGTTGAGGATCGGCCCACGCTGGTCACGCACCGCACGACGGCGTCCACGGCTGGCGACGCGGGGACCGGGAGCGGGGCGAACGGTGGCCATGGGTCCTCTTGGGCCCGCCGGTCACCGGTCCTGGGTGCGATGACCCAGCCACCCCGGATCACCGGTTCGGGAGTCCATGAATCCTACCATCAGGCTGCCGCGGCCCAATTCCTGCGAAGAGGGTGTGACCAGGGGCCGCCGATCTCAGCGGTCCGGGTAGCGGGCCCAGAACTCGCGGTCGGTCATCGTCAGGTACCAGATGCCCTCGATGAACCCGATCACTGCCGGAATGAAGGTCCAGAAGAACACCAGGTAGACGACACCCTGGCCGATCCTGCCCAGGTAGAACTTGTGGATGCCGAAGGCGCCCAGGAAGATCGCGAGCAGGGACGCGACGATCCGCGAGTGGCCAAGCTGTGCGTCGATGCTGTTCGCCATGCCGGGCTGGCGGACGCCGCACTTGGGGCAGATCTCGGCGCGGGCGTCGATGACCTGGCCGCAGGCGAAGCAGAACTTGGTCGGGGCGCCGCCCGGGGGGATGGGAGGCGGCGGGGTGTACGGCGGCTCGCCGGGTTGCATCAGGCTGGTTCCTCGTCGTGCGGGCGGGCTCGGGCCCGTCCTAATCGGATTGTGTGCGTCTGGTGGTGGCGCGGACCCGTGCGCCGCACCATCGCGGGCCTAGTGTCGCAATCGTCACCCCTCCGGGACGTACCGCCGCTCGCCGGTGGCCGGATCGGACCACACCCGCATGCGGACGCGGGTGGTCGGGTCCACGAACACCTCCCCGGTGGGCCGGAAGCGCGCATCGGGATGCCCCGTCTCGCCGCCGCCCGGTCCGGCTGGGTCGCCCGTGCGCTCGGCATGGAGCGAGCGATAGCGGACCCGTTCCAGGAAGACGGCAGCCACCAGCAGCACGCCCGGCACGAATAGGAACAGTGCGGTGAACAGGTCGGCGGCCGGACCCGCGATCCCCAGGAACGCGATGGCCAGCAGGATCAGGACAACGCCGGTGCCACCGATGAGCCCCCGGACGACGGTCACGCCCACGTGCACCCAGCCCGGGCTACTCGGCGGACTGCGGCGCCACCATGTCCGGCACCAGCACCACGGCGGTGCCGTAGGCGACGATCTCGGACATCGTGCCCGCCAGCTCGGACGAGTCGAAGCGCATGGAGATCACCGCATTCGCGCCCACCAGCGTGGCGTTCTGCACCATGCGGTCGATTGCCTGGCGCCGGGTGTCCTCGAGCAGCGCGGTGTACTCGTGGATCTCTCCGCCCCAGATGGAGCGCAGGCTGGCGACGATATTGCCCCCGAGACCGCGGCTGCGGACGACGAGGCCGAACACCTGGCCCTTGGTCTCTGTGACCCGGTAGCCCGCAACATACGGGGTGGTGCTGATGATCATTGATCGCCTCCGTGCCAGTGGCGGTTCCCGCCGTCTGGCGTGTCGTGCTGGCGGTGCTGCTCTCGGGCGCGGGCGCAAGAATTGCAGGGGCACATCTCGCGCAGCAGCATGAACGTGTGGAACCCGCTGTTGTGGCCGTCGCCCCAGGTGAGCTGGATCGCGTAGGTGCCCACGAGAGCGGCATCGACGACCTGCGTCTGGGCGGGGGTCAGCGTGGGATTGGAGTCCAGCCAGCCGGGCATGCCCGCCTCGCCGCGGCAGTAGGCGCATGGGCAGAGCCAGCGCAGCGTGACGCTGTCGTAGGTTGTCTCGTGACCATCAGCCCAGCCGAGGCGGAGGGTTCCGGCGGCGCGGTTGATGTCGATGGCGGTGGGGTTGACCCGGATGTCCTGCACGGATCGATCGTACCCCTCGGTCGAGCGCGTGGCCGGATGCACGCGCTTCCTCGACTCCTTGCCTGGCCGCGGCTGCCCACTGGGTGGGCCAACCGTCGGGTGAGGTGCGTATCCCGCCCAGCCAGTGGGCCGGATCCAGGGGTCCACGGGCCCCGGAGGCGCGGCACGGCCCAGTGTGTGGGCCGAACTGACAGGGCACGCGCTGGTTGGCCCACCAGGTGGGCACCGCCCCTCCGGCCGGCCACGCGACGGTCGGCATCATGCGCCGACGTCGCCACCCGGCGCATCTGAACCGGGGTACGGGGCCGGGCCGGACCATCCGTCCGGGGCCGTCCGCGGGCCGGGCGGCTATGCTCGGCGGCGCATGAGCCTCGTCGTCGACCACCTGCACAAGCGGTTCGGGAGCGTGCGCGCCCTCGACGACCTCGCGTTCGAGGTGCCGACGGGCCAGGTCTTCGGCTTCCTGGGTGCCAACGGGGCCGGCAAGACCACGACGATGCGCATCGCCCTGGGCGTCCTGGAGCCGGACGCCGGCCGGATCACCTGGCAGGGGACGGAGAGCCACCTCCTGCCGCGCGCCACGTGGGGCTACCTGCCCGAGGAGCGCGGCCTCTACCCGCGGATGCGCGTCCTCGACCAGCTCGTCTTCTTCGCGGGGCTGCACGGTGTGCCTGCGGAGCGTGCCAAACGCGAGGCACTCGCCTGGCTGCGGCGGTTCCGCGCCGAGGACCTCGCCTCCCGCAAGGCCGAGCAGCTCTCGAAGGGCAACCAGCAGAAGATCCAGTTCATCGCCGCGGTCCTCCACGACCCGCAGGTGCTGCTCATGGACGAGCCGTTCACGGGGCTCGACCCGGTCAACGTGATGCTCCTGCGCGAGGCGTTCCTGGAGTTGCGGGACCGCGGGCGCACCGTCGTCTTCTCGACCCACCAGATGGAGGTGGCCGAGGCGCTCTGCGAGTCCGTCGCGATCGTGGACCGGGGGCGGATGGTGGTGGGCGGACCACTGCGCGAGGTCCGCCGGTCCACGGGACGGCGGATGGTGCGACTCTCGGTGGCCGATGATCCCCGGCTCCCGTGGCTGGCCGGCGTGCCCGGGGCGCGGGTGATCCAGGCGGGCATGGACCGCTCGATGGTGGAGCTCGATGTGGGCCTGGAGCCTGACGTGGTGCTCGCCGCAGCGGTGGCGGCCGGCGCGCGCGTGATCCACTTCGAGGTGGCCGATCCGACGCTCGAGCAGGTCTTCATCGACCACGTCGGCCGGCCGGTCGAGGAGATCCAGCACCTGGCACCCGATGCCGGCGCCGAACCCGCTGCCGAGCCCGGGGCTGGCGCCGAGCCCGATGCCGCGGCCGATCCGGAGCCCGCCCGATGAGCCGGATGACCAGCACACGGCTGGTGGCGAAGCGCGAGTTCGGGGAGCGGACCGGTTCGCGTGCGTTCATCCTCTCGACCCTGCTGCTCGCCGGCATGGCGATGCTGGTCGCGCTGATCCCGGTCGGCATTCGGCTCGTGGACCGCGCGACGGTCACGCGGGTCGTGGTTGCCTCGGCGGAGGCGGGCCTCGCCGATCAGGCGGCAGGCACGATGGACGCGTTCCTCAACGGCCAGGCCGGAGCCGATCCCGCGAGCAAGGTGTTCCTGTTCGACGTCGCCCCGGACGAGGCCGCTGCCGTCGCCCTCGTCGCCGACGGGCGTGCGTCGGGTGCCGCGATCGTCGAGCGGGGCGGCGACGACGGCATCGCGATGCGCGTGGTCACGATCGGTGGCCTCGCGCAGGACCGCCAGCAGCTGCTCCAGGTGGGCGCGTTCGCCGTGGGCATCCTCGACTGGACGGCCTCGCAGCCCGCAGCGACCCGCCCCTTCGTCATCCCCACGTTCACCGTGGAGGATGCGGCACAGGCCGGAGGCTCAGGGTCCGGCGAGGCGCAGGTCGACCCCGCCGAGTACGGCAGCCGCCGGATCGTCGGCATCGTCTTCGTCGTCCTGGAGTTCCTGACCCTGGTCTTCTACGGCATGTGGGTGGCGTCGGGCGTCGTGGCCGAGAAGGCGAACCGGGTCATGGAACTCCTCATCTCGGCGGCGACTGCCCCGCAGCTCGTCACTGGCAAGATCGCGGGGATCGGCCTCGCGGGCCTCACGCAGGTGATCCTGGTGCTGGTACCGGCGCTCGTGGTCCTCGGGGCGTCGGGCGGAATCAGCGATGCGCTGCTGGGACCGGGGGCCGGCGCCGGTGCATCGCTCGCCGCGTTGTCGCCTGGCCTGGTCCTCGGGTTCCTCGCGTTTTTCGTGCTGGGGTTCGCGCTGTATGCGGCCCTGTACGCGGGGGCGGGATCGCTGCTGAGCCGGCCCGAGGATCTGCAGACCGTGGCGCTGCCGTTGTCCATTCCGGCGATCATGGGCTACCTGCCGGCGGTGCTCGCGCTGTCGGGCGGGCAGGGGACGTTCATCCAGATCGCGTCGTACGTGCCGTTCTGGAGCCCGTTCGTGATGCTGGCGCGGATGTCCGTCGGCACGGCGACGCCGGGCGAGGTCCTGCTCTCGCTCACGATCCTCGGTATCACGGTGCCGATCGCCATCCTGCTCGCGATCCGCGTGTACCGGGCCGGCGTGCTCGTGTACGGGCAGCCGCCGTCGCTGCGGACGTACGCGAGGGCGATCCGGGGCCGGTAGGCGCGCGGGTCAGGGTTCGCCAGGGGACTCCTCGGCGAAGGGGAGGCGGCGGAAGAGCGCCATCACGGGGGCGGTGCCGGTATCGACAATCGGTTCGGACTCAGGGCCGGTCTCGCTGGCAGCGGAGGCCTCGCCGACAGCGTCCGTGATGCCACTTGGCGAAGCTGGGATCGCGCGCCACAACCTGCTGCGGACGCCCGGCAGGTACGGACTGTCCCGCCGTCGCGCGAGGATGCCTGCGATGCCCTGTTCGGACACCGCCGCGTGGAGTGCACGGCCCTCGCCGGGAATCGCGGGAACAGCGACCACCTCGTCGCCCGGGCGGAGCACACGCCGCAGGGCGGCCCGCCGCTTCTCGAGGGGCTCACGCAGAAGCCAGCGCCCATCGAGGTGGAGGAGATCGAACACGAGGCAGGCAACCGGACGGCCCGGGTGGCCGGCGAGGCGCTCGCGGAGGGCGTCGTCATCGGCACGGCCGTGGGCGTCGACAACGACCAGCTCGGCGTCCAGCACCGCCGACCGGGCGGCAACGCGCACGGCCAGCCCCCTGAGCTCCGGGATGCGCGCGGTGACGTCGAGGCCGTTGGGATCGATCACGCGCACCTCGCCCGCGCCCGCCAGCTCGCCCGGCTCCACGTACACGAGGACCCGGTGCCCGCCCCACGTCGGCTCGAACAGGAAGTCGGGGGAATCGAACGCCTCCGCGGCCGGCGACCGGCCACATCGGCGCCACGTCCCCCGGGCGGGGGAGGGCCGTCTCGAGCGAGAGGTCGAGCTGGTCGGGCATCGCGGGCCGATGGTAGCCCGTCGTGCGGACCAGGGCAGGTCCACCGGAGAGCCGGGGATAGACTGGCTCCACTACCCCGACACCCGGAGGACCCCGTGCCCCGACCCGCACGCCCCGACGACCTGTACCGCCTCGCCGTCCCCTTCGATCCCCGCCTCTCGCCGGACGGCAGCCAGGTCGCCTTCACCGTCAAGCGCGCCGCCGTGGGCAAGGACGCCTACCGCCACAGCATCTGGCTCGTGCCCGTGGACGGTTCTACCCCCGCCCGCCAGGTCACGCTGGGCGCCCGGACGGACCGCCATGCCCGCTTCTCGCCCGACGGCCGCACCCTCGCGTTCCTCTCGGATCGCCGGCTGTTCGTGGAGGAGGAGCCGGACCGCCCTGCGGACATGAAGGACCGCGACGACTGTGTCCAGGTCCACCTGCTGCCGCTGGATGGCGGCGAGGCGCGCCGCCTGACCGACCTCCCGAAGGGCGTCTCCGAGTTCGCCTGGTCGCCCGATGGCACCCAGCTCGCCGTCCTGACCTCGTCGCTCGGTGCGACGATCAAGGAGGACCGCCGCAGGCGCGGCCGGCCGGAGCCGCCCAAGCCCGGCGAGACGCCGCTGTCCGACTACCGGTTCATCGACAAGCTCGGCTACCAGCACAACGGCGCGGGCTTCATCGACGACCAGGAGACGCACCTCTGGCTCGTGGACGTGGCGACGGGCGAGGCCCGCCAGCTGGTTGCAGGACCGTCGGCCGAGGCATCGCCCGCCTGGTCGCCGGACGGCACGCGGATCGTGTTCACGGCCAACCGCCGCCGCGACCCCGACATCGACTGGCGCTCGTCGGTGTTCGTGGTGGACGTGGCCTCGGGCGAGGTCACCACCGTGGCCGGCGGCAACGACGCGGCGTTCTTCGGCCCGACGTGGACGCGGGATGGCACGGCCGTCCTGGCCTTCGGAGACCGTTTCCCGCGGGCCGGCTTCAGGACGGGCATCTGGCGGTTCGCGGCCGATGGGTCGGACGCCGGCGCGCGCGGTGGGATGGATCTCATCGCCCTCTCCCCGCTGAAGCCGGACTCCGCGATGAACAGCGACGTGACGCTTGGTGAGGAGGCGCGCCTGGTCGCGTCTGCCGACGGGACGTCCGTCCTGTTCACGGCCCCCGTGGACGGCTCGTTCGAGCTGTGGCGGGTCCCGCTCGAGGGCGGGGAGCCCGTGCAGCTGACGTCGGACCGGCACTACCTCGCGGGCTGGGACGCGGTAGCCGTGGGCGGGGTGGACCGGATGACCGCCATTCGTTCGACGGCGACGACCCTCCCGGAGGTCGTGACCTTCGTGGCCCACGCCGGGGCCGAGGCTGCGTGGCCGCCCGCCGTGCTGGCCGCCCCAAGTGCGGAGCTCGCCGCCGAGCTGGACCTGGTCGAACCGGTCGAGCGCCGCTGGACGAGCGGCGGCTGGGAGATCCAGGGCTGGCTGTACCCGGCAGGTGTCGGCACGCAGCCGATGGTCGTCGAGATCCACGGCGGCCCGCACACCCTCTACGGCTGGTCGCCGATCCTGGAGTGGCAGATCCTCGCGGGCGCCGGCATGTCCGTGCTGGCCTGCAACCCCCGTGGCTCCGAGGGATACGGGGAGGCCTTCAACCGGGCGAACCTCGGCGACTGGGGTGACGGGCCGATGTCCGACGTCCTGGCCGGCGTGGACCAGTCGATCGAGGACGGCCTGGCCGACCCTGCACGCCTGGGCGTGACCGGCGGCTCGTACGGCGGCTACCTCACGAACTGGATCGTCGGGCGGACGGACCGCTTCGCCGCGGCGCTCACCGCGCGATCGGTCGTGGACATGCGGATGCTGTTCCTGTCGGGCGACATCTCGGGCGGCGAGTGGGCAAAGATCGAGTTCGGGAAGTGGCCGTGGGAGGACCCCGGCTACTGGCATTCGATCTCGCCGCTCTCGCTGGCCGAGAACGTGCATACCCCGCTGCTCATCCAGCACGCGGAACGGGACCTGCGCTGCACCGTCGGCCAGGCCGAGACGCTGTTCACGGTCCTGCGCTCGCTCAAGCGGCCGGTCCGGTTCATGCGGGTCCCCAACGAGAGCCACGAGCTCACGCGGTCCGGGGCCCCGTTCCGCCGGGCCGAGAACCTGGTCCAGGTGCGCGACTGGTTCACGCACTTCCTGGTCAAGGGCGAGACGAAGCTTCCGCCCCCGCCGAAGAACCGCGCCGGGCGGTGAGGCAGGTGGGCGCCAGAGGACGGCCATGACCGCCCGCGATGCGCTCCCGTCCCCGGGCGGGGTGCCGTTCCTGCGCGTGGAGGGTACCCACCGTGAGTGCGGCCACCAGGTGGGCGTGGCGATCCCGGAGATCATCCGTGCTGCCGTCGCCTTCGACGCCAGGCTGCCGGTCGGGCGGTCGCGCGAGGAGCAGCTGGCCCTGGCCGCCCGCTACCGCGACGCGACGCTGGCGGCCACGCCATGGCTGGTCGATGAGATCGACGGCGCCGCGGAAGGGGCCGGCGTCGATCCGGTCGCGCTCTTCGCCGCGTCCATCGAGGAGATCTGGACCGTCCGGCCATCGCAGGCAACGGCCGGGGAGGTGGTGGACGGCCGCTGCTCGGACCTGGTCGCCGCGCCGCCCGCCACGGCCGACGGCCACACCTGGGTCGGCCACACGAACGACCTGTCGCCGGCCTCCGAGGCGTCGGTCATGGCAATCGAGTGGCGCGTGCCGGGCGAGCCGGTGGTGTTCTCGCTGGGCATCGGGCCGTGGATCAGCGTCGGCTGGAACGCGGCCGGGCTCTCCTTGACCGGCAACGAGCTCTCGCCCAACGACGAGCGGATCGGCGTGCCGCGCCTGCTCATGGTCCGCGAGCAGCTCACCGCGCGCACGCTCGACGAGGCGGTCGCGATGGCGCTGCGGCCGGACCGGGCGTCCTCGTACAACACGGTGTTCGCGCACCGCGACGGGGGCGTGGTCAACATCGAGGGGTCGGCAGTGATGCCGAGGTGACGACGCCGTCGGCTGCGGGCACCCTCGCCCATACGAACCACTACGCCTGCGAGCGGATGCGCCGCTACGAGGGCGATCCGGCCTACGCGCTGCGGTCCGCCGTGCGCCTGGGGCGGGCGCTGGAGCTGCTGGACGGTCCCCGCGGAGCCGGGCCCGAGCCGGGCACGATCACCTCCGAGCGCATGCTCGCCTTCCTCGCCGACCACGCGACGTCACCGTCCATCTGCCGCCACGACGACGGCAGCGAGACGTCGGTGACGGTGTTCTGGTGCCTCGCCGACGTGACCGCGGGCGAGATCCGCTACGGCCTCGGGCCGCGCTGCCGCGGCAACGAGACCCGCTACCGGTTCGAGCGAGACCGCAGCTCCGGCATAGGGCTTGATCCCGGCCGCCGCGAGGTGGGCATCGATGCCCTCCAGCCGGCGGATCCGGGCACGGTCGCGGCGAGGAAGTCCAGCACGATCGCGGTCTGGCGCACACGCTCCTCGATGTCGAACGAGCTGTGGCCGGTGTCGTAGGTGTAGACGCGCGGCTCGAACTCGCGTTCCCGGAGCCGGTCCACGTAGCGGGCCGCCTACGACGACGGTGCGCCGAGGACCAGGGCCGCGTTGAGCCCGCCGAAGCCGAACGAGGTCGAGAGCACCCGCTCGTAGCGGCCGTCCTGGCCGTCGCGGAGCAGCCCGGGCAGGAGCTCGGCCAGCTCGGGCTCGGGGGCCACCAGGTTGCAGGTCCCCGGCACCCAGCCGTCCCGGATGGCGAGGGCCGCCATCGCCGCCTCGATTGCACCCGTCGCGCCGAGCGGATGGCCGGTGAGGGCCTTGGTCGCACTCACCGGGACGGTGGCCGCACGCGCCCCCAGCGCCAGCACGAGCGCCCGTGCCTCCGCGATGTCGCCGATGGGCGTCGAGGACGCGTGGGCGCTCACCCAGTCGACCTCGTCAGCTCCGACCCCTGCATCCGCCAGCGCGATGGTGGCCGCGCGGCCGGCCTCGGATCCGTCCGGACGCGGCTGGACCATGTGGTGCGCATCGGAGGTTGCGCCGTACCCGAGGACCTCCGCGTACGGCGTCGCGCCGCGTGCGACGACGCTCGCCTCGCTCTCGATGACCAGGAGCGCGGCGCCCTCGCCCATGACGAACCCGTCACGTCCCGCGTCCATCGGCCGGGCCGCCTGCCCGGGATCATCGTTGCGGCCGGCCGAGAGCGCCCGGATCAGGTCGAAGGCCCCGAAGGCCAGCGGGGACAGCGGGCAGTCCACACCGCCCGCCACGGCGGCGTCGATCTCACCCGAACGGATCGCGTTGAGGGCCTCGCCGATGGCCACCGCGCCCGACGCACAGGAGTTGGCGGTGGAGAGGATGGGTCCCCGGACGTCCAGCGCGATGCCCAGGTTGGCGGGCGCCGCGCCGCCGAACACGGCCAGCGCCAGGGTCGGAGAGACGCCGCGCAGGCCACGGGCCAGGTATTGCTCGTGCTGGCTCTCCGCGAACGCGATGCCCCCCAACGCGGACCCCAGGTAGATCCCGACGCGGTCCGGGGATGGCGTGCCGCGCACGCCTGGGACGATCCCGGCATCGGCCATCGCCATGCGTCCGGTGGCCAGCCCGAACTGGCTGAACCGGTCGAGGCCGCGCACAGCCCGCGCGTCCATGTGGTCGAGCGGCACGAAGTCGTCCACCTGGGCGGCCACCTGCGAGCGGAAGCCGGACGGATCGAAGCGGTCGATGCGCTGCACGGGCGAGGTCCCGGCGCGGAGCCCGGCTCGAAAGGCGGGCAGGCCGGTGCCGATCGCGGTGAGGACGCCGATGCCGGTGATGAACACGCGGCGCGGAGGGGACGCATTCGCCATGTGCTGGTCTGCCTACGGTGGGGATCCGGACGCCGGATCTGACGCGAGGGCCTCGGCGAGCGCCCGGAAGGTGGCCAGCGTGCGGCCGGCGATCGGGCGGGTGAAGACGAGGTCCACGAAGGCCGCGAAGCCCGGGATCGCTGGTGCGAAGTCGTGCGCGATCTCCACGCGCGTGCCGCCGGCGGTGGGCTCGATCGTCCAGGTCACGTCCATGCCGCGCGTCGCGCCGGCCGTGTGCACGAAACGCAGCCTGCGGGTCGCGGGCTCGTGCCAGGTGCGGCTGCGCCACGTCACGGGCATCCCCAGGCCCAGCACCGGCACGAACGGGCGGCGGGCGATGAAGTCGCACACGAGCGCACCATCCGCCTCGGCCCGGACGACGGCGGACCGGCTGTAGTGCGGGAGCAGACGCTCCCAGCGGGTCACGTCGCGACGCAAGGCGGTAGACGAGCTCGGGCGGGGCCGCGATGTCGATGCCGATCGTGCTGTGCATCTAGCGCCCGGCCGCCTCTCTCGCGAACGCGATCAGGTCCACGGCCGGGAGGGCGTCGAGCTCCGCGAACGGGACCCAGGCGGCGAGGTCCGTCGACCCCTCGTACTCCTGGCGCAGCTCGCCGCCGGTGATCGTGCCGCGATACACGATGCCCACGGTCTGGACGCGGTGGTGGCTGATCGTCTGCGCGGGCTCCAGCACGTTGGAGCGGATCCCGAGCGAGCTCGCCCAGCGCCACGTCGTAGCCCGTCTCCTCGAGCACCTCCCGGACGGCGCCCGCCCCCGGGTGCTCCCCGAAGTCCAGGCCGCCGCCCGGCAGGGTCCACAGGCCGCCGCCGGGGCCCTGCGCAGCGACCCGGGTGAGCAGGACGGCGCCGTCGCGCTCGCACCATGCGTAGGCGCCCAGGCGCACGCGCTGGATGGTGCCGTCGGGGCCGGCGAAGTACTTCGCGAGTCCCCTCGGGAGCACGGTGGCGTCGGTCATGGGACGAGAAGCCCGGCGAGGAACCGGGGATCGAGCGCGCGCGAGGCCGGCACGAGATCACCCATCACGAGGCCCATCGTCGCACGGATATCCGGCTTGCGCGCGAGGCGCCGGGCGGCATGCTCGAACAGGGCCGGCCGGGCGAGGAAGGCCTGGACGAGGAGTGACAACCGGTCCTTCGTCGCGAACCGGTCACGCATCGCCCGGTCGTAGGCGGCGAGGCCCCCCGGGTGTCCCGCGAGGTGGGCGTCCACGGCATCGGCCGCGAGCCGGGCCGAGACGAACGCGCGGTGGAGGCCCTCCCCGGTGAACGGGTCCAGGAACCCTGCGGCGTCACCGACGACCAGCCAGTCCGGACCGGCACGCCGCTCCACGCGGCAGCCGAGCGGGCTGGCCCCGGCGATGGCGTCGGTGATGATGCCCTCGCGCCAGGTCTCGGGATCGTCCGCGCAGCGGTGGCACCGAGCGCAGCACGTGCTCGCCCGTCGCGGCGGCGCCGGTGCTGGCGAGTCGCTCGCGCCAGGCCCGTCCCGCCAGCACGATGCCGACGTTGAGCCGTCCGCCGGGCACCGGCGCCAGTCCGCAGTAGGCGCCGCCGGGCAGGACGACCATGCGCGCCGCCTTCGGCTGGTCGCCCGGCTCGTCCGCGACGTGCCACGACAGGCCCACCCGCCCGGAGAGGCGTGCCTGCCGGGTCATGCCGGCGGCCGCGGAGACCATCGAGCGGGGCCCGTCGGCGCCGATCACCACGCGGCAGGCGACCCGTCACCGGCGCACCGGCTGGACCGTCCGGGCCGTCCACGAGCACGTGGGTGGACTGGCGGTGGTCGGCGAGCTGCACCTCCCGCACGGAGGAACCGGTCCGGACGTCGACGCCCGCGGCGCGGGCCGCCGCGATGAGGGCCGGATCCAGTGACGATCGGTCGAACCCCACGGCGCCATCGCCGCCCGCCTCTGCGCCGTACGTGAGCTCGAAGGCCGTGCCCGCGGGCGTTTCCACGCGCATCGCCGGGATGGGTCGCGCTGCGGAGGCGAGCACGTGCGCCGGCAGGCCGAGGGCGCGCAGCTCGGCAAGGGCCGCCGGCGACGCGAACACGCCGCCCGCCCGCCAGCGCCAGCTGGGACGCCGCTCGGCGAGCAGCACCACATGGCCGGCCTGGGCCAGCCGGATGGCAACGGCTGCCCCGGACGGGCCACCACCGGCAACCACGACGTCGACCTCCGCCGGCCCAGCGGCGTGCCCCAGCCCCTCCGGGCATCGTCAAGGGCATCGCGGGTGTCACGCCCGGTCCGCCGGCGGCAGGTGCACGGCGGCGATGGCGACCCGGTGCCCCGCGAGCGCCATCACCTCGGCCACCGGACGCAGGCCACCGGCGGCCAGCAGGGCCCGCAGCTCCACGACGCGTGTACGCGCGGCGCACGGACAGCGGCCCGTCGTGGCGCGTGTAGCGGTTGCGCGTGGTGACGGCCAGCAGCGCCCGGGCGCCGAGCCAGTGGTGGCGCGCGCGCACGAGATCGTTGACGACCACCCCGCGACGCGCGACGCGCGCGGCCTCCAGGAGGAATGCGACAGCGTCGGCCGGCTCAAGGTGGTGGAGCATGAGGGACGCGTGCACGACGTCGAAGGCGCGGTCCGGCCAGGGCAGCGACCGCCCGTCGCCCAGCACGATCTCGAGGCCTTCGGTCCCGGCAACTCGCGGGTCCAGCGCGCGGGCGGCGTCGAGCACCTCCTGGCGCGAGTCGAGCGCGGTGACGGAGAGCGGGCGGGTGCCGCCGCGCGTACGGCTGATGAGGGCCAGCGGGATGTCGGCCGCCCCGGTGCCCACGTCGAGCATGCTGTGCGGCCCCGTGCGCCCGGCCAGGAGCCGGTCCAGTGCGTGACGGGAAGCGCGGATGCCGCCAAGGCGGCGGTTGATCCACGCGAGGTCGCGCAGGTTGCCGCGCAGGGCGACAGGGTCGTCGAGGGGCCCATCGAGCAGTTCGTGGGCTCCGGCGAGACGACGCATGCGCCCGCAGCATATCGGAGGCCCGATAATCGACCGGTGAACACTGCGCCCGAACCCATCCGCCCGACCGACCACCTCAGCCCGCCAGGCAGACCCCCTCGTCGTCGTGGCGGGTGAGGCCCTCATCGATCTCATCGTGCGTGCCTCCGGCGAGATCACGCCTATCACCGGCGGGAGTCCGTTCAACTCTGCTCGGGCGATCGCGCGGCTCGGGGTGCCGGTGGCCTGGATCGGCGGGCTGTCGTCGGACCGGTTCGGCCGGATGCTGGAGGCGGGGCTCGCCGGTGACGGTGTCCAGGTGTCGCTCGCCCAGCGGACGGATCTGCCGACCACGCTGGCACTGGCGGAGATCGGGGCCGACGGTGCGGCGTCGTACCACTTCTACACGGACTCGACCTCGGCCCCAGCCGTGCTCCCTGGCCCGATGGCCGACGGGCTGCCGGCGTCGGCGCGCGCCTTCCTGACGGGGTCGCTGGGCCTCGTGCTGGAGCCGATGGCCTCCACGCTGGAGGCGGTCGCGTGCGCGGTTCCCGCCGACCGGATCGTGATGCTGGATCCGAACGCACGGCCGTCGATCACCCGCGACCCGGCCGCCTGGCGGGCCCGGATGACGCGCGTGATGGCGCGGGCCGACATCGTCAAGGCCTCCACCGAGGACCTCGAGTACCTCCGGCCAGGCTCGTCGCACGACGAGGCTGCCGCGTGGGTGCGCGACCAGGGGCCGAAGGTCGTCCTGGTGACCGATGGTGCACGCCCGATCCGGGTGCTGGCCGGCGAAGCCGTGGCGTCCGTGATCGCGCCGCCGGTCGAGGTGGTGGACACGGTTGGGGCAGGAGACACCTTCGGCGGTGCGTTCCTCGCCTGCCTCGTGCACTGGGGGATCGGCCCCGACGGGCTGGGAGACGCTTCGACCGTGCTTGGCGCGGCCCGGTTCGCGGTGCGCGCATCGGCGGCGGTGTGCGCCCGTGCCGGCGCGAACCCGCCGACCCTCGCCGAGCTCGGGGGCTGGCCGGAGGTCTGAGGCGCGCAGGCTGCCCGACCCGATCGGTATGACCCGACCGATTGGGACCTGCGGCCTGCGTGATCCGGACCACTTGACCTATAATCCGACCGACAGTCGGTCGGACAATGGACACCACGATGTCTCGCACCCGCAACCACGCAGCCCACGCCGTTCGCCGTGACGAGATCCTTGACGCCGCCGAGCGCCAGATCCGGACCGGCGGCTACGACGTCATGAGCGTCCAGGCGCTCCAGGACGAGCTCGGCTGCTCGCGCGGCGCGATCTACCACTACTTCGACTCGAAGGAGGCCATCCTCGCGGCCGTGATCGAGCGGATGACGCGATCCGGCATGGCGGTGCTCGAGCCAATCGCGCACGATCCCGACCGGGCTGCGGTCGACAAGCTCCAGGCGATGTTCACGGTGGGCAGCCAGTGGAAGGCGCAGCGCAGCGACCTGCTGCTCGGCCTGCTGCACTCCTGGTTCGCGCCTGCCAACGACCTGGTCCGGACCCGGACCCAGGCGGCGTCGTTCGCCATGTTCGTGCCACTGCTGGCCGGGATCTTCCGCCAGGGCGTGGACGAGGGGACGATGAACCCGACTGCGCCATCGCACGCCGCCACGCTGATCGCCGGCCTGTTCACTGGGTCGGCGGAGGTCATCTACGACCTCCTCGATGCCCGGCTCGAGGGCCGGATTCCCTTCGAGGAGGTCCAGCAGTTCATGCATGCCTACGAGGAGGCGATCGAGCGCATCCTGGGGCTCTCCGCGGGCTCCTTCACGCTCATCGACGACGCCTCCCTGCACACCTGGTTCGCATAGGAAGGGAACCGCATGGCAGCCATCATCACGCTTGAACAGCTCACCAAGTCGTACGGCAAGAGCCGCGGGATCATCGACGTGAACCTCGAGGTGGGCGAGGGCGAGGTCTTCGGCTTCCTCGGTCCGAACGGGGCCGGCAAGACCACGACGATCCGCACGATGCTGGACCTGATCCGGCCCACGAGTGGCCGGGCCCTGGTCTTCGGCATCGATTCAACTGTCGATCCGGTCAGCATCCACAAGCGGGTCGGCTACATCCCGGGTGAGTTCGCGCTCTACGACCGCCTGACCGGCCGCCAGACCCTCGAGTACTTCGCGAACCTGCGGGGCGGCGTCGATCCCGTCTACCAGGCGAGCCTGATCGACCGCTTCGAGCTGGACCCCGGCAAGCGGTTCAAGGAGTACAGCAAGGGGAACAAGCAGAAAGTCGGCGTGATCACGGCGCTCCAGCACCGCCCCGACCTGCTGGTTCTCGACGAGCCTACGTCGGGCCTCGACCCGCTCGTCCAGCAGACCTTCTTCGAGACCCTGCACGAGGCCGTCGCCGGTGGCGCCACCGTGTTCCTGAGCTCGCACATCCTGTCGGAGGTGGAGAAGGCCTGCGAGCGTGTCGCGATCATCCGCGACGGACGTATCGCGAAGCTCGGCACGGTCGACGGCTTGCGCGACCTCGCCCACCACCAGGTGGAGCTGCGGTTCGCGGGCCTGGTGCCGGCCGACGAGTTCCGGGACCTGCCCGGGGTCAGCGAGCTTGTCGCCGAGGATCACACGCTCCGGATGCGTGTTGCCGGAGCCATCACGCCCGTCGTCCGCGCCGCCGCCCAGCATGAGCTGCTTGACTTCGTCTCCCGCGAGCCGTCCCTCGAGGAGACGTTCCTCGCCGAGTACGGCCGTGAGGCCGTGGAGGTGACTGGCGATGGCCGCTAGCGCCAGCGCGCCGCGAGGGACCGCGGCAACCTACCCTCCGGTTCCGCTGCACCGCCGGCTGTACGGCTTCGGCAGCGTCTACGGCAAGACGGTCCGCGACTCGCGGCTCGCCTTCATCATCGCGACCGGGCTGCTGGCCGGCATGGCGATGGCAATGGGCGCCGCCCTGCCCACGGTGTTCCCCACGCCCCAGGCCCGGCTCGAGGTCAACGCCCTGGTCGAGGCGATGCCGGCGTCAATGGTCAACCTGTTCGGCCAGCCGGCCGGCCTGGGGACGCTGGGCGGCTACATGACCTGGAAGTACGGTGCGATCTTCGTGATGGGCACCGCGCTGTGGTCGATCATGGCACTGTCGTCGACGCTCGCGTCCGAGGCGCGGCGCGGCAGCCTGGACATGGTTGCCACCACGCCCCTCGGCAAGCAGCGGATCGCCCTGGAGAAGCTGGCGGCCCACCTGACGTTGCTCTGGCTCTCGATGGTGATCCTGGGCCTGGCGGCGAGTGCCGGCTCGGTCGTGTTCGGCGACGAAGCCCTGGGCGACCGGATCTCGATCGTCTCCGGCCTTGGGTTCGGCCTGTGGATCGGGTCGATCGCGATGGTCTTCGGCGGGCTCGCCTTCCTTCTCGCGCCGGTGCTCGGTCGGGCAGGTTCGGCCGGCGTCGCCTCGATCGCGATGGTGGTGCTGTGGCTCGCCAACGGCGTGCAAGGTCTGGACGCGCTCGCCGTGCTCAGCCCCTTCCGCTGGACCGTCGACCACATCCCGCTGGTCGGTCAGTACGACTGGCTGCCGGTCGCGTTCACGGCCCTGGTCGGGCTGGCGCTTATGGCGGGGGGCGTCGCGCTGTTCGTGCGGCGGGATCTCGGCGTGACGGCTGGCCTGCGGATGCCGAGCCTTCCCGCGGGCATCCTCGGCACGCACGGCCCCCTGTCGCGGGCGTTCGGCGAGATGCTGCCCCGCTCGATCGCGTGGGGCATTGGCATGGGCCTGATGGGCGCCATGCTTGCCTCCCTGGTCGGCCCGATGGCAGACCAGATCAAGGATGACTCGGAGCTCGTGGCACGGTTCCAGATGATCTTCCCGGACTTCGACCTTGGCGGGACCGGTGGCTGGCTCCAGCTGTTCGTCGAGCTGATGTTCATCGCGATCGGGTTCGCCGCTGCCACGTTCGTGGCCAAGTGGGCCTCTGACGAGACCGACGACCGGCTGGAGGCGCTGCTCGCCACGCCCATGCGGCGCACGACCTGGGTGCTTGCCGGCGGCGCCGCAGCGTTGCTGGCGGTTGCCGTGACGACGCTCCTGTTCGCGGCGGGCATTGGCCTGGGTGCGGCCCCGGGCGGGATCGACGCCGGCGAGAGCATGCTGGGCACCGCGACGCTCGGCCTGTTCGCCGCTGCCGTCGTGGGCATCGGGTTCGCGATCGGCGGCCTGTGGCGAACATCGCTGGCCGCCGAGATCGCCGCCCTGTTCGTGGTGGCCACGTACCTCGTCGGACTTGTCGCGACGCCCCTCGGCCTGCCGGACTTCGTGCGCCAGCTGGCGCTGACGACGCATCTGGGCCAGCCGATGATGGGCAATTGGGATGCGGCCGGGATGGTCGCGTGCCTGGTCATCGCCGCCGGCGGGATCGGCATCGGCGCCTGGGGCGTCAGCAGGCGGGACATCGCCCGCTGACCGCGCTGCGGCACCGATCGTGCGGGCCGGCGCGCCTCTGCTGTGCCGGCCCGCAAGGCTAGACTCGAGCGGTGGATCCTGCCGCGCTCCTGTTCATCGCCGTCGCGGCGGTCATGCATGCGGCGTGGAACATCCTGCTCAAGACGGCAGGGGATGCGCTGCGCACCGCGACGATCGGGGTGATGGCGGCCTCGCTGATCTTCGCGCCCTTCATCGGCGCCGGGTGGCTGGCGTCGGGGCAGCCCGCGATCCCGCCAGCCGTGTGGGTGATCGGCAGCGTGTCGGCGGCCGTGGAGACCGCCTACTTCGTGTTCCTCGCGGCCGCGTACCGGCGTGGCGACCTGTCCGTCGTCTACCCGATCGCGCGAGGAAGCGCACCCCTGTTCGCGGTCGCGGTCGGCGTGATCATCCTGGGCGAGCGGCTCGTGCCGGCGGCCTGGGCCGGCGTCGCCCTGCTGCTCGCCGGCCTGCTCGTGGTGCAGCGCCCGTGGCGCCTGGCCGGTGCGGCGGCGGGCGACCGGGCGGCTGCCGGGTTCGCCCTCCTGACCGGCATGATGATCGCGACCTACTCGGCTCTCGATCGCGTGGGGGTGCAGCAGGTGCCAGCCTGGCTGTACGCCGGGATCCTGTGGGTGCTCACCAGCATCGGCCTGGTGCTCGTGTGGGCGGTCCGGCTCCGGGCGGCTGGCGGCCGCTGGGCGCCGGACCCGGACCTCCCCGTCCAGCTCGGCCGCGCTGTGGTGGCCGGGCTGCTCACGTTCACGGCGTACGGGTTCGTGCTGGCGGCGCTCGCCCGAGCACCGCTGGCCATCGTGGCGCCGCTGCGGGAATCGGCGGTGCTGCTGACGTCCGTGTGGGGTGCGGTGCGCCTTGGCGAGGCAGCGAGCCGGCGCGAGGTCGCGTTCCGGATCGCCGGGTCCGGGCTCGTGCTGGCCGGTGCCGTGGCGCTCGCGTTCGCACGCTAGGTCCCGGCACCGCCCGCCGATCCACGGCACCATTGACCCATGACCGGCTGGACGGCCGCCGACCCGCCGGCAAGCCGCCGATCCGCACCCGCGAGGACCACGCGATGCCCGCCCTGACCCTTGGCTACAAGGCCTCTGCCGAGCAGTTTCCGCCCCAGCGCCTCCTCGACCTTGCCGTCGCCGCGGAGGCCGCGGGGTTCGATTCGGTCTGGACGTCCGACCACTTCCAGCCCTGGCGCCACACCGACGGGCACGCGCCCAACGCGCTCGCCTGGCTGGGTGCCGCGACCCAGGCGACGAAGCGGGTCACCCTTGGCACCTCCGTTCTCACGCCGTCCTTCCGCTACAACCCGGCGGTCGTCGCCCAGGCGTTCGCGACGCTCGGCTGCCTGGCGCCGGGGCGCGTGATCCTGGGCGTCGGGACGGGCGAGTCGCTCAACGAGGTGCCCGTCGGCATCGACTGGCCGGAGCAGAGCGAGCGGTTCGCGCGCCTGCGGGAGTCCGTGCAGCTGATCCAGGCGCTCGCCGCGCCGGGCGCGGAGTTCGTCGACTTCGAGGGCCAGTTCTACCGCACCCACGAGGCGACGATCTACGACAAGCCGGACCGGCCGGTGCCGATCTACATCGCCGCCTCGGGGCCGGCCGCCGCCCGCCTCGCCGGACGACTCGCCGACGGGTTCATCTGCACCAGCGGCAAGGGCGCCGAGCTGTACACGGACACGCTGCTGCCGGCGCTTGCCGAGGGAGCCGGGAAGGCCGGGCGCGACGCGTCCGCCATGGACCGGATGATCGAGATGAAGGTCAGCTTCGACCCCGATCTCGACCGCGCGATGGAGGACACGAAGGTCTGGGCAGCGCTCGCGCTCTCCGGCGAGCAGAAGATGGGCATCCACGATCCGCGCGACATGGAGATCGCCGCCAAGGAGGCGGAGCCGTACGCCCACCGGCGCTGGCTCGTGTCCTCAGATCCTGACGAGCACGTCGAGCAGATCGCGCCCTACCTCGGGTACGGGCTGAACCACCTCGTGTTCCACTTCCCGGGCCCGGACCAGGAGTCGGCCATCACCCGCTACGGCGAGCTCATCCTGCCGCGCCTTCGGGCGAGGTTCGGCGCATGACGGACGCGGCCCGCTTCCCGACACCTGCAGAGCTGCTCGACCAGGAGCGGAGGCTGGCGCTGCCGACCTGCTCGTACGACGACGCACTGGCCATCGGCCGGTGGCTGCTGGACCGGGCGACCGAGCGCTCGCTTCCGGTGACCATCGAGGTGTGGCGGGGTGACCGCCTCGTCTTCCGCGCAGCGCGGCCCGGCACGAACGCCCACAACGACCTCTACCTCGCCGGCAAGCGGCGGGTGGTGGAGCACTTCGGACACTCGAGCTTCCACGAGCGCCTGCGCCACGTGGAGGCCGGGACGACCTTCGCCGAGGCGACATCGCTCCGGTTCCCGGAGTACGCACCCCACGGCGGCGGCTTCCCGCTCATCGTCGCCGGCACGGGCCCGGTGGGCGTCGTCCTCGTCTCGGGCCTGCCGCAGGAGCAGGACCACGCGCTCATCGTCGAGGCTCTCGAGGCGCACCTGGCGGCCCGCGCCTCCTGACGGCACGCCCCCGCACGCCCTCGCACTCGCACGCGCTCGCACGCGCTCGCACGCGCGGGTTCGGCCGCACCGAACGATTTGAGCGCGCGGGCGACAGGTGTTCGGTCACGCCGATCGATCCGTCGCTCCAAGTGGCTCCAGGGCCCCGCGGATGCTGCCAACGATCGGTCAGACCGAACCAGACGACAGGTCGTGGCGAATTCGTTCGGCGACACCGAACGGCGGGTCCGACTGGCGGGCCGGTGGGTTTCAGCTGGCCTCCAGCGGGTCTCCTTCGTCAACCGGCTTGCGGACCGCCGCGTTGCGGCCCTGGTAGCGTCGCACCGCCGCCCCGCTGTTCACGATGGCGATCCCCGCGATGACGAGCGCCGTCCCGGCGAGCCGGTTGAGCGTCACCGGATCGTCAAGCACGATCGCCCCCAGCGCGATCCCGACCACCGGCAGCAGGTAGGCGACCATCGATGTCCGCGTCGCACCCCAGGCCTGCAGGACCGTGAAGTAGGCGAGGTACGCGACGCCCGACCCCAGGATGCCCAGCCAGACGACCGCGAACACCGCCTCGGGCGTCGGGTGGACATCGGTGAACGGGCGGTCGACCAGGAGCGCGACCGGCACCACGAGCAGCGCGGCGAAGGCGACCTGGAACAGGGCGGGGATCATCGGCCGCAGGCCGTGCACGTTGCGTCGGGAGTAGACGTTGCCCGCCCCGTACGCCACGGCCGCCCCAAGCAGCATCAGCTCGCCGCGCAGGTCCGCGTCGCTCAGGTTCACGAGGTCCGGCGCCACGAGCAGGATCACACCCGCGAAGCCGACCGCGAGACCCGCGATCCTCGGCAGCGTCACGCGCTCGTCGGGCAGGAACATCGGGGCCAGGACGATCACGGTGAGCGGCACGGTGGCCGTGAGGATCGAGGCGAGCGCGGAGTCGATCGTCTGCTCGCCGTACGTGATCAGCACGAACGGGATGACGATGTTCACCACCGACATGACGAGCAGATGGCCGTACATCCGCGCGGACCGCGGCGGCTCCTGGCGCGCCAGCAGCACGACCAGCGTCAGGAACGCCGCCCCCAGCACGAGCCGGGCTGCGATCAGCGTCAACGGCGGGATCGACCCCACGCCGATCTTGATGAACAGGTACGACGAGCCCCAGATCAGCCCGAGGCTGATGAACAGGAACCAGATCCAGGGGGCTCCGCGGCGCATCGGGCGATGATAGCCCTCCGGGTGCAGCCTCCAGCAACGGCGCCCGGACAGCCCTCAGCACCAGCACCCGGGCGGCCGACCGCCGCGGAGGCCGGGCATGGGCGACCCGCCCGACGGTAGGCTTGTGCCATGCCATCCACCGCACCCGACCCCGACGCCGGCCGCCTCGCGCGTGACCCCGAGGCCCTCGCGGACCGCCTCGCGACCGCCCACCCCGAGGCCGCCGCGGATCGAGCGGCCGTGCGTGTCGTCCATGCCCCCGGCCGGGTCAACCTGATCGGCGAGCACACCGACTACAACCTCGGTTTCGTCCTGCCGGTCGCCATCGACCTCGGCATCGCCATCGCGTTCGTGCCCACCGGGGACCGGCGGGTGGAGCTGACGCTCGCGACCACCGGGGAATCGCTGGGCTTCGACCTCGACGCCATCGGGCCCAAGCGGGGCGCATGGATCGACTATGTCGCCGGAACGGCGTGGGCGATGGCCGAGCACGGGCTGCCGATGACCGGCTTCCGCGGCATGCTCGCGTCCGACCTGCCACAGGGCTCGGGGCTGTCGAGTTCGGCTGCGCTGGAGCTGGTGTCGGCGCTGGCGCTGTCGGGCGGCGACGAGCCGTCGGTGGACCGGATGCGCCTTGCGCGGATCGCCCAGCGGGCCGAGAACGGCTACGTGGGCGTGAACTGCGGGCTCATGGACCAGTTCGCATCGTCGTGCGGGGTCGCCGGCCACGCCCTCCTGCTCGACTGCCGGAGCCTGGAGCACCGCGCGATCCCCATGGCCGATCCCGATCTCGCGCTCGTCGCGTGCCACTCGGGCTCGCCGCGCAAGCTGGAGACCTCCGCCTACAACGAGCGGCGGTCGCAGTGCGAGGAGGCCGCGGCGGCGATCCTGGGCGGCGAACCCGGTTCCGTGTCCTTGCGGGAGGTGACCCCGGCCATGCTGGACGAGGCACGCCCGCGTCTCGATCCGCTCGTCGCCGCCCGCGCCGAGCACATCGTCCATGAGAACGAGCGGGTCCTGGGCGCCGTGGCGGCCTTCGAGGCGGACGATCTCGACGAGGTGGGCCGCCTCTTCTACGCGAGCCACGCATCGATGCGCGACCTGTTCGGGATCAGCTCACCGGAGCTCGACGCGCTCGTGGAGATCGCCGCGGGTGTCGATGGGGTGATCGGGGCACGGCTCACCGGGGCCGGGTTCGGCGGCTGCACGATCAACCTGGTGCACCGGGCGGCCGTCCCCGCCCTGCGCGCGGCGGTCATGCGCGACTACCCGGCCCGCACCGGCCTCGCGCCGCGGGTGTTCGAAGTCGAGGCGTCGGCCGGGGCGCGGCGCGTCCTCTGATCCTGGCCAGCCCCGTTCGGGCCGCTGGGCCGAGGGTAGACTCGTAGCCGAACAGCAGCCGCCCGGAGACTTCGTGGACCCCATCGCCCGCCCCGACGACGCGGCCCTCGCCGCACTCGACACCGAGCCCCACCGCCGCTACAACGCCCTCACCGGCTCCTGGGTCCTCGTGTCGGCCGGCCGGACGAAGCGCCCGTGGCTCGGTGCGGAGGAGCCCGAGCCTCCCGAGGAGCGCCCGGAGCACGACCCCGGCTGCTACCTGTGCCCCGGCAACACCCGGGTCACCGGGGAGCAGAACCCGGCCTACACCTCCACGTTCGTGTTCACCAACGACTTCGCCGCCCTGCGCCCGGGCACCGCGGACACCCGCCTGGACGCGGGCCTGTTCCGCGCCGAGGGCACCCGCGGCACCTGCCGGGTCGTGTGCTTCAGCCCGCGCCACGACGTCACGCTCGCAGGCATGGACGCCCCCGCGATCCGCCGCGTGATCGACGTCTGGGCGGAGCAGACCACCGAGCTCGGCGACCGCTTCCGCTGGGTCCAGGTCTTCGAGAACCGGGGCGCCGCGATGGGCGCATCCAACCCGCATCCGCACGGCCAGATCTGGTCGGGTGACTCGCTCCCCGTGGAGGCCGCTGCCGAGGACGCACGCCAGCGCGAGCACCATGCGCAGGCCGGTCGCCGGCTCCTCGTGGACTACGCGGCCGCCGAGCGGGGCGGCCCCCGCGTGATTCGCGACCAGGACGGCTGGCTCACCCTCGTCCCGTTCTGGGCAGCCTGGCCGTTCGAGACCATCCTCCTGCCCGTCGACCCCGCCGCCCGCCTGGCCGATCTCGACGCAGCCCGTCGCGACGGTCTCGCCGGCGCTCTCTCAGACCTCAACCGCCGCTATGACGCGCTCTTCCGCAAGCCATTCCCGTTCTCGATGGGCTGGCACCAGGCGCCGTTCGCGGGTGCAGCCACCGACCACTGGCAGCTCCACGCCCACTTCCTGCCGCCGCTCCTGCGGGCGAGCGTCCGGAAGTTCATGGTGGGCTACGAGCTCCTGTCCGAGCCGCAGCGCGACCTGACGCCCGAAGAGGCGGCGGGACGCCTGCGGGACGCCCTGGCCGGCTGACGCCACCACCACCTGCAAAGGAGGAACCACGATGCGGCTCTGGGGCGGACGATTCGACGAAGGTCCGGATGCGCGGATGGCGGACTTCACGCGCTCCATCGAGGTGGACGCGGAGCTCGCGCTCGATGACATCGCAGGCTCCATCGCCCACGTGCGCGGCCTCGGCCGGGCAGGCCTCCTGACCGAGGAGGAAGTGGGGGTCCTCGAGCGTGGCCTCGTGTCCCTGCGGGATGACGTCGTCGCGGGCGCGGTCGCGTGGGACCCCGCCCTCGAGGACGTCCACATGAACCTCGAGACGATGCTCACCGAGCGCGTCGGGGTCGTGGGCGGGAAGCTGCACACGGGCCGCTCGCGGAACGACCAGGTCGCGACGGACCTGCGTCTCTGGACGCGCCGGGCGATCGGGCGCCTGGACGCTGCCGTGGTGGCCCTCGAGATGGCGCTCCTCGATCTCGCCGAGCGCGAGGGCGACGCCGTCCTGCCCGGCACCACCCACATCCAGCCGGCCCAGCCCGTGCTGCTCGCCCACCACCTGCTCGCCTACGTCGAGATGCTGGAGCGGGATCGTGGCCGTCTCGCCGATGCCCGCCGCCGCCTCAACGTCTCGCCGCTGGGCGCCGGCGCGCTCGCCGGTGCCGGCTACCCGCTGGACCGCGAGACCACGGCCGCAGAGCTCGGGTTCGAGGGTGTGACCCGCAACTCGCTCGATGCTGTCGCCGACCGCGACTTCGTGGTGGAAGTGCTCGCGGCGGCCGCCCTCGCGATGGTCCACCTGAGTCGCCTGGCCGAGGAGCTCACGTGGTGGTCGAACCCGCGGTTCGGGTTCGTGCATGTCGCCGACGCGTTCTCCACGGGCTCCTCGATGATGCCGAACAAGAAGAACCCGGACCCGGCCGAGCTCGTGCGTGGCCGGTCCGCGACTGTCATCGGCGCCGTGACGGCCATGCTCGCCCTGCTCAAGGGCCTGCCCCTCGCGTACCAGCGGGACCTCCAGGAGGACAAGCCCGCGTTCTTCGCCGCGATCGCCACGCTCGATGCCTCGCTCGGCGTGATGGCGGGCCTCGTCGAGACGCTGTCGATCGACCGGGTCAGGATGCGCGCGGCCGCGGAGGAGGGCTACACGACGGCCACCGCCCTCGCCGATGCGCTCGTCCGGCGCGGGGTCCCGTTCCGGGCGGCCCACCACATCGTCGGCGGGCTCGTCGGCGGCGCTGAGGCGGAGGGGATCGCGACGCTCGCGGGTCTTCCCGATGAGGCGTTCAAGGCTGCGCTCGACGGCTCCGACGACCCGACCGCGCGGCACCTCGCCAAGGAGCGGGGGATCGCCGGGGCGCTCCGGGCAGCCGCGACGATCGAGGGGTCGCTCGCATCGGCCGATGTCACCGGTGGCACCGCGCCGAACCGTGTTGCCGAGGCGCTGGCCGCCGCGAAGGCGCGGCTGGGCAGCTGACGGGCTTCGCTGGTTGCTGACGGGCCTCGCCGGTCGCTGATCGGCGTCCGGATGGCTCTGGTCCGCGGGTCGCCCGGCGGTACGATCGCGGGATCAGGAGGACGACCGTGCTGACCCCCGACACCATCCACTCGGCGCCCAAGGCGCTGCTCCACGACCATCTGGACGGCGGCCTGCGCCCGGCCACGATGATCGACCTTGCTGCCGAGTTCGGCTACGGCGGCCTCCCCACACGGGACCCGGACGAGCTTGCGGCCTGGGTGCGCCGGGGCGCGGACCGCAAGTCGCTCGAGCTGTACCTGGAGACCTTCCAGCACACGTGCGGCGTGATGCAGCACCGAGATGCGCTTGCCCGCGTGGCGTCCGAGTGCGTGGAGGACCTCGCGGCCGACGGTGTCGTGTACGCCGAGATCCGCTTCGCGCCCGAGCTCCACACGGAGCAGGGCCTCATGCCCGACGAGGTGGTCGATGCCGTGCTCGCCGGCACCCGCATGGGGTCCGAGAAGGCCGCCGCGGCCGGTCACCCGATCACCGCGCGCATCCTGATCACCGCCATGCGCCAGGCCGCCCGCTCGGTCGAGATCGCCGAGCTCGCGGTGCGCTGGCGGGATCAAGGCGTTGTCGGGTTCGACATCGCCGGGCCCGAGGCGGGCTACCGGCCGACCCGCCACCTCGACGCGTTCTCGCTCCTGCACCGTGAGAACTTCCACGTGACGATCCACGCCGGCGAGTCCTTCGGCCTGCCGAGCATCTGGGAGGCGATCCAGGTGTGCGGCGCCGAGCGCCTGGGCCACGGCCTGAGGATCATCGACGACATCACCGTCGACGATGCCGGCGTCGTGCACCTGGGCAGGCTGGCGGCGTTCGTGCGGGACTCGCGGATCGCGCTCGAGCTGTGCCCCACGTCCAACGTGCACACCGGTGGCGTTGCACGCTTCGAGGACCACCCGCTCGACCTGCTCCGCCGCCTGCGCTTCCGGGTCACGGTCAACACCGACAACCGCCTCATGAGCGGCGTGTCCATGAGCTCGGAGTTCGCCGCGCTCGACGCCACGTTCGGAATCGGCCTGGGCGAGATGGAGTGGCTGACGATCAACGCGCTCAAGTCCTCGTTCCTGCCGTTCGACGAGCGCCTGCGCCTGATCAACGAGGTGGTGAAGCCGGGTTACGCCCACATCCGGGCACAGGAGCTGCAGGTCGCGGTCGGCCCCGCCTGAGCCGCTTCGTGAAGTCTCGCGTCAGGTGGGGGTCACCGGACGCACCACCCGGCAACCGCGCGGAGATAGACTTCTTGCGATCGCCGCGTCGGAGTGGTCCCGTCGGTTGGCTATTCGTCGTAGGTGAAGATCTCCAGGGCGCAGCCCGGTCCACCCGAGTACACCACCGGCTGATCGCCCCACGACGAGGTAGAGAATCGGTACTTGCGTCCTGTCACGGCAACGACATTCCCGGTGGTGTCCAGGACCTCGATGCTGCCGCCGGAGCGCCGTGCCGTGTAGCCCATCGGCCATTCAAGCGCGCGGATGCGGCCGGACTGTTCCTTGACCGCCGTCCCGGCCGTCGCATGCTCGACGAGCTCGCCTTGACCGTACCAGAGGTAGCAGGCGCCGCTACCAAGCGGATCAGGCTCCGTCGCGGTGAGCAGCGGAACGGGCTCCCCGCTGGCCCCACATGCCGCCAAGAGCAGGGCAGCGAGCGACACCAGTAGCACGCCCCTCACGCCCATCGTCAACTTCCCCCACGCCCCTCGTGCTCCCCTCGTGACGGCTGACATCATACCGGTGCGCACGGTGCCCCCACCAGGAGCGAGACTTCCCCGCTTCGCTCAGGCGATCGGCAACGCCTCGCATCCGCGCTCGAGGGCGTGCGGCGCCTGTCTCCGTCCTGCCCAGGTCGCGCCCGCCCGCTCTCGCCCCGCGCCCAGGTCGCGCATGCCCGCTCTCGCCCCGCCTGCCCCACCACGCCCGATTCCCGCTGGTCGGTTCTTGCGGGCACTGCAGGTGTCGAATTCCCGCCGAACGACCGGAACTGGGACCGGGAGGCAGTGTCAGGGCACGAACTGATCGGTGCGCGGGAATCCGGCACACGGAACGTCCAGTACGGTCGCTGGGCGGGAACCCGTCCGGGTGCCCCGGCCCGGCCCGGACCCGTCCCGTCCCATCCGTCCCGTCCCGTCCCCGTCCCGTCCCGGCTCCGCCCTCGTGCGACCCAGTCCGCACGTCCGGATTGGAACCTGTGCGGTCGTCGCCCGCCCGCACCAGCAGCGGCCGCCAGCCCGGGCACCGGCCCGATCCCTCACGCCGCCGGCCCGCACGAACAGCAGCCGCCAGCCCCGCGCTCGGTGAAGGGAGTAGTCCGCCAGCCCTGCCCGAGGGGTTGATCGCGGCGTCCGGCGCCATCAGGCGATGGGGAGCGCCACCAGGAAGCGCGAGCCGCCGTAGCCGTTCTTCTCGATCCAGACGCGGCCGCCCATCCCCTCCATGAGCCGGCGGGCCGCGAACAGCCCGATGCCGGACCCGCGCGAGCGCGCCCGGTCCACCCGGACATACGGTTGGAACACGGCCTCCCAGTCGGCGATCGGGACGCCTGGCCCGTCGTCGGTGATGTAGACGTGGATCTCCTCGCCGACACGCCACACGCCGATGCTCACCGCCTGCTCTGGCGGGGCGTACTTCGCCTCGTTGTCGAGGATCTGCTCAAGCACCTGGATGAAGCGGTGCTCGTCGCCGCGGGCGACCATCGGCTCGAGCGGCGGCGTCCAGCGGACTGACCGTGTGCGCAGCAGCAGCGCGAGCGTGCCCACGGTCTTGTCGATTGCGGTCGCCACGTCGAACGGCTCCCGGCGCAGCCCGGTCAGCCCCTCTCCGCGGACCGACGCGAGGATGCCGTCCACCAGCCGGTCGAGGCGGGCGACCATGTCGATCGCGCCCATTCGCCATGTCTCGGCCACGCGCGCCCCGTTGGCGTCGCTGCCGGCCGTTGCAGCGTCGGCGAGCAGGTCCACGTAGGCGCGCACCACGGCGAGCGGGGTGCGGAGCTCGTGGGTGACCACCGCGAGCAGCTCCGCCCGGGCGGCGTCCATCTGCGAGAGGCGGTCCAGCTGGGCCTCGGCCTCGGCCTGGAGCCGGCCCTTCTCGACGATGCCCGCGAGGAGCGCCGCGATCGTCGCCAGCAGCTCCACGTCCTCGGCGGCGAACTCGCGGTCGTCGGTCGCCTGGACGTTGAGCACGCCCACGACGTCCTCGTTCCAGACCAGCGGCATCGAGAGCATCGCCTGGAGGCCGGCGATGTCGAAGCCGCGCACCCAGGAGAAGCGCGGGTCGGTCGAGACATCCCGCGTGGAGACCGGGGCCCGTGAGGCCGCCGCACGACCCGTGACCCCCTCGCCGACGGCGAGGCTCACCTTGCCGACCTGCCCGACGTCGAGCCCGTTGGTGGCAGCGAGCGTCAGGCGGGCGCCGTCGCGATCCAGCAGGTAGAGCGAGCAGACCTCGACCTTCATTGCCGTCGTGGTGCGGTCCACCAGGGTGCGCATCAGCTCGTCCCAGTCGCGGGCCTGGGTCGCGAGCTGGGCGAGCTCGTGGAGGAAGGCGAGTCGCTCGAGCTGGCGTGACGCGGTCTCCCCGGGTGCACGCGACGGGATGGCTGGCCCTGGCGGTCGGGTGGACTTGGGTTGCGTCTCGGGCTCGGTGCTGGTCACGGGCGCAACCCTACCGCCTGTGGACTCCCTGTGCTCTCGACTTCTGACGCACAGATGGCGCTGCGGGATCAGGACGCGCTGTCGCTCCCGGCTACCGCCATCGGCAGGTCCGCAAGCAGGGGGTCCGTCCACGACCAGGCCGCACCGTGGTGCCTGCCGACCGCGCCATGGCGGGCCGCCTCCACGCGAAGCGGCAGGCCGAAGATCTCGATGAACCCGACGGCCGCCGCATGGTCGAACGCGTCACCCTCCTCGTACGTGGCGAGGTTGCGGTCGTACAGGCTCATCGGTGAGCGGCGGCCCGTGACGTAGGCCTGCCCGTGGTCCAGGCGCAGCCGCACCTCGCCCGACACCACCCGCTGGGAGCTCATCACGTAGGCCCGCAGGTCGCGGGAGAGGGCGCTGAACCAGAGTCCGTCGTAGATGATCTGGCCCAGCTCGTCGGCGATGGCGCGGTTGAACCGAAGCTGTTCCTTGGACAGGACCAGGCTCTCGAGCGCGCGGTGCGCGGTGTGCAGGATGACCGCCGCGGGTGCCTCGTAGATCTCGCGGCTCTTGATGCCGACCAGGCGGTCCTCGACATGGTCGATCCGGCCCACGCCGTGGCGGCAGCCCACCTCGTGGAGCGCTCCCACCAGCGTCGCGCCGGACATGCGCACGCCGTCCACCGAGACCGGGATCCCGCCCTCGAAGCCGATGGTGATCTCGACGGGCTCGGGTGCGTCGGACGGGGCAACCGTCCAGGCGTAGGCATCAGGGGGCGGGGTCGCCCACGGGTCCTCGAGCGGGCCCGTCTCGCACGAGCGGCCCCACAGGTTGACGTCGATCGACCAGGGTGCCGCCCTCGTCACGGGCACCTCGATCCCCCGGGCCTCCGCGTACTCCACGGTCTGCGCCCGCGTCAGGCCCATGCCCACGCGCATCGGCGCGATCACCGTGAGCCCGGGGTCCAGCGCGTGGACGGCGATGTCGAAGCGGACCTGGTCGTTGCCCTTGCCGGTGCAGCCGTGGGCGACCGCGCCGGCGCCCTCCTTCTGCGCAAGCTCGACGAGGAGCTGGGCGAGCAGCGGGCGGGCGAGGGCCGTCGCCAGCGGGTAGACGCCCTGGTAGAGGACGTTGGCCTGCAGGGCACGCATGACATAGCGCGAGACGAACATCTCACGACCGTCGACGACGTAGGCCCGCGAGGCGCCGGCCGCGATGGCGCGATCCGCGACCCCCTCGCGCAGTGACCCCCCGCCGAGGTCGACGGTGAGCGTGACCACCTCGGCGTCGTGCTGCTCCCTGAGCCACGGGATGGCGACGGACGTGTCCAGTCCGCCCGAGTACGCGAGCACGACCTTGTTCATCGAGGAGGCTCCATGGCGGGCGCCGGCTGCACCGACGCCTGGATCGAGTCGAACCAGGCGAGCCAGCGCATGAGCGCGGGCTCGTCGGGGAACAGGACGATGAGCGTGTTGTCTCCGGCCACCGTGCCCACCTGCTCCTGCACCGTCGCCTCGTCGATGGCCTGGCCGATGACGTTGGCAGTGCCCGGCTGGCCGGTCAGGACGAGGATGAGGCCGCTGCGGCCCACCGTCACCGGGATGTCGGACAGGATCCGGCGAAGCCGTTCGTCGTTGCGCGGGCGCGGCGCCGTGATGGCCTCCGGGACGACGTAGGTGCTGCCATCACCGCGCGAGACCTTCGCAAGGCCCAGCTCCGCGATATCGCGGGACACGGTGGCCTGGGTAGCCTTGAACCCCAGCGACGAGAGCTCGGCGACAAGCTCGCCCTGGCTGCCGATCGGGTGGTCGACCACCAGGCGCCGGATGGCGGCGTGGCGGTCGCGCTTGACACCGTCCATGGCCGCTCCGTCAGCGCCCCGGCGCGCTGGTGGAGACGCGGGTGCCGAACGTCGGATCGGACAGGCTGCGCTCGAGGGCGCTTGGGGCCGAGCCGTCCGAGATGATGGCCTCGGTGCCCTCCCAGGCGAGCGCCGAGAGCGCCGCCTTGACCTTGGGGATCATGCCGCCTCGGATGGTGCCGTCCGCGATGAGTGCTTCGGCCTGCTCGGGCGTGATGGAGTCGAGCTTGCTGCCGGTGGCGTCGCGGATCCCGTCCACGTCGGTCATAAGCACCAGCTGGCGCGCGCCGAGACCCGCCGCGATGCCCGCCGCGGCATCGTCCGCGTTGACGTTGCACACGACGCCGACGTCATCGCGGGCGAGCGGTGCCACCACCGGCACCTGCCCTGCCACGAGCAGGCTGTCGAGGAGGTCGCGCCGGATCCCGGTGACCGTCGCGACGAGGCCGACATCGGGGATGCGCCGGCCGATGAGCAGGCCGCCGTCCACACCGGACAGGCCGACGGCATCGCAGCCCGCGTCGCGCAGGGCGGCGACGAGCTCGCTGTTGACGATGCCCCGCAGGACCGCGGCCGCCACCTCGAGCGCCGCGGGATCGGTCACCCTGAGGCCGTTCTCGAAGCGCGTCTCGACGCCCATCCGCTCCAGCCACTCGGTCATGCGCTTGCCCCCACCGTGGACCAGCACGACCGGGCGCCGGCGCGCCACGCTCGCGACCTCGGCGAGCACCTGCTGCTGGTCGGCGAGCGTGGTGCCGCCGAGCTTGACGACGACGATCTCGCTCACGTGGTGTACTCCGAGTTCTCCTTGACGTAACCCTCGGTGAGGGGGCACCCGAACGCCTCGCCCGTGCCGCTGCCGAGACCGAGGTCCACGCGGATGAGCACGTCGTCTGCGTCCATGGCCGCGCGGGCGGCCGCCTTGTCGATGCCGGACGGACCGCCGGCAGGGCCGTCGTAGGCGAGCAGCCCGGCGATCCCGATGCGCATGGTGGCTGGGTCCACCACGGCGGGCCGGCAGGCGTGGGCCTGGGCGTCCTCGGGCGCCAGCCCAGCAGCCTCGAGGATGGCGGCCTCCGCGGTTACGGCGTTGCCTGCCGCCCCGGCGATCCGGCCCCAGTTCGCATCACGGCCGTGGACCGCCGCCTTCACGAGGGAGCTGGAGATCACGGCTCGGGCGACGGCTCTCGCGTCGACGTCGTCAGCGGCGCCCGAGACCTGGCAGGTGACCAGGCTCGTCGCGCCCTCGCCGTCGCGGGCCTGCTGGCGGGCGAGGTCCCGGGCCACGGCGGTGAGGGCCTGGGCGAGTGCCGCGCGGGCGGCGGGATCGTCGTCGGCGGAGGCGGCTCCCGCAGCGCCCGACGCGAGCAGGAACACGGAGTCGTTGGTGCTGGTGTCGCCGTCCACCGAGAGCTGGTCCCAGGTGGTCGCGGCGGCCGTGCGCAGGAGCTCGCGCAAGGTCAAAGGGGAGGCCGTCGCGTCCGTGAGCACGATCGAGAGCATTGTCGCCATGCGCGGGTGGATCATCCCGACGCCCTTGCAGATGCCGGTGACAGTGATCGTCGTGGTGCCGCCGGCAGCCGACGGGACATCGACGGAGACGGTGGCCATCTTGGTCGTGGAGTCCGTGGTGCGCAGCGAGACCGCGGCAGCCTCGAGGGCGTTATCGCTTGCCGCCAGCATCGGGGTGACCCGTGCGACCGCTGCGGTGACCTTGTCCACCGGCAGGCGCGTGCCGATGACCCCGGTGGAGAGGTGGAGCACGTTGGCCGGGCGCCGAGCCGAGCGCCGTGGCGACGGCCTCGCCGATGGCTGCCTGGTCGGCGTCGCCCGCGGGTCCGGTAGCGGCGTTCGCCGATCCGGACGTGGCGATGACCGCTGTCACGTGCCCCGCAGCGTTGTCGCCGCCGCCCGTCGCCTGGAGGTTGGCGCGGGACAGGCGGACGGGTGCCGCGGCGACGCGGTTCGGGGTGAACACCGCCGCCGCAGGGACCGGGCCGCCGGCCGATGCGACCAGCGCGAGATCCGGGCTGCCCGACGCCTTGATGCCGGCCGTGGCGCCGGCGGCCACGAAGCCAGCCGGGATGCGCGCGGCACGCTTCGACGGCCGGGAGGTCCGACGGCAGCGGGGCGAGCAGGGGATCGGCAGGGGTCATCGGCGGCCTCTGGGCGTTCGGGTGGGGCGCCGCTACGGCGCGAGCGGGAGCTGGAGGAGCCCCGCGGTCTCGGGCAGGGCATGCGTCACGTTGAACGCCTGGATGGCCTGGCCGGCCGCGCCCTTGACCAGGTTGTCGAGCACGCCCAGGACCAGGATCCGGCCGGTCCGCTCGTCCACCTTGCGCGAACGCGCGGAACTCGTTCGAGCCCATGCACGTGCTTGGTGGCGGGCGGGTGCTTCACGATCGAGACGAAGCCCTCGTCGTCGTAGGCATCCTCGAACAGCGCGTCGAGCTCGTCCTGGGTCACCGGGCGGGTGGGGCGGACGTGGCAGGCGGCGAGGATGCCGCGGGTCATCGGCACCAGGTGGGGCAGGAAGTCGATGCCGGTTGCGCCGGGGTTGGCGTCCGGGGTGGGGGACTGGCCCCGCAGCTCCTGCTCGATCTCGCCGATGTGGCGGTGGGTGAACACGCCGTACGCCTTGACGCTCTCGTTGACCTCGCCGAAGTGGAGGTCCGCCTTGGGGTCGCGGCCGGCGCCGGAGACACCGCTCTTCGCGTCGACGACGACATCGGCGATGAGGCCGGCGCGCGCGAGCGGGGCGAGGCTCAGGATCGTCGTGGTTGCGTAGCAGCCGGGCGAGCCGATGATCGCGCCGGGCCTCGTGCCCAGGGCCGCCAGCTCCGAGCGATGCAGCTCCGGCAGGCCGTAGACGGCGGCGGGCAGCAGCTCGGGCCGGGGATGGTCGAAGTGGTACCAGGCCGGGTAGTCGGCGGGATCGCGGAAGCGGAAGTCCGGGCCCAGGTCGATGACGGTCTGCCCGCGGTCGAGGAACTCCTGCACGCGGCCGGCGACGGCACCGTGGGGGAGGGCGAGGAACACCGCCTCGGCGTCCTCGGGGACATGGTCCCAGACCTCGAGGTCGCGCGTGGCGAGGCTCGGGTGGATGTGGGCGATGGGATCGCCTTTGCGCTCGCGCCCGACCAGGCCGTGGATCGTGACGTTGGGGTGGAGCGCGAGGAGCCGGATCAGCTCCGCACCGACGTAGCCGGTGGCCCCGACGATGGCGACCTTGATCTTGTCGCCGCCCGCGAGGGCTCGTGAACCCCGGTCCGCCGCGACCGCCGCGTTGCCCGTTCCCGCGCTCACTGGCGCGCTCGGCCGCTCTCCGGCGGCGGGACGGACCACATGGTGGTCGGGCGGATCGAAGTCACTGGATGACTATACAGCATCGATGCATAACCATGCAAGGGGATGTTGGACGCGCGGCGGGATGGCCCGACGGAGTGGGGAAGTATGCCCCGCCGCCCGGGTTGCGGGGAGGTGCCATTGCCAACTGCTCCGCCGCATGGCAAGGTCCGCGGAACGGCGCCGGCGTCCACGGTGCCGATCGGGGAGAGAGTGCACATGACCACCGGCACCGGCACCAAGGACGACCCCTGGCAGCTTGTCACGCCGCCCGGCACGTCCGCGTACACGATGTTCCGCGACGACACGGCTGATCCTCCGGCCATCGTCTGCATGGTCGGCTCGACGAAGCTCCTGTACGACGCCCGCGCCATCGAGGAGCTCCATGCCTGGCTGCGCGAGCAGGGCGACTGGGTCCCGCTCGGCGGTGCCGACGAGCAGAAGCCGGCCGCCGAGGGCACGGTCGAAGCCTGGGGCCGCTCAGCCGACAACCCGCGGGGCGGCTGGTACGGCCTCAAGAAGGGCCTCCGCGGCCGATTCGGCGTCTACATGCCGCCCCTGCTCGAGGCGCTCGGCCTGGCCGAGGTCACCCACGACCCGAAGAACAACCGGATGCGCGCCCTGTAGGTCCAAGGTGGCGCCTCGCCTCCCCCAAATATGGGGCGTTTCAACCGCCAGCCCTCGTGGCTCATGGACGAATCCGTCGATCCGGGGGTTGATCTCTGCGGGGATGTGGCCCGAACGCCCCATAGTTGGGGGACGCCACCGAGGTGGCACCGAAGCGGCGACGATGCGATGAGTCGACGGACCCCGTCAGACCCCGCTGAACTCCGCCAGCTGGGCCGCCTCGGCCTCGAATTGCTCGTGGTAGAGCCGCGAGTACAAGCCGCCCGCAGCGAGCAGCTCCCGGTGCGTGCCGCGCTCCACGATCCGGCCGCGCTCGAAGACCAGGATCCGGTCCGCGCGCAGGATCGTGGACAGGCGGTGGGCGATGGCGATCGTGGTCCGCCCCTCGGTGAGGCGGGCGAGCGCCGCCTGGATGAGCCGCTCGGACACGGTGTCCAGCGAGGACGTCGCCTCGTCGAGGATCAGGATCCGCGGGTTCTTGAGCAGCACCCGGGCGATCGCGATCCGCTGCTTCTCGCCGCCCGAGAGCTTGTAACCGCGCTCGCCGACGATCGTGTCGAGGCCAGCAGGCAGCTCCGCGATCCGGTCCGCCATCGCGGCGGCCTGCGTGGCCGCGAGCAGCTCCTCGTCGGTCGCATCGGGCTTGGCGAACAGCAGGTTCTCGCGGATGGACGCGTGGAACAGGTACGTCTCCTGGGTCACGAACCCGATGAGCCGCCCCAGGGACTCCAGCTTCACCTGCCGCACGTCGTGACCGTCGATCGACACGCTCCCGGCGGTCGCGTCGTACAGGCGCGGGATCAGGTACGTGGTCGTTGTCTTGCCGGCGCCGGACGGACCCACCAGGGCCACCAGCTCGCCGGGGCGCGCCTCGAACGAGACGTCCTCGAGGTTGAACGGCGACGGCGGGGGCATCGGCACCGCAGCCGCGATCTCGTCGGCGACGTTCTCGGGATCGGCATCCTCATCGGCCGGCCCATCCTCGGCTTCGGCTCCGTCATCATCATCGGCAGCAGCCGCGACGACCGGCTCGGGCGGATACGCGAACGCCACCCCGGAGAAGGCGACCGCCCCCGACACCATCGAAGGCTCGAGCGTCACCGCATCGGGCGCATCCCGGATCTCGGGGTCCAGGTCCAGGTACTCGAAGATCCGGTCGAACAGCGCGAGCGATCCCTGGATCTCCACCTGCACGTTGAGCAGCTGGCCCATCGGGAAGAACAGGCGGGACTGGAGCGTCGTGAACGCGACGATGTCGCCCGCCGTCGGGGCCGCCGGGTTGCCGGTGGAGCCCATCCAGCCTGCCAGCAGGTACACGAACGCGGGCATGATCGCGAAGATCGTCCCGATCACTGCGAAGAACCAGCGTCCCACCATCGCCTGGCGGATCTGCAGCTTCGCGAGCGACAGGTTCAGCACCCGGAACTTCTGCACCGAGCGCTCCTGCGCCCCGAATGTCTTGCCCAGCAGGATGCCGGAGACCGAGAGCGTCTCCTCGGTGATCGCGCTCATCTCGGCCAGGGACTTCTGCGTCTCGGTCGAGACCTCGCGGCGCACCTTGCCCACCCGGTAGGTGAGGTACAGGAAGAAGGGCAGGATCGCGAGCGACAGGACCGTGAGCTGCCAGCTCAGGATGAACATCGCGATGATCGTCGAGATGGACACGGCCAGGTTCTGGGTGATCGACGACGCCGTGTCGGTGACGACGGCCTGCACGCCACCCACGTCGTTCGCGAGCCGGCTCTGGATCTCGCCGGTCCGCGTGGCGGTGAAGAACCGCAGCGGCATCGACTGCAGGTGCGCGTAGAGCGCGTTGCGCAGGTCCTGCATGACGTTCTGGCCGATGACGTTGTTGAGGTACGTCTGGCCGACGCCGATGAGGCCCGTGATGATCGGCAGGACGATCATCAGCGCCACGTAGGGCACCAGCAGGTCGTACTGCTGGCCGACGATCACGTCGTCGATGAGCAGCTTGAGCAGGAGCGGGTTGACCAGGCCGATCAGGCTGCTGACGATGATCGCGACCAGGACGACCGCGACCTGCCGGCGGTAGGGACCGAAGAAGGCGACGATCCGGCGCAGGGTGGCGGCGCGGCGCTCCTTGGGCACGGGAGTGAAGTCACGCGGGCCCCGCGGGCCCATCCGTCCGGAGGACGAGGCGCCCGACTCACGTGCGAGGGAACGCATGCCCCCGGTGCGCCCGGTCACGAGGCGGTTGCGGCGTGCTCCGGCTCAGCCAGGCCGACCTCCTCGAGCCAGCGCTCCGCGTCGATCGCGGCACGGGCGCCGTCGCCGGCGGCAGTGATCGCCTGGCGGTAGCGGTGGTCCACCACGTCACCCGCGATGAACACGCCCGGGATGCGGCTGTACGTGTGCTCGTGCTGCTGCAGGTAGCCCTTCTCGTCGGTCTCGAGCCAGTCCTTGAACACATCCGTGTTGGGCTTGTGGCCGATGGCGATGAACAGGCCCTCGAGCGGCAGCTCCCTGGTGGAGTCGTCCACGGTGCTGCGCAGGCGCAGGCCGGTCACCTTGGCGTCGCCGAGGACCTCGTCCACCGCGGTGTTCGTGTGGACCTCGATCTTGGGGTTGCCGTACGTCCGGTCGATCATGATCTTCGACGCCCGGAAGCCCTCGCGCCGGTGGAGCAGGTACACCTTCGAGGCGAAGCGGGTGAGGTAGTTCGCCTCCTCCATCGCGGAGTCGCCGCCGCCCACCACCGCGATCTCACGGCCACGGAAGAAGAAGCCGTCGCAGGTGGCGCAGGCCGACACGCCGCGGCCGCGGAGACGCTGCTCGGAGTCCAGGTTCAGCCACAGCGCCGATGCGCCGGTGGCGATGATGAGCGTCTGGCCGGTGTAGCGGGTGCCGCGCGCCCACACCTGGAACGGCCGGGACGAGAGGTCGACCCGGTCGATGTCCACGTCGTGGAACACGGTGCCGAAGCGCTCCGCCTGGGCCCTGAAGCGGGCCATCAGGTCGGGCCCCTCGATGCCGTCGGGGAAGCCCGGGTAGTTCTCGATCTCGGAGGTGAGCATCAACTGGCCGCCGGGAGCGCTGCCGGCGAGCACGACCGGCTCCATGTTGGCGCGTGCCGCGTAGATGGCGGCGGTGAGACCGGCCGGCCCGGAACCGATGATCAGCACCTTGCTGTCCGTCCGGCCGCCGCCCGCGCCGTGGGTCACCGGTGTCGAATCCGCGGGCGAGGCGTCGCCGACGAGGGCGATCGGGGCGATGGGCGCGATCCCGCCGAGCCCGGCCAGCGCCGACAGACCGGCGACGCCCGCGGGCGCCTCGATGGGCTTGATGGAGAGGCCGGCAAGAGGGTTGGTGGCCTGGCTGTCGCGGTCGGTGCTTTCGGTCATCGGTGGATTGTCGTTCCTTGGGCTGGCGTGTGTCCTGCTCGAATGTTAGCACGCGGATCGGATACCCCCCGGGGGTATCCAGCGCCCGCCTTGACCAGTGCTGAGATTCCGCTATTCTGCATTCATGAAGACGCACCTGCTGACTGTGCACTCGCGAGGCACCTTCGTGCTCCCCGCCGATGTCCGGCGCCGTCACCACCTTGATCGCCCTGATGCCCAGATCAGGCTGATCGAGCAGGATGACGGACGCCTTGAGATCGTCCCGGTCACAACTGTTCCCTCGGACCAGGCGTGGTTCTGGAGCGAGAGGTGGCAGGCCATGGAGCGCGAGGCTGAGGCCGACATCGCGGCCGGTCGCACCACGACCGTCGAAGGTCTTGAGGGCCTCCTCGAGCATCTCGACAGCATCCGCCGGGATCGGTGAAGTTCGAGACCACCCGGAGCTTCGATGCGGACTACCGGGGGCTGAGCCAGGCTGAGGCGAGGCTGTTCCGGAAGGCCCTCGAAGCCTTCGTTCCAGCCTGCGAGCGCTATGCGGACGGCGCCTCCGTCAAGTGGCCGGCAGCGCTGCGGGTCAAGGCTGTGGAGGGTGCGCCCGGCGTCTGGGAGATGACCTGGAGCTTCTCCGGACCGGACGGGCGAGCCACGTTCGAGTTCGTCAGGATCGACGGCGCGCTGGGAGTCCGGTGGCGTCGGATCGGTGATCACTCGATCTTCAAGCGTCCGTAGCGCATACGCCGTGCTGCTCAGGGTAGGCTCATGACGATGTCCGCACCCGAGCCCATCGCCTCCGCGGACGAGGTTCCCCTTCGACGCAACCGCGATTTCCTCGTGGTGCTCTTCGGGCAGGGGATCAGCTCGTTCGGCGATGCGATCTCGAACACCGCGCTCCCGATCCTGGTCCTTGCCCTGACCGGGTCAGGCTTCGCGATGGGCATCGTCGGGGTCCTGTCCACGCTGCCGGACCTGCTCGTCGGGCTCCCCGCCGGCGCGTACGCCGACCGCTGGGACCGCCGCAGGATGATGTTCTGGGGCGACCTGGGGCGGGCGTTCCTCACCGCTCTGGTGCCGATCTCCGTGGCCATCGGCGGCCCCACCATGGCCGTCATCCTGCTGGTCGCGTTCCCGATCAACGTGCTGCGCGTGCTGTGGCTCGCCGCGTACACGGCGGCCGTGCCCGGGCTTGTCGGCCGGTCCCTCGTGCCGCGCGCGGCCGGCATCTTCGAGGCCGTCTTCAACATCGGATGGATCCTGGGCCCGGCGTTGGCGGGCCTGCTCGCCCAGACCATCGGTCCCGGCCCCACGATCGCCATCGACGCGCTCACATTCCTGGTCTCGGCGGGCGCGATCCTCCTCATCCGGCGGCCGCTGCGCGCCGAGCGTCGGGCGGAGCCGACCCACATCCTGGAGGACGTCCGCGAGGGCATCCGGTTCGTCGCCGGGCAGCGGACCCTGCGTGCGGTCATCGCGCTGTGGACGTGTATGCAGGTGATCCTCGCGGGCCTCACCGCCGCACTCATCTTCTACACGACCATCGACCGGGACCTGGGCACGGCGGCGGTCGGGATCATCCTCTCGGCGTTCGCGGTGGGCTCGCTGCTGGGCGCGCTGATCGCGGCGCGGCTCGCGGTGCGCTCGGTGGGGCGGGTGATGCTGCTGGGAGCGGTCGGCGAGGGCGTGTCGCTCCTGATCGTGGCGCTGGGGCCGCCGGTGCCGGTGATGGCGGGTGTCGCCCTCCTGACCGGGATCCTGAGCGCCAACACGATGGTGGCCTACATCTCGCTGCGCACGCAGCTCTCGCCCGACGCGCTGCTGGGCCGCGTGGGCGCGACGGCGAGGACGATGTCGGTGGGGCTGATGCCGGTCGGCTCGCTCGTGGCCGGCATCGCGCTCGACGCGGTCGGCGGTGACACGACGCTCGTCATCATGGGCGTGGCCATGCTGGTGGTCGCACTCGGGTTCGGACTCATGCGCGATGTGCGGGACGCGCGGCTCGGCGGTCACGGGCACGGGCCCTCGCCCTCAGGCGCAGCGGACGCAGGCTGAGCGAAGCACTACCGGAAGAGGTCACTCTCGCCCGGGATCAACAGCGCGTCGATCGAGCCGTCACCGAGGGGCGGGTTCGCGCCGCGGACCAGCGCGACTGGGCGGCCGGCGGTCTTGCCCAGGGCGAGCTCGGCGGCCGAGGCGATCTCGTCGGCGACGGCGCGGACCGTGGACTGCATCACGCGACCGTCGGCGTCGGGGGAGCCCCGGAGGTCCTCGAGCGGGTGGAGGCCCGCCACACCGAGCGCGACGTCGGTGATGCCCCAGCGCCAGGGCCGGCCGAAGCTGTCCGAGACGATGACGGCGAGCGCCGGGGCGTTGAACCTCGTCGCGAGCGCGTCACGGATCGCGCGGGCAGAGGCGTCCGGGTCGACGGGGAGGAGGGTGACGAGGTCGCCGCTCTCGGGGCCCACGTTGGACGCGTCGACGCCGCCGTTCGCGCACACGAAGCCGTGGGGCGTCTCGGTGATGAGCACGCCGTTGGCCTGGCGGACGACGCGGCGCGCCTCGCGGAGGACGATCTCGATCTGGCGCGGGTCGCGGCTCCAGCGCTGCGCCCATTCGACAGCCTCCGGGCGCGCCTCGACGGTCCGAAGGTCAACGATCGCGCCTTCGGCCTTGGACACGATCTTCTGGGTGACGACGAGGACGTCGCCGGGCTCAAGAGGCAGCAGGCCGGGCGTTGCCTCGAGCGCGTCGCCGACCAGGGTCGCGAGGTCATCGCTCTCCCGGATCTCGGGCAGGCCGGCAAGTGCGGTGATCTCGACGCGGCCGGGTTCAATCGACACTCGTGGTCTCCTCGGCTCGCGGTGTCTCGCCGCGGAGGGCCTCGGCCAGGAGAAGGTCCTCGGGCATGTCCAGGTCGTGCTCCAGCCCGGGCCGCCCGGTCACCTCGAGGTACGGAATACCCGCGCAGCGGGCGAGCCAGGCATGGCCCTCGCGGGAGCCCCCGCCGAAGGCCGGCTCGATGGCGTCGGGCGGGTCGAGCAGGAGGGCGTTGGTGCCGCGGCCATGACGATCGGGCGCGAGGACGACGGACGGTGCGCCTGCGCTGTCGCCGGCGGCCAGCATCGAGGCGAGGTCGTCGGGCGTGACGGCGGACAGGTCGCCGGGCACGATGAGGATGCGGCCAGCTGGTGGTAGCGGCGCGGGCCTCCACCAGCGCCGGGTTGAGGCCGCGCGAGGTCTGCTGGATGGCGCGCGCGCCGGCGTCCTCCGCGATCGCGAGGACCTCGGGATCGGGCGAGACGACCAGGACCTCTTCGACGCCGGGGGTGGCGAGCGCGGTGGCCGTGATCTCGCGCAGGAGCATCGCGACCAGCTCGTAGCGCTCCTCGGCGTCCAGGACGGCGCCGAGCCTGGACTTGCCGCCGTCGAGCGTGCGCACGGGGATGACGACGCTGGCCGGGCGGATGGCCGTCGTCCTCACCCGAGCGCGTGCAGGGCCGGGATGACGTCCCGCGCGAGGATCTCCATCACCGCCGGATCGGCGATGCCCCTGACCGAGAAGATCACGTGCTGGGCGCCTGCATCGCGCAGGGTCGCGAACCGCTCGACGACCTGGGCCGGGCTCTCGCCCTCGGCACCGCCGATGGCCAGGCGGACCTGCTGCAGCGTGGACCGCTCGATGTCCGCCGGGTCCCGGCCGACAGTCGCGCAGTGCTCGTCGAGGATCGCGTACTTGCGCCGCAGCATCTCCGGCCCGCCGAAGACGTTGCAGGCATCGCCGTACTGGGCGACGAGGCGCAGGGTCTTCTGCTCGCCGCCGCCCCCGATCATGATCGGCGGTCGCGGGCGCGAGATCGACTGGGGCGAGTTGAGGAGCCGCGTGGCGTGCGTGTGGGTGCCGGTGAACTCCTCGTCGGTGCCCCGGCGGCCTTCGAACATCGCGTGGGCCACCCGGAGCGTGTCCTCGAGCAGCTCGAACCGCTCGCGGAGGGGCGGGAAGGCGAACCCGAGGCCTCGCGACTCTTCCTCGTTCCAGGCGGCGCCGAGGCCCAGCCATGCACGCCCGCCCGACAGCACGTCGAGCGTGGTCGCGGCCTTCACCCACAGGCCCGGCGCACGGTAGTGGACCCCGCCGACCATCAGGCCCAGGCGCGCCCGCTGCGTGAGCGCCGCGAGGTAGCCGAGCGCGGTCCAGCCCTCGAGCATCGGCTCCTCGGGGCGGCCGACGACCCGGATCTGGAAGAAGTGGTCCATCACCCAGATGGAGTCGAACCCGGCATCGTCGGCCTCGCGGGCGATGCGGCCGAGGGTGGGGCCGATGGCGGGAGTGCCGCCGGGCCACGTGAACGAGCTGAGCTGCAGGCCGACCTTCATGGCGCGAGCGTAGCGCGTCAGGCGTCGGAGCGGTGCAGCCCGGACGCGGCCACCACCGTATGCACGATCCGGTCGCGGACGGCGACGCGGTCCAGAGCCTCGCCCTGCTCGGCGAAGGCAACGAGGGCGCCGTCGAGCAGCATGGTCGTCGCCGCCGCGATCTCGTCCACGTCGGTGGCGTCGTCCAGTTCGCCGCGGTCGACGGCATCGCGGATGAAGCGGGCGGAGAACCCGCGCAGGTCGTCACCGCGCCGGCGGAGGGCGGCCTGGATGCGCTCGTCGGACGGGGAGGCGGCGAGTGCCTGGAGCACGAGGGGCGCGCCGATCGCGTCGGTCATCGCGTCGAAGTAGGAGTCGATGGCGACCGTCAGGCGCTCCACCGGGTCCGCGATCGGGGCGATGGCCGCCGCCAGCTCATCGAGCTCGGACGGCGTCCCCGAGATGCAGAGCTCGAGGAAGAGCTCCTCCTTGCTGGGGAAGTAGCGGTAGATCAGGCCGACCGACACGCCCGCCTCGGCGGCGATCGACGGGACGCTCGTGCCTCGGAAGCCGCCCGCGATGAAGGCGCGGCGCCCACCCTCGAGGATGCGCTCGCGCATGGCCTCGGCATGGGCCGGGGGTCGCCTGGGCATCGCGTCTCCTTTGCTGAACTCACGTTCATTTTAGGGCTTGACAGCCCTGCGTGCGCCGCAGCATAGTAAATGAACATTCATTCAGCAAGTGGCATGAGCCGGGAATGGCGGGAGGACGGAAGCGGATGGAGCGCAAGGACGGACTGCAGGTGGTGCTCGGCGCGTCGGGCGGGACCGGGCGGGCACTCGTGGACGAGCTGGTCCGCCAGGGCCGCCGCGTCCGCGCCGTGAGCCGGGGCACGAGCGCCGGACTGCCGGCAGGTGTGGAACATGTCGCGGCGGACCTCGTACGAGCCCGGCCGAGGCCGCTCGGCGATTGCGGGCGCGTCCGTCGTCTACCACGCGGCCCAGCCCGCCTACGAGACATGGGTCGGCAACTTCGAGCGGCTCAACGCGGCGGTCGCCGACGCGGCGGCCGCGGCCGGGGCGCGCCTCGTCTTCTGCGACAACCTCTACATGTACGGGCCGGGTGCGTCGCCGATGCGCGAGGACACCCCGCAGCGCGCCACCGATCGCAAGGGCCGCCTCAGCGGATCGCGCCTGGCCGCCGACCTGCTCGCGCGCCACGCGCGCGGCGAGCTCGACGTGGTGATCGGCCGGTCGTCGGACTACTTCGGGCCGCACGGTGAGAACACCGGGGCGGGGGAGCGGGTGTTCGGGGCGATCATCGCCGGGAAGACCGCGGCCGCTGGGGCTCCATCGACGCAGCCGCACTCGCTCTCGTACCTGCCGGACCTCGCCCGGGCGATGGTCGTCCTGGGCGATTGCGACGAGGCGGCCGGGCCGCGCCTGGCACCTGCCGGTGATGGACCCGATGACCGTCCGGGCGTTCATCGAGCGGGCTACGCCGTCGCCGGCATGCCGGTCAGGCGCGCGTGGACGGGCCGTTCGCGATGAAGGTGGCCGGGCCTGTTCGTGCCGCTGATCCGCGAGGTCGACGTCGTGCTCTACCAGTGGACGCAGCCGTTCGTGTCGGACTGGTCGGCGTTCGAGACGGCGTTCGGGCCGTTCGAGCGCACGCCGCTGGACGAGGCGATCGCAACCACGCTCGACTGGTGGCGGGAGCGCGCGGCGGCGGGCTCCGGTGCGGCGAAGGCGGCCTGAGGCCCTTCCGCTCAGGCGAGGCTGATGGCGGCAAGCACTTCAGCGGCGAGGCGGGTGCGGGCGGCGTCGTCGGTCATGACCGTGTCGGTGACGAGCGCCCGCATGCCGAGCGCTTCCACGTCGCCGGCCAGCGCAGCGTCCTCGGTGTCCAGCACGAAGACGTCGGTCACGTCCGCGTACAGGCGCGCCACTCCCAGCGCGGACACCTCGTGGCCGAGGCTCACGAGCATCCGGTCCGCAGGGCCCTTGAGGGCACGTCCGCCGATGATCGGGCTGACGGCGATGACGGGCGCGCCTCGCTCCCGGACGGCAAGGATCGCATCGCGCATGCCGGGCACCGCCAGGATCGGCCCGATCGAGACCAGCGGGTTGGACGGGGCGATCACCACCGCTTCGGCGAGCTCCAGGGCTTCGAGCACCTCGGGCGTCGGCTCCGCGGCGTCAAGACCCGCGAACCGGAGCTCCAGCACGTCCGGGGCCTGGCGCAGCCGGACGAAGTAGTCCTGGAACTCGAGCCAGCCGTCGGCGGTCCGGACCTCGGTCGCCACCGCGGTATCGGTCATCGGCAGGATCCGGGCGCCAATGGCATGCGCGTCCTGGACCTGCACGCAGACCTCGGTCAGGCGCAGCCCGGCCCGCAGGCGATCGGTTCGCACCACGTGCAGCGCGAGGTCGCGGTCGCCCAGGCGGAACCACGTCGCCTCGCCGTACACGCCCAGCTGCTCCATCGTCGCGAACGTGTCGCCCTCGATGCCCCAGCCGAGGCCCGCCTGCTCGATCCCCGCGAGGTTGTAGATGACCGTGTCGTGGTCCGGCATGACGAGCAGGCCGTGGCGCACGCAGTCGTCGCCGGTGTTGACGACCACGGCCAGGTTGCGGCCCAGGAGCGCCTGGAGGCCGTCGGCGAGCTTCGCCCCACCGACGCCACCGGCCAGCGCGACGACCCGCGGCCCGCCCGGCATGCTCGCCACTGGTTCGCTCAGTCCTCGAGGTGGTCGTGCAGCGCGGTGACCCGGAGCAGGTAGCTGATCCGCGGCTGCGAGCGGAAGGCGGGGGCGACAGCCCGGGATCCGGGTTGTCATCGTGATAGAGGTTGGCCAGCCCGACGATGTCCTCGCGCGCGGCGGCAAGGTCGTCAGGGCGCTCATCCACCACGCAGACGAGACCAAGCCATCGGTAGCCATCGGTGCCGTCCTGGATCGCGATGGCGGCCCGCCCGGTCCGGTCCAGGTTGGCGCACCAGCGACGCGGGGACCGCCCGTTGACGAGGATCCGGTCATCGGCAAGAAGCCGGTACCAGATGACCGTCTGGCGGGGGGTGCCGTCCTCGTCGGTGGTGGCGAGCGCGGCGAACCGCTTGGGGGCGCGAAGGAACGCGCGCTGGGTGTCGGTCAGGGCGATGGTGTCGGGCATGCGCCGATGGTATCGGGCGCCGGTTGCGGCAGCCCGGCCGTCACGGCTGTGGGGTTGCCTTCGGGCAGCCTTCCCAGTTGGCCGCGCAGTCCTCCTGCCCGGTGGCGCCCGCCGGCGGGGTGGTCCCGCCTGCACCCCACGTGCCGGTGGCGACCATGATCCCGAGGGCGAGGCCGATGCCGAGCAGGAGACGGCGCCGAGGACGCCGAGCGGTCGCCCTGCGTTCGACCGCCTGGCAGGATCCGCGCCCGGCGCCTGCTCGCGGGCCGACGCCGCTCGTCCTGGGTCCGGACGGCGGTCGGGTCGTCGGCAGCCTGGACGGCCGCCTCATCGTCGGTGCCGTCGACCACCCGGGTGAACATGCCCCGGCGCACGGCGTAGACC
>CAVONT010000008.1:0-257917 GCA_963697365.1 uncultured Chloroflexia bacterium
CTCGTCGATCGAGCCGTCACCGAGGGGCGGGTTCGCGCCGCGGACCAGGGCGACCGGGCGGCCGGCCGTCTTGCCCAGCGCGAGCTCCGCGGCTGAGGCGATCTCGTCCGCAACGGCACGGACCGTGGACTGCATCACACGGCCGTCGGCGTCGGGGGAGCCCCGCAGGTCCTCGAGCGGGTGGAGGCCCGCCACGCCGAGCGCGACGTCGGTGATGCCCCAGCGCCAGGGCCGGCCGAAGCTGTCCGAGATGATGACGGCGAGGTCCGGGGCGTCGAAGCGGGTGGCGAGCGCGTCACGGATCGCGCGGGCGGAGGCGTCCGGGTCGACGGGGAGGAGGGTGACGAGGTCGCCGCTCTCGGGGCCCACGTTGGACGCGTCGACGCCGCCGTTCGCGCACACGAAGCCGTGGGGCGTCTCGGTGATGAGCACGCCGTAGGCCTGGCGCACGACGCGGCGCGCCTCGCGCAGGACGACCTCGATCTGGCGCGGGTCGCGGCTCCAGCGCTGCGCCCATTCGACAGCCTCGGGGCGCGGCTCCACGGTGCGCAGGTCGACGACCGCGCCCTCGGCCTTGGACACGATCTTCTGGGTGACGACCAGGACGTCGCCGGGCTCGAGAGGCAGCAGGCTGGGCGTTGCCTCGAGCGCGTCGCCGACCAGGGTCGCGAGGTCATCGCCCTCCCGGATCTCGGGCAGGCCGGCAAGCGCGGTGATCTCGACGCGGCCGGGTTCAATCGACACTCGTGGTCTCCTCGCCTCGCGGTCGTCTCGCCCCGGAGGGCCTCGGCCAGGAGCAGGTCCTCGGGCATGTCCAGGTCGTGCTCCAGCCCGGGCCGCCCGGTCACCTCGAGGTACGGAATACCCGCGCAGCGGGCGAGCCAGGCATGGCCCTCGCGGGAGCCCCCGCCGAAGGCCGGCTCGATGGCGTCGGGCGGGTCGAGCAGGAGGGCGTTGGTGCCGCGGCCGTGACGATCGGGCGCGAGGACGACGGACGGCGCGCCTGCGCTGTCGCCGGCGGCCAGCATCGAGGCGAGGTCGTCGGGCGTGACGGCGGACAGGTCGCCGGGCACGATGAGCATGCGGCCGCTGGCGACCTCGCCACGTGCCTCCACCAGCGCCGGGTTGAGGCCTCGCGAGGTCTGCGGGATGGCGCGCGCGCCGGCGTCCTCCGCGATCGCGAGCACCTCGGGATCGGGCGAGACGACCAGGACCTCTTCGACGCCGGGGGTGGCGAGCGCGGTGGCCGTGATCTCGCGCAGGAGCATCGCGACCAGCTCGTAGCGCTCCTCGGCGTCCAGGACGGCGCCGAGCCGGGACTTGCCGCCGTCGAGCGTGCGCACGGGGATGACGACGCTGGCCGGGCGGATGGCCGTCGTGCTCACCCGAGCGCGTGCAGGGCCGGGACGACGTCCCTCGCGAGGATCTCCATCACCGCCGGATCGGCGATGCCCCTGACCGAGAAGATCACGTGCTGGGCGCCTGCGTCGCGCAGGGCCGCGAACCGCTCGACGACCTGGGCCGGGCTCTCGCCCTCGGCTCCGCCGATGGCCAGGCGGACCTGCTGCAGCGTGGACCGCTCGATGTCCGCCGGGTCCCGGCCGACGGTCGCGCAGTGCTCGTCGAGGATCGCGTACTTGCGGCGCAGCATCTCCGGCCCGCCGAAGACGTTGCAGGCATCGCCGTACCGGGCGACGAGGCGCAACGTCTTCTGCTCGCCGCCGCCCCCGATCATGATCGGGGGGTCGCGGGCGCGAGATCGACTGGGGCGAGTTGAGGAGCCGCGTGGCGTGAATGTGGGTGCCGCTGAACTCCTCGTCGGTGCCCCGACGGCCCTCGAACATGGCGTGGGCCACCTGGAGCGTGTCCTCGAGCATCTCGAACCGCTCGCGGAGGGGCGGGAAGGCGAACCCCAGGCCTCGCGACTCCTCCTCGTTCCAGGCGGCGCCGAGGCCGAGCCACGCACGTCCGCCGGAGAGCACGTCGAGCGTGGTCGCCGCCTTCACCCACAGGCCCGGCGCACGGTAGTGGACCCCGCCGACCATCAGGCCCAGGCGCGCCCGCTGCGTGAGCGCCGCGAGGTAGCCGAGTGCGGTCCAGCCCTCCAGCATCGGCTCCTCGGGGCGGCCGACGACCCGGATCTGGAAGAAGTGGTCCATCACCCAGATGGAGTCGAACCCGGCATCGTCGGCCTCGCGGGCGATGCGGCCGAGGGTGGGGCCGATGGCGGGGGTGCCGCCGGGCCACGTGAACGAGCTGAGCTGCAGGCCGACCTTCATGGCGCGAGCGTAGCGCGTCAGGCGTCAGAGCGGTGCAGGCCGGACGCGGCCACCACCGTGCGCACGATCCGGTCGCGGACGGCGGTGCGGTCCAGCGCCTCGCCCTGCTCCGCGAAGGCCACGAGGGCGCCGTCGAGCAGCATGGTCGTCGCGGCCGCGATCTCGTCCACGTCGGTGGAGGGGTCCAGCTCGCCGCGGTCGATGGCATCGCGGATGAACCGGGCGCCGAAGCCGCGCAGGTCGTCACCGCGCCGACGGAGTGCGGCCTGGATGCGCTCGTCGGACGGGGCGGCGGCGAGCGCCTGGAGCACGAGCGGGCGCGCCGATGGCGTCTGGTCATGGCGTCGAAGTAGGAGTCGATGGCGACGGTCAGCCGTTCGACCGGGTCCGCGATCGGGGCGATCGCCTCGGCGAGCTCGTCAAGCTCGGACGGCGTCCCCGAGATGCAGAGCTCGAGGAACAGCTCCTCCTTGCTGGGGAAGTAGCGGTAGATCAGACCGACCGACACGCCCGCCTCGGCGGCGATCGACGGGACGCTGGTGCCTCGGAAGCCGCCGGCGATAAAGGCGCGGCGCCCACCTTCGAGGATGCGCTCGCGCATGGCCTCGGCATGGGCCGCGGGTCGCCTGGGCATCGCATCTCCTTTGCTGAAGGTTCGTTCATTTTAGGCCTTGACAGCCGCCCTGTGCCGCGGCAGTATAGTAAATGAACATTCATTCAGCAAGTGCGAGACAGACCGGCTGAGCCGGAGGAGGAAACCGATGGAGCGCAAGGATGGGCTGCAGGTGGTGCTCGGCGCGTCGGGCGGGACGGGCAGGGCGCTCGTGGACGAGCTGGTGCGCCAGGGGCGTCGCGTCCGGGCGGTGAGCCGGGGCCCGGCTGCTGGACTGCCGGCAGGTGTGGAGCACGTCCAGGCCGACCTCTACGAGCCGGCCGATGCCGTGCGCGCGATCGCGGGCGCGTCCGTCGTGTACCACGCAGCCCAGCCCGCCTACGCGAAGTGGGTCGGCAACTTCGAGCGGCTCAATGCGAGCGTCGCGGACGCCGCCGCGGCTGCCGGGGCACGTCTCGTCTTCTGCGACAACCTCTACATGTACGGGCCGGGCGCCTCGCCGATGACGGAGGCCACCCCGCAGCGCGCCACGGACCGCAAGGGGGCCCAGCGGATCCGCCTCGCCGCGGACCTGCTTGCGCGGCACAAGCGCGGTGAGCTCGAGGTGGTGATCGGGCGGTCGTCCGACTACTTCGGGCCGCACGGCGAGAACACGGGGCCGGGGGAGCGGGTGTTTGGCGCCGCGATCGAGGGCAAGGCGGCGGGCGCCCTGGGCGCACGGACGTCGCCGCACTCGCTGCGCTACCTCCCGGACCTGGCCCGCGCGATGGTCATCCTGGGCGACCGCGACGAGGCGGCCGGGCGCGCCTGGCACCTGCCGGTCACCGACCCGATGACGGTCCGCGAGTTCCTGGACCGCGTGTACGCGGTGGCCGGGAAGCCGGTCAAGATCCAGCTGGACGGGCCGCTCACGATGGTCAAGGTCCTGGGCGCCTTCGTGCCCGATGATGCGTGAGGTCGGCGTCGTGCTGTACCAGTGGAACGAGCCGTGGATCAGCGACTGGTCGGCGTCCAGGCCGCATTCGGACCGTTCGAGCGCACGCCGCTGGACGAGGCGATCGCAACCACGCTCGACTGGTGGCGGGAGCGCGCGGCGGCGGCGGGCTCCGGTGCGGCGAAGGCGGCCTGAGGCCCTTCCGCTCAGGCGAGGCCGATGGCGGCCAGCACTTCAGCGGCGAGGCGGGCGCGGGCGACGTCGTCGGTCATGATCGTGTCGGTGACGAGCGCGCGCATGCCGAGCGCCTCCACGGCCGGCGCCAGCGCTGCATCCTCGGTGTCCAGGACGAAGACGTCGGTCACGTCCGCGTACAGGCGCGCCACCCCCAGTGCGGACGCCTCGTGGCCGAGGCTCGCGAGCATCCGGTCCGCTGGGCCCTTGAGGGCACGTCCGCCGATGATCGGGCTCACCGCGATCACGGGTGCGCCTCGCTCCCGGACGGCAAGGATCGCATCGCGCATGCCGGGCACCGCCAGGATCGGCCCGATCGAGACGAGCGGGTTGGACGGGGCGATCACCACCGCGTCGGCCAGCTCGAGGGCTTCGAGCACCTCGGGCGTCGGCTCCGCGGCGTCAAGGCCCGCGAACCGGAGCTCCAGCACGTCCGGGGCCTGGCGCAGCCGGACGAAGTAGTCCTGGAACTCGAGCCAGCCATCGCGGTCCGGACCTCGGTCGCCACCGCGGTATCGGTCATCGGCAGGATTTCGGGCGGCAACACCCTGCGCGTCCTGGACCTGCACGCAGACCTCGGTCAGGCGCAGCCCGGCCCGCAGGCGCGCGGTCCGCACGACGTGCAGCGCGAGGTCGCGGTCGCCCAGGCGGAACCACGTCGCCTCGCCGTACACGCCCAGCTGGTCCATCGTCGCGAACGTGTCGCCCTCGATGCCCCAGCCGAGGCCCGCCTGCTCGATCCCCGCGAGGTTGTAGAGCACGGTGTCGTGGTCCGGCATGACGAGGAGGCCGTGGCGGACGCAGTCGTCGCCGGTGTTGACGACCACGGCCAGGTTGCGGCCCAGGAGCGCCTGGAGGCCGTCGGCGAGCTTCGCCCCACCGACGCCACCGGCCAGCGCGACGACCCGCGGCCCGCTCATTCGTCTACCGCCGCCACGGGGCGCCCTCAGTCCGTGACGTGGTCATGCAGGCCGGTGATCCGGAGCATGTAGCTGATCCGCGGCTGCGAGCGGAAGGCGGCGACAAGCCCGGGATCCGGGTTGTCGTCGTGATAGAGGTTGGCCAGCCCGACGATGTCCTCGCGAGCGGCGGCGAGGTCGGTCGGGACGCTCATCCACCACGCAGACGAGGCCAAGCCAGCGGTAGCCGTCGGTGCCGTCCTGGATCGCGATGGCGGCGCCGCCCGGTCCGGTCCAGGTTGGCGCACCAGCGACGCGGGGACCGCCCGTTGACGAGGATCCGGTCATCGGCAAGCAGCCGGTACCAGATGACGGTCTGGCGGGGGGTGCCGTCCTCGTCGGTGGTGGCGAGCGCGGCGAACCGCTTGGGGGCGCGAAGGAACGCGCGCTGGGTGTCGGTCAGGGCGATGGTGTCGGGCATGCGCCGATGGTATCGGGCGCCGGTCCTGCGGCAGCCCGGCCGTCACGGCTGTGGGGTTGCCTTCGGGCAGCCTTCCCAGTTGGCCGCGCAGTCCTCCTGCCCGGTGGCGCCCGCCGGCGGGGTGGTCCCGCCTGCGCCCCACGTGCCGGTGGCGACCATGATCCCGAGGGCGAGGCCGATGACGAGCAGGACGGCGCCGAGGACGCCGAGCGGTCGCCCGGCGTTCGACCGCCTGGCAGGCTCCGCGCCCGGTGCGTGCTGGCTGGCCGACGCCGGCTCGCCCTGGGTCCGGACGGCGGTCGGGTCGTCGGCAGCCTGGACCGCAGCCTCGTCGTCGGTGCCGTCGACCACCCGGGTGAACATGCCGCGGCGCACGGCGTAGACCACGAGCAGGGCGATCCCGGCAACGATCGCGAGGAGCGAGAGGATGCCGGCGGGACTCCAGCCGGAGGTGTCGGTCATGGGGCGGCTCCAGTTGGTCCAGTTGGTCCGGGTGTCCAGGACGTTCGAGCAGTATCGCGGATGAACGCCGGATCCGGCTGCCGGCACGGGCGCTGGCGGGCGCCATGCGAGAATGCCCTTCGGCCCACCACAGGAGGATGCGCATGGCGGCGGACACGGCGGAGATCGGAGTCTTCGGGGGATCGGGGTTCTACTCGCTGCTCGAGGACGTGCGCGAGGCGAAGATCGACACGCCCTACGGCCCGCCGTCGGACTCGTTCTTCCTGGCCACCGTCGCCGGGCGCAAGGTCGCCTTCCTGCCCCGCCACGGCCGCAGCCACTCGATCCCGCCGCACAAGGTCAACTACCGGGCCAACGTGTGGGCGATGCGCTCCCTGGGCGTGAAGGCCGTCATCAGCCCGTGCGCCGCGGGCTCGCTCCAGCTGGCCGTGGAGCCCGGGCACTTCGTGGTGGCCGACCAGTTCGTCGACCGCACGAACGGCCGCGCCGACACCTTCTTCGACGGGCCGATCGTGTCCCACGTCTCGTCCGCCGAGATCTACGACCCCGCGCTCCGCGCGGATCGCGCTCGAGGTGATCCGCGAGCACGGCATCACCGTCCACGACGGCGGCACGGTCGTGGTGATCCAGGGTCCGCGCTTCTCCACCAAGTCCGAGAGCAAGTGGTTCAGCGACGCCGGCTGGGAGGTCATCAACATGACCCAGTACCCGGAGGCCTACCTGTGCCGCGAGCTCGGGATGGCGGTCGTGAACATCTCGCTGATCACGGACTACGACGCGGGGGTCCTCGAGGGCACGAGCGCCGTGACCGCGCACGACGTGCTCGCAGTGTTCCAGCAGAACGCGGACCGCATCCGCAAGGTCGTGCTGGACATGATCGGGCGCTTCCCGGCCGACCTCGACGCCCTGGGCGCCCGCGACGCGCTCAAGCACACGCGGGGCGACGGCCATGCCGCCGGTCCGGCCGACATCCGCCTGTTCGAGACGGGCCTCTAGCGCCGATGTCAGCCCGCGACGCCGCGTTCGCACGCTCCATCGCCGAGGAGGCGGGCAGGATCCTCTTCGAGCGCTACGAGCGCGTGGAGACGATCGACCACAAGTCCGCCAGGGACGTGGTGACCGAGGTCGACCACCTGTCCGAGGCGCTCATCATGGACGCGATCCGGACGGCCTTCCCGGGCGACGCGATCCTGGCCGAGGAGTCCGGCGCCCATCACGGTGCGGGCGCCGACGCCTCCGCGGAGGTCGTCGCACAGCAGATTGCCGGCGGGCGGACGTGGATCGTGGACCCGCTCGACGGGACCATCAACTACGCGAACGGGATCCCGTACTTCTGCGTGTCCGTGGGCCTCGTGGTGGACGGGCGTCCGTCGGTGGGGGCGGTCCACGACCCGATGCGGGGCGAGACGTTCTGGGCGACGGCGGACGGCCCCGCCTTCCTCGGCGAGCACGAGATCCACGCATCGCGCAAGGAGCGCACGCTCGACTACGTGGTGTCGATGGCGCTCGGTGGGCGGGCGGTTGCCACGCGCGCCCGCGCGGTGCGAAGGCTCGTGCGAGCGTCGCGCAACACGGGCTCTGCCGCGCTTGCGCTGAGCTACGTCGCGAATGGCCGGTTCGACGCCTTCCTGCAGTCGGGCGGGATGTCGGCGTGGGACGTCGCCGCCGCCGGCCTCATCGCGGAGCGGGCCGGCGCGGTGGTGACCGATGCGCACGGTGGCCCATGGTTCGACCTGGCGCAGGCGACCCGGATGGTCGGCATCGTCGCGGCGCCGGCTCTCCACCACGCCGCGCTGCTGAGTGCGTCCCGGGAGATCGCGCGGGCCTGATGCCCGGTCGAGGCCTCGATCAGCCCTCGCGCCAGCGGTGCGGCCGCTCACGCAGGCGCACGAGGCCCCATTCGTCGCAGAAGGCGGTCCAGCGCTCGCGGTCCGCTCCCTGCCAGCGCAGCTCCTCCACGTCGAGCTGCGGGATCGGCACGCCATCGGCGGCGCCGCGCAGCCGGGCGAGGTCGCGGAACAGGAGTGCGTCGGCCATCTGGTCGCGCAGGGTTGCGGCCAGAGCCGGCGCTCCCCGAAGCCCGGGCACGTCCCAGGCGCCAGCGTCGGCGGGGATCGCCTCGAGCGTCCCGTAGCGCGCCAGCACCGCGGACGCCGACTTGTCGCCCCAGCCGGGAAGCCCCGGGAATCCGTCGGCGGCGTCACCGACGAGCGCCAGCCGGTCCGCGACCGATGCCGGCGGCACGCCCCACTTCGCGACCACTCCAGCCTCGTCGTACACGACGTCCCGGCGCCGGTCCCACAGGACCACGCGCTCGCCGCGGACGCACTGGGCCATGTCCTTGTCCGGGCGTGCAGATCAACGATCCGCTCCACCCGCGGGTCCGCGGCGAAGCGCTCGGCGGCCGCGGCGATCGCATCGTCCGCCTCGAACTCGACCATCGGCCAGAGCACGACGCCCAGCGCCTCGATCGCCGCCTCGGCGACTGGGAACTGGGCCATCAACGCAGGATCCACGCCGGCGCCGGTCTTGTAGCCCTCGTAGAGGTCGTTGCGGAACGACTCGATCACCCTGTCGTGCGCACAGGCCACGTGCGTGGCGCCCTGCTCCCGGAGCAGGTACAGGAGCTGCTCGACCAGGCCGCTGACGCCGGAGAGGAGCACGCCGTCACGGCCGCGCACCGGTGGCCGGGGCGAGAAGTGCGCCCGGAAGAGCTCGTAGGTGGCGTCAACGAGGTGGACCTGCACGGGGACGTTCGCGCTGCTGGATCGAACGGGTCCGACGGACGCCCGTCAGTCCGCCGAACCGGTCTCGACCAGGGCCTTCAGCCGGCGCAGGTCGTCCTGGAAGATCCGCTGCAGGATCGGGGCCTGGACCATGCCGAACAGGTTCGGCAGGAACGGCGGGATCAGCGTCTCGGCCCAGCGGACGATCGTCGTCGTCCCGTCGGCGCCGGCCTCGAGCGTGATGATGCCGCCGCCCTGGAACAGCCCGTCGTGGCGGATCGCGTACGTGTGCGGCGGATCGACCACGGTCACCTCGACGTCGTCCGAGACGGAGATGCCCATGATCCGGACGGTCGCGGTGCCCACCGTGCCGACCCGCGCAGGTCCGGGCGGGCTGACCGTGACCGACTTCATCTCGCGCATCCACTCGACCTGGAGCGGGATGTCCGAGACGACCTCCCACACGTGCTCGATGGGCGCGTCGATCACCTCCATCATGCGCATCGGGGCCGGGCCTTCGCCGGCGCGCCACAGGCCGATGATCCGGTCCCAGGCGATCGCCTTCACGACGACGAGCACACCGAGCAGGGCGAGGCGGACGGAGAGGCGGTTCATGGCGAGGTCCTCAGGCAGGGTCGGCGGGCTGGAGGTGGACGCCCGCGGCACGGAGCTCCTCGAGCGCGGTCGCGCCATCGTCCGGGCGCGAGGTTGACGGCCGCGATGCCGTCGGTGAGCACGATGGTCTCGAAGCCGAGGCGTATCGCGTCGAGCGCGGTGTGCCGGACGCAGTAGTCCGTGGCCAGCCCGACGATCACCACCGTCTGGACACCGGCCGCCTGGAGCAGCGGCTCGAGCATGGTGGGGACGGTGCGGCCGGTCTGCTTGTCCAGCATCGTGAAGGCGGAGTACCCGTCCTCGCCGTTGCTGCCCTTGCGCACGATCGCCGTGCCGTCGGGCACCTCGAGCGCCGGGTGGAGCTCGGCGCCCCAGCTGTCCGCGACACCGTGGCTGGGCCAGATGCCGCCGTCCTTCTTGAAGTGCGGCGTGTGGTCGGGATGCCAGTCCTGGGAGCACACGACGAGCGCGCGGCCCGCCAGCGCGCGGGCGACCTCGCGGTTGATCACCGGGATCACGGCGGCCGCCCCCCGCACGGCAAGGCTTCCCTTCGGGTCGGCGAAGTCGTTCTGGACATCGACCACGATGAGCGCGGTGCCGGGCTGGTACTCGAGCATGGCCCTAACCTACCGTGCCCGAACGCGTTTGGCGACCGTCCGAGGTCACCCTGCGGGGGGTCGACGGACATCAGACGCATCGCGGCGTCGGGCGCATCAACGGGCGCGCCGTCTCCAGGACCACCTCGCCGGCACGGCGTTCTCGCCGGAACGGGGCTACGCTTGGGGTGCCCAGCGTCCCGGCGCAGCACCCGCCCGCGTCCACCTCCGGAGCCCCGATGTACATCGACGATTTCAAGCAGCAGCTCCCCGACATCGACGAGGCCGAGACCCGCGAGTGGGTCGAGTCCCTCGACCAGGTCCTCGACCAGGCGGGGGAGAACCGCGCCCGCTTCCTGATGTACAAGCTGCTCAAGCGCGCCCGCCAGCTCCAGATCGGCGTGCCGGCGCTGACGCAGACGCGCTACATCAACACGATCAGCCCGGAGCAGGAGCCCTACTTCCCGGGCGACGAGGGCCTCGAGCTGCGCATCCGACGCCTCATCCGCTGGAATGCGGTGGCGATGGTGCTGCGGGCGAACACGCGGTTCCCGGGCATCGGCGGGCACATGTCCACGTACGCATCGGCGGCGACCCTGTACGAGGTGGGCTTCAACCACTTCTTCCGGGGCAAGGACCACCCGGGCGGGGGCGACTCCATCTTCTTCCAGGGCCACGCGGCGCCGGGCATCTACGCCCGCGCCTTCCTGGAGGGCAGGCTCAGCGAGGCGGACCTCGACCGGTACCGCCGCGAGACCGGCGGCCCGGGCGGCCTCTCGTCCTACCCGCATCCCCGGCTCATGCCCGACTTCTGGGAGTTCCCCACGGTGTCGATGGGTCTCGGGCCGCTGGCCGCGGTCTACCAGGCCCGCTTCAACCGCTACCTGCACAACCGCGGCCTCAAGGACACGAGCCAGCAGCGCGTCTGGGCCTACCTGGGCGACGGCGAGACCGACGAGCCCGAGTCGATCAGCGGCATCGCCCTGGCGGCTCGGGAGGGGCTGGACAACCTCACCTTCGTGATCAACGCCAATCTGCAGCGCCTGGACGGTCCGGTGCGCGGCAACGGCAAGATCATCCAGGAGCTCGAGGGCGTCTACCGCGGCGCGGGCTGGAACGTCATCAAGGTGATCTGGGGCCGCGAGTGGGACGACCTGCTCGCCCGCGACTCGGACGGCGTGCTCGTCGAGAAGATGAACACCACCGTGGACGGCGAGTTCCAGAAGTACTCGACCTCCACCGGGCTCTACGTCCGCGAGCACTTCTTCGGCCCGGATCCGCGCCTGCAGCGCATGGTCGCCCACCTGTCCGACGCGGACATCGAGCATCTGCGCCGGGGCGGCCACGACTACCGCAAGGTCCACGCGGCCTACAAGGCGGCCACCGAGTTCAAGGGTGCGCCGACGGTCATCATCGCCAAGACGGTGAAGGGCTGGACGCTGGGCAAGGGCATCGAGAGCCGCAACTACACCCACCAGGCCAAGAAGATGCGCGAGGACGAGCTGCGCGTCTTCCGCGACCGCCTGGAGCTGCCGATCCCCGACGACCAGCTCGGCGAGTACCCGTACTTCCACCCGGGCTCCGGGTCGCCGGAGGTCGAGTACATGATCGAGCGTCGCGCGTCGCTGGGCGGCTCCGTGCCCCGGCGCGTCGTGCGCGCGGCGCCCCTGCCGGCACCGGTCCCCGAGGTGGACGCCGAGTTCGCGGGCGGCAGCAAGACCGAGGTCTCGACGACCATGGTCTTCGGCCGGATCCTGCGCAACCTGCTCCGCGATCCCGTGCTCGGCAAGCGCATCGTGCCGATCGTCCCCGACGAGGCCCGCACGTTCGGCCTGGATCCCCTCTTCAAGGAGGTGGGCATCTACGCCGCGCAGGGCCAGCGCTACACGCCGGTGGACTCGGAGCTGCTGCTCTCGTACCGCGAGGCCATCGATGGCCAGGTGCTGGAGGAGGGGATCAACGAGGCAGGGTCCATGGCCAGCCTCCAGGCCGCGGGCACGGCGTACGCCACCCACGGCGTGCCGATGATCCCGTTCTACATGTTCTACTCGATGTTCGGCTTCCAGCGGACCGGCGACCAGGCGTGGGCGTTCGGCGACCAGCGCGGGCGCGGGTTCATGATCGGCGCCACGGCCGGCCGGACCACCCTCGCGGGGGAAGGCCTGCAGCACAACGACGGGCACACGCACGTGCTCGCGTCCACGGTGCCGGCCGTCCGGGGCTACGACCCGGCGTTCGCGTACGAGCTCGCGGCCATCGTGCGCGACGGCATCGACCGGATGTACGGCCAGGGCGAGGACGTCTTCTACTACGTCACGGTCTACAACGAGAACCACGCGCAGCCGGCCAAGCCTGAGGGCGTGGACGAGGGCATCGTCCGCGGCCTGTACCGGTTCCTCGAGGCTCCCGAGCTGCCCGAGGTGAAGGGCCGGGTCCGGCTGGTGGGCTCGGGCTCGATCATGCAGCAGGTCCTCGCCGCCCGGGAGCTCCTCGCGGAGCGGTACGGGATCGCGGCCGAGGTGTACTCCGCGACATCGTTCGGGCAGCTGCGCGCGGACGCCCTCCAGGTGGAGCGCTGGAACCGGCTGCACCCCGACCAGGCGCCTCGCGTCCCGTACGTCGCCGAGGTCCTGGGCCCCGACGGCGGCCCGGTGATCGTCTCGACGGACTGGATGAAGACCCTGCCGGACCTCGTCGCACCGTGGATCGAGGCACCCTACGTGGTGCTGGGCACCGACGGCTACGGCCGGAGCGACACCCGCGAGGCACTGCGGGCGCACTTCGAGATCGACGCCCCGAGCATCGCCGCGGCGGCCCTCTCAGGGCTCGCCCGGGCCGGTGCCTGGGACCCCGGTGCGGCGGCGGCCGAGATCCGTGAGCTCGGCATCGATCCCGACGCAGGAGACCCGCTGCTCGCCTGACACGCCAGGCGGCGGGGTCGGGCGTCAGGTATAAGGGTGCCTTTGCACTTGGTATCAAGGCCCCTTGACGATTGTTGCGCAGCGCACTAGGATCGCGCCATCGCTCCCATCCAACAGGCCCGCCCGGACCTGCCGTGCACAGCGTCCTGGAGTTCCCGCAGTGGATTTCGGCTCGTTCACAAGTGGGCTGCTGACCGGCCTGCGAGAGGGCGTCGAGGCGGCCCTGATTGTCAGCATCATCCTGGCCTACCTGGCCAAGACCGGGAACCGCCGGCACTTCCCCAAGATCTACGCGGGAACCATTGCGGCGATCGTCGTGAGCCTCGCCGTCGGCACCGGCCTGTTCGTGACCATCGGCGGATTCGAGGAGCCGTACGAGCAGGTCTTCGAGGCGATCACCATGCTGGTCGCCGCCGGCGTGGTCACGTGGATGCTGTTCTGGATGCGCCGCCAGGCAATGTCGGTCAAGAGCGAGCTCCAGGTCTCCCTCGATCGGGCCCTGACCGAGGGCAGCGCCATCGGCCTCGCGGTCCTGGCATTCACCGCGGTCATCCGGGAGGGACTGGAGACGGCCCTGTTCCTGGTGGGCCAGGCGGCATCCGCCGAGGACGGGGCCCTGAGCGTGCTGCTCGGGGCGCTGGCCGGACTCGCCTTGTCCGTCCTGATCGGCGTCGGCCTGTACCGCGGGGCACGCGTCATCAACCTGCGGACCTTCTTCCGCTGGACCGGGATCGCGCTGATCTTCATCGCGGCCGGGCTGCTCTCACGGGCCGTGCACGAGCTGGTGGAGATCGGCGTGATCACGATCGGGACCCAGGCGGTCTTCGACATCTCCGCCGTCCTCCCGCACAAGGAGATCGCGGGCGCTCCGGATGGGATCGCCCTGCTCGGCGGACAGTTCCTCAGGGCGCTGTTCGGCTACACCTCGCAGCCCGAGCTCATCACCTTCGTCACCTGGATCGCCTACGTGGGGATCGTGCTCTTCCTCTACCTGCGACCCGTCACACCCAAGGCCGCACAGGCCGCACGGGTGGAGGCCGGCACGGGCGCCCCTGCGGCCTGACCGGGGTCGCGCTCCAGCGGCCACGGTCCACGCGGTCGTGGCCGCCGCATCAGCCGGCGGGCACCAGCCGGAGCACTGAACCGCCAAGGTCCGTCAGTACGATCTCTCCCGTGTCGTCCATGCCGATCGCGCTGATCTGCCGGCCCGTCTCGAGCAGGGTGACCGGCGCCTGCGAGGCGTCGAGGCCCGCATCGATCGCCCATAGCGTGCCGGAGCAGTAGTCGCCAAACACGTACGCGCCACGCAGGGCGGGGATCGCCTCGCCGCGGTAGACCACGCCACCGATGACCGAGCAGCCGGCGCCGTGCGAGTATTCGGTGACGGGCATCGTGACGCCGTCCTCGCTGCAGTCGGCGGCCGGGCCCGGGTCGTAGCAGTGCCGGCCCTCCCAGCGCCGCCAGCCGAAATCGAGCCCACGGGACCCGGCCGGCGCGACGTCGACCTCCTCCCACTCGTTCTGGCCCACGTCACCCATCCAGAGGTCGCCGGTCTCCATGTCCACCGAGGCGCGGAACGGGTTGCGCAGGCCCAGGTGCAGGATCTCGGGGCGCCCTGCCTGTCCGTCGGCGAAGGGGTTGTCGGCCGGGATCGCGTAGGGCTGCCCGGCTGCGGCACCGGCCACGTCGAGCCGGAGGATCTTGCCGAGGAGCTGGCCCGTGTCCGACGCCCGGTTCTCGGGATCACCGCCGGCGCCCCCGTCGCCCAGCGCGAGCAGGAGCATCCCGTCGGCGTCGAAGCCCACCCAGCCGCCGTTGTGGTTGGCGTAGGGCTGGTCGACGGTCAGGATCACCGCCTCCGACGCCGGATCGAGCCGGGCTGTCTCCTGCGCGTCGAGGCGGAAGGAGGAGAGGGTCGTGTTGCCGTCGCGATTGCTGTAGTGGACGTAGACGACGGCGTTCGCGGGGCCGAAGTCCGGCGGGAACGCGAAGCCGAGCAGGCCTCGCTCGCCGCCGGCGCCCACGCGGTCGGTGATGTCCAGGAACGGCTGGTTCGCGATGGACCCGTCGGCCTCGAGCACGCGGATCCGGCCGGGCTGTTCCGCAACGTACAGGCGACCGTCGCCCGTGCCGGAGGTTGTCACCCAGAGTGGCTGGTCGAGGCCGGTCGCGACGTCGCTCACGACGATCGGCGACTGCTGCGAGGTCGGGCCGGACGGCACCCGGAGCAGGGGTCCGTGGCGCTGCCGTGGGCGCGGGCGGCCGCGGGGTCGGCGGGCGGCCCGGAGGCCGATGCGGGACTCGGCGAGGGCGAGGAACACCCGGCGACCGCCACGATGGCGAGGATCGCCAGCGCGAGGATCGGATCGCGGCGTCGGGATCGCGCGGGTGCGCGTGATGTGCTGGAGATGTGACCTGCTTGCATGGTGCGGGTAGCGTACCCGCCTGCGGCATTTCACCCGTGCCGGGCTGCTCGAGCGCCAGCGCGCGGGCGGCGGCCACGCACCGGAGTTCCGGGCAGGCTGATCCGCCTCAGCCGGTGCCGCGCACCCGTTCGACGCGCGCCGCGAACCCCTCCGCGTGGATCGCGCTGGTGCCGTCGTCGTCGTGCCGGAACAGCACGTACGCGTCCATGCCGTCATCGAGGAACGGCACGAGCCGTCGGGCCCACTGGTCCAGCTCCGCGTCCGAATAGGCGGACCGTCGCAGGCGCAGGTACAGGAACGGACCCGTCCGGCGGATGTCCGGCACCTCGGCCTGGTCGTCGTGGTCGGTCGTGCACCAGACGGCCCCGGCGTCGCGCAGGGCCGCGAAGGTCTCGTCGCGGATCCAGGTCTCGTGCGGGGCCTCCAGCACGAGCGGGATCGCGGCCGGCCAGGCCGCCAGCAGCCGCGAGAGCCGGTCCTCGTCGCGCGGGATCTCGTTGCCCACCCGGAACAGCACCGCCCCAAGGCGCTCGCCGAAGCCGCCGAGCGGCTCGGTCAGCCATGCGACGGATTCCGCGGCATCCCCGTAGAGGGCGCGTACCGATGCGCCGCGCTGCGCCTTGACGACGAAACGGAAGCTTCCCGGAACTGCGCCGATCCAGCCGGCGATCGTGGCGGGTTTCGGGCGGGCGTAGAACGTGTTGTTCAGCTCGCAGGCGGGCAGCCGGGATGCGAAGTGGGGGAGGAGCTCGCGGGGCCGGAGGCCGGCAGGGTAGAAGCGCGGCGTCCAGGCGGGATAGGCGAAGCCGCTGGTCCCGGCGAGGACGCGGCCGGCCTGCGTACCCGTCAGGCCGTGACCTCGGAATCGCAGACGGGAGCACCGATCGAAGGCGCCCCGTGGCTGTCGAGGTGGTCGGCCATGCCGTCCAGCGCGCGCTGCATCGCGAGGCGGTCGTCCTCGTCGATGACGCCCAGGAACCACGTGTCCACCCCGTCGAGGTGGGTGCGCGACGCGGCCCGCAGCCGATCGAGCCCGGCCCTGGTCAGCACCGCCTCCTGCCCGCGTGCATCGGTGGAGCAGGAGGATCGCTCGACCATCCCGGACGAGACCAGCCGGTCCACCAGGCGGGTGATCCCGGAGCGGGACAGGAGCACACGCTCGGCGAGCACGGACATGCGCAGCCGTCGGTCGGGTGCTGTCGCGAGCTGGAGCAGCGCGTCGTACTCGGCCATCGAAAGGCCGTGGTTCGCCTGCAGCTCCTCGTCCATGCGACGCAGCAGGCGCGCGTGGACGTGGAGGAAGTCACGCCAGGTGTCCAGGCGCGGATCACTGGCGATGAGGGGCGCGGGGCCGGCCGGGTGCGCGGTCGTCATGGACGCATGGTAGCCCATCGCACGTGTAGTTGACAATGCAACTACATGGCGCATATAGTTGCGCAGTCAACTACACGGCCGCCTTGACACAGACCGGCGGCCCCGGAGGATACGAGCACATGGCCGCACGAACCTGGAACATCGACCCGACCCACACCGACGTCGTCTTCTCAGCCAAGCACATGATGGTCACCACCGTCCGAGGCAAGTTCGCCTCGGTTGCTGGTGCCATCGAGGGCGACCCGCAGGATCCGACGACCGCGAAGGGCACCTTCACCATCGACGTTGCATCGCTCAGCACCGGGGTGGAGCAGCGGGACGAGCACCTCCGAGGAGCCGACTTCTTCGATGCCGAGCACTACCCCACGGCGACCTTCGTGTCCACGAGGATCGAGCCGAAGGGCGGCAGCGACTACCGGGTCCACGGCGACCTGACCATCCGCGGGACCACCCGTCCGGTCACCTTCGGCGTCGAGATCCTCGGCGCGTACTCCGGTATGGACGGCAGCCGACGGGTCGGGCTCCATGCGGAGACGAAGATCAACCGCGAGGACTTCGGTCTGACCTGGAACGTCGCCCTGGAGTCCGGTGGCTGGCTCGTCGGCAAGGACATCAAGCTCGAGCTCGATGTCGCCGTCGAGGAGGCTGCCGCTGCTGTCACCGGGACCGGGCTCGAGGCCGCTGCCGTCGCAGCCTGACCGCTGCAGCCCGCTCCAGCCCGCCGACGCCGGGCGAGTTCGCGGCCGGCGCCGCGCGCCTGACTCCGTGTCCCGACCGAAGCCCCGGAGGCCTGTCGCCACCGGGGCTTCGGCCCTGCCTGCAGGGGGAGCCGCAGACGATCGCGTGCCCGCGCTAGCATCGGCACCAGCCACGGTGCCAAGCCAGCACGAGGACTCCATGCCGCAGCTCGACGTCGATGCGCTCCGCGCCCGTTTCCCGGCCCTTGCCATCGAGCAGGATGGCCGGCCCGTCGTCCTGTTCGACGGTCCCGGCGGGACCCAGGTCACCGACACGGTCATCGAGGCGGTCAGCGCCTACTACCGGACGTCCAACGCCAACCACGAGGGGGCGTTCCTGACCTCGCAGCGCAGCGATGCGATCGTCGAGGAGGCGCACGCCGGCCTGGCCGACTTCCTCAACGCGGCCGACCCTGCCGAGATCAAGTTCGGCGCCAACATGACCTCGCTGACGATGCACTTCGCGCGGTCCGTGATGGCATCGCTGGCGCCGGGCGACCAGGTGGTGGTGACCTCGCTGGACCACGAGGCGAACGTGGGGCCGTGGCGCAGCGCGGCGGCGGACCGGGGGGTGAGCGTCCAGACGGTGGACATCCGCCCCGACGACGTGACGCTGGACGTCGAGGACTTCGACCGGATCCTCCACGAGCGCCCGAAGCTCGTCGCCTTCGGCTGGGCGTCCAACGCGGTGGGCTCCATCAACCCGGTGGCCGAGCTGGTCCGCCGCGCCCACGAGGCGGGCGCGATGACCTACGTGGACGCCGTCCACGCGGCGCCGCACCTGCCGATCGATGTCCAGGCCGTCGGCACGGACTTCCTCGCGTGCTCGGCCTACAAGTTCTTCGGGCCGCACGTGGGCGTGCTCTACGGGCGGCGCGAGGCCCTCGACGCCCTGCCGACGTACAAGCTGCGGGTGGCCGAGGACCGGTTCGAGACGGGGACCGGCAACTTCGAGGGCTGGGCGGGCGCGCTGGCAGCGGTGGAGTACATCGCGGAGGTCGGGCGAGCCTACGGCGCGGACCACGCAGGCGACTTCCCGACGATGGAGGGCCGCGCTCTCGCGATGCATGCCGGCATGGCCGCGATCCGTGCCTACGAGATGCCGCTCTTCGGCCACCTGCTCGACGGCCTCGAGGCGATCCCGGGCGTCCGGGTGTGGGGCGTCACCGACCGGGCGCGCTTCGCCGAGCGCACGCCGACGGCCGCGGTCACGATCGCGGGTGTCACCGCCGGCGAGGCCTCAGCGGCGCTGGGCCGGCGGGGGATCGCGACCTGGGCCGGCAACTTCTACGCGAAGGGCGTGACCGAGTCCCTGGGCCTGGAGCCCGAGGGCGTGCTGCGGATCGGGCTGACGCACTACAACACGGCGGCCGAGGTGGACCGCCTGCTGGCCGAGCTCGGCGAGGTTGCCGGGGGCTGCGGTCCCGCTGACCTGCGCGGCCCGCTGAACCAGGGGGGACCGCTACCCGGCGACGATCTTGTAGACCGCGTCGCCGCCGAGGTCACACAGGTAGAGCTCGCCCCGGTCGTCCTGCCCGAACCCGCCGATCGACCCGCGAGGTGTCCAGGAGGCGGATGCCCGTCGCCGGCGCCGACGCCCCGGACGCCACGGCCCACACCTCGCCGGTGCAGTAGTCGCCGTAGACGTAGTAGCCGCGCAGGGCCGGGATCGCGGACGCCGCGGTAGACGTAGCCGCCGGTGACCGAGCAGCGCCCGTCCGCGTGCTTGTACTCGACCAGCGGCTTCTTCTTGCCCGACGTGTTGCACCCGCTGGCCGGCTGGTAGCAGTGCCGGCCCTCCATGACGCGCCAGCCCCAGTTGATGGCCTTGCCCGGGCCGCTGGAGGTGCGGACGGCGCGATCGACCTCCTCCCAGGTGTTCTGGCCGACGTCGCCGATCCAGAGGTTGCCGTTCGACCGGTCGAACGAGAAGCGCCACGGGTTGCGCAGGCCGCGCTGCCAGATCTCGTCGAGGCCCGGCCCGGCCGACGTACGGGTTCGACGCCGGGATCCGGTACGGCCTTGCGTCGAGGTCCGGCCGTTGACGTCGATCCGGAGCATCTTGCCGAGCAGGCTGTTCAGGCTCTGGGCCCGATTGCCGCGGGTCGCCGCCGCTGCCGCCGTCGCCGATCCCGATGTAGAGGTAGCCGTCGGGCCCGAAGGCGAGCATGCCGCCGTTGTGGTTCGCGTAGGGCTGGGCGATCTTGAGCAGCGTGCGCGCCGGATCCCGATGCCACGCGATCCCGGTTGGTGGACGACGCCTTGTACTCGCGGATGACGGTGTTGCCCGCGGTGTTCGTGTAGTTGACGTAGAACTTGCGGTTCGTCTCGAACGAGGGGTGGAAGGCGAGGCCGAGGAGGCCCTGCTCGCCGCCCCGGGACACGGAGCCCGAGATGTCGAGGAACGGCGTGGCCGAGCAGGCTCCCGTTCTTGACGATGCGGATCCGACCGCCCTTCTCGACGATGAACAGGCGCCCGGAGCCGTCGCCGGCACCGATGGCGAGGACGGGGGCATTGACGTCGGCGACCTTGACGAGGTCGATGGTCGAGGAGGTGGGCGGCCGCGGTCGAGCCATCGGCGACGGCCGGGCGCGACCGCGGCCGACGCGTGGTGGGCAGCAGCCCGGCCAGAGGATCGCCGCGGTCACGAGGCCGACGGCCTGCGCGGTGAGGACTGGGGTGATGGAGTCGGCGCATCAGGGCCTCCTGCGGCGTGGGGCGGCTTGGGGATCGTGCGCCATGCCTGCGATCTGTCGACGCGGTCCATTCCCCGCCTGCGTCTGCCTGCGTCTGCTCGTCATACGCGCACCGGTGGGCGTTACGGCGGAGCTGATCGCCGCGCCGGCTCGGCCGCGGCAGGTCACGCTCAGGCCGGCCTTCCTGCGCTTGCTCACATCAGGCGGGACCGGCGGGTGTCGGCTGGTCGGAGATGCGCTTGCTCCCACCCGGCGGGCATATGGCGGTTGGAGGCCACCCGTGGTCGATAGCGCGCACGCGGTGGGAATGTGCGCAGGTAGCCCGGATAGCTCGCACCTGGTCGGAATCCCATCGCCCAATCGGAGCGGGCGGATGCGGCAACGGCGACGGCATGGGAGCGGCGGACGACGCCGGGGACGCCGTATCCTCGCGCCATGAGCGAGACGACCGCCAGTCGCGCCTGGGGCGCGCAGTCCATGACGGCCCCGCTGCGCGAGGTGCTGGTCAAGGCGCCCGGTCCGGCGTTCGGGCGCAGCCTTCGACGACCCGGCCGCCGGCTTCCTGCGGCCCGTGGATCTCTCGGGGGCGCAGCGTGAGCACGCGGGCCTGGTCGAGACGCTGGAGCGGCTCGGCGTGACGGTCCACCACCTCGACGCCGAGACGGACGATCCCGACCTCGTGTACGTCTTCGACCCGATGGTCATCGCCGACGGCGGCGCCATCCCGCTGGCGCCCCGGCAAGCCGAACCGGCAGGGCGAGCCCGCGGTGCTCGAGGCGTGGACGCAGGGGCGCGGGATCCCGACGCTCGGCCGCATCGAGGGACGGGGCACCGTCGAGGGCGGCGACACGTTCTGGCTGCGGCCGGACCTGCTGTGCATCGGGCGGACGCTGCGCACCAACGACGAGGGTGCCCGGCAGCTGGCGCGGATCGTCGGGCGGTGACGCCCGCATCTTCGACCTCCCGTACTGGAAGGGCCCGGCGGAGCTCGTCCACCTGCTGTCGGTGATCTCGCCGGTCGCCGACGACGTCGCGGTCGTCTTCCGGCCGCTCCTGCCGGCCGGCCTGTACGAGCTGCTGTGCGACCTCTCGTTCCGGCTGGTGGACGTGCCGGAGGAGGAGTACCCGACGCTCGGCTGCAACGTCCTCGCGGTCCGACCCGGTGTCGTCATCGTCGCCGAGGGCAACCCGGCGACCCGTCGCGGCATGGAGGCGGCGGGCGTGGAGGTCCACGCGATCCCGCTGCGCGAGGTCGGGGAGAACGGCTCGGGCGGGGTCACCTGCCTGACGCGCCCGGTGCTGCGCGCATGAGCCCCGTCCGCAGGCCGAGACTGCCCGAGGGGGCCGCCATCGCCGCCGAGGCCGTCGATCCCGTCGCGCTCGCCGAGGACCTCGCGGCGCTCATCCGCCTGCCCAGCGTCACCGGTGACGAGGACGCGATCGCCGCCAGCCTCGCCGACCGGCTCGAGGCGCTCGGCCTGGAGGTCGAGATCTTCCATCCCGATCCGGCAGCGGTCCGCGAGGACCCGGACTGGCCGGGCGAGGAGGTGGCGCGGTCCACCCTCCCGGTGGTCATCGGTCGCGCGGGCCGCCAGGGGTTGGCGCGCATCGTGCTGTCCGGCCACATGGACGTGGTCCCGATCGGGGACCCGGCAACCTGGACCACCGATCCCTTCGGGGCCGAGGTCCGCGACGGCGCGATGTACGGCCGCGGTGCCTGCGACATGAAGGGAGGCGTGGCGGCGATCCTGGGGGCCGTCCGTGCGCTGGCAGCGTGCGGCGCGCTCGCGCGGCTTCGCGGCGAGCTCGTCGTGGCCTTGGTGCCGTCCGAGGAGGACGGCGGACAGGGGTCGCTCGCGGCCATCCGGGCAGGCGCGACCGGCGACATGTGCGTCATCCCCGAGCCATCGGGCCTGGACGTCATCGTGGCCCACGCCGGCGCCATCACGTTCCGCCTCGTGGTGCCGGGCAAGGCGGCGCATGCGAGCCGCCGGACGGAGGGCGTCTCCGCGCTCGACAACCTGCACACGCTCGTCCGGGCCCTCGAGGCTGACGAGGTCCGGCGCAACGCCTCGGAGCGGGAGCCGCTGATGACGGCTCTCGGGCTGCCCTACCCGACGATCGTCGGCAAGGTGAAGGGTGGCGAGTGGGCCTCCACGGTCATGGACATGGTGGTGGCCGAAGGGCGGTACGGCGTCCGGCTTGGCCAGGATCCGGCCGATGCGGCCTCCGAGCTGCGCGCGTGCATCGAGGCCGCATGCGCGGCGGACGTCTTCCTCCGGGACAACCCCGCGATGGTGGAGGTCTACGGCGCCGAGTTCGGCTCGTCGCGCATCCCGGCCAACCACCGGCTTCCGGTGGGCCTTGCCCGGATGACGGCGGCGGTGACCGGGCGTGCGCCGGCCTTCCTCGGCGTGCCCTACGGGGCGGACATGCGCCTGTTCAACGGCCCGGGAGCGACGCCATGCGTCATCTTCGGCCCGGGCGATGTCCGGAACGCGCACGCGGCGGACGAGCACGTGCCGCTCGACGAGGTCGAGGCCTGCGCCCGGGTGCTCGCCGCCTGGGTGGCCGACGAGCTAGGGGCCTGATCGCTGCAGGTGGTCGCTGATCGCTGCAGGCCCGACCGTCTGCCTGACAGGCTCCGTCGGTTCCGGTGAGGTCGCAGGACCTCGGACCGGGCGTTGGCGCCCGCGCCGTGCTGGAGGTCACGTCCGGCTGCTCGCCGGTACCGGGCGCATGACCACGGCCATGACCACGACGGCGCCCATGCGCCAGGATCGCGAGCGCGGTGTAGCCGGCGACCGCCATCACGATGCCCGGAGCCCAGGCTGGCCGCCGCCGCCGACGACCAGATGAGCGCGTCGGCGACGCCCTGGACCCGGGTGCGCTCGTGGAGCTCGAGGCGCTCGGAGAGCATCGTGGAGCCGGCGACGAACCCGAGGTTCCAGCCGTAGCCCAGCAGGAACAGGGCCACCAGCAGGAGCAGCGCCGCCGTCCGGCGGGGCGACGGCCGCCATCACCGCCGACACGCCGAGCACCACGGACCCGGCCAGGATCGTCCGGCACCGAGCCGAACCGCTCGGTGAGCCGCCCGGACACCGGGGACAGCGCGAACATGCCGAGCGTGTGCCCTGACAGCACGAGGCCCACCGCGCCCAGGTCGTGGCCGTGCTGCGTCATGTGCAGCGGCGTCATCGTCATGATCAGCGTCATCACGAACTGGCCCGCGATGAGGGCCGACGATCGCCGCGCCGACGCCGGGCCGGCGCAGGATCTCGCGGACCGGATCGCGCGAGACGCCGGGTCCTCGCGGGCGACCACGAGTCCGTCGTCGGCCAGCTCGTACGGGTCCGGGCGCAGGAACACGAACGTGGCGACGGCCGCGGTGCCCACGAACAGCACCGGGACGAGGTACGGGCCCGGCGAGCATCGGCAGGCCCGCCGCCATCGCCATCGCGCCCGCGATCGGCACGAGCCAGGGGCCCGATGACCGAGCCGACGGTCGATGCCCAGACGACGAGGCCGATGGCGGACGCACGCTTGGCGCGCGGGCGCCATGTCCGCCGACGCGTAGCGCGACAGCTGGTTGGACGAGTTGCCGAAGCCGATGAACAGCGTGCCCAGCAGCAGCAGCGGGAACGAGCGCGTGAGGACGGCGAGCGTCGCGAGCAGCGCCCCACCCACGCCGATCGCGTAGCCGAGCGCGAGGCCCGGGCGCCGGCCGCGCTGGGCCATCAGCGCGGACAGCAGCACGGCACCGACGGCGGCGCCCGAGGACCACGGTCGCGCCCGGGGCGCCAGCGAACGTCGGCGAGCCGAGCAGGTCCTGCGCGACGAGCGTGGCCACGGTGACCGCGGCGATGTGCCCGGTGCTGCCCGAGGGCGACGCCGGTCACGAGGGTCGCGCGGGCGCGCCGGCGCCCGGCGGCGAGGTCGGCAGGGGTCAGGTCCAGCGGCCGCAGCGCGGCAGGATCGGGTCACGCCCCCGACGATATCCCCTCCGGGGACTGGACCGTGCGTCCGCTCAGCCGCCTCGACCGCCAGGCACAGCCCGTTGGCGAGCCGCATCTGGCGCGGGCGTGTGGCAGGCGACCCGCAGCAGCGACGGCGAGCACACGACCGCCGCCACCGCCCGCGCCCGTGACGTCGCCACGTTGAGCCGGTTGCCCGAGTAGAGGAACTCGAGGCCGCGCGGCGCGAGCTCCGGCGACGAGGTGCCCATCGCGTAGATGCTGACCGGGCGCTCCTGGCCCTGGAACTTGTCCACCGTCCCCACCGCCACGCCGGCGAGCCCGGCCGCAGCCAGCGCGCGCTCGATCTCGGCCACGTGGTTGTTGTACGGCGCCACGATCGATGACGTCCTGGCGCGACCAGCAGCCGCTGCTCGCCCTCCATGTCGCGCCAGTCGGCGTCGGCGTCCCGAGCACCTCGCGCACGAGCTCGCACGATCGCGCGCCGCCTCCTCGGCGGACGCCGTGTCGTTGCCCTCGTGGTCCACCGTCGACGAGCCGCATGCCCGGTCGCCGGCAGAGCGCGGCGCCGCCCGTGACGACCTGGCTCTCCAGTCCCTCGACCGGGTGGAGCCGGCCCTCGTAGAAGGCGGTCGACGTGTAGTCGCAGATCTCCGGGTGGAGCCGCCACGTCCGGTCGAGGAACAGGCCCTCGTGCGGCGCGATGGTCGCCCGGTCCGGCTCGAGCCCCGCCGGATCGGCGAGCAGGTGGCCGAGCGCGCTCCGCTCGGCGCCCGGCGGATGCGCCCCTGGTGGGCTGGTCGAGCTGCTGTGGGTCGCCGAGGAGCACGATGCGAGCGGGCCGACGGGCGCGCAGGCGAGAACGTTGGCAAGGCTCATCTGGCCGGCCTCGTCCACGACCAGCACGTCGAGCACGGGCTCCGAGGCGGCCAGGCGGCTCCATCACCCACGTCCACGACACCGCGCCGACCACATCGAGGTCTCGCCGGCGCAGGCTCTCGTCGACCTCCGGGCGTGGATGCGACCGCGACCGCGCTGCGCGAGGCCGGGCCGCTGGCCGTCCTTGGGCTTCTGCCCGATGCGGACCGGCGGCGCGCCGGCGATCGCGGTCTTCGCGTCCGCCTGTCGCGACGCGTCCAGCAGGTTGCCGATGACACGGTGGCAGTTCGCCGTGACGCCGACCTTCCTGCCGGCCCGGGCCAGGGCGACGATCATCTGGGCCCCGGTGTACGTCTTTCCCGATCCCGGCGGACCCTGGATGGCGAGGACATCTCCGTCCAGCTTCAGGCCCAGGCGGACCGCCGCCTCCAGCGCGGTCTCGCCGTCCTGCCGGAGGCTCGTGCCGGGACCGGCGACCATGGACGGCGGACCGGCGCAGGAGCAACGCCCGCGCGGCCGCAAGCGCCGGCTCATCCGCGTCCACCCCGTGCTCCGCGATCCAGGCACCGGTCCGCTGGAGGCTCAGTCGCGAGGCTGCCGGTTGGAATGATCCCGTTGGGCACGAGCGCGCCCGGCAGCGGCATGGCGGCCTGCTGCCTGCGTGCGGTAGATCTGGACGGTCCCCGCGGCGTCGTCGACCTCGCACGACCTTGCCCGTGGCCGAGCCGGTCGTCCTTGGCGCGTCAGCGGGTCCCAGACCTCGGTGCCCGGCGTCGAGTCCGTGCTCCTGCTCGGGGAAGCGGAACGTCCAGGTGCCGTTGCCGCTTCGGCGCAAGCTCCGGGCTCGCGGATGGGTTCGATGCGGGCCAGCGGCTCGCGGGCCTCAAGCAGCTCCTGGTCGGTCATGTCGAGCAGGTCGAAGTAGCGCCACCAGCTCGCCTTGTCCTCGCGCCGGTGCCACTCGAGCATCTGCGCCATCAGCCAGCGCGCGGCGTCCACTGGTGCCGCCGCCCGCTCGGCGGAGTCGTCGGGCACGCCGCGGGTCAGCTGCTCCACGAGCTGCTGGACGTCTCGGTGCGCTCGGCGACGGTCTCGTCAGAGCCGTGCTCGGGATCTGCGGCCGGTCGGGGCAGCCTCCTCTGGCGTGACACGCTGCAGCTCGGCGCGCTGCAGCTCCAGCCAGTTGCGCAAGGCCAGCGTGGACACCACGTCGTCGCGGTTGTAGTCCGCGATCTGCCGGGAGGATCGGCGGGGCCGTCCGTCGATGGCCTCCTGGTCTCCGAGCTCCAGCCACCGCTCGAACTCGACGATCGAGCGAGTCTGGCGTCCTTGAGCTCGATCTCGCGGACGAGACCGTACAGCGGCTCGAGCTTCTTGATGGAGTAGCTCTCGACGCCGACCCGGATGCCCTGGCGCACGACGCGGTAGAGGTCGACCAGGACGTCGGCGCGCAGCAGGCGGTCCACCTCATCCTCGCGGGTGCCGTACCGCTGGGCGAGGCGCCCGAGCGCGGTGGGCTCGTAGGGCGCGTAGTGGTAGACGTGGAGGTCCGGATCCGGCCTCCCGGCGGGCCATGATCAGGTCAATGGTCTGCTCGAACGCCGCACGCTCCGCGGACGCGGTGACCTTGCCGTTGCGTCGCAGGCTCCAGAACTCGTGGAACTTCGGCACGTGCGGCAGGTCCAAGCCCGGTGGAGGGGAAGGGCGCCCAGGCCGCTCGTCGTCCTCGGCGCACGGCCGGCTCCAGGATGCCGAACAGGTAGTCCACGCCGTCGTCGAGGGCGTGCGGATCGCCCTCCAGGTCCAGGAACAGGTCTCCGGGATCGGCTCCGGCAGGCCCGAGCAGCCCGCGATCGGGGACGAGGCGGCCGTCACCGTCCCGGTCGAGCGGGCAGCAGCTCGATACAGCGGAGCACGGGCGACCGCTGACTCGACCTGGAGGCGGGCCTGCTCGCGGATCCCGACGCAGGGCGTCGGCGCTCGATGCCATCGAGCGGCGGGCTCCGCAGGGAGGCCAGGACGGCGAGGCCCGCGCCGGTCGTGACTCGCGTGGGCCACCAGCGCGTCCCGCTGCCGGCGGCTGGCGCCCGCAACGAGCGAGAGATGGTCGTCCGCGGCGCCGCTTCGCCCGGCAGTCCGGCGCCCAGCGGCAGACGTCGCAGTGCTCCACGGGCTCCGGGTACGTCCCGACCGGCGGGTACACCGTGACCGGGGATGCCCGGGCCCCGCAGGCCGACCGCCGCCTCGAAGTCCGCCTTGACCCGCCGGTAGTAGGCCATGAAGTCGTTAACGCGCAGCCGCTCTGGGGTCCGGACGCGGCCACCGAGCACCACGTGCAGGTACTCCGGCGTGACCCGCTGGATGGCCGTCAGCTGCTCCACGTACGAGCAGATCTGCAGGATCGCCGACGCCTTGACGTGGCGGGCGAGCTTGGTGTCCGCGACCTCGTAGTGCCAGGGACCGAACGCCGAGTCGGGCTGCGCCGGGCGGTGCGCCACCTTGAGCAGGAAGTCCGCGTGGCCGCGCCACGTCCCATCGAAGAACGTCGCCTGGTAGACGACATCCGCGCCCGACGCCATCGCCGCGATCGTCTCGGCCTGCGCGGCCCGCAGGTCCCCGCCCGGGTCCCAGGTGATCTGGGCCTGCGGCGCGCCGGCGACTCGCCGGGCGACACCCTCGAGCCGTCCTTATCGATCTCGACGACCCGCAGGCCGAGGGCACGCAGATCGGCCAGATAGCGCTGCTCGTGCTCCATGCCGCGCTTGGCGACGAGCTCGATCGACGGGTCGTTGCGGACAGGCCGCTCGACCAGCCCATGCATCGCGGCCCGCTCCAGTGCGAGCCGGTGATCGCAGGCAAGGTACCCGACGAGGTCCGTGGCGGCGTAGACGGGCTTGCCGTCGATCAGGTGCATCGCACCGATCCTACGGGTCTGCCGTGCCAGCTGTGTGGCACGCACACATCCCGTGCTCCTCCAGTGGGTCCGGGCGGCTAGACTCCCGCCGTGACCACGCCGGCCGATCGTCCGGGTCACCGTCCGCTCCGCCGCCGCCCTCGGACGTGGAGGCGATCCGCGCGATCGCCACCGCGGCCTGGCGGGCGACGTACCGCGAGCTGATCGACGCCGACGCCATCGAGCGGTTCCTGGCGCAGGCCTACGCCCCAGACCGCGTCGCGGTCCGGCTGGAGCGCCACGCGGTGCTGGTCGCCGCGCTCCCTGGCACCGCGCCTGGCACCGCGCCTGGCACCGCGCCTGGCGCCGGCGCTGATGCCTTCGCGGAGACCGTCGTCCAGGGCGACCACGTGCAGCTCGTGGCGATCTACACCATGCCCGACGCTCGTGGCCGGGGCCTCGGCAGCGCGCTCCTGGCCGCGATCCTGGTGCGGTATCCGGGGCAACCCCTCGCCGCCGACGTGCTGATCGGCAACAGGCTCGCGGAGCCGTTCTACGAGGCGCGCGGGTTCGAGCCGGGCGAGTCACTGGTGGAGGAGATCGCCGGCGAGCCGATCCACGAGCGCCGTTGGTGGCTTCGGCCGCCCGGCCTGTTCGACGACGGAATCCCGGCGCCCTGATCCCCCAAACATGGGGGAATCGACGCTGCGGCACGAGGGGCTCGCAGCAGAAATCTGCAGCATCGGCCGTGAGTTCTGCGTGCTTGTGGCCAAACTCCCCCATTGTTGGGGGTGCCACGCGGACGCTCCGGCGACCCGAGGTCTCGGTCGCCCGCGCCCTGGTTCGGACGGACAGGCCTAGTGCTGCTGTCCTGCGTGGGCGATGGCGTCCCCGAGTTGCGCCATCTCCTCGCGCAGGTGGGCCTCGTCGCGCACCAGCGAGGTGCCGCCGAGGGTGACGCAAGGACCTGCGGCGTCGGCTGAGATCGAGACCCGGACGATGGTGCGGACATCGCCGACCGTCGCCTTGGGCGGGTGGCACAGGAGGCTCGCCTGCGATCCGGCGGGCGCGGTTGGAGCCACCACGGACATTGCGTTCGCGCTCGTCGCTTCGACCATCGCCGCGAACACCGCCACCAGGGCGAACCCGACGACGCTGTCCGCGTGACCCCCGTGGGCCGTCAGCGAAACCCTCAGCCGGGGGTCCGCGGTCTCCACCCAGCCGATCGTCGCCAGGGCCCCGCTCACGACCGCAAGCGGATCGTCGTCCGCCAGCGGGATTCGCAGCGCCACCGAGGCCACGGGCTTGGGCACCCGGAAGGTGAAGTAGGGGATCAGCACGAAGAGCCCGATCGCCGCCGCGCCGACCGAGAGGAGCATGACCACCGGCGGCCAGCCGATGAGCCAGCTGCCGAAACCGGCCACCGCGAGGAGGAAGCTGACCCACAGCGTGATCCTCGCCGGCCTCGGCACCCGGAGCTCCTTGCCGCATTGTGGCGATCCATGTGGACAGGCTGCAGGTCAGCCTCGCACGGGATCAACCGCTCAGCGCAAGCCTTACGCCTCGACCAGTGCCCTGATCGCGCCCTCGGCCGTGGACGAGGTTCAGTGCGCCCGGTGGTATGCGCCGGTGAGGGCGAACGTGCAGGTGTCGCCGACGCAGCCGACGAACGTCATGTCGCCCTCCGCGTGGACTCCGGTGAGCGATCCGGCAACGCCGCGGATGGTCCAGGATCCGTGTGTTCCGAGCCAGCGGAAGTGACCCGTCGCGAGGACCACGTCGGCACTCGGGCCGATCGTGACGCCGTAGCTGATGAACGTTCGACCATCCCTGACGGTCGTGCCGGGCTGTCCAGGCCCGCCATACCAGACCGTCATCCCGTTGAGGGACGTGAACGGATCCGTCGCTGAGTGGATGGTGCAGAACATGTCGACGCCGACACAGTCCTTCTGGAAGGCAAAGACATCGCGCTCATTGGCTGAGGCGACGCCGGTGCCTCCCAGGCCCAGCACCATCACGAGCACCGTGACGCGCAGGGCGAGCGACCTTGCGCCCGACGAGATGGGGTGGCCCGCCATCGCTGTCCTCCTGGGACGCGGCGCGGGTCGGTTTCGCTAGTGGCTCGACGCGGTCATGGCGGCCAAGGTGGGAACCGCGCGTCAGTGCCTCCCGCAACACGAAAGCGTGCAACGCAACGGCGTCGGCCACGAGGGCCACATGTCACCCAGGCATGCCGAGCGCCCGCTCGGCTGGTCAGCCGCTACTCGAACAGCGCCTCGACCGCCGCCTCGAACACCTCGGTGTGCCTGTCGACGTCGGCCTCGGTGGTCGCGGGCGACATCAGGGCCATGTTGTGGAACGGCGTCATGAGGATGCCCCGGTTCATCGCCCACAGGTGCAGGAACCGCTCGAGCTCCGGGTCCATCGCGTCGGCAGGTCGGACCCGTTGCGCGGCCTGTCCGGCGACGGAAGTGGTACTCCGCCCGGCAGCCCAGGCGCGTCACGTGCCACGGGACGTCGTGCGCGCCAGCACGTCGTTCACGCCCGCCTCGAACCGCTCGCCCAGCGGGATCATCCGCTCGAACGCCTCGTCGGTGAGCACCTCGGTCAGCGTCGCGCGGATGGCCGCCATCGACAGGGCGTTGCCGGCCAGGGTCCCGCCGATGCCGCCCACGTCGCAGTCCTCGCGCTCGATCGACGCCGACACCCGCGCCGCAATCTCCTCGGTGAAGCCGTAGGCCGCCGACGGGATCCCGCCGCCGATGGTCTTGCCGATGGTGACGATGTCGGGCTCGAGGTTGTGGGCGCCGGTGTAGCCGCCCGGTCCAGCGCAGATCGTGTGGGTCTCGTCGTTGATGAGCAGCGTGCCGTAGCGACGGGTCAACTCCCGGACGGCCTCGTGGTAGCCGGGATCGGGGAGCACGATGCCGACGTTGGTGAGCGCCGGCTCGAAGAGGCAGACCGCGACGTCGCCGTGCGCGAGCTCCCGCTCGAGGCCCTCGAGGTCGTTGATCTCCACGACCCGCGTCGTCTCCGCGAGCGCCACCGGCTTGCCGATGTTGCCGGGCCGCGCGATCGACGCCGCCGTCGGGCCCGATGACCGCGAACGTCTCGTCCACCGAGCCGTGGTAGCAGTGGTTGTGGACGATCACCTTGGACCGGCCGGTGATGTGGCGGGCGAGCCGGATCACGAACCGGTTGGCGTCGGTGGCGGTGAGCGTGAACTGCCAGTAGCGGACGCCGAAGCGGCGGCGCAGCTCGTCCGCGGCGATGATGGCGTCCTCGGTCGGCAGCATGTGGGTGATGCCGCGGCGCATCTGGGCCTCGACCGCGAGCCTGGTCGCCTCGGGGCCGTGCCCCGCCATGGCGCCCGTGTCGCCCAGGCAGAAGTCCACGTACTCGTGGCCGTCCACGTCGCGGAACCGCGCGCCCCACGCCTCCTCGACGAAGAGGGGATAGGCACCCGCCCACTTGATCATCCAGTTCATCGGGACGCCGTCGAGCAGTGAGTCCTGCGCCCGCTGGAACAGCTCGCGGGAGCGCGGGTTCGCGGCTTCGAAGGCGTCCATCTCGTCGGCCATCAGCCGCTCGAGGCGGTGGCGGTCCAGGGTCCGGGACATCGCGTGGCACTCCTCTCCGGCCTACACGCGGGCCGGGCTCGTCGTGGCGACGATGATGCCGCGCCGCCGTGGCCCGGCGGGAGCCCGTCGCGCGGCGCGGGCCGCGGACGTCGAACCGCCCCGGTCCTTTCAGGACCGGGGCGGTCGGGTGGGGCGAGGAATGCAGCCGGGCGATCCCCCGTGCGAGGACCGGCTAGCGGCGGGCGCGCGCGGTGGCGACGCGGAACGAGATTGCGAGGCCGGCGATGCCGGCGACAAGCAGGGCAACCAGAGCCAGGCCGTTGCCGGCGGGAGCGGTCTCGGTGCCGATGGTGTCCGTGGCGGGGGCGAGGACACCGTCGATGCCCACGACGACCGTCAGCTCCTGGCCTGCCGGGGCTTCGGCGGACGCGCTGCCGACCGCGAACACGGAGTAGTTCTTGCCGTTCTCGAGCTCGACGCCGTCGAGCGCAAGCGCAACGGTCTCCGTGCCCAGCGAGGCGGACCTCGAAGTCATAGGTGGCCGGGGGCAGCTTGAGGTAGCCGGTGGCGTCGGGAACTCGAGGTTCTTGACCGGGGCATCGTCCGGGGCCTGGCCCTTGACGGCGACGTCGACGGCAGGTGCATCGGGCGAGAGGTGGACGACGCGGAGCTTCGCAGAACCGTCGACGGCCTTGCCGTTGTCGACGAAGACCTCGGGCTTGATGTCGGCGACGAAGCCCGTCGCTGCAACCGTGTACTTCTTGCCGGCCTCGAAGGTCGGGCTCGCGTCGATGACTGCGGGCTCGGTGGTGCCGGCCACGACAACGACGATCTGGTGCTCGCCGGCCGGGAGCTTCAGGTAGTTGCTGAGGGTCTTGAAGGGCACGTTCTCGAGCGTCTTCTCGCCGTCGACCCAGATATCGACGGCCGGGGCATCCGGCGAGGCGTGGAGGACACGCACCATGGTGGTGTCCGCGGCCGCCGCCGGGAGGGCGACGGCGAGGGCGAGGGCTCCGGCGGCAACAAGTCCGGCGAGGCGAGAGGTGCGCATCTGGTCAGTCTCCGTGGGCGTGTGCGGTGGCTGTCCGGTCGGGTGGCCGCCGGAGGAGGATCGTCTCCTGCCCAATCCTTCGGGCCTCGCCACGTCACGGATTGGACGCGGTACGACAAAGCGGCCGGTCCCCGGAGGGACCGGCCGCTGGAGGCTCGGGCGAGAGGCGGGACGCTCCGGCCGCGGAGCCGTGTGTGGTGGGCGAGCGCTCAGCCGAGCTTGCGGGTGTAGCCGCAGATCTCGCAGTAGGCGACCTGGCCGAAGTCGTCGACGACCAGGTAGCGTGGTGCAGCCGTTGGTGGCGCAGTAGAGCCGGGACGTCGTGGTGACGCGGCGGCGCATGCGGCGCATCGAGGATGCGCGATGCGCCACGGCATTCGTGGTGGCGCGGGACAACATGAGTGTGCGGTTTCCTTTCCGGGCGTCCGTCGGGTTGGGACGGGCGGTCCCTGCCACTCCAACGGCCGGAATCTATACGGAGGCCGGAGTGGCGTACTTGATGGACCCGGCGCGGCGGCGGTTGCGCGTGTTGAGCGTCGACCAGGCGGCCGCGTGCAATCGGGCGATGTCGGAATCATCCTCGCCCGGCGGATTCTGTCAACAACCCCCGGTTAGCGTGCCGTTCGGGTCAGGTGAACATTCCGCCACGTGGCCGGATCACGCCTCCGGCGGCAGGTTCACGCCTCCGGCGGGTAGCCGGTGATCCGCCGGATCTCCTCGTAGAGCGGCTTGAGGCGCTCGTACATCCGCAGGTAGACGCTGCGGTAGAGGTCCTCGTAGAGCGCGTGGTTCGGCCGGGTCCGGCTCGCGGGTCTCGGCGACCCGGGTCATCGCCGCGACGGCCGCCTCGAACGACGGATGGATGCCCGAGCCCGACGGCCGCGTCGATCGCCGCCCCCAGCCCGGACGTCTCGTGCGTGTGCGGGCGCGACGCCGGCAGCCCGAAGATGTCGGCGGTCAGCTGGACCGCCGCCGGGCTCTGGGATCCGCCGCCGGAGACGCGCAGCTCGGTCACCGGCACCTTCGTGCGCCGCGACCGTCCGCTCCGCGCCCTCGCGCAGCGCGTAGGCGAGGCCCTCGAGGATCGCCCGGTACAGGTGGGCGCGGGTGTGGACGTCGCCCCAGCCGATGACCGCGCCCTTCGCCTCGGGGCCGGGGATCCGGACGCCGGGCGACCAGTACGGCTGGAGGATCAGGCCCATCGAGCCCGGCGGCGTGGCCGCGACCAGCTCGTCGAACAGGGTCTCCGCGTCGACGCCCAGCTCGCGCGCCCGGGCCACCTCGGCCGCCCCGAACTCGCGCTTGAACCACTCGATCATCCAGTAGCCGCGGTAGACCTGGACCTCGAGGCTGTACGCGCCGGGGACCGCGGCGGGGTAGGGCGGCACGAGCGGGATGACCTCGACGTAGCGGCGGTGGGTCGTGTTGAACGTGGCCGTCGTGCCCAGCGAGATCGCGCCGACGTGCGGGTCGAGCGCGCCCGAGCCGAGGACCTCGCAGGCCTTGTCGCCGGCGGCGGCGATGAGCGGCAGGCCCGCGGGGATCCCGGTGACCTCGGCGGCCGCGGCGGTGATCGCCCCGAGCCGCCGCCCGGCGGCACCAGCTCCGGCAGCCAGCCGCGCTCGATCGGGAGCGGCCTGCCACTTCCAGTCGCCGCGGCTTCGCCCACGCCAGCGCCTTGTAGTCGAACGGGACGTAGCCCACCTGCGCCGCGACCGAGTCCACGAACGCGGCCGGTCAGCCGGTGGACGAGGAAGCCCGGACAGGAACAGGTAGTGCCGGATCCGCGCCCAGGTCTCCGGCTCGTCGCGCGGCGGAGGACGTTGGCCTCGGCCTCGGCCGGGAACGTGGCGACGGTCTCGCGTGACGCCGAGCGCCTTGAACGCGAGGCCCCACTTGCCGCCGAGCCGGGGCAGGCCCTCGGCGCGGCAGCGGTCCAGCCAGACGATCGCGCGGTCGGAGCGGCTCACCGTGCCTCGTCGGTGACGACGACGGTGCCGCGCTGGGTCGTGAGCGCGACGCCGGCGAGCGCGTCCCGGCGGCCCTCGGGCTGCGGCCCACAGCCGGCGGCACGCCTCGCCGATCGGCCCGCCAGTAGAGCTCCGGGTCCTGCTCGCACCAGCCGGGCGGGCCCGGGACGTACGGCTCGATCGGGACCTTGGTGCGGGCGAGGAGGTTGCCCGGCCGGATCGAAGACCATCGCCCGGACGCTCTGCGTCCCGACGTCGATCGCGAGGATCCGGTCCGCGCGGTCATCGCGCGCTCGCCGCGTCACCGTGCCGGTCCGAGAGCAGCACGCCCGGGTTCATGATCCCGTCCGGGTCGAAGGTGCGGACGACGCCCTCGAGCGCCGCCATGCCGAGCGGGCCCTTCTCGGCGGCGAGGTACGGCGCGTGGTCCGCGCCCGACGCCGTGGTGGTGGGTGATCGTCGCGCCCTCCGCCGCGATCGACCGTCGAGGCCGCCGGCTTGATGCGCCCGCCAGCGCTCCAGCGTCTCGTCCGGGTCGGCGGCGAGCCGGAAGATGTAGGTCAGGTAGAGGCTCGAGCCGGACGGGTACAGGTGCGAGAGGTGCGTGAACACGTGGACCCGCTCGCCCGGTGGTCGCGAGGGCGTGCCGGACGGCCGCCTCGAGCCGGGCCAGGAGCGCCGGCACGTGCGCCCAGTCGGTCGCGGTCTCGAGCGTGTCCGAGCGCGTAGCCGAGCGTCCACAGCGCGTTCCGCAGGTACGGCGAGCGGAAGCGGGTCCTGCGACCAGGTCGCGCGCGAGGCGCCGGGACGCCGGTGCCGCCGTGGGCGCGGATGATCGCGCGCGGCCTCGTCGCGGGCCGCCTTCGCGATGCGCTTGCGGCCGGCCACGCCGATCAGCAGCAGCGCCCAGTCGCCGCGGCTGGCGCCGGAGCCGGAGGTAGCGCGCGCAGCGCCGCGGATCTGCGCCGGCCTGTCGGCGAAGGCAAGGAGCGTGGCGGTCTCGACCGGGGTCGAGAGGCGCAGGACGCCGAGCGGGATCCGCGCCTGGGCGATCGCGCGGACGCACTCCACGGCCGGCGTCCCAGCCGGGCAGCGCCCACGCCTCCAGCCGGTCCACCTCGGGCAGCGGCGCTCGTGCGCAGGATGACGTCGGTCAGGAAGCCGAGCCGGCCCTCGGATCCGAGCACGAGCTGGCGCAGGTCCGGGCCGGCGGCCGAGGCCGGGAACGGCGGCATGTCCAGCGTCCCGGCCGGCGCCTCGAGCGTGCCGCCGGCGTACAGCTGCTCGATCCGCCCGGAGCCGAAGCTGCGCAGGCCGGACCCCCGGGCCGCCACCCAGCCGCCGACCGTGGCGAGCTCGCAGGACTGGGGCTCGTGGCCGACGGTCAGGCCGCGGCGCCGAGGTGGGCCGCGAGGGCCGGGCCCGTGGTCCCGGCGCCGACGTGACCAGCCCGCTCCGCTCGTCGAGGGCGCGAGACGCCCGCCAGGCCGCTCGAGGTCGACGGTGATCACCGGGTCGGCCGACGGGCGGACGCTCACGCCGCCGACGACGCTGGTGCCGCCGCCGTACGGGATGAGGCGGGCGCCGCGCTCGCGCGCGAGGTCGATGACGGCGTCGGACGTCTTCGCGGTCGTCGGGCGCGCGACGGCGTCCGGGACGGCGTCGAGCCGTCCGGAGCGCAGCGCGATCAGGTCCGGGAAGGACTGGCCGCGCGCGTGGCGGACGCGGATCTCGGGGTCCAGGTCGAGGCGGGTGCCCGAAGGCTCGCCGACGGGATGGCCGCCCAGGCGCGAGGCGGCACGGCCGCCACGACCTCCGCCAGCGTCGCGTCCCGCGGCGCGGCGCCGGGCCCCGAGCCCGCCTCGCGAGGAACGCCGCGTGCCCCGTCGCCCAGGTGAGCCGTCTCTGCCTCGTCGCCCCAGCCGTTCCAGCGCCGCATGCGCCCATCGTGCCCCAACGGGGGAGCGTTCGTGCGGTCATCCGCGCGGATCGCCGGGGACGTGGGCGTCAGACCGGGGGCCAGGGCATCGGCGGCCGCCGGGGGTCGGGGTGGGGGAAGGTGCCCTCTGCCAGGAGCCGGTCCACGCGCCGTCTGGTGGCCGTCAGCTCGATGGGGTCGAGGAGGTCCCGCAGCTCCTCGCCCAGCGCCCCGTCGAGACCCGCCCGGAGCAGGCGCAGGCGCGCGGTCTCCTCCTCGGTGAACGACTCGCCGCGCCAGGCCCACAGGACCGTCCGCAGCTTGGGGACGGGGGAGAAGGTGACGCCGTGGTCCACACCGTAGATGTGGCCGCCCGGCACCACGACCAGGTGGCCGGCCTTGCGGTCCGTGTTGTTCACCGCGGCGTCGAAGACCGCGATCGAGCGCAGGCGCGGGTCTGCCTCGACGACCATCGCCACCGGATCGACGGCCTCGTCGGCGGCGATCCAGAGCTGGAGCATCCCTTCGCCCCACGGACCGTCACGCAGGATCGTGGGTGGCACGATCCCGTAGCCGGCGTGGCGCGACACCGCGAACGCGGCGACCTCGCGGCGGGCGAGCGTCCCGTCGGGGAAGTCGACCAGCGGCCGCTCCCCGGCGACCGGCTTGTGGATGCAGGCGGCCGTGGTATCGCCCAGGCGGACCGTCGCGAGCATCGCGTTGTTCGTGGACGCCCACAACCGTCCGACGATCTCGAGCTCGCCGTCGCGCAGGAGCTCCAGCGCCTGGTCCTCGGGGAGCACGGGCATTGGCAGCCCGAGATCGGCGATCGAGGTGGCCCCATCCTCGGGACCCTCGTCCTCGGGACCTTCATCCTCGGCGTCGTCGCGTTCGGCCATGGGACGCGGCCCCGGCCTAGTTGAGGAGGTGGCCGTTGCGCCGCGGGCAGAGGTGCCCCTGGGGATCCAGCGGCTGGCCGCACAGCGGGCATGGCGGCCTTCCCGCGGCGACCACCCGGAGCGAGCGGGCGATGAACTCGCGCGCGTACGCCGGGGTGATGCGCACCCGCAGGATGTCCGGCCCCTCGTCGTCATCGAAGTCGTCGATGTCCGCGGGGTCCGCGTCCATCTCGGGCTCGTCGTCGTCCGGGTCGAACGCGCGCGCCTCGATGATGATCAGCTCGTCCCCGATGTCCCAGGACAGCGAGAGGGTGCCCACCCGGAACGCCTCGATGACCGGCTCGTCGAGCGCCCCCGTGTCGCCGACGGCGCCGGGCACCTCCTCGGCTCCCTGGGTCCCGCGCCGCACCAGCTCGTCGAGCATGTCGCCGAGACGGTCGGCGAGGGCCGCAACCTGCACCTTCTCGAGCGCGACCGACGCGATCCGGCCGGCGGAGCTCGCCTGGAGGAAGAAGACGCGGTTGCCGGGCTGGCCGACGGTGCCGGTGATGAACCGGTCGGGGATGTCGAAGGAGAAGCGGCGTCGAGGCATCAGGTAGTCGAGGGTACCGCACGGCGGGTGACGACCGCCGCGCCTGCCACGACCGGCACGTGCCCGGTCACGAGACCTGGACCAGGATGCCGTGGTAGCCACGTGCGCCGTCGGGGTCCGGCGGTGTCCGGCGCTCCTCCTGGACCGTTCCGGTCTCGTCGGTGGCGCGGACGTACAGGTTGTGCGCACCCGGGTCCAGCGGCGCGTCGAACCGCCACTGCACCCACGTCTGCGGGCCGATGGCCTCCGCTAGCGGCGCCTCCTGCCAGGGTCCGTCGTCGACCTGGACCTCGACCTTGGAGATCCCGCGGTCCATCGCCCAGGCGACGCCGCCCATCGGGATGGTTCCGGCGCGGAGGGAGGAGCCGTTGCGCGGCGTGTCGATCCGGGACTGGGTGAGGACCGGTGCCTCCTTGGCCCAGCCACGCGGGACCCAGTAGGAGTCGAACGCGTCCCACGTGGTGAGCTCGATCTCGGACAGCCACTTGGTGGCGGACACGTAGCCGTACAGGCCCGGCACGATGAGGCGGGCCGGGAAGCCATGCGCCGCCGGGAGTGGCACGTCGTTCATCTTCACGGCGATGAGCGCGTCGCGAGGGCGCTCGGGAGCCGTCACCCAGGAGGTCGGGAAGCCGGCCGCCCAGCCGTCAACGGACCTCGGCACGACCTGGGTGGCCTCTGGCTTGACGCCGGCCATGTCCAGGACGTCCGCCAGGGGCACGCCCGTCCACTTGGCATTGCCGATGAGGTTGCCGCCCACCTCGTTGCTCACGCAGGCGATCGTGACGTACCGATCGATGAGCGGGAGGGCGACAAGGTCGTCGAAGGTCAGGACCAGCTCCTTCTCGACGAGGCCGCGCACCCGCAGCCGCCACGTGTCGAGGTTCACGGCCGGCGTCACGAGGGCGGTGTCGATGCGATAGAAGCTGTCGTTCGGGGTCACGACCGGCGTGATCCCGACGAGGTCGAAGCTCGCGTCCGGTGTGATCGTCGGCGCCGGGTCCACGGATTCGGGAATGCTCACGGCGGCCGACCCGGCCTGCTCCGCGCGCCCCTCGGTCGAGAAGCGGCCGATCAGGGCTCCCGTGACGGCGGCCAGTCCGAGAGCGCCGGCGCCCGTCAGGAACCGGCGACGGGACGCCGGGGTGGTACCCGTGGCAGGGGCGGCCCAGCCGAGGAGGACGACCAGGACCTGGAAGCCGATGCCGGCCTGGAGGGCCGCGGACAGCACCACGGTCGTGAGCGTCGCGGTGGGATCCTGGAGCGCCGCCAGTGCGCCGACTGACGCGAGTGCGAAGACCGCCAGCGCCGCGCCGGGCGTGCTCCTTCGCGCGATCAGGCCGATGGCGGCGCCGGCGATAAGCACGACGACGCTGATCGCGACCGCGAGCGCCGGCTTGTCGGCCGTGCCGAACAGGGAGACGACGACCTCCTTCGTGCCGGGCGGCGCGGCGTCGATGACGACGGAGCCGACGGCGGCAAGGGGGCTCGGGGCGCCGGGGAGGAACGCGGCCACGAGCTCGCCGATCGCCAGCGAGGTTCCCGCGGCCACCACGCCGGCGAGCGCGGCCTGGCCCCGGGTCGGGAGGGGGCGGCTGGCGGGCGCCTGCGGGCCAGCGGGCGCCTGCGGGCCAGCGGGCGCCTGCGGGGGGGCGTCGGGGGGCGGCGTGGTCAGGGGGCTGGGCGGGGCGGCGGAGTCGCTCATGGTACTGGTCCCTTCGCGCGACGAGGCCCGGCGGACGTGGGGGTTGCCTCCCCGGGTGCGGCGGAGGCCGATGGTGACGGGGCATCATGACAGTTGGATGACACGCAGGCGTTCCGGCCGCCGACCTGGCCGGCGCTACGATCACCGGGTCCGCCGCCGTGCCGCGCCGCACCCAGGGAGCCAACGATGCCGCTCGAGCCCCGCTTCGGTCTGTTCATGAGCCAGGCGAACAAGCCGTGGTCGCAGATCCTCGACGAGTTCGTCATGGCGGACGAGCTCGGCTTCGACCATGCCTGGCTGGTCGACCACCTCCTCGACACGGACGGTCCGCCCGAGCACCCGTGCCTCGAGGCGTGGACGCTGCTCGCCGCGCTCGCCGCGTCAACCCGGCGGATCCGCCTGGGTGTCCTTGTCACCAGCAACACCTTCCGGCACCCGTCGCTGCTCGCGAAGGAGGCCGTCACGGTGGACCATGTGAGCGGCGGCCGCCTGGTCCTGGGCATCGGCACGGGCTGGCAGGAGGCCGAGCACCGCCGGTACGGCTTCGACCTCCCGGCAGCGGGCGAGCGCGTCTCGCGCCTCGAGGAGGCCGTCGAGCTGATCGTGCGCCTCCAGGAGGAGCCGCGGTCTGACCTTCGACGGTGCGTGGTACCGGACCGACGACGCGGTGTTCGAGCCCCGCCCCGTCCAGCGCCCGCGGATCCCCCTGCTGATCGCGGCCCACCGCCCACGGATGATCCGGCTGGCCGCGCGCTACGCGGACCAGTGGGACACGTTCCCCGAGCTGCCGGGGGCCGCGACCGATGGCGTGACGACGACACTGGCCGAGCGCGTCGCCATGTTCGAGGCCGCCTGCCTCGACGAAGGCCGTGATCCCGCCACCGTGCGCCGCTCGATGTGGGGCCTGCCGGATGCCGCTGCCAGCGAGGCCGCCTACGCGGACTTCGCCAGACGCCACCTGGCCATGGGCTTCACCGACATCTCAGTCGTCCCTGCGGGCGTGCCCGTCGAACGCCTTCGCAGGATCGCGGAGGACGTCGTGCCCATGCTGCGTGCCGAGGCTGCGGCGCGACCCTGAGGCGGCGGCCCGATCGTCAGGGGGCGGGTGTCGGCTCGGGCGTGGGCGCCGGTGTCGGCTCGGGCGTGGGCGCCGGCGTCGGCTCGGGCGTGGGCGCCGGTGTCGGCTCGGGCGTGGGCGCCGGTGTCGGCTCGGGCGTGGGTTCGGCGTCGGCTCCAGGCTCGGCTCGGGCGTGGGTTCGGGCGTCGGCTCCAGGCTCGGCGTGTCGGATGGCGATGCCGATGGCGACGGGCACACGATCGGCGACGCCGACGGATCGACCGAGGCCAGTGGATCGACCGAGGCGCACGGGTCGATGGACGGGCTCTCGGACGGCAGGGCGCACCCGGCGCCCTTGCCCATCAGCGGGCCCCATGACTTCCCGTAGGGATTGAACGCGAAGTTGTAGAAGTACGAGGTCGCCGTGCCCTGCCGGGCCGCCGCGACCCCGGGACCCTTCGCGGCGCGCTTCATCCAGCCCTCGTTCGCGATCATCCACGCCGGGTGCTCATCCTCGAACCCGGCTGTCTGGAGCACCGCGGTCCCGCAGCGCTCCTCGGCGGGCAGGTTCTCGGCGGGCTCGGTCCCCGGACGGAAGTACTCGCCGACGCGCTTGGCACCGGCCGCGGCGAGGCCCGTCCACGGGTCGACGGCACGCTCGACCAGCGAGTCGGGCAGCTTGAAGTCGTTGATCGCCCAGCCCTTGGTCGCGTCCTTGAGGAACCCTGCCCAGACGTAGGTGGTGACGTCGATGGAGAACAGCGGGTCGGCGGCGGAGCTCATCGGCGAGTTGTCGGAGTTGCCGTTCCAGGCTCCCACGACCAGGGCGTACTCGCCGTTCGCGCGCCCCTTCTCGGTGGGTGCGGCGATGTAGCCGTAGGCGTTGAGGTCCTGGGCGTCGTTGTTGGTGCCCGGTCTTGAGGGTGGCCGGGCGGCGCTCCCCGCCGGACATGATCCGGAACTTGCCCCAGTACGGGTTCTCGTCGGGATCGGTGTTGCCGGCCAGGATGTCCGTGACGATCGCCGCGGTCTCGTTGTCGAGCGCGCGCGTGCCCTTGTCGGGGTTGGTGGTCCTGTCGATCAGGACGGCACCGTCGTTGTCCTCGACCTTGAGGATGACCGTCTGCGGCACGAGCATTCCCTTGTTGGCCATCGCGCCGTACGCCCGGACGAGGTCCTTGGGGAGAACCTCCTCGACGCCCAGGCCCATGGTGAGGCCGGCGTCGGTCTCGCCGCCCTGGAAGCGGATGCCCATCTCCTCGGCGGTGGACTCGATCGTGTCGTTGCCGATCACCTCGGTCGCCTTGACGGCCGGGATGTTGAGCGAGAAGCGCAGGGCGTCGCGGACGCGGACCGGGCCGCGCTCGAGGTTGTCAGCGTCGGTGGGGGTGTAGCCGCCGCCGAAGTTGGTGACGACATCCATGAACATCGTGGCCGCGGTGATGGTCTTGTCATCGATGCCGGCCGCGTAGACGATCGGCTTGAAGGCCGAGCCGGGCTGGCGCCAGCCGTCGGCGAGGACGTCGAAGCGGGGCTGGAAGCGCTTGGTCGCCCTGGTGGCGGTCGGATCGGCCGAGCCCTGGTAGGCGAGCACCTCACCGGTCACGTAGTCCATCGAGATCAGGGCGCCGTTGCGGAGCTTCTTGTCCTCGAGGTTCCGCATCCAGGCCTGGTACTTGAGCCCGAGCGCCTTGGCGGCCGCCTCGGGGTTCTTCGCGTGGGGGACGATCGCCGCCGCCTTGACCCACTTCTCCGCGAGGGCCTGCAGGCGAAGGTCGATGGTGCTCGTGATCGTGAGGCCGCCGCGCTCGAGGATCGTGCAGGTCTCGACCTCCTCGCCGCACAGCCGGGTGGACAGCTCGCGCCGCACCTGCCACACGAATTGCGGCAGCTTCCACGGGCTGCTGCGCTGCGGTGCGAGGATGACCTTCTCGGCCATGGCGGCATCGAAGTCGGCCTGCGTGAAGGTGTCGCCGGTGAGCGGCGTGTTGCCGTCCGCCATGCCCGCCAGCACCAGGTTGCGGCGCTTCACGATCGTGGTGTCCGCCGGCACGACCAGCTGCGTCTCGCAGGTCTCCTCGTCGGCGGTCGGGTCGATGCACTCGACGATCGCGTTCTGCACGAGGTCGTAGGTCGAGGGTGCCTTCGGCAGCGCCGCCAGGATCGCGGCCTGGGCGAGGGTGAGGTCCTCCAGCCCGATGCCGAAGTAGGACTGGGCCGCCGCGGCGACACCGTACGACTCGTTGCCGTAGTAGTTCTGGTTGAGGTACGCCGCGATGATCCGCTGCTTGCCCTCCTCGCCCGGGAAGGCCTGGGTGACGCGGATCGACTGGATGATCTCCTTGACCTTGCGGCTCGCGGTGAGCTCGGTCTGGGCGACGCCGTCGTCCGTGAGCAGGCGCTGGCGGACCAGCTGCTGGGTGATCGTGGAGGCGCCGCGCGGGCGGCCCCGGATGGCGTCCAGCCCGGCTGCGGCGATGGCGACGGGGTCGACGCCGGCGTTGTCCCAGAACGTGCGGTCCTCGATGGCCGTGGTGGCATCGAGGAGCACGGGCGGGATCTGGTCGAACGTGACGACCTTGCGGTTGAACTCGCCGAAGCGGGCCAGCTCCACGGTTCCGGTGCGGTCGTACACGACGGACTGCTCCGGCAGCTCGATCTGTCTCGAGCTTCGCGGGCTCCGGCAGGCCCTGGCTCATCAGCCGTGTAGGTGGTGACCGCGAAGACGGCCCCGGTGAGGCCGAGCAGGGCCATCGCCGCGAACAGGAGCAGGCCCATGGTCGCCGCGACGCCGATGCCGCGCCGGGTCGGCCGCCGGCCACCGCGCGACGGGTCGTGCGCCGCCTGGGAGAGGTCGTCGTAGGTCATCGCGCAGAGTGTGCGGTGCTTTGCGCGAACGTGCTGGTTGGAGCCGGGCCGCTGCCTCGCGGCGGCGGCTCGCGCCGGGCGATCGGCTCGGGATGACCCTCCGGGCGGCTGCTGCGAGTGGTTCAGCCCCCGGCGTCTGCGCCACAGGTCGTCCCAGGCGGCGCCCTCGCGCAGGTGGGCCCGCGCATCTGCGTCCCGGCGGCAGCGGCGTGGCGGAGGGCGGCCGCGCGCAGCCTGGTCGACCCACGTGAACCGGACGGGGTCGCCCGGACGGAGCTGGCCCAGGACGGGACGGTCGGCGGCGGCCACGACGCCGATCACCGGGTAGCCGCCGGTGGGCTGCGCGTCGGGCAGGAGGACGATCGGCCGCCCGTCGGGTGGCACCTGGATGACGCCCGGCATGACGCCCAGCGACGGCAGCTCCGCCGAGCGTCCGCCGGCACGTGGCCGTCAGCGGGTCGCCGTCGAGCCGGAGGCCCATCCGGTCGCTCGTCGTGCCCACGCTCCAGGTCGTGCGGGCGAGGGCATCACACGCGGCTGGACCCAGGGCATCGGCATGCGGGCCGGCCACGACGTGGATCGGGCCGAGCCGGTCGGGCAGGGGGGTCGGCCAGCGTGCCACGAGTCGGGCGACGTCGTCGGAGTGTCGATCGTCCACCGCGAGTCGGTCGCCCGCCCGCAGCGGGCGTCCGTCGAGGCCACCGAACCCGGCCGCCACGTCGGTCGCGCGGGACCCGAGAACCAGCGGCACGTCGATGCCGCCCGGGAGCGCGAGACAGGCCCGCAGGCCCGGCGTGGCGACCACCTCGATCACCGTGCCGGCGTCGAGGCTGATGGCGCGTGCGTCGCCCGTCCGACCGCCCGGCCGGCCGGGTCGTGGTGGCCCGGGGACCGGCCCTTCCGCCCGCGACCGCCACCGTGCACGGACCGCAGCGCCCGCAGGCGCAGCGGGCCCGCCCGTGATCTCGACCGCCGCGGCGCCCGGCATCGTTGCCGAGCAGCTCGTTGGCGATCGCGCAGCGCGAGCGGTCCGCAGCACCGGCCGCGGCGATCCCGAGCGCCCCGAGGCCAGGGCGCCCGAGGTCCTGGATCGGTCGCGAGCAGGCCCGGGTCGAGGATCTCGACCAGGTCGCCGTGCGGCTCATGCGGGCACGAAGCGCACGCGGTCGCCCGGCCGGAGGAGCGCGGGCTCGGCGCCGGAGCGGGTCGAACAGCCGGGCGTCCGTGCGGCCCAGCAGCCGCCAGCCACCGGGGCCCGCCTGCGGGTAGACGGCGGTCAGCGGGCCGGCGATCGCCACCGATCCCGGCCGGGCACGCGGACGCGCGGCGTCGCCAGGCGGGGGAGGCGCAGCGCGCCCCGGGAGCTCGCCCAGGTAGCCGAAGCCGGGCGCGAAACCGAGGAACAGCACCTCGTACGACGACCGAGCCGTGGAGGCCCACGACGGCATCGGGTGTCATGCCCGGCGTCGGCTGCGACACGCTCGAGATCCGGTCGCCGTCGTCGCCCGCCGTAGCGCACGCGGAGGACGTGCTCTCGGGCGTCGGGTGGCGGCGGCGGGTCGTCGGGATGGCGCCGGCAAGCTCCCGCAGGGTCGAGCTGATGGTGGCGAGGTGCCGGTCAAGGCGCTCGAGCGGCGAACGGGACGAGGACGCTCGAGGCGGCGGCGACCGGCATGCCGGCACGCCTGCCAGCGCCGGGTCGCCCGATGCCGCCAGCGCGACGATGGCGCCGGCGAGCGCGCGCGCCCGACGCGCCGACCGGATCGTCGCCGCGCTCCCGCAGATCCACCAGGAGCGCGTCGTCGCCGAAGGGGAGCACGACCGGCTCGAGGGCCGGGATCCCGGCGCTCGCCATCAGCCGGGGGCACGGATCTCCACGCCGGCGGCAGCGAGCGCCTCGCGGACGGCCAGCGCGCGGGCGGCAGCGCCCGGCAGGTCGCCGTGGATGCAGATCGTGTCGGCCCGGACGGCGAGCGATGGACCCGTCGGCCAGCGTGACGCCGCCGCGGACGATCGCGAGCGCCTGCGCCGCCGCCGCGCCGGGTTCGTCGAGGACCGCGCCTTCGAGCCGCCGCGACCGCAGCGAGCCGTCCGGCTCGTAGGTCCGGTCCGCGAACGCCTCCTCGACGACCGCGAGACCTGCATCCCGTCCGGCTGCGACCAGCGCCGATCCGGCCAGCCCCACGAGGACGAGGCGGGCGGAGAACCGGCGCACGGCCCGCGCGATCGCCGCCGCCGCCGCCGCGATCGCCCGCGGCCCGGTTGTAGAGCGCGCCGTGGGCCTTCACGTGGCGCAGCTCCGTGCCCGCGGCGCGGGCGAACGCCGCGACGGCGCCCACCTGGTAGAGCACGGACGCCTCGATCTCCGTCGGGTGACAGGCCCATCTCGCGGCGTCCGAACCCGGCGAGGTCCGGATAGCCCGGGTGGGCGCCGACGGCGACCCCGTGGCGGACCGCAAGCCCGACGGTCCGTTCGAGGGCGAGCGGATCGCCGGCATGGAAGCCGGCCGCGACATTCACGGACGAGACGAGCGGGATGAGCGCCGCATCCTCGCCCATCGGCCACGGGCCGAGCGACTCGCCGACGTCGGCGTTGAGGTCGATCCGCATGCCCGTCTAGGTCCTCCCAAGCGCCTCGAGGAGGCGGTCCACGAACGAGGCCTGGGCGGGGTTGAGCCGGCGGCGGGCCTCGGCGGCGTTGGCCCAGAGCACCCGGTCGATCTCCGGGACACTGATCATGCGGCCGGTCTTCGGAGGCCACTCCACGTCGACGCGCATGCTGCGCAGCTGGGACGGGTCGAGGTCGCCCTCCAGCCCAAACCCGTGCACCACCTTGCCCGACCGCATGCGGACCACGCCGAGGTCCAGCGTCTCGCCATCCGGTGGGTGGTGCCCGGTCTCCTCGAGGAACTCGCGTCGTGCGGCTTCGAGTGGCTCCTCGCCGGCGTCGATCGCGCCCTTGGGCAGGGACCACGCACCAAGATCACGACGGGACCAGATCGGCCCGCCAGGATGCGCGATCAGCACCTGGATCTCATTCCCGATGAGGCGGTAGAGCAGGAGTCCGGACGAGAGCTTGGCCATGGCTCCGGGCAGCGGTGCGGCGCACACGAAAGCGCCCGAAGGAACCGTACCGCACCAACTCGCCTGCCACACGACCAAGCAAGCTCGGTCCTGTCGCCGCGGCTCCAGTCCCTGGCCACCTCGGTCAGCCTTGCGGCCGTCCATGGCGGCGGGTCCGGTGACCCGGCCCGGCGATTGCTCCCCGGTCCGGTGTCGGTGCTAGCGGCCCCTTCGGGCAAGACGGAATGTACGGGCCGCGGCCCAGGGCCGACAACGGGGTTATCCACGAGATTCGTGGGTCGGCGCGGTAAGTTGTCCACGATTCGTGTGTCGAGTCGTCCGAATGTGGACAGCCGGTCGCGACGGCGACCCCGACGAGCAGGACGCCCGGGCCGCGCCGGATCGTCACGGGCGCGCCGGATCGTCGCAGGCGATCTCTTCGATGCCATCCTTCTGCCCCAACGCCGTTCAGTGCCGCGGGACGTCGGTGGCGACCCGAGCGTCGTCAATGTGGTTGCGCTGCCTGATCCGCGAGCGCGGCCCCAGCGGCCCTGATCCACCACGGAGTCACCAGCACGATCTCCCTGCACGGGACGGGCAGCAACATCGAGGTACCTGCCAATTGCCCGCACGAGGAGGCCGCTGGTGACCCCGACCTGAGTCAGCTGAGGGTGCCCGGCGAGTCAGCCGAGGACACCGGGCCCCAGGCCATCGACGGGGCCGTCGGGCCTCAGGCGAGCGACGACTCCTCGGCGACCACGCCGCGCGCGGTGTGCGCCGGTGCGATCTCGTGGTGGCGCAGGCACCGCGCCTCGTACGTCTCGACGGCCGGCCCGTCGAACCCGCCGATCACGATCAACGGGTCGTCGATCGCGGCGGGTCGCCCGCCGACGAGGCGCTGGGTGCGCGTGGCCGTCTCGCCGCAGACCACGCAGATCGCCGTGAGCATCGTGATCTGGTCCGCGAGCGCGAGCAGGATCGGCATCGCGCCGAACGGGCGCCCGGCAAAGTCCGTGTTGAGACCGCTCGCGATGACGTGGCGCCCACTCCGCCGGAGGGTGTCCGCCACGCTGGACAGCGACGCGTCGAAGAACTGCGCCTCCTCGATGCCGACGAGATCCACGTCCCGCTCGCGGGCCAGGGACAGCATGCCCACGGGCTCGCTCTTGGGGACCAGCACCGACGGCCACCGTGCCTTGCTGCGGCTCTCGGCGTACTCGCCGGGTGTCCGGTCGTCGATGTCGGGACGCACGAGCAGGATCCGCCGCTTCGCGATCTCGGCGCGGCGCAGGAGACGCAGCAGCTCGTCGGTCTTGCCCGACGACATGCAGCCGGCGATCACGTGGAGCCAGGGGTCGGCGCGGTACAGCATCGCCCCGGAATCTACCGCCAAGCGGCACGTCCGCGCGACTCGCGCGATCATGAGCCCATGCACTCATCGAGCACCGGAGCCAGCGACCGCGGCCGGACAGCCGGTCCGGACCCGCGCACGGCCGCCAGGAGCGCCGCTGTCCTCGCCGCGGAGCGCCGGATCGCCTGGGTCGCCCGCGTCCTCGACGACCTCGTGGTCGTCCCCGGCACGAACGCCCGCGTCGGCCTCGATCCCATCATCGGGCTGATCCCGGTCGTCGGCGACCTCGTGGCCGCGGTGATCGGCGCCTGGATCGTTCTCGAGGCGTCCCGGTTCCGGGTGCCGGGCATCGTCCTGGTCCGGATGATCCTGAACACCTTCGTCGACTTCGTCATCGGCCTGATCCCGTTGCTGGGCACCATCCTCGACTTCGGGTTCAAGGGCAATCGCAAGAACCTCGAGCTGTTCCATCGCTACGCGCTCGATCCGGGCGAGGACACGGGTGGCCACTGGGCCTTCGTGCTGGGCCTGCTGGCGGTCCTCGTCGGCCTAGGCTGGCTCGGCCTGCTCCTCGCCGTCCGGATGTTCGGGGCAGTGGCCAGGCTCCTCGGGATCGGCGGCTGAGGGATGTCCGCCATCGCCGCCCGCGGGCTCACCAAGCACTACGGCCCGGTCCGCGCCCTCGACGACCTCACGCTCGACGTGCGAGAGGGCGAGATCTTCGGCTTCCTCGGGCCCAACGGCGCCGGCAAGAGCACGTTCATCCGCCTGCTGCTCGGCCACATCCATCCGACGGCGGGCTCGGCCACGGTGCTCGGGCTCGACATCGGGAAGGCGTCGGTGGCCATCAGGGGTCAGGTCGGCTACCTGCCGGGCGGAATCGCCCTGGACGACAACCTCACCGGGGTCCGCCACCTCGACGACCTCGCCGCGCTGTCAGGGCGTGCGCCCGTACGCCGGGCCGCGCTCTGTGAGGCCCTCGAGCTGACGGACCGGACCCTTCGCCGGCCGATCCGGGACTACTCCCGCGGCATGCGCCAGAAGGTCGGCATCGTGCAGGCGCTCCAGCACGACCCGCAGCTGGCGATCCTCGACGAGCCGTCCGAAGGGCTCGACCCGCTCATGCAGCGGGCGTTCTACGACATCCTCGACGAGCTCCGAGCGGCCGGGCGGACCGTGTTCTTCTCGTCGCACGTCCTGTCCGAGGTGGAGCGGGTGTGCGACCGGGTGGCGATCGTGCGGGCCGGACGGCTGATCGAGGTCGACGACGTCGCCGGCCTTCTCGCGCGCCAGCGGCGGCAGGTGTCCATGCGACTTGGAGGCGGCCCCCCCTCGCTCGAGGGTGTGCAAGGGGTGACCGACGTGGTGCTGGCCGAGGGCCGGCTGGACTGCACGCTCGAAGGCGACCCGCGGCCGTTCCTCGCGGCGATCGCGGGTGCCGAGGTGCTCGACCTCACGATCGAGGCGGCGCGTCTCGAGGACGCGTTCCTGGAGCTCTACCACGGTGAGGAGGCCGAGGAGGCGGCGGCAGGGCAGGGGAGCGGGCGGTGAGGACGATCCTCAGCCTCCCGCTCCTGCGGCGGTCCTGGCGGGCCCAGCGAGCGCGCGTGGCCATCGTGAGCCTCGCCCTCCTCGCCTGGGCATTCCTGATGCCGGTCGTGTTCGCCACCTTCGGACGGCAGATGGCGGCCCTGCTGGACGCGGACATCATCCCCAAGCAGTTCCTGCGTCTCCTCGGGTCCGACCCGTTCAGCCTCCAGGGGGCCGTTGCACTCGGCTGGATCCACCCGATCGCGATCGCCCTGCAGGTCCTGCTGCCGATCGGTCTTGGGGCACTCGCGATCGCGGGTGAACGGCAGCGCGGCACCCTGGAGGTGCTGCTGTCGCGTCCGGTGTCGCGGCGCGCGTTCTATGCCACCTCGCTGGTGTCGATGGTGGCGTTCGCGGTGGCGACCGTGCTGGCGGCCGTGATCGGCACGCTCGCGGGTGCGGCGGCCTACGGGGTCACCGGGGAGTTGGACTTCGGTGTCCTGCCGTTGCTGGCCATCAACACCGTGCTGCTCCTCGTGGCGCTCGGCTCGATCACTCTGGCGGCGTCGGCGTCCTTCGATCGCGTGGGACCGCCGCTGGGCATCGGTCTCGGTGTCCTGCTGCTGGGCTACCTGTTCGACGTGCTGGGCACGCTCTGGCCGGACGCCGAGTTCCTCCAGCCACTGTCACCGTTCAACTACCTCCAGCCGCTCGAGATCCTCAATGGCCGCGGTGACGAGCGCGATGTGCTGGTGCTGGCCGGGATTGTCGTCGTGGCAACCGCCTACGGGCTGTGGCGCTTCCCGCGCAGGGATCTCGCGGCGCCCACCTGAGCGGAGCCCACTCGGCGTAGTTGACCAGACTCCCGGGCCGATGTCGGCCAGAGCAGAGCGGTCGGTTCATCCGTGTGCGGATGGGATCGACCCACCGGGTGCAGGGGTCAGACGCCGAACCTCCTCGACTTCGCGGGCTGACCGGCGCACGCCCGGCACGGGAACCATCCGCACGAGGATTGGATCGACGGATCACTCCGCAGCGATGGGATCCGGCCGCGGCGTGCCATCATCCACGCATGCACGGAGCCGACGAACCCGGGCCGCCCCTCCAGATCGGCCTCGCGCTGCCCACCTGGCCGCTGCGTGACCGGTCGTACGCGCGCTGGCCCGAGATGCGCGCACTCGCGCTCGAGGCCGAGGCGATGGGCGTCGACACGCTCTGGGTGTCCGACCACCTCCGGCGCGAGCTGCCCAGCGGCGAACGGTTCGGGTTCTGGGAGTGCTGGACGATCCTGACCGCGGCAGCCGAGGCCACGACCCGCATCGGCATCGGGTCGTACGTCGCGTGCACCGGCTTCCGGAACCCGGCCCTGCTGGCCAAGATGGCGATGACGCTCGACGAGGTCAGCGGCGGCAGGCTGGTCCTGGGCCTCGGGTCGGGGGTGCCTGAGCGCGATCCCTCGTGGCGCACCTTCGGCTACCCGTCCGATCGGCCCATCGCCCGCTACGCCGAGGCGGTGGAGATCGTGACGCGTCTGCTGCGCGAGCGATCGGTCACCTACGAGGGCGAGTTCCACCGCACCGACGACGCCGAGATCATCCCGCGCGGCCCGCGGCCCAACGGCCCGCCCGTGTGGGTGGCCGGTCTCGGCGACCGTACGGCACGGATCGCGGCGGCTTTCGGTGACGCGATCAACGTCAACCTGCCGCTGGCCGGGCCGGCCGACATGGCCCGCCTCGTGGAGGTCGCGGACCGGGCCTGCGTGGCAGCCGGGCGCGACCCCGGCACGCTCCAGCTCACGGGGTGGGCGAGGCTGGTCCTGGAGGCCGACGGGACGGCGCTGGAGCGGCCCGGCTGCCTTGCCGGTGGGCCCGACGAGGTCGCTGCGTCCATCCGCGGCTTCGCCGGCGCTGGGCTGCGCCACCTGACCCTCTACGTCGGTGATCCCGACGACCCGAGCAGGCTTCCGGCCCTCACCACACCGATGCTGCGCCGTCTCGCCCCGGTGCTCGATGCCATCCGCGCCACCTGATCAGGGCCGGGCCGACGCCGCCTGGATCGGGAATGGGCCGTCCGGTCCCCGCCGACACGCCGCATCGGCCCGCATCCGGGCACGCGCCTTCCGTATGCTCAGCCTATCGACGCCCGCCACGCCGAGGCCGCGGGCACATGGACCAGGGGAGCGAGCGATGCCCGGCTTCACGCCGTTCACGGACAACTTCACCGATCTCTCCGATGAGAACGGCTACCAGTTCGAGTTCAAGTGCGACGTCTGCGGGTCCGGCTACCGCAGCGAGTTCATCCGCTCGAACATGGGCACCGCCAACACCCTGCTCTCCGGCGCCTCGAACCTCCTCGGCGGCTTCCTCAACAGCGCGTCGAACGCCGCCGACCGGGTCAAGGACTTCACGGATCGCGGCGCGCGCGACGAGGCCCTCCAGAAGGCCTCCGGCGAGCTCATGGGCTACTTCAAGCGCTGCCCCCGCGACAACCGCTGGGTGGACGAGACCTGCTGGAACTCCGCGCGTGGCCTGTGCGTCGGCTGTGCCCCCAACCTCGCGGCCGAGATGGAGGCCGAACGCTCGCAGGTCGAGATCAACCAGATGCGCACGGCGATGCAGAACGAGACGGTGTTCTCGGGCGACACCTCGGCGCGCCAGACGGTCTGCACGAACTGCGAGAAGCCCGTGGGGTCGGAGAAGTTCTGCGCAAACTGCGGCACCCCGACCGGCCAGAACAAGTGCGCCCAGTGCGGCAATGACCTCGCGGCGGGCGCGCGCTTCTGCGGCAACTGCGGCACGAAGGCGGTCTGACCTCCGACGGACTGACGGCCTGGCTGCACCCGCCCGGGCCTGCCTGCACCGTCCCTACGCGGCGCTGGCGGGCGTTTACGCGGCGCTGACGGGCGTCCCGCAGTCCCGGCAGAAGCTGGCCCCCACCGCGAGCGGCGAGCCACAGGCTGCGCACGATGCCGCGGCGCCAGGGGAGGGTGCGATCGACGCCGCCACCGGCGAGGCGATCGGCGGCGCGACCGGCGGCGCGACCGGGGCGGCGACCGGCGGCGCGACCGGCGGTTCGATTGGAGCTCGCGGCGCCTGGGCCGGGGCCGCCGGCTGGCCGCCGCCCTGGGCCTCGGTCCTCGCGCGCGCCTCCGCCTCGGCCGCCGCGACCGCCGCAGCGCCCACGGGCTTCCCGCAGCGCGGACACGCCACGTATGCCGGATCCTCGATCACCGTGCGGCAGTTCGCGCACCGGGCTGGTGCGAACGGGTCCTTCGTCCCGCACTTGGGGCAGGCGGCAGCATCACGCACGATGTAGGTCCCGCAGTGCGGACACGGGTGCTTGAACGTCGGCATCGTCCGCTCCTCCTCAGCCCCCGAGGCCGCCGGCCTCGCCAGCCCCGAGATCTGCGTCTCCTGGGCGGAGCGGCCGGGCCACTCCGCGGCATCGTCGCGGCAGCCCTCGTGCCAGGTGATCGCATCGCGCAGGGCCGCCTCCCACGCCGCCGCATCCGAGTGCACGAGCCGCGCGACGAATCGTGCCCGGGCAGCGGCCAGCGTCGGCAGGGCCGCCAGGGCGAGGCGGTAGCGCAGGTACTCCGCTTCGGCGAGGCGGGCGGCAGGCAGGGCGATCGGCTCGCGGAGGAAGCGTGCGTCGATCAGCGCCTCCGACACGTCCGCGACGGCCGCCTCGAGCGCATCCGGCGTCACCGAGCCGCCGTAGGAGGCGCGCGGCACGACCCGGAACAGGTACGTCGCGTGCGCCCCCTCGCTCACGAGCTCGAGCGCGAGGAGGTTCCCCGGCAGGCCCACCAGGAACCAGGCCTTGGGCGAGTCAGGCGCCCCGGGCCGCTCTGGTGCGGTCGCCAGCCAGCGGGTCGCGGGGTTGTCACCGGCGAGATCGGCGCAGCGTCCGGTACGACGCGTCGAACGGAGGATGGCCGAGGACCGCGCGCTCGAGCGGCGCCCATGCCGCGCCGAGCTCGGCCGCCGTCCGGGGCGTGCCGTCGAGCAGACCCGAGGACGCGGCGCGACGGGCCCCGTAGTCGGCATCGGGGATCAGTCCGCCGACGATCGCCGCCGCGTCGTTCACCGCCCCGTCCCGGAGGGCGGTCCAGCGGTCGGCATGGGCCCTGGCCACGGCGCCGAGCCGGAGCAGGCGCAGGGCCGGCCCTCCCGAGGGGGCAGGCAGCGAGCGCCCGCCGCCGATGATCCGCAGGCCGCCGACCGCGGGTTCCAGCTCCACGGCAGCGATGTCCGCGCGCCGGATCCGCCGCCAGTGGTGCCGGTCGTCGACCGGGGCGAGGACCACGCCGCGCCCGTGATAGAGCAGCTGCGCGATGCCGAGCTCGCCTGGCGCCTCGTACTCGACGAGGTCGATCTCCGTGTCCGGCGCCACGTCGACCAGGCCGTCCTGGAGGCGCTGGATGAGCCTCCCAGTCCGCAGGCCCTTGACGAGCGTGCCTGTCTGCTGGCCGAATCGCGCCAGCTGCCACCGCTCCGCGTGCGGGCCAGAGCCGAGGTGCAGGCGTACCGTGCCCTGGTCGACCCCGACGTGGCCGATGTCGCGGTAGCCTGCGGTCACGGGCGGACGCGAACCGGCCGTGAGCCAGAAGGCATCCGGCCCGAGCGTGATGACGGCGGGTTCGGCGGGTCCATCGGCGAGGCGGGCTTCGCCACGCAGCGTCGTTGCCAGCGGCGTGGTCATGAGCGGCTCCTGGGTGGGTGGCGGGTGTGTACTCGCATCGTACGAGCGACGCCGTGCGGGCGGGGAACGGTTTCGCGGCGGACCGGCACCTGCCGTGTCGGCGTGCCATGCAGGTGGCACGCACAGGCGGCACCATGATCCTGCGCACGATGCACGTCACGTGCGGTGGTGGCGACGGCTCGGAGGGAGGCCCATGGCAACGGTCGAGGCGGCACAGCAGAAGGTCCAGCGGATCCTCGCGGGCGCCTTCGACAACGTGATGCTCGCCAAGGACGGCTTCGCGCTCGAGCGAGGCAGCACGCGGGTGACCATCGAGGTGCGCGAGTGGGGCAAGGACCCCAAGGGCGAGCCGTCGTCGGTGGTGCGGCTCTGGGCGCCGCTGGTGCGCGGCCTCAAGCCCACGCCGGAGTTCTATCGCTGGGCCGCGACCGAGGGCCAGAAGTTCCTGTTCGGGACGGTCACCGTGGTGGACAACGAGGATGGCACCGAGTGCTTCGTCGCCTTCGACCACACGCTGCTGGCCGACTACCTCGACCCCGACGAGCTTGTGCAGGCGGTCGTGGCGATCGTGCTCACCGCCGATGATCTCGACGACGTGGTGCACGACAGGTTCGGCGGCCTGCGCTACACGGATCCCGATCCCGAGGACGCGAGCTAGATGTCGCTGCGCGACCAGGTGCTGGACGAGGCGCTTGCCACGGCCAAGGCATGGTCCCACGCCGAGGTGGAGCCCCGGCACGTCCTGATGGCGATCGTGCGCACCCTCGGGACGGAGGCGCCCGATGGCCTCACGCCCGATGGCGTCCGGACGTGGCTGGAGCCGGTCGGCGACGCGGCAGTCACCCCAGTCGTGACCGAGGCCGCCCAGAAGGCCATCGATGGATGCAGCTCCGTGGAGGCCGCCGCGGAGGAGGCGCGCGACATCGTGGCCTGGCTCAGGTCGACGGGCCCCGTCGGAGGCGCGTCCACCGCCGTCGCCACCGCGGACCCGAAGGCGGCCGGGGCAGGGGAGCGGGCGACCGCAGGCGACAAGGAGCTGAGCCCGGCGGCGGCCGCCATCGTCCAGGCGGCCACCATCGCAGAGCTGCTCGCGGAGCTCGACGCGCTCGTCGGCCTCGATCCCGTGAAGAAGGAGATCCGGAAGCTCGTGGCCGTCCAGCGCCTCAACGCCGAGCGTCGGGCGCAGGGACTGCCGGAGGTCACCGGTTCCGCCCACCTCGTGTTCACTGGCGATCCCGGCACCGGCAAGACGACGGTCGCGCGGATCGTGGCCCGCCTCTACGGCGCGCTGGGTCTCGTGCAACAAGGGCCACCTCGTCGAGGCGACCCGGGCCGACCTCGTGGCGGGCTACGTCGGCCAGACCGCCCTCAAGGTGCAGGAGGTCGTCCGCTCGGCGATCGGCGGCGTGCTGTTCATCGACGAGGCGTACGCGCTGTCCACCGGCGACAGCCAGGACTTCGGCGGCGAGGCGGTCGCGACCCTGGTCAAGATGATGGAGGACCACCGCGACAACCTGGCGGTGATCGTCGCCGGCTACCGGGAGCCGATGTGGACGTTCATCCGCTCCAATCCGGGCCTCCGCAGCCGGTTCACGCGCTACATCGAGTTCCCCAACTACTCCACGGCCGAGCTCGCCGAGATCTTCGGGACGATGGCGGTGCAGGCGAAGGTGCGGACCGACGACGCTCGTCACGGAGCGCGTGGTGCAGGTCCTGTCGGTCGCGGCCGGCATCGAGGATTTCGGCAACGCCCGGTACGTGCGGACGCTGTTCGAGCAGGCGTACGCGAACATGGCGGCCCGCGCCGTGGTGGACGACCGGATCGACCCGGGCGAGCTCGACCTCATGCTGCCCACCGACATCCCTGACGCGGAGACGCCCAGCGGCGGGCGCAGCCACCGGATCGGCTTCGGGGTGCGCGGACAGCCCTCCTGACGGACCGGCTCCCGGTAGCCTCGGACACCATGCCGAGCCCAAGGGTCGCAATCGTCCTCGTGGTCGTCGCGGGCATCCTGTTCGGGACGGCCGGCACGGCGCAGGCGCTTGGGCCGGATGGAACGACGCCGCTGGCGGTCGGCGTCCTGCGCATCGTCGATCGGCGCGGTCGCGCTGCTCCTGGCGATGCCGCTGCTCGGCCGGTCGCCGGGCAGCCTCCTCCGCCTCTGGCGCACACGGGCGATGCTCGTCACCGCGCTCGCGGCGGCCGTCTACCAGCCGCTGTTCTTCGGCGGGGTCGACCGGGCCGGCGTCGCACTCGGCACCCTGCTCGCCGTGGGCGCGGGGCCCGTGTTCGCCGGGATCGTCGGCTGGGTCGTCCTCCGTCACCGTCCGACCGGGGGCTGGCTGGTCGCGACGGCGTCTGCGTCGTCGGCCTCGTGCTGCGCTCGGCCGGGCAGCGGGCTGGAGGAGCTGGGGCCCGAGGCCGGCATCGGCCTGCTGATGGCGCTGGGCGCAGGCGTCTGCAGTGCGCTGTACACCGTCGGCGCGAAGGTCCAGCTCGAACCGCGGCACGCCGGCCCTCGAGATCGCGACGGGCAGCTTCGTGCTGGGCGGTGTCCTGCTGCTGCCGCTGCTGGTGGGCCAGCCGCTGGCCTGGGTCGTGACGCCGTCCGGCATCGCGCTCGTGCTCTACCTCGGTGTCGCGACGATGGCGCTCGCGAACGTGCTGCTGACCCGGGGGATCCACGGCTTGCGACCCGGCCCGACCGCGACCCTGATGCTCACCGACCCGGTGGTCGCCACGCATGCTCGGGGTCCTGGTGCTGGGCGAGGCGCTGACGCCCGTGGCTGCCCTCGGCGTCCTCCTGGTGCTCGCCGGCCTGGTCGCCCAAGGGGTGCTCGAGGCACGGTCGACGCCCGACGCGGAGGAGCCGGTGCCGGTCCTCTGATGCCCCGCCCGGCATGGCTGGCGCGCCTCGTGACACGATGCCTTCCCGGACAGCGCGCGCCGCCAATTCGTGCAAGCATGCTGACGTTTCATCAGGGGTGGGATACCGCATGCGTGACGATCCCGGGCAGCACCCGGCGAGCCCTGCCGGCGACGCGAGCCCTGCCGGCGACGCGAGCCCTGCCGGCGACGGCGAGTCCGCCGCCACTGCAACGGATACCGGGGCCGCTGTCGACGCCGGCTCGCGGCCGGGGCTGCGCGCCATCGCGGCGACCGTCGCCAGCCTGATCCTTCCAGGCGCCGGCCACCTTGTCGTCGGGGCGCGACGCGTGGCGCTGTGCTTCCTCGTCCCCACGGTGAGCGTCCTCGCGATCGTGGGCCTGTGGGCCCTGTCGGCGGGCGCCTACGCCATCGCGGCCGTGCTGGTGACGCCGGGAGCACTGACGGTCCTCTTCGCGCTCAACATCCTGGTTGCAGGCTGGCGCGCGTCGGCGGCGGTCGATGCGCTCAGGCGGGCGCGCGGGGGCCCACTAGCGGTCGGGGCGGGACTCGCGCTCATCGCGGTCGCGGTCCTGGTCCCGGCCGTTGTCGCGGGATCGCTGATCCTTGCCACGTCCGACTTCCTCGACAACACGTTCGCGATGACCTCGACGGGCGACGAGGTGGAGGAGACCCCGGAGCCCACCCCGAGCCCACCCTCGAGCCCACGCCCGAGCCAACGCCAACGCCCACCCTCGCCCCGGGCGCCACGCCGCCGCCCGCGACCCCGACACCCGAGCCCACCCCTGAGATCCCGCCGTTCCCCACCGACGGAGGCAACGGCAGCCTGCCCGCCTTTGGCGCCAAGGTCCCCTGGGACCGGCCCGGCGAGGTCCCGTGGGGTGACGACGGGCGCTTCGACCTGCTGCTCATCGGCTCCGATGCCGGGAGCAGCCGCTGGTCACGGCGCAACGACGTGATGCTGCTCGTGGAGGTGGACGTCAAGACCGGCGCAGACCGCCATGGTCGGACTGCCCCGCAACATGCAGAACGCCCCGTATCCCAAGGGTCCCGCCCGGAGCGCATCTGCCTGCGGGTGCCAGCCGGGCCTCCTCAACGAGATGTATGTCGAGGCCACGGCCCGCAACCCGGGTCTCTGGCCCGGCAAAGGCGCGGTCAAGGGGATCGGCGCGGTGCGTTCGGTCGTGAGCGAGATCACGGGCCGCCCCATCGATGCGGTCCTCATCGTTGACCTCGTGGGCGTGATCCGTGTCGTCGATGCGATGGGCGGCGTCGACATCGACGTTCCCGAGACCCTCGTGGACGACCGGTACCCGGACCCCGGCAGGGGCTCGATCAAGCTCCGCATCAAGGCCGGCCAGCAGCATCTCGATGGACGCAAGGCCCTCGCCTACGCGCGCAGCCGGCACATGGACTCGGACTATGGCCGCATGGAGCGCCAGCAGGTGCTGCTCATGGCCATCCGCGAGCAACTCGGCCCGGCCACGATCCTCAACGCTCCGGAGCTCTTCGGAGCGGCTCGTGGCACCGCCTGGACGGACCTGCCGCGCGAGAGCATCCCGGCCCTCATCGAGCTGTTCGGCAAGGCGGCCGACGCGAAGGTCAAGCACCTGCGGATCGTCCCGTCGGCCTACCCGTCGTTCATGACTGCCGCCTGGATCACGCAGATCCGAAAGGACGTCGCTGCCCTGCTGCCCGGCACCCGGAAGCCGGCCAGGGCCAGTTTCCCGAGGGCGGTCGCAACACCCCGTCCCGCCCCGAAGCCTACCCCCAGACCGACGCCGAAACCCACGGCCATGCCGACGCCCGGCACGTCCCGATCCGACCCCGGCGCCCACCGCGAAGCCGACCCCGGCGCCCACCGCGAAGCCGACCCCGGCGCCCACCGCGAAGCCGACCCCGGCGCCCACCGCGAAGCCGACCCCGGCGCCCACGCCCGCGCCCACGCCGACACCCTGAGAGCACGGGGCAGAGGCAACGGGCGCCGGCCGAAGCCGACGCCCGTCGAGGTGGCGAGGGGAGCGTTACGCCGTCGCGAGGTCGTTCGGCGTCGACCAGGAGTGCAGCGTCGCGAGGTAGTTGGCCCGCTCGAAGGCCGTCGGGTCGGCGACCGTGGCAGCGCTCGCCGAGCCGCGCAGCTGGGAGACGGACTCGTACTCGCGCTCGGTCATCCAGTCGGTCATGTCGCGGAGCAGCGTCGCGATGTGCTCAGGGCCGTGACGCAGGACGGCGGACGCGGTCATCGCCACGTCGCCGCCCACGAGGAGGGCCTTGAGGACATCCTCGCCGCTGTGCACGCCCGAGGTCGCTGCGAGCCCCACGGTGGAGCCGAGCTGCGGACGCAGGACGGCGATCCAGCGGAGGGGCTGGCGAAGCTCGGACGGGTGTGACAGGGCGACCTTGTTGACCACGTCGAACGTCTCGAGGTCGAGGTCCGGCTGGTAGAAGCGGTTGAACAGGACCAGGCCGTCGGCGCCCGCCGAGACCGCCCTCGCCACAAAGGACGGGAGTGCGGAGTAGTACGGCGAGAGCTTGACGGCGAGGGGGATCGTGGTCGCCGCGCGGACCGCTGCGATGATCTCGAGATCGAGCTCCTCGCGATCGGTCCCGGTGACCCTCGGGTCTGCCACGAGGTGATACAGGTTGAGCTCCAGGGCATCGGCCCCGGCGTCCTGCATCAGCTTCGCGTACCGGACCCAGCCGCCGGTCGTCGCCGCGTTGAGGCTGGCGAAGACCGGGATCGAGACGGCCTTCTTCGTGCGCTCGAGGCGGCCGAGGTAGCGGTCGCCCGCGGTCTTGATCGACTCGACGTTCGGGAAGTAGTTGAGCGCTTCACCGAACTGGTCCGTTCCCTGGTCGAGCGAGCGGGCCAGCTCGACCTCCTCGTTGACGATCTCCTCCTCGAAGAGCGAGGGCAGGACCACGGCACCGGCACCTGCGGCCTCGAGCCGCTTCGCGTAGGCCGGGTCGTTGGTGTGCGGCTGGGCGGACGCGACCACGGGGGAGCTGAGCTCCAGCCCGAGGTAGCGCGTGCGCAGATCGGGGGTCACGCCTCGCCTCCCTTCTCGCCGTTGCCGGACGGCGTCGGCAGCTGCCTCGACAGGCTCCGCGTCAGTTGCCGACAGGTGCGGCACGGCGCGGTGCATCCCGGCGAGCTGCTCGTAGTAGCGCCACCTCTCGTCGGCGTCCTGCTGGATGAGCTCGGCCAGCTCGGCGGCCCTCTCCGGGTTCGTCCGCTCGAGGATCGCGAAGCGCGTCTCGGTCCCGACGAAGTCCCTGATCGGCATGCTGGGCTTGGCGGAGTCGAGCTTGAACGGCTGGCCGGACTCGACCTCCGTCGGCTGGAAGCGGTAGAGCGGCCAGTAGCCGGACTTCACCGCGTCCTTCTGATGGGTCATCGAGCGGCTCATGTCGATGCCGTGCGCGATGCAGGTCGCGTACGCGATCACGAGGCTCGGTCCGGGCCACGCCTCGGCCTCGAGCAGGGCCTTGATCGTCTGGGCGTCGTTGGCGCCGAGGCTGATCTGGGCCACGAACACGTTGCCGTACGCCCGGGCGACCGCGCCGAGGTCCTTCTTGCCGGTGGGCTTGCCGGCCGCCGCGAACTTCGCGACCGCGCCGCGCGGCGTCGCCTTGGACGCCTGGCCGCCGGTGTTGGAGTAGACCTCGGTGTCGAGGACGAGGATGTTCACGTTCTCGCCGGACGAGAGCACCTGGTCGAGGCCGCCGTAGCCGATGTCGTAGGCCCAGCCGTCGCCGCCGAAGATCCAGACGCCCTGCTTGACGAGGTCCGTGGACGAGCGCCAGGAGCTGGCGGGCGTCCTCGCTGTCGATGCCCTGCAAGCTTCTCGCGGAGCTGCTGCCACGCGCACGCCGCTGGGCCTCGATCTCGGGCTCGGTCTCCTGCTCGCTGGCCAGGATCTCGTCCGCGAGGTCCCTGCCCACGCTGTCGGCCAGGCGCGCGAGCAGGACCCGGGCGTAGTCGGTCTGCGCGTCGAGCGCAAGCCGCATGCCGAGACCGAACTCGGCGTTGTCCTCGAACAGGCTGTTCGCCCACGCCGGACCGCGACCCGCGGCGTTGACGGTGTACGGGGTGGTCGGCAGGTTCGCGCCGTAGATGCTGGAGCACCCGGTGGCGTTGGCCACGACCATGCGGTCGCCGAAGAGCTGGGTCACCAGGCGGATGTACGGCGTCTCGCCGCAGCCCGCGCAGGCGCCGCTGTACTCGAACAGCGGCTCGAGGCTGGCCGCACCCTTGACGGTGTCGTGGGGCAGCGCGGCGCGGTCGAGCTGCGGAACGGTCTCGAAGGCCGCCCAGCGCTCGCGCTCCACGTCGCGGGCCTCGAGGTACGGGACCATGTTGATGGCCTTGTGGCCGACGTCCGTCTTGCTCTTGGCCGGGCAGACATCGACGCACACGCCGCACCCGGTGCAGTCGTCCGGCGAGACCTGGATGGTGATCTGGTGGTCCGGCAGGTCGCGGGACTTGAACTCCTTGGACGGCAGCCCATCGACGGCCTGCGCGTCCGGGTAGACCTTCATGCGGATGCAGGCGTGCGGGCAGACCATGGCGCACTTGCCGCAGTCGATGCAGATCGCCTCATCCCAGACCGGGATCGGTGGGGCGATGGCCCGCTTCTCCCACTTGGTGGTGCCGGTGGGGAAGGTCCCGTCGACCGGCAGCGCGCTGACCGGGAGCAGGTCGCCCTCGCCGGCCATCAGGCGGGCGGTGACGGTCTGCACGAAGTCGGGCGCGTGGTCGGGGACGATCGCCCGCAGCGCGGCGCCCGCACCGACAGGCTTCAGCTCGACCTTGCCCAGCCGCGCGATGGAGGCGTCGATCGCGGCGTAGTTGCGCTGCGACGATGGCCTCGCCGCGCTTGCCGTAGGTCTTCTCGACGAACTTCTTGATGGCCGGGATCGCCTCCTCCGCGGGCAGGACGCCCGAGAGGTGGAAGAACGCCGGCTGCATGATCGTGTTGATGCGGTTGCCCATGCCGGTCTCGGCGGCCACCGCCATCGCGTCGATCACCCAGAAGTCGATCTGCTTGTCGACGAGCTGCTGCTGGATGCTCGCTCGGCAGGTGGTCCCACACCTCGTCGGGCCCGTACGGGCTGTTGAGGAGGAACGTCGCGCCGTGCTTGGCCTGGTCGAGGACCTTGACGCTCTGGAGCAGGCCGAACTGGTGGCAGGCGACGAAGTCGGCGCGCGTCGATCAGGTACGTGGACCGGATCGGCTTGGGGCCGAAGCGCAGGTGCGAGGCCGTGACCGAGCCGGACTTCTTGCTGTCGTAGACGAAGTAGCCCTGGGCGAAGAGGTCGGTGTCCTCGCCGATGATCTTGACCGAGCTCTTGTTCGCACCGACGGTGCCGTCGGCGCCGAGGCCGTAGAACAGCGCCTGGACCTCGCCCTGCGGGCGCGGGAAGCGGAACGTCGGCTGATCGGCAGCGAGCAGGTGCGTCACGTCGTCGTAGATGCCGACGGTGAAGTGGCGCTTCGGCCGGGCGGCGAGCAGCTCGTCGAAGACGGGCTTCACCATGGCCGGGGTGAACTCCTTGGAGGAGAGCCCGTAGCGGCCGCCGGTGATCCTGGGCATCGCGGCGAAGGGCGGCTCGTCGCTGTCCATCGCCTCCGTGAGCGCGGTGACGACCGCCTGGTACATCGGCTCGCCGACGGCGCCGGGCTCCTTGGTCCGATCGAGGACCGCGATCGTCTTCGTCGTCTTCGGCAGGGCAGCGATCAGCTGGGCGGCCGGGAACGGCTGGAACAGCCGGACCACGATCATGCCGACCTTCTCGCCGGCTGCCGTCATGGTCTCGACCGACTCCTCGACGGCGCCGGTGCCCGAGCCCATGACGATGACCACGCGGTCGGCGTCCGGGGCTCCCTTGTACTCGACGAGGGCGTACTTGCGGCCGGTCAGCTCGGCGAACTCGTCGAACACATCCTGCACGATGCCCGGTACCGCGTCGTGGTACGGGTTGCAGGCCTCGCGGGCCTGGAAGAACACGTCAGGGTTCTGCGCGGTGCCGCGCACGACCGGGGTCTCGGAGGTCATGCCGCGGGCCCGGAACGCGAGCAGGTCGTCCTCGCGGAGGAGCGCCTTCAGGGTCTCGGCCGGCAGCGTCGAGATCTTGTTGACCTCGTGGCTCGTCCGGAAGCCGTCGAAGAAGTGGAGGAACGGCACGCGGGCACGCAGCGTCGCCGCGTGGGCGATCGCTGCGAAGTCGTGCGACTCCTGCACCGATCCGGCGGCGATCATCGCCCAGCCGGTGGCCCGCGCGTGCATCACGTCGCTGTGGTCACCGAAGATCGAGAGCGCGTGCGTCGCGAGCGTGCGCGCCGCGACGTGGATCACGGCGGGCGTGAGCTCGCCTGCGATCTTGAACATGTTCGGGATCATCAGGAGGAGGCCCTGCGACGCGGTGAACGTCGTCGTGAAGGCGCCCTTCTGCAGCGATCCGTGGACGGCGCCTGCGGCGCCTGCCTCGGACTGCATCTCGACCACGGAGGGGACAGTGCCGAACAGGTTCGGCTTGCTCGCTGCCGACCAGTCGTCGCAATACTCGGCCATCGGCGAGGCCGGCGTGATCGGGTAGATCGAGATGACCTCGCTGTACGCGTACGCGACGCGTGCGGCGGCCTCGTTGCCGTCGAGGCACTCCCAGTGCTGATCCATCGGCGTGCTGCTTCCTTTCGGGCCAGGCCGGGCCACCCACCGGGCGGGTGGCGGGTTGGGACGCGCGCACGGGCACAGGTCGCCCGCGCTGTTCACGCACCATTGTCGTCCTCCCGGGTGACGGCCGTGCGGCCCGAGGGACCCGTAGGCCCGGGCCCGACCGTCCCTCGATAGGGGCCGGATGGAGGGCTGCGGCTGGGACCACGGGACGGGGTCGGACGCTCTACCCTCGTGGCGGGTGCTAGGAGCCCGGCTTGCAGGAGGCAGCTTGATGATCGTGTGCGTGCCCGTGACGCCCGACGGACAGGTGGGTGGCGGATGGGGCCGCGCCGAGCGCGTCGCCGTGGCCGACTTGCGCGACGGGCAGATCGTCTCGTGGACGGAGCACGAGGTCCGCTGGGACGCGCTCCACGGTGTCGGAACGGACGGAGGGCATCACGCGCGCATCGCGACCTTCCTGCAGGACCACGGCGTGGAGGTCGTCGTCGCCGGGAACATGGGTCCGCCGATGCAGCAGATGCTGATGAAGATGCGGATCGTGGCGCGGCTCGGCGTCGGCGGCTCCGCGCGGGACGCCGTCCTGGCGCAGGCGCCACTGGAGCGCTGAGGGGGCGTCCGGCAGCCGCGGCGGGCCTACTTGAGCAGCGTGAGCGACATCACCAGCGGCGACGTCGCCCGGATCGCATGGCGCATGCCGGGTGGCATCGCGAGCCACGTCCCAGGCCCGGCCTCGTGGACCTCGCCGTCGAGCGTGATCCGGGCGGTGCCGTCGAGCACCTCGATGAGCGCCGCCCGGCTCGAGGTGTGCTCGGAGAGCTCCTGGCCGGTGTCGAAGCCGAACAGCACCAGGGTGATCCGCTCGTCCTCGTGCACGGTCCGGGAGAGGATGCCGTTGGACGGCACCTCGATCTCGTCGCGGAGGCTGGCGAAGTAGGCGTGAGCCATGACGTGGGACCTCCTTCGTGTCGGCCTCGGCCGGCCGTCAGCTGTGCGGTGTGCGCCCGATGGTGGCGTCGCACCATGCGTCGAGGACACGGGTGGCCGCGTCGGCAGTGCCAAGGACGGGCAGCCCGTGCTCCCGAAGCCTGGCGACCCACGGATCGTAGACCGCTCCCGCGTCGACCACCACGACCCATGGCTTCTCCGTCGCATGCCAGAGGTCCGCGAGTCGGGCTGCGATCGCATCCGGCCGGTCCATGTCCTCGTCATGGCCGGCATCGGCGCCCGCGGGCAGCGTCTGCAGCGTGTCGGTCATGGGCACGAGGCCGACGATCGCCACGTCCACCTCGTCGGCGAGGAGCACGGCACGGATGGCTGCCGCCGCGACGGCGTCGTCGGCGATCGGGGTGAGGTCGAGCGGGTTGTGGATGTCAACCACACTGCCGATGCCGGCCGGGGCCAGGATCCCGTCGAGCGTGCTCTCGGTGGCCGGGGCGAACGGCGCCAGCACCAGCGCGCCAGCGTGGTCTGCGATGGTGACGCACTCCGAGCCCGCGTTGGACAGGGCACCGAGGCGCCGGCCCCGGGCCGGACGGCCGTCGAGCAGCGCGAACGTGCGCACCAGGTCGTCGAAGGCGCCGGGCGTGTCGGCAAGGGTCACACCGGCGGCGCGCGCGAGCTCTCGCGTCACGGTGGCATCGCCGGCGATCGCCGCGGTGTGCCCTGCGGACGCCGACGCGCCGGCCGTCGTGCGGCCTGCCCGGTACAGGATCACCTGGCGTCCCTGCGCGGTGATCGCCGCCGCTGCCTCCATGAACCGCAGCCCGTCGAGCCGGGTGAACCCCTCGACGTACACGCCGATGGTGCGCACCGTCTCGTCGCCCACGAAATGGGCGAGGAAGTCGCCGGCGGTGAGGTCGGTCTGGTTGCCGATGGTGATCACGTACCTGGGGTCCAGCGGCGCGAGGCGGGCCAGCCTCGTGATCGCGAACGCGCCGCTCCCGGTGATGAGCGCCACGGGCGCGGGCATCGACCCGGGCGGCAGCTTGACCCGGGGGATGAACAGCGTGTCGTAGTGGCCGGGCCGCGAGCGGATGCCGAGGCAGTTGCCGCCGTTGACCACGGGCCCGCCGTCGGGGCGGGAGCGGCTGGCATGGAGGGCCGTCCGCATGCGCGCCGCGAGCTCGCTGCCGCCCTCCTTCTCCTCGAGGCCGCCCGGGATCACGATCAGGCTCTCGGCGAGATCGCGCTCCACGACCTCGGTCACGAAGCCCGGTGTGTGGGCCGCGGGAAGGACGATGACGAAGAGGTCCACGCGCTCGGGCATCGAGGCCAGGTCCGGCACGCAGCGCACGCCGTCCAGCTCCGTGACCCCCGGCTTCACGACGGTGACACGGGTCGGGTCGAACCCCTCGCGCAGGACATTGCGCAGGATCACGCGCCCCGAGTTCATCCCCGAGGACACGCCGACGATGGCGATGGAGCGGGGCTCCAGCAGCCGGCCGATCTTGGCCAGGGGCCGGGGCGGGCGTGGGGCCACCGGCCCGTCGCCGAGGGTGACAAGGACGTCCAGCGCGACGAGGCCGCCCGGCGTGACGGCGGCCGGGTTGATCTCCACCTCGAGGAGGTCCGCGGGCACGAGCGGGGCCAGGGCGGCAAGCCGCTCCACCGTGCCGGCGACCACCGCGAGGGACGTGGCCGGGGGCTGGCCGCGCTGGCCGGTCGTGGCCAGGCGGACCGCCGTGGCTGGCGCGATGGCCGCCCCGATGGCCTCCGCGCCGCGCGTGATGGCGGGGGAGACGATCGCGATCTCGCGGCCGGGCCGGAGGTCGGCCGACAGCGCCTCGGTCAGGATGCCGCCGGCGCCGACGCTGACGACGGGACCAGCATCATCGGTCCAGCGCAGGGACAGCAGCAGCTCCCCGCCGGGTCCGGCCTCGTGCGCGACGAACGCCGCGATCGTGAACCCCGTGGCCGCCGGGAGGCGCGCCCGCATGGCGGCGATGGCTCCCGTTGACCGCCGCAGCGCGCCGCTCGACGATCGCCACGCCGCCGACGTCGGTCTTGTGCGTGATCGCCGCCGCGACGACCTTGACGACCAGGCGCCCGTCCGGCAGGCCGGCGAGGAGGGCGTCGGTGACCTCGTCCTCGTGGGCCACCAGGCGCCAGGCGGGGATCGCGAATCCCGCGGCCTCGAGCAGCGCGAGACCCTCGGGCTCCAGCAGGGTGCGCCTCCCGTCGGCCCGCGCGCCGGCAACCAGGGTGCGGATCCGGTCGAGATCCGGCGGTCCTGAGGGGGCGGGGGTGGCGGCCGGCTGGTCGTGCATGTGGACAGGGTGCAGCACCGGCCCGTGCCCGTGCACGACGCCCGCGCGGTTGCCGGTGCCCGCGCCGTTGCCGGCGCCCGGCCCTGGGTTTGGCGTGTCTGCGCCAACACCCGCCTTTCGCGGCGCTTGCCCGCGCAGGCGGGCAGCCTAGAGACGGATCGGGGCGACGAACGAGGCGACCACCACGGAGAGCGAGGCCACGATCTCGACGATGCCGACGTGCACCGGCTTCAGCGGCTTGGGGCCGCCGGCGAGGCGGGCCTGGACGATCGGCAGTGCGATCGCGCGGGCGAGCAGGCCCACGGCGACCACGGAGTACGCGAGCGGGAGGAGCACGACCGCCGCCACGACCAGCGTGGCATGGAACCCGATCGACAGCAGGTGGAACCTCCGGTTCCCGCGCTCCCTGAGAACGGATCGGACGACCAGCACGACGCCGAGCTGGTAGCCGGCCGCGACGAGGGTGTAGGCGAGGACGTCGGCCGCCACGAACACCCCCGACACGTACGCGGTGGCCGGCACCAGGACGAGCGACTGGGCCACCTGTGCGAGGCTGTTGACAAGGTCACGGCGCGTGCCGGGCTGCGCTCCCCGGAACACCAGGATGCCGGCCGGGACCAGCACGATGGCGGCCAGGGCGAGCTGCGGGAAGCTCACGAGCAGCAGGGCGCCGAGCACGGCCGCGATGGCGGCGTAGATGATGATCGGCGCCCGGTACTCGGGCGGGCGGCGGGACCGTGACCAGGCCTGGATCGTGGTGGATGCGAGGTAGGCGGCGAGCGCAGCGCCACCGACGGCGAGCTGCCAGGGGGAGGGCACGGAGGCGGCGACACCGAGCAGCACCGGCAGCAGCAGCATGGCCCACGCCCCGTGCTGGCGCGGGATCCAGGTGCGGTGGGCGGGCGTGGAGGCCCTGGCTCCCGGGCCGGGTGGGCGTCGTCATGCCCGTACCGTAGCCTGACCGGCCCGGCCGGATCGACCGGCCCGACACGCGCCCGACACGCGCCGGCATGCGCCCGGGCATGCGCCCGGCCCCGTCCGAGGCGGCGGACGCCGTCGCCAGCGGGTTCTGCGGATCGCTGGTACGGTTCCCGCCGCACCACACAAGCACGTCAGGGGATCCAGCTACATATCGCCAGCCCGGCAGGCCTCCTGCCGTGCGGTCGGCCAAGCTGTCGATCGTTCCTGCGCGTCCCCGTCGGGGGACTGGACGTGCTCCCTTCCTTCTCTGCCCGGGCGGGTCTATCCCATCGCCATGGCCGTCATGCAGCCATGTCCGGGTGGAGAGGAGCATTTTGCGAGTAACGAACGGCCTCGTGGCCATCGGTTTGGCCACCATCATCGCCCTTGCCGGCACGGTTGCCGGTGCCCCACCCGTCGCCGCGACCGATCCGACGCCGGTCCCCAGTGGCGTCCCGTCTCCGACCGCGGACCCCATGCCCGCCGTGTCGCCGGATCCGTCCGTGTTGCCCGATCCCGCGCCAAGCGTGATCGCCCGACCCCAGCGCCACCCCTGCGCCGACGCCGGCGCCGACGACCACCTCTGCTGTGATTGCGCCCAGGCCTGTCGACCGCGGTCTCATCGTGAAGAAGATCGCGCTCCGGCAGCGGTGGGATCGCTACGTCGCCGGCGCAGCCGGGCCCAACGCCTTCGACTGCTCAGGTCTCGTGCGCTACGTCTACAACAAGGCTGGCGTCGGCAGGAAGATCGGCGGCGGTCGCAGCGCCCGCGCGATGCTGACCTGGGGCCGCATGAAGGGCATCACCAGTCGCCGCAATCCGCAGATCGGCGACGTCGCGATCTGGGGCAACGGCCGGCACGCGGGGATCTATATCGGCCGCGGCTACGTGATCAGCGCGCTCAACCCCCGCCAGGACATCCGCATCACCCGCCTGCACGCTCTCCGCGACCCGTTCACGACCTTCATCCACACCGGGATCTGAGCGTGGCCTGCGGCCAGGCGGCCGACGAGCCGCCTGCCGTACGCCCGCACCTCTCAAGCCCGACGGCCCGTGCACGCCGCCCCGGACACCGGCACACTTGGACCGTCCGGACAGCGACGAGGGGATGACCCATGAGCGATCTCGAACGGGAGGCGGCAATCGGGCGCGCCCTCGAGCGCCTCGTGGAGCTGGCCCTGTCCGACGACGTGCTGCGCCCGGGCTTGGAGGCGCTGGCGCGAGGAATCATCGAGACGCGTCGACCGCCGGTCCACGGCCGCGGACCTCGTGCTCGAGGTCGCCCAGGCGATCGTTCCCCTCCCCGACGCCGAGGCGTTGAGCCTTGTCACACAGGACGAGCCTGCGCAGGAGGACACGGCCGACACCGAGGTCGCCCCGGAACCTGTCGTCGCCGACGGAGCGGTCGAAGAAGTGCCCGTCCGCCGCCGCGCCGAGCGCGAGTCCGTCCCGATGGACCGGTCCACGTTCCTCGCCCTCGTCGAGGGGGCGATGCGCGAGATCCAGTCCACCGAGCGGGGATCGATGGTCGAGGCCCTGTTCGGGGGCGCTGGGGCCGAGGCGATCGCCGCGCTCGAGCAGCCGCCCGGCCGGATCGATGAGCCTGACGACCCGGACGTGAGCCTGCCCGGGATCGTGACCCGGGCCCGCCTGCGCGCCGCCGTGGCGCGCGACGTCGCTGAGCGCGCGCGGACCGGTCGCCCGCTGGACGAGGGCCATGTCCACCGCGCCCGTTCCGAGGGTGCGGCGGTCTGGATGACCGATCTCCAGAACCCGGACCCGGATGCGGTCACCGCCTTCGCGGAGTGCCTCGACGCCCTCGCGGACTGCTGCGAGGTGGTGGTCCTGCTGCGCCACTACGAGTCTGGCGACAGGTATCGCCGCGCCGAGGCGGTCAAGGACCTCGCCGCCGTCCAGTCGGCGTTGCGGATCGCGACCGCCGCCCTCCGGACCCTGCCCGACGACGAGCAGACGGCCGCCTTCGAGTGGCTCAACACCGTGACCAAGACGGAGCGCATCTTCGTCCAGCGCCACATGCGCCTGGAGGATCCGCTCGATCCGGGCCACCTGGCCGAGGTGATGGAGCAGGTCCACCTCGGCCTCGCCGCGCTCAAGGAGCGCGCGGACCGGGACGCCGCCCTGCGCAAGCGGTACCAGCAGCTCAACTACCTGGTCCGCCAGCTGCGCGAGGGCAAGGCCTCCTCGCGTGATGCCGACAAGCTGGTGGAGACCATCGATGCCCTGGTCGCAGGAGGACTTCCACCCAGCAGCCTCAAGCTCCGCGAGGTCCTCGAGCCGGTCGCTGCCCGCCTGCCCAAGCCGGAAGGGCGTTCGGCCGCCTACGGCCGTGTGGTCGCCGAGCTCGACGCCCACCTCGTGCGCGTCGCCAAAGCCCAGGCCGAGGCGGCGCGGGAGGCCGAGGCCGGGCTGGCTGCCGGCGCGGATGTGGTCGATGCCATCGACACCCCCAGCGACGCCGTCCAGGTCGCACGCGCGCACCTGTGCCACGTGGTGATCCCCGAGGCGGCAACCGCCAGCATCGACGAGATCGACCACACCCCCAGCCACACGGCCTGGGGCCGCGCGACCTGGCGGGCGCTCCGGGCCCTCGAGGCGTACGCGCATGCCAGCAACGGCCACGGCGGCTTCTGGGAGTGGTGTGAGACGAGCGGACACCCGTTCGCCTGGCCCGCGACGACGCGCAACCTCGCGATGTACGAGAGCGAGTCCGTCCTCAACGAGTACCGCGGCGACCGCGTGTTCGCGGTGGACACGGCCGTTGACCCGTCCGGTGAGATCGAGATGCTCGCCCACTGCAAGATCGCCGAGAGCGGGGGACGGCTCACGCCGCGCCTCTACTTCCACGACGATGTCCACGGGGCAACCGGGAAGATCCACGTGGGCTTCATCGGCGCTCACGCCCACGTCCGCACGACGACCATCGGCTGAGCACACGGGGAGGCCATGACCGCACCGCAGGATCCGATCCCGCAGCCCCCTGCCCCCGCCCCCGGGCCTGCCGCCGCTCCGGTGCCAGCGCCTGATCCGGCGGCCACGCGGCGCACCCTCGTCGAGCGTGCGGCCCGCGCCTGGACCGACCAGCTCATCGACCTCTCCGGCCGCAACGGGCTGCTCTACTACCGCGACCTCAGCGTGGGGACCCTGGACCTGGGCATCGCGGATCCGGCGGCGGTGGCGCAGCTCCTCCTCGGGACGAAGACCCGGCTCAGCGCGCTGTACTCCGACCCCGACGTCGTCCGGGATGCCGCGCGCCGCTGTCGCAAGATCCGGGACAAGGCGAAGGAGAACCTCGAGGAGCGCGGTGTCGACACGCTGTTCCTCGCGTCCGCGATGGCGACCTGGACGCAGCCCGCGGGCCAGGTCGCGGTGCCCCAGGCGCCGGTGGTCCTCAACCACCTCGCGCTCGCCCCCACGGGCGCCGCAGGCGAGGACTTCGAGCTCACCCTCTCGTCCGCCCCCGAGATCAACCCGACCCTGTTCTATGCCCTCGAGGCGCAGTTCGGCGTGCGGGCCGACCTCGACGCCATCCGTGACGAGATCACCGCGGACGAGGACGACGTCGCAACCGACACCGCCCAGATGGTGGCGGCGGTGGTCCAGGCTGCTGCCGGCGTGCCCGGCTTCAGGGTCGATGCCCGCCACGTCATCGGCAACTTCAGCTACCTCAAGCTGCCGATGGTCGTGGACCTTGCCGCCCATGTCGGGGCGCTCGAGGCCCACGACATGGTGGCCGCGATCTCCGGCGACGCCGCCGCCCAGCAGCTGGTCCGCGGGCGCAAGCAGACCGTGGATGCCCGCTCGCTCGACGGGCTCATGCCATCGGCCGAATTCCTGGTGCTCGATGCCGACGGCAGCCAGCAGGCGGCGATCGAGAGCATCGTGCGTGGCTCGGACGCCGTCATCCAGGGTCCGCCCGGCACCGGCAAGAGCCAGACGATCTCGAACCTGATCGCCGCGTGTGCGGCCAAGGGCCTTCGGGTCCTGTTCGTGGCCGAGAAGCGGGCCGCGATCGACGCCGTCATCGGGCGTCTCGAGCGTGTCGGCCTGTCCGACCTCGTCCTCGATCTCCACGGCGGCGTGGCATCGCGGCGCCGCCTCGCCGAGAACCTGGATCAGGCGCTGGCGGCCGCGCGCGGCGCGCTGCCTGCCGATGCCACGGCCCTCCAGGCGTCCCTCGCGACGCGGCGGGAGCTGCTCGCCACCCATGACCGCGCCGTCAACGCCGTTCGCGACCCGTGGGGGATCACCCTCTACGCGGCCCAGGGCCGCGCCTCGGACGCAGGTGCCCCGGTGCTGGCGGCCCGCCTCGCGCCGGCGGCCGTGGACGGGATCTCCGACACCCGCCTGGCGGAGCTGCAGGAGGAGCTGCGGGCGTACATGGCGCTGGGCGGCACGCGCCTGCGACCGGAGGCCAATCCCTGGGCGTGGGCGGGCCCGGTGGACCCGTCGGCGATCGAGGGGCTGTCCGACGCGACGATGGACCTCGGCCGCGACGCGCTGCCGGCGCTGCGCGCGAAGGCGGCTGCTGCGGCGTCGGCGGCGGGGATCGCGGTCCCGCCGACCCTCGCCGGGATCGGGACGATGGCCTTCGCGCTGGCCGCCCGGGAGCGTCAGGCCGCCGTGCTCGAGGACGCTGCCTTTGCGCGTGCGGCCACCCTGTCGGCTGCGCTTGAACCTGCGCGCGCAGGCGGCATCGGCGGCTTCTTCGCGGGCCTCTTCAACAGCACTTACAAGGGCGCGCTCGCGGAGGCACGCGGCCTGGTCAAGGAGCCGTCCGTGACGCCGCGTCGCGCCGCAGACCTGGTGGCCGAGGCCGCGACCGTCGCCGCCCGCTGGGCCACCGTGGATCCCGCACACCCCGCACCCCGCGTGCCCGGCGCGCTCGACCTCGAGGCCGCATGGGATTGCCTGTCCGGGCTCCTCGCGACGCTCGGGGCGACCGTCCCTGCGCCCGCCGCGGACGCGACGCCCGATGCCGTCGCCGCGTGGGCGGCCTCCCTGGAGGCAGATCTGCCGACGCTGCGCAAGCTGCCCGAGATGCGGACCCGCCAGGCGACGCTTGCCGCGGCCGGGCTCGACGAGGTGGTCCGCGAGATCGCGGCGACGGCCCTGGATGCCGACACGGCCCGCCGGGCGCTGGACCGGGCATGGGCGGCCGCCGTCGTGGAGCGCGTGGTGGCGCGGGATCCGGCGGTGGGTGGCATCGATGCCGAGCGCCTCGACGGCGAGGTCGCGTCGTACCGGCAGCTCGACAAGGAGCACATCGGCCTCACGGCAGCCCGCGTCAAGCGCGCCTGGGCCGAGCGGGCCGTGCGCGCCCGCGACGCGTACCCGGAGCAGGACCTGGTCCTCGCGGCCGAGGCACGCAAGAAGAGCCGCCACCTGTCCGTGCGCGAGCTGTTCACCCGCACGCCGGACGTGCTGACGGCGGTCAAGCCCTGCTGGGCGATGAGCCCGCTGCTCGTGAGCCAGATCCTGCCGGGCGACAAGCAGTACTTCGACCTCGTCATCTTCGACGAGGCGTCGCAGATCCTCCCCGCGGACGCCATCCCGTCGCTGATGCGCGGCAAGCGCGCGGTGGTCGCGGGCGACGGCCTCCAGCTCCCGCCGACGACGTTCTTCGCGTCCCACACGACGGTGGACCGCGAGGCCTCCGGCGAACTCCTGGAGGGCGAGGGCGACGCGCTCATCGCGGGCTTCGCGTCCCTGCTCGACGTGGCGGACTCGCTCGTGCGCTCCGATCCCCTCCGCTGGCACTACCGGAGCCGCGACGAGCGCCTGATCGCGTTCTCGAACCTGCACATCTACACGCCCGCCCACCGCGAGCTGACCACGTTCCCGGCGGTCGAGGACGACGCGTGCGTCCGCCACGTCCGGGTCGCGCCGCGCCCGGACGGCTCGGACGGGGTCTCCTCGGAGGAGGAGGTCCAGGCGGTCATCGATCTCGTGTTCGACCATGCCCGCACCCGCCCCAAGGAGAGCCTCGGCGTGATCGCGATGGGCATCCAGCACGCGGAGCGGATCAACGAGGCGCTCCGGCTGCGCCGCGCGTCGGTGCCGGAGCTGGACGGGTTCTTCGCCGAGGACGGACGCGAGCCCTTCTTCGTGAAGAACCTCGAGCGCGTCCAGGGCGACGAGCGCGACGCGATCATCCTGACGATCGGCTACGGGCGCACGACGGACGGGCGGCTGCGCCAGAACTTCGGCCCGCTCAACCAGCAGGGCGGGGAGCGGCGGCTCAACGTCGCGATCACCCGCTCGAAGCGGCGCGTGACGGTCGTGTCCTCGTTCGGCTCCGACGACATCGACCCTGCCCGCACGACCGCCGAGGGCGTGCGGCTGATGCAGGCGTACATCCGCTACGCGGAGAGCGGTGGCACCGACCTCGGCAACGCGGTCCCGGCGCGGCCGGCGCTCAACGGGTTCGAGCAGGGGGTGCTCACCGCGCTCCACGGGATGGGCGTGACCGTGGTCCCCCAGCTCGGCACGTCCGGGTACGCCCTCGACTTCGCCCTGCAGCACCCGACGAAGGAGGGGCGGTTCGTGCTCGCCGTCGAGTGCGACGGCGCGTCGTACCACTCCGCGCCGACGGTGCGCGAGCGCGACCGGCTGCGCCAGCAGCAGCTCGAGCTCATCGGCTGGAAGTTCCACCGCGTCTGGTCGACGGACTGGTACCGCGACCGGGCCGGCGAGATCCTGCGGCTCAAGGTCGCCTATGACGCTGCGGTCGCGGCGTACGACGCGGCGGTCGCGAGGGCCGAGGCCGAGAAGGCCGCGAAGGCTGCGGCGGAGCAGGCGGCGAAGGCCGCATCGGACACGGCAGCCGCCGCACAGGCAGCCGCCGCACAGGCCGCCGCCGCACAGGCCGCGGAGGCCTCGAAGGGCCCCGACACGCCGCCGCCCGGTGGGGTGCCGTCGTCGCTGTCCATCGCATCCGGTGCGGCCACGGCGGTGACCTCCGCGTCGCCCGCCCCCACACCCGGTGCCTCTTCCCCGTGGACGGCCTGGGTGCCGCAGGTGGCCTCGCCACCTGGGGCCCCGGCTGTCGCCCCGGCTCCCGCGCCCGCCGCTGTACCCGCGGCCGCCGCTCCCGCGCCCGACGCCTCCGCACCCTCCCAGCGAGGCCCGAAGCCGAAGCTCGGCCGTCACGCGGGCATCGATGACGTGCCGCCCGCCCAGCTCGACGCCCTCGTCCGCTGGATCGAGTCAGACCACCAACTGCGCACCGAGGACGAGCTGGTCAACGAGGTCTTCAACGAGCTCGGGTTCTCCCGCAAGGGCCCCAAGATCGTCGCCGGCATCGAGGCGTCGATCGCCCGGGTCCGGGGTGGGGGAGGGGCAGGCACCGTCGCACCGCCGCCCGCCGCCGGACACCCGCGGTCCACGGCCCCGCGTCCGCCACGCGGACTCCATCGACAAGGTCAGCTTCTACGAGCTGGACCGCCTCGTGCTGTGGACGCTGTCGGATCCGCAGCCCAAGACCGAGGACCAGCTCCTCGCCGAGGTCACGGGCTACCTCGGGCTTCAAGCGCCGCGGCGCACGCATCGACGACGCCATCCGCCAGTCCGTCTGGCGCCTCCAGGGCCGCAAGCGCTGGTAGTTTGCCCCAGGGCGTGTGGCGGCGGCCGCTCTCGCCCACGCGGTTCGGCCGGAGCGAGCACTCGCGGCCCTCGCCGGCCATTCGTTCGGCAGGGCCGAGCAGGCGGACGGTCAAACGCGCCAATCGGGCAACAACTGCTCGGCGTGACCGAGCGGAGCCGGTCTCGAGCGCCCGGAGTGCTCGCCGTGACCGAACGTCGGTCCGGTGCGGTGGGCAGATCAGCTCGCCGACCTGGGCCGGGCCGCCCGTTCAGCGCGCCGGCCCGGGCCGGGCCGCCTGTTCAGCGCGCCGGGTCGGGCCGTCCCCCAGTATTGGAGCAAATCGCCCATTCGCCTGCACGGCTCACCTGCCGAATGGTCATCCTGGAGGTCGAGTCACGAGGGCCCGGAGGCGAAGCGCCCCATGCTTGGGGGATCCGGCAGCTCTGAAGCCGGCAGCTCCCAGCCGGCAGCTCCCAGCTGGCGGCCCCCAATTCGGCAGCCCTCAAGCCCGCCTGTTCAGCCCGCCCGTTCGTACGCCTCGCGGAGCCACCCGGCCACGTCCCCGTCGACTGCGTCCGGGGCCTCCAGGTCCACCCGGTAGCCGCACATCGCGCCCGGCGTCGCGATCACCCGCGCGTCCTCGGGCGCCGGGTCCAGGTTGAGGCCCAGCGCCACGCGCTTCGAGGACGCCGCCTGGACCAGCCCGAACTGCTTGCGACGCCGGAACGCGACGCCCGTCTTCTGGACGAGGACCCTCCACGTCCGGCCCCAGCCCCGACGCCAGCTCGGCGAGCCGCTCGTAGACCGGGCGCAGGGCCGCCTTGCCGCCCGCGTACTGGGCATCGAGGAGGGCGTCGGAGCCGGCCGGTCCGCCGGCGGCGAGTTCGCGCACGCGCAGCGCGACGGCGTTGGCGTTGCCGTGGCTGAGGCCGTACTCCGCCTTGTAGAACGCGAGCAGCTTCGAGTGGCCCTCGATGCCTCGATCGGCGGCGGCGGCCGCGAACGCGGCGACGCTCATGCCGGTGCGGCCTCGATGTTGCGGAGCTGGGTCTCGGTGGCGGCGCTGGGATCGGGCATGGCGGGCTGGCTCTCCGATGGCGGGGGGATGGGACGCGGGACGCGATTGGGCGGATGGTCGGCCCCGGAGCTCGGCGGTCTTGGACGGACTTCACATCGTCTCGGGCACGAACCTCGCCGACTCGTCGCCAGGCTCGGCCGTCGTGAACGCCGTCGGGCCGCCAGGTAGGCCGACGGGGACGACCCGGTGTGGCGCTTGACGTCGCGGATCATGTGGGACTGGTCGGCCCAGCCCAGGTCTGCGGCAAGGTCCGCCCACTCCTCGGGCGCTCCCGCGACGTCGATCGCCTCGAGCAGCCGTTCGACGCGCAGCAGCCGGGCCAGGCGGCGAGGTGACAGGCCGACGATCCGCGTGAACTCCCGGTCCAGGTGCCCGGTGCGAGACCCCCACCGCCGTGGCGATGTCGGCGATCGGCCGGACCGGATCCTCGCGCGCAGCATCTGGACGGCACGCTCGCACCGGTCGAGGCCCGGGATGTTCGAGGTCGAGACCGTCGTCGAGGGCGGCAACGATGAGGTCCAGCATCGCCTCCGGGTGCTCGGGTCTGCCACCGCGGACCGATGCGGCAGCCGCTCCCGCGACGGCCAGCAGCCGCGCGCGAAGGGCCGCGCATGGCATCCAGGCCTCCGCCAGCTCCACGACGCGTCCCGCGACGGATGCCGGGTCCAGCCCCAGCGCGGCACGGCAGCCCACCGGTGTCGTCACGATCCCCAGCGCGAACGTCTCGCCCGTCGGCTCGTTCGTCACGGGCCGGTCGTGCGGCCCGATCAGGAACCCGTGCGTGGCGTGCAGCGGCACCGCCCTGGGACCGCCCGCCGTCTCGATGATCGGGTCGCCCAGCACGATCACGGCGACGGTCGACCCGGTGGGCGCGACCTTCTCCCGGCGATAGGGGATCGTGCCGCGGGCGTACCAGACCGACGCCACGGCCGGCCGAGCGGCCCGTCGGGCGCGCGCATCCGGAAGTCGAAGGGAAAGCCGGTCATCGAGCCGGGAGCATAGCGGCCGGCAGGTGCGGGTGAGCGTCGCAGGCGATCCAGCGCATGGTCCGACGTATGTTGCTACCCCGGTGCTACCGTGGTAGCATTCGCCGAAATGAAGGTCAGTGTCAGCCTGCCGGGCGACGACGTCCGGTTCCTGGACGACTACGCGCAGCGAGCAGGGGCTCGAGTCCCGGTCGGCCGCCCTGCAGCGTGCGGTCCGCCTCCTGCGTACGGGCGAGCTCGCCGCGCCGTACGAGGCGGCGTGGGACGAGTGGGCGACGACCGGTGAGGCTGACGCCTGGGCTCCGGCCACCGATGACGGGCTCCACAGTTGATGCGGCGGGGGGACATCTGCACGGTCGACCTTGAGCCCGTGCGCGGTTCGGAGGCGGACAAGCGTCGGCCGGCGGTCATCGTCAGCAATGACATCGCCAATGCCACCGCCACGCGCCTCGGCCGAGGGGTCGTCACGGTCGTGCCTGTCACGTCGAACGTCGCCCGCGTGTACCCGTTCCAGGTGCTGCTCCCAGCCGACCACACTGGCCTCGACCGGGACTCGAAGGCACAGGCGGAGCAGGTCAGGTCCATCTCCGTCGAGCGAATCGGCGACCGGCTCGGTGTGGTCCCGGCCCCGCTGCTGGCGGAGCTGGACGAGGCGCTCCGGCTCCACCTCGGGCTCTGACCGGCTCCACTTCGGGCTCTGACCGCCCGCAGCCCCCTAACCGCTACCTACCCTCGCGCCTGCACCTTCGCCCACGTGTCCTTCAGCGTCAGCGTCCGGTTGAACACCAGCGCGCCCGGCCGCGAGTCCGTGTCCGCGCAGAAGTAGCCCAGCCGCTCGAACTGGACCGTCTCGCCGGGCACGATCGCCCGCCAGCGCCGGCTCCACGAACCCGCGGACGACCGCTCTCGCTGTCCGGGTTGAGGTCGTCGAGGAGGTCCCGCCCGTCGGCGCCCGGGTCGGGCCGCGTGAACAGGTGGTCGTAGAGGCGGATCTCGGCCGGCACGGCGTGCGCCGCGGACACCCAGTGGAGCGTCGCCTTCGGCCGCCGCCCGTCCGGCGAGTCCCCGCCGCGCGTCGCCGGGTCGTAGGTGCATCGGAGCTCCACCACGGTGCCCGAGTCGTCCTTGACCACCTCGTTGCAGGTGACGAAGTACGCGTTCCGGAGGCGGACCTCGCGGCCCGGGGCCAGGCGGAAGAACTTGGGCGGCCGGCTCCTCCATGAAGTCGTCGCGCTCGATCCACAGCTCGCGCGTGAACGCCACCGGGCGCTCGCCCGCGGCCGGGTCCTCGGGGTTGTTGACGACCTCCATCGTCTCGATGAGGTCCTCGGGGAAGTTGGTGATGACCACCTTGAGCGGGTCGACGACACCGAACCGCCGCGAGGACGTCCGGTTCAGGACCGCGCGCACGCAGTGCTCCAGGAGCGCCATCTCGTGGGTGCTGTCGGCCTTGGCGACGCCCACCTCGGTGGCGAAGTCCCGGATGCCCTCGGCGGGGAAGCCGCGGCGGCGGAGGCCGGAGATGGTGGGCATGCGCGGGTCGTCCCAGCCGTGGACGCGGCCCTCGCTGACGAGCCGCAGCAGGAACCGCTTCGAGAGCACGGTGTAGGTGAGCGCGAGGCGCGCGAACTCGTACTGGCGGGGGACGTGCGGCACCGGCAGGTTCTCGATCAGCCAGTCGTACAGCGGCCGGTGGACGTCGAACTCCAGGGTGCAGATGGAGTGGGTGACGCCCTCGATCGCGTCGGTCTGGCCGTGCGCGTAGTCGTACGTGGGGTAGATGCACCAGGCGTCGCCCGTGCGCGGGTGCGTCGCGTGGACGATCCGGTACAGGACGGGGTCGCGCAGGTTGATGTTGGCCGCGGCCATGTCGATCTTCGCCCGCAGCACGCGCGCGCCGTTGGGGAACTCGCCGGCGCGCATGCGCGCGAACAGGTCCAGGTTCTCCTCGACGGACCGGTCGCGGTACGGGGAGTTGGTGCCCGGCTCCGTGAGCGTGCCGCGGGTCTCGCGGATCTCGTCCGCGGTGAGGTCGTCCACGAACGCCTTGCCGTGCCTTGATCAGGTGCGACGGCCCAGGCGTACAGCTGCTCGAAGTAGTCGCGACGCGTGGAACAGGTTCTCGCCCCAGTCGAAGCCCAGCCAGCGGACGTCGGCCATGATCGAGTCGATGTACTCCTGCTCCTCCTTGACCGGGTTGGTGTCGTCGAAGCGGAGGTTGCAGTGGCCGCCGAACTCGGCCGCGATGCCGAAGTTGAGGCAGATCGACTTCGCGTGGCCGATGTGGAGGTAGCCGTTGGGCTCGGGCGGGAAGCGCGTGACGGGCGCGGTGATGCGCCCCGCGGCGATGTCGGCCGCGACGATGTCGCGGATGAAGTCGCGACCGCTCGGGAGCGGCGGGGTTCGTGTCGGCGGTCATCGCGCTCTCCTTCTACCGGTCGAATGGGAGGAGAGGCGACTCGCGGACCGGCGCACCACACTCCCTGCGGAGTTGGCTGACGCTCCGGGAGTCGAACCCGGGCCCCCTGGCTCAGCGCCAGGTGCTCACCGTGAGCCACGCATCAGCGACCTGCGGCCGATGATACCCCTCGCCGCGCGACCGGCCCGGCGGTGTCGGGTAGGCTTTCAGTCATGAGCGACCGATCCCGCAAGCCCGATGCGAGCCAGCCGAAGCCGGCGCCTGCCGCGGATCCTGAGCCGAAGGCCGCCGCCGGCGGCTGGACCTCCCACCTCGACTTCCAGCGCCTGGGCGCCGGCATCGTGCTCCTGGGCTTCTCGCTGTACCTGCTGATCGCCCAGGGGACGGCCCCCGCCGGTACCGACACGGGGCTCATGAGCGGCCCGATGGGCATGGCGCTCAACATCGGCGGCATCGTGGCCGGCGTCTGGGTGCTCTGGACGGCCTGGCGCCGGTAGCCTCGGGCCGTTCGCCTCGTCGGTCGCCGGCCGTTGGACGGGGATCGGCCTGCCGGGACGTCCTTGCTGCCCCGTCGAGGGGGCGCGCCTCCATCCCCCAACTATGGGGCGAAACAGGCCGCGGCCCTCGAGGCTCGACCCACGGATCGACAGTCTGGACCCGCAGCCCAGCGTGGAGCCCCTCGATTCCCCCCATATTTGGGGCGCCGCGGCGCGGACGGGGGTGTACGCAGCACGGACCGGCGCCGCAGCACGGACGGGCGCCGCAGCACGGACGGGTGGCCGCCAGATAGTGGCTGGACGCGACCCTAGTGTCTCGTGCCGCCAATGGCTGGCGGATGCCCCTCCGTGCTCGTGCCGCTGATCGGAAGCGGCATCACCGGGCGTCGCCCACGACGGCCGCCGCCGTGCGCATCCGGCGCGCACACGGAGCGGTGACCTCGCGGGATGTGCGCCCCGTGCTCCGCCCGTGCGCCCCGGCAGGGTCCCGAGGGCACGACCTGCGCACCAGCCGCGCATCGAGCGCTCCGGCCGCACCGTGTGATCGTCCGGCGCGCAGCCGGACAGCGCCAGGACCCGGACGGAGACAGGACCCGGAGCGGCGGTCCGCAAGCCGCCAGCGACCAGCGAATTGGGACCTAGTCTGCCGCGGGTGGCTTCCGGGTCGGCTCGTTCGCCCCCTCCAGGAACCCGCGGAACGAGTCCGCGAGCTGGGTGATCTCGAGCGGGAAGGATGTACTTCGTCGACGGGCTCGCACCCAGCGCCTTGAACGCCTCGAGGTACTGGAGGGCCATCGTCTTCTGGTCGACCTGCGAGGCGGCCTGGTAGATCCGCTCGAGCGCGAGCGAGAAGCCCTCGGCGCGCAGGATCGCCGCCTGGCGGTCGCCCTCGGCGCGCAGGATCTCGGCCTGCTTGGTGCCCTCGGCGACGTTGATCGCCGACTGGCGAGTGCCCTCGGACTCGGTGATGACGGCGCGCCGGGTCCGCTCGGCCGAGAGCTGCCGGTTCATCGCGTCCTGGACGTCGCGCGGCGGGGTGATCTCGCGGATCTCGACGGTCGTGACCTTGCCGCCCCAGCGCTCGGTCACCTCGTCGAGCTTGACCCGCAGGACCTCGTTGATCTGCTCGCGCTTCGACAGGACGTCGTCGAGGAGGATGTCGCCGACCACGGCGCGCAGCGTCGTGGTCGCGATGTTCTGGAGCGCGCCGTTGAAGTTCTGCACCTCGACGACGCTCTTGTACGGATCGACGATCCGCCAGTAGATCAGGAAGTCGATGCTGATCGGCGCGTTGTCCCTGGTGATGCTCGTCTGGCTCGGGCACCTCGATGAACTGCTCGCGCAGGTCGACCCGGACGCCGCGCTGGACGATCGGCACGACGAAGACCCAGCCCGGGCCCTTGACCTCCTCGGGACTCGTCCGACCGAGGGTGAAGACGCAGCGATCCGCTCGTACTGGTTGACGATCTTGATCGCGGCGAAGAACAGGAGCAGCGCGACGAGGACGATGAACAGGACGACGGCGAGATGACCGCGACGAGTCTCCATGCGAGCGCTCCTATCCCTCCGCCGGACGTGCCGGCGGGCTCCGCGACGACGATGAGCGTCAGCCCGTCCTGGCCGACGACCCGAACGCGTGCCCCGGCGGCGATCGTCGACCGGCGCCGTCGGACCGCGCGGTCCACTGCTCGCCCGACGACATAGCACGACGCCCGGTCGGCGCGAGGGTCGTCTTGGCGACGCCGTGCGTGCCGATCGGCACCGTCGTCGTGCCGCCGGCGCCGAAGGCGTCCTCGTTCCGGCCGCGACGCCGCCCGACGACCCGGACGACGCCCGACGAGGACGAGGATCAGCGATGACGGCCACGATGGCGGCGGGGAGGATCTGGTCAGTGGTCACGTGCGCTCTACCCTCCATGACGGACCGCCGGGCTGGCGCCGGCTCGACGATGAGCGTAAGCCCTTCCTGGCCGACGACGCGGACGTCTTCGCCGGGGGGGATCTCCGCGCCGTGCTCGGACCGCGCCGTCCACTCCTCGCCGACCGCGTACACGACGCCGAGCGGCGCGAGCGACGTCTTGACGACGCCGTCGCTGCCGGTCGGCACCAGGCTCGTGCCGCCGGCCCCGTAGGCGCACCGCATACGCGAGACTCGCGCCGCCTGCGCCCGGACGACCGTGACGAGCACGAGGACCATGAACGCCGCCGTGACGACCGCCATGAACGACGATGAGCGGCGTCGCGACGGTCACGTCCGGCGCTGTCGGCGATCCCGGGCGCCGTGTACAGCGCGAACGCGCCCAGCACGAAGCAGATGAGGCCGCCGACCGTGAGCAGGCCGTGGCTCGTCACGGTGAACTCGAGCACGAACAGGACGATCGCCAGGCCGATCAGCAGCAGGCCGGCGACGTTGAGCGGCAGGCTGCCGAAGCCGATGAACGCGAGGATGAGCGCGATCGCGCCGAGGATGCCGGTCACGAAGTTCGGGCTCTGGAGCTCGAACAGCAGCCCGTAGAAGCCGATCGTGAGCAGGATGAACGCGATGTTCGGGTCGGACAGCAGGTGGATGATCGACTGGAACGGGTTCATCGGCAGCTCGACGAACGGCGCGTCGCGCGATGTCGACCGTGACCGGCGTCGGCGCCGACCGTCGACGACCTGGCCGTCCGCCTTGGCGCCGGACATCCTCGAGCGAGGTCGCGATGCCGTCGACGGCGCCGACGGCGACCGCCTCGATGGCCGACGACGAGACGGCCTTGTCGACCGTCGAGACGGCCCAGTCGACGTCCCGCCCGCGCGCCTCGGCGATCGACCGGATGTTGGCGATCGCGTCGTTGCGCGACCTTGTCGCCGATCGTGCCCGTCGAGGTCCTCGCCACCGGCCCCGACCGGCGACGCCGCGCCGATGTTCGTGCCGGGCGCCATGTACGCGAGGTTCGACGGCGAGCGTGATGAACGTGCCGGCGCTGGCCGCCCGCGCCGCCGCTGGGCGCGACCCACACGATCGTCGGCAGCGGCGCCTCGAGCAGTGCGGACACGATCCGCTGCGTCGCGTCGAGGCTGCCGCCCGGCGTGTTGAGCGTGACGATCAGGCCGGCGAGCCGTCGTCGACGGCGCGCTTGACGCGATTCCTCGATGTAGCCGGCCATCACGTTGTCGACGACGCCGGTGGCCGAGACCACGTAGACGGGGGCGGTCGGATCGCCGGCGGACGTCGGGCCTGGACTCGGATCGGCCGCATGGGCCGGCATCGCCGCCAGGCCGACGGCGACCGCCACGAGCCAGACCATCGCCGCGGCGACGAGGAGCCGTCTCAGGCGGATGGCGAAGCGGAGCGCGCGTGTCGAAGGATGCATCGGATGCCCAGGGGCATTATCCCTCGATCGTCTTCGGACGCTGCAGATCCGGCTCCGGACCATCCCTGGACGGGGTTCCATCCGGCGCCCGTCGGGTGGACAGCGGCTGGCGATCCCCGCTGCGCGCGCCGGCAACGACGAAGCCCTCCGGGGCGATCCGGAGGGCTGTACGGTGCGAGGGGAGTTGGCTGGCGCGCTAGGATTCGAACCTAGAACCCCCTGATCCAGAGTCAGGTGCCATACCATTAGGCCACGCGCCAGCGGGCATGCGGGAGTGTAACGCAACTCCTCGGGATCGGGCCATCCCAGCCCGTGAGGCCGCGGTCGCCGGGGTCGGCTCGACCCCGCCCCCGATCAGCCGCCCTGGATCGCCTCCAGGAACTCGGGGGTCGCGACCTCGAAGAAGTACCCGGCACCCGGATCCTTGTCGAGCGGGTAGGAGAACACGCTCAGCCCGTCGTAGGTGTCCTCCACGGTGTCACCGAGATTCTCGAATACCCACTGGCCCACCGGCAGGCCCGTCGCCTCGCCGAGGAGCGCCCCGATGAACCCGCCGAGGTGCTCGAATGCGGCCTCCTTGTTGGGCTTCTTCTCGCCGTCAGCGTTGTAGTAGCCCCCGTAGCCGTACTGGGTGAGCCCGTCGGCCGTGCTCCAGGCGAGCGAGACCATCGCGGTCGGCTCGCCCTTGGCCTTCTTGACGCATTGCTGCACCGTGTAGGTCTCGTCGGCAGGAGCAGGATCCTCGCACGTGAAGCCGATGCTCTCGTAGTACGCGATGACGTCGCCGTACGCGAATGCGAATGCGGCGGCGGCCGCGGTGGGCTCGGGCGTCGGCTCCGGCGTGGGCTCGGGCGTCGGCTCCGGCGTGGGCGTCGGCGCTTCGGTCGGCGCCGGCGTCGCCGGGGCAGTCGTGGGCGCTGGGGCGATCGTGGGGACCGGCGTGGGGACAGGTGTCGCGGCCGAACCGCCACAGGCGCCGACCGCCAGGGCGAGGATGACGGCCGGCGCGAGCAGGGCCGCACGACGACGGTGCTGGGCAGCAGACGGGGACATGGCAGACGCTCCTCGGGCTGGGCGGTCATGAGGTCCGCGTCCCGGCCGGGGACGCGGTCGGCCAAGTATGCCGGTCAGGCCACCCCCGTGACCCCGCCCTCCCCACGTCGGCCGCCGCCTCGCGGAACCGCGTGGATCCCGCGTCGCGTCACCCGGGCCAGGCCGTCGGCGAGCGCCTCGCCCAGGATCCGGGCGAGCTGGTCCCACTCGGTCAGGAACGCGTCGTGGCCCTTGATGGACTCGAGCTCGCCGGTACGCTGGCGTCCACGCCCGCGGCGGCCGCCTCGTCCACGAGCGTCCGCACCTGGTCCGGCCCGTAGAGGAGGTCGCCCTCGATGCCGAGCGCCGGTGAGCCCGACGTCGCGGCGGCGAGCGACCGGAACGCCTCGACGATGCCGCCGCGGCCCCGGCCCGACGTCGTGGCCGTCCATGATCCGGACGAGGACGCGGTACGTGTCGGGGTCGAAGCGGTCGAGGAGCTTGTCGCCCTGGTGGTCGAGGTACGAGCTGACCGCGAACCGCCCGTCGGCCTGGACGGAGCGCCCGAAGCGGCGCGTCGAAGTCCGATCTCGGAGCGGTAGGTGGTCATGGCCAGCTGGCGCGCGATCGCGAGGCCGTCGGCGCCCAGGCGGTCCATGATCTCGAGCTGGATGTGGTTCCAGGCGATGGCGAGCGCGCCGGTCGCGGCCGGCGCGGCGATCGGCATGACGTGGTCGACGGCCCGGGGCCGCTCGAGCGCGACCTCGAGGGTGATCATCCCGCCGAGGCGACCCGCCGGCGACGAGCGCGAACCGCCCGATGCCCAGGCGGTCGGCGAGGGCCCAGATGGCGCGGGCCTCGTCGCGGGCCGAGGGCTGGGGGAAGGCGGCGCCCCACGGCTCGCCGGTGGCGGGGTTGACGGAGGTCGGCCCGGTGGACCCGTAGCGGCCGCCGAGCAGGTTGGCGCACAGGACGCCGACCCGGTTGGTGTCGAGGGCCCGCCCGGGCCCGATGAGCGGCGCCCACCAGTCGCCGGCGGCGTCGGCCGAGCCGGTGAGCGCGTGGATGACCAGCACCTGCGGCGCGTCCGGCCCGGGGCCGTCGTGCCGGTAGGCGAGGGTCACGGGCAGGGTGGCGCCGCCCTCGAGCGTCGAACGGCCCGAGGTCGGCGGTCTCGAGCCGCCCGGTCCCGAGGGGGAGCCGGGCGGCGCTCGACGGTCGTCGCGCTGGGGGACGCTCCCGGGAGGACGTCGCCCCCCGGGTGGGCGTGCCGTCCGGCGCCATGGCGCGCCTACAGGCGACGGCGACCGGCTCGGCCGTGGACGCGGTCGCAGCGCGGAGGGCCTGGTCGAGGTCGGCGAGGATGTCGTCGATGTGCTCGATGCCGACCGACAGGCGGATGAGGTCCGGCGGTGACGCCCGTGGCTGCCTGCTCCTCGTCGGTCAGCTGCTGGTGGGTGGTGCTGGCCGGGTGGATGACCAGGCTCTTGGCGTCGCCGACGTTGGCCAGGAGGCTGAACAGCTTGACGCTGTCGATGAAGCGTCCTGCCGGCGTCGACGCCGCCCTTGATGCCGAACGTGACGATGCCGCCGAAGCCGCCCTTGAGGCATCGCGCTTCGCGATCTCGTGCGTGGCGTGCGAGGGGAGGCCCGGGTAGTTGACCCACTCGACCTCGGGGTGGTCCTGGAGCCACTGGGCCACCGCCAGGGCGTTCTGGCTGTGGCGCTCGATGCGCAGCGGGCAGCGTCTCGAGGCCCTGGATCAGCTGCCAGGCGTTGAACGGGCTGAGCGCGGCGCCGATGTCGCGCAGGCCCTGGACGCGCGGAGCTTGAGGATGAACGCGAGCGGGCCGAAGGCCTCGCGCGTAGCTGACGCCGTGGTAGGACGGATCCGGCTCGACGAAGTCCTCGTGGAAGCGCGGGCTCGTCGGCCCAGTCGAACGTGCCGCCGTCCACGACGACGCCGCCGATGACGGTGCCGTGGCCGCCGATCCACTTGGTGGCGCGAGTGGATGACGATGTCGGCGCCGAGCTCGAGCGGCTGGCGCAGGAGCGGGGCGAAGGTGTTGTCGACGATCAGCGGCAGGCCGTTGTCGTGGGCGACGTCGGCGACGGCCGCGGATGTCGGCGACGTCGAGCCGCGGGTTGCCGATGGTCTCGAGGTAGAGGGCGCGGGTGTTGTCGTCGATCGCGGCCGCGTAGTTCGGCCGGGTCGCGAGCCGTCGACGAAGCGGACCTCGATGCCGAGCTTGGGCAGGGTGTGGCGGAACAGGTTGTAGGTGCCGCCGTAGAGGCTGGACGAGGAGACGATGTTCTGGCCGGCGCGGGCGATGTTGAGGATCGCCAGGGTCTCGGCGGCCTGGCCGGAGGCGCAGGCCGAGCGCCGCCACGCCGCCCTCGAGCGCGGCGATGCGCTGCTCGAGCACGTCCGTGGTCGGGTTCATGATCCGGGTGTAGATGTTGCCGAACTCCTGCAGCCCGAACAGGCGCGCGGCGTGCTCGGCGTCGTCGAACACGTAGGACGTGGTGGCGTAGATCGGGACGGCGCGGGCGTTGGTCGTCGGGTCGGGGACCTGGCCGGCGTGGAGGGCCTGGGTCTCGGGGCGCAGGTTGCCGAGGTCGTTGGGGTTGAAGCTCATCGGGGTGGTTCTCCGGTGCTGGGCGGTCGAGGGCGGGGGTGACTGGTCGTCGAGGTGGCCCCTGGGGGGTCGGGCTCGGCGGCTACCCGTCGTCTGTGGCCGGAGAACAGTAAAGCCGCGAACCCTCGCTGGTTCGCGGCCCCGGGACCTCGGGACGCCGAGATCCCCGCTGTCAGCTGCTGGTCAGCGCGCGGAGACTCGGCGCCCGTCCTCCGAACGACGGGGCCGCCCACGCATGCACATCAACCAGGACACGGTGGTGTGAGCTCATCGGTCTGCGGAGAATGGAGGATCGGCCGGGATCCGTCAACCCCGGCCGGTCGATCGGCAACCGAAACGCAACGCTTCGGCGGATCCGGAAGGCGCATCGGCCCCTGACGGCCGCTGCGCTCCTGGGGTCAGCCGCTGGTGCCGCTGGTCGGGGCCGGGCTGGCCGACGGGGTGGCGTCATCCCATCCGCCGCCCATGCCGCGGTGGCCCCTGCCGTCCATCCCGCGCATGCCGCCCTTGAAGCCACGCCCGAGGGTTCGCAGCTCGTCGGTGGTGATCTTGCCGTCGGCCATCAGGTCGGTGGCCTGCCGGAGCGGATGGTCGGCGGACAGCTTGTCCAGCTCGGCCTGGGTGATCTCGCCATCGGCGAGCGCGTCCTTGAGCACCTGGCGGTCGGCCTGGCGCTGCTCCCGGCGGGCCGTCCGCTCCGCGGTCACGGCGTCAAGGATCTTGGTCTTCTGGTCGGCGGTGATGGTGCCGTCGGCGACGAGGCCATCCAGCGCGTCCTCCAGGACGGTGTCGGTGCGCTCGCGCCAGGGCTGGGCCGCGGCCGACGGGTCCGGTGTGGGCGACGCGGCCGCAGGTGCCGCGGCTGTCGAGGGCGCCTGGTCCTCGGCGTTCGCGAGGACGGCACCGGCGCCGGCGACGACGAGGACTCCGGCGAGCGGGAGGATGACGAGGCTTGGATGCAGCTTCACGTTTCGATCTCCGTGTGGTGGAAGGTCGTCCCGGCCATTGTCCGGGCCGGGGCCTGCGATGTCGTGGGGCAGCGACTGGGAAACGGCTGTGAACCGGGGGTCACGGGGCAGGCTCGCCGGCGATCGGGAGCTGCACCACGAACGTGGCTCCGCCCCCGGGCGTGGGCTCGTGGCCGACGGCGCCCCCGTGCGCGTGCACGAGCGACGCGACGATCGACAGGCCGAGGCCCGTGCCGCCGGTCCCGCGGGAGCGGCCGGTGTCAGTGCGGTAGAAACGGTCGAACACGCGGGCGCCCACCGCCGGGTCGATCCCGGGCCCGTGGTCCACGACGCGCAACTCGGCGGTCTCCTCACCTCCGGGCATCCGGGCCAGGGTCACCGCGAGCGGGCTCCCGGCGGGCGTGTGGATGCGCCCGTTCGCGAGCAGGTTGCCCACGACCTGGCGGAGTCGGTCCTCGTCGCCGGTCACGACGATGCCGGCGTCGATCGCGGCGTCGATGGGACGGTGCGGCTCGACCGCGTGCGCGTCGGCAACCGCGTCGGCGGTCACGCGCGACAGATCCACCCGATCGCGGCGCAGCGGCCGCCCCTGGTCGAGCCGGGCGAGCAGGAGCAGGTCCTCGACCAGGTCGCCCATGCGCCGGCTCTCGGTCCCGATCCGGTCCATCGCGCGGTCGAGGTCGGCGGGGTCAGCGAGGCCACCGGCGCGGTACAGGTCCGCGTAGCCCCGCACCGCAGTGAGCGGCGTGCGCAGCTCGTGCGAGGCATCGGCGACGAAGCGGCGGAGCTGGTCCTCCGAGCGGGCCTTGGCATCGAGCGCGGCCGCCTGCTCGGCGAAGGCGTCCTCGACGCTGTCGAGCATGGTGTCGAAGGCAGCGCCGAGCCGCCCGACCTCGGTGTCGTCGTGGGGGATGCCGGCCCGGTGCGCGAGATCACCGGCGCTGATCTCCTCGGCGGTCCGCGTCATGCGTTCCAGGGGCAGGAGACCCCGGCGGATCACGAGCCATGCCAGGCCGATGGTGATGAGCATGGCGGCCGCCCCCACGATGAGCATCGTCCGGAGGAGTGCCTGCTGCGCCTCGTCGACCGTCGCGAGGGGCGCTGCGACCGCGATGATCCCCGCGCGGTCACCGCGCCCGCCGGCCCGCGCCTGGGCGGTGATGACGCGGTACTCCAGGGAGCCGTCGGCACTGGAGCGGGTCGCGACCGTCCCGTAGGCCCCGGCGGGGATGCCGTCGGGGTAGACGGGGAGGACGGGCAGGGGATCAGGGTCGGACGCGAAGCCCGACGGCAGCGCAGTGCGCACGCTGCCGTTCTCGTCGAGGCGCAGGACGGCCAGCCGGCGCCCGGCGTCGGCGCTGGTCTCGGTGAGCTCGCCGAGCCGGTCGATCCGGCCTGTGGTGGTGGCCACGGACACCAGCTCCTGGTCGATGCGGTCCACGAGGGCGGCGCGGGTGAGGTGCGCGAGCAGGGCACCGCTCACGAGGAGGGCCGCGCCGACGATGACCGCGAGCGCGAGCACGAGCCGGACGCGCAGGCTCACGGGCGGCGGCTCACGGGCGGCGGCTCACGGGGGGGGCGGTCCGCGCAGCGGCTCACGTCCGGGGACCGTCGGCCCGGAGGACGTAGCCGAAGCCGCGCACGGTTCGCAGCAGCCGGGGCTCGGTGTCGTCGAGCTTGCGGCGCAGGTAGCTCACGTAGGTCTCGACGACGTTGTCCTCGCCGTTGAAGTCGTACTGCCAGACATGGTCCAGGATCTGCTGCTTGGACAGGACGCGCTCCGGGTTGAGCAGGAAGTAGCGCAGCAGCCGGAACTCGGTCGGTGAGAGCTCGACCTCGCGGTCGCCCTTCCAGACCTGGTGGCGGTCCTCGTCCATCTCGAGATCGCGGTAGCGCATCCGGGCTCCGTGCGGCTCGCCCTCGCCACCCGGTCCGCCGACCCGTCGCAGGAGTGCCCGCACCCGTAGCGTGAGCTCCTCGAGGCTGAACGGCTTCGTCACGTAGTCGTCGCCGCCGCGCACGAACCCGGTCACCCGGTCCTCCTCGGCGTCGCGGGCCGACAGGAAGATCACGGGCACGAAGTCGCGCTGGTCGCGCAGGCGACGGCAGACCTCGAAGCCGTCGAGGTCCGGCAGCATGACGTCGAGGATGACGAGGTCGGGGGCACTGGTCGCGGCAGCGTCGAGGGCGGCGAATCCGCTGGCGGCCGTCGTCACCTCGTAGCCCATGTAGCGCAGGGCGGTGGAGAGCAGGTCGGTGATCGCGGGCTCATCGTCGACGACGAGGATCCTCGCCGGCGCAGTGCCCGGTCCCGGTGCTGTGGTCATGGCGGGCATTCTCGCGCCGGTTGCTGAGAGGTTCCTGTGAGGTTGCCGTAGAGCGGGCCGGACGATCACTCGGTGTCGGCGAAGATGACCGCGTCGATGGTCACCGGCTTCCCGGACGACGTGACCACGAGCTCCAGCGGGCCGGCGTAGCCTTCCTGGCCGTTGTTCCCCATGAACACGGCCGTGCTGGCGCGCCGGGCACCGCGCGTTCTGACGTGTCCTCTCGGTGCCTGAGGGCAGCTGGATGGCGGCGAAGCGACCTGGCCTCCTCTCCTCGTCCAGCACTCCTCGGACGGGTACCGGAGCGTGAACGTCCCGCACCCGGGGCAGGTCGACCCGAGGATGACGAGGCCGTACGCGCCTGCCTGTGAGACCAGGAGCGTGGCTCCCTTCGTGGTCGTGCGCAGGGCGGTGCCGTGGAGGTACGCGTCGATCACGCACCGTCTTCCACGGGCCCGAGGCCTGGAGCGCGCGGTCGTCGAGCGGCACGACCGTGCCGTAGGTCTCCGACCAGTCCGATACGAGGCCGTCGGCGTCGTGCGCGCGAACGCGCCACCAGTACTCCTTGCCGTCCTCGCCGGTCAGCGCGGCCTTCGTCTTCCGGGTCCCGGTCAGCAGGCGCGTCCACGTGGCGACGGGATCGCCGTCCTCGCGTCTCGTCCACGGGCCGGTCGTGTACTCGACGTCGTAGGCGACGATCGGCGCCACCGACCGTGATCGCGCGCCACGCGACAGGGATGCGGTGTCGAGCACGAAGTTCGGGCAGCCGTGACTGTGACCAGCGGGGCCGGGACGAGCGGTCGCCGTGTCGTCGCTCCAGCAGACGGCGCGGTCGTCGGTCCGGAGCGCGCAGGCGTAGTACCCCGCCGACGCTGACGGCCTTGTACGTGCCCGACGGAGTGGGCATCGCGAGATCGTTGCCATCCTGTCGCTGCCCGCTCCGGCCCCAGCACGCGAGCGCGCCGGTGTCGCGAAGCGCGCAGCCCCGTTCGCGTGCGCCGTCCAAGCGCGACGAACTGCCCTGTGGGGGGCTTCGGCCTCGTCCCAGCGTTGTCCCATTCGTCCGGGACCGAAGCACTCGATCTCCCCGGCCATCGTGACTGCGCATGGTCACCGAGCGACGCGGTATCTCGTCGAGCGAGGACGTCACGACCTTGTCCAGGTCCCAGCAGGCGAGCAGCCCGTCGTCACGCCGTGCGCAGCCACCCCCGTCTGCTCTGGAGCGAGACGTCGGCGTAGCGGCCTGCCGGTACCTCGAGTGCGCCGGCGCCGTCCGCGATGCGCCCGCCTTCGTCGTCGTAGCGCGCCCACCAGCAATGGAGGCTTCCACTGGTCCGGATGCCGCATGCCTCGCCATGACCGGCACTCACGGCGGTGTACCTGCCCGCAGGCGCTCCGAGCGGCACCTCACCCCAGCAGACGACGGCGCCACTGGTGCGGATCGCGCACGAGGTTCCCTCGCCGACGGAGACCCCTTCGAAGTCGCCCCTGGGGACCTGAACCGACCTCGTATCCAGCCCAGCAGCGCAGCCGCTTGTCGATGCCGACGGCGCAGATGTTCCGGTCGGCGCTGATCGAGGCGAGCTGCCATGGCGTCACATCCTGTGCGTCGAACGCCGGTGCGACGGGCAGCGTGGGGGCAGGCGTGGGCGTGGGCGTCCGGGCCGATGAGGCGGGCGTTGGTGTCGGGTCCGGGCTGGCTGCGACAGGCGAGGTGACAACGCGTGAGCTTTCGCCGGGGGACGCCGGCACGGTCGAGGGTGGGGATGGCGACCGTTCCACCGAGCCGCAAGCCGTGCCCAGGAGCCCCACCATGATCCCGACGGTCACCAGACGTGACCCAGCGCGAGCCGACATGTGCTCTCCACCCCTTCGGGACGCATCGGCAGGATCGCTGACGGGCCCGGTCATATGCAAGGTGCCGTGCGTCACCTGCTGCCGCGCCATACGGCCCGTGCGCTGCGACGAGCGGTGGCGGCCGCCTGTGGCGCCGCGCACAATGGCGCCCATGTCCGATCTGCCCGCCGCCTTCCGCGCCTATGTCGTCGACCGCCCCGAGGGCGCCGCCTTCTCCCGAGGGCTCCGCGACCTTGCACCAGCCGACCTGCCGCCGGGCGAGGTCACCGTGAGGGTCGAGTGGTCCAGCGTCAACTTCAAGGACGGCCTCGCCGCCCGCGAGGACGGCCGCGTCGCGCGCGCCTACCCGCTCGTGCCCGGCATCGACCTTGCCGGCACGGTGGTCGCGTCCGACGACGACGCCTTCCCGGTGGGCGCGACGGTGCTCGCGAACGGGTATGACATCGGCGTCGGCCGACACGGCGGGTTCGCCGAGCTCGCGCGGATCCCGTCCGGCTACGCGGTGGCGCTGCCCGCCGGCCTCACCACGCGCGAGGCGATGGCGATCGGGACGGCCGGGTTCACCGCGGCGATGAGCGTCCAGGCCCTGGAGGAGCGCGGCCTGCGCGCAGGTGATGGACCGGTCCTCGTCACGGGCGCGTCGGGCGGCGTTGGCTCGTGCGCCGTCGCCATCCTCGCGGCGCGCGGCCACGAGGTCTGGGCGGCGACCGGCAAGGCCGAGGAGGCCGATCGCCTGCTCGAACTCGGGGCGGCCGGGATCATGACCCGCGACGAGGTGACCGCGCCCGGCAAGCCGCTGGAACGGGAGCGTTGGGCAGGTGCGGTGGACACCGTCGGATCGGCGACGCTGCCCTACGTTCTGCGGACGCTCCGGATCGGCGCGGCCGTGGCCTCGTCAGGGAACGCGTCGGGCGCCGAGCTCCACACCACCGTCTTCCCGTTCATCCTGCGCGGCTGCGCGCTGCTGGGCATGGACTCGGCCAACATGGCGATCGGGCCTCGCCGCGCGCTGTGGGCGCGGCTGGGCGCGGATCTCCTGCCGCGCGGCATCGCCGACGGCGTCACGGAGGTGGACCTCGACACGCTCGAGACGGCCCTCGACGGGATCCACGCCGGCCAGGCCCGCGGCCGCTGGGTGGTTCGCGTCACCGGCTGACGCTCCCCCGGGCGCGCAGTCCTAGCGGTCCAGCTCGCCTCGCAGTTGGGCCAGTGCCCGCGTGAGCGGCGCGCGGGAGGCTTCGGCCGACCAGGGCCCGGCGGCCAGCGCGGCGTCGAGGTCAAGGCCGCCGGCCTGCACCTTCACCGCCAGGGCCGCAAGCTCCCGCAGTGCCACCATCTGCGCCGCCGCGAACGTCCGGTCCGAGTGCTCGCCGTGCCCGGGGACAACCACGGTCGTGTCGTCCGTGAGGGCGAGCAGGCGCTGGACCGTCTCGGGCCAGTCCATCGGGTAGCCGTCGCCGAAGTAGGGGACCGCGCCGTTCTCGAGGAGGTCGCCGGCACAGAGGATGGCGGCGTCCGGCACCAGCACGATGATGTCGTTGTCGGTGTGGCCGCGGCCCAGGTACTGGAGATCCACCCGCCGGCCGCCCACCTCGAGGGTGGCGCCGAGGCTGAAGGTGCGCTCGGGCGGATCGATGGCCACGGCGGCGAGGTCGGCGGCCAGGGAGGGGATCTCGGTCGCGGTGCGGGCGCGCTGGATCTCGCCGGTCTCCTCGAGCATGACGGCACAGCGCTCGTGGCCCCAGATGACGGCGGGCCGGAAGACGCTGTTGCCGAACGCGTGGTCGTAGTGGCCGTGCGTGTTGACGACCACGCCGACCTTGGGTGAACCGAGGTCGCGCAGGTCGTCGAGGATCTCGCGGGCCTGGGCGGGGGTGGTGCGGGTGTCCACGATCAGCGCCTCGCCGCGGCCCAGCACGGCGACGATGTTCTGGTCGTAGAACTTGTAGCGCCGGACGAACACCCGGTCGCCGATCTCGGTCCACTTCGACGTCATGCGAAGGATCGTAGCGGGCGCTGCCCTGCGGAGGTACGCTCGCTGCAGGAGGCATCCATGACCGAGAGCACCGCGCCGGCGTCCTCGTCGTCCTTGTCGGACACGTCGCCCATGCCATCGATCGGGGCCGCCCGGATGGCCGACGGCACCCAGCTGCGGACCCTGCACTGGGAGGCGGCAGGCGAGCCGTGGGGTGTCGTCGAGATCGTCCACGGCCTGGGTGAGCACGGCGGGCGCTATCAGACCGTCGCTGACGCGCTCACCGCGGCGGGCCTCGACGGTCTGGTCGTACGACCATCGCGGGAACGGCGGCTCGGGCGGGCGGCGTGGCTGGGTCGACGACTGGCCGATCCTCCATGACGACCTCGAGACGCGGATGGCCTCCCTCCGGGAGTTGTATCCGGGCCTGCCGCTCGTGGTGTACGCCCACTCGCTGGGCGGGCTCATCGGGACGGGCTACGTGCTGTCCGGGGGTGATCGGCTGCTGCCGGATGCGCTCGTGCTGTCAGCCCCAGGCCTGGAGGACAACCTCGCCCCTTGGAAGCACAAGGTCGCCCCGCTCCTGGTCTCGATCGTGCCAGGCCTCAAGATGGCCAACGGCGTGCCGATGGGCGCGGTCTCGCGCGATCCCGGGATCGACGCCGCCTCGCTCGCCGACCCGCTCAACTCGACGTCATCCACGGTGAAGTTCGGGGCACTCGGCTTCGTCGAGCAGGAACGCGTCCAGGCGGCGATCGGAGCCGTCGACTCCATGCCGGTCCCGACGTACGTCCTCCACGGCTCGGCTGATCCGATCGTGCCCCCGTCCGCGTCAGCCAGGCTCGAGGGGAAGGGGAACGTGACCCGTCGTGTCCACGAGGGTCTGCTCCACGAGTGCCACCACGAGCCTGAGTGCGGCGAGGTGCTCGAGGAGGTTGTCGCCTGGCTGCGCGCGACCCTGCCGGGCGCGCCGGGGGCGGCTGAGGTCGAGGCTGCCACCGGGGTGTAGACTCCGCGCACAACCACATATCCGCCTCCGGGGAGCGCATCGTGCGCTGAGAGTGTGGCCCCAGGCCACAGACCCGCGGAACCTGATCCGGCTAGTACCGGTGTAGGAAGCAGGCCCGCTCGGTTCGATGCCGTCCCCGGCTCCGGGGGCGGCGTCATCGTCTCAAGGACAAGGAACCGACGCGATCGTGAACACCTCCCCCCGCCGCCCGCTTGCCGCCATCCTGCTCGTGCTGGTCCTGGCCGGCTGTGGGTCCAGCTCGCCGGCGTCGACCGCCCCGACCGCCCTGCCCGAGACCCCGTCGACCACCCCCTCCACCACCGATGTCCCCACCACCCCCGCCAAGCCTGTCGAGGTCCGCCTTTCGCTCGACTGGACCCCGAACACCAACCACACCGGCTTCTACGTCGCCGAGGCGAAGGGCTGGTACGCCGATGCCGGCGTCGAGCTCGAGGTCCTCCCGTACGGCGGCACCACCCCCGAGGCCATCCTCGCCGCAGGCCAGGCGGAGTGCGGGATCTCGTTCCACGACTCGCTCACCTTCGCCGTAACGGCGGGCGCCCCCATCCGGAGCGTCATGGCCATCCTCCAGCACACCGCACAGGAGATCGCGGTGCTCGACGAGTCCGCGGTCACCCGCCCCAGGGACCTCGACGGAAGGATCTACGCCGGCTTCGGCTACCCGAACGAGGTGCCCACGCTCCAGGCGGTCATCAAGGCCGACGGTGGCACCGGCGACTTCGAGACCGTCACCCTCGACACCGCTGCCTACGAGGCCCTCTACGCGAAGCGCGCCGACTTCGTGATCACGTTCGCCGCATGGGAAGGCGTCGAGGCGGCCCAGCGCGGGATCGCACTGCGAGCCTTCCAGTTCGCCGATTTCGGTTTCCCGGACTTCTACCAGGTGGTCCTGGCCTGTGACACGCGCTGGCTGGAAACCAACCCCGACGCGGCCAGGGCTTTCGTGGGTGCCACCGTCAAGGGCTTCGAGCTGGCGGCTGCCAGCCCGGGCGAGGCAGCGCAGATCCTCGCGGACCAGAACCCCGGCGTGTTCGAGGCCAACCCGGAGCTGCCGAAGGCCTCGGCCGAGTTCATGGCGACCGAGGGTCTCCTCGTCGATGCTGACGGGCGCGTCGGTCGCCAGACCCTCGAGCAGTGGACCGGCTACTCGAAGTTCCTGTTCGACCAGGGGCTCCTCGCCGATGCTGATGGCCAGCCGCTCGCGTCCGCGCCGGACTACGCGTCGCTGTTCACCAACGACTTCCTGCCGTGATGACATGGTGCCGTGGTACCGCGGTGACATGGTGAAGCGGTAACAGGGTGAGAAGCCGCCTGCCGTCGGTCGTCCTGGTCGTCGGTCTCCTGGTCCTGTGGGAGGCCTACGTCCGGCTGGCCGGGGTGGACCCGGTCGTGCTGCCGTCGCCCAGCCGTATCGCAGGTGCCCTCTGGCAGTTCAAGGACGTCGCGGTCGGCCATGCCATCCCCACGCTGATCGAGACCGTCGTCGGCTTCTCGGCGGCGGTCCTCCTTGCGATTGGCGCGGCCGTGGCGATGGATCGGACGCCGGTCATCCGGCAGGCCGTCGAGCCGCTCCTCGTCGCGTCCCAGACCATCCCGATCGTCGCCCTCGCGCCGCTCCTGCTGCTGTGGTTCGGGTTCGGCCTGTTCCCCAAGATCATCGTCGTCGTCCTGGTCACGTTCTTCCCCGTGTGCATCGCGCTCCTCGACGGGTTCCGCTCCGTCCCGTCCGACGCCGAGGACCTGATGCGCTCCTACGGCGCGGACGACGGGCAGACGTTCCGCACGCTGCGCTGGCCGGCCGCGCTGCCCGCGTTCTTCACGGGCCTGCGGATCTCCGTGGTCTACGCGGTGATCGGTGCGGTCTTCGGGGAGTACGTCGGCGCCAAGGAGGGCCTCGGCATCTGGATGCAGCTCTCGGCGAAGTCGTTCCGGACGGACCTCGTGTTCGCCGCGATCCTGGTGACGAGCCTGCTGTCGCTGACGCTCTACGCGCTGGTGGGCGTGGTGCGCCGCGCGACGATCCCGTGGGCGCCTGGCGTGCGCCACGAGATCGACATCGAGGACCGCCCGTTCTAGGTGCGGGTCACATGCCCGTGCGCATCAGCTTCAAGGCGCCCCGCCAGCCGGGCCACGACCCGTAGAGCAGCACCCCGACCGCGTAGATCCGGGCGGCCACCCACAGTGCGACCACGACCGAGATGGCGAGCAGCGTGATGGACACGCCCAGCTGCCATGGCTCCACCGCACCCGAGGCGACCCGGCTGACCATCATGAACGGGCTCAGGAACGGCACCAGGGTCAGGCCGATCATCCAGCCGGCTCCGAAGTCCAGGAGCCCAGTGGATCCGTACGTCCCGATGATGTAGCCCAGCGTGCACAGCATCGTCAGCGGCGTCACGGCGGTGCTGACGTCCTCGCTCCGGCTGACAAGCGACCCGGCGGCCGCGAACAGCGTCGCGTACAGCAGGAACCCCAGGACGCCGTACAGCGCGAGCGCGGCCAGCAGCCCGGGCGTCAGGCCGAGCGGCACGTCCATCGCCCCGCCCGAGGTGCCTGCGAGGATCAGGCTGGTGGCCGGTCCCTGGATCGCGAGGGCGACGACTCCACCCGCGATGAGTGCCGCGTACTGCGTGAGGGCCACGGCCCCGACCCCGAGCACCTTGCCGGTGAGCAGCTCGAACGGGGTTGCCGCGTTGAGGACCACCTCCATGACGCGCGAGGACTTCTCCTCCACCACGCTCTGGGCGATCCAGTTCCCGTAGATGATCACCATCATGAAGATGAGGATCGTCATCCCGAAGCCGAGCAGGCTCTCGCCGATGAGGGCGCTGCTGGTCCTTGGTGGGGCCAGCCTGGCCGGGGTCGGGCCAGGCGACCTCCAGGGCGGCCGGCGCGAACAGGGCGGCCCGGTCACCCGGGGCGATCCCGAGGCGGTCGAGGCGGTCGGCGATGGCGAGGGCGTTGGCCCCCTGGCGGACGAGCGTGGCCGTGCGTCCCGTGGAGCTGTCCTCGGTGTAGTACGTGAAGACGAGGTCGCCGTCCGGACCGCGGCTCACGGCCAGGACACCGTCGAGCTCGCCGGCGGCCACCCGGGATCGCTCGGTGTCGACCGGGCCACCCACCGTGATCTCGTACCCGGCGCTCGGGAGGTCCTCGTTCACCGGATCGCTCGCGTTCTCGGCGCCGTTCAGGAGTGGCCCCAGGGCTGCGACCGTGGACGCCGCCAGTGCCGGTTCGGCGGACGTGACCGCCATGCGGGTGGGGTTCGTCCGGCCGAGTCGCTCGATCAGGGCCGGCGCGAGCGCGATCGCGATGACGCCGACCAGCAGCAGCAGGGTGCCGATCAGGAAGCTGCGCGAGCGTGTCCGGACGACGTACTCGCGACGGGCGACGGTGGTGACGTTGCCGATGCTGGTGGGGCGGCTCATCGGGTGGCTCCGGCGACCGCGGCGAGCGTGCGCTCCTCGCCGACCATGCGTGTGCCCACCTGCTCCACGAACACGTCCTCGAGCGACGGGTCGCCCACCTCGAAGGTGAGCACCTCCTCGCCGCGCTCGAGGGCTGCACGCAGGATCGCCTGCGGGTCGGTCCCGGCGTCCACGCGCAGCTCGGTGAGGTCGTTGGAGTCGCCCGTCACCGTCACGCCCGGCAGTCCGGCCAGCCAGCCGGCCCCGTCGTCGGCGGTGGACGAGGTGGCGATCCGGACCGCGCGCCGGCCCGTCGAGCGGCGCACGTCGAGCGTGGAGCCGGTCGTCACCATCCGCCCGTGGTCGATGATCGCCACGGAGTCGCACAGCGCCTGCGCCTGGTCGAGCTGGTGGGTGGAGAACACGATGGTCCGGCCGGTGTCGCGCAGCTCCAGGAACGCGGCCCGCAGGAGGGTCACGTTGACCGGGTCGAGGCCGACGAAGGGCTCGTCCATCAGGAGGACGTCCGGCTGCTGGAGCACGGTGGCGATGAACTGGACCTTCTGCTGGTTGCCCTTGGACAGCGTCTCGGCCCGCCGGTCGGCGAGATCCGCGATGCGGAAGCGGGCCAGCCAGTCGAGCGCCTCGGTCCGGGCCGTCCGGCGCGGCACGCCGTAGAGCGCGGCGAAGTGGACCAGCTGGTCGATCACCTTCATCCGCAGGTACAGGCCCCGGTCCTCGGGCATGTAGCCCCAGGTCCGCCGGGGGAACGAGGCCGTCGGCTCGCCCTGCCAGGTGACCGTGCCGGCGTCGGGCTTCATGAGGCCCAGCACGATCCGCATCGTGGTGGTCTTGCCCGCGCCGTTGGCACCCAGGAAGCCGAAGACCTCGCCTCGGGCCACGGTGAAGGAGATGCCGTCGAGCGCCTGGACGGCGCCGAACCGCTTGCTGAGCGCATCGATGCGCAGGGTCATCGGTGGGGTCCTCTCGGTGTTGCCTCCGACGATACCGCCGCGGTGCGCAGGACGGAGGTCGCGCGATCACCCCGGCGTGCGATCATCCGCGATCCACGCATCAGGGAGGTGTGCACCGGTGGCTGACGGCAGGACGATCGTCTTCTTCCCCGAGGGAGCCTATGGCCCGACGAACAACTGCGTCGGCATCGGCAACGTCCTGCGCGCGCGCGGCCACCGCGTCGTCTTCATCGTGGAGGAGTCGTTCGTGGGCAGTCTGCAGGCCAAGGGCTTCGAGGAGCGCCTTATGCGCCTCGGCCCGCCGCCCGCCGAGCCCGAGGTCCCCGGCCAGTTCTGGATCGACTTCATCCGCGACACGGCGCCCGTCTTCCGCAAGCCGACCATCGAGCAGCTGGGCGAGTTCATCGCGCCGACGTTCCAGGCGCTGATCGACGGCTCGAAGTACGTGGCCCCGCGCCTGTCCGAGATCATCGACGAGCTGAACCCGGATGCCATCGTCGAGGACAACGTCGTCTCGTTCCCCACCATCATGGCCACCAGGCACCCGTGGATCCGCCTCCTCTCCTGCAACCCCGCCGAGGTCAAGGACCCGCTCGTGGCGCCGTTCTCGTCGGGCTACCCGGCAACGGACAGGGGCGGGTGGCCTGCCTTCCTCGAGGAGGTCCGGCGCACGCACGGCGACATGTGGGCCGACTTCGACGCCTTCTGCCGGGATGCCGGCGCCGGTGGCCTCGCCTGGGGTCCTGGCGGCCCCGACTTCATGCACGAGTCGCCGTACCTGAACCTCTACTCCTACCCGCGCGAGGCCGACTACGAGCGCGCTGTGCCGCTCGGCCCCACCTGGCACCAGCTCGATTCGACGGTGCGCGCGGCCGATGCGACCTGGTCGCTCCCGGAGTCCCTGGCCGGCCGCGACGGCGCGCTGATCTACCTCTCCCTGGGCTCCCTGGGCTCCGCCGACGTTGGTCTGATGCAGCGCCTGGTCGACGTGCTGGGCCGGACCAGCCACCGCGTGATCGTGTCCAAGGGTCCGCTCGCGGACGAGATCACGCTCCACGACAACATGACCGGCGACGGCTTCCTGCCTCAGCCGGCGATCCTGCCGCAGGTCGACCTCGTCATCACGCATGGAGGCAACAACACGGTCGTGGAGTCCTTCCATCACGGCAAGCCGATGGTCGTGCTGCCGCTGTTCTGGGACCAGGTGGACAACGCCCAGCGCGTCGACGAGACGGGCTTCGGGGTGCGCCTGGCCACCTACGACTTCGAGGACGGCGAGCTCACGGGTGCGGTGGACCGGCTCCTGGGCGATGCGGCGCTCAAGGCCCGGCTGGCCGCCGTGTCCGCCAGGATGCAGGCGACCGACGGGACGACCCGCGCCGCCGACCTGATCGAGCGCGTGGCCGTCACGCAGCAGGCGGTGACGCGGTGACGGCGGTCCGCCCGCGCCCGCGTGCCCTCGCCGACCCCCGCGCTCCCGGGACGCACCGACCGGATCCAGCGGCTGACGCGGGTCGTCGCGTTCGTCGTCAGCCCGGTGCTGCTGGTCGCGTTCGGCATCCTGTATGTCAACAATGCTGCTGCGTCGCTCGTGTTCGCCTGGGACATCAAGCCGCGGCTCACGGCCATGCTGCTCGGGTCCGCCTATACCGGCGGCGCCGTGTTCTTCACCTCGCTCCTCGCCGCCCGCCAGTGGCACCGGGTGCACCTCGGGGTGCCGGCCGTGGCCACGTTCGCGTCCCTGCTGCTGGTGACGACCATCCTCCACCGCGACCTGTTCCTCTTCGACCGGGTCACGGCGTGGGTGTGGACGATCGTCTACATCGTCGCGCCGCCGCTCGTCGTCCTGGCCTTCCTGCGCAACCGGCGGCTGGACCCCGGGCCGCAGCCCGGTGACGCGCTGACCGATCCGCGGCTCGTGCGGGTCATGCTGATCGCCGGCCTTGGCACGATGGCCTTCGCCGTGCTGCTGTACCTCGTGCCCACGCTGTTCATCGACGTCTGGCCGTGGAAGATGACGCCGCTCTCGGCCCGGGTCCAGGCGCCGATGCTGTGCCTTCCCGGCGTGATCGCGATCGGCATGGCGCTCGACCGGCGCCGCTCGTCGCTGCGGCAGCCGCTCATCGCCCAGGGCGCGGCGCTGGCCCTGATGCTCGGCGCCATGGTGATCCGCGCCGACGATCTCACCGGGCCTGCTGTCTCCGTGGCCCTCGCCTGGCTCGTGCTGGGTGGGTCCCTCGTGGGGACGATCGCGATCCTCGCCTGGCAGCGCGAGGCGCCCGCCCACCGTGCGGTGGAGGCGCCATGATGACCGACACTTCCGGGGTCGCCGTCCCCGTCCGAGGCCCTGCGCAACCTGCTGTTCGCCGACCTTGCGCCGGCCCGCGCCCGCGAGGTGTTCACGCGGGGAGGGGAGGCGACGCGGTACATCGTGCAGCTGGCGGCAGCCGCCGAGGCCGGTGATGCACCCGCGGCCCTGCGCACCATCGCCGCCGCCCCGCCGCCGGAGCGTGAGACCCGGCTCTTCCTGCAGGCCTGGCACCTGGCGCGCCTCGCCGGCATCGACCCGGGCTCGGGTGGCCGCCGCGCGCTGGGCGTTGTCGTGGACATGCACACCGACGACGGTCTCGACACGCTCGCGGGCTTCCGCGACGGCTCCGCCCGCTATCTCAACTACTCGGGCGCTGGCGTTGTCTGGGAGGCACCGGATGCGGAGATCAGCCGGCTCGTGGACGACCTGCTGTTCCGCGCCGAAGAGGTGGTCGCGGTGACAGGCCCGCTTGACGGTGAGCGGCCCGGTCCGCCCGGCCACGGCGGCGCGATGATCTCGATCCTGACCCCGGGCGGGATCCACGTGGGAGCGGGATCGGTCTACGCCCTCTCGAACGACTCCCGCGGCGGGCCGGTCATCAACGCGGCCTCCGCCCTGCTCGCGGAGCTGGTGGATCGGGCATCGCGAGAGGGATAGCCATGGCCCGTAGACTGACGCCCATGCCTGAGATCATCGCGTCACCCGCGAACCTCCCGTCCGACGTGCGGGCCGTGCTCGCCGGGTACCTGACCTGCGAGTTCGCCACCGTCAACCGTGGTGGCGAGGCCATCGCGTGGCCGGCTGTCCCGTATGTCGACCCCGTCGACGGCCACATCACCTGCGCCGTCTCCATCGCCTTCCCCGTGAAGGCCTACAACGCCACGGCGCCATCCGCAGGTCTCGCTCCTGTTCTCGGAGTCCCACCGGCTCCGGCCTGGCGGATGCACCCGCCGTGCTCGTCCAGGGCAGGGCCGCCGTGGCCGAGGTGCTGGACTACCCGCCGGACGTGATCGGACTGTTCCGCACGGTGTCGCAGCGTCAGCCCGACAGCGCCAGGTTCACCTCGAACCCGCTCGTCCGTCGCATCTTCACCTGGTACCTCTTCCAGCGGATCGCGCTGCGCGTGACGCCGCAGCGGTTCACCGTCTGGCCGGGAGGGGACTTCTCGGCCTCGCCGCAGGTCTTCGAGGTGCGCCGTGGCGAGTGACGCGTTGCTGGCACGTCTCGGCGGATACCCCTCGGGCGCGGTGCTGAGCCACCTTGAGGATGACGGGTTCCCGGCCAGCGTCCGGGTTGCCGTTCGCTGGGCGCCGGGGACGAGGGACATCGTCCTGGTGGACGTGCCACCGCATGCCGACGGCTGGCGTGGCAGTGCCACGCTGCTGTTCCACCGCCACGATGAGCGACTCGAGGGTCTCGCGCAACTGCTGCTCAAGGGCGCCGTCGAGGTGCGTGGTGGCGACACGGTGTTCGTGGTCACCGATGTGGTCACGGCCAACGGCCGCTCCGACACGGACGAGATGCCCCATGCCGGGGCACCGCTCCACATGATCCAGTTCCTGCGCGTTGGCCGGGGAGCGGCGAATGCCTACCTGCGCAAGCGCGGCGCTCCCTGGCCTCCCATTCCGTACGACGCGATCGCGAAGGCGGTGGCCGAGGAGGCGCAGGAGGCGTAGGCATGGGGCGTCGCGGTCTAGGTGTGGCGCGACGCCTCCAGGCTGACGCACAATCGCCGCCTGCAGCCGCCGCGTGCGGCGTCGCGGAGGAGCGGCGCCCGCGCCAGCAGTCCAGGTGGCGCATCCACGAGCCCGCAGGGAGACGCGGACCCCGTGAAGACCTATCAGCAGTTCATCGGCGGCCAGTGGGTGGATGCCGCGTCCGGTGAGACCCAGCCGGTCGAGAATCCCGCCGTCTACGAGCAGATTGCGAGCGTCCCTGCCTCGGGCCAGGAGGACGTCAATCGCGCCGTCGACGCGGCCGCGGAGGCCTTCGAAGCCTGGAGCCACACCACCCCGCAGACGCGCAGCCTTGCCCTGCTCAAGGTTGCGGAGCTGCTCGACCGGCACGCCGATGAGATCGGGCGCCTGGAGTCCCTCCAGACCGGCAAGCCCATCCAGGCCGCCATCGATGAGATGGGCGTCGCCAGCGATCTCTTCCGATTCTTCGCAGGCGCCTGCCGCATTCCCGAGGGCCTGGCGGTCACCGAGTACGTGGATGGCCGCACCTCGATGGTCCGCCGTGACCCGGTGGGCGTCGTCGCCTCGATCGCTCCTTGGAACTACCCGATGTACATGGCCGCCTGGAAGCTCGCCCCGGCCCTTGCCGCCGGCAACACCTGCGTCCTCAAGCCCGCCAGCCGCACGCCCCTCTCCGCCCTCCGTTTCGCCGAGGTCGTCCAGGAGGCCCTTCCGGCCGGCACCCTCAACGTCATCACGGGCTCCGGCGGCGTGATGGGCGACCTCCTCGTCGGCCATCCGAAGGTCCGGATGATCTCGATCACGGGCGACACGGCGACCGGCAAGCACATCGCCGGAGATCGCCGCGCAGACCGTCAAGCGGCTGCACCTGGAGCTCGGCGGCAAGGCCCCGGTCATCGTCTACGACGATGCCGACCTGGAGCTCGTGGCCGAGACCCTCCGCTTCGCCGGGCTTCTGGAACAACGGCCAGGACTGCACCGCGGCCTGCCGCGTCATCGCGGGCCCGGGCATCTACGACAACCTGCTGGCCGAGCTTGCCGACCAGGTCAAGACCATCAAGTGGGGCGATCCGCAGAGCGCGGACGACCTCGACGCGGGTTCGCTGATCGGGCGGGCCCAGGCCGACAAGGTCGAGCAGATGGTCAACACCGCGCTCCAGAACAAGGCGGAGCTGGTTGTTGGCGGCCGGCGTCCCGCGAACAACGGCGCCTACTTCGAGCCGACCATCATCGCCAACCCCGACCAGCGCTCGGAGATCGTCCAGGAGGAGGTCTTCGGCCCGGTCGTCACCGTCCAGCGCTTCAGCGACGAGGAGCAGGCGATCGCCTGGGCAAACGACGTCAAGTACGGCCTGGCGAGCTCGGTGTTCTCGGGCTCGTTCGCGAAGGCGATGCGGACGGCGCGGCGCCTGCAGTACGGCACCGTCTGGATCAACGACCACTTCACGCTGACCTCGGAGACGCCGCACGGCGGCGTCAAGGAGTCCGGCTGGGGCAAGGACGGATCCAAGTACGCGCTCGACGACTACACGGTCGTCAAGCACGTCACGGTCAACACGGCCATCTAGGAGGGCTCGCTGACCCTCGATCGGGCGGCCGTCGCTGCAGCCGTCCGAAACCTCGATCTGGCAGACCTCGCCGCTCGCCGCTGGTTCATCGCGAAGGGCGAGGTCCCCTCGTCTGCCCGGCTCGCCCATGCGTTCGCGCTGGCGCCGGACGTCGTGCTGGCACTGGTGGACGTGCGCCTCGGTGAGCGCGGTGAGCGCGTGGACCGGTACCTGGTGCCCTTCGTGGAGCGGGATGGCGCGGTGCTGGAGGCGGCCGAGGGGCACGGCGCGTGGCGCGCACTGGCGTCGGCGATCGCCGGGGAGCGCACGCTGCCCGCGATGGGTCGCGACGGACTCGACCCGATGGCCCCCGTTGCCAACGCCCAGGCCGAGGCGGCCCTCGTGTGCCGCCGGTCGCCCGGGTTCGAGGATCTGTGGGGCGCGGACGTCGCAGGAATCGCCGACGCCGCTGAGCAGCCGTTGGGCCGCGACCAGTCGAACACGTCGTCCGTCATCGGCGGGCGGCTGCTCCTCAAGGCGTACCGGCGCATCCAGCCCGGCCTCAACCCGGACCTCGAGATGACGGCCTACCTCTCGGAGGAGGCCGTCTTCCCCGGCGTGCCCCGCCTCGCCGGATGGGCCGAGGTGGTGACGCGCGACCAGGGCGCGGCGACCGTCGCCATGCTCCAGGAGCTCGTCGCCGACGGCGAGGACGTGTATGAGAAGACGGCCGAGTTCCTGGCCGCGCTGGTCGCCGCACCGGGGGCCGTGTCCATGGAGTGGGCGACCGAGGTGGCCGCGGACCTGGGCACGCTTGTCGCAGGGCTCCACGCGGCCCTGGCGTCACCGCCCGCGGAGGCCGTGGACTTCATGCCGCGCGACGCCACGCACGACGAGCTCAAGGCGTGGCGGATGGACGCGCACCGCCAGCTGTGGGCCGCCGTGCCCGTGGTCGCCGCTGTCGATCCGGCGGCAGGCGCCGAGCTGAAGGCGGAATCGGCCGCCATCGCCGCACGCGTGTCGCGGTTCGAGGCGGTGGCGAGCGCGCCGCTCGTCATGCGCATCCACGCCGACCTGCACCTCGGCCAGGTCCTGGTCGCCGAGGACGGCTACCGCATCATCGACTTCGAGGGTGAGCCGCTCCGGCCGATCGAGGAGCGGCGGCGCCTGGACTCACCGCTGCGGGACGTCGCCTCGCTGCTGCGGTCGCTGGACCACGTCGCGAGGAGCGGACGGCGACGGGCCGAGCGACGGGCGGGCGGCCCGATCGAGCACCCCGGCCTGGATATCGACGCCTGGATCGCGCGCGCTCGCGAGCGGTTCCTGGCGGCCTACACGGGAGGGCTGCGAAGATCGGGCGCGCCGTTCACACTTGACCGCGACCTCCTCGACGCGTTCGAGGTAGCCAAGGAGGCCTACGAGTTCGTGTACGCCGCAACGGTGCTGCCCAGCTGGCTCTGGGCGCCGCGCGAGGGGATGCGGTGGCTTCTCGACCAGGGAGAGCCCGCATGAGCGCCGACCGGTCCGCCGCCCTTCTCGAGGATGTCCTCGCCGCCCCGGCGGAGCTTGCCGCAGTGCTCCGCCTCCAGGCCGACGCCATCCGTGATCTGCAGTTCGGGGCGCTCGCACGCCCGACCTGGCGCTTTGTCGGCATGGGCAGCTCGCGGTTCGCCGCGCTCGACGCCGCCAGCCGGCTCCGCGAGGCGCAGCGCGACGCCTACGCCGAGGTGGCATCCGCCTCCACCTTCTCGCCGGGAAGCCGCGACACGCTGGTGGTCGCAGTCTCGGCTTCGGGTCGGACGCCCGAGGTGCTCAGCGCGGTGGAGCGGCATCGTGGCACCTCGTTCGTGCTGGGGCTCACCGCCAGCCAGGACTCGCCGCTCGCGCGGCACGCGGACGCGCTGGTTCCGCTCATGGCCGATCGGACCGAGGCGAGTGGCGTTGCATCGCTGACCTACCGGGCGACGGTCGCAGCGCTCGTTGCGCTGACCGGACGTCGGTGAGCCTGACGAGGACCGGGTCGCGCTCGATGCCTCGGTGGTGGCGCTCCAGGAGCTGGTCGCCGGGCGCCACGCGTGGCTGGCCGATGCCGCCGACGTGCTCGACGGCGCCCGCGCTGTCCACGTCCTCGGCGACGGCATCCGGACCGGGACGCTGGAGCAGGCAGCCCTGGTGCTCCGCGAGGGGCCGCGGATCCCCGCGACGCCGTTCGACACCGGTGACTGGCTGCACGTCGGCCTGTACACGCTGGTGCCAGGCGATCCGGTGCTGCTCTACGGCGGCGCGCCCGCCGATGACGAGGCGCTGCGCACGATCCACCGTCGCGGCGGCCACGTCGTGTCGGTGGGGCCGGTCCGGTCCGAGGAGGCCGCCGCCGACGTGTCGATCCCGCTGCCCCAGGCGGCCATCGAGAACCGGCTGGTCCGCTCGATCGTGGAGTCCGCGGTCGCGGAGCTCCTTGCCGCCGAGCTCTGGGGCCGCACCGGGCGCCACGACCCTCGGCGAGGAGAAGGTCAGGACCCCGTAGCGGCACGGCGACCGACGGGCGGGGGCGCCCGCGGCGGAATTGCCCAGATTCGGGACGCTCCATCCGGCACCTGAGCGTCAGCGGCACGGGCCGCCTGGGGCGGATGCGAGGCCGGTCGGCCCTGTCGAGACTACCCGGCACCTCCCGTAGCATGGTGGCAGGTTCGACTAGGTTTGGAAGATTTGGGAGGTTTCGGGCGTCCCGTGGTCACGCGTCCCGCCACCATCGATCCCGGCTGGGTCACGCTCACCGAGGCGTGCAAGCTGCTCGGCGTCTCGGCCTCGACCGTCCGTCGCTGGGGTGACACCGGGATGGTCCGGACCTTCGTCACCCCGGGTGGTCACCGGCGGTTCTCGCGAAGTGGTCTCGAGGCCCTCCTGCCCGACAGGCCATCCATCCGTCCGTCGCTGGCCGACCTCGGTGAGACGCCCAGCCGGATGGCGCGCGGCTACCGGCACGCGGCCGGCGAGGACCAGTCAGCCATCCCCTGGGTGGCCGAGCTCGACGACGCCCAGCGCGAGCGGTTCCGCGGCTACGGACGGACGATCATCGCGGCCCTCGTCGACGCGCTCTCCTCCGACGATCCCGGCGGGCGCGCGGACCGCATGCGCGAGGCCGAGGATGCCTGCACCGAGTACGGCCGGATCGCCGGCCTGCACGGTCTCGGCGCGCCGGTGGCTGCCGACCTGTTCCTCCGTTTCCGGCGCCCGTTCCTCGCGGAGCTCGGGTCCATCGCCCGGCGTCGCGAGTTTGATGCCGCCGCCTCGATCATGCTCATGGCCGACGCCAACATCGCCCTCGATGCCCTCCTCCTTGCCACCCTGCGCGGCTGGGAGTCCGCCGCCCTCGGGGCCGCCCGCCGATCCCCTCGATCCCGCCGTCCCGCAGCAACCACCACCGGGAGTCCCTCGTGACCGAGTCGAGCCCCACGGTCGGGCTGATCGCCCTCATCGCCCACGCACGCAGCGTTCACAGCGAGGCGCGCGAGGCATTCGGCGACGCAGCTGCCCGCATCGCCCACGACCCGCGGGCCATCCTGCTGCGCACCTGCCACAGGATCGAGCTCTACGTCGCCGTCGACCCGGGCTGTCCAGGGCTGACCATCCCGGACGCGCCGGCCGGCACGATCCGGCTCGAGGGCCTGGACGCTGCCCGCCACATGTTCTCGGTCGCCGCCGGGCTCGACAGCGTCATCCTGGGCGAGGACCAGATCCTCCACCAGCTGCGAGACTGCCTGTCGGACCGGCATCTCCCGGCAGCCGCGGCCTGCCCGGTGGAGGTCGGGTCCAGGCATGCCTCCGCATTGGGTCTCCACCCGCTGCTGGAGCGCCTCTTCCAGCTTGCCCTGCACCTCGGCCGCGAGACCCGATCGTGGCGTGAGGGCCCGCCGCTGTCGCTGGCGGATGTCGCCCTCGATCGGGCGCACCCAGTCACGGGCCCGTTGCTGGGCCGGCGCGTGCTCGTCGTCGGCGCCGGTCGGATGGCCCGCCTGTGCGCGCTCGCATCGGCCCGCCAGGGCGCGCACGTCCTCGTTGCGAACCGCAGCTCCGACCGTGCGGCGGCCCTCGCCCATGATGCGAGCGGCGAGCCCGCTCCGTTCGGGCCCCAGGCCGCCCTCCCGGAGGCGGATCTCTTCCTCCTCGCCATCGGCGCCCGCTGGCCGCTCTCACCCGGGGCGCGCGCAGCCCTGCTCGTGGGCTCCCAGCCGGTGGTGGACCTGTCCTCGCCACCGGCTCTCGACGACGAGACCCGTGCGGCCCTTGGCGACCGGTACACCTCGATCGACGACCTCGCCAGCAACCCGCAGACCGAGCTGCGCAGGCGGATGCGCGTCCGGTACGAGCGCCTCCTGGCCGATGCCGAGCAGAACCTCGTCGCCTGGGTCCGGTCGCGCGAGCGTGTTCCGGCGATCCAGGCGCTCAGCGACCACGCCGAGACCCGGCGCACGGAGGAGCTGGAGCGCCTGTTCCGCAGGCTCGAACTCGCGGATCACGAGCGCGACCTCGTCGAGCAGATGACCCACCGCCTGGTCGCGGGCCTCATCCACCAGCCATTGTCCAACCTGCGGGAGGACGAGACGGGCGAGCTCGACCGGGCGGCCCGATCCCTGTTCTCGCTGTGACCGACATCCCCAACCCCACCACCGAGACGCGTCCCATGACCCGAACCCTGCGCATTGGCACTCGCGGCAGCGCGCTCGCGCTCGTCCAGGCGAACTGGGTGGCTGCCCGCCTCGCCGAGCACGGCGTCTCCACCGAGATCACGATCATCCGGACGGAGGGCGACGACCGCCCGATCGACACCGCCTGGGGCGAGGGCGCGTTCGTCGGCCGGATCGTGGCGATCGCTGCTCGAGGATCGCGTCGATCTGGCGGTCCACAGCGCCAAGGACGTCCCCACCGACGAGCACCCGGACCTCGTGATCGCGGCGTACCCGCCGCGCGAGGACGCCCGTGACGCACTCGTGTGCCGGGTGCGCGGAACGACGCTTGCCACGCTGCCCGAGGGTGCCCGGGTTGGCACCGACAGCCCGCGCCGCGCCGCGTTCCTGCTGGCCCTGCGCCCGGACCTGCAGCTCCACCCGCTCCACGGGAACGTGGACACCCGGCTCGCGAAGCTTGACCGGGGCGACTCCGATGCGCTGGTGCTCGCGGTGGCGGGCCTGACGCGCATGGGCCTCGCGCACCGCATCGACGACATCCTCCCGGCCGAGCTGGTCCCCTGGGCGCCCGGCCAGGGATCGCTGGCGCTCCAGGTGCGCGCCACCGACCCCGAGGCGATCACCGCGGTCGGCCTGCTCGACGACGAGGCCACCCGCGTGGCGGTCGAGGCCGAGCGGGGTCTGCTCAACGGGACCGGCGGCGGGTGCCGCTCGCCGATCGGTGTGGTCGGCAGGGTCCACGGTGGACGCCTGACGCTGACTGCGGGTGCCGGCCGGACGTGGGTCGAGGCTGCCGCGCCCGAGCGGGTGATCCGCGCCGCCACCGTCGGCTGGGTGGCCGACAGCGCCGGAACCGACGAACGCCGTGACCTCGCTGCCCGGCTGGCAGCCCGCATCGTCGCCCTCCGCGTACGGCCCCGGGTCCTGGTCGGCCGGCCGGAAGGTCGCGCGGACGCGCTCCTCGGGGCGCTGGACGCCGCAGGTGTGGGTGCCGTCCACGTCCCGGGTATCGAGATCGTGCCCGCAGCGCCCGGTGGCGCCCTCGACGAGGCCCTCGCCGGTGCCGAGCCAGCGACGCTCATCGTCGTGACCAGCGGCAGCGCGGCCGTCGCCGTGCTCGCCGCCCTCGAACGCAGCGACCGGGAGCCGCGCCTGTTCCGCTGGGCGGCGGTGGGGGACGCGACCGCCGAGGTCCTGCGCACACGAGGGATCGATGACGCCTTCGTCCCGTCCGAGGAGAATGCGGCAACGCTCGCGGCGGAGCTCAAGCTCGACCGGGGCGACCACGTCCTCCTGCCCCGCGCCGACATCGCCGACGCGATGCTTCCGGCCGCCCTGCGCGAGCGCGGCGTGCGCGCCACGGAGGTCGTCGCCTACGAGACCCACGAGGCACCCGAGAGCTCACGCGCGCTGCTGGCCGCTGCGCTCGACGACGGGCCCCTCGACGCCCTCGTGCTCGCGAGCGGCTCAACGGCCCGCGGGCTGCTGGCCCTGGCAGTCGACGCCGATCGCACCCGGATCCTCGCCACGCCGGTCATCGCCTCCGGCCTGACCACCGCGGACGCATGCCGCGCGGCGGGCTATGCGACCGTGCTCACCGCCCCTGCCCCCGATGCGGCGTCCCTTGCCGCCTTCACCGCTTTCTCCCTCGGCCTCGCCGGTGCAGGCATCCCCGAGCCCAGCACCGGCGAGGCCCCTTCCCTCGATCCATCCGCATCCAGCACCACGCCCGGAGGAGCCCGATGAGCCTTGCCCTTGACCGCCCGGCCACCGGCGCCCCGTTGATCCCGCACCCCGCCCACAGGCTGCGGCGGACCCGCCGCACCGAGACCCTGCGCGCGTTCGTGCGTGAGACGCGGATCCACCCGCGCCAGCTGGTCGCCCCGCTGTTCGTCTATCCCGGGCGCGAGGGCCGCCAGCCGGTCGGCTCCATGCCCGGCGTGGATCGTGTCACCCCGGACGAGGCGCTCATCGACGCCCGCAAGCTCGCCGATCTCGGCGTCGGCGGCGTGATCCTGTTCGGGCTGCCTGCCGAGAAGGACGACATCGGGACCGGCGGCTGGGTCGACGACGGCATCGTCCAGGAGACGTTGCGGCGCTTCCGTGACGCGGACCTCGACCTGGTCCTGATCGCGGACACGTGCCTGTGCGAGTACACCGATCACGGGCACTGCGGGCCGCTCCTGGCCGACGGACGCGTGGACAACGACGCCACCCTCGAGCTGCTCGGCCGCACGGCTGCGAGTCAGGCGGCGGCGGGCGCCGACATCGTGGCCCCGTCCGCGATGATGGACGGCCAGGTCGCCGCGATCCGCGGCGCGCTCGATGCCGGCGCCCACCACGAGACCGCGATCCTCGCCTACGCCGCGAAGACCGCGTCCGCCTTCTACGGCCCGTTCCGCGATGCCGCGGGCTCGACGCCCGCGTTCGGCGACCGGCGCGGCTACCAGATGGACCCGGCGAATGGACGCGAGTCCATGCGCGAGATCGACAACGACCTCGCCGAAGGCGCGGACATGCTCCTGGTCAAGCCCGCGATGCCGTCCCTGGACATCCTGGCCGCCGCTCGAGCCCGCTGCGACGTTCCAATCGGCGCGTACCAGGTGAGCGGCGAGTACGCCTCCATCGTGGCCGCCGCCGAGCGCGGCTGGCTTGACCGCCGCCGCGCCCTCACCGAATCCACCACCTCGATCCTGCGCGCGGGCGCGGACTTCGTGATCACGTATGCCGCCGCGGACCTCGCCGCGTGGGCCCGGGAGGCGATCTAGATGGCGATGACCCAGGTGCAGCTCCGCGAGCGGGCCGCCGGCCTGTTCCCGGGCGGCGTCAACAGCCCGGTGCGGGCCTTCCGGTCCGTCGGCCGTCCGCCGCTCGTGCTCGATCGTGGCGAGGGTGCGCGCGTCCGCGACGCCGACGGGCGCTGGTACCTCGACTACATCGGCTCGTGGGGACCGGCGATCCTGGGCCACGGCGCCCCGGCCGTGGTCGAGGCGGTCCGCGAGGCGGCGCTCGACGGGTTCGCGCTCGGTGCCACGGGGCCCCGGGAGATCGAGCTTGGCGAGCGGGTCCGTGCGGCGATGCCGTCGATGGAGCGGATGCGGTTCGTGTCGTCGGGCACCGAGGCCGTGATGAGCGCCCTGCGGCTGGCCCGTGGCGCGACCGGTCGCGACGTCATCGTCAAGTTCGCCGGCGGCTACCACGGCCACGGGGACAGCCTGCTGGTCGATGCCGGCTCGGGTCTTGCGACGCTGGCCATGCCCGGCTCGGCCGGCGTGACCGCGGGCGCTGCCTCGGACACCGTCGTCCTGCCCTACAACGACAGCGATGCCGTGGCCGCCGCCTTCGAGGCGCATCCCGGTCGCATCGCGGCGATCATCATCGAGCCGGTGGGGGCCAACGTGGGCGTCATCGCCCCCGAGCCCGGGTTCCTGGAAGCGCTTCGCGAGCTGACGGCCGCCGACGGCGCGCTGCTGATCTTCGACGAGGTCATCACGGGCTTCCGGGTCGCGCGCGGCGGTGCCCAGGAGCGGTTCGGCGTCACGCCAGACCTCACCACCCTGGGCAAGATCGTCGGCGGCGGGATGCCCGTCGGGGCGTACGGAGGTCGGGCCGACCTCATGGCCCTGATCGCCCCCGAGGGCCCGGTCTACCAGGCGGGCACGCTGTCCGGCCATCCGCTCGCGATGGCCGCCGGCGCGGCCACGCTCGACCTGCTCACGCCCGAGCTCTACGCGGGCCTCGAGCGGACGGGCGCGGCGCTCGAAGCGGGGCTCCGCGAGGCTGCCGTCCAGGCCGGGCGGGAGGTTGCGATTGCCCGGGTGGGCTCGCTCCTCACGGTGTTCTTCCGGTCGTCCATCCCCTGCAACTGGGCCGAGGCCGGCACGTCGGACCGCGATGCCTACGCGCGGTTCTTCGGCTCGATGCTGGACCAGGGCGTGCTCCTGGCGCCTTCCCAGTTCGAGGCCTGGTTCATCTCCGTCGCGCACGGCGAGCCTGAGATCTCCGAGACGCTGGCAGCGGCCCGGACCGCGTTCGCAGCATGAGCGCCGATCCGGGCATGGAGCGAGACACGACGGTCCCCGCGCCCCGCCCCGACGCCCGCTTCCTGCGAGCAGCCCGCGGCCTGTCCGTGGACACGACCCCGGTCTGGTTCATGCGCCAGGCCGGCCGCGCGCTCCCCGAGTACCGCAAGATCCGTGAGCGCGCGACCCTCATCGAGATCACCCGCGACGCACCCCTCTGCGCCGAGGTCACGCTGCAGCCGGTCCACCGCCTGGGCGTCGATGCAGCGATCCTTTTCGCGGACATCACGACGCCGTTCTCCGGCATGGGCGTCGCGTTCGACATCGTGGAGGGCCGCGGGCCCGTGATGGAGCGCCCGGTCCGGACCATGGCCGACGTGGTCGCGCTGCGCACCTTCGATCCCGATGACGCCGTGCCGGCCCTGCTCGAGGCGATCTCGATCATCCGGCGCACGTCGCCGGTCCCGCTGATCGGCTTCGCGGGGGCGCCGTTCACGCTCGCCTGCTACCTCGTCGAGGGCGGCCCGTCACGGGACTTCGTCAACACCAAGCGCCTCATGCACGCGGAGCCCGAGACGTGGGCCGCGCTCCTGGACCACCTTGTCCAGACGACCGTCGCGTACCTCCGGGCGCAGGTCGCCGCAGGCGCCGAGGCGGTGCAGCTGTTCGACTCGTGGGTGGGCGGCCTCTCGCCGCTCGACTACGAGCGCAGGCTGCTGCCGTGGTACCAGCGCCTGTTCGAGGGCATCGCGGACCTCGGCGTGCCCAAGACCCACTTCGGCGTCGGGACGGCGGGGCTGCTCGCCCTCCAGGCGCAGGCCGGCGGGGACGTGATCGGTCTCGACTGGCGGATCGCGCTCTCCGAGGGCCGCCGGATCGTCGGCGACCGGGCCGTCCAGGGGAACCTCGACCCGGTCCTGCTCCTCGGCCCGTGGGAGGGGGTGGAGGAGACCGCCCGCTGGATCCTGGCCCAGAACGATCGCCGGCCGGGCCACATCTTCAACCTGGGGCATGGGGTCCTGCCCGGGACCGACCCCGACCAGCTCGCACGCCTCGTCGATCTCGTCCACGCACATGGAGCGTCCCGATGACCACCGATGCCGTCCTGCTGATGGCCTACGGCTCCCCCGACTCCCTCGACCAGGTCGAGGCCTACTACACCGACATCCGTCGGGGCTCGCCGCCTGCGCCGCACCTGCTCGAGGAGCTGCTGGGCCGGTACCGCGCCATCGGCGGCGGCTCGCCGCTGAGCCGGATCGTCGAGGAGCAGCGGGCAGCGGTGGAGGCCGAGCTGGCCGCCCGGGGCGTCAACGTCCCCGTGTACGCGGGCATGCGCCACATCGCGCCGCGCATCGGCGACATCGTGAAGGGCATGGCCGCCGACGGCGTCGAGCGGCTCGTGGCCATCGCGCTGGCACCGCAGGCGTCGTCGAACGCCGCAGGCTACAAGCGCGCCGTGGACGCCGCCCTCGCGGACATCGCCGCCGCCGGCGCAACACCGCCGGAGGTCGTCTACGTGACCTCGTGGCACGACCAGCCCAAGTTCATCGATGCGCTGGCCGAGACAGCCCGCGAGGCGCTCGCCCGCTTCGACGATCCGGCCGGCGTCCGGTTCATGTTCACCGCCCACAGCCTGCCCGCCCGCGTCCTCGCCGACGGCGACCCGTACCCGGACGAGCTTGCGGCCACGGCACGGCTGGTCGCGCAGCGCCTTGGCATCGAGGACTACGAGTTCGCCTTCCAGAGCGCCGGCCGCACCGACGAGCCGTGGCTCGGCCCGGACATCCTGGTCGAGATCCGCCGGCTGGCTGCCGAGGGCGTGCCGGGCCTCGTGATCCGACCGGTCGGCTTCGTGGCCGACCACCTCGAAGTGCTCTACGACATCGACATCGAGGCGCAGGGGGTCGCCGCCCAGGCCGGGATCCGGCTGGAGCGCGCACGGTCGATGAACACCGATCCCACGTTCATCGCGGGCCTCGCCGACATCGCGGTCGGCGCCCTGCGTCCCACTCCTGTCGCGTAAGCGCGGCGTCCCCAAGGAGTCACAGCCATGACCACCACGACCGAACCCACCCCCGCCGGCCGGTCCGGCGGCCATCCGGGCGGGCACCCCAGCCATCCGGGCGGCGGGCACCCCGGGGGCCACCCGGGGATCACCGGCGTCGGCGCCGTGCGTGCCGAGGGCTACGTCTACACGCGGGCGCCGATGCTCGTCTACTGGGAGACGACCCTCGCCTGCGGTCTCGCCTGCCGCCACTGCCGGGCCACCGCGCAGGCCGAGCGCAACCCGCTCGAGCTGACCACCGAGGAGGGCTACGCGCTCCTCGACGAGATCACGAAGTTCGGGCGCCCGTACCCGCACGTCGTGTTCACCGGCGGCGACCCGCTCAACCGCCCGGACCTCGAGGACCTCGTGCGCGCCGCGACGGAGCGGGGGATCGGCGCCTCGCTGGCCCCGGCCGCCACGGACCTGCTCACCCAGGAGGCCATGGAGCGGCTGCGCGACGCCGGCGTCCAGAACATCAGCCTCTCGCTCGACGGGTCCAACCCCGAGCGCCACGACGGCTTCCGCATGGTCGCGGGCACGTTCGACAAGACCATCAAGGCGGCCCAGTGGGCACGGGCCGCCGGCCTGCCGATCCAGGTCAACACCCTGGTCACCGACGAGACGCTGGCGGATCTGCCGGCCATCTACGAGCTGCTCCTCGACATGGACATCATGCGCTGGAGCCTGTTCATGCTCATCACCACGGGCCGGGGCTCGGAGCTCAAGGAGGTCACGGCCGGCGAGTCCGAGAAGCTCAACGCGTGGGCGTTCGAGCTGTCCAAGACCGCGCCGTTCCAGGTGAAGACCACCGAGGCAACCCACTACCGCCGCCTCGCGGTCAAGTCGATGGAGGCGGACGGGAAGTCCTTCGAGGAGATCCTCGCGACGTCCGTCGGGCGGGGCTTCGGCATCCGCGACGGCAACGGCATCGTGTTCATCAACCACGATGGGACGATCAACCCGTCGGGCTTCCTGCCGATCCCCCTCGGCAACGTCCGGACCGAGTCGATCGTGGACGTGTACCGCGACCACCCGACGATGCAGGCGCTTCGCCGGCCGCAGGAGTTCAAGGGCCGCTGCGGGATCTGCGAGTGGTCGCGCGTCTGCGGCGGCTCGCGCGCCCGCGCCTTCATGTGGACGGGCGACCCGCTCGAGTCGGACCCGCTGTGCCCCTACGTGCCGGCGGGCGACAAGCCCCAGTACGGCATGGCGTAGGGCGCCGGAGCGAACATGGGCGTCCTCGTTATCGGCGGTGGGATCACCGGTCTCGCCGCCGCGCGCTCGCTGGCTCTCGCGGGCGTTCCGGTCACGCTGCTCGAGGCGGGGCCGCGGCTGGGCGGCAAGATCGCCACCGAGCGGGCGGATGGGTTCCTGCTGGAGCACGGGCCGGACTCCTTCCTGGCCACGCGGCCCGCAGCGGTCGCGCTTGCCCGCGAGCTGGGCCTCGGCGGCGAGCTGGTCGGCACGCAGGATCCGCGCGCCGTCTACATCCGCCACCGGGGCTCGCTCGTCCCCATGCCCGAGGGCCTCGGCCTGGTCCTGCCGACCAAGGTGCTGCCGTTCGCCAGGACGCGGCTGTTCTCGTGGCCCGAGAAGGCCCGCATGGCCCGCGACCTGGTCGCGCCGCGCTCACTCGGGCCGGACGACATCGCGGTGGGGACGTACCTGCGGCGCCGGCTCGGGTCACCGATCGTGGAGCGACTCGCGGGCCCGCTGGTGGGCGGCGTGTACGGCACGCCGATCGACCAGCTCTCGCTCGACGCCGTGGTGCCCCAACTGCGGACCGCGGAGGCGGAGCACCGCTCGCTGCTCCGGGCCGGGCTCGCCGATGGCCGGAAGCAGCGCGAGATGGCGGCGAAGCGGCCGCCGGGCGCGAAGCCGCTGGGCGTGTTCCAGTCGTTGCGCGGCGGGATGGGCACGCTCGTGGATGCGCTCGCGGACTCCCTGGCAGTGGCCGGCGCGGACGTCCGGACCGGTGTTGCGGTCAGGGCGATGAGCCGCGCCGGACGCGGTGTGGCTGTCCGCCTGGGCGACGGGTCGATCGAGCGCTTCGACGGCGCGATCGTCGCGACCCCCGCGCCCGTCGCCGCATGGCTGCTCGAGGCCGAGGTCCCGGGCGCCGCGGCCGCGCTCGAGGCGATCCCACACGGCACGTCGATCCTCGTGACGCTGGCATACCCGCGTGCCGCGGTCGGCCGGGAGCTGGTCGGCCACGGATACCTCGTCCCGCCCACCGAGGGCGGCGCGATCTCGGCCTGCACCTGGTCCTCGGAGAAGTGGGCGGGACGGGCGCCCGTCGACGCCGTGCTCCTGCGCATGTTCGTCCGCGACGAGGGCACCTGGACATCGCTCCCCGAGGCCGAGCTCGTTGCCGCCGCCCGCGCGGACGCCGAGGCGACCCTGCAGATCACCGGGGAGCCGCTGCTGGTCCGCGTGTCCCGCTGGGACGGCGCCATGCCGCGCTACACCGTGGGGCACCTCGCCCGTGCCGCCGCCGTCGAGGAAGCCGTCTCGGCCTGGCCCGCGGTCACCGTCGCCGGCGCCTCGTACCGGGGCGTCGGCCTGCCCGACTGCATCACCTCAGGCCTGGCGGCCGCCGGCCGCATCGGGGAGTGGCTCGCGGGACGCCCGCAGCTCGAGGCGGACCCCGAGGCGCTGACGGCCTAGCGTCCGGCTTCACGCTTCGCTGACGGCTTGGGGACCGCCTCGGCGAGGATCCCGACCACGTCGTACCGTTGCGCCATGGCGACCGAGGACACGCACGGGCTCGGGTACCACCGGGTCGACGACGATCCGAATGTCGACGTGCTCCTCGCCACGATGGACGGAACCGCCGGATGGGACGCGACGATCCGGCTGCGGTCGTGGGAGCGAGCGCATCTCGGCCTGGCTCATGGGGAACGATTGCTCGACGTGGGCTGCGGCCTCGGCGAGGCAGCGCTCGGGCTCGCCCAGGATCTCGGCGACGGCGGGGAGGTCGTCGGCGTCGACGTGTCCGAGCGAATGCTGCGCGTCGCCCGTTCCAACGCCGGAGCCGCACGTTGTCGCGTGCGCTTCACCGACGGCGATGCGTGCTCCCTCGACGAGCCCGACAATTCCTTCGACGCCGCGCGGTCCGAACGCACGCTCCAGTGGATCGCCGACCCCGCAGCCGCGGTCGCCGAGATGGTGCGGGTGGTACGCCCCGGCGGCCGCGTCTCGCTGATCGACACCGACTGGTCGACGTTCACGATCCATGTCGGCGACGACGCACTCGCTGCACTGGTCCGCGACGGGATGCGAACGGAGCGCAATCGACCCTCCAACGTCGGCCGGCGACTCCACGACCTCGTCGGCGCCGCTGGTTGCGTTCCGCTCGCGAGAACCGAGGCGACGCAGACCTGGACGACCTGGGACCCCGACGAGTCGCCGGCACCGCTTGGTTGCTTCTCGATGGAGAGCCTCGCCGACGACCTCGTCGCCACCGGTCGGCTGGCGACCGCCGACCGCGGGCGGTTCGTGTCGACGATCCACGACGCCGCGCGACGAGGGCAGTTCTTGATGAGCCTCACGATGTTCGGGGTCGTCGCCGTGGCCCCGTAGGGGTTCGGCGTGATTGCACCCGCTGGATGGCTTCGAGCACGCGACGACCGCACCGGCCGCGTCCGGCTCCTACTCGACGCCCTCGCCCATCTTCGTGACCTCGCCGCTCGTGGCGTCGACGAAGAGGTAGACGACCTTCAGGGTGCCCGTCGAGTCCTGGGTGCCCGAGACCTGGACCTCCCAGCCGGTGACCCCGTTCATGTCGGCCTTGAGCGGGTCGGTCGTCCTGACCTCACGGACAACCTCGCCCGCTGTCTTCTCGGCGTCGCTGAACCACTCCGCCGCGATCTTCCGTGCCTGCCCGTCGGACACGCCCCCGCCGCACGCGGCGACGACCAGCGCGACCACGAGCCCCAGCAGCGCCGTCACGGGCCGGTGGTACATCCTCGTCACCCCTGCCCGAAGACGCCGACCGCGCCATCGTCGGCGGTCACGAAGAGGGTCTCGGTCACGAGCATGCCCTCCGGAAGACCGGGCAGCACGACCAGGCCGGAGAGGCGGAAGTCCCAGCCGCGGTATCCCTGGCGTGTCGCCTCCGTGATGCCGAGCACCATGACGTCCTCGACGGGTCCCTCGTGCGCGTCCTCCGCGGTGAACGCCGCGATCGCCCGTTCCAGTGCCTGCTCCCGGGTGACCGCTGGTGAACAGGCGGCGAGGCCGACGACAAGCAGCATGACGAGCAGGAGTGCTGCGACGCGGTGCATGGACGAAGCCTATCCCAGTGCGGCCCGCAGTTCGGGCAGGCGCTCGATCGTCTCGAGGTCCCACGGCGTGCGGAACACCATGATGGGGTGCGCGAAACCGACATCGCGATACCGGGCGAGCACGTCCGCCACATCGTCCACGGTGCCGGCGGCGTCGAGCTCGCCCTCGCCCGGCTGCGGCTGGTGCACGGCCGCGCAGGCCTGCCATGCCCGCTCGGCCTCCTCGCGGGTGGAGCGGATCACGATGTTCAGGTCCATGGTGCGCTCGATCTCCCGCTCGTCACGGCCGGCCGCGGTGCAGGCATCGCGCAGGATGACATCGGCAGCGGCGACCTCCTCGGGCGACCCGTAGCAGTTCCACATGTCGGCCGATCGGGCGACGAGCGGCAGGGTCTTGCGGGGTCCGGAGCCGCCGATCAGGATCGGCAGGTGGGCCTGGACCGGGTGAGGCGCGCAGACGGCATCACGGAAGCGTGTAGAAGCGGCCCTCGTGCGTGACCGTCTCACCGTCGAGCAGGCGCCGGAGCAGCGGCACGGCCTCGACGAGCCGGTCCAGGCGCTCGCCGAAGCCGCTCCCGAAGTCGAGCCCGAAGGCGTCGTGCTCGCGCTCGAACCAGCCGGCCCCAAGACCGAGGATCAGGCGCCCGCCCGACACGTGGTCCACGGTCGTCGCCATCTTGGCCAGCAGGCCCGGGTTGCGGAACGTGTTCGCGGTCACCATGTGCCCGAGGCGCGCCCGCGACGTGACGGCCGCGACGGCCGCCAGTGTCGTCCAGCCCTCGAGCTTGGGGTCGGTCCAGTCGCCCTCGTCGGTGAGCAGGTGATCGTCGATCCAGAGGTCGTCGAAGCCCGCGGCCTCGGCGCGCACCACCGCGTCGCGCAGTTCGGGCCATCCCGTGCGCTGGACCCAGAACGCCGCTCCGAACCGCATCGCCATCATGCCGCCTCCATCACGGTCATCGTACGGTGACCGCACTCCCGCCGGCACGTGGCGTCAGGCTGCCGGGCCCCCGAAGCGCAGCGTGCGGAACACCCACAGCCGTGAGCGGGGATCCCGCCACGAGTCGCGGGCGAGGCCCGCCTTGCGGCACACGGCATCGAGCATGTCCGTGGCCCCGTGCCCGACCTCGTCGGCCACCTCGGGCAGGAGCAGGCCCCGCCGCCCGTCGCGGCTGATCACGATCCCGTCGACACCGGGCCGGAACCGGCTCGGATCCGGCAGCTCGACCATCGGCCCCAGGATCGAGACACCAACCTCGAGCGCCGCCACCTCCTGCGCCTCCAGGGGCGGAAAGCGCGGGTCACGGCGAGCCGCCCAGCCCGCCGTGTCGACCACCGCCTGCCATGCCTCGCCGTCGGGGTCGAGGGTGCCCATGCAGCCTCGCAGTTCGCCGTCCTCGAGCAGCGTCACGAACGCGGCGGCCGGGAACGAGGGGAGGGGACCGGCGGCGATGGCCTCGTCCAGCGCTGCCGACGGCGCTGCCCCAGACGCGACCGTGACGGCAGCGCGGGCGAGCTCGAGCAGGCGGCCCTGGTCCGCCTCGCTGACGGTGACGGGTCCGGGCAGGGTGGGGGTCGGCGCGGTCATGGTGGATCCTCCGCGCCGCATCCTCGCCCCATCCGGGGGCCGGTACAGGTGGCAATCGGCCCGAATCCGGTCCTGTCGACCCCTTGGCAGGCCCGGCCAACAGGACCAGACTTGCGGCGGTGCCGATGCGACTGCTGCCGCCGATCCGGAGCCCGGAGACGCCCACCGTCCTCGCGACCACCGAGGCCGATGGCAGCGTCCGCTGCGGCGTGTGCGCCCACCGCTGCCTGGTCAGGCCCGGTCGTCACGGGATCTGCGGGGTCCGCGAGAACCGCGACGGCACGCTCTGGTGCCAGGCGTACGGCGCGGTGGTGGCGGCATCGGTCGATCCGATCGAGAAGAAGCCCCTCTTCCACGTCGACCCGGGATCGCTCGCATTCTCTGTGGCGACCACGGGCTGCCCGTTCCACTGTGACTTCTGCCAGAACTGGGAGATCGCGCAGGCACCGCACCTCGGGCTGGACATCCCCGCGCGACCGCTGGCCCCCGCCCGGCTGGTGGAGGAGGCGCTGGCCTCCGGGGCCTCGTCGATCGCCTACACCTACGTGGAACCGACCGTCTTCCTCGAATACGCGCTCGAGACCGGGCGGCTTGCCCGGCAGGCGGGCCTGCGCAACCTGTTCATCACCGACGGCTACGCGACCCCCGAAGCCATCGACCTTCTCGCGCCGGTCCTCGACGCGGCCAACGTGGATCTCAAGTCCTTCGACGACCGCTTCTACCGCCGCCTGTGCGGCGCCACACTGGCACCCGTGCTCGAGGCGATCGAGGCGTACGCCCGGACCGGCGTCTGGCTGGAGCTCACGACGCTCGTGATCCCCGGCCACAACGACTCGGACGCAGAGCTTCGCGACATCGCGGGCTGGATCGCGGCAGCTCTCGGGCCGCACGTCCCGTGGCATATCTCACGGTTCCATCCGGCGCACCGGATGCGGGATGTGCCGCCGACGCCCTCCGCCACGCTCCGCCGCGCCGCGGACATCGGCCGGGAGGCCGGACTCCAGCACGTCTACGTGGGCAATGCGCCCGAGCTGCACCTGGAGGACACAGCCTGCGCGAGCTGCGGGCTGCTGCTCGTCGAACGGCGCGGGTACCGGTCCTTGTCCGTCCTCGGTCCCTCCGGCGAGTGCCCCGGGTGCCGTCGCCTGCTCGAGGGACGATGGCCCGCAATGGTCCACACGAGCAGGGAGGCGACATCATGACGCGGACCGGTGGCATCCGCTGGCCGTCGGTGGCCGGCGCGTTCTACCCCGACGACGCGGGCGATATCGCCGATCTTGTCGACGACCTGTTCCGCGCTGCATCGGAACTCCCCGGCGTCCAGGCAGAGCGGTCCGAGGGCCGGCGCACGCCGGTGGGGGTTCTTGTGCCACACGCAGGCCTCGTCTACTCGGGCGTTGTCGCGGCCGCCGGCTGGTCCGCGCTTGCGGGCGAGCAGGGCAGCGGCACGCCGGTCACGCCGACAACGTCGGCCATGCCGGCCATGCCGGCCAGGGCAGGGATGCCGCTGACGGTGGTCATCCTTGGCACCAACCACGTCGCACCCTGGCTGCGCACGGTCGCCGTCTGGCCGACGGGCACGTGGGACACGCCAACGGCCGTGCCGGAGATCGACGAGGACCTCGCAGCGGACGTCCTCGGCCTGGGGGCTCCGTTTGCCGCGGACCCGGAGGCGCACCAGGGCGAGCACTCCATCGAGGTGCAGCTGCCGGTGCTCGGGGCCGTCGTCCCTGGCGTCCGGATCCTGCCGCTCTCGGTTGGCACCGGCACCGGCGCCGACGCCATCGAGGCAGGTCGCCGGCTCGGGCGTCTGCTCGCGACCCGCCGGGCCGAGGGCGCCCGGATCGTTCTCGCGATCAGCACCGACATGGCGCACTACCCGACGGCCGAGGTCTGTGAGCAGGTGACCCGGGACCTCGTGCCGTCGATCCTGGTCGTCGATGCTGCTGGCCTCGCCGCTCGCGAAGCGGCGCTTCGGGCCGAGAGGCTGCCTGGCGTTGCCTGCGGCATGTGCGGCATCGAGCCCGCCGTCCTGGGTCTGGCCGCCCTCCATGCGATGGGCGTGGAGACCGGGACGATGCTGGCGGCGTCGACGTCGGCAGATGCAGGGGGGCCGCGCGACGCGCACGGTCGGGTATCTCGCGGTCCGCTTCGACCCGTAGCGCAACGCGACCCGAGGACGCCGGGGCTCCCGGCCCTTGAGACGCTGGGGATCAGAGTCACATCTGCCGCGGAAGGACGGGAGGATGCCTCCGCCCTATCAGCCCTGACCTACGGGATCTGTGCGCGCAGGGTCGAGGCGAGCCTGCGCGCGAACGTCGCCGTGAAGTGGTGTGCGTCCCGGTAGATCACGTAGCTGCCCGAGACCGCAGGACAGACCGTGCCGGTGCAGATTGCCTCGGTCAGGTCGACCGCCACCACGTTGCCCGGCAGATCATCCTTCCGGCGCACCAGGGGGCTCGTGGCAGCCAGGGACGCCTCGCGCGGGATCGCGCAGGCCTCCGGGTGACGGGGGTGGTTCCGGAGGCAGGTGACATGGTCGAACTTCGCGCGCGGCGTGTCACGGATGGCGATGACCTTGACGCCGAGCCTGTCAAGCAACCTCCACAGCCGGATGTAGCCCGAGGGCAGTCGCTCCCCTGAGGTCGTTGCCACTGTTCCGGTGGTGATGAAGACGTCGGGTGGATTCCGCTTGATGCGGGCGACCAGGGCATCCAGCCATGCCTTGCATGAGCGATCCCGGGTGCTGCTGCTGAAGACCTGGTCCAGGTCCAGGCGACAGCCCGCCTTGACCGCGGTGAGCAGGCGCCAGCCACGGTCGCGTGCAATCGGGTTGACTGCGGGATAGATGTGGGTTGCGTGGCTCCCGCCGGCCAGCATCGCCGTCCGCCTGCCGTCTGTGTCGCCGCGGACGCAGATGATGAGCTTGAACCCGGTCAGCTTCTGCTGGCAGCCGGCACGGTGCAGCGCGGTGAGGTCGCCGGCCGCTGCACTGAGCGTGGGGATGTACGAGCCGGTCGGGGGTTGCGGGGCTGTGGCGGGGCGAGCCTCACCGGCTTCGCCGGATCGGGGCAGCGTCACGCCGCTCATCGCCTGCTGTCGGGCATCAACGGCGGTGCCGGTGCCTGGTCGCGGTGCAGCTTCAACGGCCATCGCCGTGATCCCGGCCAGGACCAGGGCGGCGGTCAGCGCCCGCCAGGCGCTGCGATTGCGGTCAGACATCAACGTCCCCTCGGAGTGGATGTGGCGCAGGTGGTCATTGGCCGACTGCAGTGATGGCAGACTGGGGATCCTTGGGAATCTGGGCTGCCAGCATCGGTGCCAGTGTGCGTGCGAAGGTGGCGGTGAGATGGTGGGCGTCCCGGTAGACGGTGACGTGACCGACGACCGCGGGGCAGGCGTCAGCCGAGCACAGCCAGGGGTTCACATCCACCGGTATGACGTTGGATGGCAGATCCTCCAGCAGCAGCATCGGGTTCTCGCGGTCGAGGGTGGGCTCACGCGCGATGTCGCACTCCCAGGGCTTTGTCTCATGGAGTGCCAGGCAGTCCACGCGGTCGAACGGTGCCCGCGGGGTATCGCGGATGGCGATCACCGGAATGCCCCTTGCGCCCAGCGTCCTCCAGGTGTCGGTGTACCCCTCGGGAACCCACTCGTCGCGCGGGTTCGTCGCGGTGCCGGTTGTGATGACGAAGTCGGGCGGGTTGCGCTCGATGTAGTGCAGCAGCTCATCGAGCCACGCCTTGCAGGACTGTGCCTCGTCGCCCTCGCTGAACTCGCGACTCAGCGTGATCCGGCACCCGGCCTTGACACCCGTGACCAGCCGCCAGTCACGTCTCTTGGCTATCGCGTTGAGCGCCGGATACCAGTGGGCCGCGTGGCTGCCGCCGATGAGCATCGCCGTCTTCTGGCCCCCGGCTGCCCCCCGCTTGCAGATGACAAGATCGGGCCTGTCGATCTTCTGCTGGCAGCCCTCGAGATTGAGCGCCGCCATGTCCCTGCCGGCCTTCAGCGCGCTCGGGGCGAAGGGGCCCTCGGAGCGGCCTTCCGTGATCCCCACGAGCGGCTTCTCCGGCGTCGCGGCAGCCGCTGGCGTTGCGCTGCCACCTGGCATCGGCGCCGAATCGGGCGGTCCGGGAGTGCCCGCTCCCGGCGTTGTCGTGCCGGCGCCCGGCGGGGTCGTGCCCTGTGCTCCGACGCCGGCGGCCGTCCGGGCGTCGATCGCAGGCGCACCTTCGAGATCCTCCGGCTCCACCGCCAGGGCATCGTCATCAAAGGCCGGCATGTTCGGTGTGGCCGCTTCGGCCTGAGCACCACCCGTCAGCCGGTCGAGCGTCGCGGACACCGAGGCGACGAGCAGGAGAACCGCCGCGCCGCCGGCCACCGCTCGCCACGGGTGCGGGGTCGCAGCCAGCCGGAGGCGGATCGGCTGCTCGACGATCCTGGTCGTGACCACCGCGAGGACGAACGAGACGGCGAGGATGAGCACACCGGCGGGCAGGTCGATCTCACCCGACGGGCTGGCGCTCCGGACGAACGTCAGCACCGGCCAGTGCCACAGGTACAGTGCGTACGCGACGCCGCCGACGAACACGAATGGCCTCGACGCCAGCAGGCGCCCAACGCCGAACCGGCCGCATCGGCCGGCGGCGACGACGACGAGCAGCGCGCCCGCCACCGGCCACAGGGCCGCCACCCCGGGGAACTGGCGCGAGACGCTCAGGACGAGCCCGCAGCTCACGACAAGCGTCAGGCCGCCCCAGCCTGCGATCCCACAGAACACGGACCCCGCGTGCCCGGCGCGTTCGAGGCGTGCCCGGAGCGGCCCGATTGCGAGGGCGAGCAGGCCGCCTGCCGCGAACTCCCAGACCCGCACGCCCGTGTGGAAGTAGGCCAATGGCTGGTTGCTCGCGGTGAGGAGGACTGACCAGGCGAGAGATGCGGCGAAGAGCAGGCACAGGGCGGCGCCGAACAGCCGCCGGAAGCGTTGCGGGCCCGCCGCGAGTCCGATCACGCCCGCCAGGAGCAGCCAGATCACGTAGAACTGCCCTTGGACGGCCATTGCCCAGAAGTGCTGGACCGGGCTCTTGATCTCCTCCCGGGCCGCATAGTCGACCGCCTTGGCGGCGAGCGCCCAGTTCTCGACGTAGAGCGCGGACGCCGCGACCTCCGCAAGCATCGATCCGTGGCGCGTCGCGGGCATCCACAGGAAGATCCCGACGATGACGAAGGCGAGCACGAGCACCGCGACCGGCAGAAGGCGGACCATCAATCGTCCGAGGTAGCGGCCCGCACGCACGCCCTCATCGCCTGTCGCCTGGGCCAGCAGCGACGTGGTGATCAGGAACCCGGCGATGACGAAGAAGACGTCGACGCCACCGGACACGCGCCCCAGGAAGACGTGGTAGACGGCCACGAGGACGGCTGCGACAGCCCGCAAGCCCTCGACCTCTGGCAGGAACCGTTGCCCGGTCGACTGCTGAGCCCCCACCCTGCGCTCCATCCCCCGGCTGTTCCCCGCGGGACGGAATCGGGCACCTGCGGGCCGGACGTCTGGCCCCGCTGGCTGCGCGGGCAACTGCGTGCCCGTGTGACGCACTGGATCCCGAGGGTGTTACACGTCGGGCCTAACGCGGCAGCATTGCGCCGACGGTCCAGTACCTCTCCGCGGCACACCCAGCCGATGGTGGCGCGACCCAGCGCATCCCGGCGAGCCACGCGTCCACGAGCTCGCCGTCCTCGTCACGGCTCATCCCGCTCCCGCCGAGGACCACGGTGGACCCGTCGCCCACCGTCGCCGTGGTCCCATCGGCGTTGGTGAAGGTGATCGACCGTGTCGCCGGATCCCAGGACGTCTGGTCGGACGGCCAGAGCAGCAGCACCGGGTCCCCCTGCTCCAGGATGTGGACGCAGTCAGCGGTGACGCGCAGCGTTCCCTCGGTTCGAGCGTCGTCGGAGCCGATCTGCGGGCCAATGACCGCAAGCGGACCCCAGGCGTCCGCCGGGAGGGGCAGCGTCGCGCTGTTGGCGAGCTCCGCGAGCTCGTGCACGGAGAAGTCGGCCTTGTCGGCCACCAGGGCGAAGCCGTTCCCGCCGGCCTGCCAGGCGAGGACCAGCTCGCCGGAGCCGGGCGAGCCGTAGACCGGCGCCTCCTCCCGGTTGACGTAGACCGTGGTCAGGATCTCGCCGCCGCCGACGTCCGCGAACCCGCCGAAGGCCTGGTAGAGCTCGAGTCGGCCCCTCCCGGATGCCGGCGGGGACGCGTCCGGTGCGTAGACGCGGCGCCAGCGTCCCGTCTTGCTGTCTTCGACGCTCTCCCCGCTGCGCAGCTTCCAGGTTTCCGGCAGCGCTTCCAGCTCGACCAGGCCGTCGGGGGCGCGCAGGAACTGGACGTACCCGGCGAGATCCTCCAGGCGTGCACCGCTGAACGGGGCAGGCAGCGTGATCTCAACGGCCCGGCCGTAGCCGACGTCGTTACAGGCGATGGCCCGGCCTGGACGGGTCGTGACGTCCACGATCGCGGCATGGAGCGTGTCCCCGACGGCCTCCGCCCAGCCCTCGTACTCGTGCGAGCACGGCGCGTCGGGCGAGTACTCGGCGCCGCCGGTGAACTCGAGCGTGAGCATCATGCCGTCGGCGGCCAGCGAGGCACGGCCGATCCGGGTGATCAGACCGGCCGGGGGTGACGTCAGCGCCCCTGGGATGGCCGGTGAGGCGGGCTGGCGCAGGGCGAAGTCGCCGCCGTGGATATCGACAAGGCGGTCACCAGTGAAGGGCTCGGCGAGCGTGACCGTGACCGACCGCGGGTGGCCCTCGGCGGTGCACTCCACGACCGTGTCCGAAGGCCGCGCGGGCGTGACATCGACGACGGCTGCGTACAGGATGCCGTCGGCCTCCTCGGCCCAGCCCGTGTATGCCTTGGTGCACGGTTTGCCTTCGACATACTCCTTCCCGCCTGTGAACTCGAGGGTCAGCGTGAGGCCGTCGTCCGACAGTGACGCCGCCTCGATGCGGGTGGCGCTTTCCGGGGAGGGCCTGGTCGGGAGCTCCGACGGCGTCGCGGACGGCGTCGGGGAGGGGTCAGCGCCGATGCCGGGGATGCGCGGTCCGCCCACGACCGCCACCAGGACGAGGGCGGCCGCCCCGACCGTAAGGGCCACGAGCAGGCCGCCCCGTGCGGGACGCCGCGGCGCCGTCGTCGCCTGCGGGCGGCTGAAGTCTCGTTCTGCCGTGGAGAGCTCGGCGTGGAGGAAAGCCTCGACGCGGTGGTCGATCGCGGGGTCCGCAACGGGGTCGTTGGGGCGGTCAGCCATCGCCGAGGTCCTCCCGCAGGCGGGCCAGTCCCGTGCGGAGCTGGCTCTTGACGGTGTTCTCGCTGGTGCCCATCGCCACCGCGGTCTCGGCGACGGACAGTCCCGCCATGTGGTGGAGTGCGATCGCGGCCCTGGTGCGTCTCGGGAGGCGGCCCATCGCGACGCGCACGTCGGCGCGCTGCGCGAGATCGGGCGGCTGGGTGGTCAGGTCGGTCACGTGCCCGTCGAGGGCGACGAGTCGGCGCAGGCGGCGGATGACGCGGAGAGCCTCGCGGACCTCGATCCGCAGCAGCCACGCGCGCAACGCGGTGGGGTCGCGGAGCTGGTCGGCCTTGCGGAGAGCGATCTCGAACGTCACCTGGACCAGGTCCTGCGCCTCATCGGCGTCCATGGTGATCACGCGGGCGGTGGCGAGCAGCACGGGGCCGTGCGTCGCCAGCGCGTCGGCCAGCGCGTCCCGTTCACCTGTGGTCGCCGGAGTCCCCTCGCTCACCAGCACAGTGTCCATCCATCCCTCGCCCCACGTGTGACCAAGGAGAGGCGCCGGCAAGGCGAAACGGGTGACCGGGAGAACCAGTCGAGCCGCCGTCCTGCGCCCGCCAAGGTCCGTCGATCAGTTGAACGGCACCTGGTGCCACGTCTTCCCGCCGTCGTTCGTCAGGAAGAACCCGTACACGTGGCACGGGCGGCCGGACGGCAGCTCGCAGCCGCTGTTGTGCTGGCCCGTGGCCATACCGTGGAGGCGGTCGGACCAGCCGAACGTCGAGCCGTCGATCGCGCCCATCGTGCCAGTCTCCGTCCAGGTCCGGCCCGCATCGCCCGTCTCGAAGACCGGCACATCCGGGTTGGTCGTCGTCTTGATGCGTGCCCGGCCGGTCCCGATCCAGTGGTCGGGTGTGAGCGCGGTGACGTAGTCCGTCTCCAAGGCCATCGGGGGTTCGAAGTCGTAGGCCTTCTCCCACGTCGCACCGCCATCGGGCGACTGCGCGACGAGGATCCGGGCAGGGGATGCTCCTCCGGCCTCGGCCGTGTTGATCCAGTAGGCGAGTCGCGGCTGGCCGTCTGGCGCCACCGTGAAGGTCACGTCGAACGGTGCGTCGGCCGAGCTGACCTCTGGAAGGCTGCCCGTCGTCCACGTCCGGCCGCCGTCGACCGTGACCGAGACGTCTGCTCCTCCGTCCGCCGCGGGCATCAGGATCCCGACCGTCGGGCTGGCCCACACGGCGTGATCGGAGCATGGTGCGCCCGGGAGGTCCGTCCACGTGGCGCCGCCGTCATCGGTCTGCCAGCCGCTGCACGTCCGCGGGGTGAGACCGGATCCGGCGTGCCCGCTCGGCACCGGGCCCGGCACATACGACGCTGCGAGCGCGATGCCGTGCAGTGCGTCGGAGAAGTGGACGGTCGTGCTGTTCATCTCGTCCGACGACGACTCGAGCGCCCCCGCCTGGACCGACGTCCAGGTGACGCCGCCGTCGTTCGTGCGGTCCACCCAGATCTCGACGGAGTCGGCCGGCTGGGTTGTCCACACCGCGTATCCGGTGTCGGCATCCATGAAGACGGGACCGCCCCGGAGCTCCGAGAACGAGCGCGGGAGCGGGCGCGGTCCGGACCACGTCTGGGCACCGTCCGTCGTCACCCAGATGGCGCCCTCCATTGCAACCCACGCCGAGTCGGCCCCCAGCCACTGGCCGGCGATGATCATCGTCGAACCCGTCATCGTCGACCCGTCTCCTGCCGGAGGGAGCGACGGCTGGGTCACCGGGGGGAGCGTTGGGACTGGACGCGTGCCGGTGGTGGACGGCGGTGCGGATCGCGGGACCAGGGCGATCCCGGTGATCACGACGATCGCCGCAACCGCGACGGCGAGCAGAGCGAACCACCGGGTGCGCGACCAGGGCTCCCGCATCGCCTCGACCGGGATCGCACCGGGCCGGGTAGGGATTGCCGCAGCACGGTGCGCCAGCGTCGGCGGCACCTCGCGCGGTGCGCGCTCCTGCAGGGCGGCGCGGACAAGGCCTTCGAGCTGCTCGTCGTTCATCGTGCCGCCTCGCGCTCATGCGCCTCGTAGCGCGCCCGCACCGCGTCGAGCGCGAGCCGCAGCCTCGACTTCACCGTCCCGACCGGCGCACCCGTCCGCTGCGCGATCTCCTCGACCGGCAGATCCAGGAAGTAGCGCAGCACGAGGGCGATGCGCTGGTCCGGGTTCATGTCCGCGAGCGCCTGGTTCATCGCGTCCCGCTCGGCGAGATCCGCCGTAGCGTCGGGGGCCGAAGGCTCACCGATCCAGCGGACGCGGGACCGCCGCGGAGCGCGCATCCGGTCCCGGCAGGTGTTCACCAGGATTTGGCCGAACCACGCCCCCGCCCGATCGGGGTCGCGAAGCTGGTCCCAGCGCTGCCACGCGTGCTCGAGGGCGTCCTGGGTTGCGTCCTCCGCCTCCGCGGCATCGCGCAGGAGCAGGGACGCCGTCCGGTAGGCCGCCGCCAGCTCGCGGTCGACGAGGCGCCCGAAGGCGCGCTCCCGCTCGAGCTGTGCTCCCGTCGTCGCCGCCCGGTCAGCCATTCGTCCCCCATGCGTGGTGCTCGTCACACCCTACCGACGAGCCTGGCACCGCGCGAGGATCAATTTTCGTCCGTTTGGCCCCCGCTACCCTTGACGCGTGACGAGTTCCGACCTGCCCGATGACCTGCTGCCGGCCGCCGTTCGCGAGGCGATCCTCGCCTGGTACGCGGCGACCGGCCGGGAACTCGCTTTCCGGGCGACGACCGATCCGTACGCGGTCCTGGTCTCGGAGCTGATGGCCCAGCAGACCCAGGCCGAGCGCGCTGCGGAGGCGTGGACCCGCTGGATGGACCGCTGGCCGACGGTCCGCGACCTCGCGGCGGCATCCGTGGCCGACGTCGTCCGCGAATGGGCGGGCCTCGGGTACAACCGGCGGGCGGTGTCACTGCACCGGGCAGCGCAGGAGATCGTCCGCGAGCACGGGGGTGCGGTGCCGTCGTCGGTTGCAGCGCTCGAGGCGCTGCCGGGCGTCGGGCCGTACACGGCGCGGGCCGTGGCGGCGATCGCGTTCGGGACGCCGGTGGGCGCGGTGGACGTGAACGTGCGACGGGTGCTGGGGCGGATCGCCGCGGGCGGACCGGAGGCGTACACGCCGGCCGCGATGCAGGCGCTGGCCGATGCGGTCGTGCCAGGCGACGATGCGGCCGCGTGGACCCACGCGCTCATGGACCTTGGCGCGCGCCTGTGCAAGCCGTCGAAGCCGCGCTGCGCGGACTGCCCGGCCTACGCCTGGTGCCGGTACGCGGCGGGGGAGCGACCGGCAGCCGTGGTCGAGGGCTCGGCCTCCACTGGGCGCCGTCGTGCGTCACCTCCCTTCGAGTCGACGAACCGCTGGCTGCGTGGCCGGGTCCTCGAGCGGGCCCGGTCGGCCCCGGACGGGCGCTGGGTCGCGTACCCGGATGCGATCGGCGCGCATGGGACCGGCGCAGTCCGCGAGGCGGTGCTCTCGCTGGGGTCGGACGGGCTGCTCGATGTGCGCGAGGACGATGACGGGCTCGGAGGCCCGTCTGCCACGCTGACGAAGGGGACGCGATGGACGACGTGGAGTTCGACCTCGTGCGGTTCGTGACGGCGCAGCGGCACCGACTACGAGCACGCGCTCCGCGGAGCTCCGGGCGGGCCGCAAGACCGGCCACTGGATCTGGTTCGTGCTCCCGCAGCTCGCGCGGCCTGGGCCAGAGCGAGTTCGCCCGCGTCTACGGCATCGCGTCGCTTGACGAGGCGCGCGCGTACCTCGCGCACCCGGTCCTCGGGCCGCGCATCCGCGAGTGCGCGTCGGTCATCGCGGCGTCCGGCACGGCCACGGCGGACGACTATCTTCGGCTAGCCCGGACGACATGAAGGTCCGCTCGTCCATGACGCTGTTCAACCGCGCCGACCCCGGCGAGCCGGCGTTCCGCGCCGTGCTCGACCGCTACTACGGCGGCCGCCCGCGACCCGACGGACCGACGAGCTGCTCGGGACTCGCCGGCTGAGGCCGTCGAGGCGCGGTACCCTTGCGGCGATGCCTGCGCCGACGACCCCGCCGCTCCCCGCGCACGATCCCGACCTCGCCCGCCTCACGCTCGACGAGCTCGAGCAGCGCTGGGCCAGCGACCGCTGCGCGCACCGCGATCACGGCCGAGGCGATGACCGGCGCCGACCTCAAGGCCCAGGCCCTCGGGGTGCCCGGCGAGGAGCTCATGGAGCACGCCGGGACGGCCGTCGCCGCCGCCGCGAGGGCGCTCGTCGCGTTCAACGGGCGCGAGGGCCGCCCGGTCCTCGTGCTGGCCGGGCCCGGCAACAACGGCGGCGACGGGTTCGTCGCGGCGCGCCGGCTCGCCGAGTGGGGCGTGCCGGTGATCGCGGTCCTGGTGGCGACCGGGGAGAGCCCGCGCACGCACGACGCGAAGCGCAACTGGCAGCGTCTCGACGGGATCGACGGGGTCGACCAGGATCCACGCCGCGGTCGCGCGCGACGTGGCGATCCTGGGCCAGGGGATCGAGAAGGCGGCGATCATCGTGGATGCGCTTCTCGGCACCGGCGTCCGCGGGCAGCTCCGCGAGCCCGTCCGGACGGCGGTCGAGGTCATCCGCCGGGCGCGCGAGGCCGGCATCCCGGTTCTCGCCGTGGACACGCCGACCGCCGTCGACCTGACGTCGGGCGATCCGTCGGATCCCGTCGTCCGCGCGGACCTCACGGTGACCTTCCACCGGCCGAAGACCGGGCTGCGCACGCGCGTCGGGCCGCGCGCTCGCCGGCCGCGTGCTCGTGGCGCCCATCGGCATCCCGCCCGAGGCGGACCGTGGCTGAGACCCGGCAGCCCGGGCTCCGCGAGGTCCTCGCTGGTCGCCGCGGTCGTCGTCGCCGTGGTCCTGCTCGCGGCCGCTGCGACGGCCCTGCTTCCGCGAGGCCGGCCAGGCGGTCGTGTTCCAGACCCCGCTGCTGATCGTCGTGCTCATCGGCGGCACCGGGTTCGTCCTGTGGCGGATCCTGCGCGCCGGCCGCGGCCGGCCTGACGGACGCGGCCGGCGCCCCGACGCACCCGCTCGCCGCCGCGCCGCCGACCTCGCGCGGCTCGCCGACGAGCGCTGGGACCTGCTGATCGTCGGCGGCGGGATCGTCGGGGCCGGCGCGCTGCTCGACGCGGCGAGCCGTGGCCTCGCGTCGCGCTCGTCGAGCAGGACGACATCGCGCGTCGGGCACCTCGTCGCGCTCGACGCGGCTGATCCACGGCGGGCTGCGCTACCTCCAGCAGGTGCGGGTCGGACTGGTGCGCGAGGCACTCGCCGAGCGTGCACGGCTCCTGCGTCTCGCGCCGCACCTCGTCCGCCTCGAGACGTTCCTGTTCCCGTTGTACGGGCCGCCCGGGCTCACCCGCGCGTTCTACACGGCCGGGATGACGGTGTACGACGTGCTCGGCTCGGCGCGGTCGGCAGGGCGCCACCGCCACCTCGACGGTCGCGGGCGCGCTGGCCTGGGCGCCCGCCGCTCCGCCGCGACGGCCTGCGCGGCGGGATCCTCTACCACGACGCGATGGAGGACGACGCGCGGCTCACGCTCGCGGTCGTGCCGCACGGCGCAGGCGCATGGCGGCCGCTCGCGCTCACCCGCGTCCGCGCGCGACCGGCGCGCTTCTCGAGGGCGACCGCGTGGTCGGGGCCCGGTGCGCGACGCGCTCACCGGCGACGACCTTCGACGTCCGGGCGGACGCGGTGCTCGACGCGACCGGCGTCTGGGGCGCCGCTGCCCGGATCGTCCGTTCGGCGGCGGCTGACGTGGCGAGCGTTCTCCGTCCTGCCGTCGCGGGGCAGCCACCTCGTCGTGCCGCGCGAGCGGATCCCGATCACGGGCGGCATGACGCTCAGGATCCCGGGCCGGGTCGGCGTTCCTCGTCCCGTGGCCGCGCCACTGGGTCATCGGCACCACCGACGAGCCGTATCACGGCCCGCTGGACCACCCGGCGGCCGCAGCGGACGAGGTCGACCGGATCCTCGCGACGCTCAACGGGGCGCTCGACGTGACCTGACGCGCGACGACGTCGTGGGCACGTACGCCGGGCTGCGGCCGCTCGTCGCGCCGTCGGACGCGACATCCACGGTGGCGGTCTCGCGCGAGCACCGGGTGGCGGTGGAGCGCCCGGGCCTCGTCCGGATCAGCGGCGGCAAGTACACGACCTACCGGGTGATGGCGCGCGACGCGGTCGACGCCGTCCTCGGGCGCCGCGGCCCGGCCAGCGGCCCAGCGTGACCGCGGAGCTGCCGCTCGTCGGGCGCGGCCCCGCGTGCGGAGCTCGACGCCCTCGCCGCCCGGCTGGCGCGGGCGCCCGGGCTGGACGAGGAGCCGGCGCGATCGCTGGTGGACCGCCACGGGACCGAGGCGCCCGTCGGTCGTCGAGCTCGGGCGGAGCGCTGGACCTGGTCCGCCCGCTGGTCGGCCGGCCACCCGTACCTCGAGGCCGAGATCGCGTGGGCCGTGGAGCGCGAGGGGGCCCTGTCGCTCGACGACCTGCTGGCCCGCCGGATCCGCCTCGTCCACGTGCTGCGGGACCGCGGCGAGGCGATCGCGCCCCGCGTGGCCTCGATCGTGGCACCGGCCCTCGGCTGGGCGAGCGGCGCCGGTGAGGTCCAGATCGCAACCTTCCTTGCCGCCGCGCACCGCGAGTTCGACGTCCCTCGCGGGGAATGATCCGCCGGCACGTTCAGGGGTGACCGCGGCGACGCGAAAAATTGGTGTCGCCACGGTTGCGATGAAGCCGTAGACTGCGCTCTGCGCGGACGCCCGCGCATGCTCATTTTCGCTCGCACGTTCGACACACGGTCTCCTCCGGCCAGCACCAGCAACTCGAGGACCCGGGCAAGAGGCGGCGACACCTGGAGGAGATCGGCACGTGGCCGACAAGACCCTGACCTGTTCCGACTGCAACTCGGAATTCGAGTTCACCGAGCGTGAGCAGGCCTTCTACGCCGAGAAGGGATTCTCGGAGCCCCGTCGCTGCCCGTCGTGCCGCGCGAGCCGCAAGGCCGCCCGGAACAGCGACGGCGGTGGCTACAGCGGCAGCTCGTACTCGAGCGGCTACGGGGACTCCGGATACGGCGACGCCGGGGGCTATTCCTCCGGCGGGTACGGCGGTGGCGGGGGCGGCTACGGCTCCCGCTCCAGCGGGCCCCGCGAGATGTTCGCGGCGACCTGCTCGTCCTGCGGCAAGGAGGCCAAGGTCCCCTTCCGCCCGACCAACGGCAAGCCGGTCTACTGCTCGGACTGCTTCCGCGCCCAGCGCGGCGGCTGACTCCAGCGCCAGTCCTGAACGCCGGGCCGCGGTCACGCGGCCCGGTTTTCGTTTGCCTGCCGTCCGGCGGTGTAGGATCGCTCCCGATGCTCGACCACCCCACGCGGCGCCCCGGATCATCCCCGGCGTCCGGTTCGTGACACCAGCGGAGATCACCCCAGCGATGGCCGTCGGCTCTTCCAACGATTTCGACCTCATTGTCCTCGGCGCGGGCACCGGCGGCTATGCCGCGGCCTTCCGCGGTGCGCAACTGGGCCTCAAGGTCGCCCTCGTCGACGAGGACAAGATCGGGGGCACCTGCCTCCACCGCGGCTGCATCCCCACCAAGGCGATGCTCGAGTCCGCCGCCCTCAACGAGCGCATCCACAAGGCGGCCGACTTCGGCATCGGGATCGCCGGCCCCACCACCGTCGACTTCGCGAAGGTCGGCCAGCGGCGCGACATGGTCGTGAACCGCATGTGGAAGGGCCTGGGCTCGCTCGTCAAGAAGAACAACGTGACCTGGATCCAGGGCCGCGGCCGCCTTGAAGGCGCCACGAAGGTCCGCGTCCAGCTCGCAGGCGAGGACGGCACCCCGGGCGCCGGCGGCGAGCGGCTCCTCCAGGCGACCGACGTGGTCCTGGCGACGGGATCCCGAGTCAAGTCCCTGCCGGGCATCATCCCGGATGGTGTCCGGATCGTGACCTCGGACGACATCCTTCGCTCCACGACGATGCCGGCGAGCATCATCGTGATCGGGGCCGGCGCGGTGGGGGTCGAGTTCGCCTCGATGTTCCACGATCTCGGCGCCCAGGTGACGCTGCTCGAGTACCTGTCGGCGATCCTCCCACTGGAGGACCGCGAGGTGAGCAAGGAGATCGAACGCTCCCTCACCAGGCGTGGCATCAAGGTCATGACGAACGCGCGCTTCGATGCCGCCAGTGTCATCGCCGACGACAACGGCGTCCGCCTCACCGTCGGCCCGGACGGCCAGGACCGCGTGGAGATCGCCGCGGAGACGCTCCTCGTGGCGGCCGGTCGCGCCACCAACATCGAGGACGTCGGCCTCGAGACCACGGCCGCGGAGGTCGACCGCGGCTTCGTCAAGGTCGACGGCCACATGCGCACGAAGGAGCCGCATCTCTACGCCATCGGCGATGTCGTCGGCGGCCTGATGCTGGCCCACACGGCGGCCCACGAGGGGATCATCGCGGCCCACACGATCGCCGGTGATCCCGAGGTCCACGGGATGGACTACGTGAAGCAGCCCAAGGCGACGTACTGCCGGCCCGAGATCGCATCCGTCGGCCTCACCGAGCAGGCGTGCGAGGAGCAGGGCCTGCCGGTGAAGATCGGCAAGGTGCCGTTCCAGGCCGTCGGCAAGGCGATCATCGGCGGGCGAGTACGAGGGCTTCACCAAGATCATCGCCCACAAGGAGACGGACGAGATCCTCGGTGTCCACATCATCGGCCCGCATGCGACCGACCTGATCGCGGAGGCGAGCCTCGCCCTCGTGCTCGAGGCGACGCCGTGGGAGATCGGCGCGACGACCCACGCGCATCCGACGCTGTCCGAGATCCTCGGCGAGACCGCGATGGCGGTCGACGGACGGGCGATCAACTTCTAGCGCCAGCCACGATCCAGCGCGAGGCACCGCATGACGGCACCCGACCGCGACGGCACCCCAGGCACCCAGGGCGCGGTGTCCGAACTCGCCGCCTCGGTCGGGCTGTCCGATGCCGACCTCGTCGCCATGTACCGCACCGTCGCGCTCGCCCGCGCGGTCGACGAGCGGATGTGGATCCTCAACCGCGCGGGTCGCATCCCGTTCGTGATCAGCGGGCAGGGCCACGAGGGCGCCCAGGTGGGGCTCGCCTGGCCCCTGCGCCGCAAGCACGACTGGGTCGCCCCCTTCTACCGGTCGATCGCCACCTGCCTCGCCATGGGCATGACACCCCGCGACCTCATGCTCGCCCAGTACGCCAAGGCGTCCGATGCCGGGTCCGCCGGCCGCCAGATGCCGGGCCACTACGGCGGACCCGCGTACAACATCGTCTCGGTCTCGTCCCCGGTGGCCACCCAGATCCTCCACGCCGTCGGCATCGCGCTCGCGGCCAGGATCCGCGGCACGGACCAGGTGGCCGTGGCGATGATGGGCGAGGGGAGCTCCAACCAGGGTGACGTTCACGAGGCGCTCAACTTCGCCGCCATCCACAAGCTGCCATTCGTGTTCATGGTGGAGAACAACGGCTTTGCGATCAGCGTGCCGGCCGAGCGGCAGCTGAGCGTCAAGGACGTGGCCTCGCGGGCTGCCGCGTACGGGATCCCGGGCGTGGTCGTGGACGGCACCGACGTCCTCGCCTGCTACTCGACGTCCCGCGATGCCGTCGCCCGGGCGCGCGCCGGTGGTGGCCCCACCTTGATCGAGGCCAAGGTCACCAGGCTCACGGCGCATTCCTCGGATGACCAGCAGACCAAGTACCGCTCCGAGGACGACCTTGCCGAGGGCCGCACCCACGACCCGCTGCCCATCTTCGGGGCACAGCTCCGCGATGCGGGCGTGCTGACGCCTGAGGCGGAGGAGAAGCTGGCCGCCGAGATCCGCATGCTCGTGGACGACGCAACCGACCACGCCGAGGCAGAGCCGGATCCCGATCCGTTCACCGCCATCGACCACGTGTACGCCGAGGCCTGGCCGGGCGAGACGCCCCCGCCATGGCACCCTGCCGGGCCTGCCAGCGGTGGAGGTCACGCCTGATGGCCGTCCGCACGTTCATCGAGGCCATCCGGGATGGCATGGCGGGCGAGATGCGCCGGGACGGGAGCGTCATCGTCCTGGGCGAGGACGTCGGCAAGAAGGGTGGCGTGTTCCTGGCCACGGACGGTCTGTGGGCCGAGTTCGGTGACGACCGCGTCATCGACACCCCGCTGACGGAGTCGATGATCGTCGGCGCGTCCATCGGCGCCGCGATCAACGGCCTGCGCCCGATCGCCGAGATCCAGTTCGCCGACTTCATCCACCCGGCGTTCAACCAGATCGTCTCCGAGGCGGCGCGCATGCGCTACCGCTCCAACGGCGGCTTCACCGTCCCCATGGTGATCCGCGCCCCGTACGGCGGCGGCGTCCACGGCGCGCTGTACCACTCCCAGTCCGTCGAGGCGTTCTTCACGCACGTGCCCGGGCTCAAGGTCGTCATCCCGTCCACCCCGTACGACGCCAAGGGCCTCCTGCGCTCCGCGATCCGCGACGACGATCCGGTCCTCTACTTCGAGCACAAGAAGATGTACCGCTCGGTGCGCGGCGAGGTGCCCGACACCGAGTACACGGTGCCGCTGGGGTCCGCGTCCATCCGCCGGCCGGGGCGCCAGGTGACGGTCGTCGCCTATGGGCTCATGGTGCTCTACGCGCTCGAGGCAGCCGAGCGGGTGGCGGGTGACGGGATCGACGTCGAGGTGATCGACATCCGGACCTTGCGTCCGCTGGACCGCGAGACGCTCCTGGGCTCGGTCCGCAAGACCGGCAAGTGCCTCATCGTCTACGAGGACAACCGCTTCGGCGGCTACGGCGCGGAGATCGCCGCGATCGTGGCCGAGGACGCGTTCGACTATCTCGATGGCCCGGTCACCCGTCTCGCCGGACCCGACGTGCCTGCCGTTCCCTACAACCACGTGCTCGAGGACTGGTTCATGGTCAACCCCGCCCGCATCGCCGACGCGATCCGCAAGCTCGCGGCCTACTGATGGGCAGCGCCGCCAAGGAGCTGTTCAACACCGAGCTGCGGCTCCGCCAGTTGCTTGCGCCCGTACGGCGAGAAGCTGGAGGAGGCGACGATCTACGGCATCCCCTGCCTGCGCAAGCCGGGTGCCGGCGCCCAGGAGTGGTTCGCCTTCATCAAGCCCGAGTCCAAGTTCGTCTCCCTCTACCTGCTGCCGATCTACGACGTCGGCGGAGCTGCGCCGTTCGATGTCGCCGGCCCTGGCGAAGCGGCAGTCCGGCAAGGCGACGTTCCACTTCAAGGACCTGGACGCCACGATGGCGGCCGAGGTCGAGGCGCTGCTGGCGCGCGCCTACGACATCTACATGGCCGGGGACGAGGACAAGGCGGAAGCCGACGGCAAGGCCGAAGGTGCCGGGCCGGTGGGGGCAGCCCTCCGCGTAGGGTCTCCCGGGACGGCGATCGTTCGCGTCTTCCATCCCGGCGGGGACGCAGCCCAAGCCGGGGTGCAGCCGGCGTGCGGTCGGCAAGCCGTGACACGCCGTCGGGGAGCGCCCGTCGTCGCACGTCGTCGCGACATGCGCAACACTAGGGGGCCTTGACTCGCCCGTTCAGCGCCCCCTCGGAGGAGACGACCCAGTGGCCAAGGTGACGATGCCCCAGCTCGGCGAGAGCGTCGCGGAGGGGACGATCGGACGCTGGCTCAAGCAGCCCGGCGACGCGGTCGCCAAGTACGAGCCGCTCCTCGAGGTGATCACCGACAAGGTGAATGCCGAGGTCCCCTCGCCGTATGCGGGCGTCCTGCGCGAGATCCTGTTCGAGGAGGGCGCGGTCGTCCCCAACAACACCGAGATCGCGATCATCGAGACGGACGAGGATGCCGCCAGCGGCGTCGCGGTTCCGGCCGCGGGCGAGCCGGCTGCGCCCGCTCAGGTTGCCGCCGCGCCTGACGCGCCCGCTCCGGCTGCGCCCGCGCCCGCGCCCACCGCGCCCGCGCCCGCTCGCCGCGCCCGCGTCCGCTCCCGCCGCGCCCGCGGCTGCCGCCCCGGCCGCAGCCCCGCACCGCTCGCGCCCGCCCTTGCCGCCGACCACGACCCGAATGCGCGCATGACGCCTGCGGTGCGACGCCTGCTCCGCGAGCACGACCTCGACGCGGCCCAGATCAAGGGCACCGGCGGTGGCGGCCGCATCACCCGCGAGGATGTCATCGCCACGGTCGAGGCGATCCGCAGCGGCGCCGTCGCTCCCGCCGCTCCCGCCGCTCCGGCCGCCGGCGCCATGCCGGCACAGGCTGCAGCGCCCGCATCCCGGCCGACCGCCGCGGCCCCGGCCACCGCCGGCGCGATCTCGTTCCCGGCGGGCGTGGACGAGGTCCTCGTCCCGATGACCCAGATGCGCAAGGGCATCGCCGCACAGATGACGCGCGCGCTGCAGGCGCCGCACGCCTACGTCCAGATGGAGATCGACGCGTCGAAGCTCGTCCGCTTCCGCGAGGCGAACAAGAAGGCCTACCAGGCCAAGGAGGGCATCGGCCTCTCCTTCGTCCCGTTCGTCGTCAAGGCGGCAGCCGATGCGCTCAAGCGCAGCCCCACCTTCAACGCCCACTGGACCGACCAGGGCCTGCTCGCCAAGCGCCGCATCAACATCGGCGTGGCGGTGGCGGTGGACGAGGGCCTCATCGTCCCGGTCATCCGGGACGCGGACATGCTGTCGATCCACGGCCTCAACGTCGCCATCGCGGATGTCGCGAACCGCGCCCGCCAGGGCCGACTCAAGCTCGACGACTTCGGCGGCGGCACGTTCACCGTGGACAACACCGGGTACCTGGGCACGAATCTCGTGATGCCCATCCTCAACGTGCCCGAGGTGGGCATCGTGACGATGGAGGCGATCACGAAGCGCCCGGTCGTGGTCAGCGGCGAGGACGGCGACGTCATCGCCATCCGCCCGATCATGAACATGGTCCTCGGCCTCGACCACCGCGCCAACGACGGGGCCGGAGGCGCCGCGCTGCTGCGCGACATCAAGGACTGGCTCGAGGCCGTCGGCCCGGAGACGTCGGTCTACTGAGGCGCTGGGCGAGGAGCGGCCGCGGCGCCCCACGTGCTCGGGGCGTACACTCGGGCGACGCTTCGGACGCGACGCCGTCCGGAGGCGACGGGAGGATCGGTGCGATGACCGCGGACGTCCCGGGAACGCCCGAAGGTGATGGCAGCCACCGCAACCGGGCCACGATCGCCGAGCGCGCCGCGCGCCGCGACAACCTGGAGGCGAGCGGCGCCGACCGCTACGACAGCCTGTTCCGACACCTGACCGCCGGTCGCGAGCTGCCCGCCGCGCGAGGAGCCGGCCTGCGGGCCCGCTGGCATCCCGTGGCCCGCCAGCTGCTGGTCCTCGTTCCTCGTCGTGGCCGGCCTCTACGTCGCCTTCACCGTTGCCGCCGAGGTCGTGCGCGAGTTCCGGGTGGACACGTGGTCCGGCCCCGACACGGCCGTCACGTCGGGCCAGCGCCTGGACGACTGCCCGGCGTTCGTCCGCAACGGCGACGCCGTGTTCCCGAACTGGATCAGGGTCGATGGCAGGGTCTTCCATCACATCGGTGCGCAGCTGCCGGTGGGGGAGACGCAACATCGGCAAGTACTACGTGGATGCCGGGTACACGCTGGGGGACCTGCGGATCTACCGGGTGACCACCGAGGGCCTCGGCGAGCTGGGCACGCGGATCCTGGTGCGGGCCGGGCTCGCGCCGGCTGGCGGGCTCTACGGGGCGATCCCGGGCTGCTCGTAGGGCCACCGGCTCGTCGTGAGGGCGGCCGACGTACACTCGCCACGATGGCTCGCGATCTTCCCGTCTTCGACCCCAACCCTGCGCACGGGCGCGCGTCCGCGTCGTCGATCTCCATCGCCATGGGCGGCACGAGCCTGGCCCCGGCCCCGGTGGGGTCCCGGCCCGTCCGCCGGCACCCGGACTGGATCAAGTCCCGGATGCCCTCGGGTGACACCTACCACGATCTCAAGGGCCTGCTCAAGGGCCTGAACCTCAACACGGTCTGCGCGGAGGCGGTCTGCCCCAACATCGGGGAGTGCTGGGACCAGCGCACCGCCACCGTGATGATCCTGGGCGATGTGTGCACCCGGGCCTGCGGCTTCTGCAACATCAAGACGGGCAAGCCCACCTGGTTCGACGACGACGAGCCGCGCCGCGTGGCCGAGGCTGTCGCCGAGATGCGCCTGGACCACGTGGTGGTGACCAGCGTCGCCCGCGACGACCTGCCCGACGGCGGTGCCGGCGCGTTCGCTGCAACCATCCGCGAGATCCGCGCCCGGAGCGCCCGTGATGGGCGATCGAGGTGCTGATCCCGGACTTCAACGGCGAGGAGCAGCCGCTCCGGACGGTGATGGAGGCCGGCCCGGACATCCTCAACCACAACCTCGAGACGGTGAGGCGCCTCCAGCAGCCCGTCCGCAAGCGGGCCCGCTGGGACCGGACCCTGGGGGTGCTCGAGCGGGCGAAGGTCTACGCCGCGGAGTACGGCCGCGAGGCCCACACGAAGAGCAGCCTCATGGTGGGCCTGGGCGAGACACGCGCGGAGATGACGGAGTGCTTCGAGGCCCTGCGCGCGGTGGATTGCGACATCCTCACGATCGGCCAGTACCTGCGCCCGACCCTCGACCACCTGCCGCTCGAGCGCTACTACCACCCCGACGAGTTCGCGGAGATGCGGGACGAGGCGCTCGCGATGGGCTTCAAGCACGTGGAGTCCGGCCCGCTCGTCCGCTCGAGCTACCACGCCCGGGACCAGGTGCCCGACGCCGCGGCACGCAACGCGCGACGCCGGGCCACGCTGGACGCCGAAGGCCGCGTCGTGCCGGGGGCGGCCGCCGGGTAGCGCACCTCGGGCGGCCGCCGAGAGACCGCCACCTCGAATCCGGCCTCCCGTCGCATATCCTTGGCCCATGCCCTCCACGCTCTCCCGCAAGGTCCCGCTCGCCGAGCTCCACTGCCACCTCGGTGCGGCCGTCACGCCGTCGATCATGTGGTCCATCGCCCACGCCCAGGGCATCAAGCTGCCCACCCGCGACTACTGGGAGTTCCGCGACCTCATCACGGTCAACCCGAAGCGCACGAAGAGCTTCGATGGCTACCTGCAGCTGTTCCACTGGACCGAGCTCATCCAGTCCAGCCCGATCGCGGTGGAGCGCGCGGTCTACGAGGTCATCGGCGGCGCGTACCGCAAGAACAACATCACGACCATGGAGCTCCGCTTCAACCCCATGAAGCGGAATCGCGGGGGCGAGCAGGACCTCGACCACATCATTGCGGCGGCCGTCCGAGGCATGGACAAGGCGACCCTGGAGTACCCGGTGAAGCCCGGCCTGCTGTTCTGCCTGGACCGCGCCTTCCCGTTCGAGCTCAACGAGATCATCGCGGAGAAGGCGATCACCTGGCGCGATCGCGGCGTCGTCGGGATCGACATCGCCGGCCCCGAGAGCTCGACGTTCCGCGTTGCCGAGTACCGCCGGGTCTTCCGCAGGGCGCGCCGGTACGGCCTCGGCATCACCGTCCACACGGGCGAGTCGGGGCCGGTCGAGGAGATCGCCCGGGTCGTCGAGATGCTCGAGCCGGACCGCATCGGCCACGGCGTGAAGGCGGCCTACGACCCCAACACGATGGCGATGCTCCGCGAGCGCGGCATCGTGCTCGAGATCTGCCCGACCTCGAACCTCAACACCGGCGTCGTGTCCAGCTGGGAGGAGTTCCGCTGGATCTTCGACCAGTTCCACCGCAACGGTGTCCGCTACACGATCAGCACCGATGGGCCGGAGATGCTCAAGACCTACATCCGGGACGAGCTCTCGACGCTGAGCCGCCTCGGGATCCTCGGGCTGGAGCAGCAGCAGCAGGTGGCGGCGACGTCGCTCGCGGCCTCGTTCGTGCGCAACGTGTCGGACGTCGCGCCTGCCAAGCGCGAGCCCGCCCGTCGCAAGGTGGTCGAGCGCGAGGAGGGCTGACGGCCCGGCGGCCTTGGACCGTGGGTCAGGACGACGGGGCGGCCTCGACCCGGTACTGGCAGCAGCGGTCGCCCGAGGTGATGTGGCGTTCGCGCACGACGCGCACGCCGAGGACGCCCGAGAACAGGTCCAACTCGGCCGCGCAGGCGGCCGGGAGCTCGCGGGCGACGTCGAGGACCGCGCAGTTGTGCTCGACCAGGCGCAGTCCGCCGTCGTCCTCTCGCACCTCGGCGAGGTAGCCGAGGTCGTCCTGGATCCGGGCCAGGGCCCGCAGCCGCGCCTCGAGCGTGGCACCGGCCGGCAGCGAGGCATCGATCTCGGTGCGCAGGCTGGCCTCGGCCTGACGACGTCGGGCACCGAGGACGTCGTCGAGCAGCGCGTCGCCGCCAACCTCCGCGATGGCTGCCAGGAGACCCGCGGCGAGACCGTCGTAGTTGGACGGGAAGAGGTCCTGCGCGTCGGGGGTCACGTCGTAGAGGTGGCGCGGGCGACCCACCCCGTGACGCTCGGTCGTGCGCGAGACCAGGCCCGCCGTCTCGAGGGCTCGCAGCTGCTGGGCGACCCCGCTTCGCGATGCTCCGACGGTCGAGGCGATTGCGTCGGGGGACGATGGACCCGTCCGGCGAAGGTGCAGCAGGATGGCACGGCGGAGCGCGGATGTGGACGGAACAGGGGTCTCGGTCATGCGCGGGCGAGGCTAGCAGGAACGGCGGGAGAGTGCCTCCGGCGTGTCCTCCGGCGTGTCATCCGCGCGCGTCGCCCGCGCGTGCGCGGTCCAGCCGACCTAGCCGCCGACCTCCACGAGGCGGACCATCAGCCGGTACTTGCTGTCCTTGCCCACGCACGTCTGGAGGGTCATCGATGGCCTCGTCCTGCGGCGCCCAGGCCCACGATGCGTCCGGCGTCGGCAGGGTCTTCTTCCACCAGCGGACGGCGTACGTGCGGACCTTGCCGTTCGATCCCGCGTAGTAGACCTTCAGCCCGACCTTGAGCCGGCCGTTGTAGTAGGCGTCGTGCAGCGGCTTCATCGCGGAGTACGCGTGGCCCATCAGGTAGACGTTGTTCTCGCCCGCGCACCCCCACCGGTACATGAAGTTGTCGGGAGGGCGCTCCCTGTCGCACGGGAAGGCCCGCACCGACTTGTTGATGCCGAGGGCCGGGATCCACACGTGGTTGGTGCCACGGAAGTCCGACGCGGACACCTTGGGCGTGCCGGTTGACTTCGGCTTCGGCTTCGGCTTGGGCTCGGCCTTGGGCTTGGCGATCTTCTTCGGCTTCGGCTTGGCCTCAGCCTTGGCCTTGGCGACCTTCGCCGGCTTCGGCGGTCGGCTCGGCGGTCGGCTCGGGGGCGGGCGTCGCCGATGGGGTCGCCGCCGGTGCCGCTGACGCGTCGAAGTCCGGGAAATCCACCACAGGACGGTGCGTCGGAGCGGCGTTCGGGGTCGTGCGGGCTGCGAGCACCGGGCCGGCGGCTGCCAGCTCGACGAGCGGTCCGGCAGGCTGTGTGTCGGGCACGGACGCGGCGACCACGCCCACAGTCTCAGCTGCGAGGATGATGGCCAGGACGGTGGCGATGAGTCGGTGGCGCTTGATCCGGGAGTCCATGTCCGCAGGATCGGCGCGCAGGAGCCATCGATCGACCGCCCGGAGGTAAGGGCGGGTCTAGGAGGCAGTGGACGGTACTGGTGCGGTTCGTGCAGGTTCCGAGTACTCCAGGCCCGTACTGCCCCTAGGACCCCCCGAAGGGACTACGAGGGTGCAGCGTCACCCCCGCGTCCGCTTCTTCGCCTCGCGCAGGCGTGCGAACGTGTCGTCGCCGCCCGTGGGCGGAACCGGGGGGTCTCGCCGGGCGGTGCCGTGGGTGGCGCAGGGGCGGGGGTGCCACGACGCGCGGAGCGCGGCGGCATGGCCGTCGCCTCCGGATCCACCGTGGCGATCGCCTCGTCCCGCCGGGCAGCATCGCTGGCCGCGCGGTCGGAGGCATCGCGCATCATCGCGGCCCGGGCACCCGCGCCGCCCGCGCGCTCGCGAGCCGCAAGCATCCCCTCGGCGGTCGCGGAGCGGGTCGCCACCCGCCGCCCGGACAGGCGGTCGCCAACCCAGCGCCGGCCGTCGGCGAGCTCCCGGCGTCCGAGCGACACGCGCCGCAGCGCGATGTCCAGCGGCCACAGGAGGAGCGCCAGGAGCAGGAGCCACGGCCAGAGGTCCGTGTACGAGCTGGTGGCGCGGAGATCATGCGTCCAGACGCCCACCGGATCGTCGGCGACGTCACCGCCGGTGGCAGCGCGGATGGCAGCCAGCAGCGGTTCGTTCGCGCCGAGGATCCGGTACTCGGCCGCGGTCGGGGCGACGAGGCCGAGCGTGCGGCCCAGCGGGGGGTCGCCGGGCTTGGACTGGGTGACGCGGATCGCGTAGGCGCCGGACTCGAGGGCCGCGAGCGGGGCCTCGTACACGCCCGGCGCGACCTGCGAGAGGCTGACGGTGGCAGGCTCGAGCGTCGGGCCGACGAGGGCGACGTTCGTCGCATAGAAGTCCCTGGGCGAGCCGTCGGCGTTGACGCTCTCGACGCGAAGGTACGTGCGCGAGCCGCGGTCCACGAACTGGGCCTCGATCCCGCCGCTCTCCTCGCCCGGGAACGTCCAGGCGACCATCTGGCTGAACAGCCTGGAGAAGCCCGGCCAGCCGATCCAGCTCTTCGCCCAGCGGCCGGTCGAGTCCGATGTCCAGGCCACCGACCGCCCGAGGCCGTATTGCCACTGGGCAAGCAGCGGGTCGTCCCGCGCCGTCACGAGGACCGTCTGCGCGGCGGGCTTGGCCGTGGTCCCGTTGTAGCCCAGGAGCTGCGGCAGCGCCTCGATCCCGCGCATGATCGGCGAGGACGAGGTGAGGATCGGCGTGAACGCCTCCTCGACGATCTGCTGCCCGGAGACCTGTTGCGTCTCCTTGAGGAAGATGTCCGGGATGGATGCCGGGTTGTTGGCCGAGTAGAAGCGCCCGCCGCCGTCCTTGGCGAGCTGCTCGAGGAACGGGTTGGAACCGCCGCCGGCGCCCACGGTGGAGAGGGTGATGCCCGGCGGCCTTCATCGTCTCCAGGATCTCGTCGTACTGGCCCGCTGCTCGACCAGCCGTCGGTGAGCAGGATGATGTGGCGACGTGTGGCGGTGGCCTTCTCGAGGGACTGAACCGCCTGGTCGAGGCCGGCAAAGATGTTCGTCTGGCCGTCGGCCCTGATCCCGCCGATGGTGCCCGCCAGGTCCTCCACGCCGCCCAGCGGAGCGGTCTGGACCACCCAGTGGGCGGCCTGGTCGAATGCGACGACGCCCAGCTCGTCCTGTGCGGTCATGGCCGAGGCTGCCCGCAGGATCGCCTCCTTGCCGATGTCCACCTTCTTGACCCCGGCGATCCCCGCCCCGCCGCCAATGCCGTTGCCGAAGTTGTTGCAGTGGCAGGCATCCATCGAACCCGACTTGTCGATGACGACGACGAGGGCGACGTCGGGCTGCTTCTGGCGGTCGCGGACGCCCATGTCGACCGGGAGCGTCTCCTCGAGCGGCGTGTCGGTGTAGCCGCCGGCCCCGTAGGCGCGTGGCCCGCCGATGGTCACGAGACCGCGCCCGAGGTCCCGCACATACACCTGGAGCGCGGCCAGCGCCTTGTCCGTGAGCCGGATGCGCGGCACATCCACCAGCACGATCGAGTCGTAGTCGGTGAGGGCCGCGAGGTCCTCCGGCAGGGCCTCGGGGATGAGCTGGTCCACCTGCTGGCGCTCGGTCTCCAGGGCGCCGACGAGCTGCTGCGCGACGTCCTCGTCCCCCTTGACCACGAGGATCCGCGGCTCCCCCTTGACGATCGTGTTGCCGTCCGCGCGGTCGTTCTGGTTGAAGGTGTCGCGGGCGGCCTCGACGACCACCCGGAAGCGCAGGAAGCCCGCCTCCGTCGATTCGAACTCGAAGGCGACGCGGTTGGCGCCCTTGGCCAGCGTCACGTCGCGGGTGGCCGCGAGGTCGCCGTTCACGAAGAGTCGCACGGTGGCCGGCTGCGCAACCGTCGAGCTGACGTCGGCTGTGACCTCGACCGTCTCGCCGAGACGGGCGGTGGACGGCGCGGTCACGCGCTCCACGAGCACCTCGTCGCCGCCGCCAAGCCCGGTGAGATGGGTCTGGACCTCGATCCCGCGAGCCGCAGCGAGGGCGGCCTCGGTCTGCCCGGTGCCCGTGGTGTCGTTGCCGTCCGACAGGAGCACGATCCGCTTCTGGGCGTCGTCGGGGAAGAGCGCGCCGGCCAGGCGCAGGGCGGCACCGATGTCCGTGGCGCCCTTGACCGGCGTCGAGGCGAGCCGGTCGATCTCCGCGAGCTCCGCCGGGAGCCGCTCGACCAGGGCGTCGCCGCCGAAGGCCACGATGCCCGCGACATCGTCGTCCTCACGGGCTGCCAGGGACTCGCGCAGGTAGGCGAGCGACTCCTCGCGCCCCGCCGTGCCCACCGAGTCACTCATGTCGACCACGTAGACGACGGCGAGCCGGTCCACCGGCAGGACAAGCTGGAGGCCTGCAAGCGCGGCCACCAGGGCCGACAGGAGGAGCACACGCACCGCGAGGGCAGCGCGCCGCCGGCCCCGCCCGAGACGGCGTCGCGAGGCCAGGTACAGGCCGACGACGACCGCCAGCAGGAGCGGCAGCAGGAGCAGCGCGAGCGGGGCGCCGAACGTGATGCCCATCAGGCGCCCTTGCCCACGATCCGCCGCCCGCGAAGACGCGCACCGGCGGATCGGCGCAGGCGTGCGAGGCTGTCCCGCTCGTAGACGAGCCACTCGAGCGTCAGGAGAACGAGCGCGATGAGGACGATCGGGATCCACAGCTCATCGCGGGCGTTCGGCCGCACGGCGGGCTCACCCGAGCCGCTCCCGGGCTGCGCCGAGGCACCCGGGCCCGCAGTCGTGCCGAGCCTGGTGATCGCGGCGGCGTCACCGGGGGCGATCTGCGACTCGTCGACGTCGAGCAGGTCCACCGCGAAGCGGACCGGTGCATCAGGGTCGGCCGGGCGGAACGTGGCGGCGGCGGACGGATCCACGGCTGCGGGACCGGCCGATGCACCCTGGCCGGCAGCCGCCGATGCCGGCGATGACGGCGCGCCGCCGTCCTTGACCGGGGTCACCGTGTACACGCCCAGCAGGTCGGTGCGCGCGAAGGTCACCGATCCAGCGCCACCGGCCGGCGCGACGAGCTCGTCCACCGAGCCGTCGGGTCGCTCGACACGGACGCCCGTGGCACCGTCGGGGATGGCGAGGGTGACCGGCGTGCCGGGTGCGATTGCGTCGCCTGGCGTCTCCGAGCCTCCCAGCAGCTGGCCGGCGAGGTTGGCGAGCAGCACCGGGAATGCGACCTGGAGCGGCAGATCGGAGCGGCGCGGCTCGAACGCCATCACGGCTGCCGGGCGCCCGTCGAGCGTGCCCGCGTACAGCAGCGGTGACGTTCCGGGACCGGGGATCACGGGCTGCGCCCAGGGCGGCAGCTCCATGCGCTGCGCCTCGGCGATATGGGTCGTGGTCAGGTCCACGTAGCGCAGGATCGGGTTGGTGGGGTCGAGGGTGCCGATGCCCGGGTTCTGCAGCGTGCCGTCGACCGTGCCGAGGGCCGAGGACTCGGGCGGGGCGATGGCGAGGATGGGCTTGGCTGGCAGCTCGTCGGGCAGCCAGCCCTCGAAGATCACAAGATCGAACAGCTCCACCTTCGTGCCCGGGCCGTAGTTGTCCGGGGTCACGCCGTACAGCTCGGTGTCGGGCAGGTAGGAGAGCGCGGTCTCGAGGTACGGGTCGCCATCCCCGACGAGCAGGACGGTGCGCAGGCCCGCGGGCGGGATGATGGCCCACGCCCTGTCGTCGACCGCGAGCGGGTCAGGCGCCACCGCGTCGCCCGCCGCCGGGGCCTCGTCGGCCACCAGGCGCACCTCGACGACGGATGCGGGGTGGTCCGGGTCGTCGATGTCGTCGATCGAGATGTCCGTCTTGCGCATCGGGTCGAGCACGAGCGTGCGCGAGTCGCGCAGGACGCCGTCCGCGTACAGCTCGATGCGCCGGCTGGCCATCTGCATGCCCATGTTGGCCACCGAGATGAACGCCGAGTGGGATAGGCCGCTGGGCGCGGTGCGCACCGCCAGCGCGACGATCGCCTCGTTCTTCGTGTCGCGGCCCACCTGGAGGACCCGGACGGGCGCCTCAAGTGTTCCGGTCGGCTGGTTCGCGAGCGCCGCGTCCGTGGCGACAAGGATCTCCGCATCGCCCGAGCGCGCCGCCAGCGCGGACGCCAGGCGGAGCGCGTCGCCCAGGTCTCCGACGTCGCTGGTGGGGGTGATGCCGGCGATCGCCTGCTTCACGTTGCCCTGGTTGTCGGTGCCGTTGGCGATGACGCGGGCCGTGCGGCCGGCCGCGATGACGCTCACCTTCCCGCCCGCCGGCAGGTCCTTGAGCGCCTCGAGCGCCTTCGCCTTGGCCGCCTCGAGGCGGTTCGGCACCACATCGGTCGCCTGCATGGAGGCCGAGGTGTCGATCACCAGCACGATGTCGCGCGCGAGGCCCGCGGGCCGCTCGACGAACGGACGCGCCACGAGGAGCACGAGGATGACGACGAGCAGCAGCTGCAGCAGCAGGAGGAGGCTGCGGCGGAGCTTCTGCCACGGGGCGTTCGCCTCCACGTCCGAGACAAGCTTCTGCCACAGCAGGGTCGAGGGCACGACGGCCTCGTCCCTGCGCAGCTTGAGCAGGTACATGGCGATGACCGCGGGCACGAACAGGAGCCCGGCGATCGCCAGCGGCGCAAGGAGGCCCATCGCTAGCCCACGACCTGGCGGCGCCGCAGCTCGGCGAACACGAGGTCGGCGAGCGGCGTGGCCGACGAGAGTGGGACGTACGAGGCGCGGCGCTTGGTCGCAAGCTCCGCCAGGCCGTCCTGCCAGGCGGTCAGCCGCGTCCGGTAGGCGTCGAGCGCAGCCAGGTCGACGGTCAGATCGATGCCCTCGCCGGACTCGGAGTCCACGAGGCGCAGGTCGCCCTCGAGCTGGGGGTCGAGCTCGTCCGGGGACAGGACGTGCAGGACGATGAGGTCGGAGCCCTGGGCGGCGAGCTCGCGGACGACCCGCTCGGCCCCAGGATCGAGCAGGTCGGAGATCAAGACGATGACGCCGCGGCCGGAGAGCATTGCCGCGGCATGGCGGGCCGCAAGGACGAGGTTGGTCGGACCGTCCACGGGCTGGATCCCCGACAGGTTGCCGAGCAGTCGGAACACGCGCCCGGAACCGCGCAGGCCGGAGTGCCGCCGGGCCTGTGCGCCCGACAGCGCGATGGTCACGACGCGGTCCTCGCCCGACAGCGCCATGTACCCGAGCGCCGCCGCGGCGCGCTTGGCGAACAGCAGCTTCTGAGGCCGTCCGAAGGCCATCGACGGGCTCGCGTCGATGAGGAAGGTGATGGTGACGTCCTCCTCCTCGACGTAGAGCTTGACGAACAGCTTCTCGAGGCGCGCCAGCACGTTCCAGTCCAATTGGCGCAGGTCGTCGCCGATGGTGTAGTCGCGGAAGTCGGCGAACTCGACGGACTGGCCCCGCTTCACCGACCGCCGTCCACCCTTGAGGCCGCCCCGGACTGGCTGCTTCATGAGCACGCCGAGCCGCTCCAGCTGGCGCAGGAACCCCTCGTCGAACACGGTGGGGTCCAGGTCGTTGGGCAGGAACGCCTTGACGCCCGCCGGCTTCGGCGCAGCTCCGGCGGGGTGGTCGAGCGCGCGCTCCGGCTTCGGTCCGGAGCCGGGTTCCTGGGGCGGGGTGGGGGAAAGGGCCATGGGTGGTACGCCGCCTACTCGACGGAGGGCGGTGAGACCTCGTCGAGGATGCTGCGGACGACCGCCTCTGAGCTGATGCCCTCGGCCTCACCCTCGAAGTTGAGGATCACCCGGTGGCGCAGGGCCGGCAGGGCGGCCGAGCGGACGTCATCCACCGACACGTTGAAGCGGCCGTCCATCAGCGCGAGGATCTTGCCCGCGGTGACGAGGGCCTGCGCGCCGCGCGGCGAGCCGCCGTAGCGGACGTACTGGCGCACGAGCGAGGTCGCCCGGCTGGAGTCAGGGTGGGTGGCCGCGAGGATCGCGACGGCATAGGCGGTGATGTGCGGGGCGATCGGCACGGCGCGCGCGAGGCGCTGCATCTCGACGATCTCCGCGGCCGTGGTGACCGGCCTCGCATGGGGGGCGTCTGCGCCGGTGGTGCGCTCGATGATGCCGATCAGGTCCTGCTCCGAGGGGAACGGGACGAGGGCCTTGAGCAGGAAGCGGTCCAGCTGGGCCTCGGGGAGCGGGTAGGTCCCCTCCATCTCGAGCGGGTTCTGGGTCGCCAGGACGAAGAACGGGGGATCCAGCGGATACCGGTTGCGTGCCACGGTGACCTGGTGCTCCTGCATCGCCTCGAGCAGGCTGGACTGGGTCTTCGGCGTGGCGCGGTTGATCTCGTCGGCGAGGACGAGGTTGGCGAAGATCGGGCCGGGCTGGAAGCGGAAGACCCGGGTGCCGCCCTCCTCGACCAGGATGTTGGTGCCGGTGATGTCGGCCGGCATGAGGTCGGGCGTGAACTGGACGCGGTTGAACGTGCAGTCGATGACATCGGCGATCGTGCGCACGAGCATCGTCTTGCCCAGGCCCGGCACGCCCTCGAGGAGCACGTGGCTGTTTGCCAGCAGGCCGACGAGCGTGTGGCGCACGAGATCGCGCTGGCCGACGATGACCTTGCCGACCTCGGCCTCGATGGCTCTGGCGCGTTCGGCGAACGCCTCGGGGGCGATGCGATGGCCTTCGACGGGGGCGCCCGACGGCGCGGCTGCGGGTGCGTCCATGGGTCCTCCGGGTACCGGTCCGGCCTTGCCGGCGCGGCGTCTAATTGCTGGGATTGAGCGAGCTGAAGTAGTCGCGCACGTAGTCCTTGACGGAGATCGGGACATACGCCCGGTCGAGGGTTGTGAGCGCGTACTGGTAGAAGTCGGAGTAGACGGACTGATACGGCACGTAGGAGCCGTTGTTGCTCCCCTGACCCTGCTGGTTGCCCTGCTGGGTCTGGCCATCACCGCCCGTGCCGGCGATATACGAGGGGTCGCCGGGCCTGCCGAGGCGGTCGAAGGGCGCGAAGACGGAGCCGAGATCCTCGCCGAGCACGCTCGGGCGGTTCGGGTTCACGGGTCCACCGGGCAGGCCGTTCGACATCCCCGTCCCGAGGTGCGCGGCGTTGGAGCCGCCCCCGCCGAGGGAGCCGCTGCCCTGGCCTTGACCCTGGCCTTGGCCTTGACCCTGCCCCTGCCCCTGGCCCCTGCCCCTGGCCTTGACCTTGCCCTTGCCCTTGCCCTTGACCTTGCCCTTGGCCTTGACCCTGCCCCTGACCCTGCCCTTGGCCTTGACCTTGCCCCTGGCCCTGCCCTTGCCCTTGACCTTGCCCCTGCCCTTGGCCCTGGCCGGGTGATGCGCTCGGGTTGGGGCTGCCACCCTGACCGGTCCCTGCCGAGGCGCTCGGGTTCGGCGATGCCTGCTGGCCATTGCCCTGGTTGCCTGCCTGGCCCTGCTGGCCGGATCCCTGCTGGCCTGCCTGGCCCGCCTGGCCGGCCTGTCCGGCATTCGCCAGCTCCCGGCGGGCGTCCTGGAGACCTGATGCGGCTGTCGCGAGATCGCGGTTCACCTGGACGCGGTCGTTGGCACCCGCGAGCGCCTCACCGAGCCGCTGGAGAGCAGCCTTCGCGCCCGCGTTGTCACCCTGCGTGAGGCTGGCCGCCGCGTCGCGCAGCGCCTGTCCTGCAGCTCCATCCGCCTGGCTCGCCTGGCCCTGGAGCCCCGCGAGCTCGCGTGCGAGCTGGTCGCGCTCGGCCTGGGTCATGTCATCAACCTTGTCCCCCAGGTCGCCGAGGTCCTCCTTGGTCTCCTTCGGATCACCGCCCGGGTTCGCCTTCGGATCGCCGGTGGCCGTCCTCGACAGGGCGCGCGACAGTGCGGCGATCGATGCCGCCTTCTGCTCGTTGGCGGGGTCAAGGCGGGAGCGCACGTCGTCTTCGACGGCGCCCAGCTGGGCGAGGTTCTGCTCGAGGTCGCCCGGGTTGGTCCGCAGCCGCTCGGCGAGCTGGCGCAGCTCCTCGGCAAGCGTGGACCGCGGATCGTCGACGTCGGCGCCCTTGCTCTCGAGGCTCTTGGCGATCTCGTTGACACGCTCGGCCTGGCGCGCGGCCTCCTCCCGCACCTGCTGGTTGCGCTGGATCACGAGGTCCATCGGGTTGGGCAGCAGCAGCGCGGGGGCGACAAGCAGCGCGGCCGCGAGCGCGACGAGCGCCGGACGCCGTGCCAGGCGCGGCCGGAACAGGCGGGGGTCGATGGCCCTGAGTCGGCTGACCGCGTCGCGCCGCTGGCGGCGGATGAACCGCGCCTCGGCATCGGCGACGTCGAAGGCCCCGTCCACGGCGATCGTCTCGTCGTCCGGGCCTGTGGCCGGCCCTGCGGCACCAGGCATCTCCGCCGCGAACGCCAGGGCCGAGGCGACGGCATCGCCGGACCCACCCTCGGTATCCACCGCGAGGGCTGTCTCGCCGATCGTCGGCCGGCTGCGCACCACGAGCAGCAGCAGCACGACGAGCCCGACGACTGGGATCGCAAGCGCGATGAGTGGAGCTGCCTCCAGCGGCAGCAGTCGCTGCGCGATCGCCAGCACCAGCTCCGCCACCATGACCGTGGCGAGCACGTACCACGCGCGGCGGACCGATCGGCGGAGCCAGAGCCGGCGCCGGTGGCCGGCCAGCCCTGTACGCAGGTCGCCGAGCGCGGGGTCGAGCGCCACCCCGAGGGTGGTCGGGTCAGCGGGGATGAACGGCGCCGCAGCGTCGGACGGACGCCGGGACGGGCGTGCTCGCAGCCTGCTCATGCTGCCGCTCCTTCTGCGGGGGCCGTCCGCCGTCGGCCACGCCGGATCCGCCAGCGACGGGTCGGCGAGACGAGCTGGACGGACGCCAGGATCAGGATCAGGGCCGTGATCGCCATGGCTGCGAGACTGCGCGGCCAGTAGGAATCGCGCTTGGGCCCGAAGTTGCCGTTGCCGTTGACGTCATTGAAGGCGCCCTGGTCGTTGCCGGTGACGCCGGCGACGATCTGGCACGACGCCGCCGAAGCCGGTCTCGGTCCCGCACATGACGTCCACCTGGGCGACGAACGGGTTCCACCACTCGAGGGCCTCGGGCGGCCGCCGGTCAGGGACTCGAGGAAGCCCTCGCCGCGGCGTGGCTGGTCCGGGAAGACCCCGCTGTTGCCGGTCATGACCACCCAGAAGACGAAGATGAAGGTCGTCCCGGCCGTCAGCGCGATCACGAGCACCAGGTTGATGATCGTCGCCGCCTGGGTGCGCTTGACGAGCGCCGAGATGAACAGGCCCATCGCCCCGTAGCAGATCGCGGTCACGAAGAGCACCAGGTACGCCCGCACCACGTCCTCCGGGGCCACGCCGCCGAACGTGAAGACAAGCGACACGATCGGGATCGACGCGAGCAGGAGCAGGAAGATCCAGGTCAGCGCCGAGAGCAGCTTGCCCAGCACGATGGCGAGCGACGAGATCGGCGTGGTGACGAGCAGGTCCAGCGTCTGCTTCTCGCGCTCGAGGCTGATCGCCCCCGCGGTGGAGGCCGGCGCGAGGATCAGCGTCACGATCGTGAGCAGCGTGATGATCGCGAGGAACATGCCCCGTCCGATCTCGGCCGAGGCGGAGAAGCTGCCTCCGAAGCCGCTGGTGAAGGTGCGCTCGGTGAGCGACTCGATCATCCAGGCGAACCCGGCGATGAGCAGCAGGTAGGCGGTCATGATCACGAAGGCGCGCTTGCCGCGCATCCGGCCGCGCAGCTCCTTGACGCTGACGGCGGCGACCCCGGTCCCGACGGCCCGGACGGAGCCGAAGCGCCTGCGGCGCAGTGTTGTGGCCTGGATCGCGTGGATATCGGCCAGGTCGGCGTTGACCGGCATCACCTCGGCGGCCGGTTGGGGCGGCAACCCGGGCGGCGGGGGCGGAAGGGGGAGGGAGTCCTCGATGGTCGGCGGCGGCTGCTGCCCGGTCATGCCGGCACCGCCTCGTCGCGTGCGGTGACCTGGAGGAAGAGCTCCTCGAGGTCGCTGGCCGCACGGGAGAAGGACATCACCCGCATCCCGGAGCCAACCGCATGGGCGAGCAGCCGCGCAATCCCCTCATCGTCGCCGTGGAAGCCGATCTCGACGGTCCCATCCTCCAGCACTTCCGCGGTGACGACGTCCGCCTGGGTGCCGAACCAGGTGCGTGCGGCCTCGATCGCCTCGTGCTCGCCGATGATCCGGGCGCGGAGGACCGCCCCGACGCGCAGGCGCCGCTCGATCTCGGCGACCCGCCCGTGGGCCAGCACCTGCCCCCGGTCGATGATCGCCACCGAGGTGCAGAGCTCCTCGAGCTCGGGGAGGATGTGCGAGGAGACGAGGATCGTCTTGCCCATGGAGCGCAGCTCGCGCAGCAGCTCCCGCAGCTCGACCCGGGCACGAGGGTCCAGGCCCGAGGCCGGTTCGTCGAGGAGGAGCACCTGCGGGTCGTGGACGAGGGAGTGGGCCAGGCACAGGCGCTGCTGCATGCCCCGGGAGAGACCCTGGACGTAGGTGTCGCGCTTGTCGCCGAGATCCACGAGCTCCAGCAGGTCGCCGATGATCCGGCGGCGCCGGTCGGCCGGGATCCCGTAGCAGCGGGCGAAGAAGTCCAGGTACTCCCAGACCTTCATGTCGTCGTACACACCGAAGGAGTCGGGCATCCAGCCGAGGACGCGCCGGACGTCGTCGGGGTTCCGGCGGACGGATGCTCCGGCGATCTCGGCGTCACCAAGGTCGGGGACCAGGAGCGTCGCCAGGATTCGCAGGGTGGTCGTCTTGCCCGCGCCATTCGGCCCGACGAGCCCGAAGATCTCGCCGGCTCCGACGTCGAGATCGAGGCCCGCCACCGCGAGGGTGCGGTCGTAGCGCTTCACGAGGCCGGTCGCCTTGACGATGCTGGTCATCGAACCGTCCCCGAGATCTCGATCGGGAACTGGAAGCTCACCTGCTCGGTCCGCTGGTTGACGAACCGGACCTGGACCTCGCCGGTCGCGGGGTCCACCCACCGCGCGGCATCGGCGAGCTCGTAGGCCTTCCCCTGCGTCATGTGCGCGAACTGCACCCAGGTTCCCGTCCGACGGTCGAGGACCTCGAGGTCCGGCAGGCCGTCCATCGGCACCACACAGCCCTCGGTGCCGGCTTCACAACGGGTGGCCTGCTCGAGTGCCGTCGTCTTGCCTCCCGGCATCGAGAAGTCGCCGCCGAACGTCATGCCGACCTTCACCGATGACGGCTGGAGCGTTCCCTCGAACCCCAGTGGCCGGTACGACACGGTCGCCCTGCCCGGGCCCAGGTTGAGCGCCCACGGGTCCTTGGAGAAGAAGTTGGCCGCCACGTCGAGCACGCTGCTCCGGATGAGGTCGTTGCGGAACGTGGTGGCGCCGCGGACGCGGTAGGCGAGCGGCACCTGGTACATCACGTTCGCCATGTGCCTGACCGTCTGGCCCTCCACCTCGAGCGGGACGACCTGTCCGGTGCCCCATGAGATGAGGGTGGCCGAGTCTGCCGCGAAGCCGGTGGTCATGCCTGTCATCGGGTCGACGGACAGCTGGTCCACCACCGACCGGCGGACGAAGTTGCGCTGGTCGTCCTCGGTCATCGACATGCCGTCCCAGTTCATCGGTTCCAGGATCCTGTCCGACAGGCCCATCTGGTTGAACGGGTTGACCCCCACGGCCAGCGAGACGTCGACCTTCTCGCCCGGGTCGATGTCGCCGAGTTTCTGGGCGGCCGCCCCGACCACGATCGCCGCCCCGCGGAGCGGCCCCGTGGACTCGTTGACCAGCGTGCCCTTGAGGCGACCGTCCTCGAAGTAGAGGTCGGCCGAGACATTCGGGCCGGTCGCGCTGGCATCAGCCCGCACCGTCCGGAGGGAGCCCACGCCAACTGCGAGGTCGCGGATCCGGGACGGGTCGCCCTGCAGGATGTCGAGCGTGTTCACCTGACCCGAGCCGAAGATGTCGCCGTTGATCGGGGCGGCCAGGAGGGCGTCGCCCGGGACGCGCACCTGGAACGTGGAGCGCGACGGGCTGAAGATGCCGAGGTAGGACTGGGCGGCTGCCGTCTCCGTGCCCGGGGCGCCACGCACCACCGCGACCTCGTGGACGATGACCTCGTTGCCGCGCATCAGGCTGCCGATGCCGAAGGACCCGACGGTGAACACGACGATCAGCGCAGGCACGGTGATCCATGCCCACTCGCGCCGGTCGAGCCGCTTGAGGACGAGGTAGTTCACGGGGCCGACGAGCACGATGTAGCCGAGCAGCAGCACGAGCAGCCCGCCGACCGGCGGGAGTGCGAGGCTGGGCAGGTTGGTGACGGCCGACACGATCTGCGAGTCATCGGCAAGGGTGGTGGTACCGGCGATGCGGGCCGGGAGCACGCGTCGCCAGAACGGCGTGTCCCACTGCTCGCCGGCGGCGATCCAGCTGGTGGTCGGGTCGAAGCCGATGAGCGTGACGGAGCCGTTGCCGACCGGGCGATCCGCCGCGATCACGCGGTCGCCCGACTGCGCCAGTGGGCGTCCAGCGCCCGCGTCGCCCGCAAGAGCGGTCAGCTGCGTTGCGCCGGCCGGCGTGCCGCCCAAGAGGGGAGTCACCGCCGAGGGGTCGATGTCCAGCGTCGTGGTCGGGCGGTAGGGGAGCAGCTCGTCGGGGAAGGCATTGAGCGAGTCGGCTCCGGCCGTGCCGCCCAGGATCACGAGTCGGCCGCCGCCTGCGATCCAGCCCTTGAGGGCGGTGAGCTGGCCGGGGGTGAGGCTCGCGGCGTCGGCATCCTGCCAGACCAGCCGGTCGATGCCGGACCAGGCCTGCACGCGCTCCGGGAGGTCGGCCGGCGTGAGCGGCACCACGACGGACGGCACGCCATTGGAGTTCGGGAGGAGCTTGATCTCGCCAACGACCTTCGCCGGGTTCTCGGCAACCACGCCCACGACGAGCTGGTTGGCGTCATGCAGGGCGATCGCGACCTTCGACTCGGCGAGCACCTTGTCGTCGTCGACCAGCTGGACCTTCATCGTCCCGCCGAACGTCGGCGGCTGGGCGTACAGCAGGATCTGCTTGCGCGACCCGGTCGCGAGCTCGACCGGGACACTGAACCGGGTCCTCGAGTCCACGCCGCCGGTGATGCGGATCTCGCCATCCACCGTTGGCCCGGCGTTCTCGACATCAACGGCGACGGCAAACCAGTTGCCCTGGCGCACGTGGCCCTGGAGCTTGGCAGCGGCGCTCATGGAGAGGCCGTCCGCGGCGGCCGCCGCGGACGGCGCGAGCAGCGTCGCGAGCACCAGGATCGTGGCGCCAAGGGTGCTGGACACACGTACGGGCCGTGCGATGGCTGGCAGGCGCACGCGGGCTCCTCGTTCGGGGGCGTGGTGGCGATCCCAGCCATGACGCGCGCCGACGGCGGAAAGTTGCATCAGCGTCTGCCCCCAGCCCGCATCGACGGCCAGCCCGGGTGGTGGCCGTCCGACCCGGCCTATCGTACGATGCAGTGACCCCCGGCCCGGATCCAGTGGAACCGCCTTCCAGCGAGGCGGTCCTCCGCACCTCATGTTCGCCCTCGGCCGGCCAGCTCGCTCCGCCCAGAGGAACCTGTGCCCGAGATCCGCCCCTTCCGCGCCCTCCGCTACAACTCCGAGGCCGTCGGGGACCCGGGCGCGATCATCGCCCCGCCATATGACGTGATCGGGCCAGACCAGCACCGCGAGCTGCTCGCGCGCCATCCGCTGAACTCCGTGCGCCTGGACCTGCCGGAGGTGGTCGCCGGCGAGGACCCGGACGAGCGGTTCCGGCGCGCGGCGCGGACGCTCACAGCCTGGCGCTCCGATGGGACGCTCCGCAAGGACCCGAAGCCCTCCGTGTACGTCTACGAGCAGACGTACCGCGTTCCGGGGACGGACCTGGAACGCACGCAGCGCGGCTTCTTCGCCCGCCTGCGCATCGAGTCGTTCGGACCGGGGAGCTCGGTCCTGCCCCACGAGCGCACGCTGTCCGGGCCCAAGGAGGACCGCTACCGCCTCCTGCGCGCGACCGGCCTCAACACGTCGCCCGTGGTCGGCCTGTACCAGGACAGCGGACGCGCAGCGAAGCCGGCGATGAGCTCGATCGTGCAGGCCGCTCCGGCCGTGGACATCGCGGATGACGCCGGGGTGCGCCACCGGCTTTGGATCGTTCCCGACGAGGGAGAGGTATCTCCGGCCTCGCAGCTGATCGCTGCCGCCTCGTCAGGCGACGTGGTCATCGCCGATGGCCACCACCGGTACGAGACGGCTGTCCGGTACCGGGACGAGCGACGGGTCAACCACACGGGCGAGCAGGATCCCGCCTTCGACTTCCTGCTGATGCTCTTCCTGGACGCCGCCGACCAGCTCACGGTCCTGCCGACGCACCGGGTCGTCCACGGCCTGGGCGAGGAGGGGATCGCCCGGCTGGTGGCACGCCTGCCGGAGCTGTTCACGGTCGTCGCGGTGGCCGCCCCGGCGCTGGTGGAGCAGTTCGCCGCAGTCGGTGGCCGGCGCGGTGGTGACGGGCGGTTCGGGCTCGTGATGCGCACGGGAGCCTGGCTGCTCGAGGCGCGCCGGGAGGCGTGCGACGCCCTCGCGGGACCGGGTGGGCCGGCGGTCCGTGCGCTCGACGTGTCTCTCCTGGGGACGGCGCTGGAGGCCCTGGCCGGCATCGACTCCGCCGCGGTGGCCGCCGGCGGCCGGATCACCTACACGAAGTCAGCTGCCGAGGCCGAGGCTCTCGTCGAGGCCGCGTCGGACGGTGCCGATGCCGCGTTCCTCCTCGAGCCCACCCCTGTCGCGTCGATCCTCGAGGTGGCCCGCGACGGCGACGTCATGCCCCAGAAGTCGACCTACTTCTATCCCAAGGCCCTCACCGGCCTGATCTTCAACCCTCTCGAGTGGTAGCCCGCTGATGAGCGACCTGACCCCGCCCGACCGCCTCATGGGCCGCGCGCACCCCGTGGGCGGCCGCCCCGTCCGCAAGGACGAGATCGAACTGGCCGACCGCGGCCTGTACATCGAGTCCTGGCTGCCGGAGCGCAGATCACGCCGCAAGCCGGTCCTGTTCGTCCACGGCGAGCTCGGCGGCTCCTGGGTCTGGGAGCGCTACCTGCACCACCTTGCCAGCCGCGGCTGGGAGGGCCACGCGCTCAACCTGCGCAACCACTACTGGTCGCAGACGGCAGACCCCGCGACGCTCGACATCGAGTCCTACACCGAGGATGTCGTGGCGGCGATGACCCGCCTCGGCCCGACGGTCGTCGCGGTCGGGCATGGCATGGGCGGGCTGCTGGTCCTCAAGGCGATCGAGCGGGCACCCTGCGCCGCGTATGTGCTCATCGCCCCCGAGGCACCCAAGGAGTTGCGCGACCCGGCCCGTCCGCATGTCGTGCGCGACATCCCTGACGCCTACGGGCGCGCCGAGCTCGGCTGGGAGACGCTGCCCGAGATGCTGCAGCGCGAGCACCGCGACCTGACGCTCAACGACGTGCTGCGGGTGCAGCACCTGCTCGGCCAGAAGCCGTTCGAGAGCGGGCGCGCGAAGCGGCAGGTGCTCACCGGTGTGCCGGTCGACCGGACCTCGATTCCGGACGTGCCCCGGCTGGTGATCGCCGGGGGCCTTGACTCGACCGTGCCTGAGCCCGGCGTGGAGCGCCTCGCCGAGTGGCTGGACGCACCCTATGAGCCGTTCGGGGCGCACTCTCACTACGGCCTGGTCCTGGGCGAGCAGAGCTTCCTGCAGGTTGCCGAGACGCTGCGCTCGTTCCTGGAGTCGAACCGGCTGTAGCGCCGGTGTCGGACGGGTCTCGCCGGACCCGGAGCGGTTGCGGGGTCCGGCGGAATCCTGCTATCTTTCGCGTCCGTCGCCCCGTGCGATGGGTTCCTGCCGCATTCGTCTAGAGGCCCAGGACACCGCCCTCTCAAGGCGGAGACCACCGGTTCGAATCCGGTATGCGGTACCAGTGATCATTCGCAACGCCTCCGGTCCGCCGGGGGCGTTCCTGTTTCCGGGAGCGGGCGCTCCGCGCGGCTCGCCCGGACGCTAGACTCGGCCGCACCCCGCCACCGCAGCAATGGACGGCCTGATGTCCGCAGCACCCGAACGGCGTCTCGTGATCCTCGCCGAGGGCAACTTCGGCTTCCACCACGGCAAGACCGCGATGGGCGTGATCCGGTTCGGCACCGACAAGGTGGTGGCCGTCATCGACTCGACGCAGGCCGGCCGGAACGTCCGGGAGTGGCTGGGCGACTCCGGGCGCTTCGACATCCCGATTGTCGCCTCCCTCAATGACTCCCTCGGGTTCATCCCACGCGCAAGCGCCCTCCTGATCGGCATCGCGCCCACGGGTGGCAAGCTGCCGCCCGAATGGCGGGCGATCGTCCTGGCGGCGATCCGCTCCGGCCTGGACATTCACTCGGGGCTCCACACGTTCCTCGGTGACGACCCGGAGTTCGCCGAGGCGGCGCGCTCGTCGGGCGTGCGCATCGTGGACTACCGGCGCCCGCCGGAGCGCATGGACACCGCGGTCGGCCGGCGACACCTGCCCGGCAAGCGCGTGATCCTGACCGTCGGAACGGACTGTGCGATCGGCAAGATGTCCGTGGCGCTGGAGCTGCGGCGTGCGGCCATCGCGGCCGGCCGGACGGCCGTCTTCGTGCCCACTGGACAGACCGGGATGATGATCGATGGCTGGGGCGTGGCGGTGGACCGCGTCATCAGCGACTTCCTCCAGGGCACGTGCGAGTGGCTGGTGGAGCAGGGCGAGCAGCGAGGAGACTGGCTGCTCGTCGAAGGGCAGGGAAGCCTGGACCACCCGGCGTACAGCTGCGTCACCCTCGGCCTGATCCATGGCTGCACGCCGCACGCGATGATCCTTGTCCACCGCCCAGCGCTGGCCGGCCACGACTTCGACCACGGCCCGGACGTGTCCTTCCCGATCCAGCCGCTGCCGGAGTTCATCCGCCTGCATGAGGCCGTCGCGTCGCTGGTCCGCCCGTCGAAGGTGGTCGCTGTCGCACTCAACACGAGCGACTACGACGAGGACGAGGCCCGCCGACTGATCGAGGCGACGGCCGCCGAGACTGGGCTGCCCGTCGCCGATCCCGTCCGCTTCGGCGGTGATGCCCTGTGGCACGAGATCGAGGCCGCAGTTGAGGCCCTGCCGTGGGTGGATGCGGCTCCCTCCGCCGGGACCGGGGCATGACGCTCTCACTGCGCTCAAGGACGCTGACCCTTCTGCTGCGCGACCCGTTTGTCATCGCCCGCTCCAGCCACGGCGAGGGGCTGGTCGAGACGACCGTGGTGATCGAGATCCACGACAGCGAGGACCCAACTGGCCCGGTCGGTCTGGGCGAGGGCTACCCGGACAGCTACTACGGCGACACGCCTGAGACGATGGCAGCCGTGACACCCCTGCTCCTCGAGGCACTTGCGCCGGTCACACCGGAGCTGCGGGGCGGGGTCGAGGCCGCGCGCGCTGCCCTCGAGGACGCGTCACGTCGGATGGACGACGCCATCGGACACCATGGCGCGATCAAGTGCGCCATCGACATCGCGCTGCACGATCTCGTGGGCAAGCGCCTTGGGCTGTCCGTCCGGGACCTGCTGGGCGTGGAGGGGGAGGTTCCGCCCACGGACTTCACACTGGGCATCGACGCGCCCGCTGTCGTCGCCCGACGGGCCCGGCGCGCCGCGGCGTTCCCGGCCCTCAAGATCAAGCTGGGCGGCCCGTCGGACATCGAGACACTGGAGGCCGTCAGAACCGTCTACGACGGTCCCATCAGGGTTGATGCCAACACCGGGTGGACGCCGGAGGGAGCCGCCTCGATGCTGGACGACCTCCAGCGGCTTGGCGTGGTGCTCATCGAGCAACCGTTCCCTGCGCGCCGCCTCGACCAGCTCGCGTGGCTCCAGGCCCGCTCCCCATTGCCCATCGTGGCCGACGAGAGCTCGGTCACGGCCGATGACCTGGACGCCCTCGTCGGCGTCGTCGCGGGTGTCAACGTGAAGCTGGCCAAGGTGGGCGGAGTCGGCCCGGCGAAGCGCATGCTGGAGCGTGCTCGGGCCATGGGGTTCCGGACATTCCTGGGCTGCATGGAGGAGACCTCGATCGTGATCGCGGCCTCCGCTGCGGTATCACCACTTGCCGAGTGGGTGGACCTCGACGGCTGCCTCCTGCTCGCCGATGACCCGGTGATCGGCCTGGCCATCGGCGAGGACAAGGTCTGGTGCCTGCCGGACAAGCCCGGCCTGGGCCTCGAGCTGCGGCCCGACGCCCGGCCATAGCAGATCGGAAACGGCGCCGCAACCGGTCGTCACGCACGGACCACACCGACGGCGTCAACAACTTTCGGACCCGTCTCGCGGACTGTCCACCACTGTTCACCGGGTGTGGACAAGTCGGTTGGCAACATGGTGGAGAAGCCCCTTCACCGAACGGCGAAGGCGTCCTAGCATTCCTGCATCGCTGCCGTCCCAGGGGACCCGGGAGGACCTCGCGGCGAGTCGCACCAACCGAACCGAGCCGGTGGCCAGGGCCCGGACCCGCCCGCCCTGCCGGCTGACCCAGCACGCCCGACCGAGGACCCGTATCGATGCAGCCCGCCGTCTCAGCGCCCGCCTCACCCGAGGCCGAGGCCTTCGTCCGCTTCTGCTACCAGCGCCGCCGCGTCGGCTGGCCGGAGCTCTATGACGAGATGTGCGCGGTGGCCACCAGGGGCCTGTTTCGGGGCATGGGCCATGACGCCCTGGCGGAGATCGGCGTGGGGTTCAGCCTGTTCGAGACACCTCACCTCGCGCAGCTCGTCAGATCGGTCGTGACCGAGGAGCAGGCGGTTCGACGGGCGGCCCGAGCGGCAGCCGTCGAATCGATGGCGGTCCGCGCGGCTGACGACGCTGGCTGCCCGGCGGCGACCGCCGCCTGAGGAACGCTTCGCCTGGGGAATGCCTCGGGTCAGGCCCGGACGCGTCGCCGGGCCATCTCGCCCTCGATCTGGCGCTCGGCCTCGACGTATCGGTCGATCTGCTCGCGCAGCTGGTTTGCCTCGGGCGTGTACAGGTGGACCTGCTGCTGCAGGATGTACGAAAGCCGGCGGCTGGTCATCCGCACATGGTCCAGGTTCTTCATGAGGACCAGCGGATCCATCGAGGCGAGGTCGGACGGGTGATACATCTGGTTCATCGGTTCGTCATGCTAGCCGAAGCGCGGGCTCCGCGGAGGGTCGTCGCGGACCGGGGGCCCGCCCGTCAGATTGCGCGAAGGCCGGCCGGGGGCCACGTCCAGTCAATCGGAAGGTCGGCGGCTGACAACGCTCGGCGGCGACCTGCCTCCCCGGCGCCCAGCACGAGGATCCGGTCCTTCTTCGTCGCCTGACCCGCCTCCTCGCCCCACAGCCGGGTCATCTTCCGGTTGGCCGCGACCGTGTCGTCGATCACGCCCGCGAGCCGGAAGCCGGCCGGGACGGCGGCCTCCTCCCAGACCCGATCCGCCAGGCCCAGCCCCGTCGTGGACGGCTTGCCACGGTCCGTCTCGACCTCGCCGATGACGACCACTGCGATCCCGTCGTCGGTCAGCGCCGGGCGAAGGTCCTCGAGGACCTCGCGCAGGAACACGAGGTACGGCTCGCGCTGGTGGGCGTCATCGAGCTCGGCGTCGATGGCGCCGGCATCGAAGCCGAGGAGCCAGGTGCGCAGCCAGTTGTAGTACCCGTACTTGAGCACGCGCAGGTAGGGCGGTGACATGACCACGAGGCGGGCACGGTCGGGGAGGCCGTGGGCTCTCAGCGCCGCTCGGGCACGTGTTCCGGACGTCCGTGCGTCGCCGTGGAGCGCAATGCCAGGCGTCGTCGGCAGGGGCTGGCGGTAGAGGCGGTCCAGCTTGGTGCCAAGCAGGTCGAAGACGTCGCGCTCCGGTGACTCGAACCCAGTCCGGGCCACGAAGTCCCGGACGTAGCGGGGCGCCATCGAGAAGGTGTTCGGCATCACCGTCGAGAGATAGCCGGGCGTCTTCCCGTGCAGGATCCCGACGAGGGCGCCCGCCAGGAACCGGTCCGTGCGCTGGTCGAGACGGAGGGCCGCGCGGACCATGAGCAGCTGGGCGAGCGTGCGCTCGTGGAACACGGAGGCCACCTCGGCCGGTACCGGATCGGTGCCGTCCTCGGGACCCATACCGGATCCGGCGCCCGGGACGAGGACGTCGAACAGGCCAGCCCGAGGCTCCTTGACGGCGCGGGCCAGCTCCAGCCACTGGGGACCTGCGGCTGCCCAGGCGAGGCGGAGCGCCGCCAGGCGGGTGCGTGCCTCGGCGGGGCCGGCTGGCTGGAGCTTCGCGGCAGTGAGGATGTGGGCGAGGGGATTGAGATCGTTGCCAACCCCGATCCGGCCCTCGGCCGCGGCCTGGAGCGGCGCCGTGCCACGGCCTGAGAACGGGTCGAAGACGACATCGCCCGGGCGCGAGTACCGGGCAATGAACGCGTGGACGAGGGCCGCCGGGAAGCTCGCGAGATACGAGCACATCGGCTGGAGGCTGTGGCCCCACAGGCGCGCCTGATCCTTCCACTCGGGCTCGATGGCCAGCGTGGGCAGGACGACCGGCAGCTCGAGCGCGAGCTGGCCGACCGTGGTCGGTTGGGTGGGCGTGCGCATGTGGTGGTCGGGCATTCCCGGGCTCGACAGAGCGCGCAGGCTTGGGCTCCCGCGCGAAGGGCGGCCAGCGTAGCACCGCGGTGCGCGTGGGCAACTAGGACGAATCACCCATGCGCCAGGCCGTGTCGGCCGGTCCCCTCGCCCTGCTCGAGCGAGCAAGGTCGTCCGCCCAATCGGAGCGGTGGAATCGCCGCGCGCAGCCCCCGTGCCTCAGCGGTTAGAGCTCTGCGAATGGACTCTGGTGGCCTGGGCTCTGAAGCAGCCGTCGTCGCCTCCCTGTTCGCGTCCGCTCCGCGTCGAGCCGCCGCGGGGCCGATCTACGCGAGCGTCGGATCAGCAGTCGGGTCCATGACCTCGGCGGAACCCGCAGCGACCGCCCGGACTCGCCACCATCGTGCGAGCGCCGCAACGCCCGCGATCAGCATCCCCGCGCCGATCGTCGCGATGTCGTTGATGGGGGAGCCTCCGGTGACCCAGAAGAAGAGGTTCCTGAGGGCCAAGGCAACCGCTTCCGGCAGCACATCGCTCCCCTCGCGGGCGAGGTTCCACCAGATCCACAGCTGGGCCATGAAGAAGCTGCCCACGATGCCATAGGCAATGCCGACGACCACCGATGCCGACCTCCATGCCAGCACGCCGAGAAGCAGGACGGACCCGGCGACCAGCAGCGCCTCGAGCACGGTCATCATGGCGACCGAGGAAGGGTCACCTGTCAGTGCTTGCTGCCCAACGTCGCGCATGACGGTGTTGTCGAACCAGGCCACGATGACCAGCACGATCGCGGCAGCCGCCAAGGCCGCGAGCGTGGGGGCGCTCCCGCTGACCAGGCGTCGCATGACGCACCATCGCCTTCCCGGGACGCCCGCTGCGGGTCGTTGGCTCCCGCTCTATGCGGTGAGACGCGGCACGAGGTCGCATGTTGCGCTCTCGACAGGATCAGGTGGGCCCCAAGCCTCAGCATGGGCCCGACGGCAGGATCGACGCCAGCGGCGTGCCACGACTGCTCGAGGCCGTCAGCTCCGTCGATGGTCCAGATTCGTGCGTAGACTGAGCAGGTGACCGCGCCCCCGTAGCTCAGCGGATAGAGCAGGTGCCTTCTAAGCACTTGGTCGCAGGTTCGATTCCTGCCGGGGGCGCCAGCTGCCCACGGTCGCCAGCTGCCCACGGGCGCCAGCTGCCCGCACTGCTCCGATAGGCGGTCCGTTGGTCCCCGGTCGGCTGGGCCGTGTCACGGTCCGGTGCGCCGCAGGGCACCGCGACGACGGGACTCGCGGCATAGGGCGCCGGGTCGGCGAACCGTCTAGGCTGTTACCACGGCCCGAGCAACGGGCTGTCGAGTGCTCTGTCACACGCCTGCGCTCCCGGCGTTCTCGGCCCCGATCCTGGAGGGATGCATGCCGGCCCTGTACACAAAGCCAGCTCCGCCGTCGGATGACAAGCGGTGGAAGATCGTGGAGACCCGGATGCGCCGCATGGGCGACAAGCCTGCGGCGCTGATCGAAGCGCTCCATGCCGCCCAGGAGGCGTTCGGCTTCATCGACACCGACGCCCTCAACTACGTCGGCGACACCTTGGGCGTTCCGCACTCGCGCGTGTACGGCGTTGCGACCTTCTACTCGTTCTTCACGCTCAAGCCTCAGGGCGATCACACCTGCGTGGTCTGCACCGGCACGGCCTGCTACATCAACGGGGCGAAGGACATCATGACCGCCCTCGAGCGGGACCTGGGCGTCAAGCCCAAGGAGACGACCGAAGACGGCAAGATCTCGCTGCTGACCGCGCGCTGCGTGGGCGCGTGCAGCCTGGCCCCCGCTGTCATCATCGACGGCGAGGTCAAGGGCAAGGTGAACCCGGGCGAGCTGATCGCCGGCCTGGAGGCTCTCTCGTGAGCGAGCAGAACACCGGCGCCCGGACCGCGGTCCGCCGGCGCACCGTCATCAAGAACGAGGCATATGGCGGCGAGGCCGTGCCGCCCCGCGCGTCAGCGTACGTGTGCGAGGCCGCCAGCTGCATGTCGGCACAGGCCCACGACGTCACGCTCCGCCTGGGCGAGGCGGTGGCCGAGGCCGGGATCACGGACGTGACGGTCAAGCGCGTCGGCTGCCTGGGCCTCTGCGCGGCAGGTCCGCTGGTCGAGATCCCAGAGACCGGCCAGCTGTTCGATCACGTCACCCCCGACAACGTGGGTGGCCTGGTGGAGGCCCTCAAGGCGGTCCCGGCGAAGCCCGAGCGGGTGGCGCAGGGTCCCTTCTTCGAGAAGCAGCTGCGGGTGGCCACCGAGAACATGGGTCGCGTGGACCCGGAGAGCCTCGACGACTACCTCGCTCGCGGCGGGTACGAGGCCCTCACGAAGGTCCTCTCCGAGATGACCTCCACTGAGGTGCGTGAGCAGATCACGACCAGTGGCCTGCGCGGCCGCGGCGGCGCGGGCTACCCCACCGGACTCAAGTGGACCACCGTCGCCAAGGCGCCCGGCACGCAGAAGTACGTGATCTGCAACGCCGACGAGGGCGACCCGGGCGCGTTCATGGACCGCTCGGTCCTCGAGAGCGACCCGTTCCGGATCCTCGAGGGCATGGCGATCGCGGCCTTTGCCGTGCATGCCACCGAGGGCTACATCTACTGCCGCGCGGAGTACCCGCTCGCGGTGGCCCGCCTTCGCACCGCCATCCGCCAGGCCCAGCGGGCCGGCTGGCTCGGCACCGGCATCGGGGACACGTCGTTCAGCTTCGACGTCCAGATCCGCCTCGGCGCCGGCGCCTTCGTCTGCGGCGAGGAGACGGCGCTGATCGCCTCGGTCGAGGGCAAGCGGGGCACACCGCGGCCCCGGCCGCCGTACCCCGCGGTCGAGGGCCTGTTCGGCTGCCCGACCCTGATCAACAACGTCGAGTCGTACGCCAACATCCCCACGATCCTGCGCAAGGGCGCGGACTGGTACGCCTCGATCGGCATCGGCAAGAGCAAGGGCACCAAGGTCTTCGCCCTCGCCGGACGCATCGTCAACACGGGCCTCGTCGAGGTCCCGATGGGCATGACGCTGCGCGAGATCATCTTCGACATCGGCGGCGGGATCATCGACGGACGGCCGTTCAAGGCGGTCCAGACCGGCGGCCCGTCGGGCGGCTGCATTCCGGCGGACTACCTCGACACCGAGGTCAGCTACGAGTCGCTGGTCCAGCTCGGGTCGTTCATGGGCTCGGGCGGCATGATCGTCATGGACGACACCTCGTGCATGGTGGACGTGGCCCGCTACTTCCAGGACTTCTGCCGCGACGAGTCGTGCGGCAAATGCGTCCCGTGCCGCGTGGGCACCACCCAGCTCTGGATGCTGCTTGACAAGATCTGCAGGGGACAGGCCGACCTGATCGACCTCGCCACCCTCGAGCGCCTCGCCGGCGTCGTCCAGCGGATGAGCCTGTGCGGCCTGGGCCAGGGGCCCCGAACCCCATCTTCAGCACGCTGCGCTACTTCCGGGACGAGTACCTCGCACACATCGTGGACAAGCGGTGCCCGGCCGGCGTCTGTGAGCTCGAGCAGCCGTCGGAGGTGCCGGCATGACCGTCTACACGCTGACCATCGACGGCCGGGATGTCGCCGGCAACGAGGGCCAGACCATCATGGATGTGGCCGAGGAGAACGGGATCGACATCCCGGGCCTCTGCCACATGCCGGGCATCCACGACCGGGGCGCCTGCCGCCTGTGCGTCGTCAAGATCGCTGGGTCACCCAAGCTCGCCGCCGCCTGCGTCACGCAGATCGCGGAGGGCATGAACGTCACGGCTCACGATGACGAGCTCCAGGAGTACCGGCGCACGGCGACCGAGATGATGTTCCTGGAGCGCAACCACGTGTGCGCGGTGTGCGTGGCCAACAACCACTGCGAGCTCCAGGGGCTCGCCAACAACCTCGAGATCACCCACTTCGAGCTGCCCCGCATCAGCCCGAAGGTGGAGGTGGACCTGTCGCACAAGCTGTTCGGCCTGGATCACAACCGGTGCATCCTGTGCCTGCGCTGCGTCCGGGTCTGCGACGAGATCGAGGGCGCCCACGTCTGGGACGTGATGCACCGCGGCCTCGAGACCCGGATCCAGGCGGATATGGGCATCCCGTGGGGCGAGTCCACCACGTGCACGAGCTGCGGCAAGTGCGTCCAGGTCTGCCCGGTCGGGGCCCTGTTCGAGAAAGGCCGGCCCGTTGCGGCTGGCACCAAGGAGAAGCGCCCGTTCCTGCCCTGGCTTCGGGTGCGCCAGGAGGAGCGTGGACTGTGAGCAAACCGCGTGTCGCCACGGTCTGGCTCGACGGATGCTCGGGCTGCCACATGAGCCTCGTCGATCTCGACGAGCGGATCCTTGACATCTTCTCGAGGGCGGACCTCGTCTACGGGCCGCTCGTCGACGTCAAGGAGTTCCCCGAGAACGTGGACGTGTGCCTCGTCGAGGGATCCGTCTCGTCCGAGGACGACCTCGAGCGGATCATGATTGTCCGGGAGCGGACCAAGACGGTGATCGCCTTCGGCGACTGCGCCGTCACGTCCAACGTCCCGGGCATGCGCAACCCGATCGGGGTGCCGCCGCTCCTGCGGCGGGCGTACATGGAGAACGCGGACGTCAACCCGATGTTCCCCGACCGTGTCGTGCCCCAGCTGCTGCCGACGTCGCAGCCGATCAACCGGTTCGTGGATGTCGACGTGTTCCTGCCAGGATGCCCGCCTTCGGCGGACCTGATCTACACCCTGCTCGACGACCTGTTGTCCGGCCGGACCCCCGAAGTCGCCGGCGCCCGGTTCGGGCGCTGAGGGAGGCCGCACGATGAGCCAGACCATCACGATCGATCCCGTCACCCGGATCGAAGGCCACTCCAAGATCACCATCCAGGTGGATGACCGCGGCGAGGTCGTGGACGCGCACTTCCATGTGACGCAGTTCCGCGGCTTCGAGCGGATCGTCCAGGGGCGCCCGGTCCACGAGATGCCGGCGATCATGGCCCGCATCTGCGGCATCTGCCCGGTCAGCCACCTCGTGGCATCGGCCAAGGCCGTGGACGACATCATGGCTGTCGAGCCGACGCCGACCGGTGCCGACCTGCGACGCGTCATCAATCTCGGCCAGATCGTCCAGTCGAACGCGCTGTCGTTCTTCCACCTCTCGTCGCCCGACCTGCTCTTCGGGTTCGACGCCGACCCCGCCATCCGCAACATCATCGGTGTGGCGAACGCCAACCCGGCCCTGGCGAAGGACGGCATCGGCCTGCGCAAGTGGGGCCAGCAGATCATCGAGTGGCTGGGCGGCAAGCGGATCCATCCCACGGGCATCGTGCCCGGTGGCGTCGAGTTCCAGCTCACCGCCGAGGTCCGTGACCGGATCCTGGCCGGCGTGCCGGAGGCGATCGCCGCCTGCGAGCGCGCCATCGCCTGGTACAAGCAGGACATGCTGCGCTGGGAGGAGGAGGCCGCCAGCCTCGGCAACTTCCGCTCCGCGTTCATGGGGCTCGTCGACCGCGAGGGCAACGTCGACCACTACGGCGGCTGGATCCGGGTCGTGGACGCGGACGGCCACTACCTCGCCGACAAGCTCGACCCGAAGTCGTTCAACGACTACATCGGCGAAGCCGTCGAGCCCTGGTCGTACCTCAAGACCGTCTTCTGGAAGCCGATGGGCTACCCGGATGGCATGTACCGCGTCGGGCCGCTTGCCCGGCTCAACGTGGCCGAGAAGACGGGCACCCCGCGCGCCGACGAGGAGCTGGAGAAGTTCCGCTGGCGTGTTGGCCGGATCGCCGGGTCCAGCTTCCACTACCACTACGCGCGCCTGATCGACACGCTCCACGCGATCGAGAAGATCGAGCTGCTGCTCCGCGGCCCCGACATCCTCGACAAGCACACCAAGGCCACCGCGGGCATCAACCGCAACGAGGGGATCGGCGTGTCCGAGGCCCCGCGTGGCACCCTGATGCACCACTACAAGGTGGACGACGACGGCCTGGTGGAGTGGGCGAACCTCATCATCGCCACGGGGCACAACAACGCGGCGATGAACCGCGCCGTGCTCCAGGTCGCGCGCAAGTACGTCAAGGCAGATCGGCTCGAGGAGTCGATGCTCAACCGGGTGGAGGCGGTCATCCGCTGCTACGACCCGTGCCTGTCCTGCTCCACGCATGCGCTGGGGCAGATGGCGCTGCGCGTGCAGCTGCTGGCGCCCGATGGAACGGTGCTGTCCGAGATCGCTCGGTGACAGCAGCCGGACCGGGGTCCGGGCCTGCCCTCGTGGTGGGGTACGGGAACCCGCTCCGGACCGATGACGGTGCAGGACCGGCGGTGGCCGAACTGGTCGCCGCCGATCCGCGTGCCGCCGCGCTCGACATGGACGTGCGCGTCGCGCACCAGCTCACGCCGGAGCTATCGGTGGACGTTGCGGCCGCATCGCTGCTTGTCCTCGTGGACGCGGCGGACGGCCTGCCGGCGGGCGAGGTCGTCGTGCGCCAGCAGGTCGGCCCGAGTGACGCCGATCCCTCGATGACCCACCATCTCGAGCCCGAGAGCCTGCTGGGGCTCGCCCAAGGTCTGTTCGGTTCAGCACCGCCGACGGTCGTGGTGAGCATCGGCGTGCGGTCGTTGGAGGTGGGCGAAGGGCTCACACCCGAGGTCGCTGCCGCATCGGTGCGGGCGGCAGGCATGATCATCGAGATCGTGGAGGTACATCGCCGTGCATGAGGTGGCCATGGTCGCGGACCTGGTCGAGGCGGCGGTTGCCCGCGTCGACGGCCGGAAGGCACGCCGCGTCGTCGTCCGCTATGCATCGACCATCCCGTCCGATGTCTTCGACCAGGCGTGGGCGATGCTCACGGCCGGCGGTCCCCTCGACGGCGCCGAGCTCGATGCCTCCGAGTTTCCGGTCCGCCTTGCCTGCCCGTGCGGCTTTGATGGGGCGCTGGAGCATGACGACGTGATCGGCCCGGGACAAGCGGTCTGCCCATCCTGCTCCGAGTTGCGATCGTTCCCGGTGACGCCGGAGCTGGAGCTGGTCGAAGTCGACTGAGCACCGCACGCTGCGAGCGGGCTGGGTCGCGGAGGTCCTCCGCCCCACGCAGGCGTTACCTTCGCCCTATTGCGGTTGCACGGGAGCCTGCGAGAGTCTGTGGCCATGGACGGCCATCTGGCCGTCGCGTACCGGGTGAGCGAGATGCAGCACACGACGCATGTCTCGGTTCACACTCGCCCCGACGACAAGATCGCCGCGGAGCGACCCCACCGCCACGGCCAGTTCTGGGAGCCGGAGCCGACCAGCGCGCAGCGGCAGGTCAAGAAGCACACCTCGTCGCGCAAGCGCCGCCAGCACGACCGCAGCGCGGTTGGCGACATCGAGTGATGCGTCGGACGAGATGACGCGGGTGGCGCGGGGTGGCGCGGGGTGGACCGGGCCGCCACCTGGTGAGGCGACCGCGCTGACTGCTGGGCAGCCACACGTCTCCGGGACCATCTGGTGCATCCGGGCAACGAATCCTGCGGCGGAAGCGTGCACGAGCGACGGACGCCGCGCACAATGCGGACGTCACCCGGCGCCCTAGGCGGCCGGGAGCGACACCCGGGGGCAGGTGGTCGCGATCGGACGACGCATGGATGTGCCCCCAAGCGCCGCTCGCGCGGCCGCCGGCCCCGCCAGGGTCCGCGTCCTGCCCCCTTCGTACCTGCCCGGTACCTGCGCGCGACGTGGTCGCGTGCGCTCCACGCTCAGGACACGACCTCTGCGCGCTGCTGCGCCGGTGGTGGGGTCGTGTGCGGTCCCGTCCGGGCTGGTACCTCGACCACCCGAGAGTACGTCTGTTCGCAACCGCCCCAGACGTCGACACTCCGGTCAGCAGCGAGCCGGACCGCACCGCAATGCCCTTCGGTGGGATCCGGACCTGGAATGACAGGGAGCCGAACAATGGCATCGATGATGGCCCGCGAGCTTGGACCCATGCTCACCGCGAGCGAGGTGGCGGAGATGCTCCATCTCCACGTGAACACGGTGAAGCGTCTAGGCGATCGTGGTGAGCTACCCTTCTACCGGGTGTGCAAGCGCGGCGACCGACGCTTCCGCCTGGACGATGTCATGGCGTTCCTGGCCCGCAACCGCTGATCGCGCCCTGCGGCGCGGGCCGCGAGGGGGTTCGGAATGCGCACCTTCAGACTGGCCGTCTCGCTCGTGGTAGCGCTGGCATGTGCCGGCATCCCGGCACCGGCGCTCGGCTGGTCGAACGGGTCCGGTGATGGCTATGGGTCGCACGACTGGATCGTCGACGCATCGGTCGCCGTGCTGGACGGTCGGGCCGCTGACTGGTTCGACCCGGCCATAGCCCGCCTGGCCAGCGATGATCCGGACACGATCGAGAGTCGCGGGACCCGGGACGAGCACGCCTACCGATCGGGGGGTCGCGGCGGCGCCATCGCCCGCATCGCGTACGAGTACGACGTCGCCATGGCGGCCTACAGGGACGGCGTGGCGGCCAGGGATGCGGACGATGCTGCAGCGGCGCAGGCGGCCTTCGCGGAGGCGAGTCGTCATATCGGGCTGCTCGCCCACTTCGTCGGTGACATTGCCCAGCCGTTTCACAGCGCAACGGAGGGGGCGGGCCTCTCGACGCTCCACGCCGCGTATGAGGCGCTCGTCAACGCCCAGCAGCGATCCCCCGATGCAAGGCCCGAATGGCGCTCCGAGCGGCGATCGGTCAACGAGATCCCGAACATCCGCAAGACCGCCATTGCGACGGCGGCCTACTCGCGCTCCTGGTTCGGCGATGTCTATGCGGTGCTCACGACCGATGGCAGCGTGCTCACCCCGGAGCTCGAGGCCATCACCGGGTCCCTCATGCGCCGTGCGGCCGAGGACCTGGCCGACATCATCTGGTCGATCTCACAGGGCGTCGGAGCCGCGCCGTTGCCAGGATCCTTGAGCCTCTCGGTCCGGTGGACCGGCGTCCGGGCGTGGGGCACCAACACCGTGTACGTCCGCGCCCTGGATGAACGTGGGCGGCCGATCGAGGGTCTTGGCGTCGTGGTTGCCTGGCCCACCTCCACGGGGAGCCGCTCCGAGTACCTCTACACCGACGCGACCGGGTACCAGGCGCGGTCGGCCGGTGTCGGCGGCGAACCGAGGCGCGTGCGACTCCCGGTCGTGGCGAGGGCGACGGTGCGGGACACGACGATCGAGGCCCGGCGGTCGTGGACGATCTCACCACGGCTTGCGACGGGATCGGCCGGCTTCAAGACGGTGGTCAGCGACGCGACGGTGGTCCCTGGCCAGACGGTCCGCGTGACGAGCGTGGCCCGCAACTCCAGCGGGCGCGGCGTTCCGAACCTGCTCGTGACCTGGACCTGGGACATGGGCGGCACCATCGTGAGGACGCGTGGGTACACGAACGCCGAAGGTCGCGCAGTGACGTCCCAGCTCATCACCACCGCGACCACGATGTCGACGATCAAGGTCACTGCGCGAACGGAATCGGGGTCGGTGAGCCGCGCCTCCTCGACGAGCCTGCGCAGGATCTCCTAGGCGAGCCTTTCCTGCCCGCCCCGTCCGGTCGCGGTGCGGCTCAGGCGCCGAGGGCCCCCAGGGCGCCCTCGAAGATGCCGAGTGCCTCCTCGATCTCGGGCACCGTCACGTCCAGCGGCGGGATCCAGCGCACGACCTGGTGCTGGACGCCGCACGAGAGGAGCAGGAGTCCTGCGTCGGCGCAGGCGGCCACCACGGCATCGGCGCGCCCGCCATCCGGTTCGCGGGTACCACGGTCCTTCACGAGCTCGACGCCGATCATGAGGCCGGGCCCGCGGACGTCGCCGATGGCCTCGTGCTCGGCCATGAGCTCGCGGAGGCCGGCGGTCAGCTCCGCCCCGCGCAGGCGGGCGTTCTCCACCAGGCGCTCATCGGCAATGGTGTCCAGCACCGCGACACCGGCCGCGCAGGACACCGGGTTGCCGCCGTACGTGGTGCCGTGGGCTCCCTTGCCCCAGCGCTCCTGGAGCTCGCGGCTGGTGATGATCGCCGAGAGGGGCAGGCCGTTCGCGATGGCCTTGGCCGTGGTCACCACGTCGGGGACGATGCCGGCGTGCTCGAACGCCCACATGCGCCCGGTCCGCCCGAAGCCGGACTGGACTTCGTCGGCGATGAGCAGGATGCCGTGCTGGTCGCACCGCTCGCGGAGGCCCTGGAGGAAGGCGGCCGGCGCAGGGTAGTAGCCGCCCTCGCCCTGGACGGCCTCGATGATCACCGCGGCAACGTCCTGTGGGGCAACGGTGGTGGCAAGGAGGCCGTCGAAGTGCGTCAAGGCATCGGCGACCGCCCTGGCCTCATCACCGCCGTAGTAGCGGTAGACGGCCGGGTAGACCGTCTGGTAGATCGCGGGCATGAGCGGCTCGTAGCCGCGCCGGTAGTTGAGGGCGGAGCTCGTGACGCTCGTCGCACCGATGGTCCTTCCGTGGAAGGCCCCGCGGAACGAGATGATCGCAGGACGGCCGGTGGCGCGACGGGCGAGCTTGAGGGCGCCGTCGATGGCCTCGGACCCGGAATTGAGGAACAGGACCGTGTCGAGGGGATCCGGGAAGGTGGCCGCGAGCTTCCGCGCCAGCTCGACCGTGGACTCGGCGAAGCCGAGCGCGTGGACGGGTCCCATGAGCCGGTCGACCTGGGCATGCACGGCGGCCGTCACGCGCGGGTGGCTGTGGCCGAGCGCGGTCACGGCAATCCCATTCGCGAAGTCGAGGAAGGCGTTCCCGGATGTGTCGTAGAGGCGGTGTCCGATCCCGTGGGACCAGCTGCGGTCCATGTACCGGCCGAGGACCGGTGACATGTTGGGGGCCGCGAGGGCGGCAAGATCGAGGGCGTCGGAGGCGTCGTTGATGTCCACGGGCGGAGTATAGAGAGGCCTCGTCCCCCAGTCGGAACGGGTCCGTCCCACGCGTGGACCGGGGGTAGGATCGGACGCATCGCGCGCGCAGCGCAACGCGCGCCCTTGCCCAGAGGCTGAACGTGATCGACTTCTCGCTGACCGACGAGAACAAGCTTGTCCGCGACACCGCCCGCGCGTTCGTCGAGGCCGAGATCCTCCCCAACATCAGGGCGTGGGATGCCAGCGGAGAGGTCCATCGCGAGGTCTTTTCGAAGATGGCCGAGCTCGGCTTCCTTGGCGCGCCGATCCCGGAGCAGTACGGCGGCCTGGGCATGGACTACATCTCCTTCGCAATCCTGTGCGAGGAGCTCGAGCGCGCCGACACGGCATTCCGCGTCGTGCAGAGCGTCCACGTCGGCCTGAACAGCCTCACGCTGCTGCAGTGGGCCACCGAGGAGCAGAAGCAGCGCTGGCTGGTGCCCCAGGCCACGGGGGAGAAGCTGGCGACGTTCGGCCTGACGGAGCCGGGCGTGGGCACCGACGCGGGCAACCTCGCCACCACTGCGCGGCGAGACGGTGACTCCTACGTGCTCAACGGCGGCAAGATCTGGATCAGCCTCGCCGACATCGCGGACCACTTCCTGGTGTTCGCGTCCGTCGACCGCACCAAGCACCACAAGGGCATCACCGCGTTCATGGTGGAGCGGGGAATGGAGGGGCTGACGACGGGCACCCTCCACGGCAAGCTGGGCATCCGGGCCGGGAACACCGGCCTCCTCAACTTCGACGACGTCCGTGTTCCCGTGGAGAACCGCATCGGCGAGGAGGGCGAGGGCTTCCTCATCGCGATGAGCGCCATCGACCAGGGCCGCTACACGGTGGCCGCCGGCGCGGTCGGCCTTGCGCAGGCGTGCCTCGACGCATCGCTGAAGTACGCGCACGAGCGCGAGACCTTCGGCCAGGAGATCGGCCGGCACCAGCTGGTCAAGCAGATGATCGCCAACATGGCCAAGGGCACCGAGATCGGAAGGATGCTGGTCTGGCGGGCCGGCTGGCTGAAGAACCAGGGCCTGCGCAACACGCGTGAGACATCGCTCGCGAAGTGGCATGCGACCGACCACTCGGTGCAGGCGGCGCTGGATGCGATCCAGATCCACGGGGCCAACGGCTACTCGAACGAGTTCCCCGTCGAGCGATACCTGCGCAACTCAAAGGCCGCGGTGATCTACGAGGGCACGAGCCAGCTGCACACGCTGATCCAGGCGGACTACGCCCTCGGCTACCGCGAGGACCGGCCGCTGCGCTGCGAGCCGTGGCCGGCCCAGGGGTTCAGCCGGCCCGCCTGACCCTCACCGGTCAGCGGGGTGGCGTCAGCTCGCCAGTAACGCCACCTCGTCGGTCATCCGGCGCGCGATCCCCGCCACGATCCGGAGCAGCGTGCGCAGGAAGGTCGCCGTGATCTGCGGCTGCAGCTCGGCGAGGCGCTCGAACGCATCCGCGTCCAGCACCCAGGCCTCGACGTCCGTGTCCGCCTCGACATCCGCGGTCCTGCGCTCGCGACCCAGGAATGACAGCTCGCCGACCATCATCCCCGCCTCGAGCGTGGCAATCCGCCGGGCCTCGGACCCGCCGAGCGGGACCCAGACCGACAGGCGGCCGCCGGTGATCAGCAGCAGACTGTCGGCGGGATCGCCTCGGCGGATGATGATGTCGCCCGCAGACCAGTGCCGCCGCTGCATCGACGCTGCGAGCAGTGCTGCCGCGTGATCGTTGAGGCCGTCCAGCGCCGGGTGACGGTCGAGCGAGACGTGGTGGTTCGTGGGCCGGGCATGGGTGGCCGGGGTGTCCAGGCGGGCCAGGACGACCTCCTCGGCCCACTCCAGCCCGAGGTCGAGATCCGGCAGCCGGGCAGGTGGTGCGAGCCGGCGTATCTGCAGCATGTGGTCCACCCGGTCGAGGATGGCCGCATGTGCCGCAACGCCGGTCCACGCGACCGCCGCTCCGCGGGTGCCCAGGGCCGCGACGAGATCCGCCAGGACCTCGGACACCACCGCATCAACGTGCCCGACGCGCCGCAGGTCCAGCACCACGGCCAATGGTGCCGGCGCCTCCGGCAGCGCCTCGCGGACGACCCGTTCGGCGGCCACGAACGTGAGATCGCCCTGCAGTTCGAGCACCAGCGACCTGTCCGCCTCGGCACCGAGACGGGCCCGCTCCGCTGGGGAGCGGAAGCGCTTGGAGGGATGCGCGGCGGCCGTCGTCCGGGTGCGGATCGGGCCTGCATCGCGGAGCCCTCGGACGAGATGCAGGTCCAGCTCCGACGCGAGGTCCCGGCAGATGGCCACTCCCCGGACGCTGTTGCCGTGGTCGTCGAGCCGGGGTGACCAGACGCCGATACCGAGGCGGCCCGGGAGCACCGCGAGGATTCCGCCTGACACGCCACTCTTCGCCGGCAGGCCGACGTCGAACAGCCACTCGCCCGCCCCGTCGTACATGCCACAGGTGGCCATGACCGAGAGGACGTCGCGGACAGTGGACTCCGAGGCGGCGCGCACCCCTGACACCGGTTGTCGTCCAGCGTTGGCGAGGGTCGCGGCGATCAGCGCGAGGTCGCGGGTGTCGACCGCGATGGAGCACTGCCGGAAGTAGGCGTCCGCCACCTCGTCGGGGTCGCCATCGAGGGCCCCGGTACTGCGAAGGAGGTGCGCGATGGCGCGGTTGCGGTGGCCGGTGTCACGCTCGGAGCGGTAGACGGCCTCGTCCACCTCGAGCGGGCGGCCGGCGAAGCGCTCGACGGTATCGAGGAGCTCCCTGCTGCGGGCCGTCGAGTCGTCACCGTCAACCAGGCCGACGGCCGCGATCGCCCCGGCGTTGACCATCGGGTTCAGCGGAGTTCCTGCCCCGGTCTCGAGCGTGATCGCGTTGAACGCGTCGCCCGTCGGTTCCACCCCGATCCTGCGGCGGATCGCGGTCTCGCCATGCCGGTCCAGGATGGCCGCGTAGGTCAGCGGCTTCGACATCGACTGGATGGTGAAGGGGATGCGCGTGTCGCCAACCTCGTACAGCGCCCCATCAACTGTCGCGATGACGATGCCGAATGCCTCCGGATCCGCATGCGCCAGCTCTGGAATGTAGGTCGCCACCGATCCCTCGCGCGCGATGACGTGCTTCGCGTGCAGCCGGCGCAGGAAGGCGAGGACGGGGGAGTCGTCCGGCGGCGGCTCGGGGACCCCCTGGGTGGCCGGTGCCGGTGTGCCCTTGCGCATCGTGACCTCCGCCCTGGATCGTCGCGACCATGGGCCGGTGCGACGCTGACCCTGGGGTGGACCCTACGCACGCAGCACGGGGCAGTTCAAGGGGGCGAGCGGTGGCGTGCCGAACCGGCTGCGAAACGTGACCCGGACGCAACGGGCGCCGCCACCCGGCTGGTACCTGCCCGCACGCAGGCCGCGCTTCAGTCTGCTGCCGGGGCGGCCGCGGATGAGGTGGCCGCGGATGAGGTGGCCGCGGACGAGGTGGCCGCGGACGAGGCGGCCGCAGCAGCGGACCTGCTGGCGGGGGCCACTGCGACCCCGTGTCCGGGAACGGGCGCGCCTCTCCCGGGCGGGGGTCGTGGTGACGGCGGCCGATCGTCCGCGAGCTGTCACGATCAGCACGACCGCGAGCGTGATGACCCCCGCGGCCACGACCGTCCGACCGGTGAGTGTCTCGCCCAGGATGATCGACCCAAGCACCACCGCGACCACCGGGTTCACGTAGGCGTACGTCGACACGCGCGACAGGGGCGCCACCGTGATGATCCAGGAGAAGGTCGTGTAGCCCACCAGGCTGCCGACCAGCACGAGGTAGGCGATGCCCAGCCAGCTGGTGGACGACACGGCGGCGATGTCGAAATCCGCCCACTGGCCGGTCAGGGCCGCCGCCGCCATGAACAGGAGGCCGCCCGCGATCATCTCCACGCCCGTGGCGAACAAGGCGGGCGCAGGCAGGACGGCCCGCCGGGCCGCGTACAGGGTGCCCAGTGCCCAGAGGATCGGGGACAGCACCAGCGCGAGCAGGCCGGCGGGATCGAGCTGGCCGACCCCTCCGACCGGCCAGGCAAGGATGGCGACACCGGCCACTCCGATGACGATGCCGGCCCCGACCATCGGCTGGATGGGCTCGTGGAACACGGCCCGTCCGAAGATCGCGAGCCACATCGGCATCAGGCCGATCAGCAGCGCCGCGACCCCGGTCGGGATGGTCTGCTCGCCCCACGCGACGAGCCCCGTCCCGCCCAGGAGCAGGAAGCCGCCGACGATGGCGCTGTCGCGCACCTGGGTCAGCGTCGGCTTGCGGATCGTCGCCCGATGGCGGAGTGCGATCAGGGCCGTGAGCAGGACGCCAGCGGGGATGAAGCGGAACGACCCCATCACGAATGGCTCGAGCGAGTCCATCGCGACCTTCATGCCGAGGTAGGTCGAGCCCCAGACCAGGTACAGGACGACGAGCGCGGACCAGACGGCGAGGGCGCTGGCGTGCGGTCGACTCACGACGGACTCCGGGGCGGGGGAGGAGAGCCGGAGTGTAGCGATGATGACGACACTTGCGCCAGCCGGATAGGCCAAGTTGCGAGCCGGTTGCGTCGCAGAGGGCAGGTCGCGCCATGCCGCCCGGTGATCCGCATGCCACAATGCGGCCATGCGCCTCGACGACCGCTTTGACGATCTCGTCGCCAGCCTCGGCGGCTTCTACCGCACCTGGTTCGTGTACACGGGCCTTGAGTTGGGGCTGCTCGCACGCCTCCGCGAGGCAGGTCCAACCGGGCTGACGGTCCAGGAGCTGGCGGCCCGGACGGGCATCGAGCCATCGCTGGTGGGTCGCTGGGCCTGGGGTGCCGACGCCCACGACCTCGTGGAGACCGTCGATGGCCGCGTATCGGTCCCTGACGACGTGGCGACGGTCCTGCTCGACGCGGGCCGGCCCGAGTACCTCGGAGGCCAGTTCCTCCACGCCGCCATCGGCAGCCTGGACTTCGACGGGCTGCTCGAGGTCTTCCGGACCGGCGTGCCCATGGCCCACCGCCCGGACCGCTACCGTGTCGCGATCGAGCGCCTGACGCTCCAGGACATCGGGGTGTTCTTCCAGGAGCTCCTGCCGGCGGTGCCACAACTGGTGGTCGACCTCGCGCCAGGTGCCCGGATCCTGGACGTCCACTGCGGCGGAGGCCGCTGGCTCGTCGCAATGGCGCGCCGGTTCCCCGAGGCGACGCTCGTCGGCGTCGAGTTCGAGCCGGACTCGGTGGCTCGGGCACGGGCCAACGTTGAGGCAGCGGCCCTCGGCGGCCGGATCACGATCGAGCAGCGCGACGTCACCTCGATGGGCGACATGGGCGATTTCGACATGGTGTATCTCCAGTACGCGCTCCATCAGCTGCCGGACCCCGTGGCTGCGCTGCGGGCGGCGTGGGCCGCCGTTCGGCCGGGTGGCTCCCTGGTCGTCCTCGACTGGTACCTCCCGTCCGATCCAGAGGAGCTTCGCACGCGCCACGCGGAGCTCATCGCCGGCATCCAGCTCGACGAGCTGCTCCAGGGCACCCGCCTGGTGACACGGTCCGAGGCGCTCGGGTGGTTTGCCGACGCCGGGATCACGGTCCCCGAGCTGATCGATCTGCGCTCGGGCGCCTCGGGGATCCTCGCGCGCCGCCCCTAGCCGTGATCCGCCACATCACCATCGACGACGCCACGATGCGCTCGTTGGAGCGCCACGAGACGGCGGCGCACGCGATCCCGCGGCGCGAGATGCGCGACCTCGGCCATGCCGTCGTGCTGTTCGACCCCCTCGACCCTGACCCATTCTGGAACCGGATGACCAGCATCCGCTGGCCCGCCGACGGTGCGGCGTTCGACCAGCGCATGACCGAGATGCTGGCGCTCTTCGCCGCGCGCGGGCGGCGGCCGCACATCTGGCCGTCGCCGCTGCATGGGACGCCCGTCGACCTCGTGGAGAGGCTTGCTGCGAGCGGCTTCGCCGACGTTGGGGGAGGCCACGTGATGGTCCTGGATCGTGCCGAGATGTGCCCCCAGGTGGCGCCCGGCGAGGCCGGCCGTGGCGTCACGATGCATGGCGTGCGTGCCGCAGCGGACGCCGGGCCAGCCGACCTTGGCGATGTCGGCCTGGTGCTCGCGGAGTCGTTCGGTGCACCTTCATCGCGGGGACCGGAGCTGGCGGACGACCTGCGTCGGACGGTCGACGACCCTCGGATCGTCGTCGTGCTCGTGCGGATCGATGGAGAGCCCGCAGCCTGCGCCAAGGCGACCTCGTTCGACGGGATGACGTACCTGTCATCGATCGGCACCCGCGAGCAGTTCCGCGGGCGGGGCCTCGCGGGCCTTGCAACCCGCCACGCCGTCGCGATCGCGCGTGCTACCGGGGCTGGAGCCCGCAGGCGGGCCGGAGCTCGTCTATCTCGGCGTGCACAGTGGCAACGAGGCCGCCCTGCGGCTGTACCAGCGTCTCGGCTTCGCGTCGGTGGGCGAGAGCCCGGACCTGCTGCTCGAATGACGCTGTGGGCGCGCATCACCTGGCAGGCGGCGGGGCCTGACAGGCTGGCTGCCGACCTGGCCGCGAAGCTGGGACTCGACGCTCGACCGGGCGTGGTCGCGCCCGGCACGTGGCTGTTCGATCTCGGTGCCGCCACGCTCGAGGTGCGGCCGTGGGTCCGTGAGGGACCCGCCGACAACCCGAGGCCCTCGGGCAGGCTGGTGCTCGAGCCCGTGCCGGGCGGCGATGCGAGCTCTGAGGCTCCGGCCGATGGGCCGGCGGGCGCCATGCGCAGGGTTGCGGGCCGGCTGCGCCTGGCGGCCGTCGGCTGGGCGACCGTCGACACCGACCGCGCCGAAGACGACCTTGACATGTGGCTGGGCCCACCACCGGCCAGTGGTGCGGATGCTCCCCCGGATCCGCATCTCGGGGCCTTCGTGCGCGTCCGGGAAGCCGGCTCGCTGCCAGGCGACTGGCTTGCCTTCCTGGAGCCATCGACCGAGGGCCGGGCGGCCGCCTCGCTCGCCCGGGACGGCGAGGGCCCCTGTGCGCTGTACCTGTCGGCCGTGGACGGACTCGACGCGTGGTGTGGGTGGGCTGCGGGCGCCGGTGTCGCGCTGCGCGTCGGTGTGCCGGACCCCGGCCCGTTCGGACGACAGGTGGCGCTCGCGGGTTCGCCGCCGGCTGGACCCCACGTGCTGGTCGTCGAACGCAGCGCACCAGCATCATCTGACGCGCGGACGGGTACCATCCGCTCATGAACGACGCAGCTGCAGTCAACGTCCGCGAGGCCACGGCCGACGACGCCGAGCGCTTCGCCGCCCTGCTCACTGACGAGGGGTACCCGGCCGGGTCCAGCGACCTCGCCGCCCGTATCGACGAGTTCACGACGCCCACCTCCAAGGTGTTGGCCGCAGTCGCAGGCGGTGATGTCGTGGGCTTCGTCGCCTTCCACATCGTGCCGCGGTTCGAGGTTGACGAGCGGTTCGGCCGCATCGTCGCCCTCGTCGTGGACCCGGGTGTCCGGGAGCGAGGCATCGGCCGGCTCCTCATGAACGCGGCCGAGCGCGTCGCCCTCGCGTCGGGAGCCTCGTTCATGGAGGTGACGGCGGGTCATCACCGGCCCGATGCACGCCGCCTGTTCGAGTCGCTCGGCTACGACGCAAACCTCGCGGCGTACCTGCGCAAGCGACCCTGACCGGCATCGGCCCGCTTCCCGGCTGCCCGGTCCCGAGGCCACGCGAGCGAGGCACCGGGAGTCGCGAGTGACCTTCCCGCACCTCCGGCTTCGTGACGAGGCCGCCCCGCTGCTCGACCTGCCGTGGGAACGGCCGCTTGCGGACTGGGACGACGCAGACCTCCAGTTCCGACAGCTGCCGGTCGGCCCGTCGCGGCATCTCGTGCGGTTCCTCGTGTCCAGCGGAGTGGTGTACGCGCTCAAGGAGCTGCCCGCTCCCGTGGCCGAGCGTGAGTACGACGCACTGCGGGCGCTTGAGGACGCCTCCCTGCCCGCCGTCCGGGCCATCGGCCTCGCCCGTCGGCCGAGCGATGGCGAGGCGGTGCTCGTCACCGAGTACCTGCGCCACTCGATGCAGTACCGGCGCCTGCTCATGCGCTTGCGCCAGATCTCGCCCGGCTACGTGGACAGGCTCCTCGACGCAATGACGCTCCTCCTCGTGGACCTCCACCGGAGCGGCGTCTACTGGGGTGACTGCTCGCTCGCCAACACGCTGTTCCGGCGCGACGGCGACCGGATCCAGGCCTTCCTCGTGGATGCCGAGACAACGGAGATCCACCCCTCGCTGTCCGACGGCCAGCGTTCGTTCGACCTCGACATCCTCGTCGAGAACGTGGCGTTCGGCCTCGCCGACCTCGCCCTGTACCTGGGCGATCCTGGCGGGGTCGACGTGGCCATCGACCTGGCGGAGTCCGTGCGGGGCAGGTACCACGCTGTCTGGCGTGAGCTCCACGACCAGCCGGAGCTGGTCCCAGGCGATCGCCGCGCGATCCGATCACGGCTGAGGCGCCTCAACGACCTCGGCTTCTCGGTCGATCTCCAGGTGGACCCGGTGGCCGGCGGGCGCAAGGTGCGGCTGCGCACGTCGGTGACGACGCGCCGGTTCCATGCCAACGAGCTCGAGCGTCGCACACGTCTCCGGGCGCTCGAGGGCCAGGCGAGGATCCTGCTCAACGACCTGGCCGAGTACCACGCCTGGCTCGAGCACTTCGAGCGGCGGGGGGTCGAAGCCGATGATGCTGCGGATCGCTGGCTCCGGGAGGTGTACCGCCCCACGCTGGCCCGCATCGCAGGGTTGGTGGGGCCGGACCGCGACCTCGTCCAGGCCTATTGCGACGTGCTCGAGCACAAGTGGCTGCTGTCCGAGCGGGCCGGGGGCGACATCGGCCTCGACGTGGCGATCGAGGGCTATGTCGCCGAGGGCGCGCCGGCACCGGAGGCTGGAGCACTCGGCGAGGGGGTCCTCGATGCCCTCGACATCGAGGCGGATGACCCGGAGGCCGACGCGTAGCAGGCGCCCGATCCGGCCGGGTCAGCCCTCCCAGGTCTCGTGGCGGACGATCTCGTCCATCGGCTTGCGCCCGCCGGCGCGCAGTGGCGCGGTGAGCATCGCCGGGTCCGCCGGGTAGCCGAATGAAAGGACGTACTCACACCACTCCCCATCCGGCAGCCGCAGGATCTCGCGGACGAGCGGCTGCTCGTAGACCGTGGCCGGGCAGGATCCGATGCCCGCGTCCCAGGCCACCAGCATCATCTGGGCTGCAGCGCCTCCCAGGTCCCACATCACCGAGAGCGGGTGCCCGTCGGCGCGTGGATCGGGGGTGACGAGCGCGATCGCCGCCGCCGCGCCCGCGAGATGTCCGGCGTAGGGCCCGGTCTTCGCGAGGGCCTCCAGGCGTGCGCGATCCTGCACCAGCACGAACGTCCAGCGCTGCTGGTTCTTCGACGAGTGCGCACGTGTCCCGGCGCGGACGATCCGCTCGAGGAGCTCAGGCTCGATCGGCCGGTCCGCGAACTCGCGGACGGCACGCTTGCCGCGAACGGCGTCCCAGGTGTTCATTGGATGGACCTCGTCAGGGGAGTGGGGTGCGGGTCGCTGACGGACGGAACAGCGTGAGGAGGGAGCGGAGGCCGCCGGGCTCCTCGTCCACGGCCGCCAGGCGCTCGGGCTCGGGCAGGCGCTCAGCCGGGGTCGAGCGCGCCATCTCCGCCGCCTCTGCAGGGACCAGTGGACCGTCCAGCTGGCGTGCCAGGAAGCCGGCGACGCCGGCCCGCAGCGCGTCGAACTCGTACAGCCACGAGTGATGGCCACCGGTGACCGTGAGGGTCTCCGTTACGGCACCCGGCTGGGCGCGTCGCCGGGCAGCCGCGAGCCGCTCGAGGTCCGAGATGGGGACGACGGAGTCGTCGGTTCCGTGGACGAGCAGCACGGGTGCCATGATCCGCCGAACGGCGTGCGTGGCGCTCACCGCCGCTGCCGAGTGGTGGCGGGGGCGCAGGTAGACACGCGTCGTGAGCCAGGCGAGCGGCCAGGCGAGCGGGGAGGGGATCGGCAGGTTGGCGAGTCGGAAGGTCTGGCGCGTGAGACGCTCCGGGCCGGCCGGCGTCGAGAGGGCGACCACGGCGGCGATCGAGGGATCACCCGCGGCTGCGACCAGCGCGCCGGAGGCGCCCATCGAATGGCCAAGGGCCGCCACCCGGGTGACCTCGGGGCGGGCAGCGAGCCAGGCGACCGCGGCACGGGTGTCGGCGGCGAACTCCCCGACCGACACGGGCAGGCTCTCCGGCGGGTTCGCCCCGCAGCCCCGGACGTCGAAGGCGAGCACGTGGAATCCGGCCGCGTGGAGATACCCGGCATGCGGCAGGATGCGGTCGCGGGCGCTGTCCCAGCCGTGGATGAGCACGATCCCGGGCGCGGAGGCATGCCCGGCCGGGATGTGCCACGCGGGCAGGGCGGGTCCGCCGTCGAGGCCCGGGATCACGACGTCCTCCCAGGCAAGGCCAATGGTCGCGGGTGTGTGCACGGGTGGGTGCCGCCGCGGGTAGCCGGCGCGGGCGCGATAGACGAGCGCGAACCGGTACGCCAAGGCGAGCGGGAGGGTGGTGACGGCGACGATCCCGACGATCCGGGTCCTGCTGGGGGCGGGCATGCACCTATCGGATCGCGCCGCGGAGGGTCCTGTCAAGCGGGGAGTCCTTGCCGCAGACCCGTCGCAGTGGGCGGCGAGCCTCAGGCGGGGCACGGGGTCTGGGTCTCGGGCCTCCGGCGCTAGACTGGGCACGTGCCGTCAAAAGACCCGTATGCCGTGCTCGGAGTGGAGCCAGGCGTCTCACCCGAGGAGATCAAGGCCGCCTGGCGCACGCTCGCCCGCCAGCACCACCCGGACCTGACCGGTGATGATCCGGACGTCGCACGTCGGGCGACGCGGCGCATGGCGGAGATCAATGCAGCCTATGCGTCGCTCACCCGCGAGGATGCGGCGAGCCGGCGCCTGCGCAGGCAGGCCGAGGAGACACGGCGCCAGCAGACAGGTGCCGCCCCATCCGCGGGTGGTGCGCCCGGAGGGCCGCCGCCGCCGCCAGTCACCCGGCCGGTGACGGGACGCCTTGACACGACGGCGACGTTCCAGCCGCGCAACCAGGTGACGACGCCACCCGGGACGCGGCTGCCGCTCACCGGCCAGCCTCCGCAGCGGCACGACCGATCGGTGCCGGAGCTTCGGGCCTCGCAGCCGTCCAGCCCGGCCCAGCGCGACTGGGTCACCGACCATCCCCGCCGCGACCCGCCGACCTTGGACGAGGCACTGGAGCTCGAGGTCGACTTCGGCAAGTTCCACGGGCACACGCTGGGCGCCATCGCGGCGTTCGAGCCGTCCTACATCGACTGGCTCACGACCACGGTGATGCGCAGCCCGGATGTCGCGGCGGCGGCCAGGGTGATCGCGGTGGACCTGGATCGACGCGGGGTCCGCCGGGCACACCGGCCCGCGCGTCCCGGATGGCAGACGAACCCGTTCCGGTAGACGGTCGCGGACATAGGACGGTCGCGGACAAGGAAGTACCCCCGGGCGGGACGAGCCCCGGGGGTACCGATGACGCCTGATCAGTGCAGCCGCCCATGGCTCCGGGCCTGCTGGCCGTGCCCTGTTACTCGACTCGTGACCCAGGCTCCGGTCCCCCCGTGCCATCGAGCGTCCCCGATGGCCGGGTCGTCCTGCCTGTCTGCCCGTGGTCGACGCCCCAGGTTGATCCCGGTGTGCCGTGGGTCGGCGCGCTTCGAACGCAGTCCCACCGTAGGGCCCGGATCGACCCCGCTCAATGGGCGGAGCGTCCGGGGTCGAGGACGCGAAGGTCCGGAGCGTGCGCGCACCGCCCGCCTCCGCGCGGGCTCGTCCAGACTCGACGGGCGTGCGTGGAGCGCGCGCCGTCCGCGATGTGCTAGCGTCGCCCGACCATGAGCGACCCCGCCGACGCCTGGTCCGAGGCCCGCCGCGCCTGGCGGGGGGAGCGCCTCGACCCCGCCCTCGCCCGTCTGCCCGAGCGCAGTTCGTCGTTCGTCACGCTCGGCGACCTGCCGGTCGAGCGGCTCTACGGCCCCTGGGACCTCGAGGAGACGCCGGACGGCGAGCCCGCAGGGCCTGGCGGGCCCACGAGGGTCGACCATCATGGGGACCCCTTGCGCGAGGGCGCGGGACCGTACGCGGAGACGGACACCGCGCGGGACGTCGGCCTGCCCGGCGCACCCCCGTTCACGCGGGGCATCCATCCCACGGGGTACCGGTCGCGACCCTGGACGATGCGCATGTTCGCGGGCTTCGGCGCTGCCGAGGACACGAACGCGCGCTTCCGCAAGCTGCTGGACGCAGGCCAGACCGGCCTCTCGATCGCCTACGACATGCCGACGCTCTACGGGTACGACACCGACGACCCCGAGGCCGAGGGCGAGTTCGGCACGTGTGGCGTCGCGGTCAGCAGCCTCGCCGACATGGAGCTGCTGCTGAGCGGGCTCCCGCTCGACCGGGTGTCCACGTCGATGACGATCAACTCCCCGGCCGCCCCGATCTGGGCGATGTACATCGTGGCCGCAGAGAAGGCGGGCGTCCCGCGCGAGCGACTTGAGGGCACCATCCAGAACGACATCCTCAAGGAGTTCGTCGCCCAGAAGGAGTTCCTGTTCCCGCCCGAGCCCTCGATGCGCCTCGTGGTGGACACGATCGAGTTCGGCACGCGGGAGCTGCCCCGCTGGAACACGGTCTCGATCAGCGGCTACCACATCCGCGAGGCCGGCTCGACGGCCGTGCAGGAGCTCGCCTTCACGATCGCCGACGGCATGGCCTACGTCGAGGCGGCCCTGGAGCGCGGCCTCGACGTGGACGAGTTCGCGCCGCGGCTGTCGTTCTTCTTCAACTCGCACTCGGACTTCTTCGAGGAGATCGCGAAGTTCCGGGCGAGCCGCCGGATCTGGTGGAAGCTCATGACGGAGCGCTACCGGGCCCGCGCACGAGCGGTCGACCTGGATGCGCTTCCACACCCAGACCGCCGGCGTGTCGCTCACGCCACAGCAGCCGCTCAACAACCTCACCCGCGTGGCCACGCAGGCGCTGGCGGCCATCCTGGGCGGCACCCAGAGCCTCCACACCGACGCCTACGACGAGGCCCTCGCGGTGCCGACGGCCGAGGCGGCGCTGCTCGCGCTGCGCCAGCAGCAGGTCCTGTTCGAGGAGACCGGCGTGGCGTCCACGGTCGACCCGCTGGGCGGATCGTGGTTCGTCGAGGCGCTCACCAACCGGGTGGAGCGCGAGGTGTGGAAATACCTCGACGAGATCGACCGGCGGGGCGGCATGCTCGCCGCAATCGCAGAGGGCTACCCCCAGCGTGAGATCGCGGACGCCGCGTACCGCTTCCAGCGGGAGTTCGACGCGGGCGAGCGGGCGATCGTGGGCGTCAACCGGCATGTCGAGGCCGAGCGCATCAGGGTCCCGGTGCTCGCTGTGCCCGAGGGATCCCAGGAGCGGCACCTGGCGCGGCTGGCACGGACGCGTGCCGAGCGGGACAACGAGGCAGTGGCAGCCGCCCTCGCGGGCCTGCGCGACGCCGCGACGAGGCCAGCCTCGTCCGAGACGAACCTGATGCCGCACTTCCTGCGCTGCGCGGCCGCGTACGCGACGCTCGGTGAGCAGTGCCGCGTGCTGCGCGATGTCTTCGGAGAGTACCGGGAGCCGGTCTCGGTCTGAGAAGGCCGCCGGGCCTTCAGTGCGCTGCCCGGGCCGTCAGTCTGCTGGCCGGTGACGCTCGGCGAACGCGACCGCCTCGCCGACCGAGTGGACGACGGCGTCGGCCTCGATCGTCGTCAACAGGTTCGGGACGGCAGCGATCCGCCCGCCGACCGCGATCGCGATCGTGCGGCTGCCAGCCGAGCCACGGATCGCCTGCACCGACGCTGCCAGCTCGCCGACGCGATCCGCGTGGGAGGCCGAGACCGCCACGAGGCTGACGTCGTTCTTGCGCACGAACGCGCCGAGATCCGGTGCCGGCAGGTCGGCGCCGAGGTTCGCGACTGTCCAGCCGCGCTCGATCAGCGCCTGCTCGAGGCAGACGAGGCCGATCATGTGATGCTCGCCGGCCACGCCCGCGAGCACCGCCACCGGGCCGATCCGGCCCTCCGGACCCGGTTCCGGGCGGAGCCGCTCCAGCGTCCGCAGCAGCGTCCGCGACGCCAGGTGCTCCTCGGCGATAGTCCACTGGCCCGAGATCCAGCGCTCGCCGACGAGGCGCATCGCGTCGCGCAGGATGCCGTCGTAGACCTCGGCGCGCGAGGTCTCGGCCATGGACTGGCCCAGCACCCAGGCTGCCAGCTCGTCATCGCCGTCGGCGAGCAGGCCGGCAAGAAGCTCCGGTGTCAGGGCCGTGGTTGCCACCGGACCGGTGGCCGCGGCCGGGTCGACTGGCGGGAGGTTGAACGGGAGATCGTCGCTCACGGGCGGACTCTAGCACTCGTTGCGGTGAGGATGGGAACTGGGTCTGCACTGGCAAGTTCGGCGGCCGGCCCGCGGCGGATGGCCGCCCCTGTGCTCTGAGCCGCATCTCGCGAGTCGGTCCCTCCCATCGCCAGGTCTTGTGCAGCCGAATACGATGCGCACATGTACCTTGACGCCCTCTCCTTCCTCGAAGACGAACGAGATTCCCTTCGCCCGTACGAGCGCCTCCTGGACCTGACCGACGCCCAGCTCGACATCCCCGCCGAGGCCGCAGGCGGCTGGTCCGGCCGGGACCTGCTGGGCCACATCATCCTGTGGCAGGAGGCGGCGCTCGCCACCGCGAAGGAGCTGGCCGTCGGCCCGACCAGCCGGACCTTGGAGCGTCTCCAGGCGCTGTGGGCGGGTTCGCCCGAGGCAGGTGACGAAATGAACGCCGCGGGCATCGCGCGCTTCCGGGCGATGCCGGCCGACGATGTGCGTGCGGCCTTCCGCTCGACTGCGGGGGAGTTGCGCGGCTACCTCACCGTGGTGCCGGAGGCGCGTTGGATCAAGGATGCGGGCCACCAGGAGTACTTCTTCGGCGAGCTGACGGAGCACTACGAGGAGCACCTCAAGGAGCTCCAGGCGATCCTCGAGGCGACCGGGGACGCGGCGTGAGCGACGCGCCCGGCGGCAACGGTCGCGTCCGCGAGGACGACCTGGACGACGGCGTGGATGACGACGATGCCCCGCTCGAAGAGGACGAGGCGGCCGCCGCGGCAGCTATTGCCGCAGCGGAGGTCGACGAGACGCTCGACGAGCGGATCGAGGCCGTGATCGAGGACCTCGACCGCGTGGAGCGACATCGGGACGACGAGTCGGTCGGGTACGCCGTCGACGGGCGCCTGTTCGCCGTGCTCATGGAGGACGTCCTTGAGGCGGCGCTGGACCCGGCCGTGGCGTCGGCGGCGCTGCGTACGCCGGATGTCATGCCGTCGAGCCGTGGCAAGGGCTGGATCGCCTTCACCCCCGAGTCAATCGACCGCTTCGCCCTCGACCGGGCCGAGGCCTGGATGCGGTCGGCGCACGGCCGCGCCGTGCGGACCTGAGGCCGGCGCGCTACCTCTCTGCAGCCGCCCGCATGAGCCGGCGCGCGATGCTCCGTGGGAGTGCGTCCAGCCGTAGCAGCGGGGTGCTGAAGCGGCGGGCTCGTACCGGCGTGCGCATGCACGCCCGCAGGATGGGGCGCCAGCGCCGCTGCGGCACCCTGTCGAAGAGCGTCGGCTGAACCCGCCAGGCCGCCTCCACCATGCCCCAGAAGGAGGTGACCGCCGCCTCGTCCAAGCGATTCCAGTAGCTGAGCGTGGGCGCGACCAGCTCCTCGGCAATGGCAGCGCCGTTGCCGACCGCATCCGGAGGCACGCCCTCGATCAGATCGGCCAGCGCGCCGTGCATCGCCGGAAGGTCGGGATCGGCCGCGCGGACCGCGTGCCGGTACTGCGCGCCGAGGTCGGATCGCAGCAGGCGTTCGAAGTAGTGGGCCTCGAGGCGGCCTCGTGTGGTGGTGTCGTAGGCAGACGCGAACGCCTCCGCCGCAAGCGTGAATGCCACGGCCGCCATCCCGACGGCTTCCACCCCAATTCTCGCAGAGTGCGTGCGCGCAGTTGTGATCGTGTCGATGGCCTCGGTCGGGCGGGGACGCCACCACTCGTACGCGAGGTCGTCGACGACAGCAATGTCGTCGCCGGCCCGTATCAGCGCCTGGAGCACCCACGGCTGATCGCCGAGCATCCGCCCCTCGAACCGGAGCCCCTCGGCGAGTGATCGGTGGAAGAGCTTGCCCGGCGGCCCGAGGTAGTACAGGAGGTCGGGATTGGCGGCGAGGGACTTGCGGCCGGGTTCGCGGATGTCCGGCTTGTCGTACAGGACCGGGTACCACCAGCGATCACCGTCGGTGGAGATCCGCTGGCCGACGACAAGGCGCGCGGCCTGCTCGGTGGCCGCCCTGTGAAGCGCCGCGAGCGCTCCCGGTCGGAGCCGGTCATCGGCATCGACAAACGTGATCCAGTCGCCGCGAGCCCGGTCCAGGGCCAGGTTCCGCGCCGCTGACACGCCGGAGTTCACCTCCTGGCGGAGCAGCACGATGCGACTGTCCGCCGCGGCAAGCCGGTCGACCAGGTCGGCGGTGCCGTCGGTCGAACCATCATCGATGACCACGCACTCCAGGCGCACGCCGGCCTGCTCCAGGACCGAGGCCAAGGTGGGCCCAAGCGTCCTCTCGGCGTTGTAGGCCGGAATGATGACGGTGACCTGCGGAGCCGGGGCGAGTGGGAGCATCGGAAGGCAGGATACGTCCTGGCGCCTCGTGCGACCCGCCCGGCAGAGCCCTCGCTGCACACGGCCCCCACAAGCTCCCCGGACATGGAACGACCCCGGCCGGTGGCCGGGGTCGCGGACGTGGCGGAGGGAGGCGGGATCTAGTTGGCGGCCTCCGCGGCAGCCAGGGCCGTGAGGTTGAAGATCTGCTCGTACTGCTCTGCGGTGCGGAAACCCGGCAGGCCCTGGGGCTGCTGGCCCGGCTGGAAGAACGCGATCATCGGGATCGACATGATGCCGAACGACTGGGACAGGCCCGGGTTGGCGTCCACGTCCACCTTGACGATGTCGACGACTCCGTCGTACTTGGCGGCGAGCTTCTCCATCTCGGGGGCGACCATCTTGCACGGACCGCACCAGGCTGCCCAGAAGTCGACGATGACGGGCTTGTCGTTGTTGACCACCATCTCGACGAAGGTGGCGTCGGTTGCGTGCTTGATCTCCGCCACGAGGCGAGTCCTTTCTCCGGCCGGGCCGGACGAGCGACAGGTGCCCGGCTAGCGGGCGATGTCCTGGAGTAGCTGGTATGCCTCGAGGACCTTCGGGTCGGCGAGGCGGTAGAAGACGGTGCTCCCGTCACGGCGGGCCGTGACGAGGCCTGCGGAGCGCAGCACCGCGAGGTGCTGGCTCATGTTCGGGACCTGACAGCTCACCCGTGCGGCGAGGTCGCCGACGGACGCCTCGCCGCCTGCGAGCGACTCCAGGACGCACAGGCGCTTGGGGTCCCCGAGGGCGCGGGCGACGGCCGCGAATCGGATCCGCTCGTCGTCGCTGCTGCTGATGGTCGTATCGATCACGCGCCGAGTATCTCATTGTTTGCGCAAGGACGCAAGTCCGTCCTGCAGCCCCGGGGGCATACTGCCGCGCATGACCCGCTCGCCGATCTCGCTCGCCGCCATCACCGCGACCCGAGGCCAGCTGGCCGGCCGGGTCCACCGCACGCCGCTCCTGTCGTCGTCGACGGCTGCCCGGGTCGCGGGGGAGGCATCCGGCGTCCGGCTGGCGGATGACCGCCTGTACCTCAAGGCGGAGCATCTCCAGAAGACGGGCTCGTTCAAGCCCCGGGCGGCGCTGGCGCGGATCGCCTCGCTGACCACCGAGGAGCGACGCCATGGGGCGATCACGATCAGCGCGGGCAACGCCGGCCAGGCGTACGCGTGGGCCGCGCGCGAGGCAGGTGTGCCGATGACGGTCGTGATGCCGGCCGCCGCTGTCGCGTCCAAGGTGGCGGCGTGCCGCGACTACGGGGCGAACGTGGTCCTGCACGGAGCGCACGTCGGCGAGGCCATGGCCCACATGGAGATGCTGCGCGAGGAGCGGAGCCTGACCCTCGTCCACCCGTACGACGACCCGGAGGTCCTGCTGGGCAACGGTTCGTGCGGGCTGGAGATCCTCGAGGACCTGCCCGATGTCGATGTCGTGGTCATCGCGGTGGGCGGCGGCGGGCTCGTCGGTGGTGTGACGGTGGCCGTACGCGAGACGCGCCCGAAGATCAGGGTGTACGGCGTGGAGCCCGTCGGATCCGACTGCCTCCGCCAGGCGCTCGAGACCGGCGTGCCGGTGCGGATCACGCCGGTCAGCATCGCCGACGGCCTCAACGGCCCGATCGCCGGCGTGCATGCGCTGAGCGTCGCCCGACGCTATCTCGAGGACGTGGTCCTCGTCGACGACGCGACGATCCTCGCCGGGCTCCGCTTCGCCGTGGAGCGCCTCAAGCAGGTGCTCGAACCCGCGGGTGCGGCTGCGCTCGCCGCCGTGCTGTCGGGAGCGGTCCCGCTCCGGACCGGGGATCGCGTGGCCGTGATCCTGTCGGGTGGCAACGTCGCCACCGAGCGCCTGGGCGAGCTGCTGGGACAGGCTGCGCCGATCGCGGTCCGCCGCTGATGGCCGCTGCGGGGGAGGCCGGCAGCGGGCTCCCGGTGCCGCCTGGCGCTCCTCCACCATCGCCGGACAGCGCCCGGTTCACCTTCGACGGGGCCTTCGTCGGGCCGATCCTTCCGCCCCCGCCGCCGCTGCCTCCGCAGGCACCTGCGGGCCGGCCGGTTGCTGCCGACGTCCTCGCGATCCCGCTGGGCATCCGGGACCTGCTCCGCCAGGCACTCGATCTCCTCACCCGATCCGACAACGGCCTGCGTGCGGCGTCGTTCTACATCGGTCTGATGATGCTGGTGACCGTCGGACCCGCCGTCGTGCTGGTGGCCGTCGGTGTGATCGAGGGCGGCGCGCTGATGGATGGTGGCGGGGGTATGCCTGCCTGGATCCCGTGGGCGATGCTGGCGGCGATCCCGGCGTACCTGGGGTACGTCGGTGCGGCCACGGAGGCGCGCACGATGGCCACGGCGGTCATCGGCGGGCGCATCGAGGGACGGCCGCTGCGCCTGCGGGAATCGATCGCGGTGTCGCGACGCCGGTTCTGGCGGGTGCTCGGCGTGCAGCTCGTGCTCGGGGTGCTGAGCGCGGCCGTGAGCTTCGTCGCGACGTTCGCGCTCCTCGCGCTCCTGGGCCCGGTCCTGTTCATCAGCGATGGCCTCTCGCTGCTCATCGCCCTCGTGGTCGGCATGCCGTTCGTGTACGCCCCCGCCGGCGTCGTGCTGGGTGAGGTGGGCGTCGGCGATGCCATCGGGCGCTCGTTCCGGCTCGTCCGGTCACGCAAGCGCCTCGCGGTGGTCATCACGCTGTTCGGCGTGTTCGGGCAGTTCATCGTGGTGTTCGGCTTGAGCGCCGGTCTCGATCTCGTCCTGCGCGCGGTCGAAGGATCCGGCCTGACCGTGGAGTTCCCGTCGGCTCTCGTGGTGCCGATCGCCGCCGCCCTCGTCTTCGCGCTGGGGACGCTCACGTTCATCGTCGAGGCGATCGCCGCAGCGCCGGCGGTCCATGCGTTCGCGGCACTGACGCACTACACGCGTGGTCTCGAGATCGGGCGCGAGCAGCCGGTCGATGGCCGCCGCCCGTGGGATCCATGGTTCACGAAGGGCCTCGCGGCATGCGCAGTCACGGGGTTCGTCGCGCTCGTGGGCGGGCTGCTGTCGCTCGGCTGATGCGCGCCCGCTTGTCTCGCCTGGCGTCGCAGCAGGGCGCCGCGATCAGTCGATGCCCAGCTCGGCCAGGCGTCCCTCGTCGTCGATCCCGAGCGCGTGCGCGAGCTCGTGGAGGATCGTGATCCGCACCTCGTCGGCGAGGTCCTCGGGGTCCGGGAAGTCCTCCTCCAGCGGCAGCCGGAAGATCACGATCCGCTCCGGCTCGAAGACGTCGCCCCAGGAGTAGAGCGCGTCGACGGGCGGCTGGTAGATGCCGTAGAGGGTGTCGTCCGGCTCGAGGCCCTCGGCCCGCAGGAGATCGGGTGACGGCTCGTCCGCGATGATGATCGCCATCCGGGCGAGCTCCTCGCGGAAGGGCGACGGGATGCCCGCGATCGCCCGGTCGACGAGCCGGTCGAACCGGTCGTGCCGGGCACGCGGCAGGCGGCTGGAGGTCCGGGATCCCCTGGGGCGCTTCACCATGGCGTCCTATCCTAGCCGCCATGAGCGCTGATGCCGCCTCGCCGCTGCTGCCGTGGGCGCCCGACGTGACCCTGGCGCCACCGCCGGACGCGGACCGGGAGCCCGAGGGGTACGTGGTCACGGCGGATGACGGCACACGGATCCACTTCCTCGACTGGGGCGGACCCGCCGATGGGGGCGGGGGACCTGGCGTGCTGCTGCTGCCCGGCCTCGTCCAGCCTGCCTGGACGTGGGCACCCGTGGCGCGACGGCTCGCGGCGGTCCGGCGGGTGGTCGTGGCGGATCTGCGCGGCCAGGGCCTGTCGGACGCGCCGATGACGGGCTACGACCTGGACACCCTCGCCGCTGACGCCGTTGCGGTCGCGGAGGGATCCGGGGTGCTCCGCCCCGGCGGGCGCGTCGTCGCTGCCGGCCTCGGGTTCGGTGCGCTCGTCGCAGCCGGCGCGGCGCGCACGCTCGGCGACCGGTGCGCGGGCCTCGTCCTCGTGGACGGCGGCTGGGAGCGGATCGAGACCGTCACCGACCTGGACGTGGACGAGTTCCTGCGCGGCCTCGACGAGCCCCCGGAGGTGCTGCGCACGATGGACGCCTTCATCGCGGACCGGCGCGCCTTCGACCCGGCCACCTTCGACCGGGACCAGGAGCGCGCGGCGCTCGACGCGGTCGTCGAGACGGCGGCCGGTCACGTGGTCCGCGCGGTGCGGCCGCACGTCGTCTCGGCGCTGGTGCGGACGATGTTCGGATGGGATCCCGCTGCCGCCGACGGGCTCCCTGCGGTGGCGGCTCCGGTGGCGGCGCTCGTCGCGCTGGGCACGGGCGACGTCGAGATCCGGCTGGCCGAGCTGCGGAGGGCCGCGCACGCCCGGGCTGCGGCGGGACACGGGTCAGTCCGGGTCAGCGGGTTCCCGGGCGTCGCCCACAACCTCCCGCGCTACCGGCCCGCCGACGTGACTGCGTCGATCCTGGAAGCGGGCTGACCGCCGGGGCGTACCATCTCGAGACCATGACCGAGCCTGCCGACCACCGCGACCTGCCCGAGACCGTCCGCCGTATCGTCGACGAGATAGAGCACGATGTCGACGATGACGCCGAGCCCATGCTCGCGACGCCGGCAGGGCCGGCCCCCGCGGGCGGCATCGAACAGGCGGGCGGCATCGAGCAGGCGGTCCGCCGGATCCTGCTCGAGATCGGCGAGGACCCGACCCGAGAGGGCCTGAGGGCGACGCCGGACCGCATGCACCGCATGTACCACGAGCTCACGGCCGGCTACCACGTGGACCCGGAGCGGCTCGTCAACGGCGCGATCTTCAACGTCGGCTACAGCGAGATGGTCGTCGTCAAGGACATCACGTTCTACTCGCTGTGCGAGCACCACCTGCTGCCGTTCTTCGGCACCGCGCACGTCGCGTACGTGCCGGACGGTCGGGTCATCGGGCTCTCGAAGATCCCGCGGATCGTCGAGATGTACGCCCGCCGCCTCCAGGTCCAGGAGCGCATGACCCAGCAGATCGCGGACTTCCTGATGGAGACGCTGGAGCCGAAGGGCGTCGGCGTGGTGATCGAGGCGACGCACCTGTGCGCCGCCATGCGCGGGGTCCAGAAGCCGGGCACCGTGATGACGACCGCGGCCGTGCTCGGCCTGTTCCGCCGCAACGACAAGACCCGTTCCGAGTTCTTCGCGCACATCGGGCGCCGCGCACCCGGGGCATGACAACCGCGCGCCGCCGTGCTCCGCGGGGTTCTACAATCCCGCCATGACCGACCGACCGCTCAAGGTGCTGATCGCCAAGCCAGGCCTCGACGGCCATGACCGTGGGGCCAAGGTCCTCGCCCGCGGCCTGCGGGACGAGGGCTTCGAGGTCGTCTACACCGGGCTCCGCCAGACCCCCGAGATGATCGTGACCGCCGCCCTGCAGGAGGATGTCGACGTCGTCGGCCTGTCCATCCTGTCCGGTGCTCACATGACCCTGGTGCCGAGGGTCTGCGCCCAACTGCAGGAGCGCGGCCTCGACGACGTGCTGGTCACCGTGGGCGGGATCATCCCGGACGACGACATCGAGCCGCTCAAGGCGGCCGGGGTGGCCGGGGTCTTCGGACCCGGGACGACGATCCGCGAGGTGGCCGACTTCATCCGCGCGAACGCCCGACCGCGCGACGAGTGACCGGCACGCCCGAGGAGCGCGCCGTGTCGCTGGCCGGACGCCGCCCGCGATGGCGACCGGCGAGCGCTGGCGCGCCTCCTGACAGCCGTCGAGAACCGCAGCCCGGTCGCCGAGCATGCGATGCGTCTCCTGTACCCGGACGCAGGCCGGGCCCACCTCGTCGGCATCACCGGGCCGCCTGGGGCCGGCAAGTCCACCCTCGTCGCGGCGCTGATCGCGGAGCTCCGGGCGGGCGGTCGCTCGGTCGCGGTGGTCGCGGTGGATCCGTCCTCGCCGATCACCGGCGGTGCCCTGCTGGGCGATCGCGTCCGGATGCAGGCCTATGCGTCGGACGACGGGGTGTTCATCCGCTCGATGGCGTCGCGCGGGCATGCGGGCGGGCTCGCCTCCACGTCGGCCGCGGCTGCGGCCGTGCTGGGCGCCTCGGGCTTCGACATGGTCCTCCTCGAGACGGTGGGGACCGGCCAGAGCGAGGTCGAGGTGGCCGCGGCGGCAGACACGACCGTGGTCCTCGAGGCGCCCGAGATGGGGGACGAGATCCAGGCCATCAAGGCGGGCCTGCTCGAGGTGGCGGACATCGTGGTCGTGAACAAGGGCGACCGCCCGGGCGCCCAGCGGACCGCGGCGCAGCTGCGCGCGATGCTGGTGCCGCCGATGCCGCCGACGCCGGTGTCGGCTGGCCTCCCGGCCGCCGGCGCAACCGGTGGACCGGGCCACCGGCCGAAGCGTCCCGATGTCCTCGTGACGACCGCCGCCACCGGCGAGGGCGTCCCCGAGCTGCTCCGCGCCCTCGACCACCACCGTGCCCACGGCGTTGAGGGTGCCGACTCGTGCGGCCCGGCGCACCAGGGCGGAGGCCCAGGTCCGGGCCCTCGTGGCGGAGCGTCTCTGGGCACGGCTTGCCCAGCCTGCAGCAGCCGGGACGGTGGCCGAGGCCATCGAGGCCGTCGCCGAGCACGAGCTTGACCCGTATGCCGCGGCCGACCGCCTGCTCGCGGTCCTCGACCTCAAGGAGGCGTGATGTCGATCGAGCGCGTGTTCGTCGCCGGGGCCGGCCTCATGGGCCACGGGATCGCCCAGGTCCACGCGGCTGTCGGCAAGGAGGTCACCCTGTACGAGCCCGACATGGCCCGCGCCGAGGCAGGTATCGCGAGGATCGCCGGCAACCTGGAGCGCGCCGTCGCGAAGGGGAAGCTGGCGGCTGATGCGCGCGAGGAGGTCCTGGCCCGCCTGACCGGCACGGACGATCTGTCCCAGGCCGGCGACGCGGACCTGGTGGTCGAGGCGGTCTTCGAGGACGCGGACGTGAAGGCGCGCCTGTGGGCAGACCTCGACGCCGTCGCGCCGGCCGACTGCATCTTCGCGTCGAACACCTCGTCGATCTCCATCGACACGCTCTGTGAGGCAGTGTCCCCGGAGCGTCGCCCCCGGTTCGTCGGGATGCACTTCTTCAGCCCCGTGCCGGTGATGCCGCTCGTGGAGCTGATCCGCGGCGCGGCCACCGACGACGCGACCGAGGCGGCGATCAGGGGGCTCGCCGGCGACCTTGGCAAGCAGGTCATCGTCTCGGCCGACCGGCCCGGCTTCATCGTGAACCGGATCCTGATGCCGTTCCTCGGGGAGGCGATGCGCGCCCTCGAGGAGGGTGTCGGCACGGCCGAGGACATCGACGCCGGCGCGAGGGTGGGCCTCAACCACCCGATGGGGCCGCTCGAGCTCGCCGACTTCATCGGCCTCGACGTGTGCCTCGGGATCATGCGCGTGCTCGACGATGGCATCGGCGGACCCCAGTTCGCGCCGCCGCAAGGTGCTCGAGCACCTCGTCGCGGCAGGCCACCTCGGGCCAGAAGACGGGCCGCGGGTTCCACACCTACCCGCGGTAGCCGGCCCGTCCGGAGCGATCAAGCCCGGGTCGGCGTGGCCGGCCGGAGGTGTAGAGTCCGCGCGATGGAGCGTGCAGCAGGACCCAACGGCGCCGTCTACATCGTGAGCGCGGCGCGTACCCCCATCGGCAAGTTCGGCGGAGCACTCGCGGCGGTGCCCGCCGTTGAGCTGGGTGCGGTTGCGATCCGGGCGGCGGTGGAGCGTGCCGGCCTGGCCCTGGACGCCCCATTCGACGAGGTCCTGATGGGCCAGGTCCTCCAGGGTGGCGCCGGCCAGGCGCCCGCACGCCAGGCGCTGCTGCGCGCCGGCCTTTCGACGTCCACCCCGGCCACGACCATCAACCGGGTCTGCGGCTCGGGTCTCAAGGCGATCATGCTGGCCGCGGCCGGGATCCGCGCTGGCGACGGCGACCTGTATGTCGCGGGCGGCATGGAGTCGATGAACCTGGCGCCGTACCTGCTGCGCAAGGCGCGCTTCGGCTACCGGCTCGGCGCCGGCTCGCTCGACGACTCGGCCGTGGCAGACGGCCTGTGGTGCGCCGTGGACGACTGCCACATGGGCACGCACGCGGAGCGAGTGGCGATCAAGGCCGTCTGTGTCACGCGAGGACCAGGACCGGTTCGCGCTCGAGAGCCACCAGCGGGCCGTCGCGGCCCAGGACGCGGGACGCTTCGATGCCGAGATGGCACCCGTGACGGTCCGGGACGCCAGGGGTCGCGAGACCGTGGTGACGCTGGACGAGAGCCCGCGGCGCGACTCGACCGTGGAGGCGCTCGCCCGTCTCGCACCCGTGTTCGACCTGCCCGTGGGTGACGACCGCGGGGATGCGCAGGTGGGGACCGTCACCGCCGGCAACGCGCCCGGAATCACCGACGGCGGTGCCGCGGTGGTCGTCGCGTCGGAGCGGGCCGTCGAGCGGCACGGCCTCACGCCGATGGCCCGGATCGTGGGCTACGCCCAGGCGGAGGTGGAGCCCAAGTGGCTGTTCCTCGCGCCCGTCAAGGGGGTGCGCGAGCTGGAGCGGCGGACGGGCCTGGCGGTCGCCGACTTCGACCTTGTCGAGATCAACGAGGCGTTCGCCGCGCAGGTCCTCGCCGATGGCCGCGAGCTGGGTCTGGACTGGGCGAAGGTGAACGTGAACGGCGGGGCGATCGCGCTGGGGCACCCGATCGGGGCGTCGGGCGCGCGGATCCTGGCCACGCTGGTCCACGAGCTGGCCCGACGCGGGGGACGGTACGGGCTGGCGACGCTCTGCCTGGGCGGTGGCGGCTCGGTCGCGATGGCGGTCGAGCGGGTCTGAATGCTGCCAGGGCCGGCGCCCATGACGCCGCGCGATCGGGCCGATGTGCGCTATCCTCTCCCGCGGTTCCGGGCCGGTAGCTCAACGGTAGAGCAAGTGACTCTTAATCACTAGGTTCAGGGTTCGAATCCCTGCCGGCTCACCAACTCGGACACCCCAGCCCCTCCGGCCAGCCGGAGGGGTTTTCGCTTGGAGCGGCCCCCGGGCTCTCGCGCCAGACTGGACCCTTCAGATAAGTGGCGCATAAGTGGGTTCAGGCACGATGGCCGCGCGTCGGACGCCCATGGGGGATCCGGGCGCAGTCGTCCCCGGGGCAACGCGCGCCGGGCAGCTCGGGCCCGCACGTACCGTCGGCGTCCCCGGGGACGAATCGCAATCGCCAAGGGATCGTGGGCCCGAGCCGGCTCGAATGCCAAGTCCCACACGTCGGGAGACGCGGGCCGGTTTCGTCCGCATCGCGCTCCGGTGAGGAGACAACCGGCTAGGATCGCCCTGATGCAAGGTCCTGCCTGGCGTGCGCTGCGCGCCGTCGTCATCGTCGTCGCACTCCTGGCCGCGGCCACGCTTGCCGTCGCGGCGCTCGAGCATGCCGTCGGTGTGGCCAACGCCTCGTCTGCCTACCTGGTCGCGGTGGTCCTCGCGGCGCTGCTGGTCGGGACCGCCAGCGCCATCGTGACGGCGGTCGGCTCTGCTGCGCTCTACAACTTCTGGTTCACCGAACCCCGGTTTACCTTCGCCATCCATGATTCGGGCGTCCTGCTGAGCGTCATCCTGCTGCTGTTCGTCGGCGTGACGGTGGGCGAGCTCGCAGCCCTGCAGCGCCGGCGGGCCGAGGCAGCGGAGACGGCGGCCCAGGAGGCTCGCGCGCTGTTCGCCACAAGCCGCGCCCTGGCCACGAGGACGTCCATGGAGGAGGCCGTGCGCTCGATCCTTGACACACTTCGCTCCCAGGCCGGACTCGAGCGCGCCTGGATCGCGACTGGCCCGGATCCTGCGGCGGAGACGGTGCTTGCGGACACCGGTGATGCCCGCCCACCCGCGCTGCCGGCGCGCCTCCGGGTCCTCCAGCGCACGCCCGGCGATGAGCCGGCGCGCTGGTCGATCGTCCAGCGTCCTGAGGCGGGCCGCCGTGCTGCCGGTCCCGTGGACACCTACCGGGTCCGGATCGAGGCGAGCGGCGAGCCCCTCGGCTCGCTGTGGGCCGAACGCCCGCGCGTGCTCGGCGAGCCCGACGGGGTGGGCACACGGCTGATGGCCGCGGCCGCGGACCAGGTGGGCCAGGCACTTGCCCACGACCGCGTGGAGGAACGCGTCCGTGCGTCCGAGATCGCCCGGGAGAGCGACGCCCTCAAGAGCGCGCTCCTCCAGTCGGTATCGCATGACCTGCGCACACCGCTCGCGACCATCCGCGCGGCAGCCGGCAGCCTGCGCCCGGGAACGAACCTGTCCGACGAGGACCGCCGCGCCAGCGCCGATGCCATCGAGCGCGAGGTCGAGTACCTCAACCGCATGGTCACCAACCTGCTCGACCTGTCCCGGATCGAGGCGGGCGCGCTGCGGGCGAGCCGTGAGTTGTTCGACCTCGACGATCTCCTCGCTCGGGCCCTGGACAGCACCCGCCAGCGGCTTGGGGGACGCACGCTTGAGCTCGACCTGCGGTGTGCGCCGGTAGTGGTGGATGCCGTGTTCGCCGACGAAGCGGTCACGAACGTGCTCGACAACGGGCTCAAGCACACACCGCCCGGCGCCCGGCTGCGGGTCACCGGCCGCGACCTCGATCCTGCCTGGGTGCGCCTGACCGTCGAGGACGACGGCCCGGGGGTGTCACCCGAGCACTTGGGGCGCCTGTTCGAGAAGTTCTACCGGGTGCCCGGGTCGGAACGTCGGTCGAGGGAGGGGACCGGCATCGGCCTCGCGGTCACGCGCGGGCTCGTCGAGGCGATGGGTGGCCAGGTGGCCGCCCGCCGGAGCGAGCTGGGCGGGCTCGCGGTGGATATCGACCTGCCGGCGGGGGCGCTCCCGGGCGAGACCGCCGCGCAGCCGCCGGTCGGCTCGGCGGCTGCGGCATGATCCGCACCCCGGCCGCCGGGTCCGGCCCCACGATCCTCGTCGTGGAGGACGACACCGAGACGCGCTCCGCCCTGGTGCGCGAGCTCGTGTCCGGCGGCTACACGGTCATCGAGGCACCCGACGGCCGGACCGCCCTGGACCGCTGGGCAGCGCGCCGCCCCGACCTCGTCCTGCTCGACCTGGGACTGCCGGACATGGACGGCCTTGCAGTCGTCGGGGCGATCCGGCGCGAGGCGGCGACGCCGATCGTGATCCTGTCCGGCCGCTACGAGGAGCGCGAGAAGGTGGAGGCGCTCAACCGCGGTGCCGACGATTACGTGACCAAGCCGTTCGGGGTGGACGAGCTCCGGGCGCGCCTCCGGGTCGCCTTGCGCCGCGCGACCGGTCCTGTCGGCGACGCGGCAGGGCGGATCGCCATCGGCCCGCTCCTGCTCGACGCCGGCAGCCACGAGGTCACCGTTCACGGCGGCCGCCTGGAGCTCACGCCACGGGAGTTCGAGCTCCTGCGCGTCCTGCTGACCCACCGGGGCCGCGTCGTGACCAAAGGCCGGCTGCTGCGCGCCGTGTGGGGCGAGGCCTACCAGGGCGAGGACAGCTACGTGTACGTCCACGTGAGCCAGCTGCGGCGGAAGCTTGCGGCCGCAGACCCGGACGGTGAGCTCGCGGACCTGATCCGGACCGAGCCGGGCGTCGGCTACCGGATCCGGGATCTCGCGGCCAATCCTTAGGGAAACTTTAGACACCGGCGGGTGCCCGCGTCCGATTCCCTCTTGGCGGCCCCTGCGATGGTGGGTCCATGGACGCCGCCATCGGCACGCACGACGCCGCCGACCCCGACCCCGGGCCGGGCCCCGGACCTGACCAGGTCCCCGGACCGGGACCTGACCGCGAGTCATGGGCCGGCGAGGACCGTCTCGTGCGTGAGGCCGTCCTCATGGTCGCATCGGGCATCACGCCCCGTGTCCTCGTCGCCGGCCTCGCCCACGGCGACGCCGTCCGCGACCGCTGCACGCGCTTCGCCCTCGAGTCCGGGGTGCGTCTGCGCGCCATTGGCACGTCGCGGAGCGACCGGGTCGACGTCGTCGCGGAGATCATCACCGCATGAACCGGCCAACAGCCCGCCCTGACCGGCACCGGTGCCGGGAGGGCAGGCGATGATCGGCGGTCGTCGGCCCATCAGCGGCCGCAAGCCGGGGGACCGGCGTGTGCGGGTCGAGCGCCCCCACTCCCCGTACTTCCGCTACAGCGGCCCCAACCAGCTTGTCGCCAAGCCCGCAGCGTCGGTGCCCCGGTCGGGCCTCGGACGGGGCGTCCAGCGCGCCAAGGCATGGCTCATCGGGCGGCCGCTCGCCTCCGAGGAGGAGATCGGCGAGCGCCTCGCCAAGCGCCTCGCCCTGCCGATCTTCTCGTCAGACGCGATCTCGTCATCTGCCTATGCGACCGAGGAGATCCTGCGGGTCCTGGTGCTCGCCGGCGCGGGCGCTCTCCTGGTGTCGGTCCCCATCGCCATCGCGATCGCCGTCCTGCTTGCCGTCGTGGCGGTCTCCTACCGCCAGGTGTGCAACGCGTTCCCGCAGGGTGGCGGCGCCTACGCCGTCGCCCGCAAGGAGCTGGTCCCGATCCTCGGCCTCGTGGCCGCATCCGCGCTCCTCATCGACTACGTCATGACCGTTGCCGTGTCGACGTCGTCTGCGATGGACCAGCTGATCTCGATCATGCCGGGGCTGGACTTCGTCCGGATCGAGGTTGCCGTCGGCGTCATCGCCCTGATCACGATCGGCAACCTGCGCGGCCTGCGCGAGGCCGGCAACGTGTTCGCCATTCCCACGTACCTGTTTGTCAGCCTCGCCCTCGTCATCGTGGGCACGGGCCTGTTCCGTGTGGCGACAGGCCAGGCGAGCCCGCTGCCGCCCCAGGCGGATGCGGTCCCCCTCGGCACCGAGACACTCGGCGTTGTGCTGATCCTGCGTGCCTTCGCGAGCGGCTCCGTGGCCCTGACTGGTGTCGAGGCGATCGCCAACGGCGTGCCCGCCTTCAAGCCACCCGAGTCGAAGAACGCCGGCAACACGATGCTGATCATGGCGGTGCTGCTGGGCGTGATCTTCATCGGCGTGACCATCATCTCCCGCGCTTACGACATCGTCCCCTCGGTGCCGCTGTCGGGCGGGCCGACGGTCATCGCCCTCGTCGCCAGCACCGTGTTCGGGTGGGGCAGCCCGCTGTTCTACATCTTCCAGCTGGCGACAGCCCTGATCCTCTTCCTGGCCGCCAACACCAGCTTCAACGCCTTCCCCCGCCTGGCCGCGATCCTGGCCGAGGACGGCTACTTCCCGCGCCAGTTCAGCTTCCGGGGAGACCGGCTCGCGTACAGCTGGGGCATCGTCCTGCTCGCCGCCGTCGCCGCCGGCCTCTACGTCATCTTCCAGGGCAACACGACCAGCCTGATCCCGCTGTACTCGGTCGGGGTGTTCGTGTGCTTCACCTTGAGCCAGGGCGGCATGGTCCGGCACTGGCTGCGCACCCGCGAGCCGGGCTGGCGGTGGCGGATGATCGTCAACGCCTTCGGTGCACTTCTCACGTTCGTGGTCCTGTTGATCGTCCTGGTCGAGAAGTTCGAGCATGGCGCGTGGGTGGTCGCCGTGCTGATCCCGATGCTGGTCGGTGGGATGCTGTTCATCAACCGGCAGTACACGGCATCCAGGCGCCAGCTCGCCATTCCGCCTGACTTCGTGGTGCCCCCACCCACCCGCCAGGAGCGCGCCATCATCCCGGTCCCGTCGCTCAACCGGGCAGTCGTGCGGGCGGTCAACGTCGCCCGCTCGATCACCGACGATGTCAGCGCGGTCTACATCAGCGAGGACCCCGAGGACTCCGCACGGATGCGGGAGCGCTGGGAGCGCCAGGTCCCGGGCGTGCCGCTTGTGATCGTGGAGAGTCCGTATCGGGCGCTCGCGGGGCCGCTCATGGCCTACCTGGATGTCCTCGATCGCGCATGGCCGCCCGACAAGCCCGAGCCGATCACGTTCGTCATCGTCCCCGAGTACGTTGCCCGGCACTGGTGGGAGCGGATCCTGTACAACCAGTCGGCCCGGCGCCTGCGCACGATCCTTCTCGGCCGGCCGCACTGCGTGGTGGTGGATGTGCCGTACCGGCGTGACGACCAGCGGTTCGCCGACGACGAGATCCCGACGCAGGACCAGGCGATCGCGTCCTGAGATCAGGGGTGCCGGACGACGTCGTGCCCTTCGTGCATCTCCGGGCGGCCCTCGCCTCGATACCATCGACGCAGTGCTCGCGCATGCCCGGCGGGCCGTGCTGGAGGCCGATGCCATGGACGAGGCAGTCTCATCCGGACGGTTGTGCGAGACGGCGATCCTCGCGTTCGACCACCTGTGCCTCGTCGAGCGCAGGCGGGATCCCGTGGCGACGGCGATGACGCCGCGCCAGCGGAGCCGGCGCCAGTTGCTCGAGACGCGCGCCGCAGCCGGCGAGTGGCTCGTTCCCGCCGAACTCGCGGAGACAGTCCTGGCCCTGGCCGACGTCGCTGAGCCGGATCGAGGACCCCGTGCTTGCAGCGGCCTGGACGGACCATCTTCCGGTGTCCGTGCTCTCGTGTCTCGAGCGCCGATCGTTCGCGCGCCGTCTGTCGGAGCGGGATCCGTTCGTCGTCTTCGCCTGAGCCGCCTGCGTCCCCCAGGTGCTCGTCCCGGGATCCGCGGGCCGAGAAGCAGGCCCCGCCACAAGCCATACGGACCCTGCGAACAGTGCCCTGCGCCATGTAGCACGGCGACTTCCGACAGGCGTCGGAAGGCATGCGTGTCGGTGACGATGGTTGCCGGCGTCCCCATCACACCGTCGCGACCGTTACCCGGCCTCCGGTCGGCCCGTCGCGGCACCGACACGAGTGAGATCGATGGACGACGCAGGGCTGTTCGCCGCGCTGGTGGAACGCGGGATGTCCCGGAGGTCGTTCCTCCAGTTCTCGGCGGCGATGGCTGCTGCCCTTGCCCTGCCCGCCACGTACGCGCCGCGGATCGCCGCTGCCGTCGAAGCTGCCCCGCGCCTGCCCGTGATCTGGTTCCGTGCCCAGACGTGCGGCGGCAACACCGAGGCCGTCCTGCGCACAATCGATCCGTCCGTCTCGCAGCTCTTCCTCGAGACGGTGTCCGTGGAGTACCACGACTCGCTCCTGGCGGTCGCCGGGGCGGACGCCGGCCAGCGCCTGGCGGAAGCGATGCGGCGCTACCGGGACGGCTACGTCCTGGTCGTGGAGGGAAGCCTGCCGCGTGGAGAGGGCGGCGGATTCTCGTCTCGTTGACGGCCGCCCGGCCGCGGATGTGCTCCGCGAGATCGCCGGTGGCGCCATTGCGGTCATCGCCGCCGGATCCTGCGCGGTCGACGGGGGAGTATCGGCCGCCCGCCACAACCTCACCGGCGCCGAGGGGATCAGGGGCTACGTCGGAGACGCGAAGTACATCGCGCTGCCCGGCTGCCCGCTCAACGTGGACACGCTGGTATCCGTGATGGTCCACTGGCTCACGTTCCGCGAGTGGCCTGCCCTGGACCTGCTCAGCCGTCCGTTGTCGGCCTACGGCGGCCTCCTCCACAACCAGTGCGAGCGGCGGCCGCACTTCGAGTTCGGCGAATTCGCCCTCTCGTGGGGCGACGAGGGTGCCCAGCGCGGCTGGTGCCTCTACAAGCTCGGCTGCAAGGGTCCCGAGACGATGGCGAACTGTGCGACCGTCCGGTATGGCGGCGGCGTCAGCTGGCCCGTCCGGGCGGGCGAGGGATGCATCGGCTGCATGACCCCGAACTCCTGGGACGCGATGGGCCCCGCCTACGCGCGCCTGCCCGCGCCCCTGCCGCCGTTCCCGAATCTCACGGTGGACACGCTCGGCCTGGCCATGGTCGGCGGGGTCGCCGGAGTGGTCGCCGTCCACGCCACGGGCATGTCGATGCGCTTCAAGCGGCGGGCCCGCATCGCTCGCGCAGAGGCTGAGGCTGCCGCATCGGGGAGCGCGCAGGCAGATGCCCCTGCCGCACATGGTGACCCCGAATCTGGTGACCGCGGCAGCACGAGCACCTCCCCGGAGCCCGAGGCATGACCCGCATCGGCATCGATCCCGTGACCCGGGTCAACGGCCAGCTCCGCGTCGATGTGGAGGCCGTCGGCGGGTATGTCGGATCGGCGTGGCTGTCGGCGGGCTCCTTCCGGGGTATCGAAGCGGTGCTCGTCGGGCGCGATCCCCGCGACGCCTGGCTGATGGCACAGCGGGTGTGCGGAACCTGCACCGGCGTCCACGCCCTCGCATCGGTGCGCGCGGTGGAGCAGGGGCTCGGGATCCAGATCCCCCCGAACGCCCGGCTGATCCGCAACATCATGGCCGGGTCGATGATGGTCCGTGACCACGTGATGACCTTCTACCAGCGGTCGATCGCGGACTGGATGGACGTGAGCGTCGCCGCGACGGCCGACCCGGTGGTGACCTCCCGTCTCGCAGCCAGCCAGAGCCTGTGGACGAACTCGACGTCGACCTGGTTCAAGGACGTGCGCGACCGCATCACCGGGCTCCTTGCGAGCCAGCAGCGTTCGCCGTTCGGCGGGGGCTGGGCGGGTCACCCGGCCTACCGGCTCAGCCCGGAGCAGAGCCTCCTGCTGGCGGCGCACATGCTCGAGGCCCTTGACTGGCAGGCCCAGTTCCTCCGCCTCGAGGCGCTCCTTGGCGGCAAGGACCCGCATCCCCAGACCTACCTCGTTGGCGGCATGGCCGTCGCACCGCCGTGGGGCGGGCCGGCTGCCTCCCAGTTGCGCCAGCACCCGCAGGTCCCGGATCGCAACGCGCCGGCTCCCACTCAGCAAGGAGGGCCTCGACCTGCTCGCGGACCTGGTCCAGACGGCACGAAGGTTCGTCGACGAGGTCCTCGTTCCCGATACGGTGATGCTGGCAGGCGCATACCCGGAGTACGCGACTGTTGGCGCCGGACCGGGCAACTTCCTGTGCAACGGTGAGTTCCCCGAGGACGACAGCGCGAAGCCCAAGCTGCTCTTCCCGGCGGGTCGCCTCATGGAGGGCAACCTCGAGGGCTCGCAGCCGGTCAGCCAGGACGACATCGACGAAACGGTCACCCATGCGTGGTACACGTACCCGGGCGGGGACAGCATCCCGACGAACCCGGCCGAAGGCGTCACGGACCCGTCGTTCACCGCGACGCTGCCCCTGGAGCAGCTCGACGGGTCTGGGAAGTACACCTGGAGCAAGGCGCCGCGCTACACCGACCTGCCGATGGAGACGGGCGCCGTTGCACGCGTGCTCGTGGCCGCCGCCAATGGCCAGAGCGCTGTCCGCACGTCCCTGGGCCGCCTCATGGACCTCACCGGCCTCGACCGCGAGGGCATGACCGGCGTGCTCGGCCGGATGGTGTCTCGGGCGGTCGAATCGGAGGTTCTCTGCCGGCAGCTGGATGGCTGGCTCTGGAAGCTGCGCTCGAGTCTCGCGACCGGCGATGTGTCCGTCGCGAACGTGGATCGATGGGACCCGGCGTCCTGGCCGGAGGAGTTCGCCGGCTGGTCGGCCGGGGAAGGTCCCAAGGGGCTCGGTCAACCACTGGGTGCACGTGAAGCACCGGTACGTGGACGGCTACCAGATCGTCGACGGATCCACGTGGAACGCCTCGCCGCGCGACGGGCGCAACGTGGCCGGGCCGCTCGAGGCTGCGCTGGTGGGGGCGCCGGTCGCCGACGCCACGAGGCCGCTGGAGATCCTCCGTGTCATCCACTCCATGGCCCCCTGCGCCGCCTGCGCAGCCCACGTCCACGACCCACGCGCGGGTGGCGAGCTGACCGTCCGCGTCGTCCCGGAGGCCGTCCGATGACCGTCGCCCAGGAGACAATGCCCGGGGCTGCTCCCGGCCCGGTCTCCGCGCCTGCTCCGGCACCTGTCGCGGCCCCGTCCGAGGACCACGCCGCAGGCCACCCTGCGGATGCCCATCACATCGCCGATCCCGATCGTCGGGTCCGCCTCTACATCTGGCAGGTCCCGGTCCGGATCACGCACTGGGTGACCGCCGGCTCCATCGTGATCCTGTCGCTGACCGGCGGCTACATCGCCGATCCGTTCATCATCCCGCCCGGCGGCTCGGTCATGAGCACGGTCCGGCTGATCCACATCGTGACCGCACTCGTGTTCCTGGTGTCGGGACTGGTGCGCACGTGGAGCCTCATCTTCGGCAACCGGTTCGCACGCTGGTCCGCGTTCATCCCGACCAGCCGGTACCAGGCCACCGAACTCTTCCGCCAGGGCGGCTTCTACGGCTTCGTCCGCAGCGAGATCCCCGAGGTCCTGGGCCACAACCAGCTCGCCGCGACGGCGTACCTGGTGCTCTTCGCACTGCTGCTGATCGAGACCGTGACGGGCTTCGCGCTCGACGGCCTCATGGGCGCGGAGCCGGGGGCGTCCCTCTTCGGCTGGCTCCGAGACGCCGTCGGTGCCCAGACCCTGCGCCTGATCCACCACCTCGCGATGTGGGCGATCCTCGCGATCGCGCTGTTCCACGTCTACAGCTGCGTGCTGGTGGACCACATCGAGAAGAACGGCCTGGTGTCCAGCATCATCAACGGCTACAAGTTCCCGACCCGCCACCAGGTCGTGGCCTCCCGGGATGGCGGACCCGAGCTGCTCGATCGGACGGAGCCATGAGCGAGGCCCTTCGCCCACTCGTGGTGATCGGTGTGGGCAATGTCATGCTCGGCGATGACGGGATCGGCGTGCGCGTGGTCGAGGGCCTGCGTCACCTGGCCGGGCGCGATCCCTCCGCTCTGCCCCAGGCGACGCGCCTGGTCGATGGCGGCTCGATGCTGGATGAACTCCCCAGCACGGTGCGCGATGCACGGGGTCTCGTGCTCGTGGACGCCGTCCACCTCGGCGGGCCGGAGGGGTCGGTGTCCGTCCATGACGGTGGGGCCATCGCGCCCACCGACGCCAACCGCGGGCTGGCGCCCGACTCCGTGGCCGAGTTCCTCGCGGTGGCACGGCTCATGGGCTGGCTGCCGGAGCAGGTCGCGCTCGTCGGCATCGAGGTCGAGCGCACCGAATTCGGGACCGATCTCTCGCCGGCGATCCGTGCCGCGATCCCCCGGGCGATCGAGTCCGTGCGCGCGGAACTGGACTTGATGGACGAGCCGTTCGCGACCCACCGGCTGGCGGTCGCCGCACCCATGCACCCGGGAGGGGCTCAGGCATGACTCGACGCTCGAGGCTCGACCGCCCCCTGCGGTTGCTGATCGCGCTCAACCTGGTCGTCGTGGGCCTGCTCGCACTGATGATGGTGCTCGACTGGCTCCACGTCATCCCGGCACGTGGCACCGCCGCTGAGTCACTGGCCCCATCGGCCACGGCCACACCCGAGACGATGCAGATGGGCCTGGCGCACATCCCGACCTCCAACAGCTGCCTCCTGTGCCACGAGAAGGGCGGTGCGGCAGACCTCAAGCCGATCCCGGCGATCGGCCACCAGATCGAGGGCTGGACGGCCTGCCTCACCTGCCACGACGACCGGGACCTCGGCCGCAAGGCGCCGGGCCATTCCGGCATCGCCGAGATGGAGTGCCTCAACTGCCACAAGGAGGCTGCTGACGGACCGCCCATCACCCAGGCCCACGCGGACCTGCACGAGCCCTGTCTCGAGTGTCACGGCTCCGTGGCGCATCTCCCGTCGAGCATGGTCGGCCGGGACCAGGACGAGTGCTGGCTGTGCCACAAGCCGAACCCGGCGCCACCGCCGACGAAGCCGCACCCCGACCCGCAGAACCTGACGTGCCGAGCCTGCCACCAGTCGAGCCAGGCGGGCGCCCTCCCGATCGATCACGCGCTGCGCGAGGAGGAGACCTGCACGCTCTGCCACGTGATCGACGCAGTTCCGGTGCCATCAGGCCCGGTGGCCACGCAGCCCGCCGGCGAGGCGGAGCCAAGCGCGGCACCGTAACGCAACGTCCGGACCGGTCCGTCATGCGCGATGATGGCGGCATGCCGACCATCCTGAACGTCACATGGGAAGAGCTGGACGCCCTGGTGGGCCGCCTGGCGGAGCATTGCGGGCGCGATCACGATGTCCTGGTCGCCATCACCCGCGGCGGACTGGTGCCGGCAGGCATGCTCGCGTATCGCCTGGACCTGCGCGAGATCCTGGTCGCAGGCGCCGTGTTCTACCTGCCCGAAGGGGGAACGCACGATTCGCCCGTCATCGGCCACTTCCCCGAAGCGGCGCTGCTGGAGGGACGGCGGGTGCTGGTCGTCGACGAGGTCTGGGAGACCGGCGAGACCATGACCGAGGTGATGGCACGGGTGCGCGCCGCCGGAGGTACGCCGGTGTCGGCCGTCATCCACTACAAGCCCGGCCGCTCGCGCGTGGACGGGGCTCCGGACTTCTACGCCGACACCGTGCACGACTGGGTCACCTACCCGTACAAGGCGGGCGGCTGAAATCTCAGGGACCTCTCAGAGACGTACGGTTGACTGAGCAACGATCGTCCGCGGAGCGTGCCGCCGGCGTCGTCCCAGGCCAGCAGTAGGGGAGTCCCCAGGTGACCACCCAGCGTCCCGCATCCAACCGGAAGCCCGTCATCGCCGTTGTGGCGATCGTCGCCATCGTGCTCGTGGCCGCGGGCGGGCTCTGGTACCTGTTCCTGCGACCCTCCGGTCCGGCGCCGGTCTCGCTTGCCACGCCGCCCCCGGCTGCGACGAGCGCCCCGGCTTCGACTGATACCCCTGCTGCCACAACGCGCGGGTGGAGGCGCGCCCTCGACGGAGGGCCTTGACGGCTCGTGGAACGTCGACCCATCGGTCGGATCGATCGAGGACTTCTCGAGTTCGTTCGTCGGCTACCGGGTCAAGGAGACCCTCGCGAGCATCGGGGCGACGGAGGCCGTTGGCAGGACGCCCGATGTCACCGGCAGCATCACGCTCGCTGGGAGCACCATCACGGCCGCGGAGTTCACCGCGGACCTGACCACCCTCAAGAGCGACAACGACCGGCGAGACGGCCAGCTGGAGCGCCAGGCGCTGGAGACAGGGCAGTTCCCGACCGCGACCTTCACCCTGACCGAGCCGATCGATCTCGGCGCCGTGCCGGCGGACGGAGCGACCCTCGAGGCCACGGCCACCGGCGATCTGACGCTCCACGGCGTCACCAAGTCGGTCGAGATCCCGCTCCAGGCCCGCCTCGCCGGCGACGTGATCACCGTCGCAGGCTCGCTGCCGATCGTGTTCGCCGACTTCGGGATCGCCAAGCCCGAGTCGATGATGGTGCTCTCGGTCGAGGACCAGGGGACCATGGAGATCCAGCTGCAGCTGACCCGCGGCCAGGGCTGATCTCTCTGCAGGCGCAGGATCGTGATGAGCCCCCGCCGGAGGCGAGCCGACGTCCGGTCGATGCCCGAGCGGCAGGACTCCCGGCGCATCCGGCCGACATGGGGCACTCTTGCACCCCGCAGCATCACGCCCTGGCTGGAGTCGCCGCATGACCTCCCCCGCCGACCCGCTCGCCGGGCCGCCCGCCGCACCGCCGCCCGCCGCTCTGCCGGCCGATGCAGGCGACGCCCTGCCGGCGGATACCGGCGACGCTGTGCCGGCGGATGGGGGCGACGCCCCGATTGCAGTGGATTCGGGCGAAGGCCCGACTGCAGCGGCTCCTCCCACATCCCAGCCGAGCCGGGCATCGCGGGGGCTCGGCACGGTGCTGCTGGCCGCGGTCCTCTCGGCGGTCCTGGCCTCGGCCGGCACCGCATTCGCCGTCAGCCGGCTCGTCCCCAGTTCGTCGGCCGCGCCGAGGGCCCTGCCCACGGCAGCAGCCGCGGCGACCGGGACGACGGTGCAGGCGGTTGACCTGACCGACGTGGTGGCGGATGCCCGCGCGACGGTCGTCACCATCACCGCCGACGGCGCGAGCACCGGGGGCTTCCTGCCCTTCGGCCACCCGACGCAGGGCATCGGCTCCGGGATCATCCTCACCTCCGACGGCTACATCCTGACCAATCGCCACGTGATCGAGGGCAGCGCAGACGCTGACGGTCGCCCTGCACGACGGGCGAGCTGTACAGCGCCCGGCTGGTCGCACGCCTCCGATGTCAACGACCTCGCCCTGATCAAGGTGTCGACGCGACGGGCCTGGCCGCGGCGACGATCGGCGACTCCGCCGCGCTGCGAGGTCGGCCAGACCGCGATCGCCATCGGCAGCCCGCTGGGCACGTACACGGAGACCGTCACCCGGGGGATCGTGTCCGGGCTCGGGCGCGAGGTCACCGTCGACCGACGAGCTGACGGGCGCGACCGACGACGCTGCGCGACCTGCATCCAGACCGACGCGGCGATCAACCCGGGCAACAGCGGCGGGCCGCTGCTCGATGCGACCGGGCGCGGTGATCGGCATCAACACCGCCGTCTCGACCGTCGCCCAGGGCCTCGGGTTTCGCGATCCCGATCGACGATGCCGTCGAGCTCGTCGACGAGGCGCGCGACCAGGGAGCGTGACGCCGACGGGCAGCGCCTCTCTGCGAGCGCGATCTCAGCGCCTTCTCAGTCCGCCGACCGATGATGCTCTGGAGCGCGGCGACGGCCCGCCGCAGCCCGTGACCGCCACCGTCGGGACCGACGGCTCGCACGACGTACCATCAGGCCGTGAGCGTCGACGGTCATCCCCTGAGCCCACCCGCCGAGGGACGCACGCGATGCACCTGCTCCTGGTCGAGGACGACGAACGACTCGCCCGCGCCCTGACGCGCCTCCTGGAGGAGGACCGCCACGTCGTGGAGCATGCGCCCGACGGTCGAGACCGGCCTCGAGTTGGCCCAGGCCGTGACGGGCCTGGACGCCGTCATCCTCGACATCGGGCTGCCCGACATCTCGGGCCTCGACGTCGCGCGCCGGATCCGCGCGGCGGGCATCGAGATCAGCATCCTCATGCTGACCGCGCGCGACACCGTGAACGACCGGGTGACCGGCCTCGACGCCGGGCGCCGACGACTACGTCGTCAAGCCGTTCGCCTACGCGGAGGTCGCAGCTCGCCTGCGTGCCCTCGGCGCGGCGCGCGGAGCGGGACCGCGCCGGCCGGCGCCGCGCCTCTCGGCCGGGCCGATCGTGCTCGACGAGACCGCCCGCCGCGTGCTGGTCGACGGCAGGCGCCGTCGAGCTCTCAGCCCGCGCGAGTTCTCCCTCCTCGAGTGCGCTGCTGCGCCACGCCGGCCAGGTGCTCACCCGCGACCAGCTGCTTGACCATGCCTGGCCGTTCAGCGTCGCCGTCACCCCCAACGCGGTCGATGCCTACGTCCACTACCTGCGGACCAAGCTCGGCGACGCCGGATCGCGGATCGAGACCGTGCGCGGCGTCGGCTACCGTCTGGCCGATGGCTGACGGGATCCGCCACCCCGCGACCGACGACGGGGCCGAACAGGCTGCGCTGGCCGGCGAGGCCGCGCTGCTCAAGCGCGTCCGCTGGCGCCTGGTCGCGTGGAGCGCCGCGTCCACGATGGTCGTGCTCCTGGTGCTCTCGGCCACCCTGTACGCGGTCGTGGCGAACACCCTCGCAGCGGCCTCGATAACCCAGTTGGACGGACGCGCGGACCCGGTCATCCAGGCCATCGAGGACCCGACGGGCCGCCGCCCGAGTTCGGCTTCGAGTTCGGTGGCGGCAACACGGTGCTGTACGTGTTCGACGACGCGGGCAACCCGCTCCAGGATGCGCGCCAGGGCATCATCCCGCGCGGGCTTCCCGAGCCGGACGGTGTCGCAGCGGCCCGGCCCGATGGTCGCGATGTCCGGACCGACACGCTGATCATCGAGACCCCGGATGCCACGCGCGAGGTGCCCATCCGGATCATGACCCGCAGCGTGGTGGCCACGGACGGCAACACCTACTTCATCCAGGTGCTCCAGGACCGCTCGACGGAGGTGTCCACGCTGGAGGCCCTCCTGTTCGTGCTGGTCGTCGGCGGCGGGCTGGTGGTCCTCGTGTCCGTCGGGTTCGGGACGCTGTACGCGCGCCGGGCGATGGTGCCGATTCGGGAGTCGCTTGCGGCCCAGCGGACCAGCCTGCGCCGCCAGCGCGAGTTCGCGGCCGATGCCAGCCATGAGCTGCGGACGCCGCTGACGGTCATCCGCTCGTCGGTCGAGCACCTGCAGCGGCATCGCGACGAGCCGGTGCGCGAGTCCCAGGAGGCGCTCGACGACATCGATGCCGAGGTCAGCCATCTCGCCACGCTGATCGACGACCTGCTGCTGCTCGCGAGGTCGGACTCGGGCGCGATCGAGCTCGACCGGGTGCCGCTCGACCTCGGCGACATCGCGTTCGAGGCAGCATCGCTGCTCGGCAGGACGGCCGAGAGCCGGGGGGTCACCGTCCACGTCGATCCCGAGCCGGCGATGATCATCGGTGATCCATCGCGGTTGCGGCAGCTGGTCACGATCCTCGTCGACAACGCGGTCCGCCACAGCCCGCGGGGGAGCGAGGTCGACGTGACGGTCCGGGTGGATGGCGCCATCGCGTGGATCGATGTCGCCGATCGCGGGCCTGGCGTGCGGCCAGAGGACATGCCGCACATCTTCGACCGGTTCTGGCGGGCACCGGGGGCGCCGTCGGGCGGGACCGGCCTCGGGCTGTCGATCGCCCACTGGATCACGGAGCGGCACGTGGGCCGCATCGGGGTCGCCAACCGCCCCGACGGCGGTGCGGTGTTCCGGGTGGAGTTGCCGGCGGCCGGCCACCCGGCAGCCGGCGATCTCGCGCGGTCCTCCGGTGAGCCGCCCGTCGGTGAGTCGTCGCCCGGTGAGCCGGCGTCGCCCAAGACCCGGCCCGGTGAGCCGGCGTCGACCGACACCCGGCCCGTCTGACGAGTCCTGCGTGCTACCCTTCGGCCCATCCTGATCGCCGGTCCCGTGAGGCCGGTCTGCCGGTCCTGCGAGGCCGGGTAGGAGGTTGAACTTGCGCATGCGCACGCCCGCCTGCGGCGACCGTCCGCCGCGGCCCGCCGGGTCCTGAGTGTCCACCCCACCGTCGTCCGGTCATCCGCCCCTGCCGCGCGCCGACGCGATCGTCGATCCACGTGTCGGCAACGCGGGACCAGCGCTGCTCGCGCTCGAGGACGGCACCGTCTTCACCGGCATCGCCTTCGGGGCTCCTGTCGCCTCGGGCGGCGACCTCGTGGTCAACACGTCCCAGACCGGCTACCAGGAGATCGCCACCGACCCGTCGTACGCGGGACAGGTCGTGGTGATGACCTACCCGCTGATTGGCAACTACGGGCGCCTCGCGGCGGACGACCAGAGCGAGCGCCCCTGGTTGCGCGGCCTCGTCGTCGCCCACGCGACCGCCGCCGTGCTCGAGGACGCCCGCCAACTGGCGACCATGCTGCGCATGAACGGCATCCCGGCGATCGCCGGGGTGGACACCCGAGCCCTTGCCCGGCACCTTCGCGGCTCGGGCTGCCAGCGCGCGCTCATCACGGAGCCCGGGTTCACGGATGGCGATGCCGCCGTCGAGCTGGCGCGTGCCGTGCCTGCCTGGGAGGACCAGGACTTCGTGGCGCAGGTGTCGCCCTCCGCCGTCCGCGAGGTGGGCGAGGACGGGCCGATTGTGGCGATCGTCGACTTCGGCCTCAAGGCGAACATCATCAGTTCGCTGCGCCGGCGCGGCACACGAGTCCGGATCCTGCCCCACACGTCCACGCCGGCCGAGGTCCTCGCGGCCGACGTCGACGGCGTCGTGCTCTCGCCGGGTCCGGGAGATCCGGCGCGGCTCGACGGCCCGGTCGCGCTGGCACGGGCGATCATCGAGGACGGCCGCCCGCTCCTCGGCATCTGCCTGGGCCACCAGATCATCGGGCGGGCGGCCGGCGCCGAGACGCGCCGCCTCCGCTTCGGGCACCACGGGGCGAACCACCCTGTCCAGGACCTCGACACGGGCTACGTCCAGGTCACGGCGCAGAACCACGAGGTCCAGGTGATGGCGGACTCGCTGCCGTCTGCATCGGGGTTCCGGGTCAGCCAGCTCAATCTCAACGATCGCTCGGTCGAGGGCCTCCGCCACGCCACCAAGCCCATCGAGTCCGTGCAGTACCACCCCGAGGGTGCGCCGGGCCCCCTCGACGCACTCGCGGTCTTCGACCGGTTTGTGGACGCGGCGATGGCCGCCAGCGCGGCTAGGGGCACCTGACGCGATGACCCTGCCGCAGCCGCCGGTCCGCGCCCACCGCCCGAAGCCCGCATCGGTCCTGATCCTGGGCTCGGGCCCTGTCGTCATCGGCCAGGCCGCCGAGTTCGACTACGCGGGCACGCAGGCCTGTCGCGCGCTGCGGGCCGAGGGCGTGCGCACGATCCTGGTGAACTCCAACCCGGCCACGATCATGACCGACCCGACCGTGGCGGATGCCGTGTACCTCGAGCCGCTCACGGTGCCCGCGATCGAGGCGGTCATCGCGCGCGAGAAGCCCGAGGGCCTGCTGGCGGGCCTCGGCGGGCAGACTGCGCTGAACCTTGCGATGGCCCTGTCCGAGGCCGGGGTCCTGGAGCGCCACAACGTGCGGCTCCTGGGCACGCCGCTCGAGGCGATCCACATGGCCGAGGACCGTGAGGCCTTCCGCGACCTGCTCGACCGGCTCGGGCAACCGTACGCGCCGTCCGCCATCGTCGAGGGTGCCGATGACGAGGCGCGGCATGCCTCGGCGCAGGTGGCCCTTGAGCTCATCGGCCTGCCGGCGATCATCCGTCCGGCCTTCACCCTCGGCGGTACCGGCGGCGGCATCGTCGAGACCGTCGAAGGATACTGGGAGCGCATCCGGTCCGGCCTGCGGGCGAGCCCCATCAAGCAGGTCATGATCGAGCGCTACCTGTCGGGCTGGCAGGAGATCGAGTACGAGGTCATGCGCGACCACGAGGACACGTGCATCGCGGTGTGCTCGATGGAGAACGTTGACCCGCTGGGTGTCCACACCGGCGACTCGATCGTGGTGGCACCGGTCCAGACGCTGACCGACACGGTGCACCAGCGGCTGCGGAGCGCTGCCCTGGAGATCATCCGCGGCCTCGGGGTCGAAGGCGGCTGCAACGTCCAGTTCGCGCTCTCACCGGATTCCACCGACTACGCCGTGATCGAGGTCAACCCGCGCGTGTCGCGCTCCTCGGCGCTCGCGTCGAAGGCCACCGGCTATCCGATCGCCCGGGTCGCGGCCCAGATCGCGGCCGGTCGGACGCTTGCCGAGATCCCCAACGTGGTCACCGGCACCACGGTCGCCGCGTTCGAGCCCGCGCTCGACTATGTCGTCGTCAAGCTGCCGCGCTTCCCGTTCGACAAGTTCCCGACCGCGGACCGGCGCCTCGGCTCCCAGATGAAGGCGACCGGCGAGGTCATGGCGATCGACCGGACCTTCGGGTCGGCCCTCAACAAGGCGCTCCGCGGCCTCGAGCAGGCGGGGGCCGGGCCGATGGGCGAGGACCCGTCCTGGGGCCCGACCTTCGACTACCTCGCCGGGGTCTACGGCGGGGTGGCTCACGACGACGAGGGCGACGGAGTCCGCGTCGGCGTGGGCGGACTCGACACGCTGACGATCGAGGACGCCCCCATCCGCTGGATCGACGCCGACGGGCAGGCCTGCGAGAGCACGCGTCTCGCCCAGCGTTCGGCAGCCCCGATCGTGCTGCGGCGGTTCCTCGAGCCGTCCGACTCGCGGCTGTGGCGGGTCCTCGGGCTGCTGCGCCGGGGCGTGCCGCAGGAGGTCGTCCGACGTGCGACGGGCATCAACGCCTGGTTCCTCGCGGAGATGGGCCGCAACATCGGCCTGGAGGCGGACGTGCGGGCGATGGGCGCGCGGCTCGTGGACCCCGAGGACGGGGAGGCAGCCGCGCTTCTGACGACGGCGAAGCGGGCGTCGTTCGCGGACAAGGACCTCGCCACGCTCTCCGGTATGCACGAGGCCGCCGTCCGCGGCGCCCGCCACGCGCTCGGCCTGCGGCCCGGGTATGCCATGGTCGACACCTGCGCCGCCGAGTTCGCCGCCGAGACGCCGTACTTCTACTCCACCTACGCCTCGGCAGGCTCGCCCCCCGAAGCGCCCCCCGTCCCGCGGCCCGCCGCCCTGGTCATCGGCAGCGGTCCGGTCCGGATCGGACAGGGGATCGAGTTCGACTACTGCGCCGTGCAGGCGGCTGACATCCTGCGCCGCGAGGGCTGGTCGGCGGTGATGGTCAACTCCAACCCCGAGACCGTCTCCACCGACTTCGATGCATCCACCCGGCTCTACTTCGAGCCGCTCGACGTCGAGAGCGTGCGCAGCATCATCGAGTTCGAGAGCACGTGGCCCGCAGCCGGTCCAGCATCCGATGTCGCAGCCGCGCCGGAGGTCTCCCTCGCACGTGATGACGCTATGGGCATCAGGGCAGCGACCGGCCGGGCGGTTGAGCCCACAGGAACCGCCGGACTCTTGCCACCGCCAATCGCTGGCACGCCAATCCCGCCGACCGCTGATGCCCATACGGTCATCCCGCCGACCGCTGATGCCCATACGGTCATCCCGCCGACCGCTGATGCCCATACGGTCATCCCGCCGACCGCTGATGCCCATACGGTCATCGCGGCAGGGGACCTACCGCCCGCCCGAGCGCAGGACGGGCTGCTCCCCGCAGTCGTCGCGTTCGGCGGGCAGACGCCCCTCAACCTGGCCGCACCGTTGGTGGCCACCGGGGTGCCGCTGCTCGGCTCGGACCTCGAGGCGATCGACCAGGCCGAGGAGCGGACCCGCTTCTCCGCGCTCCTGGACCGCCTGGGCATCCCGCAGCCCGAGGGCGGCATGGCCGAGACCATCGAGGAGGCCCTGACCCTGGCCGAGCGCATCGGCTACCCGGTCATCGTGCGGCCGTCGTTCGTGATCGGCGGTCTTGCCATCGACTTCGCCTACTCGCCGGAGGACCTGGCCCGCCACCTGGCGTCGGCCGCCATCGTCGATCCCGACCGGCCCGTGCGCATCGACCGGTTCCTCGAGGGCATCGAGGTGGATATCGACGCCGTCTGCGACGGCACGGAGGTCCTGATCCCGGGCCTCCTGGAGCACGTGGAGCGGGCGGGCATCCACTCGGGCGACTCGATTGCCTGGTTCCCGCCCCAGAGCGTGTCCGAGGGCGACCAGTCGCTCATCGTGGAGACGATGCAGCGCATCTGCCTCGCGCTCGGCGCAAAGGGCCTGGTCAACGCCCAGTTCATCGTCCGCGAGGACGGTGTCTACCTGATCGAGGTCAACCCGCGCGCCTCGCGAACCGTCCCGTTCCTGTCCAAGGTGACCGGAGTGCCCATGGTGGAGCTGGCGGTGCGGATCTCGCTGGGCGCGACCCTGCGGGAACTCGGCTGGGCCGGCGGGCACATGCCGCCACCGGCCTTCGTGGCGGTCAAGGCGCCGGCCTTCTCGACGGCGAAGCTCAAAGGCGTCGATCCGTCCGTCGGGCCGTTCATGCAGTCCACGGGCGAGGTCATCGGGATCGCCGTGGATCCGCGCGTGGCGATGGCCAAGGCGCTGGTGGGAGCCGCGCTGGTCCCGCCGCGGGCCGGGGCGGGGGAGGAGGCGCCAGTCGCGCTGCTCTCCATCGCCGACCGCGACAAGTGGGGTCTCCTGAGGGTGGCCCGCGCGCTCGACCGGGCGGGCTACCGCCTGGCCGCCACGCCCGGGCACGCGTGCAGTCCTCTCCGCCGCCGGACTGGACGCGCTGCCGATCGCCAAGCTGGGCGAGGTGCCAGAAGGCGACGAGGAGGCGATCCTCGATGCGATTGCCGGCGGACGCGTCCGGCTCGTCGTCAACACGCCGACGCCGCGCTCCGGCGCGGTTCGCGACGCTGCCGAGATCCGGCTCGCCACGATCAACGAGGGGATCCTCTGCCTGACGGCGATCGAGACGGGGATCGCAGCGTCGGAGGCACTCGAGCCGGAGATCCAGGACCACATCGCGGACGTCCGCTCGATCACCGAGTGGGTGCCTGTCGCTCGCTGACACCGGCCGACTGGCGTAGGATCGGGGCACACGCATTGCCAGGGAGGTCCCGATGATCGCCGACCAGCCGCTCAAGCTCCTCATTGCCCAGGTGGGCAACGAGTTCGGGGCCCACCAGGTCTACTTGGGCATCTCGATCTACTTCACCCGCCAGAGCCTCAACGGCTGGGCGAAGCTATTCCGGGACCAGTCGATCGAGGAGGCCGAGCACGGCTCCAAGATCATCGAGTTCCTCGTGGACAACGACGCCACCTTCTCCCTGCCTGCGACGCCCGGCGCCCCGACCGAGTACGCGTCGGCCCGCGCGGCGATCGAGGTGGCCCAGGCCAGCGAGCGCAAGGTGACCGCCCAGTTCGAGGCACTCGCCAATGCCGCCCGCGAGGCGCAGGACAACCGGACCCTCCAGTTCCTCCAGTGGTTCATCGAGGAGCAGGTCGAGGAGGAGCGGACGATGGCCGCGCTGCTGGACCTCGTGGACAGCGGCATGAACCTGTTCGATGCGGAGCTGCACCTCGACCGGATCGCTGGCGAGTAGTCCTCCGGTCCGGCGTCGGGCCACCTGAGTCGTGGCGGGACCGTCAGCGGCGAAGGGCCATCTCCGGGCCGGTGCCTCCCTCCAGTGCCTCGTCCACGACGATCGCCTGGCCCAGGGACCACAGCGTTACCACGATCAGGCTGACCATCACGATCGCTAGCGGGATCTCGCGCGCACGCACGTGCCGCGCCGAGGGCAGGGGAGCGGTATGGCGGATGGTCCGGTGGCGGATGTCGCGGTGGACCCGTCCGCTGCCTCCTCCGCTGCTCTTCCCGTTGCCGGGAGCGGTGACCTCGAGGTCGCGCAATGCCGTGACGTGCCCTGCCCAGGCGCCCAGCATGTGGCCGCCCACGACGGCCGCCAACTGCTTGGTCCACACGAGGCCGGGCGGCAGCCAGCCGGCCGACGGCTCGTAGAACGCCGTCCCGAACACGTCCCAGCCCTGCTGAAGGGGATCGGAGATGGCGATCACGATCGCCTGGCCGTCGATGAGGAGCCAGGTCAGGTAGTGGGCGACGAGGTAGCCGACGGCGATGGGCAGCAGACCGGCCCCGATCGCACCCCGGGCTGACAACACGCGCGACCCAGAGCGCCGGCGGAACGTGTCAGGCGCCCCGGCCCCCAATCCGGTGCCGCGAGCCGGGCGAAGATACGGGTACGAGCCCACGCACGCACCACTGGAGCATCAATGACCGGCCTGTCCACCCCCGGCCTCGCGCCGATCGCGCCTGTACCCGGCCACGAGTACGCTCCCGGCGCATGCAACATCGGACCGATGGAGATCCGCCGGAGGCGAACGGTCGCCATCGTGGCCTTCGTCGCGGCCGCGGCGCTGTTCGGTCTGGTGACTGCGATCGGGGCGCCGGCCTGGACGCGGCTACTCGTGTTCTTCCCGCTCTTCGGTGGGTTCTTCTCGTGGCTCCAGGCCCGTCGCCGCTTCTGCGCGGCCTACGCGATGCAGGGCACCAGCAATTTCGGGGAGAGCCAGGCGACGATGCAGGCCGTGACTGGTTCCGACGCCCGCCAGGCCGACCTCGCGGCCGTCCGGCGGATGACGCGTGACGCCCTCCTGCTCGCGGTTCCGGTCACGGTGCTGGTGGTGCTTCTCCCGGTCTAGGCGAGGCCGGCGGACTCGTGGTGGCCAGCCACCGCCGAGCCCAGGGAGATGAGCCGGCGCCCGAGCGTCGCGCGGACACGCCCGATTCGTCCAGGATGGCCTGCCTCGTCCTCGTGCTTGGGCACGCCGTGCAGCCCGTGCGCCGCGAACCGGATGCCGCTCGCGCGCTCATGGACAAGGAAGTCGGTGCCGGTGTAGGGGATGTGGTCGGGCATCGGAGTCTCTCGTCTCTCTCTGTGATCTCACGTGTGTTAGGTCGTCATCTAACTCGGGTGCGACCGGAGATCCGGCGCGGGTTCAAAGGGATCAGGTCAGGTACTGCTTGAGCTCAGCCGAGGCATCGTCGAGGCGGTCACGGCGGAGGCTGTAGTAGGAGAGCCCGCCCTCCTCCGTGAGGGTGACCAGCCCCGCCGCCCGCAGGAGGGCCAGGTGGTGCTTGATGGTGGGCTTGGACAGGTCCAGGCGCTCAGCGATCTCGGTGATGTACCAGTCGCGGTCCCGCAGCAGGCGCAGGATCCGCAGGCGCGTCTCGTCGCCGAGCGCACGGTGGAGGCGGAGCAGCGCCACCGGCGGGGCGTACGGGTCGTGCGGCTCGAGGGCGGCATCGGCAACGGGGTAGACGAAAAGGCGCCAGTCGCCGCCGGCAAACGTGAAGTTGTACGGACGGACGAGATAGGAGGGCGCGAGCACGACACGCCGCACGCCCGGCTCTGAAAGCCAGCGGATACCGTTGGTGGTCCGTTCGACCAGCCTGGAGGGCGCGAGTGACGCTCTGTCGCCGGCGCGGAGCTCGACATCACGCTCGATGATCGACCTGATCCGCGGCTCCATCTCCTGGTACGCCGGCAGCCACGCCTCCAGCAGGTCCACGACCTCGCCGACGAGGCCGTCAGGGTCGCCGACCAGGCGCGTGATCCACGTCTGCTTGGCCTCCGGCCAGCACTCGACGACGCGAGCCCCGGCAGCGGCATCGCCGTCCAGGGCCGCGGTGACGTCTGCCGTGCGCTCCGGATCGCGGAGATCCTCGGCGAGGATGGCCCGCGCGAACGCCTGGCCGCTGGTCGCCCGCATCTGGGCGACGAGGCCTGCGGCATCGGTGGTCTCGGGATGGTCAACGAGCAGGCCGGCCGCGAAGATCGTGAGTTCATCGTCGACCGTGGGGCGCACGCGCTCGGGGAGTGCGGCGCGGGATCGCTCAAGCCAGGTGCGGTCCTCGTCGGGAAGCTCGTCGTGCTCGCCAACCTCGACCGCGAGGCTGATCGCGAAGTCGAACGCGGTGCGGATGTCGAACGAGGCAGGCAGGTCCGCCACCGCTCCGACGCGCCGCAGCGGCGCGGACGCGGAGCCGGCGGTGGGGACGGGCTTGGTGTTGGCTCGCATCGATGGCCCTCGTGGTCGAACTCGTGTTAGATGAGTATCTAACTCGTAGCAGCCCTTGTCAAGGGGTCGATCATGCCCGGGTACCGCCCGCCGTCCCCCAGACATGTGGGATTCCGGTTGTCCGCCCTCGTGTCTCAGGCCCGGATTCGACAGAATGGTGGTCGACCCCGCGCGGAGGTGGCCGAAACGCCACAAATCTGGGGGATCGGATTGGGCAACGGGTGACCGTGCGGCCCGACCTTCGACCGCGCCCGCGACGCCACGCGGCGGCCTCCAGTGCATCGACCCGTACAATCTCTCCACCCGCCCCACCCGGAGGATTCGAGCCCGCATGCCCGTTCCCGTCGTCGCGTTCACCGACGAGCGCCTGCCCAACGGCCTCCGCGTCATCGTCGCCGAGGACCACCTCGCGCCCGTCGTGGGCGTCCACGTCTGGTACAACGTCGGCTCGAAGCACGAGGTCCCGGGCAAGACCGGTTTCGCGCACCTCTTCGAGCACGTGATGTTCCAGGGCTCGGCCAACGTCGGCAAGACCGAGCACATGCAGCTCGTCCAGGCGGCCGGCGGCACGCTCAACGGCACCACCTGGCTTGATCGGACCAACTACTACGAGACGCTGCCCTCGCACCAGCTGGAGCTCGCGCTGTGGCTGGAGGCAGACCGGATGGGCACGCTGCTCGACGCCCTGAGCCAGGAGAACCTCGACAACCAGCGGGACGTCGTCAAGAACGAGAAGCGATGGAGCTACGACAACCGGCCGTACGGGAGCTGGGTCGAGAAGCTCTTCGGCCACCTCTATCCCGAGGACCACCCGTACCACCACCCGACGATCGGCTCGATGGCCGACCTCGACGCGGCCTCGCTCGAGGATGTGCGTGCATTCTTCGCCACCTACTACGCCCCCAACAACGCGGTGCTGGCCGTGGTGGGCGACTGCGAGCACGATCAGGTCCTGGCCTGGGCCGAGCGCTACTTCGACCCGATCCCAGCGAACCCCGCCATCCCGCCGCTGCCCGACATGACGCTGCCGGCGCACCTGGGCGACGAGCGCCGCGAGACCGTGGAGGACCGCGTGCCACTGGCGCGTCTCTACATCGGCTACCGCGCGCCTGTCTACGGGGACGAGCGCCTCGATGCGCTCGAGCTAGCCTGCCAGCTGCTCACCGGCGGCCGGAGCAGCCGGCTCCACAAGCGCCTCGTCCGCGACGAGCGCATCGCACAGGACGTCGAGCTGGGCACCTGGGGGTTCGTCGGTGGGGCATCGGTCTGCCTCGGCGTGGCGACGGTCAAGTCCGGCGTCCCGGTGGAGCAGGTCGAGGCTGCATTCTTCGAGGAGCTCGAGCGAGTCGCGTCCGAGGTCCCGGGCGAGGACGAGATGGCCCGGGCCAAGGCGCTCACCGAGGCCGACGAGCTTGGCTCGCTGGCCCGTGTGGAGGAGCGTGCACGACGCCTCGCCGAGTACGCGGGGCTGTTCGATGACCCGGACCTCATCAACACGCTCCTGCCGCGCTACCTGGCTGTCACAGCCGAACAGGTCCGTGATGCCGCCCGTGAGGTGTTCCGGCCCGACAACCGGGTGATCCTGACCTACCTGCCGGCCGCCGATGCCCCGGGTGGCGACGCATCCGGCGACACGCCCGACGACGCATCCGGCGACACGCCCGGTGACAACGAGGAGGCCGCGTGAGCGCCGAGCGACCGATGGTCACCACCCGACCCGTCCCGGGCGACCCGCGCAAGTACGAGTTCCCGCACACGGTCCGCGCCGCACTCGCCAATGGCCTGCAGGTCGTCGTGACCCCGATGCCCGGCCGCGAGCTCGTCTCCGCGTCCCTCGTGATCCGGAACGGGGCTGCCGACGAGCCCGCCGGGCGTGGTGGCGCGACCGTGCTTGCCGCGCGCGGCCTCACCGAGGGCACAGCGGGGTATGACGCCATCGCCCTCTCCGATGCCGCCGAGCGTCTCGGTGCCTCGCTCCACGCCGAGGCGGGCTGGGATGCCACGTCGGCCGGTCTCGACGTGCCCGCGAGCCGGCTCGTGCCCGCCATGGATCTTCTTGCCGAGGTCGTGCTCCGGCCGTCCTTCCCCGAGTCCGAGATGCACCGCCTGCGCGAGGAGCGCCTGACGGATCTCCTCCAGGCGAAGGCCGACCCGCGCCGTCGTGCGGAGGAGGCTTTTGTCTCATCCATCTACGCGCCGTCGAGCCCCTATCGCCGGCCCGCGGGTGGACTCGCCGAGACGGTGGAGACGTTGGAGCCGTCGGACCTGCGCGCCGTGCACGACCAGGCCTTCTACCCGTCCCGGGCCGCGCTGATCGTCGTGGGCGATGTCGAGCCGTCTGCGGCCATCGGCATCACCGAGTCCCTGTTCGGCGCCTGGAGTGGCTCCGCCCTCGAGACGGGTCCCATCGATGACACCAGCGCCGTGGCCGAGCGTTTCGTGCGGGTCGTCCACCGGCCCGGCGCGGTGCAGACGGAGATCCGCATCGGCCATCCGGGCCTGGCGCGGCGCCACCCGGACTTCCATGCCGTGTCGGTCATGAGCATGATCCTCGGCGGCCTGTTCAACTCCAGGCTGAACCGGAACCTGCGCGAGGAGAAGGGCTACACCTACGGCGCCAGCGCCGGCTTCGACCTGCGTCGGGCGCGTGGTCCGTTCAGCGCCCGTGCGGCGGTCAACACGGAGGCGACGGTCCCCGCGCTCCGCGAGTTCTTCGCGGAGCTCGAGCGGATCCGCGACACGCCGGTGACGGAGGACGAGCTGCGCGCAGCGCGTGACTTCCTGGTCGGCGTGTTCCCGCTCCGGTTCGAGACCCCTGGTCCGGTCGCGGGCTCGCTGGCGGGTCTCTTCGTCCACGACCTGCCCCACGACGAGCTTGCTCGCTATCGCGAAGCGGTCGAGGCGGTGTCCGTGGCCGATGTCCAGCGTGTCGCGCAGGAGCAGATCCACCTCGACCATGCCGCCGTCGTGCTCGTCGGCGATCACGACACCTTCGCAGCCGACCTGGACAGCCTCGGGCTCGGGCCGCTCGACGTCGTCCGAGACGCGGAGCCCGTGGCACCCCGGGAGGGCTGACCGCATCTCCAGGGGTGCCCCGGCGCAGCTGGCCGGCGGTGGTGGGACCGGCTGCCGGGTGCTCGTGTGATTGATCGAGTCCATCTGAAACCTTTGCGCGTGCAACTGCCTCGGGAGTTGTGAAGCGGCCGGTCAGGCCGTCACACCGCCAGGGGAGCCAGGAACAAGATGCGTCTCACCAACACCACCATCCGGTCGGCAGGCACCGCGCTCGTCGCCCTCTTTCTTGTCGCCGGTGCCGCCTTCGCCACGAACAGCTTCGTGAGCGGTGGCCGTTCCATCGACGACGGCGCTGCCTCGACCGCCACCACGGACCCGACCGCCGAGGCCACCGCCGAGGCCACGATGGAGCTCGAGGACGAGAGCGAGTCCCCGGAGGCAAGCGAGTCGCCCGAGGCCACTGACGAGCTCGAGACCGAGGAGCCCACGGGCAGCCCTGAGACCGAGGACGCCACGGACGAGCTCGAGACCGAGGAGCCCACGGGCAGCCCGGAGACCGAGGACGCCACGGACGACCATGGCGGCGATCGTGCCGACGACGACGATGCCACCGCCTCGCCGAGTGCCACCGACGACGACGGTGACGACCGCGACGACGATGACGACCGCGACGACGACGAAGATGCCACCGCCTCGCCGAGTGCCACCGACGACGACGGTGACGACCGCGACGACGACGAAGACCAGGCGTCGCCCAAGCCGACCGACGACCACTCGGGTAGCGGCGATGACGACGACGACAGCGATGACGACGACAGCGATGACGACGACGACAGCGACGACGACGCCACTGCCGAGCCGACGTCCGAGCCCACCCCGGGCAACTGACCGACCAGGTAGCCCAACCGTCTGACTGCATGACCTCCGTCCTGCGATGGGAGCCGGCCCGAACCCCGATCATGCGGGTGTCCGGGCCGGGCCCCGCCGAACTCCCGGAGAGGGCACACTCGGCACGACGCAGGATGGAGGGACCGCAAGCCATCGACACCAGGGGCGTCCGCAGCGACGCTGGAGCCACACCCGATGACCGCACGATCGTGGACGCAGTCCTCGCCGGCGACCGAGATGCCTTCCGCCTCCTCGTGGAGCGCGAAGGGTCGGCGGTCGTCGCTGCGTGCGCGCGAGTCCTCGGCGATCGAGCTGAGGCCGAGGACGTGGCCCAGGAGGCGTTCGTGATCGCGTATCGCTCCCTTGCGTCCTGGCGCGCCGACGGGGCCTTCGGGGCCTGGCTCACCCGGATCGCCGTCCGGCTGGCCATTCGCCGGTCGTCGCAGCGCAAGCAGGTCACCTGGCTCGACCCGCTTGCCGCAGAGGCCGACCAGCCCGGTCAGGAGCGTTTCCGCACCACGGTCGCCACCGGGGCGGTCGACCCGGCCAGCTCGTACCTGCGCACGGAGCGCGACGCCCAGCTGCGCGCGGCCGTTGCAGCGCTCGACGAGCCGTACCGCGAGGTCGTCGCGCTGCGCTTCTTCGCAGAGCGCTCGCTGAACGAGATCGCCGAGGCGACCGATCGCCCCCTCGGCACCGTCAAGACCCATCTGCACCGTGGCCTCGCGCGCCTCCGGCGCAACCTCGAGGAGACCGAGCGATGAGCGGCCCGTTCCGCCCCGACGAGCTCGATGGCGTCGACGGGATGACCCCCGACGAGCTGGCGGCCGAGGCGCGCCTCGCGCGCGAGCTCGAGGCCGCCGCGGGCCGGATGCCCGTCAAGGCATCGGCCGGCTTTGCCGACCGCGTGATGGCCGCCGTTGCCGCGGAACCCCTCCCGGCTCCGGCGCGTGCCGCCCGGCATGCCGTGCGAACCGCCGCCCTCGCTGCCCTCCTCGCCTCGATCCGGGATGCGTTCCGTGTGACGTTCAGCGGCGGCTTCCCGGCAATGGTCCGCGCCCAGGCACTTGCCGTGGTGCTCGTCGTCGCCGCAGTCGGCGGTGGCGTGACCTACGGCGCAGCGTCGGCGCTGGGGCTCCTCGAGGGAGACCAGCGGCCACCCGCCGAGGAGCCGTCGCCGACCGTCGTGGAGACGGCGTCCCCCGATGCATCCGTCACGCCTGTCCCGTCGCCGCTTCCGTCGGTGTCGCCCGATACCTCGGGCGAGCCGTCGCCGTCCGTCGATCCCTCGGCCTCCCCGGAGCCGTCGGAGACACCGGAGCCGAGCGAGACCCCGGAGGGCGAGACGGAGACCGAGGATGCGACCGACGAAAGCGGCACGTCGGGACCGGGCGACAGCGCGACCCCCAAGCCCACAGTCAAGCCGACGCCGAGCGACGCCGAGCACGCCGAAGCCCACGCCGAAGCCGACGCCTCGTCCCACCGCCACGCCCGACGACGAGGACAAGACGGCCACCCCGGAGCCGACGCGGACGCCCAGGCCCTCGGACACGCCGGACCCGGGCGAGACGCCCGACTCCGACTAGGACTGTCCCCGGTGCCCGTCGCTGCAGCGCGCGTGCCCAGGTCCGGCGGGAGTAGGCTGTCCCCGTGATTACTGTCGTTGGGACGCCCGCCTGGCGGGTTGCCGATCCGCCCGGTCCTGCCGGTCGGGCATGCGAGATCGCGATCGCCGCCGCAAGCGCCGGCGCCCGAGTCGAGATGGTCGGCCGGGTCGGCGACGACCCCGCTGGCGACAACCTCCTGATCGCCCTGTCGCGAGCCTCGGTCGGGCATGCCGTCGTGCTGCGCGATCCGGCTCGCCCCACCGCCTTGGTGCGACCCTTCGCCGAGCCCGACGAGGAGGACCCGTTCGCCGAGCCAGCGGCCGGCGCAGCCGCGGACGCAACCCCGTCGTGGTCGGATGGTCCACGCCTCGAGGCCGCCGACGTCGCGCTGGGCCTGCGCTACCTGACCGCATTCGACGTCCTCGTGGTCACCGACGATGTGTCGCCTGCCATCCTGCCGGTGGCGGTCGAAGCCGCGGCGTTCGCGGGTGCCCGCCTCGTGGCGCTTGTGGCCCCGGGTGATCGGGCGATCGCGCTGACCAGTGAAGCCCTCGTCCTCGAGGCGCCGGGCCCCGACGACGGCGCGTTCGGCGCGCTCGTCGGCCTGCTCGCCAAGGGGCTCGACGGCGGGCTGGCGCCGGAGGAGGCGCTGCGTGCCGCCACGGGCGCGGGCGGCTGGGAGACCGTCGCGGGCGAGGCCTGACCCGGCAGGCGGGGCGCCGCGTCCTCTAGGGCAGGAGCATGCCCAGGTCGTCCCCGGGAGGGCTGGCCAGCGGTCCAGCGGCAGGCGTCGCATCCGCGGGGAGGATCAGCGCCGGGCCGTCGTTGCGGGCGTTGTTCACCAGGGTCCCTACCCCGTACGCGGCAAGGCCGAGTGCCTCGCTTGGCTCCAGGAGGGCGCGCAGCTCGCCGGCGTCCTTGGGTGTTGGATCGAGCCAGAGCTCCCAGGAGTCCGGCGGGATCACGACGGGCATCCGGTCGTGGATGGGGGTCATGAACTCGTTGGGCCGGGTCGTGACGATGGTGAAGCTGCGGATCCACTCGCCGGACGCCTCGTCCTGGCGACCCGTCCACAGGCCTGCCAGCGCGAGGATACCCGCCGCCGGGTCGTGGATCCGCATCGGGACCTTGAGCTTGCCCTCGCGGCGCCATTCGTAGAAACCGTCCACGGGGACGAGGCAGCGGCGGCGGCGGAACGCTTCGCGGAAGAGGCCGCTGGTCGATAGGGACTCCGCGCGGGCGTTGAAGGGGCGTTGCGGCGGCCGTCCGTCCTTGCCGGCCGTCGCCCATGACGGCTGGAAGCCCCACTGGTAGCGAACGACGGCCCGTCGGTCCTCGCGCTGCACGACCACGGCGGCCGGATCAGTGGGGGCGACGTTGAAGTGGCCGCCCGCATCCTGGGCGAGATCCTCGGCGTCGAAGATGGCCGCGATCTCCGACGTCGGGCGCTGCTGGGTGAACCGACCGCACATGCCGAGGAGTCTAGGCGTTCCCGCGGCCACCCGGTACCCGCGGCCACCGGCGCGGCCACCGGCGCGGCCACCGGCCCGCTCGAAGCTTCTCGGGTAACCTCGGGACCGTGAGCGAGACGCCAGCCTTCGACTACCGGGAGACGATGGGTCGCCAGGGCCCGCTGAGCCATGCCGAGGCGCAGGCTGCACTGGAGCACGCGGCGCGGTTGATGACATCGGCCGACTTCGTCGATGCCGCGCGGCTGTACCAGCGCGTGGTGGGGATCGACGACCCGGCCCTGACCGCGGCGGCGCTGATCGGCCTCGGCGAGGCGTTCCACCGGCTGGACGACGACCCCCAGGCGCTCGCCGAGTGGGAGGCGGCCGCCCGGCTGCCGGAGAACCCGTACACGTACGCCGCCTGGCGGAACGTGGCTGCAGCACGGGTCCGGGCCGGCAACCTGCGCGGGGCCCTCGACGCGTACAAGGAGGCCGACCGTCGCGCCCCGCGCGAGGACAAGCCTGAGATCGCCAACCGGATGGGCTGGCTGAGCAAGGAGCTGGGCGACCAGGGGGCGTCCGGGCGCTACTTCGCCCGGGCCCGAGGAGATGCGGGGTTCTCGTTCGCCATCGCGGTCGTCGCGGTCACCGTGGTGACATCGCTGGCCGTGGACTTCGCGCCGCAGATCGGCGACACGCTGTTCGAGATCCTCGCCCTCGTCAAGCCACTGGTCGCTGTCGGGGAGCTGTGGCGCCTGGTCACGGTCACCCTGGTCCACGGCGGGCTGATCCACCTGGGCTTCAACATGTACGCCCTGTGGCTTGCCGGGCCGTTCGTGGAGCGGTTGTACGGCCGGTGGGGCTTCCTCGCCTTCTACGTCGTGGCGGCCATCGGCGGATCGCTGATGTCGTTCGCGTTCGGGACGGGATCGCCGGTGAGCGTCGGAGCCTCGGGAGCCATCATGGGCCTGTTCGGCATCCTGATCGCCGCTGAGGCCGTCCACCGCCCGATGGTCGACCGGGCGTCACGGTCGCTCGCCGGCCAGCTGGTCGGCGCAGCCGCGATCACGCTGATCTACGGCTTCGTCGCCCCGGGCATCGACAACTGGGCCCACGCCGGCGGACTGGTGACCGGCCTCCTGCTCGGCGTCCTGTTCGCTCCGACCATGGTTCCGACGATGCGCTCGCTGTGGCGCCGGCCCGGGCCCACCCCTGGCACGACGGTGCCCGTGTTCGGCACGGGCGGGACGCTCATGATCCGCGTCGGCGGGATGGTCCTGCTGGGCCTGGCGTTCGTTGCCCTGTGGGCCGTGGGCGTCGCCTACTGGGGAGCGTAGCGGCGTCGAGGTGGCGCGACGGGTTCCTCAGAGCTCGCCGAAGACCACTTGCGGGCCCGGCTCGCCTGTCGCGCCGCCCATCGGCTCGAGGGTGATCATCACCGCCGCGGCCTTGGCAAGATCGGCCTCGATCGGAGCCATGAACGCTCCCTTCCCGTCGAACGCGACCGTCTGCAGGCCGTGGACGCCGGATGCGTCCGCGTACCAGAGCTGGTAGCCGTGGCCGTCGGGTGTGGCCGGCAGCTGGTCGGCGACGATCCATGAGGACGTCGAGCCGGGGACGAACATCACGGCGGCCTGTGCGTCGGGGGCGATCGGCTCGGCATGCAGGGCGACCGTCACGTGCGACGGGTCCATCGCCACGGTCATCGCCCCGCCGGCGCTCGCGAGGGTCGACTCGAGGCGCTCGACCTGTGCGGTGGTGGCGTCGAGGTCCTGCTGCAGGCCGGCGGCTCTCGCACTCAGGCCGACGGCCACGATGCCGAAGACGGCGGCGAGGCCGAGCGAGGCAAGTGCGAGACGATGCGAGCGTCGGGAACGGGCGGTATCGATGGAGACCACCTCGCTGCTCGCCGCCGGAAGGTCGTCCGCGGGGACGTTGACGGGCGCGGGTGTGGCGGGCGCCAACGTACGGGCGGGAACAGTGGCACGGCTGATCGCGGCGTCCGCCGAGATCGCGGACATGATGCCGGACAGCAGGTCCGGAGGAGGGAGGCGGTCGGGAGCGGCAAGGGACAGGTCGGCAAGCACGTGGTCCAGCTCGACCTCGAGCGTCCGGCAGGGGATACACGCTGCGCGGTGGGCGTCGTACTCCGCCTGCTCCTCGGGAGTGAGGTCTTCGAGGACGGCGCCGGCTGCAAGGAGGGAGTCGGCTTCGGCGTGCATCATGCCTCCGCCGCTCCAATCGCTGCCGGATGCTCGGCCACTGAGTCGCCGAGGATGTCACGAAGCCGCAGCAGTGCGCTTCGGATGCGGGTCTTGGCGGTACCGAGCGGAATGCCGAGGCGCTCGGACACCTCGACATGCGTGAGGCCCTGGAAGAAGGCGAGCTCGAGTGACTCCCGCTGGGTGGGCGTCAGCTCCTCGATCGCCTCGAGGACGCGCTCGCGGCGGAAGTTCAGCCATGTCTCGTGGTCCACGTCGTCGTCGGCCTCGTGGAGGGCGAGATCGACCTCGGCGGTGCGCTTCCGGACGTTCGCCTCGCGGCGCACGAGGTCGATCGCCTTGTGGCGTGCCAGCGAGAACAACCAGGGTGCGACTGCTCCGCGGGAGGGGTCGAACCGCGACGCGTCCTTCCAGAGGGCGATGAACACCTCCTGGGTCACGTCCTGGGCGAACCGTTCTGCCCCGGTGACCCGATAGGCGAGCGAGTACAGCGGTCCCGAGTACCTGGCGTAGAGCTCCTCGACCGCGCGCTCATCCCTGTCGACGATGCGGGCCAGCAGCGCTGCGTCCTCCGCGCGCCGCTGTGCCTGCGCGTCATCCGGTTCCCGCAAGCGATCCTCCGTACTCTCCGTGCGCCCAGCATCGCGATCATACCTAACCGGTGCGAGAAGTCGCTTCTTGGGGAGGGACACGGGGAACAGCGAACCAGCGAACGTGGCCTGCGGTCCTGCGAGCATGGTGTTCATCACCCTCCTCTTCGGCACCGGCGCCGAGTTGGATGGGGGATACGATGCAGCCGTGTTCGCCATGCTGCGCGGCCCCTGGCCGCGGGTCCTGTCATCGGGAATCGATGTCACCGCCCTCGAGGCGGAGGTGGCGGACGGATCGAAGCGACCCGAAGTCCTAGCGGTGGCGCTGGTCGGGCTCGTCGACGAGGCGTTGACCGCCCAGCTCGATGCTGGGTGCGAGCTCCTCACTGACGGTCACGTGCGCTGGCCCGATCCGGTCGCGGCGCTGCTTGAAGCCGCCTCGATGGGTGATGCGGGCCCGTCCGGGATGCTCGCCCGCGCATTCCTCGACACCGCCAACCGCGTCCCTTCCGACGCGGCGAGCGTCGCGCAGGCCATTCCGGGTCCCTTCACGCTCGCCCTTCGGGAGTCTGGCGAGTCAATCGATCTCGAAGCCGTCACCGGGCGGGCCCTTGCCTTCGCCGAGCTGCTGGCAGGGGAGCTTGACGCGCTGCGCGATGCCGGTTGTGCCGCCGTTGTCGTCGAGGAGCCGGCAGCGGCCGCCGTGCGGTCGGAGTCTGCCGGGAACGCGTGGGTGCAGGCGCATAGGCGGATGCTCGGTGATGTCAGGGACCTGCACGTGATGCTGTCGATCGCCGGGGGCGACGCGACCAGCCTTGGGGGCCGGGCCATCGGCGGCCTTCCGTATGCATCGGTCCTCCTGGACCTTGTGACGGGCCCCGAGAACTGGCACGTGGTCCGGGATCTGCCGGGCGCGCGTGGCGTGGTGTGCGCCGCCCTGACCGCCGCGCCGGGGAAGCCGCTGGGGGACCAGTCAGCGCAGCTCGTGTGGGCCGCCCGGTACGCCGCCTCGATGGGCGGGCGGGGCCTGGCGCGGGTGGGCCTCTCAAACGCTTCGTCGCTGGAAACCCTGACGCCAGTCGAGGCCCGAGCCGCTCTGGACGCTGTTGCTCAAGCGGCACGGTATGCCGTCATGGGCCGGACGGAGGCAGTCGCGGCGGGGTTCGACGAGCGGGCCTGGCGCGTGATGCCCAAAGCGGGTCCCGGGCGTAGGCCGTGAGGCCGTGAGGCAGGTTCAGAAGGCCTTGCGGGTGTACAGGGCCGTGCCCGTGATCGCAACGTCCAGCGGATCGGTCAGGGTCGCGCTGGGGTAGTACCGGGCATTGAGGCTGGGCTTCACCGTGGCGGGCGTGGATCCGGAGGTCAGCGTGCCGATCGTGACCGTGAGGGTCCCGGTCGCCGGATCCCACGCGATGGTCGCGTTCCAGGTGTAGACGGTGGACGTCCTGCCCGATGCCCTCGTCGTCCCCAGGTCGACGTAGCCCAGGTTGAACGTGCCCCCGCAGGATGTGGCGGTCGAGACCGTGATCATGTCGTTCCCGGTCGGCGCGCCGCGGCCCTGGAGCGTGATCGTGCCGTCGGCGATGGTGTAGGCGGTGGTGTCGCTCGTCCAGTCGGAGCACATCGTGGCGGCCTTGAGCGTCCCCGAGTACCGGATCGCCATCCGGTCGCCCGTCTCCATCCTGCCCCGGGTCAGGCCTGCGCCGTTGGTGAGGGCGAGGCTCGACGGGCGCAGCTGGGGGGTGATGTCGAATGGCGCGCTTATGACGGCCGGGTAGCCGCCACCGGTCGCCGTGAGCGTGTACCCGTTGCCGGTGAGGTTGACCCTGCAGCCGGCGAACGACGCCACGCCCGATGTCGTCGCCAGCGGGTTGGCCGCACAGGCCAGGGCGGCACCCGCCGTGCCCGTGCCGGCGGTGATCGACAGCGTGACCGTCGCGGAGGCCGTGGGCACGGTGTTGCCGAAGCCGTCCGCGATCACGACCATGGGCTGCGTGCCGAATGCGATGTCGGGCAGGGAGCCCGACGGGTCGTCCGCGAAGAGCAGCTGCGTGGGGGCACCCGGGGTGTTGGTGAGGTCGAACGCCGCGGAGCTCGTGCCTGCTGCCGATGCGGTGACCTGGTAGGAGCCAGCCGTGGTGTCGGCCGAGATGGCATTCGACGTTGCCAGACCCGCGGCGGTGGTGGTCGCGTTGGCCGTGGCCGACGCGCCGAACACGGCGCCCGGGTCGGCCGGGGCGGCGAACGTCACGGCGACGCCACTCACCGGGTTGCCGTAGCTGTCGGTGGCGAGCGCCACGAGGCGGTTGCCGAAGCCGGTGTTCACCGTCGCGGTCTGGCCGGAGCCGGAGGACACCGTGAGTTTGGCCGCCGGCGCCGCGATGATCGCGAACGTGTTGCTCGTGGCTGCCGTGAGCGCGCCGCCGGTCGCGGTGAGCCTGTAGCCCGTGCCGGCCCGCGTCATCGTGCAGCCGGCGAACGTCGCGACACCCGCCACCGCGCTCGCCGGGTTGGCCGTGCAGCCGATGGACGCGCTGCCGCCGGTGACGTTGAGGGTCACCCCGCTGGTATCGCCGGTCGCCGTGTTCCCGAAGGCGTCCTGGATCGTCACCACCGGCTGTGTCTCGAACGCGTTCCCGGCCACCGTGGTCGCTGACGGCTGCCTCGTGAACACGAGCCTGGCCCCCGCGGCCGGGACGTTCGTCAAGGCGAAGCTCGCGCTGGTCGTCCCGGCGGCGGCCGCCGTCACAGCGTACGTTCCGGCGGTCGTGGTCGCGGTGAAGGTCGACGCCGTTGCCAGGCCCGAAGCATCGGTGGTGGCAGTGGCGGTGGTGCTGGCGCCGGGGAACCGTCCCGAGGCACTGGATGCGGGTGCCGTGAAGGTCACGATGACGCCCGGTACCGGGCTGCCGTACCCGTCCATGACCCGGGCGACGAGGGGGAATGCGAACGCCGTGTTCACCGTCGCGGACTGGCCAGAGCCACTCGCGACCTCCGTCACCGTGGACGTCCCGTTGCCGATGTTGAACTGGATGCTGTCGGCGGGTGTGTAGCCGCCGCCTGTCGCACGCAGCCGGTAGTTCGTGCCCACGCGGTCGATCCGACAGCCCGCGAACGAGGCGACGCCACTGGTCGTCGACACGGGGTTGGTGGCGCACGTGAGGACAGCTCCGGAGGTGCCGCTGAGCGGCGTGATGTCAAGCCTGATCGAAGCCGCCGGGCTCGTGACGGCGTTCCCGAAGGCATCGGTGACGCCAACGGCGGGCTGGCTCGGGAATGCGGTGTTCTGGACGGCGCTCGACGGCTGCTGCGTGAAGGCCAGCCGGGTGGCAGGTCCCGGACCGACCGTGACGGCCGACGAGGTGGCCTGGACCAGCGGGCCTGTGGTCGCGGTGAGCTGCCAGCTGCCGGCGGCCGTCATCGCGCAGCCGGAGAACGTGGCGACGCCGGCCACGGCGCTCAGCGGGTTGGCCGTGCAGGTCAGCCCCGCCCCGGCCGAGACCAGGGTGACGGTGCTGGTGCTGGAGGTGGCGGTGTTGCCGAATGCGTCCTGGACCGTGATCACGGGCTGCATCGCGAAGGCGGTGCCCGCAGTGGCGGTCGGACTCGGCTGCTGCGTGAAGCTGAGCGTTGCGGCGGGACCGGGTGTGCCGGTCAGCGCGAAGCTCACGGTGCCCGTGCCGCTCGCGGATGCCACCACCGAGAAGGCGCCCGCGGTGATCGATGCCGTCAGCGTCGGCGCCGGCGCGAGGCCCGCGCCTGAGGTGGTCGCGGTCACGGTGGCGGCGGGCCCGGGGAACGTCCCAGTCGCCCCGGATCCCGGCGCGGTGAAGGTCACCGTGGTCCCGGCGACGGGGTTGCCGAAGGCGTCGCTGACGAGGGCGACCAGCGGGTTCGCGAACGCGGTGCCGACGGTGGCCGACTGGCCGGAGCCTGAATTCGGCGGCGATCGTCGCCGCTCCTGCCGCCGTGATCGTGAAGTCGGCGCTCGCTGCCGCTGCGAGGGATCCCGCGGTCGCGGCCAGGGTCCACGTGCCGGCTCTGGTGACCCGGCAGCCTGAGAAGGAGGCGATCCCGGCGGCGGCCGGCAGGGGATTGGCCGTGCAGCCGGTGACGGACGCGCCGCCGCCGGTCACCGCAAGGGTCACGGTGCTGGTGTCGGCGGTTGCGGCGTTGCCGTACGCGTCCTGCACCGCGACCCTGGGCTGGGTCGCGAAGGCGCTGCCCGCGGTGGTCGGCGTGGACGGCTGGCGGGTGAATGCGATCCGGGCGGCTGGGCCGTGGCCAATCGTGATGGCCGACGAGGTGCCCGTCTGTGATGTCGCGTTGTCGGTGACGGTGATGCTCGTGGTCTCGGCGTCGACCAGCGTGACCGCGATCGCTGCGACACCGGCCGCGAACGACACGCTGCTGCCCGATCCACAACCGCCTGCGGCCGGGTAGGACGGCGTCGCGCCGCTGGGGCTCGCACCCGGTCCGCTGAGGGTCACGCACTGGGCCCCGTCGTAGCCCGTGAGGACGGCGCCGTACTGGTCGAACGCGGTCACGGTCAGCGCGAGCGGCGACCCTGCCGTGGTACTGGTCGTGGACGGGACAACCGTGAAGCCGGCCAGCTCGGGCGCGGCGATCGTGACCGGATCGCTGGGCGAGCCAGACGCCGTCCAGGACCGGAACACGCTCGTGACGACATACCTGTACGTTCCTGACGCGAGACCGGCGTCGACGCACGCCGTCGCCGTCCCGGGCAGGAGCGCGGCCGGCGATGTCCCGCATGCCGGGCTGGGACGTTCCGCCACTGACGCGTTCCACGTAGAAGCCGGTGGGGTTCGTGCCGTCGGGCGCCGGCTGCGCGGACCAGGTGACGTGGATCGCCCGCGCCGCCGGATTCGGGGTCGTCGCCACGACGGCCGTCGGGGCGTTCAGGCTCGCTGCCGCGACGGAGCCGACGCCGACGCCACCTGCAACCCAGTAGCCGAGCACAAACGCCGCGCTCGCGGCGGCGAGCTCGGCTGCGAACAGGGCTGCGATCGGGAGGCGGGCGAGGCGGCGGTGGATCACGGCGCACCCGACCCGTTGAGGGCGGTACCCGTGAAGGCGAAGGTGAAGGTCGCACCCCTGCAGCCGTCCTGGTTCGCGGCCGCCGCACGGAGCGCGATCGGGACGCCGGGCACGACGACGGTTGCGCCCGCGGGCACGTCGAGCTCGCCGCTGAACACCGCGCGCTCCACGTCCAGGTTGTCACCCGGGCACGTTGCTGGTCCATCGACCTTCGAGATGGAGATCGCCGTCACGTTGATCGGCGCCGACCTGGGGTTGCGGACCGTGTAGGCGAGGCAGCGGTCGAGTCCCGGCAGCAGGGCGGCGGGATCCGTGCAGGTGGGGAAGGCGGTGACGGTGCCCGAGATCACGAAGTCCTCACCCGCGTCGGCAACCAGGCCGGCGAAGGCGGAGGTGATGGCGGACGTGCCCTGGCCCGGGCTCCTGAAGACGCTGGCGGTGAGCTGCAGCAGCAGGAGGAGGAGAGCGAAGTTGAGGGCGAGCAGAAGGCGCACCCTGCGTCGACGGCGCCTGGCGGTGTCGTCTCCGCCCGCTGCAGCCGCAGCCGCAGCCACGGCCTCGGGCATTTCGGGAGTCTCCATCGTCCGCTCCGCTCGCCGTGGATCAGGCTGGGGAAGCGCGCGGCCGGGGCGGGCGATCAGCTCGTCCGCCCCCGCAACGCCTGAGGGACTAGGGGTTGGCCGTGTAGCTGATGGTCACCGAGGCGTTCTTGCAGTTGTCCTGGTTGGCGTCGTTGTCAACCATTCGCACGGTCAGACCGGACCACGCGCCGACACCGTTCCCGTTGGGGATCTCGGCGTTGACGGCCGCCGTGCCGCCGATCGAGAAGTCGGACACAGCGCAGGCAGGCTTGCCGACGACGCCCGCCGACGTAACCGCCGACACGGTCGCGGTGACCGAGCTCACCCAGACCTCGCTGGCGTTCGGGTTGTTGAAGTCGCCGTCGAGATCCTGTGCGGGCCCACCGGGGTACAACCCGTTGACCGTGCTGAGCTGGTTGACGGTGACCGCGCTGACGGTGCCGGCCGAGGCCGAGCCCGTGCCGGATCCGCTGATCGTCCAGTAGGCGAACGCGCCGCCCGCGACGGCGAGCGAGAGGAGGATGCCGAGCGCGGCCGACGTCCGCTTGCGGCCGATGAACTGACTGCGCACTGTGCGATGACCTCCAGATGATGTCCACGGGCGCCACGTGCGGCGCCTTCGGTCCGGAGTGTCGGTGGTGCCAGGACGCGCCGGACTCACCCGATGGTCCCGGCCAATCGCAGCAGGACGGACTAGTCAGCACCTCCACCCCAGGTGTAATCGGCGAGCCGGATACGCGTTGTCATGAGTGCGTCGCACCCGGCTCACCACGCTGCTCGGCGGCGTCCTCATGGCTGCATTCCTGCTGCCGACGGTCGTGGAGCTCAAGGTGCAGGTGCTGGCCCTGCGTGGCAACGGCACGGTGTTGCGCCGCAGCCGGATCGTGTCCATCGCCATCCCGCAGCCCTCTGCGAGCCCGAGTGGTGACCTCACCGGCGAGAGCCCCACGCCGGTCCCGCCCCCGAGCGTCGCACCCGATCCCAGCCTCCCGCCGGTCCCCTGATCCGGCGCCCGGTGTAGCATCGGGCGCATGACCTCCGACCAGCCTGAGACCGCCGCGGCCGCCGCCGCATCCCGCACCGAGGCCCGCGCCGACCGTTCCGAGGCGACACGTTCCATCGCGGGCATCACGGAGGTCTTCCGCCACCACGGGTACGTCGCCGACCGCGACCTCGCCACCGCCGTCTTCCTCTCGCTGGCGCTCGGCCGCCCGCTGCTGCTCGAGGGCGAGGCCGGCGTGGGCAAGACCGAGGTGGCCAAGGTCGCTGGCCGCCGTGCTCGGGCGCCGAGCTGATCCGGCTCCAGTGCTACGAGGGCCTCGACGTCAACACCGCGGTGTACGAGTGGGACTACCCGCGCCAGATGCTGGAGATCCGGCTGCTCGAGGCGCGCGGCGAGGCCGACAGGCGGCCGCCCGCGACATCTTCAGCGAGGAGTTCCTGCATCCGGCGCCCGCTGCTGCAGGCGCTGGAGGCCGCGACGGCGCCGCCGCCGGTGCTGCTGATCGACGAGGTCGACCGCGCCGACGAGGAGTTCGAGGCCTTCCTGCTCGAGATCCTGAGCGACTTCCAGGTCACCATCCCCGAGATCGGCACGATCCGGGCGCGAGCGGCCGCCGCGCGTCATCCTGACCAGCAACCGGACGCGCGAGGTGCACGACGCGCTCAAGCGGCGCTGCCTCTACCACTGGATCGACTATCCGACGGCGGCCAGGGAGCTCGCGATCGTGCCAGGCGCGGTCCCGGACGTGCCCGACGCGCTGGCGCGCGAGGTCGTCGCCTTCGTGCAGCGGCTGCGGACGGCGGACCTCACCAAGGCGCCCGGCATCGCCGAGACGCTCGACTGGGCGGCGGCGCTGCTCGCCCTCGGCGCGCGGCCGAGCTCGAGCCGGATCGCGTGGACGAGACGCTCGGCGTCCTGCTCAAGTACCAGGAGGACATCCGCCAGGTCCGCGGGGCGACCGCCCGCCAGTACCTCGCCGAGGCTGCCTCACAGGCCTGACGTGGCGCTCATAGATCTGCCGAGTACGCATGGTGCCGTCGTTGACAATGTAGCCACATGTGGCTACATTGCAGCGATGGAGACCGTTGGCATTCGGGAGTTGAAGAACCACCTCAGCGCGTACGTCCGCAAGGTGGAGGCGGGCGACGTCGTCATCGTCACGGATCGCGGGCGCATCGTGGCGGAGCTCAGGCCGCCCGGGCAGGCCGTGTACCCGGGCATGCACCCCGGCTTTCTCGAGCTCGCCCGGCGTGATGGTCTGCGCTTGCCGACGGCCACGGTTGACCCGGCCGTGTTCGACGAGGCTCGGCCCAAGATCGACCTCGGCGGCCTGACGGTCCAGGACCTCATCGACCAACAGCGCGGTGATCGATGACCGTGTACGCAGGAGACCAGTGCGGTCCTCGCATGGCTTCTGAACGAACCGGGCGGTGCGCGAGTCGCGCCGTTCCTCCGTCCCCCGGCGCGTGTCGTCCTGTCGCACCTGACCCTGATCGAATGTGATCGAACCCTCCTGAGGCTCGCCCGACACCAGCCGGGGAGGTCGACCGGCACAGAGGTCCTCCGCGCGCTGCTCGCCACCGTGGCGGTCGGCTGGGCTGTCGAGCCGATCGCCGGGAGCGTGGTCGACCGTGCCAGGGCGTCCTTTCCTGATGACACCATCAGGTCGCTGGACGCCATCCACCTTGCAACCGCCATCGTCGTGGCGGCGTCCGTGCCGGAGCTCGAGGTCCTGAGTCTCGACGAGCGCGTACGGTCCAATGCGGTCGCCCTCGGGTTCCGCGTCTTGCCGGACTGACGCCCGGGCGACACCCGGGCGCGAAGCGTGGCACAGTGCCCACATGCCCGGTCCCCACGTGTCCCCCATCCTGGTCGCTGACACCGGCGAGTCCATCGACGGCCGGCGCCTGCTGGCCGAGGCGGTGGGCTTCGGGCGCGCGCTCCGGTCTGCCGGGCTCCAGGTCGACCTGGGTGCCGCCATCGACTTCGCCCGGGCGCTCACCCTTGTCGACATGGGCCGCCGGGAGCAGGTCCGCGATGCCGGTGCCGCCATGTTCGTGCGGCGCAAGGACGACCGCGAGGTCTACGACCGCGTCTTTGCCCAGTTCTGGCGCCGGCGCGGCCGCACGCTCGCGAACCCGGATCGACTCGAGGCCGTTCCCGATGCCGACCGCGACGAGGGCGAGCCGGGAGCGAGCGAGGAGCTGGCCGAGGGCACGGGCGCCACGCTCACCGAGCTGGCCACGATGGGCGTCCAACTCGCGGGTGATGCCGAGGAGGGCGGCGAGATCGAGGGCGAGACGATCTCCCCCGATGCCTGGTCCCGGGGGGATGTGCTGCGCCATCGCGACTTCGACCGCATGACCGCCGCCGAGCTGCGCGACGCCGAGCGCTTCGTGGACCTGCTGCGCCCGAGGCTGGAGCGGCGCCGGACCCGCCGCCACGAGCTCCACCCGCACGGCCGGCGCCTCGCGCCGAGGGCGATGTTCCGGCGCAACCTGGCCACGGGGGAGCTGACGGAGTGGGTCTGGCGGCGCCAGGTCCGCGAGCCGCGCCAGCTCGTCGTGATCTGCGACATCAGCGGCTCCATGGAGCGCCACTCCCGCCTCCTCCTCCGCTTCGCCCAGGCGCTCGCACGGACCAACGAGGTCCGCACCGAGTCGTTCGTGTTCGGCACGCGCCTGACACGGGTGACCCGCCTGATGAAGGATCGGGACCGCGACCGTGCCCTCGCGCGCGTGGCCGACACGGTCACCGACTGGGCGGGCGGCACGCGCATCGGCGAGTCCTTCCGGCAGTTCAACCGCCAGTGGGCGCGGCGGACGCTGCGCTCGTCGGGCGTGGTCATCATCGTGTCCGACGGCTGGGACCGGGGCGATCCTGCGCTGGTCGCTGCCGAGACCGCGCGGCTGCGCCGCAACTGCCACCGCCTGGTCTGGCTGAACCCGCTCGCCTCGTCGCCCGGCTACCAGCCGCTCGCGGCGGGCATGAAGGCCGCGTACCCGTTCATCGACGACTTCCTGCCCGCCGGAACCCTCGCGTCGCTCGAGCGTCTGGGGGAGGTGCTCGCGGGTGCCTCGCAGGGCTCGTCCCGACGGGGGGCCGCGGTGACCCACGCGACCACGGTCACCCCGTCGCTGGGGCTGGTCGCCCCCGAGGCCGCAGCACCGCGAGCCCTGGGCTCGGACAAGGTCGCGGCCGACCAGGCCCGGCCGCTGCGCTAGGAAAGGGATCACGCGATGCAGGAGCTCCTCGACATCCTCGACGGCTGGCGTGCCGAGGGTGCCGGTGTCGGGCGTGCGATCGTGATCCGGACGTTCGGCAGTGCTCCACGACCGGAGGGGGCCGTCCTGCTGGTCGCCGATGATGGCCGGATCGCCGGGTCCGTGTCCGGCGGCTGCGTGGAGGCGGCAGCGGCCGAGGAGATCCGGGCAGCGCGTGCCAGCGGTCGCGCCCGGGTGATCCGGCGATCCCGCTGAAGAGATGCGGATCGGTGAGCGCGCGCTTCAGCGTGTGGTTCTCGCTTCGGAGCCGCTCGGCGAAGGCCGTCGACGCTCGAGCCGAGGACCTCGAGCCCGCCGGGATCGAGCGCCGGCGAGGCCGGCGTCGCGCACGAGGTGGATGCTCGCGCGCTTCTTCGTGCTCGCCTCGGTGAGGATGAGCGTCCCCGCGTCGTCGAAGTCGAACGCGGCGAGCCCGAGCTTTCCCGGAATCGGCGCGCCGGGCGGCTTCCACTTGAACCTCCCGCGACCATGAGGTGAATGACGAGGTGAGAGCGTCGCCGAGCGCCCGAGGACGATGCGCTTGCCGACCCGCGAGACTCGCGCGACCTCGCGACCGTTGACCGAAGCGAGCGGCGGCTCGGCGGTGCGAAGGACGAACGGGCTCGCGAGGCGGACGCGTTCGAGCGTGCGACCCACCGTCTCGGGCGCGATGTGCTCGACGTAGACGTCGACGTCGGGGAGCTCCGGCATGACGGGCGACCGATTAGACTCTATCCGACCGACTTGACGTCGCGTCGTGGGCGCTGTAGCGTGAGGCCGTGGCCGACGTCCGGGTGCGAACGATGCACGCTCGGCGATCTCCGAGGCGGTCGCGAAGCTCGCCGGGCGCCTCGTGCGCATGCACCACGCCTTCGATCCCGAGCGGTTCCTCCACCTCGAACACCCCGAGGCGGGCTACGCGCGCTACTTCGCTTCCGAGCTCGAGAGCGAGGACGTCGTCCTCGTCGTCGCCGAGGTCGCGACGGCGCCGATCGTCGGCTACGCCTACGGGAGGCTCGAGCCGCGGAGCTACAACGAGCTCCTCGACGCGTGCGGCAAGCTGCACGACATCTACGTCGACGAGAGCGCGCGCGGCAGCGGCGTGGGCGAGGCCCTCCTCCGGGAGGCCATGCGCCGGCTGCGCGAAGAAGGGCGCTCCGCGGGTCGTCCTGCTCACCGCGGTCCAGAACGAGGCCGCGCAGCGGCTGTTCGCGCGCGCTCGGCTTCCGGACGACGATGCTCGAGATGACGGCCGAGCTCCGGTGACGCGGTAGGGTCGGCTGGCGCGGCGCGTCATCCGATGCGATCGAGCCAGAGAAGGAGCTCGATCGCTCCCGCCTCGCGCAGCCAGGGCTGATCGTGCGGCCCGGGGACCACACGAAGATCGTGCGCGACGGCGCTTTCCGAGCGCGGCCGAGAGCGCCTCGCTCGAGCCTCCAGGGATCGCCCGTGCTCGTGAGGAGGAGCATCGGCCGCGGCTCGGCGGCGATCCTCGCGGCGTAGCCCGGGGCCGCGAATGCGCCGATCGCGCGTCTGCACGCCGGCCCACGCGCCGAAGACGCGAGGGAGACGCACGAGCATCTCGAGCGCGACGTAGCCGCCGAGCGAGACGCCGCAGAGGTACGTCTGGTCGGCCCCCGCGAGCGTCCTGCGTCTCCTTGCGGACGCGCGGCAGGAGCACTTCGTCGATCCACGTCGCGTACGCGTCGAGATCGGCCACGCCGCGTGGGTTCGGCATGAACGGCGGCGAGGGCCATGCCGCGGAAGGGGCGCTCGGCGAGCTCGGTGTTCACCTCGGTGAGCCGCTCGTCCGTCCACTCGCCGCGGGGGCTGGTTCGCTCGATCGGAGCGCGCTTCAGTCGCTGCCAGGCGCTCCCGAGGCCGTAACGGTCGAGCCAGGCGTAGGCGCCGAGGCGCTCGTCGCCGGTCTCGCCGAGGCCGTGGAGGAGGACGGCGACGGGAAGGCGCTGTTCGGGCTGGAGGAAGCGCGGCAGGACGAGGAGAAACCGCCGGCCGCCCTCGTGGAGGTCGAGCACGCGGAGGTTTCTCGAATATCCTCGCGCACTTCGGCGGTTCGTGGCGCCGACGCGCGCCGGCCACGCTGGCGCCCAGGCCGAGGAGGACCTGCCGCCGGGACGACGACACCCGGTGACCCCGGGTGGTGAGGCAAATCCTTGCGCGTTCGCCCGCTACACATCAATACACCCGGCGCTTCCCGGGAGCCTCCTCCCGCGGTAGATAAGGAGCAAGCCTTATGCGCCACCGCACCACTATCGCCGTCGTCGTGCCGTTTGCCACCCTGCTCTTCGCGGCCTGTGGCGGGGAGATCCCGCCGTAGCGGGTTCGAAGAGACGGAGAAGCGATGCCGGGCCGGAGACGGGGCAGGGCTTCACGCCCGGCGTCACGCCGTGCGCAGGGCTCGACTGCAAGCGCGTCGAAGTGCGACGACGGCGACGACGACGACCATCACGGGCAAGGTCTACGACCCGGCCGGCGCGAACGCGCTCTACAACGTCATGGTCTACATCCCGGGCGGCACCGAACCGCGATGCCGAGCTCCCGCCGATGAAGGACTCGACGGAGCCGACGGCATCAGCGTGCGAGACCTGCGCGAGCGTCGTCGCTCAACCCGATGGTCAGCACGCTCACGAACACGAAGGGTGAGTTCGACGCTCGAGGACGTGCCGGTCGACAAGGACGTCCCGATCGTCATCCAGGTCGGCAAGTGGCGCCGCCAGCTGAACGTCGACGTCACGAAGAAGTGCGAGGAGAACGAGGTCCCGGACCGCGAGCTCCGTCTTCCGAAGAACGGCACCGAAGGCGACATGCCGCAGATCGCGGTCACGACGCGGCGGCTGCGACGCGCTCGAGTGCCTCCTCCGCGGCATCGGCATCGACGACAAGGAGTTCGTGCCGAGCGGCACACGGACATCCGACGCGGCCACGTCCACGTGCTTCACAGGGCGCCGGCGGGGCGGCACTCGGCGAACGCCGGCGGCAAGACTTCTGGAACGACCCGCGCAAGCTGCGCGAAGTACGACATGGTCATGCTCTCGTGCGAGGGCAGCGAGAACAACGAGAACAAGGGCGGCGACCGACGTCCCGGCGCGCGCGCGTCGATGTACGACTACCTCAACGCGGGCGGCAAGGTCTTCGCGACGCACTACCACTACACGTGGTTCAAGGACTCGCCGCAGGACGAGTTCAAGCAGGTCGCGCAATGGGAGCCAGCGGCGGCGGCTCCGGCGCCTACGACGTCGACCAGACCTTCCCGAAGGGCGAGAAGTTCGCCGAGTGGCTGCAACGAGATCGACGCGTCGTCGACGCTCGGGCACGATCTAGCTGAACGGACGTGACCAACTCGCGTCTCGAGCGTGAACGCGCCGGCGCATCGCTGGATCAGAAGGGCGACAACGCGGTCCGAAGTACTTCTCGTTCAACACGCCGATCTGCGCCGGCGCCCGAGGATCAGTGCGGTCGCGCGGTCTACACGCGACCTCCACCTCATCGGACGCCGGCGGCCCGACGCTCCATCGGCCGAGTGCGCGCTCGGCTCGGGCGGACTCAACGCGCAGCAGAAGGCGATCGAGTTCCTCTTCTTCGACCTCTCCTCGTGCGTGCCGGACGACAAGGTCCCGCCGACGCCGCCGAAGTGATCGATGCGCCACGGCGGTCCGGTTGTGTTCGCGCTGGCGCTCGCGACGAGTCTCTTCGTCGCGTGCGGCAGCGGTGACCGGAGGAACGGCTTCGTCGAGGGCGAGGACGCAGGGGCCGAAGGCGGGCCCGGGTTCACGAACGCGCCAGCGCCGTGTCCGGGGCTCGAGTGCAAGCGCGTCGCGTGCGACAACGGCGTGACGACGACGCTCCGCGGCAAGGTCTACGACCCCGCTGGGGCGAACCCTCTCTACAACGTGCAGGTGTACATCCCTGGCGGCCCCGATCCGAACGGGCCGCTTCCGCCGCTTTCGGACTCGACCGCGTCCGGGATCAGTGCGAGACCTGCGCGAGCGTCGTCGTCAATCCGCTCGCCAGTGCCCTGACGGACGAGAACGGCGAGTCTCGCTCGCAACGTCCCCGTCGACAACGACGTGCCGGTCGTCGTCCAGGTCGGCAAGTGGCGCCGGAAGCTGAAGGTCGACGTCCAAGAGAAGTGCGCGGAGAACGTCGTCCCGGACAAGGCGTTGACGCTGCCGCGGAACGGAAGCGAAGGCGACATGCCGCAGGTCGCAGTCACGACCGGCGGCGCCGACGCACTCGAGTGCCTCCTCCGAGGCGTCGGCGTCGACGACAGCGAGTTCGTCGACGGACACGGTGGAACCGGCCATATCCACCTCTTCCAAGGCGTTGGCGGTGGGCTCGATCGCCGGCGCAGGTGTTCTGGAACGACGCCGCGCAGTTCAGAAATACGATCTCCTGATGCTCTCCTGCGAGGGCGAAGAGACGCTCGCGAACAAGGACGGCACCGACCCTGGCGCGAGGCAATCGGTCTACGACTACTTGAACGCGGGCGGTCGAGTCTTCGCCACGCACTACCACTACGTGTGGTTCAAGGACTCGCCGCAGCAGGAGTTCAAGGACATCGCCACGTGGGTCTCGGGGACAGCTCCGCAAACCCCTACGAGGTGAACATGTCGTTCCCGAAGGGCGAGAAGTTCGCGCAGTGGCTCAAGGCGGTTGCCGCGTCGACCACGCTCGGCGAAATCAAGCTGAACGGCGTCAGGGCGTCGGCGACCGCGGTCGGCTCCCAGGCCGTCACCTGGATCAGCAGCCAGAACATGCCCAAGTACTTCAGCTTCAACACCCCGCTCTCTGCAAAGGCCGAGGAGCAGTGCGGCCGCGCCGTGTTCAGCGACGTGCACATCACCGACGACGGCGGCCCGAAGGAGATCGACAAGTGTGTGATCGGGCCCGGCGCGCTGAACGCCCAGCAGAAGGCGCTCGAGTTCTTGTTCTTCGATTTGTCGTCCTGTGTCCAGAACGACAAGCTTCCGCCCTCCGCGCCGAAGTGATCTCACGGCTACTCAACGCCAGCCGTCGCCGAGGGCGAGCTCGAGCAGATCCGTCGGCACGCCGGGATCGTCCTTGTCGACGACGACCCACGCCCGTCCGTGTCCCCGCTTGGAGCGATTGCGGGCCGAGGCTCGGCAGTCGACTTGGCCGACTTGGCGGGACTACGCCTGCGCCGTGCGTGAATTCGCCTCGCCGGCCGTCGCCGAAGCGGACCGCCGAACCGTCGCCGCGGCCTGACGCCTCACTCAGAACTCACCATGACTGACACTCCCGCCGCAACCGCATCCGCCTGAGAAAACCGCCGGCCTCGACCAGCGGCTGGACGTGATCTGCCAGTGCTTGGGGGCGGCGATTCCGCACGATTCCCAGCGCCGCGAGCGGTTCCTCGGCCTGCTGCGCGAGACGCCGCCGCGCGAGCGGGGCGTGTATGTGCTGTATCAACTGTTCCTCGCCCGGCTTCCAACCACGCGGGAAATCGAGACGGCGGTTTGGAACTGGCATGCCGATTCCCTGGACCAAGTGCGGCGGATGTTTGGACAGTCACGAGTTCACGCACGGCGGGCAAGCCGACATTTGCTTCGAATCGCCGCCGCAATCTGTGCTGCTGATCGACGTCTCCCACACGCTCACCTATGCACAATACGGGCATTCAACGCGTGGTCCGTCTGCCGCCGCACGGCCGACGAGGGCTTGGAACATCGGCTGGTCGGATTCGACCCCAAGTTGAACTACCGCCTGCTCGGCATCCGCGGCAAAGCGGCCGAACTGCTGTTCCATTGGGAACGGCCGCGGAAGTTGACCTCACGAAGTTTCAACGAAAAGTTCTCGCCGCTCAAAGGAATTTTCCAACGATTCGTCAGCAAACGACTGAGTCAGTCGTGTGCGGTTTCGCGAAAGCGTGGTGCGACGCCGGGCGAAATCGCAGCAAGCGATCGAACTTGAAGACGCTCGCGAAACCGAAGGTGGCGTGACCACCGTTCCCTTTCTGTGGAACCATCGGCTGCTGTTGCCCGAGGTCATTGCGGATGTCCGGCGTTTGGAACGGATGAATCCGTTGCTGACGCACACGCCCGTCTCGGCCTCGATGGTTGTCTACGATTTCATCCCGCTCTTGCATCCGGAAGTGTGTGAGTCGTCGGACGGGTTTCTCGCACTATTTGACTTTGCTGCGGACCGTCGATCGCATCTCATGCATCAGTCGGGCTGTCGAACAGGACGTGGTCGCGATATCCTGCCGCTGATCGACCGCGATCGTCCGCCGCCGTTGGTGGAAACCCATTACTTGGGCGGCGATTTCGACTCTTGCGGCGGAAACGCCCGCCGCAGCCGCGGGCGAACTGCCGACGGTGCTGGCCGTCGGTTCCATCAAGTTCGAAGAATCAAGTTCTGCGCGGCGGGCGATGGTCGCCGCCCAGAATCGCGGCTATCGCTTTCGCGGCGTCTTTGCCGGCAACCTCAATAAGATGTCCGAAGAGTTTTCGGAAGAACTAGCGTACTTTCAAGCTCGCGGCATGCAGGTCGAACTCCGGCGTTCGGTCGGCGAGGAAGAGTCCAGCCTCTACGCTCAAAGTTCGTTCACCGTGTTCTGTTCGTTGGTGGAAGGCTTCGGCCTGCCGATCGTTGAGTCGGTGGTGAAAGGCATTCCGTGCATCACCAGCGCTCGCGGTTGCATGCAAGAGATCGCGGAGAAGCTGGGCGGCTGCGTGTGTGTTGATCCCGAATCCGGCAAACCGCGATCGCGGACGCGATCGTTGCCCTGGGGCAGGATGCCGAGCTGCTGCAGCGGCTGCGGGCGGAAGCGGCCGCGGCGGAATGGCCCGATTGGCGGGAGTATGCCCGCACGCTCTACGCCTTTGCGGCACGCGGTGCCGGCGGCCGAACGGTGCGGTGCGGCTTAATCTTTCGGAGTCGTTGGCCATGGGATACACGGGACGGTTCTGCCACCTGCGGCGCCTGTCGCCCGCGGTGCGAATCGGCGTTGGCAGCGGCATCCTCCGTCTCCTTCGCTGCCTGTCACGTACGGCTGGTTCACCGATCGCTTCTTCTTCGGAATCAGTTCCGGCCCATTCATGATGTCGACGGCGTTCGGACTGCCGGAAGCGACCGTCCGCGGGTGTCGTCCCGATTTACGATCTGCCCAGCCACGGCTGGGACGGGCAGTTTTACTATCACCAATCGAACCATCCGTTCCTGCTCGGCGACGGCGCCAAGCATCTCGATAATCCGAGCTATCGTTATCAGCGCCGCAACCTGCCGCCGCTGCTGGCGTATTGCACTTCGCGGGCGGCCGGCTACTCCGTCACGCCGCCGCAGTGGTACCAGACGATCAAGTTCGCGCTCGCCGCGCTCGGCTGCGGCGTGTTGGCGTGGCTGTTGCGCCAGAACGGCCTTTCGCCGTGGATGACGTGCGTGTGGCTGCTCTCCGGCGGGGTGATTTGGTCGGTTTCGCGGCCTGCCCGATGCGCCCGCGGATGCGCCGTTCATCGTCACGATCGCGGCGTTGCAGCGGGGAAACCTCGCGTGTTACGCAGTCGTCGCCTCGTTGCTGCTGCTCTGTCGCGAAGGTTACGCGGTCTTCACCGCCGCGGTCTTCGGCCTAACGTGCCTGGGCCGTGTGCCGTGGCGGACGAATCGCTCGCGAACCGTGCAAGCCGCGGTCGCGGCGATTCCCGGCGTCGTCGTGCTCGGCTGGGCGTGGTACATCGCCGAACGCTTGAATCTGCCGCTGTCGGCCTCGCGGCGAAGAGCGTGCCCTTCGGCGGATTGGTCGATTGGCCGTTCTTCTCCGCCTTTCGCCTGTTGGCCGTCGCGATCCAGCAAGGCGCCAAGTATGAGATCATCTACAAGTCGATCACCCTCGTGACGCTCCTCGCCACGCTGGCGTTCGCGGTGTGGAATTGGCGAAAGTCATCGGTCTTTGCCGCGGCGATTCCCTATATCGTGCTGGTCGCGGCGACCGGCGACATCGTTTGGGCGGATGCGAACGGCTATCTGAAGGCCGCCGGCTCCGTGCTGATTATTGCGATGTTGCTGACAAGTTATGACCGAGGCGCCGTGCTCAAGACGGTGCTCGTCGCGAACCTGCTGATGGGTGTTCACTGCGGCTATAAGAAAAACTATCGGCAGGTCGATCCGAACATCACGCCGGTGACGTTGCACGCCGCCGACCTCGTCAACCCGCGGTTTCTCGAACCGCCGCTGCCCGCCGCGGCGGGACAGATCGACGACATTCGCGGCCGCGTTCGGCTGCAACCCGTCGAGCCGCAGCATCTGCAAACCGCGGGGCTATTCTCCTTCGCGCCGCGGCCGCTCACGATGTTCGAAGCGGACGTCGAGAACACGGGTGCCGAGACTTGGCGACAAACATTGCCGGGCCAGAACTGTCTCTGCCTCGGATTCGAGCTGCGAAACGCGGATGGCGCCGTGGTGCGAGAGGGCAGGCGCTATCTGCAGCGGGCCGTTCCCGCGGGCGAACAGGCCTGCTTCCTCGTCGCCTTCGACGCCCGCCGCGGGTGAATATCAACTCCGCGTCGGTATGCTGCAAGAAGGCGGCGAGTTTGCGAACCCGCCGCGCATACCCAAACCGTCCGTCTCCGCTGAGGCGAGCTACTCGCCGATCCGCCACACGCCGTGCGTGACCAGCACGCCTTCTTCCAGCGTCGTCTCCGCAGTGATCGACTTCAGCCCGCGAAGCAGTTGTAGATACGGCCGCTGGTCGAGGAACGATTCCTCTTCTTCCTCGATATCGTCCGCGTCCTCCGACTCGGCGCCCGCAGAGACCTGTTGGCCGTACTCGATCCACGACTCGACGGCGTCCACGAACGCGGCGAATTGAATTTGCACCGCAGACGCCCGCGGCTTCTTCGCGTCCGCCAAGATATCCGGCGTCGTCAGCTTCGTTGTCCCCAGCATTCGCTTGGTCTGCTGCGGGAACAGTGAGAACACGGCGAAATTGTCCGACAGGCCGACGTTTGTGGCGAACTTCGTGTTCAAAATTTGCCCGGCTGATAGTAGTAGACGGTTCCTTCGGCACTCGCGCTTCTGCGGCGCCGGAATTTCAATCCCGCCGGGATCGGCGATTGAGCCAGTTCGCTCAGCCGCTTCACCGACTCCTGGGCCAACTGCAAAGTCTTCACCCGCTTGGCGAAACAGTCCCACCTGATTGATGCCGATGACGACCGCCGCTTCCGGCGCCGAAACCGGTTC